>JBCDLY010000006.1:0-173895 GCA_038744815.1 Pseudomonadota bacterium | reverse complement strand
TGTACCAATGATATTGCCAACACGAGAAGAAACCTTGGGCATCAGAGACCTCTTTAGTTTGGAGATGACCCTTCGGATCATGTCCGCAAACCAAGAGCAAGGAAAATCCTGGCACTTTGGGGATGGGTGGCGTAAAGACCCGCCATGACCAAAACATGCTGCATTATCGGTTGCATTATTATCCGCTGAAAATCTGCGGTCGGTCATCTCTGTTCAAATCTCAAACCAAGTGATAGCCGCCCGCGCCAAGGGAGAGGCTTATGTCGATAAAACTCTACAATTCGCTCGGACGCAAAAAGATAGATTTTGCGCCACTCTCAAATGGCCAGCCAAAGATGTATGTCTGTGGCCCAACAGTTTACGATCGCGCGCATTTGGGGAATGCGCGGCCGGTGGTCGTCTTTGACGTTCTGTTTCGTTTGCTAAGGCATGAGTTTGGCGCAGAAAACGTCACCTATGCGAGGAATTTCACAGATGTAGACGACAAGATTAACGCAAAATCCGCAGAAACCGGTCGCCCGATCCGAGACATCACAGATGAGACGATTGAGTGGTTCCTAGAAGATATGGCGGCGCTGGGTGCTCTGACCCCGAACCACATGCCGCGGGCGACCGAATATATCCCGCATATGATCGAAATGATCGGGATGCTATTCGATAAGGGTTTGGCCTATGAGGCAGAGGGCCATGTCTTGTTCCGGGTCGAGGCCTACGAGCATTACGGCCAGCTGTCAGGGCGGTCCGTGGACGACATGATCGCAGGTGCACGGGTCGAGGTGGCCCCTTACAAAGAGAGCCCAATGGATTTTGTTCTTTGGAAACCGTCGAGTGGTGCCGAGCCTGGATGGGAAAGCCCTTGGGGTTTTGGGCGCCCGGGCTGGCATATCGAATGTTCTGCCATGTCGCGCGCCTTGCTGGGGGATACATTTGACATCCATGGCGGGGGTTTGGATTTGCAATTCCCACATCATGAAAACGAGATTGCCCAATCCAAAGGTGTTTTGGGAGAGGACAAGTTCGCCAAGGTGTGGATCCACAATGAGATGCTACAAGTTGAGGGGAAGAAGATGTCCAAGTCCTTGGGCAATTTCTTCACCGTGCGGGATTTGCTGGATCAGGGCTGGCCGGGAAAGGTGATCCGCTTTGTTATGCTGTCCACGCATTACCGTAAGCCCATGGATTGGACGGAAGCGAAGGCGCGCGAGGCGCGTGCAACGCTGAACAAATGGTCAAAAGGAATTTCCGGAGTTGATGCAAATCCGAAACCACCGGCCTCTGTTGTTGAGGCGCTTCGAGATGACTTAAATACCCCAAAGCTGATCGCAGAATTGCATAAACTTGCCAGAGACGAAGAGTGGGCTGCGCTTAGAGCGGCTTTGGACTTAATTGGCTTCGATGATCTTTCGCCTAGCGCTTTGGAAGAGACAGTTGTCGGTGCATTCGAAAAAGCGGGCCTTATTGAAACTGTCGTCTCTAAGCTGGATGCGGCACGCGCTAAAAAGGATTGGGAAACCGCAGATAGACTAAAAAAAGGGCTCATGGATGCGGGCGTCATCGTCAAAATCTCTAAGGAGCGGACAAGCTGGCAAGTCACACCTGAATTTGATGCGTCCAGATTGGAGGTACTATGACATTTGGGTTTGATGCAACTAGCGCCGGCACCGCCCCCCACCGGGGCGGGCGCTTCGCTTCCACCCCGTGCGGTACGGGCGCCTTTAACATTTGCTTTGTTTTCGAGGCATTTAAATGACCGAACGCCTCTATCTTTTCGACACAACCCTGCGCGATGGACAGCAAACCCAGGGCGTTGATTTCTCAGTTGAAGATAAAACCCGGATTGCCGAGGCGCTGGACGCGCTGGGCATCGACTATATCGAAGGGGGCTGGCCCGGCGCCAATCCGACCGACAGTGATTTCTTTGCGGGAGCCCCCAAGACACGTGCGACATTCACGGCCTTTGGGATGACGAAACGGGCCGGACGCTCAGCCGAGAATGATGATGTCCTGGCCGCTGTGATGAACGCGGATACGCCTGCTGTGTGTCTGGTGGGCAAAACCCATGATTTTCATGTGGAGACGGCGCTCGGCATCACGCTGGAGGAAAACCTCGACAACATCCGCGCCTCGATCGCGCATATTGTCGCCCAAGGACGCGAGGCGCTCTTTGATTGTGAACATTTCTTCGACGGGTTCAAAGCCAATCAGGACTACGCCTTGGCGGCGGCGAGGGCGGCCTATGATGCCGGCGCCCGTTGGGTTGTTATGTGCGATACGAATGGGGGCGCGCTGCCCGATCAAGTGCGCACAGCCGCTGAGGCATTGATTGCGTCCGGCGTGCCTGGCGATTACCTTGGCATTCATACTCATAACGACACCGAACATGCGGTTGCCAATTCGCTGGCCGCCGTCGATGCAGGCGCGCGACAGATCCAAGGGACGCTCAATGGGCTTGGGGAGCGGTGTGGAAATGCCAATCTGACCACGTTGATCCCGACGCTTTTGCTGAAGGAACCCTATGCCAGCCGCTTTGAGACCGGGATTTCACGTGACGCGCTTGAGGGGATGACCGCGCTCTCCCGGATGCTCGATGACATCTTGAACCGCGTGCCGCAAAAACAGGCGGCCTATGTGGGTGCGAGCGCCTTTGCCCATAAAGCAGGCCTTCATGCGAGTGCGATTGTGAAAGATCCGACCACGTACGAACATGTGGACCCAATCTTGGTCGGTAATCAGCGCGTTATTCCGATGAGCAACCAGGCAGGGCAGTCGAACCTGCGCAAGCGTCTCACCGAAATGGGATTGGACGTTGAAAAAGGCGACCCGAGGCTGGGTCAGATCCTGGACCATGTGAAACGCGCGGAAGATGGGGGATACGCCTATGACAGCGCGCAGGCCTCGTTCGAGCTTTTGGCGCGAGAGGTGCTGGGCCTCAAGCCCACGTTCTTTGACATTACACGGTACCGTGTAACGGTGGAGCGGCGGCGCAACGCAAAGGGCGCGCTGGTCAGCTTTTCCGAAGCGGTTGTTGTGGCCCAGATCGGTGACCAAGAGGTGATGTCCGTGAGCGACAGTATTGATGTGCTTGGCCAAGATTCAGGGCCAGTGAATGCACTCTCGAAGGCGCTGGGGAAGGATCTCGGCCCGTACCAGTCAGCAATTGAAGACATGAAGCTGGTGGATTTCAAGGTCCGTATCACCAATGGCGGGACCGAGGCGGTCACACGTGTCATTATTGATAGTGAAGACGGGCAAGGCCAGCGCTGGGCGACTGTTGGCGTCTCGGCGAACATCGTTGATGCGTCTTTTGAGGCGTTGATTGATGCAATCAATTGGAAGCTGATCCGGGACGGGGCGAAGGCCATATGAGCCTACAGGCCTGTGCAGAAAACGTCGCAGAGGGCGATCCGGCCCGATTCCGCGTGGTCATGACCATGCCGTTACCGCTTCGGGAAAAGCTCTTACCGATCTTGGCCTTCAATCTCGAGGTTGCCCGCGCGCCATATGTAACGGCCGAACCCATGATTGCACGTATCCGCTTGCAATGGTGGCGGGATTGTCTGGACGAAATATTCGCGGGGGGCGATGTGCGGGCGCATGACGTGGCGCACCCGCTGGCCGCGGTGATACGGGCGGTGAACCTCCCCAAGAAGTCGTTCACCGATATGCTTGATGCACGGGAAACCGACATAGAAGGGTTCGATTTTGAGACTTGGGACACTCTTTGGGGATATCTTGATGTATCCGGCGGGGCTCTGCTGGAGGTCTTGGGCCTAGCGGCTGGAATAGATCGGCCAGCGCGCGACAACGGCACGGGATTTGCCGCGGCTGGATGGTTGCGCGCCGTCCCGGATCTTTCAAAACGCGGCGGACGCGTTTTGCCCAATCCTGAAGAGGTCCCCCAATTCGCGGACGGGGCATTGCATCGAATTTCGGGCTGCGGATCGCTTCAACCGATTTCGAGGTTTGGCTATCTTGTCCCCTATACTCTCAAAAAAGCGGGTCGCGATCCTAGCGCCGTCCTCGAAGGACGCCTTGAGCCCCATCCTCTGCGTGCCCAAATGGCTTTCCTCCGGTCGCTTTACTGAGGAGTTACTGCGCAGGCTGCGGGCTTCGCGACCGACCCGCCAGCCAGGCCAATGCGATCCCAGCGATCAATAAGAAGGGCACCATTGCGACATTAACGCTTGTCCAACCTGTAACGGGATCACCGCCTGAACAGTTCATAAGACCACCCGATGCGAGCGATGCCACTGTGACAAGGCCAAAGACGAAAAAGTCGTTCATGCCTTGGACCCGTCCCCGTTCCTCCACGCTGTGCGCCGTCGCGAGCATGGATGTCGCGCCAATAAAGGCGAAGTTCCAACCGATACCAAGGAGGATCAACGCGCCATAAAAGTTAAGCAAATCGACACCGGCCACGGCCACAATCCCTGCAAGGGCCAATATTCCCAAGCCGCTTCCAACGACGCTGCGCACTCCAAATCGGTTGATCAGATGCCCTGTTACAAAGCTCGGGGCGAACATAGCCAGGACGTGCGCCATGACGATGTCGCCCGCTTGGTTTTGCGTAAACCCACAGCCCACCACAGCAAGAGGTGTTGACGTCATGACAAGGTTCATGAGGGCATAGGCCACCATTGCGCAAATGATGGAGACAAGGATCACGGGATCCCGCAGAAGGTCAACGCGGCTGCGGCCTCCGACAAGCTGGGTGGTTTTGTGCGGCTGCACTGGGATCTTCAAGAACAGTAAGGACAAACACCCGACAACGTTTAACCCAATCGCGGCGATATACGTTCCGGTGAAGGGAAAGATCGACCAGTCGAAGGACACTTTTCCAAGCTGTGGACCAATGATCGCAGAGGCCAACCCACCGGCCATAACATAAGATACTGCCCGGGGCTTGTACTCATCACTTGCCATGTCCATCGCGGCAAAACGAAAAAAGCCCTGGCTACTCATGTAAATCCCGGTGAGGTAGGACCCCAACAAGAGCAAGCCAAAGCTCTCGATCACCATCGCATAGGCGCATATGGCCGCCCCGATCGCCCCGCCCAATGCGCCCAAGAATAGGCCCGGAACGCGGCCAAAACGCTGCATAAAATTAGAAAGCCATGGGGCTGTTGTCATCGAGCCAAAGACGATGAGCGAAATGGGCATTGTGGCGAAGCAGATATTCGGAGCGAGTTTTTGACCCGCCAATCCGCAAATCACAAAGATCATCGCAAGTTGCGACCCGAGAATCGCCTGTGCAAAAACGAGTGCCCAAACATTGCGGCGCGCAATCGGATCAACGGTCGTGGTGGTCATATTCCTTCGCTAGGGGGCAGGTGGCGCCGCGTCAATCACATGCGCAAAGCTGCCGGCATGTTTTTGATGTCGGAGACCAATGCTGCCAATTTTTTTGCCCGCCGCGTCTGTTGCATCAAAGAGAGGCGATCCTTCTGCACGGACCGTTGACGCGTAGTGGAACTCATGACCCATCAAGTCTGAGGTCCATGGTCCCCCAAGTGGCTTCAGGTGCCGGTAGCCAAGGTGGCGTTTTGGGGTCTCGAAGCTCGTTTCCAAACGAAGGAGGCCTGCCATCGCGTGCCTGCGACCTTCTTTGTCGATCAAACCATCGCCCATGACCATGTATCCCCCACATTCTCCATAGACCTGCGGTGCCGCGCGGAGTGAAGACATAAAGGTCGCGTTTGCGGCAAGCCGACCTGCGTGAAGTTCGGGGTATCCGCCCGGCAACAACACGAAATCGGCGTCTGGAACGGGGTCGTCCGCAAGCGGTGAGAAGAACGCGAGGTCGGCGCCTTTTGCGCGCCAATCCATCAAGAGATGCGGATATGCAAAGGCAAATGCGGCGTCCTTGGCCACCGCAATCCGCTGCGCTGGTGGATACAGCCGATGTGTCTTCAGTTTTGGTGGGGCGATCTCCTCCGCAAGATCGATCAACGACGTCAACGGAATATGATCCGATATGTGCCGCGCAACTTTAGTAAGGAAAGCGTCAAGATCAGCGCGTTCTTCCGCTTGGACCAGACCAAGATGACGGGATGGGAGTTCAATCTCCGGGGTGTTCGGAAGGGTGCCCAGAACAGGTATTCCCAATGGCAATAGTGCGGCAGTAAGGCCCTGGATGTGCCGTGTCGAACCGACTTTGTTCAGGATAATCCCGGCAATGTGGGTGCCCTGTCGGTAGGTCGCAAACCCATGAACCAAAGCCGCAATAGATTGGCTTTGGCGAGATGCATCAACGACAAGAACAATCGGCAGTCTTAGCGCCGCAGCTACGTCTGCGGTTGATCCTGAACCGTCATGGGCGGCTCCGTCAAAAAGGCCCATTGCCCCTTCGACAATCAGTAGATCCTTACCCTGTGCGAGGGTCCGGAGGCGGTCCGGTGTCATTGCCCAAGCGTCCAAATTGACACATGTCTGCCCGGTTGCGTGAGCATGGAATGCCCCATCAATGTAATCGGGCCCAGATTTTGCGGACCGTACGGCATACCCTTTTTCTGCAAGGGCGCGAAGGATGCCCAAGGTAAGGGTTGTTTTGCCGCTGCCCGAGGTTGGCGCAGCGATTACGAGCCCGTGGCTCACGATGCTTCAGCAGGGCGCCCGCGGCCAAGCGGATCGAGATTGCGCGGTGCATTTCCTGCAATCGCACCCATCCAGTCGAGGACCTGACGCAACAAAACCACGCGCCCAATACAGATCAGAGACGGAGGTGAGAGATGCGCGATGTGACCGGGATCGCGACATTCGGCTAAGGTGGTCTCGAAGGTCGTTTGATCATCCGTGGCCGCGCTTGTCACGATGCCCACCGGGTCATTCGGATCTCGCCCGCCGTCAATCAAGTCGCCTGCAATTTTGGGGAAATGCTTCATGCCCATATAGATCATGATGACTTGGGACCCTTTGGCAATCGCGGCCCAATCCAACGAACTTGGACTTTTGCCGGATTGATCATGTCCCGTTACAAAGGTGACCGACTGGTTCACATCGCGGTGCGTCGCAGGAATTCCGGCATAGGCCAGCCCGCCGATTGCAGCGGTGATTCCTGGAATGACACGGATCGGAATCCCATGCTGCACAAGGGTTTGCGCCTCTTCTCCGCCACGCCCAAACACGAACGGATCACCGCCTTTGAGGCGCAGAACGCGCAGGCCGCTTCGGGCTCGTTCGACGAGCCTAAGGGAGATATCTTTCTGCTTCGGGGACGGCTTGCCCCCCTTTTTTCCGGCATAGATAATTTCTGCACTGTCTCGAACCCAGCTTAGGATATGATCCCCGATCAAGGCATCATGCACGACGACATCTGCCTGCTGCAATGCGTTGAGGGCGTGAAGGGTAAGAAGCCCCGCATCGCCGGGGCCTGCACCGCAGAGCCATACCCATCCGGGTTCAAAAACGGGCCAGTCATATTTGGGCAATTGAGTCGTCATCTGGGCCTTATGGGCACGCAGTTTGTCGAGGGAAAGGGAAAGCGCGACGTTTGGGGTCGATTGGCGTCGCGAACGGAGCGGCATATAGAGGGCAGATGGGACGAGAAAATGCCTCTGATTTGCGCCGCGGATGGACGACGGGTGCCTGCGCCACTGCAGCGGTAAAGGCAGGTTTGCACATGCTTTGGGGGGGCATTCACCTTTCAGAGGTTGGTATTGTTTTGCCAAAGGGGGAAACGCCTGTTTTTCCGATCGCCCATTTCGAGAAAGGTCCGGGTTGGGTCGCGGTTGGGATCACGAAAGATGCAGGCGATGACCCAGATGTAACACATGGTGCTTTGATTATCGCGACGGTGCGGGTGTCGGAGGGAGGCATTGTGTTCAAAGCGGGCGACGGCGTTGGAACCGTCACCAAAGCGGGTTTGCCGATCGCGATCGGAGAACCATCGATCAATCCTGTTCCGCGTCAGTTGATGACCGCCGAAGTCATGGCGGCAGCGGCAGAGTTTGGCCATGCGCCGAATGTAGAAATAACCGTTTCGATACCTGGTGGAGAAGACATCGCGAAGAAAACCTGGAACGGACGCTTAGGAATAAAAGGGGGCCTTTCTATTCTTGGCACGACGGGTGTTGTTCGCCCGTACTCTTGCGCCGCTTGGATTGCGTCGATCCACCGAGGTATCGATGTGGCACGCGCCGAAGGTTTGACCCATGTTGCGGGATGCACCGGTGCGACCTCGGAAAAAATTGTCCAGAGGATGTATGACCTTCCGGAGATTGCGATGCTTGATATGGGTGATTTCTACGGCGGCATGGTAAAGTATCTCGCGAAATCTCCGGTTCGAAAGCTTACGATTGGGGGCGGGATTGGAAAGATCACAAAACTTGCACAAGGCGCTGTTGATCTTCATTCTTCGCGATCAGTGGTAGACTTTGCAAAGTTGAGCGATTGGGCAGATGGTGTCGATCTTACGGATTGTAACACGGCGTTAGAAGCGGTTGACCGCGTGGGGCCCGCGCTCGGCCAGAACGTGGCACTACGTGCCTTGGCCGAGGTTCGTACCCGATTGCCAGAGACCGAGATCGACATTGTTGTGATCGACCGTGCTGGAACTGTTTTGGGGCATGCGGAATGAACATCCTTGTTTTGGCGGGCACCGCCGAAGCGCGCGAACTGTGCCACCTTTTGGCCGCGGCCGGGCACAACGTGACAGCCTCTCTCGCGGGGGCCACGCGCAAGCCCATGCCAGTTGGAGTGCCCACGCGCATCGGCGGATTCGGAGGCAGAGAAGGCCTGCAAGATTTTGTTCAAACCCACGACATTGACGTCTTGATCGATGCAACGCATCCATTCGCGCAGCGCATGTCGGCCAGTGCGGCCGCGATCAAAGTGCGCCACCACTGTATCCTGCAGCGCCCGGAATGGACACCGAGTGCGGATGATACATGGATTGATATCGAAACCCCGGCAGCTGCGGCGCGTCATGTAAAGGACGGTCAAATCGTCTTCCTTGCAACCGGTCGGCAAACCATCGTTGCGTTTGCAGGGCTTGGTCACGCATATGTCTATGCGCGAACAATCGATCAACCAACGCACCCGTACCCGCACAATGGAGAATTTTTGCAGGGACGACCGCCATTCCCGATTGAACACGAGATTGAGCTTTTTAAGCGCCTAGAAATTGACTGGTTGATCGTCAAAAATGCTGGAGGTCCGAACTCTGTCAGTAAACTGGATGCTGCGCGGGCCCTTCACATTCCGGTTCTGATGTTGAAACGTCCGATCTTACCGGAGGCGCATGTGATGTCATCGGTCGAGGAAACAATGGACTGGGTGGTGCGTCTCGGAAATGGATGAACGTGTCATATTCTCGGACGCCTGCGTGGCCGAAGGGGCTGCTTGGCTGGCCGAGCGCGAGGAGCGGTTTGCATACGCGCTTGAACATACCGGTCCGCTGCCACTCCGGCTTCGCGGTGATGGGTTCGTTGCGCTTCTTGATGCGATCTGTTCCCAACAAATCAGTGTCGCGGCCGCAAATGCAATCTGGCAGAAACTCGAGATCGCAGACCTTGTTGATCCCGCGCGGATCGTAGGAGCAACAGACGATGACTTGCGGGCATGCGGGCTGTCGCGTCAAAAAATAAGATATGCCCGTGCACTTGCCGAGAGCGGATTAGACTATGACGGTCTCAGGGCACATCCGTCTACAGTTGTGATAAAGGAACTGACGAAGATTACGGGCATCGGTCTTTGGACGGCACAAATCTATGCGATGTTCTCTCTCGGACGGGCCGATGTGTTTGCACCTGGGGATTTGGCGCTCCAAGAAAGCGTAAAAATCCTTTTTGATCTGCCGGAGCGCCCGAAAGAAAAAGAGATTGCGACAATGGCACAGGCCTGGTCCCCCTGGCGGGGCGTTGCGGCCCGACTTCTCTGGGACTACTATCGCGTGCAGAAGGGGCGTGAAGGGATAAAATCGTGACATTGGCATTCGAGGCGGTGCATCCGAAGGTGGCACCTGAGCAGCTTTTTGTGTTTATTCATGGGTATGGTGCTGATGGGCACGACCTCATCGGGTTGTCCCGTCCACTTCAAGCACTCTATCCCAACGCTCTATATCTTGCGCCGCACGCGCCCGATGTCTGTTCTGTAAATCCGATGGGTCGCCAATGGTTTCCAGTATATTGGATTGACGGGAGTGATCCCGCAGAGATGGGACAGGATTTTGCGAAGAACACGGATATCTTCGATCATTGGCTTACGGATCAGATCGCTTCATCTGGGCTTTCTGATGAGAAGGTTGTGCTTTTTGGGTTTTCGCAAGGCTCTATGGTGAGCTTGCAAGTGGGCCCAAGGCGGAAAGATCCAATTGGCGCAGTCCTGGGATTCTCTGGTCGTTTGATGAACGCCGAAGCTCTTCCACGCGAGAAACGAAGCGAACCACCCATTCTGTTGGTTCACGGAGATGCGGACGATGTTGTGCCCTATGATTCTATGTCACTTGCCGAACGAGGACTGGTCGCGGCCGGACTTTCTGTCGAGACGCATACATCGCCCGGAACAGGGCACGGGATCGCGCCCGACGGTTTGGAGGCGGCTGCAACGTTCCTGAGACGCAACATAAGCTGATTTTGCTGGATTTTTTCCGTTCTTGTCACACTTCTGTTTCAAACTGGGGATAACCGTTCGTCAACAAATCTGGGGGCTTGATGGATGTTCGCCGCTAGATATAGTGAAGGCAACAAGATGAGGGGCGGGCGGTCCCGTCCCCGCAAAGAGCAGGCGTAGGGACAGGAGCCATTCCGACCAATGACAACTGATTTTTCAGAAGAGTTTGTCCACAAACCCACCAGCTTACGGGAACATCCCGCATTGGTGTTGAATGCAGATTTTAGACCACTCTCGTACTTCCCACTCTCGTTATGGAGCTGGCAGGATGCCGTGAAGGCAGCATTCCTTGATCGGGTGACCATCCTGGCAGAGTATGACACATATGTGCATTCTCCATCGACCGCGATCAGAATTCCGTCCGTGATCGTTCTTAAAGATTATGTGAGGCCTTCAAAGACAACCGCATTTACCCGGTTCAACTTGTTCCTCCGCGATGAATTCACGTGCCAGTATTGCGGTGCCAAAGGCGAAATGACCTTTGATCATGTTGTTCCGCGATCCCGCGGCGGCAAGACGACGTGGGAAAATGTGGTGGCGAGTTGTGGACCTTGCAACTTGAAAAAGGGCAACAAAATGCTTCCTCAAGCAGGAATGACATTGAGGCGAACGCCCACACACCCATCTCCAGGTCAGTTGATGAATGCAGGGCGGAAATTTCCGCCCAATTATTTGCATGAGAGTTGGATGGATTATCTCTATTGGGATGCCGAACTGGAGGCTTAACGACCTTGCACCCGCATGGTGAGCGCCCCGATCCATACAAGGGCCAGAACCGCCGATATGATTGCGTTCCAACCCGCCATCGAAATTCCGCCGAAGGCCCATACGATTTCATCGCAGCGCACCATGGGCGCGTTCATAATCTGATCAAGTAGTTCGTCAGGCGTGAGGTGCGTGATGTCGCCGGATGTGCATGTGCTCGGTCCGTCCCACCAGGTTTGCTCTACGCCGGTGTGGAAGACCCCAATGGCAGATGTCGTAACCGTTGCAAGCGTTCCCGCGATCATCATGGTGGTAGAAGGTGCAAAAAGAACAGCTATACCAAGTGCTGATGCCAGGACATGCGGATAGCGTTGCCATATACACATCGCACACGGGGCGAGACCTTCGCCATATTGGAAGTAGAATGCGCCAAGAAGGAGCGCGGCGGACCCAAGACCAGCGAGACAGGCAACGATACGGCTCATAAATACCTCAATACAAAAAATCCGCCGACAAGGAGGATACAAAAGAGCGTGAAGAGAAGGCCGAGGTAGCGCTCAATGAAACGCTTAATGGGTTCGCCGAAATACCAAAGAAGGGCTGCGACGATAAAGAAACGTGCGCCCCTGGCGATGAACGACCAGAGCATGAACTGACCAAATGGAAGGCCTGTGACACCAGATGCAATCGTAATCACCTTATATGGGAAAGGGGTCATTCCTGCGAAGAGAACGGCCCAGTGACCCTGGGCATTAAACCTTTCTGCAAATTCCGCAAAATAGTCGCCTTTGTTGTAAATGTTCAAAATGGGCTCTCCGATCAAATCGAACAGCTCCGCGCCAATTAGATATCCAAAAGCGCCGCCAAAGACACTGGCAACTGTGCAAACAAAGGCGATCCACCATGCGCGGCTTAGGGCTGCAAGAACCATCGGAATCAACAAAATATCAGGTGGAATTGGAAAGAATGAACTTTCAACAAACGCAACAGCGGCGAGCACCCAAAGGGCATAGGGTTTTTCCGCTTGATCCAGCGTCCAATCGTAAAGGCGGCGTAACATGAGCGGGGTTTCATCATTTGGGCAGGATGGGGTCAACGCACTTGTTCGGTGAAGATGGCTCGCATAGGTTTGACACGAAACGGCAGGGAGAGGGCCGATGAAGTGGCGCGGCAGGGAAACCAGCAGCAATATCGAAGATCGACGTCGAAGCGGCAGAGGTGGCGCGCAGATTGGCGGTCTTGGGATTATAGTTATTGTGGTCGTTGGCTATTTTTTAGGAATAGACGTTACTCCGCTTTTACAGGGCAATCTTGGGTCGGGGGATGTATCCACTGAAATGACTGCCGAAGACGAAGCGATGGGGGAATTCGTGGCTGTCACCCTTCGCGACACAGAGGTGATTTGGGCAGAGATATTCCGCACCCAGTTAGGCAGAAGCTATCAACCGGCGACGCTTGTACTGTATAAAAACGCCACGCAGTCGCCCTGTGGAACAGCATCAGGTGCGTCCGGACCATTTTATTGCCCGGCAGATCAAAAGGCGTATCTCGATACAGCTTTTTTCACCACACTGGCCCGCCGCATGGGCGCAGGTGGAGATTTTGCTGCGGCCTATGTGGTTGCGCATGAGGTCGCACATCATGTTCAGAACCAACTTGGGACCCTACCCAAAGCGAACCAAATTCGCCAACAGGTGTCCCGCAGTGAGGCAAACAGAGTGTCAGTGATGTTGGAACTTCAGGCCGATTGCTTTTCTGGCATCTGGGCCAGATATGCGGAAGAGCGACTCGGCACGGTTGAGCCTGGAGACTTAGCGGAAGCGCAGAACGCAGCGCAGCAAATTGGTGATGACACATTGCAGCGGAACGCTGGCCAGCGCCCGAACCCGCATACATATACACATGGGACGTCAGAGCAGCGACAGCGATGGTTTGTCCGCGGTTACAACACCGCGCGTGTTGCAGATTGTGACACATTTTCAGCGGAGGCCTTATGACGACCATAAAAGATCTCGTTTTAACCGTTGCCGGAAATGCGACCCTTTCCAGGTGGCGTCCCAACTCCGAACTTTCACTCGTGGAGCTTGCTGAACAGGTGCTCTCGGCCAAAGGATATGATCAAACGCGTGGTCTCGCCGCAGCGTTTTGGGAAGCCTACGCGGGAAGCGACGCAGACGCGAAACAGCAATTTTTTTCACATCTCACACAAAATCTCGATCTCGACCCGCGAAGAGCGTCATCGGCTTTGCAGAGTTACACCGAATTGCCAGATGCTGAGCGCTATCACACGCTGGTGCAAACGATTGAGGCGCCCCGACGCGATCTTTTCCGCCGGCTAAATCAAACGAAAGAGGGCACGCGCTGCTTGGTCGAACTTCGAGCGGATCTTTTAAAGGCGGTCAAAAAAGACATCACGCTCAAGCGCGCTGACATTGATCTGAAATCGCTTCTCACGGCTTGGTTCAATCTTGGCGTTTTAGAGCTTCGACCCCTGAACTGGGGCAGCCCTGCAGAGATCTTGGAGAAGATTATTCGTTATGAGGCTGTGCACCAGATTGATAATTGGCGCGCGTTGCGCCAGCGCATGGAACCTCCGGACAGACGGTGCTTCGGCTATTTCCATCCGGCGATGCCTGATGAGCCACTGATCTTTGTGCAGGTTGCTCTCGGCACGGAAATTCCGATCGCAATTGGGGATGTCCTGGCAGAGGATCGCGAGATTTGCGCGCAAGATCGCGCGACGGTTGCAGCATTTTACTCGATCTCGAACTGTCAGAGCGGCCTCGCCGGAATCAGTTTTGGTAACTTTCTCATCAAGCAAGTTGTGAAATTCCTACAGGTCGAGTTCGAAGCGCTGGAGACATTTGTGACGCTGTCCCCCATTCCTGGCCTATCAAAGTGGATGGAAAGCGCATCGGCCGACGCCAAGGATGTCTTCATCGACGTTCCGATCAACCAAATTGCGGCTTATTATCTGAGCGAGATGAAGGGAAGCGACGGACAGCCAGATGATCCGGTTGCGCGGTTTCATCTCGGAAATGGAGCGCGCATTCATGCCGTTCATGAAGATGCGGATCTGTCCGAGAAAGGGCAACAGCAATCCCAAGGTGCGATGGTGAACTATCTTTATGATTTGAAGGATATTTCGAAGAACTACGAGGATTATACCTCGAAAACGCGGGTCGCCAGGTCCAAGGCGATTACACAGCTTGCGAACCTGGCGGGTCAAAAATTTGCGAAGCACATTCAGAGTAAGCAGTTGACCGCCTGACCCAGGATCAGATAACGCGATGTTCTGTGCCCGAGTGGTGGAATGGTAGACACGATGGATTCAAAATCCATTGCCGCAAGGCGTGCCGGTTCAAGTCCGGCCTCGGGTACCAACACCGTGATTAAGCTGTATCGGCCGATCGCCGATATGCCCACGGTGATTTCGTGAAGGTGGTGCTCCCAAGTGTTGCGTCATTCTGGTTGGGTTCGAAGCTCGGTTTTGCAGAGGCGTTATGCTTGACCAGTTTTGTTAAACTTGGACATGAAACGGTCCTGTACGCCTATGGAACACCCGAAAATCTGCCAGAAGGTGTTCGACTTGAGAACGCTGAACCATTTGGACCTCTTGAACTTGCGGAGAAATACGCGCGTGATGGTGTTATTCCAGCTTTCGCGGATCGATTTCGGTATCGTATGCTGGCTGAGACGGACCATATCTGGGTCGATACAGATATGTTGGGTCTGCGCCCGATCCAATCAGCCGATTACGTGTTCGGGACGCTGAAAAATCATACCCGACTTGTGAATAATGCTGTCCTTCGGCTTCCCCGAAGATCATCTATCCTTCAAAGTTTGATCGATCACACTGAGCGCTATTTTCCCGAGGTTCCTAAGGATTGGCCGTATTCGAAGAAATATTTTGGCGGAGCAAACCCGAGCGGCGCGCGCGTCGTATTGCCCACACGCGAATTTTCGGTCGGCGAGCTTCCATTCTATTTCGGTGGGCCGCATGCGCTCACGTATTATCTGAAAAAATACAGTTTGCTCGATTGGGCGTCACAACCGGACCGTTTCTACCCGTTTGATGCGCGATTGGTTGCGCGAAATACAAAATGGCCGGATCGTTTCCCGCTTGAACTGCCTGAAGTGACTGAGGCCGTTCATCACGTCGGTGGGCGCATTTTTCGGAAGTTTGCGTACGCACAAGACGGAAAACTCTCCATAAATTCAGAGAGCTTTGTTGGTCGTTATGCAGCTGGAATTCGCTTCTTCGCGACAAATCCGAGCGATTTCTTTGATTTATCCCCATAACCTGTTGACGGAGACGCCCTCGCGGGCTGTACTCTGCCGCACGAGCGGTGATGTCGCTCAATTGAAGGGGAGCGTCGGAGAAATACCGGATGCTTTTTCATAACTGGGTAGGAAACTAACTACCGCACGGGAACGTGCACCAACGGAGAGGTTAATAATGAAGTTTCTAAAAATGAATGGACGGGCTGTTCCGTCTTTCTTGGTCGAGATGGGCAAGAAGGTCGGCGCGTCTGAAATGGATCGTCGTGAGTTCTTGGCGACTGCCAGTTCCTTCGGCGCGACCACTGCTGCTGCCTACGGTATGCTGGGCTTGGCGGCACCTGCAGCAAAAGCTGACGGCCACGCAAAGGCCGGCGGCACAGTTCGTATCGAGATGGAAGTTCGTGCGTTGAAAGAGCCACGCACATACGATTGGTCGCAAATTGCGAACTTCACACGGGGTTGGCTTGAATATCTCGTGTCGTACGAAAACGACGGTACATTCAAACCACAATTATTGGAATCTTGGGAAATTTCCGAGGATGCAAAAACCTACACGCTTAACGTGCGTGAGGGCGTCAAGTGGAACAATGGTGATGACCTGACAGCCGAGCAGATCGCTGCAGTGATCGAAGGTTGGTGTGACAAAGACGTCGAGGGTAACTCGATGGCAGGTCGGATGGCAACGCTGATCGATGCCAACACCAACAAAGCCATTGCAGGTGCGATCGAAGTTGTTGATGCAACTACGATTAAATTGAACCTGCCTGCGCCGGACATCTCGTTGGTCGCTGGCATGGCGGACTATCCTGCGGCGATTACACACCCATCCTTCACTGCTGAGACGATGCTGACAAACCCAATCGGAACGGGTCCGTATCTTCCGGACTCCCATGAAGTTGGCGTTAAAGGTGTGCTTGTCCGCAACGAAGGCCACACATGGTGGAACGAAGGCAATGGCGCGTGGATGGACCGGGTTGAGTATGTCGACTACGGTACGGAATCCGCAGCTTGGTTGGCTGCTGCCGAGGCAGATGAAATTGATATGACATACAACGTGTCAGGCGAGTTTGTTGACCTGATCGCGGCGTCGTCTGAACTTGAGTCAAATGAAATCGTCACGGCTGCTACAATCGTTGTGCGTCCAAACCAGCTCGCCGAGGTGGGTGGTGTGAAGCCTTACGCAGATAAGCGTGTGCGTCAGGCCCTCGCGATGGCGGTTGATAACTCGGTTCTTTTGGAGCTCGGGATTAACGGCCAGGGTACGATTGGCGAAAACCACCACGTATGTCCTGTACACCCAGAGTATACGCAGCTCCCAGAAAGAAAGGTTGATCCGGCAGCCGCGAAAGCGTTGATGGATGAAGCTGGCATGGGTGACTTCGAACACGAGCTGATCTCGATCGACGACGACTGGCGCCGGAACACGACCGATGCGGTTGCCGACCAGCTTCGTCAAGCGGGTATCAACGTCAAGCGGACGATCCTTCCGGGGTCTACATTCTGGAACGATTGGGCGAAATATCCTTACTCTTCCACAAACTGGAACCACCGTCCGCTCTCCGTGCAGGTGCATGCGTTGGCGTATCGTTCCGGGGAAGCTTGGAACGAGTTTGGTTGGGAAAATGCAGAGTTTGACGAGCTTCTGACAGAGGCGTTGGCGACAGCGGATCTTGATGCACGCAAAGGAATCGTCGCGAAAATGGCTGCGCTCATTCAAGACGAGGGTGTTACAATCCAGCCGTATTGGCGCTCGCTCTACAACCACACAAGAACTGGCTTGGAAGGTGGCGCAATGCACATCTCTTTTGAGATTCGCCCTGCGCAACTGCATTGGACGTAAAGCCGGAAAAAATCTTAGAAGCCCCGCAGTTTTGCGGGGCTTTTTTATTCCGCAGCCTGCTGTGCAGTGTGTGATTTGGGAAATGTCACATCAAATGTCGCCCCTTTAAGCGACGGCGCCAGTTCGATATCCCCTCCCAGTGTGCGCATGATTTCCCGTGAAATCGACAGTCCGAGCCCGGCACTTCCTTTTTCGCCTGTGTCTGAAACGCGCGCGAACTTTTCAAATATCAGGCGGGCATCTGCATCCGAAATGCCGGGTCCGTTGTCGCTCACCCGGATCAAAACTTCGGGGCCCCGGGATCGCGCGGTGATCCGGATGATGGGAGTATCGGCCACGCCATATTTAATGGCGTTCGTGAGCAGATTGATGAGCACTTGCGACAGCCGATCACCGTCGACATCAGCAAGAAGGGCGCGTGGTCGAATGTCGCTGATAATCGTCGCCGATTTCCGAGCGGCGAGCGCGGCGACCGACGTTTCGGACCGCGTAATAATTCCGGTAATCGATTCCGTACGAATATTCAGCTTTGATTTGCCGCTTTCGAGGAAGCTCAGATCCAAAATTTCATCGAGCAAACGCGTGAGCCGCACACTTTCGTCGTGAATGATAGATGAAAATCGGTGCTTTTCTGACTCTGACATATCCGGACTGTCCCGCATGATTTCTGCAAATGATCGGATGGATGTCATCGGCGTTCGAAGTTCGTGGCTAACCTGGCTCAGAAATACGTCTTTTTGAGACGAGAGTTCTGTGAGTCGTTCATTCACGTCACGGAGCTTCTGCGCGTTTGCCGCAAGTTGTTCGGATTTAATTTCGAGCTCGTGGCTGTATTCCATGATTTGGGCCGTCTCGTCCGCCATTGCAAAGAGATCTTCGACAGAGAGGTCCTCGGGGCCGCTCACCTGCGCAAGCATGGCATGGGCGGTGGCGGCACCCACGGTTCCTGCCAATCCACGTTCAAGGTTTCGAATCACGCTGTCGGTCAAATCCGGAAGACCGCTTTCTTTACCCTGTGTTTTGGCCATTCGGTCAAACAATGTGGTTGCGTCCGCCCGTCCAAGAATGCGCTGAGCGAGGATAAACAGATCTTCCACAGTTGACCCGGAACTGGCACGGAAACGAGGTGTCGCATCTTGACTGGCGATCATTCGAACCGCCTGTAGACGCTCCAACGCACTTGGTACCGTCAATAGTGAAACGATCAAAAATGTAACTCCATTAGCGCCAAGCGAAAATGCGGTGGCGTGGACCAGCGGGTCTTCAATGGTCGAGCCGAACAGAGATCTCGGCGCTAACCATTGCAGCCCCCAAGGCCCGGTGGTCAATGCGGCCTCTGAAAGAATGAATTGACCCTCGAAACTTGGGAGAAATAGCGTGTAGGCCCAGATCGCGAAGCCCACAAGAATGCCCGCGAGGGCACCGGCACGGGTTGCGTTATTCCAAAACAATCCCCCTAAAAGGGCAGGTAAGAGCTGGGCAACACCAAGAAAAGCGATCAATCCGATCGACGCAAGTGCGGCCGTGCCGTCAGTAACGGCATAGTACATGTAACCCAGCGCGAGGATCGCGAGAATGCTGATCCGCCTGGCGACCAACAATAGGGATCGGACATCGTCTGATTGCGGGTTGCGATCCCGATTGGCGCGGATCCAGATTGGTAAAATGATATGGTTCGACATCATTGTGGACAAGGCGATTGCTGCAACGATGACCATAGAAGTCGCTGAAGAGAAACCGCCGAGGAAGGCAAGTGTCGCCAGTCCAAATTGATCAAACGCCAGCGGAAGCGTGACCACAAAAAGATCGGGGTTGGACCCTGCTGGGAGAAACGATTTGCCACCTATTGCGATTGGTAAAACGAACAGAGACATAAGGAAGAGGTAGAGCGGAAAGGCCCAGCTTGCGGTCGCCAAGTGATCCTCGGCGGTGTTCTCGACAACGACAACTTGGAACATTCTCGGCAAGCAAATGATCGCAACTGCGGCAAGGAACGTGAGTGTCGCCCATCGGGGTGTTACGATTGGGCCCTCTGCCATCATGTCGGGCGGAATCCGAGCGAAGATATCTGCCGGGCCATCTGCGATCCCCCAAACGACAAATACACCAACCGACAAAAGGGCACCCAGTTTCACCACCGCTTCGACCGCAATTGCGGTCACGACACCGTGGTGACGCTCATTCGCGTCGATGTTCCGTGTTCCGAACAGAATGGTAAAAAGCGCGAGACCGACGGCAAGCCAAAATGCAATGAAGGTTTGTGAAAGTTCAACGCTTTCGGTGGCAAACACACTGAAGCTGAGCGTCAACGATTGAAGTTGGAGCGCGATATAAGGCGTGGACCCTATGACACAGAGGAGCGTCACAATCACTGCCAATGGAGCGTTATTACCATAGCGACTGGAGATGAAGTCGGCGATCGACGTAATCCTTTGTGTCCGCCCGATATTCACCAATCGGCGTAAGACCCAAAACCATCCAACAAAGAGAAGCGTGGGCCCGAGGTAGATAGTGACGAATTCAAGCCCGTTCCGTGCAGCAGAACCCACAGCGCCGTAATAGGTCCAAGCCGTGCAATAGACGGAAATCGAGAGCGTGTAGACGATAGGGCTTTGCAGGAATTTCGCCCGTCCGGCCCGCGCGCGCCCCTCGGCCCAACCGGCAACTGCGAAAAGTATGGCAACGTATATGAGGCAGATCGTGACGAGAAGGTTGAAACTGAGCATCAATCACCGCCGAGTTCTTTGCGCAGCACTCTGTTCAAAACAAACGCCGCAAGAATAAGCAGAAACCACAAAGCGATAATCGTGACGTATTGAACGACCAGGTTTTGGGAGGATAGGCCAAACGCGTCGAGGATCGGTGCGGAAAAAACAAGAACTCCAAAAATCGGAACGATAATTGCAATCTCTCGCCGTTTGCGAGACATCCGCGCCCGACCGGTCGCATCTTCCGATATGCTGGGGCGTTTCGTCACCGGCGCGTCAGCTCTTTCGCCACCGCGACAATTTCTGAATTGGCGAAGGGTTTCGTCATAAAGCGTGATACACCTGCGTTTTCTGCTGCTGCACGATCCTTCGTTTGCCCTTTAGCGGTCAACATTAATACTGGAGTGTCTGCGTACCGTTCAGTTTCCCGCATTTCGGTGAGGATCTGTAGGCCGCTCTGACCCGGCAACATATAGTCAAGAATGACGAGATCAGGAGATATCGACGCGAGCCGATCAAGCACACCTTCGCCGGTCGATTGCACGGTAACGGAAAAACCTTCTTTCATCAGAACAAAGCTCAATGCCTCGACGATGTGAGGCTCGTCTTCTACCAATAGGATACGCTTCGCCATCTTCCCTCCCAAAAAGAATGACGGGATCAGTTTAGGGCTTTGCGCGTCAGGTGCAACGTCTACCCAAGTATGAACCCATCGCGGCGCGCCCGGCAATCTGTGCGCGGGCAAATCGAACACTGCGCTCCGACCGCAATTATCGGGAGTGTGTCACGCTCTGAGCGTCCCAAGATTTTTGAAATGTCGGGTGTAAACAACATAGACAGCGTTTGCTGGGCGGGCAGATGATAATCAGACGGCGGTTCTTGGGTTGCAACCGAGAATGTCAGGAGCACCTCGCCAGAAGGCATCTTTATTAGACTGCGCAGTGGTTCCCCCGGTCGCGCAGCGACAGCGTGGATCGGCCAGAGCGGGCACCCCCCGGATCGCCGCGGCAAAGCAAGGGAGGATAGGGGCTTCCTGAACAAAACCCCGCCAGCCATGTCGCACTCCATAAGGCCGAACTCTGGCGCATCGCGCCCCTGCGGTGCATGTGCAAGTCGCCGAAATACGAGATTGAGCGGAGTCTTCGTTTGATGCGCAAGGGCGAGTGGATTGTATCCGACGGCATCGACGGCTCTCGTCAAGGTGTCGACTGGGATGGCATCGGCCATGTCGCGGTATAATGAAAGATCGCGCTTCAATCGAGGGTCCGGTCCAACGGGATCAATCTCTCCACCGTGTTCGAGCGCTTCAGAAAAGAAACCGAAATTGGACCAAAAGGTTTCGCTTGGCGCTTTGTCGTCTGAGATTGATATCTCGGTCGACTGACTGTCAAAATGGTTGAGAATATCGCTCGCACTGTCCGATAGCCGCAGCACCTCTTTATAAAGGTTGCCAATGAACCGATCTCTCATCGTTTCCGGAAGCGCGTCGCCTTCGGTCAAAATTTCAGCCGTCGATCGAATAGCGGTGATATTTGAGAGCATAAGGTGCATTGCTTCGGAAAAATATGGATCTCGATTGATCTGATCTGACAGTGCGGCCAGATCGTCGCCATGGGACACCGTTTGATCTCTCAGGCGTTTTAGAAGTCTCGCCCAACCCGGAAATCGCCCAACGAACTCTTCTAAACGATCGGCCTCTACCAGGACGGACGGGTCAGATTGCGCGGCTTCTAGAAGTCTGTCCAATAGAGTTTGATCAGCGCCTTCGGCCAGTTCCTTTAGTGGTATCTCAAGTGCATCTGCGAGTGCAGAAAGTGTCCGACCTGCGATTCCCCTTCGGTTATGTTCTATGAGGTTCAAATAGGGCGCGGAGATCCCAACTGTCTTTGCCAAGGCCGATTGCGTGAAACCTTTGTCGCGTCGCCGTTCTCGGATTCGTGTGCCAACCAACGTTCGAGCCATTCTGACCTCTTGAATTTGAACGAAAAATTCTTCGATTGAAAATAAATTTACACGTTTTGCGTATATCAATCAAAAACATTTACAAAAAAAGCTCTAAAAAACAGCAGTGTATTGTCAGATTGACGGTTTTTAGCGCATTCTAAGGGCGTGAAAGGCATATGGTGGCGTGCCAGCGAGTGGTTGTCCACCAGTCTACTGGGAGGAAATATATGTCTAACTTTGCAACAACCCGGCGTGGGTTGCTGAAAACTGGTGCTATTGCTGGTGCCGGTCTAGCAGTTCCTACGCTTATTTCACGTCCAGCATACTCTTACACGAACGAGCCAACTGGTTCCGACGTGACACTGGGCTTTAACGTTCCACAATCTGGTCCGTACGCGGACGAGGGTGCGGACGAACTTCGTGCATACGAGCTTGCGGTTGAGCACCTCAATGGTGGTGGCGACGGCGGCATGATGAACACATTCTCGTCCAAAGCGCTTCAGGGTAACGGTATCCTTGGCAAGGAAGTTAAGTATGTGACAGGCGACACGCAGACAAAGTCTGACGCGGCGCGTGCATCTGCTCGATCCATGATCGAAAAAGACGGCGCAGTCATGATCACTGGTGGGTCTTCCTCTGGTGTGGCTGTTGCGGTTCAGGCGCTGTGCCAAGAGGCAGGCGTTATCTTTATGGCGGGTCTGACACACTCCAACGACACAACGGGTAAGGATAAGAAGGCAAACGGTTTCCGTCACTTCTTTAACTCCTACATGTCTGGTGCTGCTCTGGCTCCGATCTTGGAAGCAAACTACGGTTCCGACCGTAAAGCGTATCACCTGACAGCGGATTATAACTGGGGCTACACAACAGAAGAAGCTGTTCGGACGTCCACAGAGGCTGTTGGTTGGGAAACTGTTGCAGCGGTGAAAACACCCCTGACACAAACAGACTTCTCTTCCTACATCACGCCTGTTCTGCAGTCCGATGCTGATGTTCTGGTTCTGAACCACTACGGCGGTAACATGGTGAACTCGCTGACAAACGCGGTTCAGTTCGGTCTGCGCGATCGTGTAGCAAACGGTAAGAACTTTGAGATTGTTGTTCCTCTGTACTCCCGCCTGATGGCGAAAGGTGCGGGCGAGAACGTTAAAGGCATCTTCGGGTCTACAAACTGGCACTGGTCGCTGCAGGATGAAGGTACAGTCGCCTTCGTGAAATCCTTTGGTGAGAAATATGGCTTCCCACCATCGCAGGCGGCGCACACATGCTACGTCCAGGCGATCCTGTATGCGGATGCTGTGGAACGTGCTGGCACGTTTAACCCATGTGGTGTTGCGGAAGCTCTAGAAGGGTTTGAGTTCGACGGAATGGGTAATGGCCCAACACTCTATCGTGCAGAAGACCACCAGTGCTTCAAAGACGTGCTTGTCGTGAAGGGTAAAGAGAACCCAACATCTGAGTTCGACCTTCTCGAGATCGTTGAAGTTACTCCGGTATCTCAGGTTACTTACGATGCCTCCATCTTTGGTGGTGAGCTCGGCACCTGTAACCCAGGCGCATAAATGACTTCGGATCGGACGGGATATCCCGTCCGATCTTCCTTTGGCCCGGAAGAGACGGGCGAAACCGAAAGGTCGGAACATGGAAGCGATTATTCTTCAGGTCCTCAATGGGCTGGATAAAGGATCGGCGTATGCGCTGATCGCCCTGGGACTATCCCTGATTTTCGGAACGCTCGGTGTCGTGAACTTTGCGCATGGGGCGCTGTTCATGATTGGTGCGTTCTGTGCCGTAACACTCAACCGGATTTTGACGCTCTCTCACACAGTGGTCGACGAGACGCGAACAGATTTTCTTGGCAATCCTCTCAAGGTGGATGTGCCATATGTTTATGATTGGTTTGGCGAGACCGCCGGAAACGCGATTATTGACTGGTCAGTACCATTGGCGATCCTATTTGCGATCCCGGTGATGATACTGGTCGGCGTGATCATGGAGCGCGGCCTCATCAAACATTTCTACAAACGCCCACACGCAGATCAAATCCTTGTCACCTTCGGTTTGGCGATCGTTTTGCAGGAGATTATTAAGTTCTTCTACGGCGCAAACCCAATTCCAACCCCGGCACCGGACGCCTTCACTGGGTCGTTCGATTTTGGAGCGATGTTGGGCTTTGACCCGGGACTGATCATCTATCCATATTGGCGGATCATTTATTTCGTCTTCGCCGCGGGCATTATTGGGGCTGTCTTCGCATTCCTTCAAATGACGACATTTGGCATGGTCGTGCGCGCAGGTATGGCCGATCGGGAAACTGTGGGTTTGCTTGGGATTAACATCGACAAACGCTTCACATTGATGTTTGGAATTGCGGCGGCGGTCGCAGGTCTCGCAGGCGTGATGTACACGCCCATCAACTCCCCAAACTATCACATGGGCATGGACTTTCTTGTCCTGAGTTTCGTCGTTGTCGTGGTGGGTGGAATGGGCTCGTTACCAGGTGCGGTCGCTGCGGGTTTCTTACTCGGCGTGCTGGAGAGCTTTGCCTCGATGGGGTCCGTTCTCGAAGTCATTCCGGGTTTGAACCAGATCATCATCTATTTGATAGCGATTGTGGTTTTGTTGACAATGCCGCGTGGCCTGATGGGCCGAAAAGGCGTGATGGAGGAATAAACGATGTTGGGATTGGACCAAAAAGACTTCCGACTTTTGCTTATTGTTGCGGCAATAGCGGTGTTCGCTCCATTTCTTTTGAACCCCTTCCCCGAGGGGTCGGTGATGGCGCAGTTTAATGCGGGATATCCGGATTTGATGCAGCGGTTTGTGATCTTTGGAATCTTCGCAATCGGCTTCAATATCCTCTTTGGACTGACCGGTTATCTATCTTTTGGCCACGCGGCCTTCCTTGGAATAGGGTCATACGCGGCCATTTGGATGATGAAATTGCTCACGATGAACGTAATCCCGGCCATCATCATGGCTGTGATTGTCGCGGGATTGGTCAGTCTTGCGATCGGCTATATCTCGCTTCGGCGTTCGGGAATTTACTTCTCTATTTTGACGCTTGCCTTCGCGCAGATGGCATATGCGTTGGCATACTCTGTTTTGACGCCGATTACGGGCGGCGAGACGGGGCTTCAGCTCAAGTTAGCAGATCTGCGTCTGTTGGACGCTCCTCTGGCCGAAGGCGTCACGCCGAAGGCACATCTCTTTGGCATTGAAATGGGCAATAGCCTTGAATGGATCGTCGGAGGTTGGCTTTTTACCTTTAATGTTGGGTATTATATCGCCGCCGTCTTTATGCTGGTCGCGTTCTACGTTTCGATCCGAATCTTTAGGTCACCCTTTGGGATGATGCTGCGGGCGGTCAAATCCAACCAACAACGGGTGAACTATACCGGGTTAAGTTCCCGCCCATACACGCTTGCTGCCTTTGTTATCTCTGGCATGTATGCCGGTCTTGCAGGTGGCCTTATGGTCGCGATGGATACTCAGGCGGGCCCGGAGCGCATGTTCTGGACCGCGTCTGGCGAGGTGGTTTTGATGTCAATCCTTGGTGGGGTCGGCACCTTGATTGGCCCGGTGCTTGGCGCAGGTTTCATCAAGTATATGGAGAACATCGTTTCGAAGATTAACTCGACAATCTTGCACGAATGGTTCGCGATCCTTCCCGACGGAATTGAAGATTTCCTTGTGAATATTTTCTACCCCTTTGTCGGCAAGGGCTGGCACCTGACACTTGGCGTTATGTTCATGGCCGTGGTGATCTTCCTTCCGGGCGGGCTGGTTGAAGGCGGGCAACGGATTTGGGCATGGATTTCCAGCAAGTTCAAATCACGAGATGATGCGTCCACGCCGACAGCAAAAGTTGAACCCGCGGAATAATAAGGAGAGATTTCGATGGGTATCTTAGAAGTTCAAAATGTGAACAAGTCTTTTGGAGGTCTAAAGGCGCTCCAGAACGTCAATCTCAGCGTAGATGAAGGAACCATTCACGCGATCATTGGACCGAACGGCGCGGGTAAGTCGACGCTTCTAAATTGCTTTGTTGGGAAGCTCATTCCCGACACTGGTGCCGTAACATTCAATGGCCAATCCTTGCTCGGTATTAAGCCGCATGAGATTAATCAGGCGGGTGTATCCCGAGTTTTCCAAACGCCAGAGATTTTCGCAGATCTTACCGTCGAAGAAAATGTGATGATCCCCTGTTTCGCAAAGCGGGATGGCGCATTTACAATGAACGCCTGGGCGCAAGTGCGGGGCGACAAGGAAGTGCGCGACAAAGCCGACCACATGATGGAGGATATGGGGCTGATTACAAAACGGGATATGCTTGCCAGTTCAATGTCCAGGGGTGACAAGCGTCGCTTGGAGATGGCGATGTGTTTGGCGCAGGATCCGAAACTTCTCCTCTTGGATGAACCAACGGCCGGCATGGCGCGGGCCGATACCAACAACACGATCGATCTCTTGGGCGAAATCCAAGAGAAACGCCATATCACAATGGTGATTATCGAGCACGATATGCATGTGGTGTTCTCGTTGGCTCAGAAAATTTCAGTCCTTGCTCAGGGAACTGTGATCGTCGAAGATCATCCATCCAAGATCAAAGGAAATGCGAAAGTTCAAGAAGCGTATCTTGGGGGTATGCACTGATGTTGGATAAGCCGATGGAAAAGAATGCGAACCATGCCGCGACCGCTCCGGCGTATTTCTCTGCCTGGGCATTGGAAGCCTATTACGGTGAAAGTTACATTGTTCAAAATGTATCGTTCAATATTCACGAGGGGGAGATCCTTGCCCTTCTTGGTCGTAATGGTGCCGGTAAAACGTCGACGTTGCGCGCAATCGCGCGGGTCGATGAACCAGCGCTTACCCATGGGGAGGTTTGGCTCGACCATAAACCTTTGCATATGATGAAGTCGCATCAAGCTGCGCAGGCCGGAATTGGTTTTGTGCCGGAGGATCGACGCATCATTCAAGGTTTAACCGTAGAGGAGAACTTGCAACTCGCCCAGATCGAAGAGCCCGTGGGTTGGTCTCTTCAGCGGATTTACGAATTGTTCCCGCGTCTTGGGGAGCGCAGGAAACAAGAGGGCACAACGCTTTCTGGCGGCGAGCAACAGATGCTTGCGATTGGTCGTGCGCTCGCCCGTGACATTAAACTCTTGCTGCTGGACGAGCCATATGAAGGCCTTGCGCCCGTCATCGTTCAGGAGATCGAAAAAACGCTGAACCATATCCGAGAGCAAGGCATGACCACAATCATCGTGGAACAAAATGCGGTTGCTGCGTTGAACCTCGCGGATCGCGCGGTGATCTTGGACACCGGACAGGTTGTTTTCGATGGTCTCGCAAAGGAGGTGCTCGACAATGAAGACCTTCGGAACGAGTATTTGGCGATTTAGGCCATTTGCCCCGCTTCGGCGGGGCTTTTTTTGTATCAGACTAGGGGAGAGACTTCTGATGAGCGATAATTTGTTCCCGCCATCTGAGGCGTTTTCGTCAAACGCCCATATCGACAGCGCGAAGTACAACGAGATGTACAAAGCATCAGTTGCAGATCCCGATGCGTTTTGGGCGGAGCATGGCCGGCAGATCGATTGGATCAAACCATTCACCAAGGTGAGAAACGTATCTTACACCCATCCGGACGTATCGATTAATTGGTATGAGGACGGAACGCTTAACGTGGCGGCGAATTGCATAGACCGCCATCTTGAGACCCGCGGCGATCAAACGGCGATTATTTGGGAGCCTGACGATCCAAACGAAGCGGCGTTGCATATCAGCTATAAGGACCTTCATGAAAAAGTTTGCCGCTTTGCAAGTGTTCTAAAAGGTCTAGGCGTTGATAAAGGTGACCGCGTTATCTTTTATTTGCCGATGATCCCGGAAGCGGCTTATGCGATGCTGGCGTGCGCACGGATCGGGGCCGTCCACTCCATCGTTTTTGCTGGGTTTAGTCCAGATGCCTTGGCAAATCGGATCGACGATTGTGAGGCGAAGTTGGTGATTACCGCCGATGGGGCTCCGCGTGGTGGCCGCGTCACAAACCTCAAGGACAATGTGAACAAGGCGTTGTTGCATGTTCATGAGCGCCGAATGCCCAATGTTCTTGTGGTCAAACGTACAGGCCAAGAGGTGGCCTGGGTCGAAGGACGTGATCATTGGCTCGAGCCGCTTATGGATATGGCAGGCACAGTCAGCGAGCCGGTAGAAGTTGCGGCAGAAGACCCGTTGTTTATTCTCTATACATCGGGTTCAACCGGCAAGCCAAAGGGTGTTTTGCATACGTCGGGTGGTTACTTGGTCTACGCATCGATAACCCACAAATACACGTTCGATTACCACGATCGTGATGTGTATTGGTGCACGGCCGATGTGGGTTGGGTGACAGGGCACAGTTACATCGTGTATGGGCCCCTTGCGAACGGAGCGACAACGCTCATGTTTGAGGGCGTGCCGACCTATCCAGACGCTTCGCGGTTTTGGCAGGTTTGTGAAAAACATAAGGTCAATCAGTTCTACACGGCGCCAACGGCGATCCGGGCCCTTATGGGGCAGGGGTCAGAGCCAGTTGAGAAATGCGATCTATCTTCCCTGAAGGTTCTCGGTACTGTGGGCGAGCCGATCAACCCAGAAGCCTGGAATTGGTACAACACGGTTGTCGGCAAGGGCAAATGTCCGATCGTTGACACATGGTGGCAGACGGAGACGGGCGGACATCTTTTGACACCTTTGCCTGGGGCGACGGCGACAAAGCCGGGCTCGGCCACGCTGCCATTCTTTGGAATTGAACCAGTGGTGTTGGATGCGCAGTCTGGGAAAGAGATTGCAGAGACGGAAGCGGAAGGCGTTCTCTGTATCAAAGCATCGTGGCCAGGTCAGATGCGCACCATTTATGGCGATCACGAGCGGTTTGTTCAAACCTATTTCTCAGATTACAAAGGGTACTATTTTACAGGCGATGGCTGTCGCAGGGACGAAGACGGCTATTATTGGATTACGGGTCGAGTTGATGATGTCATCAATGTCTCCGGTCATAGGATGGGTACGGCCGAGGTTGAGAGCGCCTTGGTCGCTCATGAAAAGGTCGCGGAAGCGGCGGTGGTGGGTTACCCGCATGAGATCAAGGGCCAGGGGATATATGCCTATGTGACCCTAATGAAAGGCGTCGAGCCAAGCGATGCGTTGCGTAAAGAGCTCGAGATCTGGGTGCGGTCCGAAATTGGTCCGATCGCGAAGCCAGACCTTATTCAATGGGCGCCAGGTCTTCCAAAGACGCGGTCTGGAAAGATCATGCGACGGATCCTGCGGAAAGTGGCCGAGGATGATTTTGGGGCTTTAGGAGATACGTCGACTTTGGCAGAACCTGAAGTCGTCGATGATCTTATCGCCAACCGTATGAACCGATCCTAAATCGACGGCACCCGTGCAAGGCACGGGGACCGACGAGATATCTTGCGCGTCTTAGAAGGCGCGCAGTTTTGGAACAGGCGTTATCCGAAAACCCGCGAGAGCGCGCCGTCTAGACCCTCTACGATTTCGTCCAGGTCGGATTTTGTGGCGATAAGCGCCGGTGAAAAGCAGAGCGTGTTGTTAAAGCCCGGCACGGATCGGTTCGTAGCACCAATGATAATGCCCTGCGCCATGCAATCCTTGACCACGGCTTGAACCTTAGCCTCTGGGGCGGGGTCGCGCGTGCCTCGATCCGCCACAAGCTCCGCCCCATTAAAGAGGCCTTTGCCACGGACATCTCCGATAACCTCGTGCTTGTCTGCAAGTGCACGGAGTTGATCCATAAAATAGTTACCCATTGTGGTCGTGTTTTCGAGCAGCGCCTCTTCTTCAAGAATCTTCATATTCTCGATCGCAGCAGCTGGCCCAGCTGCACAACCGCCGAAGGTTGAGATGTCACGGAAGTAATTCAGCGGATCGTCCGCATCGTCTTTGAACATGTCAAAGACTTCTTCAGTTGTTACGGTGCACGAAATCGCCGCGTAACCGGAGGCAACGCCTTTTGCCATCGTCACAAAGTCGGGTTTCACGCCGTATTGTTGATATCCAAACCAAGTGCCGGTGCGGCCCATCCCACACACAACTTCGTCTATGTGCAGAAGAATATTGTACTTCTTGCAGATCTCCTGGACCCGCTCCCAGTACCCCTTTGGTGGCGTTATCACGCCACCGCCCGCTGTGACAGGTTCCAACACGATGGCCCCGACCGTGTCGGGATCTTCGCGCAAAATCACCTCTTCGATGGCGTCTGCCGCACGTTCCCCGTAGTTTTCAACATCCCACTGTTTGCGATATTCAAGGCAATGGGGAACAGATACAAAACCTGGCGTATACGGCCCGTAAAGCGCGTTTCGTTCTTCTTGGCCGCCGGATGAAAGGGCCGTGATTGTTGTTCCGTGGTAATCCCGCTCGCGGAAGAGGATCTTATGCTTCTTGCCGCCATAGCGCTTATGCGCAATCTGGCGGACCATTTTATAGACCTTCTCGTTCGCCTCAGATCCCGAGTTGGAATAGTAGACGCGGCTCATGCCGGGCATTTTCTCGATCAACATTTTTGCAAATGTCGCGCCAGGGACCGACCCGGCAGCGTTCGAGAAGTAGTTCATTTTTACCAACTGGTCTCGAACAGCGTCCGCGATGCGCGCGCGGCCATAGCCAACATTGACGGTCCAGACACCGCCCGAGACGGCATCAAGATGTTCTTTTCCTGCCTGGTTCCAGACACGCATCCCCTTGCCTTCAACGATGATATTTGGGTCTACCGTTTCAAACGGTTTGTGCTGAACAATGTGATGCCACACATGGGCTTTGTCGTTTTCAACGACTTCCTGAATATCGTTCGCCAGCGCGTCCATTTGTATCTCCGCCAAATTTGATTCGATCAGGAGACATTAGGGGAGGGTCGCCAAATTGAGATGCAGAAAGATGCGACTTCTGAAAATTAATGAGCGCGTTCGGGAAACGTGAAGGGTTAGTTCACGTCCAGCGCCTTTTTCCGCAGAGCGTCCAAAGGAACGTGGTCGAGTGTTTTTTGGTGGGTTGCGGACAACACAACATGGGGTGCAGCACCGAATGCGTGTGCCTCGAACCAACGTGTCGCGCAGAGGCACCATCTGTCACCTGGTCTCAGGCCGGGAAAGTTAAACTCGGGTCGAGGCGTGGACAAATCGTTTCCGCGTTCTTTTGAAAACGCAAGAAACTCGGCTGTCATAATCGCGCAAACGGTATGACACCCAGCGTCCATATCGGATGTATTGCAGCTGCCGTCCCGAAAGAACCCAGTGAGCGGGTCGACCGAGCAGGGCTGAAGCGCCCCGCCCAAAACGTTAACCGGTTTGTCTTTCATCAGTAATCGTAACCAGCCGTACCGTTAATCACCGCTTGCAAAGACGTATGGGCCCAAGTGTTTTCACCGCCCGCGGCTTCGATCATCGCAAGTTGTTCTTTGGCAGCGGTAAGTTTCCCCTGAGATACCAAGCCCTGACCATAATAGGACATGGCTGTGATATTGCCTGCGTCGAGCGCGATGGCGCGCAGATAATACGCATCCGCATCCGCTTGATTGCCGAGCTTCCGGTTCACAAAACCATAATAGGTCAGAATACCCGGATCGTCTTGATTTGGCGCGAGCGCCAGAAGATCGAGGGCGCGATCGTATTGTCCGGCATAGGCGACTTCCCGAACGTACTCGTATATTTCTTGATCGTTAAAGCTCTGTGTCGCTGGGTCGACACACACCTCTACGGTCGCGCCCGCCGCTAGACTGTTGTCAGAGAGGGGGTATGAAACCGTTTGAAAGAGGCGTCGAACTTCGACAACTTTCGCGCCGTTCGTATCGGTCGCCACCTTGCCTTTTACGGCGACTTGGCCTCCGGTGCACTGAAGTGTGGTTGCCGTCGCGGGGGGTGGTGTTGAGCTATCATCCCCGCCTTTTGCGAGTGCAGTGAATGGAGCCGCAGAAATTAGTGCCGTGGTCGTTAGAATACGAAACATGAATACCTCCAAGGTTTTGTACCTATACGCCTCAGACTATGTATCGGTCTAAAAAAAACCCGCCAGGTTTTGGCGGGCTTATTCACAATGCTTTGATCTCGACGGGTCGGACGCTAGGTGTCCGTGTTGTCTTCCGACGTTGCAGGTGCCTCTTCAGCCTCCGCTGAAATCAGCTCGTCATCCTCTGACGCAGCCGCGCCAATATCATCGAAGAGTTCTGCAATTTCGAATTCGGCTTCGGCTTCGGCTTCCGCCGCGAGTTCCTGAATTGATTTGCCGGATGCTTGAAGCTCGGCTTCCTCTTGGGATCGCGCCACGTTCAGCACGATCTCGCACTGTACTTCAGGGTGAAGTCGCACGGAAACTGTGTGCAAACCGAGGTCTTTGATTGGAGCTGACAAAGCAAACTGTTTTTTGTCGGTCGTAAAACCGGCCGATGTTGCCGCATCGGCGGCATCCCGTGTCGTGACAGATCCATAAAGTGCACCAGCGTCCGACGCTGAACGAATGATGACGAACTGCTGTCCGCCAAGACGCGCGGCCATATCTTCGGCCTCTTTCTTGGTTTCCAAGTTTTTCGCTTCGAGCTGAGCTTTCTGCGCTTCAAACTGCGCTTTGTTCGCATCGGTTGCACGAAGGGCCTTGCCTTGGGGCAACAAAAAGTTGCGTGCGTAGCCCTGTTTAACCGTCACAACATCGCCCATTTGGCCGAGTTTTGCGACGCGTTCGAGAAGGATAACGTCCATGTTCGTCTCCTTACTTTACAGCATATGGCATCAGGGCGAGGAAGCGTGCACGCTTGATCGCGCGTGACAGTTCCCGTTGTTTCTTCGCAGAAACAGCAGTGATGCGGGATGGAACGATTTTCCCACGCTCAGAGACATAGCGCTGCAGAAGCTTTACATCTTTGTAGTCGATCGTGGGGGCGTTTGCGCCGGAAAACGGACAAGATTTGCGGCGGCGGAAAAAAGGTTTTTGTGCCATCAGTCGCGATCCTCAATCGGTTGACCGCGCTCGCGGCGACGTTCCTCTTTCGCGGATTTCGCGATTAAGACCGCTGACGGGCCTTCCTCATGTTCGTCGACCTTAATCGTCATAACACGCATCACATCTTCATGGAGGCGCATCTGACGTTCCATCTCTGAGACGGCATCGTGAGGGCTGTTGGATTTCAGATACCCGTAATGCCCTTTGCGGTTCTTGTTGATTTTGTAGGCCATTGTTTTGAGGCCCCAGTATTCGGTTCCAACGACGGTTCCACCGCCTTCGGACAGAACACCGGAAAAGTGTTCGATCAGGCCTTCTGCTTGCGCATTCGAAAGGTCCTGACGCGCAATAAACGTGTGTTCGTACAGCGCCATAAGTCATCCATGTCTGAGCGTGCTTCAAAATGCCGAAATAAACTTCCGCGCCGACATACGAGAGGCAACCGCGTGAGAGTATTTTGCGGAAGAGCATGCCGTATACCGTCCTAAGCCAGCGAAGCAAGTGTTTTTCGTCCAATCGGCGCAATTTGAACGCGTAGGCGGTTTCAATTCTCATGCAACAAAATTAAGACCTCGGCATCATCTGTGGGGAATAAACATGTTTTTGCGTTCTGTTTTCTTGGCGACCGGGCTTGTGGGGATTGTCGCGATGCCATCCATTGCCAACGATCTTTTTGGCCATGTCGGTCTTTCTTATTCGTTGGAAAAAAATAGCGGAAATGGTGTAAATGTGTCCGGATTTCCAAATGGCGAACCAGAAGATTACAACAACACTGGGATTTCAGGCGAAGTTGGGACAATTTTTGATACTGGCGTAACCCTTGTCGGCGCAGTCGAATATGAATGGACGGATGTCCCGTCTTCCATTGACGGAGCAGATGTCGACGAAGGATTGGATACGTATGGGTCTCTGATCTTTACCTTTGGTCATTCGGGCGAGAATTCCTTTTTCGGATTTCATGCAGGGCGCGGAGAATTGCGCTTTGACGAAGCCGATGATGATCAAAACACGGTGCAGAACTTTTGGGGTATGGGTTACGGCTATGACTTTGGCGCTATGGCCGTGGGCGCTTCCTTGTCGCAGTTGAACATCGTGCGCGGCGACAATCTTGAATTGCTGGACGATGCAACCTTCGTGAACTTTGCGGGTCTATTTCGCCCCGCTGACAGCAACTGGAGCTTTGGTGGAAATGCCTATTTTGGTTCCGGCACGCAAGACGCTAACGATTTTCCAAATGACAATCCTATGGATGTCGTCGGGCTTGGCGTAGAAGTGTCTTTTGATGGCGGCCAAGTTGGGTCACTTGGACGGATGCGCTACACAGTTGGATATGACATTGTTGAGGTCAATGAGGAGTCAACGTCTGGTTCCACAGAAACTGTCACGCATGATCGGTTGTTTGTTGGGATCAGCTTGAATTTTGGACATGCGGGTAAGCCCGACGCGATTGCGGTGGCAGAATTGCCAAATCTGATATGGGCGCAAAGCGGTGTTGCTATCGTTGATTGATATCACGCAGAGGGCATTAAGATGGCGGTCGTGATTTATCATAATCCAGATTGCGGCACGTCGCGCAATGTTGTGCGCTTCGCCGAAGAGGCGGGCGTCTCGCCGACGGTGATCCAGTATTTGGAGACTGGATGGACACGCCCGCAGCTCTTGGGCTTGTTTGCGGCGGCGGATGTAACACCCGTTGACGCATTACGGCGCACGCGGTCTCCCGCCGAAGAAATGGGGCTTTTGGCCGAGACAGATCACGACGTTCTTCTCGATGCGATGATTGCGCATCCCATTTTGGTCAATCGACCCTTCGTGTGTTCGCCGAAGGGTGTAATGCTTTGCCGCCCGTCGGAGCGCGTATTTGAAATGATTGACGTGCCCGATGGTCAGACCTTTTACAAAGAAGATGGGGCTGAGGCATTTCAAGGTTAACCGCGCCCTAGACTGGACAATGCGCCGGGGATAGCGTGGTTCAAAATTGAGGGAGGGCGTCATGAGCAACGCATTTGTTTTTCCTGGGCAGGGTGCTCAGACCATTGGCATGGGCCGGGACATTGCCGAGGCGTATCCCACTTCGAAGATGGTCTTTGAGGCGGTTGACGATGCGCTCGGTGAAAACTTGAGCGCGTTGATTTGGGATGGCGATATTGAAACCCTAACACTGACCGCAAATGCCCAACCTGCGCTCATGGCGATGTCTATGGCCACGATGGCCGCGCTGGAAACAGAGGGTGTTACGATTGCGAACGTAGCCTATGTCGCAGGGCATTCTTTAGGAGAATACTCGGCGTTGTGTGCGGCGGGTTCTCTGTCTATTTCGGATGCTGCAAGACTTCTGCGTTTGCGCGGACAAGCCATGCAAGATGCGGTTCCAGTGGGGATAGGAGCGATGGCGGCCGTTCTTGGTCTTGATTTCGACGCGGTAGAGGCTTTGGCTGCAGAGGCCGCAGAGGGTGATGTATGCCAAGCTGCAAATGACAACGATCCCGGCCAGGTTGTGATTTCTGGGCATAAGACAGCGGTGGAGCGGGCCGCAGAACTTGCGAAGGAAAGGGGCGCAAAGCGGGCCCTTTTGTTGCCGGTCTCGGCACCATTTCATTGTGCACTTATGCAACCTGCACAAGACCGGATGGAAGCGGCACTTAGGGATGCGAAAATCGAAGAGCCGAAGGTCCCGGTGGTCCAAAATGTTGTCGCCGAAGCGGTGTCGGATCCAGATACAATTCGCGCCAATCTGATCGAGCAAGTGACGGGATCCGTTCGATGGCGTGAAAGTGTTGGATGGATGGCAACCGCCGGGGTTACTGCAACATACGAGATTGGCGCGGGGAAAGCTCTGACCGGTATGATCCGCCGGATTGCGAAAGACGTAGAGACGAGCGCGATCGGAGATGTCACAGGTGTGACAGCCGCAAAAGATAATTTAGGAGTATAGGATGTTTGATTTATCAGAAAAGAAAGCGCTCGTTACGGGGGCGTCTGGTGGGATTGGTCGGGAAATTGCCCGCGCCTTACATGAACAGGGTGCGTCAGTGGCGCTGTCTGGAACGCGGATCGATCCACTCAACGAATTGAAGGATAGTTTGGGCGACGGGGCCTACGTGACGCCCTGCAATCTTTCCGATGCGGAGGCCGTTGCGGCTTTGCCTGGCCAAGCCTCCGAGGCGATGGGCGGGCTCGACATTCTTGTGAACAATGCCGGTATCACACGAGACAACATCTTTATGCGCATGTCGGACGAAGAGTGGTCGCAGGTGATCGACGTAAACCTAACCTCCACGATGCGTCTTATGAAGGCCGTCTTGCGCCCAATGATGAAGGCGCGATGGGGCCGCATTATCAACATTACATCTGTTGTCGGCGCGATCGGCAATCCGGGTCAGGTGAACTATGCTGCCTCGAAAGCGGGTATGACGGGAATGACAAAGGCCTATGCGCAGGAGGTTGCGACGCGGGGAATCACAGCCAATTGTGTGGCCCCTGGTTTCATTGAGACGGCGATGACAGCAGATCTGGGAGACGCTGTAACCGAAAAAATGTTGGGAATGATCCCACAAGGTCGAATGGGCACGCCGGCGGAAGTTGGCGCAGCAGTCGCGTTTTTATCCTCAAATGAGGCTGGTTATATTACGGGTCAGACACTTCATGTGAATGGCGGAATGGCCATGATTTGACGTAAACGTCACGAGGGTGATTTCGTTTGCCCCCCCAAATCGTTGTGCTATAGGCCCGCCATTATGGGTCGGCTGGAGATTCTGAGGGCCGGTCCAGAAGAGGGGCTTTTGCCTCCCGCTGGGGACGTTAATCGGGCAAACGCCCTTGAGATAAAAAGGAAAAAGACATGAGCGATATCGCAGACCGCGTTAAAAAGATCGTTGTAGAGCACTTGAGCGTTGATGAGGAGAAAGTTTCCGAATCCGCTTCTTTTATTGATGATTTGGGCGCGGACTCTCTCGACACAGTAGAGCTTGTCATGGCGTTCGAAGAGGAATTCGGCATCGAAATTCCTGACGATGCAGCGGAAACGATCCAAACATTTGGTGACGCTGTCAAATTTATTACCGACAACGCGGCATAAATACCGCGTCACGTTCGTGATTTAAAAGCGGCGCCAGTGAGCGCCGTTTTTTTTGTGCCAAATTGCGCCTGCATGCCGGGTTTTCTTGTTTGAAGCGGCGCCAATGGTTAAGATTACAAAAAAGCACATGGAGGCAACCATGCGTCGAGTGGTGGTGACAGGTCTGGGGATGGTGTCCCCTTTGGCGATGGGATTTGAAAACAGCTGGTCCCGTCTCATTGATGGCAAAAATGCAGCCGGTACGATTACGCGCTTCGATGCGGAGGGAATGGCCACAAATTATGCGTGTGAGATCCCTAGGGGTGACGGTTCAAACGGGACTTTTAACCCGGATGATTGGATGGAACCCAAAGAGCAGCGCAAAGTGGACGAGTTCATCTTGTATGGAATGGCGGCCGCCTGTGAGGCTGTTGAAGATTCAGGCTGGGATGCGGACACCGAAGAAAAGCAGTTTCGAACCGGCGTGATGATCGGTTCCGGGGTCGGCGGATTGTCTACTATTGCAGATACGTCTCTGGTTTTGAATGAGCGTGGTCCAAGGCGTGTCTCGCCTTTCTTTATCCCTGCGTCATTGATCAACCTTATATCCGGTCAGGTTTCGATCCGTTTTGGATTTAAGGGCCCGAACCATGCCGTTGTGACAGCGTGCTCCACCGGTGCGCATGCGATAGGTGATGCCGCGCGTCTCATCATGCTGGGTGATGCGGATACGATGATTGCGGGTGGTGCCGAGAACCCAATTTGTCCAATTGGCGTTGCGGGCTTTAATGCGTGCAAGGCGCTTTCCACCGCACGACGAGATGATCCGGAATCGGCGTCACGACCTTACGATAAGGATCGTGATGGTTTTGTTATGGGCGAAGGAGCGGGGGTCGTTGTTCTTGAAGAATATGAACAAGCGAAAGCCCGTGGCGCAAAAATCTACGCTGAGGTTAAAGGGTATGGCCTTTCAGGCGATGCCTACCACATCACGGCACCGGCCGAAGATGGCGACGGTGGGTTCCGCTCCATGGCTGCGGCAATGGCCCGGGCCGGATTAACTCCGGGTGAGATAGACTACATTAACGCCCACGGTACGTCGACCATGGCCGACACGATCGAACTTGGCGCCGTAGAACGCCTTTTGGGGGATGCTGCGGAAGGCGTCACCATGTCGTCCACAAAATCGGCAATAGGGCATTTGCTTGGTGCGGCCGGCGCCGTTGAAGCCATTTTCTCCATCCTTGCTATTCGCGACCAAATCGCCCCGCCAACACTAAATTTGGATAATCCGGACGTGGAGACAGCCATCGATTTGGCCCCGCACACTGCTGTTAAACGGGACATCTCTTATGCACTGTCCAACAGTTTTGGCTTCGGGGGAACCAACGCGTCGGTGATCTTTGGAAAGGTAGCGTAATGCGGCATATCGCGGCGAATTTCCTCACTCTACTCGTTCTTGGCATGATTGGTCTTTACGCGGCGGTGGAATGGGGCCGTTCTGAGTACCGGTCCGACGGACCTTTGGCAGAGCCGTTGGTCTTCACTGTGGAGCGCGGCGCGCGACTGACATCGGTAGCCGATCGCCTGCAAGATGATGGCGCGATCACCAATTCGACGATTTTTGGCTTAGGCGCTCGGTATTCGGAACTCGCAGACGATTTAAAATTTGGAGAATATGAAATCCCGGCTGGTGCATCTATGGAAGAGATCATGGCTCTTCTGGCGTCGGGTCGTGGCATTGATTATAAAGTCACGATCCCCGAAGGATTTTCAACATTTCAGGTCATCGCGCGTTTGAATGCGGTCGAAGATCTAGAGGGTGAAGTCACGATCAGCCCGGCAGAAGGGGCGATTGCACCAGATACATACTCCTACCAGCGTGGTGATAGTCGGGACTCGGTGCTCCAAAAAATGATGGATCGCCAAGTGGAAATCTTGGCGGAAGAATGGGATCTCCGGCAAGCGGATTTACCCTATGAGACGCCGGAGGAGGCGCTCATCATGGCATCGATTATCGAGAAAGAAACCGGTGTTGGATCCGAACGGGATGTTGTCGCGGCGGTTTTCGTCAACCGGTTGCGTCAAGGTATGAAGCTGCAAACAGACCCCACGGTTATCTACGGTTTGACATTGGGCCGCGAGAGTTTGGGACGGGGCCTTCGCCGGAGCGAGTTGGCGCGCCGCACGCCCTACAACACCTATATCATTCCAGCGTTACCTCCGACACCAATCGCCAACCCCGGTCGAGCGGCGATTAATGCGGCGATGAACCCAGCCGAAAGCAGCTACTTGTTTTTCGTAGCGGACGGAACCGGGGGGCACGCCTTCGCAGAAACCTTGGTCGAGCATAATGCGAATGTCCGCAAATGGCGTCAGATTGAGGCAGAGCGTCGCGCTGCGGCCGAGGCGGCCGAAGCGGAAGCGGCCGCTGCTGAAGACAACGCAAACTAGCGCGCGCGCCCTTTATTTTGCCTTAAACACTCCGTTGCTCTCACGGTGATCTGAGCCGGGACGCAGAGCAGCCTAAGATGAAGTCAGACGAAGAAGAGGCCGAGGCAATCGCCGACGTGGCCGCGACGCGCAGTTTGTTACGATTTGCGCGCGACCGTCTGATCGACGCTGTTCATGCCCTTTACGGGATCGAAGACCCTGAAGCCCGGTTCGAAAAACTGGATGATGTCGTGAAGCACTATGAAAAAGTGGCGCTTCAGGCGATCGAAGCGGAGAGACGGTTTGCGAAATACGGAGACGGCGTACACAGCTTCGCCAACGGAGCGCTCGATCTGGACAGCGCCAAACGGGATGTCTTGGAGCGATTGGCTCGCCTTGCAGCCGCGCGAGACGATTGAGACTTTTTTGGATGGGTTGAGCGACCATACTGTTTTGGCGCTTCCTTGGATATTTGAACTTTGGGCCTTGGATCATCAACGCCCGCCCGAAGGGGATTGGTCCGTTTGGGTGATCATGGGGGGACGGGGCGCCGGGAAGACGCGCGCAGGGTCCGAATGGGTGCGGAGCTTGGTCGAAGGATCCGGCCCCGAAGACCCGGGTGAGTACAAGCGTATTGCGCTTGTTGGTGAGACCTATGACCAAGTGCGCGATGTTATGATTTTTGGTGACAGTGGTGTCCTGTCAGTAAGTCCGCCCGCGCGCCGACCAAAATGGATATCAAGTGAACGAAAGCTGGTCTGGCCAAACGGAGCAGAGGCGGTGGCCTATTCTGCCAGCTCGCCAGAGGCGCTTCGCGGACCGCAATTCGATGCGGCCTGGTGTGACGAGCTTGCAAAATGGTCTGATGGGCAGGCGGCTTGGGATAACTTGCAGTTTACGCTCCGTTTGGGTGCTGCGCCGAAGCAGCTTGTCACCACCACCCCCAAGAATGTCCCTTTGCTAAAGAACATTTTGGCGCGGGGCGACACGGTGGTGACACAAGCTCCGACGACGGCGAATAGGGCCTATCTGGCCGATGGTTTTGTTGAGAAGGTGACTGCGGATTATGGTGGATCACGTCTTGGCCGTCAGGAAATTGCGGGCGAATTGCTAGACAGTGTCGACGGGAGTCTCTGGCCCGCGGAAAACTTTGATGCGCTGAGGCGATCTGCGCCCGATCTGGACCGTATTGTTGTGGCTGTCGATCCACCTGTCACGGGCGGTAAACATTCGGACGCGTGTGGCATCATCGTGGCGGGCGTGGTGCGTGGTGACGGACCTGGGGATATTCGCGCCTTTGTTCTTGAAGATGCGAGTGTAGAGCAGGCCTCGCCCGACACATGGGCGGATGCCGTGATCGCCGCGTCCGATAGGTGGAACGCGGATCGGATTGTCGCTGAGGTGAACCAAGGCGGGGATCTGGTCGAAACACTCCTGCGTCAGAAAGCGCCAAATATCGCCTACCGGGCCGTACGCGCAACGCGCGGGAAGGCGGTGCGCGCAGAACCTATTGCCGCGCTGTATGAACAAGGGCGCGTCTTTCACGCCGGGCGATTGGATCAGTTAGAAGATCAAATGGTTCAAATGACCCAAGCCGGTTTCATTGGCTCCGGAAGCCCGGATCGGGTCGACGCGCTGGTCTGGGCGCTCACTGATTTGGTACTCGACCTCCGGTCCGAGGGTAATCCTCGCGTCCGGGGCCTCTGACACCGCCGTTCGCGCCGCTAACACTTCTTTCACTTCCGTCCCATTCACAGCCCCCAAATCGCGAGGAGACAGCCCAGGTGTTTCGATTTTTGAAGACCATGAATTCCAGTCCAGAGGCCAAGGCCTCTGCCACCGCCCCCTTGATTGCTATTCAAAGCCAAGGCCGTGCGACGTGGTCGGCAAGAGATACAGCGTCTCTGATCCGTACTGGGTTTTTGAAGAACCCTGTCTGTTTCCGCGCTGTAAAAATGATCGCTGAAGCGGCGGCGGCTGTGCCGTTGAAGCTGTTCGAAGAAGAAATCGCGCAGGCGGCACATCCCTATTTGGATGCTTTAGCTAAGCCGAATCCCGTTCAAGGGCAGGGCGAGTTTTTTGAAGCTCTCTACGGCCAACTTCTCCTCTCCGGAGATGCCTATATCGAGCGTGTTGGCATGTCCGAGTTTCACGTGCTGCGGTCTGATCGGATGCGGATTGTCCCGGGCACTGACGGTTGGCCGATCGCCTTTGAATACAGTGTGGGCGCAAAAAAAGTTCGGTTTGATGTGGCGCAGGATTTGCAACCCATTTTGCACCTGCGCATGTTCCATCCCACCGACGATCATTATGGGCTGTCGCCTATTCAAGCGGCTGCAAGCGCGATCGACGTCCATGGGGGCGCTGCGAATTGGTCGAAAGCGCTGCTTGATAATGCAGCCCGGCCGTCGGGCGCCATTGTTTACCGCGGGGCTGACGGTATGGGGGCGCTCCCCGCTGACCAGTATGACCGCCTGATCAGTGAGATTGAACTGAACCATCAAGGCGCGCGTAATGCGGGCCGCCCGATGTTGCTCGAAGGTGGGCTCGATTGGAAACCGATGGGCTTCTCCCCGTCCGATATGGAGTTCCAGAAAACGAAGGATGCAGCGGCCCGGGAAATCGCGCTCGCGTTTGGTGTGCCTCCGATGCTGCTCGGTCTGCCAGGCGACAACACTTACGCAAATTATGCCGAGGCAAATCGCGCGTTCTACCGTCAAACGGTGCTTCCGCTCGTCCAGAAAACGGCGGCCTCTTTGGGGCAATGGCTTGACGGATCGATTTCGCTTCGCCCGAACTTAGATGCAGTTCCTGCACTTGCCACCGAGCGCGAGGCGCTCTGGCGACGGGTCTCGGGTGCGGAGTTCTTAACAGACGACGAAAAACGCGCGCAACTTGGCCTTGGGCCGAAGGGGGCTGCGTGACCGACGCAAGGACCGGGTCCAAATACCTCTACCAACCGTTTGAGGTTGCCCATGAGCGCATCGATGCAAATGCGCGTGTGCAGCAGGAGCGGTGGAACGCGCTCGAGCGGCGTCTCGAGCATATGGAAACCACGCTCATTCGCCTCGATCGCCGCCTCTGGCTTGCGGCGGCGGCGGTCGTCACCTTCGTGCTGACCCAAGGTGTGCGCGCAGTGCTTCAATTTTCAACGATATGACAGAACAGGAACAAACGATGTTGGAAACCAAGTTTCAGTCCTTCGACCAGGCGGGCACGGAAACCCATGGCGCGGAGATCTCTGGCTATGCGTCCCTGTTCGGTCGCGAAGACCAAGGGGGCGATACCGTTGCCCCAGGGGCCTATGCAGAGAGCCTTTTGGCGCTCCGCGAAGCTGGTCGCACGGTGAAGATGCTATGGCAGCATGATCCAAACCGACCGATCGGTGTTTGGGATGACGTCCGCGAAGATGCCCATGGCCTTTATGTAAAGGGCCGTATTCTTACCGATATCCCGCTTGGTCACGACGTGCAGGTGTTGATTGCCTCTGGCGCCGTTGATGGCCTCTCCATTGGCTATCGGACCGTAAAGGCCGAGGCCGGGCCGACGGGCCGCATCCTTACTAAACTCGACCTTTGGGAAGTATCCCTTGTGACGTTCCCGATGCTACCCGAGGCCCGGGTGTCGACGTCTGATCCTGACACGGATGCCGCCGTCGCCCTTTTGCAAGACGCAGCGCGCGCTGCTGCGACAACTTTTTAACGAAGGACATTTGAAGATGACCGAAGAAGTGACGGCGCAATCAGCGCCCTCCGTCAAGGCAGCAGCCTTGGGATTTGTAAGTGAGTTTTCGCGCCTCCAGGACCGCCTGAAGGCCAAAATGGAAAAACAGGACAAGAGATTGAGCATGTTAGAGACCCAATTTACAGCAGATCGCCGCCCGGCATTGGCCGCAAATGACACTGGCGCACCCCACAAGAAGGCGTTCAATGCGTATTTGCGCACCGGCGATGATGACGCGCTGCGTCACGTCGATCTAGAAGGAAAGGCGCTGAATACGTCTGTGGCGGCAGAAGGCGGCTACCTTGTGGATCCACAAACCGCGGACCATGTCGCGTCCGTTCTGCGCGCCTCTGCGTCCATTCGGTCCATCGCATCTGTGGTTCAGGTCGATGCATCGGCCTATGATGTATTGGTGGATCACACGGATCTCGGCCATGGCTGGGCAACAGAAACGTCTACACTTTCTGAGACTGACACACCTTCGATCGAGCGTATTTCCATTCCGCTCCACGAGCTTTCTGCACTGCCAAAAGCATCGCAACGCCTGTTGGACGATGTTGCTTTTGACATTGATGCATGGCTTGGAGACCGCATTGCGGACAAGTTCGCCCGTGCAGAGGCAGAGGCCTTTGTTGATGGTGATGGTGTTGATAAGCCAAAGGGCTTTCTCACATACCCGTTGGTGGATGAGAGCACATGGTCCTGGGGTAACCTTGGCTATATCGCAACAGGCACGGATGGTGACTTCGATGCCAATGACCCTGCGGACGCGATTGTGGACCTCGTCTACGCGCTTGACGCGCAGTATCGCCCGCGGGCCAGCTTTGTCATGAACTCGAAAACAGCGGGTGCTGTGCGCAAGATGAAAGACAATGACGGTCGTTTCCTCTGGTCCGATGGGCTTGCCGCGGCGGAGCCTGCGCGCCTCATGGGCTACCCGGTTCTCATCGCCGAAGACATGCCAGATATCGCAAGCGACGCTGGCGCGATTGCCTTTGGTGACTTTGGTCGCGGTTACACGATTGCGGAACGCCCTGATCTGCGCATCCTGCGTGACCCGTTCAGTGCGAAGCCGCATGTGCTCTTCTATGCAACAAAGCGTGTAGGCGGTGACGTGAGCGACTTTGCCGCGATCAAGGTCCTGAAGTTCGGCACGGCCTAAACCCCGTTTTCCATTCTAACAGCGTTCCATCGGCGGTTCCCTCATCGCCGATGGCCGGGCCCGCTGTGCCCTTCGTCTTCCTCCCCAGCGGGGGTGCAGCGGCTGCCCATTAACAGATTTTCGGAGCGACGGATGATCCTGACTGAAACCACATCGATTGCTGACGCGGCCTTGCCGGTTGATGCCCTCTCTGCGCAGTTGCGCCTTGGTACGGGCTTTGCCGAAGATGGGCTGCAAGACGGCGTTTTGATCGCATATCTGCGCGCGGCTCTGTCGTCGATTGAAGCGCAGATTGGGATCACGCTTCTGGCGCGCGACTTTCTTTGGGATGTGACTGCATTTCGCGAGTGTGGTCAAATCGCTCTGCCGCTCCGCCCGGTGAGCGCAGTGGCGTCGATCACGACATTTGATGCAGATGACGTGCCAACAACCCTATCTGTCGCCGATTATGAGCTCCGGTCTGACCTTAACGGATCCCTTTTGGTGGGCGCTCCACCGTCGATCGACACAGATGGTCATGCGGAAATCACTCTGACCGCTGGGTATTCGGATTGGGCATCTATTCCAGCTGATCTTGCGCATGCTGTCATTCTGCTGGCCGCGTGGTTTTACGAAAACCGCACGGGTTCTGGCGGTATGCCAACTGCAGTGCGGAGCCTTCTTGCCCCTTACAAACCGCGGCGCCTGTCACTTGGAGGTGGGGCATGACGATGACCCTTTCCCGACGCTTGATGCTCGAGGCCCCAAACCGCCAACCCGATGGGGCCGGTGGATTTACCGAAACCTGGGACGAGCTTGGCTATGTCTGGGCAGAGATTGATACGATCGGTGCTGGTGTTGATGGCGCACCCGAAGGGCTTGGATCGACATTGCGTACGCGGATCACGGTGCGTGCGGCGCCCGTTGGGTCTTCGCGTCGTCCGCGCCCAGATCAACGCCTCCGCGATGGCACGCGCGTTTTCGAAATTGATGCTGTGACGGAAGCCGATCATGCGCTCTACCTGTGGGTCTGGGCACGAGAGGCGGTGCTGCAATGAGTGCCGTTCAAGCCTTCCTCTATTCGCATCTCACGGGCGATGTTGTGTTATCGAACCTTGTTGGTGGCGCGATCTATGACGCAGCGCCTGCTGGGGATTTGCCAGAGATTGCTATCATTATTGGCGCGGAAGAGGTGATCGATGTGTCCGATGCTGGCGCATCGGCACGGCTCCACCGCGCCGAAGTAGAGATCATCGCGCGTGGACCAGGATTTCTCGCGGCAAAGGATGTTGCTGGAAACATCCGCCGCGTCCTCGAGGCGGCATCCGGTCCAGTAAGCAACGGGCACGTGACCAGAACCCAATTCCGACGGGCACAATCGCTCCGTGAAACAGCAGATGGTCTGCGGCGCATTCGCATGCGCTTCGACCTCTTTTTTGACGAACAGTAATCGAGAAGGGCCAAAGCAATGGTGGCACAAAATGGCAAAGATCTTTTGATCAAGATCGATATGGATGGCAGTGGCAACTACGAGACACTTGCCGGACTTCGCGCGACGCGGCTCGCCTTTAACTCTGCAACGGTGGATGTAACATCGCTCGAAAGTACAGGGGGGTGGCAAGAACTCCTTGCAGGCGGCGGGGTAAAATCCGCCTCTGTCTCAGGCTCAGGCATTTTTCGCGACGGCGACACAGATGCCCGTGCACGCCAAATATTTTTCGATGGGGCATTGGCGCAGCTCATGGTTATCATTCCTGATTTTGGTCAGGTTGAGGGTGCGTTTCAAATCACAGCGCTTGAATATAGCGGCTCCTATGATGGGGAAGCGGCATATGAGCTGGCGCTGTCTTCTGCCGGCGCGCTAAACTTCGCGGCACTCTAATGGCCAATGCCTACCGAGGAGAGGTTGAGATCACGTTGAATGGCGAGGCGCAAGTCATGCGTCTGACCTTCGGCGCCTTGGTCGCGTTGGAAGAGGCTGTTGGGCCCGTACTTGCGCTTGTGGAACGGCTCGAAGCGGGCCAAGCCACAGCCAAAGACATCCTCTCGGTGATTTTTGCCGGATTGCGCGGCGCGGGCTGGACAGGCGATCTTTCCGATCTTCGGCAGGCGGAATTCGGAGGTGGCTATCTCGCTGCCATTCAAGTTGCAGGTGATCTCTTGCGCAAAGGATTTGGTATCGATGACCGCAACACTTGATTGGGCGGGGCTTCTTTCCTTTGCCCTCCGTGATTTGCGGCTGAGGCCGGATGACTTCTGGGCGCTAACACCGGGGGAGTTGGCGCTGATCGCAGGCGTCACACCGGGGGAGGCCGCACCGCTCACGCGGGATTGGTTTGAGGCGCTGAGCGCGCACTTCCCGGACAAGGATAAAAGATGACAGACACAGAGCATCATATTGAAAGTATGGACGCTGCACTTGCGCGGCTTGAAGCGCAGCTAGAGACCTCAAGCGCGGAAACGGACAGCCTGGGTCAATCGCTGCAAACCGTGAATGCAGGCGCAGTCGCAGCGGAGCAAACGTTTACAAGCCTTGACCGGAGTTTGTCAGGCGGGCTCCGATCGGCGATGAAAAACGTGATCTTCGAAGGGGAGAGCCTGTCATCGGTCTTTCAAACCCTGGCGGAGTCGATGGTGATCAAGAGCTTTGATCAATCGGTCAGCCCGGTGACAGACGCCTTGTCGGGAACCCTAACAAGTGGCCTTGGCGATTTGATTGGTGGGATCTTGCCCTTTGCAAAAGGGGGCGTGATTGCGAATGGGCGGGTGCATCCGTTTGCAAAAGGGGGTGTCGTGAACTCTCCGACGACGTTCCCGATGCAGGGCGGAACGGGCTTGATGGGGGAAGCCGGACCCGAGGCGATTATGCCGCTTGCCCGGGGTGCTGATGGCCGTCTTGGGGTTCAGGGCGGTGGATCGGCCGTAAATGTCACAATGAACGTGACCACCCAAGACGCGAGCAGTTTTCAAAAATCACGCAGCCAAATTGCGGCGGGCCTCTCGCGCGCGCTTCAAGCCGGACAGAGGAACAGATGACATGAACTTCCATGACGTTCGGTTCCCAACCAACCTGAGCTTCGGGGCCGTTGGTGGACCGCAAGCCAAAACTGAAATTGTGACACTTGTAAACGGTTTCGAAGAGCGTAACTCCCCCTGGTCGGCATCGCGGCGGCGGTACGATGCAGGACTGTCGATGCGCACGGTCGATGAGTTGGCCGAAGCGATAGCATTCTTTGAGGCGCGCCGCGGGCCGCTTTACGGTTTCCGATGGAAAGATTGGTCAGATTTTAAGAGCTGCGCGCCATCGCAAAACCCGCATTTCGGCGATCAGGACATCGCTGTCGGAGATGACGTAAAAATGGTTTTCCAACTAAAGAAGACTTATCGCTCAGGCGCGTTCCTGCATGCGCGGGAGATTAGAAATCCTGTGCAAAACACTGTTTTAATTGGAATTTCCGGAGATGAGCTCACAAATTCAGAACTTTACAAAGTGGATTATGGGTCCGGACAAGTAACACTGTCCGAGCCGCTGCCAGAAGGTGCCACACTCACAGCAGGTTTTGAATTTGACGTCCCAGTTCGGTTTGAAGAGGATCACTTGGATGTCACGGTGGCCTCTTTTGAAGCCGGGCACGTTCCGTCAATCCCAGTGGTGGAGCTGCGCCAATGACAAAATTATCGTCCCATTTAGAAACTGGTGCGACCACGATTTGCCGAGCTTGGGACATTACCCGGAAAGACGGCGTTGTTCTCGGCTTTACGGATCACGACAAAGATCTCGAGTTTGACGGCGTTACATATGCGGCCGGTTCCGCGTTAGATGGCGCGGAGATAGAGGCCCATCTGGGGCTATCGCCTGACAACACCGCTGTGTCGGGTGCCTTGCAACATGCTGCAATCACCGAGGATGATCTTTTGGTCGGGCGGTTTGACGATGCGGAGATCCGGGCTTGGCGCGTGAATTGGGCGGTTCCGGAACAACGGGTCGTCTATTTTTCGGGGAACCTCGGCCAGGTGGAGATTGCGGACGGTCAGTTCACCGTTGAACTCAGGAGTTTTTCTGAAAAATTGAACCAACCGCTTGGACGACGCTACTTACGAAATTGTGGCACTGAACTTGGTTCGACCGCCTGCGGCGTAGCCGTTGCATCAGCAGAATTTCAAACCCCGGCGACGGTTATTGGCGTTGCTGGCGCGAGCCTCACGCTTGAACTGGACGAAGCCTTTTCACCCGGTTGGTTTCTGTCCGGCGTCGCCAGTATTGGGGATCGGCGCCTGCGCATTGTTGAAGAAAAGGCGATCGAGAACGGTCTGCTGATCACGCTACCAGAGATCGGTGCGCAACCGATCTTCGTCGGGGATCGCATTACGCTGACAGCGGGTTGCGATAAAACGCCCGAGACATGCAAAGCCAAGTTTGCCAATCTTGTTAATTTTCAGGGATTTCCCTTCATTCCGGGGGCCGATAGCTCGATCGCTACTCCAAAAAAGGGAGGGGGTAACTGATGGCTGCGCATCATGTCGTTGCAGCACGCGGTTGGCTTGGGACACCCTATATTCACCAAGCATCAGCCAAAGGTGCAGGATGTGATTGCCTGGGGCTTGTTCGTGGCATTTGGCGCGAAACACTTGGAGCAGAGCCGTTCGACATGCCGGCATATACCTCCGACTGGTCCGAGACGGGCAAGGAGGAGGTTCTTTGGGAGGGAGCAAAGCGCTGGCTGGTCGCGCGCGATATCGATTTCGGTGCAGCGGGCGAAATTCTCTTGTTTCGCATGCGCGCGTCGGCGATTGCAAAGCATCTTGGGATTGTATCGGGGTCTTCGGACCGCCCGACGATGATACACGCGCTGTCTGAACGACAGGTGGTTGAAGTTCCGTTGACGCCAATTTGGCAATCGCGCGTCGTTGCACAGTTTGCGTTTCCCGAAAGGAATGAATGATGGCGACACTTGTCTTAGGGGCCGCGGGCGCGGCTATCGGTGGGGCCATTGGCGGAACGGTTCTCGGACTGTCTGCTGCCGTTATTGGTAAGGCCGTCGGCTCGACCATTGGGTCCGTTATCGATCAGAGTTGGATGGCGCCCTCGCAAAGCTATTCAACCGGGCGCATCGATACGTACCGTCTTCAATCCGCAACCGAAGGTGTGAGCATTCCGCGCGTGTTCGGTCGCATGCGCATTCCCGGACAAATGATTTGGCGCGACACATTCGTCGAGCATGTGGACAAGAAGAGCTCTGGTGGGGGTAAGGGAGGGGGCCCGAGCGTCTCAAGTAAATCCTACAGCTATACGGTCAGTGTTGCCTTTGCCGTCGGTGAGGGGGAGATCACAAGAATTGGCCGTATTTGGGCCGATGGCCAAGAATTGGCGCGCGATACGCTGGATCTCAGTGTGTATTCGGGGCGTTCCGATCAAGCCGCAGATGACACAATCGCAGCGGTCGAGGGGCTCGAAAATGTCCCTGCCTTTCGGGGAACGGCCTATGTCGTGATTAAGGATTTGGACGTCACGCAATTTGGAAACCGGATACCGCAGTTTAATTTTGAGGTCTTTCGTCCTGCACAACCTTTAAAACCAACCGCATCACCGGCCAACTTGTTAGAGGCCGTCTGTATGATCCCAGGTGCCGGGGAATTCGTTTATGGCACCACCCCTGTGGTACGCGAAGTGGCGAAAGGGCACGACGCTACAATCAACACGCATGCGCAGTACGGGCAGGCGGATATCCACAAATCAATCGAACAGCTCAAGGCAGAGTTGCCGTCGGTCAAAACAGTGTCTCTCGTTGTAACTTGGTTTGGCGATGACCTGAACTGTGCCTCCTGTCACATCGCACCGAGGGTCGAACACAGTCTGACCGAAACGCGGCCCTATAGTTGGTCTGTTGCAGGGTTTGAAAGACAAGACGTCGATCCAGTAAGCACCCTTGACGGCACGCCGGCATTTGGGGGAACCCCCTCTGATCAATCTGTCGTCGAGGCCATCGAAGCCTTGAAAGCGGCAGGTTATAAGGTTGTCATCTATCCCTTTATCATGATGGACATTCCAGGCGGGTCGAAACCAAACAACCCTTATGGCGGAGGTTTTCAGCCCGCTTATCCTTGGCGAGGTGAAATAACCTCCTCTGCCGACACTACACCCTTCGTTCAAAACGATATCACGTCGTTTTTTGGGACGACCAAGGCGAGCGACTTCGATCCAACTGGATTGACGTTTAATGGTCTCTATCCGCAACTGAATTATCGTGCGTTGATCCTCCACTACGCGCGCCTATCGGCGTATGCTGGCGGCGTGGATGGGTTTTTGATCGGGTCAGAGCTCCGTGGCTTAACGCGCCTGCGCAATGATCAGGATAACTTCCCTGCGGTTGATGCGTTGATCGATCTCCTTGGGGACACGCGCGCGATTCTCGGGGACGATACCCAAATTGGATACGCGGCGGACTGGTCCGAGTATTTCGGGTATCAACCACCTGACGGATCAGGGGATATATTTTACAATTTGGATCCTCTCTGGATGAACGAGGACATCGATTTTATCGGGATCGATGCCTATTTCCCGTTGTCTGATTGGCGCGATACAGCAGACCATTTGGACGACGGTTTTCGGTCCGGACGCGATGAAGACTATCTTCTGTCTAATGTGGAAGATGGCGAAGGTTACGCGTGGTACTACGCCTCAGACGCGGATCGCCAGTTGCAGATCCGCAGCGACATTACCGATGGTGCATACGGGATGCACTGGGTCTACCGATACAAAGATATTGCGGCTTGGTGGCGAAACCCGCACCATGAACGACGGGATGGAGTGATTACGAGCGCAAGTGTGTGGGTCCCAGAAACAAAACCAATTTGGCTCACCGAGATCGGCTGTCCGGCCGTCCGAAACGGGGCCAATCAACCAAATGTCTTTCCGGATCCAAAGTCTGATCTTCCTCAGCTGCCATATTTTTCGGACGGGAGTTATGATCCGATCGTGCAAGAGGCATACATCACCGCGATCCTGAAACACTTCTCTCAAAACAATCCTGTTTCCGAAGAGACCGGAGATCCAATGGTCGATACCAGCCGCATTTTCGGCTGGGCATGGGATGCTCGACCCTGGCCTGAATTCCCAGCATTGACCGACGTGTGGGCCGATGGGGCGCGTCATGCACTGGGTCATTGGCTCACGGGGCGCTTTTCGGCGGCGCCAATCGCCGACGTTGTTGCCGAGCTTTGTGAGCTTTGCGGTTTAACGGCCTATGATGTGTCCGCTCTGGAAGGGCGCATCGATGGTGCCATGCACGACGGGGGCGATGCGCCGAGGGTCGTTCTTCAAGCGTTGATAATGTCCCACAACCTTGTCGTTTCGGATCGCAGGGGCGTCGTGACCTTTGTGCATGCGGACGACACGGAAGAACATGCGCTTGTCAAAGAGGAATGTGTCCAGCCCGACGATAGCGCGGCGCTTCTGCGGCAACGCGCGCCATCTGTTGAACGGGCCGATGCACTCGCATTGCGGTTCTATGATGGGACAGGTGGCTATGACACGAAAGTCGCCGCGTCCGGCGGGGCAGATGCCCACCTTCCGGAAGTCGGCGCAGTGCAAGACATTCCTATAGCAGCGACACCTTCAGATATGGCAGCAGCGGTATCCCGACTTTTGCTAGAACGTCAGGGAGAAGGGGACAGCCTTACGCTGACGCTGCCACCGTCTCGGGACGAGGTCGCTGTTGGGGATACACTGTTGGATGAAGCTGGGCGCCGTTATCGTGTTCAGACCACGCGAGAAGGGCTTGGTAAGACGGTCGAAGCAACGTCTATTCCGAAGATCGCAGGTGGTGCATCACGAACGGGTCCTGTCTTTGATGAGCCAAAAACAACACCGGGACCATCAAAGCCCGACATACGCGTTCTGCAACTGCCCCATCTTTCGAAGGATCATCAGCCAGACGCGGTCTACATCGCGGCGCATGCGGAGCCCTGGGGCCAAGGCTTAGCGGTCTATCAAGGACTCGAAGGGGATGGCTTTACGTTGCTTGATGTCATGGATCGACCGTCATTGGTCGGAACCTTAACGGATGACCTTCCATCAGGTCCTACAGAACTCTGGCAGCGAGATATCTCCATTTCGGCAAAGTTCACTGCGACGGGACTGGCCACAGAACCAGAATTGTCGGTGCTTAACGGCGCGAATAGCTTTGCAGTCGGATCCGACACTGCCGGATGGGAAGTCCTTCAGGCCCAGTCGATTGTTTTGCAGGAAGATGGCCACGTGCATCTCTCAAACCTACTGCGCGGACGTCTCGGCACAGATGCGCTTATCCCTAATATTTGGCCAAGCGGAACGCAGATTGTAGCGCTGAACGAGCCATTATTTGCAGTTCTGCCCGATGGTGTGGATTGGGATCAGGAGATCGAGCTTCGCATCGGTCCCGCGGACCGTCCGGCCTCTGACGACACATTTGTCCATGTGACCATCTCACCACGCGGTGTTGGTCTTATACCGTATGCACCGTCGCATTTGCGGCTCACGCATCAGGGGGCAGATTTGTCGGCGACATGGGTTCCACGCGTGGCGCTAGATGGCGACAGTTGGAGCGGAGAAATAGATGTTCCCTATACGGGGTATCGAGTGCGGGTGTCCCGGGATGGAGACGTGCTTCGCGAGACCACCACAGCCTTGCCCCAGTGGACGTACAGCGTCGCCCATCAGATAGCGGACGGGTTCCAACCCGGTGACCACGTCAGCGTGAGCGCCCTGGGTGCGCAAACGGGTTATGGATTTGAAGCATGGAGTATTTATGATGGCTGAAACAGCGAATTTGGGATTGCCGCTTGTGGCAGCGGCGCAAACGCAAAAACACGTCACTGTAAATGAAAGTCTCGTATTGGTGGACGCGCTTGTGCAGGGGCACCTGAACGATCTGGGGGTTGGCTCACCACCGGCCAATCCTATGGAAGGCGATCTCTTCGATGTCGCAACAGGCGCAACCGATGATTGGGCGGGAAAAGACGGATCGCTTGCATTGATGACGTCTGGTGGATGGCGCTTTGTCGCGCCAAAAGAAGGATGGCGGCTCCGAAATGCAACAGATGGTCTGAACTATGTGTTCATCGGTGGGACTTGGACTGTAGAGGCCCCAGCGGTGTCAAAAGATGGGGCGACGTTCTCTATGAAGGTGCTGACTTTTGACGAAGTGCTCACCTCTGGCGCGACGGTGACAACGGTCGGGCACATTCCGGCCGATGCACATGTGATCGCGGTCTCCAGCCGTATCATTGGAGAAATAACGACCGATACGGGGACGTCTTGGAAGTATGGGGTGGCCGGTGGCGATGATCGCTACGGCAATGGTCTTGGCTTCGCGGTCGATACATCTGCAAAAGGCATTTCAGGCTCCGGGGTGACGTATTACAGTTCGACACCGTTGCTTCTGACCTGTGATGGCGGTGCGTTTACGGGTGGCTCAATCCGATTTGCAGTTCATTATTGGGCTGTGACCCCGCCTGCATGATTAGACCGGTATTGTATCCCGATCTGGTTGCGATGGCGCGGGTCTATATGACGGACCCCCAAGATAAGGATCTTGTTGGACGAACATGTGATCAGGCCCATGTGAGAGGGTGGAGCCTAGAGGATGCGACGTCCCGCTTGCCAAAGGTTGACGGGTTTTCGCTTAACTCCAATCGCGGTCTGTCAGCCTTGGTGTGCGTAGCTGCTCAGGTTTTGGCCTGGCGGCGCGAAAACGGATTACCATAAGTTGGCCTTTCTCTACTGTCATGATACGTATGGCGCAAAGCGGAGGGCACATGATGGCCAATCCAATCGAAAAAATTGCATCGGTTGATCCTGTTTGGGATCGGATCGTATCAGAGGCATATGCCTTGACGAAGACAGAGCCGTCTATGGCGGCCTTGGTTCAATCAAGTGTGCTGCAACATGCAGGTTTTGGGAAGGCGCTTTCGTTTCGGCTTGCCTTAAAACTCGCCTCAGCCGAGATGAGCTCGGCCACACTGCGCGACGTTATCTTGACGATGTTTGATGCGAAACCCGAGATATTGGACGCGGCCCGCGCAGATATTGTGGCCGTCTATGATCGTGATCCGGCGTGCCAGCGGTTCATCCAGCCGCTCTTGTACTTCAAGGGCTTTCAAGCGCTTCAGGCGGCACGGGTGGCACATGCGTTGTGGATCGAAGGGCGTAAAGACATGGCCTCGTTTATTCAAATGCGCGCGTCAGAGATATTTGGCGTGGACATCCATCCGGGTGCAAAGCTTGGCAAAGGGATCATGATCGATCACGCCCATTCGATTGTGATCGGGGAAACCGCCGTCGTTGGTAACAATGTCTCAATGTTGCATGCAGTAACCCTCGGCGGCACTGGGAAAGCTGATGGTGACAGGCATCCAAAAATCGGGGATGGTGTGTTGATTGGTGCGGGGGCGAAGGTGCTTGGCAATATTACGATTGGCCATTGCTCTCGTATTGCCGCTGGGTCTGTGGTCCTTAAAGAAGTGCCGGCGTGCAAAACCGTTGCGGGCGTGCCGGCGAAGATTGTCGGGGAGGCCGGCTGCGATCAACCCAGCCGATCTATGGATCACATTTTGGCGAAGTGAAAATTGACTTTAAATCTACGTCCAGAATGCTTAACTAGGTCTTGAAAGGAACGAATATGCCAGATCCATTGGAAATCTAACGACGCTAATGCCGAATGGGAGCGGGAGGAGCTTTCCTACTGATATTTTTCGGCATTATCTTTTGCATATCGTTCAGAATAATCTGTCCTAATCGTTCTGTTTCTGTCGCACTGTCGTATAATCGTTTTATGACATTCACCTTACCGTGTTTCGGCAGGGCCTTATAAGTCGGTCGCGACAATCCCCGTATCATCTCGTTCATTTTTTCCAGTTCGCCATAGAAGCAAACAAGCGGCGCTGGGTCCAAATTCTTTATCGCACCGAGATAATCGATGTTTTCACGGTACACGATTGTATGTTGAGCGTCCGTAACATGGGGAACCCGATCCGGATCGGCCCGTAGCCGTTTTTCAACGATCTTAAGCCTCTGATCTTTATGTTCTGTGAATTTGCGAAGATCCTGCGTATTAAATTCGACCTCCGCGTATAGGGCACGCATAAGGCTTATCGCGCGCTTCCTGCGTCTCAGCCACGCGGAATACATGTTCCCAGCCTGTGTTAGTGCGAAAATCAGAAACGCCACAGTTCCGGTAAACAGCGTCGGCGTTTTGACGACTTCTGTCCAAAACTGCTCCCAGAAATTCATGCTAGGCCAGCATCGCCAACGGATTTTCCAAATATCCGGCAATAGATCCAAGGAACACGGCGCCAAGCGCGCCATCAATCACCCGGTGATCACAAGAGAGCGTCATCGACATCACGGTCGCGCTGCCGACCGATCCATCCTCTTTGACAACGGGCTGTTTCACCCCTGCGCCGACCGCCAGGATAGATCCATGGGGTGGGTTGATGACCGCATCGAAATTCTCGATCCCAAACATACCAAGATTAGAGATCGCTGTCGCACCGCCCACATATTCGTTTGGCTTAAGCTTCTTATCGCGCGCGCGTCCCGCCAAGTCCTTCATCTCATCCGATAGCGTCGAGAGCGTTTTCACATCAGCATCCCGCAGGACCGGTGTGAACAAGCCGCCATCCACGGCCACGGCGACGGCCACATCGGCCGGTTCCAGTTTAATGATCCGATCACCTGCCCAGACACAGTTGCACATCGGATTGTCTTTCAATGCCTTGGCCACGGCTTTGATGATGAAATCATTCACAGAAACCTTCTTGCCAGAGGCCTCCAGCCCCGTATTGATCTCCTTCCGCATGGCCAGCAAACTGTCGATTTCAACGCTTCGCCGGAGGTAGAAATGCGGAATTGTCTGCTTGGCCTCGGTCAAACGGCTCGCGATGGTTTTGCGCATACCGTCCAGTGCCACTTCTTCGAAGACGCGATCCGCATACATGGCCTTCACTGTCTCTGCATCCGCGGATTGGGGCAGGGCAGCGGGCGCCGCCGCCGCTTTAGGCGCGGCCCCAGGTTTTGCGCCTTCAACATCTGCCTTTACGATCCGCCCATGCGGGCCCGACCCGGCAACGCTCGAAAGATCGATGCCCTTGTCAGCTGCAATTCGGCGCGCAAGCGGTGTCGCAAAAACCCGTGGTCCGCCCGTCTTCGGCGTTGGTACCGCCTTCGCAGGCGTTGTTGCCACGGTTGGGACAGGCGCCGCGTCAACCGGGCTCGATGCCTCCGTCGGTGCGGTTGTGGTCTTTGCCGCAGGGGCCTCGCCATCGCCTGTCATGCGCGCAATCGGTGTGTTCACTTTCACACCCTCAGCACCTTCGGCCACCAGCAATTCTTCGATTACGCCATCATCGACGGCCTCAAACTCCATCGTGGCTTTATCGGTTTCGATCTCCGCCAAAAGGTCGCCGCTTTCCACCTCGTCACCCGGCTTCACCAACCATTTGGCTAGCGTACCTTCTTCCATCGTAGGCGACAGGGCCGGCATTAAGATATCGGTCATCGCTCTGTCTCCTTACTTGTACGTCACTTGGTGCACGGCTGCGACGACCTCGTCCGTGGTCACAAGCGCAAGTTTCTCAAGGTTTGCGGCATAAGGCATGGGCACATCTTTGCCTGCGCAGTTGATCACAGGCGCGTCCAAGTAATCAAAAGCGTTCTGCATGATGTAAGCCCCCAGATGGTTGCCGATCGACCCGACTGGGAACCCTTCTTCGACCGTCACACAGCGATTTGTTTTCTGCACCGAGGCGATCAGCGTGTCGTAGTCAATCGGGCGCAGGCTGCGCAGGTCAATCACCTCCGCCTCGATCCCGTCTGCAGCCAAACGATCTGCCGCTTCCAATGCGTATTGCATGCCGATGCCGAAACTCACGATGGTCACATCCGATCCTTCGCGCCAGATCTTCGCCTTGCCGATGGGCACAGTGTGATCATCCACATCCGGGACAGGAAAACTACGCCCATAAAGGATTTCGTTCTCCAGGAAGATCACCGGGTTTGGATCCCGGATTGCTGATTTCAACAAGCCCTTCGCGTCCGCCGCCGAATAGGGCATCACAACCTTTAGCCCCGGAATATGCGCATACCACATGGCGTAATCCTGGCTGTGCTGAGCGCCCACGCGTGCTGCGGCACCATTCGGCCCCCGGAACACCATCGGGCATCCCATCTGACCGCCCGACATATAAAGCGTTTTCGCTGCCGAGTTAATGATCTGGTCAATCGCCTGCATGGCAAAGTTGAACGTCATAAACTCCACAATCGGGTTGAGACCGGCAAAGGCGGCACCGACCGCAATTCCGGTAAAGCCATGTTCGGTGATCGGCGTATCAATGACGCGCTTTGCGCCAAACTCGTCCAGCAACCCTTGGGAGACTTTGTAAGCTCCCTGATATTCGGCCACTTCTTCGCCCATCATGAAAACATTCGGGTTCGTGCGCATCTCTTCAGCCATAGCATCGCGCAGGGCCTCTCGCACCGTGGTGTCGGTGAAACTGGTTCCCTCTGGCAATTCTGGGTCATTGGCGACAGCGGTTGTGGGTGCCGCAACGACCGCAGGCGCAGGGGTATCCGCTTTCGCCTCCGTTGGCACCGCAGCCGGGGCAGGGGTGGCCGCAGCCTCTCCGTCGCCATCCATCCGGGCAATCGGCGCGTTTACTTTGACGCCTTCCGCCCCTTCAGCCACTAACAGCTCAGTGATCGTCCCTTCGTCAACTGCTTCGAATTCCATCGTCGCCTTGTCGGTTTCGATCTCTGCCAGGATTTGACCGCTCTCAACAGTGTCTCCAACTTTGACCAACCATTTGGCCAATGTGCCTTCTTCCATGGTGGGCGAGAGCGCGGGCATCAAAATATCCATGACTTACACCTCCGCCAAAATATCTGTATAAAGTTCGGTGACCGGGGGCTCGGGGCTTTCGGACGCAAAATCCGCTGCCTTTGATACCCGCGCCTTCACCTCTTTATCAATCGCTTTCAGCTCGTCTTCGGTGGCGTGTTTGCCATCGATCAAAAGGTCTTTGACGTGATCAATCGGGTCCTTTTCGGAGCGCACCTTTTGGACCTCTTCTCGCGTGCGGTACTTGGCCGGGTCCGACATTGAATGCCCGCGATAGCGATAGGTCTTCATCTCCAAAATATACGGGCCGTCACCTGCGCGGCAGTGGGCTACGGCTTTCTCGCCCGCTGCTTTTACCGCGAGAACATCCATACCATCGACCGCCTCGCCGGGGATGTTAAACGCCGCACCACGTGTCCAATAATCCGGAGTAGAAGAGGAGCGCACGGTGCTGGTCCCCATGGCGTATTGGTTGTTCTCGATCACAAAAATCACCGGAAGTTGCCAAAGCGAGGCCATGTTAAAGGTCTCGTACACTTGGCCCTGGTTCGCCGCACCATCGCCAAAATAAGTAAAGGAAACGCCATCTGTCTCGCGGTACTTATTGGCGAAGGCAAGACCCGCACCAATCGGCACTTGGGCTGCCACAATCCCGTGGCCACCATAAAATTCCTTCTCCTTGGAGAACATGTGCATCGAGCCGCCCTTGCCTTTGGAATAGCCCCCGATGCGCCCCGTGAGTTCGGCCATCACACCGTCTGGATCCATTCCACAGGCCAGCATATGGCCGTGATCCCGGTAAGAGGTGACGCGCTGGTCGCCCTCTTTCGCGGCGGCCTCTAGCCCGACGACAACTGCTTCCTGTCCGATATAGAGATGACAAAAGCCGCCGATTAGGCCCATTCCGTAAAGTTGACCCGCTTTTTCTTCGAAACGTCGGATCAACAACATGTCGCGATAATATTGGGTGAGTTCGTCAGCCGAAACATTCGGTTTTGACTTTGCCATGACCTCTCCAAATCATAGTTAAATACTAAACTACATTATATCGGAGAAGTTTCGAAATTGCATCCCTTAATCTTACGTGCTTTGGTCGAGGGCGAAATTGAGGGCCGCCTCACAATGTATGCGCGTTGTATCGAACACGGGGAGCGGCGCGTTATCTGGATTGAGCAGCATACCCACCTCGGTGCATCCAAGGATCAGGCAATCTGCACCTGACTTCCGCAAACGGTCTGCAATTTGAATGTATGTGTTGCGGCTTGTTTCGTGCATCACACCTTTGCAGAGCTCGTCATAGATAATCCTGTGGGTTTGTGCGCGGTCCTCCGGGTTAGGAACGACCGGAGTAAGCCCGGCATCTTTCAGGACATCGGTGTAGAATGTCTGTTCCATCGTGAAGGCCGTCGCCATTAATCCAGGTCGCTCGTAGCTTGCGGCTGTGATTGCCTCTGCGGTTGCGGTCGCGATGTGAATAAAGGGGATGGCAACGTCCTGCATAATATTGGCCGCCAACTTATGCATCGTGTTTGTCGCCAAGATGATCATATCTGCGCCAGCGTGCTCAAGCCGTTTCGCGTCGTGATTCAAAATCTCTCCAGCGCGATTCCATTGGTTTGACATTTGAAGATGTTCGATCTCAGCGAAATCGACCGAACGAATAATCAGATCGGGGGAGTGCAGTCCACCCAACCTCGACTGCGTCATCTCGCACAAATACTGATAGTAAAGTTGCGTAGACGCCGCCGACATGCCGCCCAAAATTCCAATGGTCTTCATGGGCCCGGTGTTAAGCCCAACGGTTCGACGAACCAAGGCCTTAGTCGATGACGATTTCGTCTGGGCGGATGTATCCGAGAATTTTGCGCGCCTGTTCGTCCAGTAGATCGAGATCAAGATAATTATCGGAAAGTCGTTCTGTCCGGTTTGTGAGATCGCGAACCTCTGCATCAAGGGCCGCAAGTTCTACTTCCAGCTGGCTTGCCTCTGCTTGGACCTCAAGCCGGCGAAGATGCCCGTAATCCCCCTGAATGGCCGCAAAAACGAAGTAGAGGCTGAGGCTCAACATTGTCAAAACAACCATCGTCACGCCGTAAGCATGCGTCTTCGTAAGGACTTGTGTCATGTCTGCCTCCACCCTCTTTCCGGGGATTAAACGAATCATGCCACAGGTGATTCGCTTTGTGAATCCCTAATGATTCGCAAGCGTCGTTTTTTTTGTTTCTTTGGATGACTAGACTTTTGTCAAAGCCGCTTACCTCATGTGTAAGTTACGGAGCGGTCACATGCTTTGGTTGGAAAAGCGTCTCGTCCCTAAATCACATTTGCTCGACGGCAAATGGGCCGAACATGATCCAACCTCGCGGATCACGTTGGATCATTCATCCTTCGATCTCCTGCTCCAAAAACATACCGCGTTGGACGGGGGCGGTATCCGCAAAGTATCCTATGGCGCATTTACACAGGCAGACGGCCAACTTTTGGCCGACTATATCGCCGGGTTGGAAGGGACAGATCCTTCAAACCTGGTGCGATCGGAACAATATGCATTTTGGATCAACCTCTATAATGCTGCGGTTCTCCGGCTTATTCTCGACCAGCGCTTGACGCGATCTATGTTCGATGCGCAACGCCATCCACTTGATATCAAACGGCCATTCCACATCCCGATGGTGTCGGTATGCGGCATTCCCCTGTCCCTCCATGGGATCGAAAGCGGAATACTGCGCCCAGTTTGGCGAAGTCCGCTGCTCCATTACGGTTTGAACTGCGGCGCTGTCAGTTGCCCAAATATCGGTCCAGAGGCGTATCGCTCTAAATCACTGAATGATGACTTGGAGCGTGCGGCGCGAGCCTTCGTGAATGATCCGCGGGGCGTCGCGACAAAAGATCGTAAACTGATCCTCTCAAAGATTTACTTTTGGTACATGGATGACTTTGGCGGCTCCGAAGCGGCACTTCTTGATCACATAAGGGCGTATGCAGCGCCCGATCTTCACCAGCGTTTGGAGGGCGTCCAACGTGTTGATGGCTACGCCTATGATTGGTCGTTGAATGGCTCCTGGGGGTAGGTTTAAGTCGCCGATGCAGCCGCAATATCGTCGATGGACGAGGCTAGAGCACTGTTAAATTCCGCGTCGCTTTGACGAACCGAGAGGCCTTCGCTTAACGCGCGCGAAAAACTCGCGATCATTCCGGGGTTTTGCGACAACATTGCGTTGGCTTCAGCGCGCGAATACCCACCCGAAAGGGCAACCACCCGAACCACATTTTCATGTGCGATCAAGGGTGCGTAAAAATCTGGTTCTGCGGGCAGTGTAAGCTTGAGCATCACATGTTGCCCAGAGGGCAGGGCGTTCAGCTGACCGAGGATCGCATCGCGCAAGATCATCTCTGCGTCGCCTTTATCAGGTGCGTGAATATCGACCTCCGGCTCGAGTATCGGCACAAGCCCGTATCGGGAGATCTCATCGCCAACGACAAATTGCTGAGCAACATTCGAAATGATCCCGCTTTCATTTGCTGATTTAATGACCGAACGCATTTTTGTACCGAAGATGCCCGCGTCCTTGGCCCGTTCGGCCGTTTCTGCGAGGCCCGGAATGGGCTTCATCAACTGAACCCCGTGGCTCTCGGCCTCTAGTCCTTTATCGACCTTTAAGAACGGTACGACACCCCGTTCCTGCCAAAGAAATTGCGCGGTCGGTTGTCCCGCGATTTCCCGGTCCATGGTCATTTCAAAGAGAATGGCACCGATTACTTTGTCACCGGTAAATGCAGGTGCGGTCGCAATGCGCGACCGCATTGCGTGAATCAAATCGAACATTTCGTCATCGGAGCTGTAGGCGCTTTCATCGACGCCATATTGTTTAAGCGCCTTTGGAGTCGATCCGCCGGACTGATCTAAGGCCGCGATAAACCCCGAAGATGTCTGCATTTGCTTCAGTTGTTTGTCAAAACTCATCCGCGCTCTCCCATCAATGCGGCGACGCCAGGCAAGGTTTTGCCCTCCATCCATTCAAGAAAGGCCCCGCCCGCTGTCGAAATATACGTAAAATCTGCGGCTGCGCCGCTTTGGTTGAGCGCTGCCACGGTATCCCCTCCGCCAGCAACCGAGGTCATCCGGCCGGCCGCGGTCAAGTTGGCCACTTCCTGAGCAACTGCGTTCGTTGCTGCATCGAACGGTGCGACCTCAAACGCGCCAAGAGGGCCGTTCCAAATTACTGTTTTCACCGTTTGAAGCCGCAGCTTTAAGGCGTTTATGGTCTCCGGACCAGCGTCCAAAATCATCCCCGTCGCAGGGCAACGATCGGCCCTATAGACTGCATGCGGTGCGTTTTCCGCAAAGGCCTCGGCCACAACAACATCAAGAGGCAACAGCAAGTCGCAAGAGGCCGCTTCTGCCGCAGCGCCGATCTCTTTCGCTTTTTCGATCAGGTCCGGCTCATAGAGCGATTGGCCAATTTGATACCCTTTCGCTGCCAAAAACGTGTTCGCCATGCCCCCACCGATAATGATCGCATCCGTCGGCGCGATCAAATTCTCCAGAAGTGCGAGCTTTGTCGATACCTTCGCCCCGCCCACAACGGCGATTACAGGATGCGCCGGCGATCCGAGCGCGGCATCCAATGCGGTGAGTTCAGCTTCCAAGGCGCGTCCGGCGCAGCTTGGGAGGTGTTCTGCAATCCCGGTCACCGATGCATGGGCCCGATGCGCGGATGAGAATGCGTCGGAAACAAAAATGTCACCTAATCGGGAGAGTGACGCCGAAAACTCGGGGTCGTTTGTCTTCTCACCCGGATGAAACCGCGTGTTCTCCAGCAACAAAACACCACCTGGTTGCAGGTCCTCGACCGCCTTTTGGGCAACATCACCGATACAGTCGGGCGCAAAGTGTACGGCACGATCAAGCGCTTTCGAGAGTGCCGGAACAATCGGCTCCAGCGAAAAGGCGGGGTCGGGGGCATCCTTTGGGCGCCCAAAGTGAGAGAGTAAAACACTGCGTGCGCCCAAATTGGCCAGCGCATCTACAGTGGGCTTTATCCGCACAAGCCGGGTTTCGTCTGTAACTTTCCCTTCTTGCATGGGCACGTTTGCGTCCACTCGGACGAGCGCTACTTTCTCGGCAAAGTCCAGATCTTCAATGCGGTTCCATGACAATGATCCGCCCATGCCTTTTACCTCCAAAAGGCCAGCCATTCGATCATCTGAACGAATTCCCGCGCCAGAAAAACTAGTGTTGCGCCGCGTGTTAGGATCATGTCCAAGATCATGAGACCCAAAAGCAGCGTACCGAATATGATGGCTGCTTTATTTGGAAACATCGATCAGATCAATTTCCCCATTGCAACGGCTGTGTCCGCCATGCGGCATGAAAAACCCCATTCATTGTCATACCACGCCAATACGCGCACGAGAGTGTCACCGATGACCGATGTTTGAAGGGCCGCGAAGTTGGAGGAATGCGTGTTGTGGTTGTAATCGATCGAAACGGTTGGTTCATCGCTATATTCAATGATACCTTTCATTTCTTGACCCGCAGCGCGCGCAATAGCGGCGTTTACAGCATCCGTTGTTGTTGGTTTCTCGGCGACGAAAGTCAGATCAACGGCCGAGACATTTGGCGTTGGAACCCGAATAGCAGCGCCAGAGAGACGGCCCGCAAGTTCCGGAAGCACCAAGCCAACGGCGCTTGCTGCGCCTGTATTTGTCGGGATCATAGACATCGATGCAGCGCGCGCGCGGTAAAGGTCGCTGTGGCGACGGTCATGCGTGGGCTGGTCCCCGGTATATGCGTGAATTGTCGTCATATATCCTTTGTCGATACCGATGGCGTCGTTCAGCACTTTTGCAATCGGGGCTAAACAGTTTGTCGTGCATGACGCATTGGAGACGATCACATCGTCCTGCGTCAACTCATGCTGGTTTACCCCATAGACCACTGTTTTATCCGCATTTTTCCCCGGAGCCGAAATCAGAACCTTCTTGGCGCCGCGTTCAAGATGAATCATAGATCCTTCTTTGGAGTTAAATTTCCCAGAACATTCGAGAACAATGTCGACATCGTCCCAATCAAGCTCTTGCGGATCATAGGTCGACATCATCCGAATTGGGCCCTGGCCAACATCCATCCGCCCATCGGCAAGCGTTACATCTCCGGAAAAACGACCATGAATTGAATCGTACTTTAGAAGATGGGCATTTGTTTCCAGCGGGCCCGTAGCGTTTATCGCCGCGACCTCGATATCGTTTCGCCCCTCTTCAATGATCGCTGCCAATGTGCAACGCCCAATACGCCCAAAGCCGTTGATACCAACACGAACCGCCATGTCGCCTCCCTTTTCTTGGAGCACCAGCTACGATGTTTCGGAGGGGGCGAAAAGAGAAACGGGCCCAGTTTGAACCTGGGCCCGCGGATGTTAGCGATAAAACTTTCAAACAGGTTTACAGAAGTGACTTTGCCGTCTTCGCAACAGCCTCTGCGGTTATTCCAAACTTGTCATAAAGGACGTTTGCTGGCGCCGAAGCACCGAACGATTCCATACCCACAAAAGCTGCTTTTGCGGATTTGCCGCGCTCCCCGCTAAGGTACTTATCCCAACCATGGCGTGCCGCCGCTTCGACGCCTACGCGTACAGGCCCCCCTGGCAGTACCCGTTTGCGATAGGTTTCATCTTGGGCATCAAAGAGCTCCCAACACGGCATCGATACAACGCGGGTGCCGATACCATCCGCGTGTAGAAGGTCCCGCGCGTCGAGCGCGATGGAAACTTCGGAACCCGTTGCCAACAAAATGACCTGACGCTTTCCCTCGCTGTCGGCAAGAACGTAAGCACCCTGCGCTGTTAGATTTTTTCCCGTGTTCTTCGTCCGAACGGTCGGCAACCCTTGGCGGGTCAGTGATAGAACACTTGGTGTCTCTTTTGAGGTGACTGCCAATTCCCAGGCTTCTGCGGTCTCTACGGTGTCGGCAGGACGAAACACATGTGTGTTTGGTGTCGCGCGACTGATGGCCAAATGTTCGATCGGCTGGTGCGTGGGACCATCTTCTCCGACACCAATCGAGTCATGGGTCATCACAAAGACAGTTGGAATTTTCATCAGCGCGGCAAGGCGCATAGACGGACGGGCGTAATCCGTAAAGCACATGAACGTTCCACCATAGGGGCGGAGACCCCCATGGAGCGCGATACCGTTCATTGCCGCCGCCATCCCGTGTTCACGAATGCCATAACTTATGTGCCGACCCTTGCGGTTATCCGGCCCAAAAGTGCCCAAATCTTGCGTGAGCGTCAGGTTTGAACCCGTCAGATCCGCCGAGCCCCCCAGCATTTCTGGCATGATGGGATTGATCACCTCTAACGCCATCTGGCTCGATTTACGCGTTGCGACTTTAGGACGATCTTCTGAGATTTGCTTCTTCAATCGCTTGATCGAAGCCGACAGCTTCTTGGAGGGATCACCTTGCAGTACACGGGTAAACTCCGTCACCTTATTGGCGGACAACCCTCCTAAACGGCCTTCCCATTCGTTACGTGAAGTCGCTCCTCTTGACCCGATTTGACGCCACGCATCAAGGATGTCTGACGGAACATCATATGCGGGATGATTCCATCCATATGCCGCGCGCATCTGCGTAAGTTGCGCATCCTTAATCGCATAGCCGTGCCCGGCATTCGTGTCTTCGACCCCTTCAACGCCGAGGGCGATTGTTGTTTTACAATCGATCATCGAAGGCTTGCCGGATTTCTGGGCCGCCTCGATTGCTGATGATATACTGTTGGGATCGTGGCCATCACACTCAAACACAGACCAGCCCGCCGCCTTAAAGCGTTGTTGCTGATCGGTGACATCGGCGATGGAGACGCGACCGTCGATCGAAATATCGTTGTTGTCCCAGAATACGATCAGTTTTGAGAGCTTTTGTCGGCCGGCCAGGCCTATCGCTTCGTGGCTGACGCCTTCCATCAGACAGCCGTCACCCGCAAAAACATAGGTGTAGTGATCGACAATTTTCTTTCCAAAGCGTGCCGCGAGCGCCTGCTCGGCCATGGCAAATCCGACGGCGTTGGCCAATCCTTGGCCAAGCGGACCAGTTGTTGTCTCGATACCATCTGCATGGCCAAATTCAGGATGGCCTGCCGTCGCCGATCCCCATTGACGGAAATCCTTGATCTGCTCGAGCGTCATATCTTCGTAGCCGGTCAGGTAGAGCAGCGCATAAAGCAGCATTGACCCATGCCCAACGGACAGAATGAACCGATCCCGGTCTGGCCAGTTCGGTGCTGCGGCATCGAACTTCAGATAGTGTTCGAACAAGACAGTCGCGACATCTGCCATGCCGATTGGCATGCCCTGGTGCCCGGAGGTCGCAGCATGTACGGCGTCGGCCGCGAGGAAGCGGATCGCGGCTGCCTTGCGAAAATGATCTGGGTGGTTTGTTTTGAGTTCCTCAAGCGTCACGGTTGGCCCCTCCTCAGTCGGTAAATCCCCCTTGGCGGATCGCTGTCACAGGGTCAAGCGATGCTCGACAAAACAGCCTGCCGTTTGTTTTTTGTCAAAAAATACGCTTATCTAATTGAAATCGCGCGATTCGAGCACGCGCTTTGGGACATTGAAAACGAAAATAAGAAAGTGTTGCGATGAACCCTTTTGCTGACGAAGAGGCCCGGTTCGCTCAGGCGCTTCATGTATTAACAGAAGCGGCGAAGAAGAACGGGCAGAATGACCTACACCAAGTGGACTTGCAGTCGAACCTGACTGCAGCAGAGGCGAAACTTGCTGATCTTGAGGCAGAACTTGCCGCGCGGGACGTAGAGATTGCAGGGTTAAAACAAAGACTTCACGAACAAGCATCGATTATTGATGACGTTGACGCCGTCATTGACGGGCTTCGCGCGCAACTGGGAGATGGATAATGGCCATTCATCGAATTGATATCGGGGGGCACGACTTTGAGGTCATATGCCAAGAGGGTGAAGAAGACTTTCTGAATGCGGCCGCGAAACTTCTGAATGACGAGGCGCAAACGTTCGTCAAAAGCCAGGGACGTATTGGTGAAAGTAGAATGCTCTTGATGGCGGGCTTGATGCTCGCAGATCGGATGATTGTGTTGCAAGACACGTTGACGACCCTTCAAGAGGAAACCAAGCAACGGGAACTTGAACTCGAAGACACCAAGGCGGAGCATATAAAGGCAGAAGCTGAGGCGCTTCAGGACGAAATCGCCGAAAAAGAAAGCGAGATATCGGATCTGCGTCGCGACATGCAGCAGCTGAGTGAAGATCTCGCAAAAACGGCTGCAGAGGATCGTGAACTCCGCTCGCATATAGAACGACTTCAAGCGCAACTTGCGAGTTCGTCCCTTCCCGGCGCTGATCCGAAACTGACCGAGAGTTTGGATCATAAAACGGCACAGGTCAAAGACCTGACGGCCCGATTGGTCGCCATCCAAGAAGGGGGGACTAGTGCACCGGACCCGTACCTTGTTGCGACAATTGAGGCGGAACGGGATGAAGCGCAAAGCGAAGCTGTCGCGGCAAAAGCCGAACTTGATAACCTCAAGTCGGAGCTCTTCAGTCTTCGAGAAGAGCGTGATGCGCGCAGTAAAGCAGAGAGCAACGCACGCGATCAATTAGAGGCTGAAATTTCTCAAAAAGCGAAAGAAATCAGAGACCTAGAAGAGAAAACGGCGAGCATGGAAGTGCGTTTGGGGGCGTCCACATCTGCGGAAGATCGCCTGGCGTCGGCTGAGAAAACGATATCCCGGCTGATCGAAACTGCAGAGGCCGCCGCTGCGGACGCCGCCCATTAGCCGTTTGCTTCGCGTATTTTGTCAGCCGCGTCTTTGTCATAGGCGACGCCATTTGACTCGAACAGCTGATCCAATTCGCCTGACAAGGTCATCTCTGTGATAATGTCACATCCACCCACGAACTCTCCTTTGACGTAGAGCTGGGGGATCGTCGGCCAATCAGAGAATTCTTTTATTCCCTGACGGATACCTTCATCGGCCAGGACGTTCACATCTTTGTAGTCGACGCCCATATAATTTAAGACACCTGCAACACGTGAAGAAAACCCGCATTGTGGCATGGAAGATGTGCCCTTCATAAAGAGAACGACATCATTGTCGGTGACGGTCGTCTTAATTTCCGTCTGAGCTGTATCGGTCATTATGTATCCTTTACGGTTTCATCTGATCTTGGTTTGGATCAGTGTCGTTTCAAGAGTTTGGGTTGAACGTCTAATCTTTGACTTTCGTGGTCAAGGCCAATGCGTGGAGCTGACCATCTGACCCGTCCATCGCGCCCTTCAAAGACGCGTAAACCATGCGTTGCTGTTGCACACGGGACTTTCCTGCGAATTCGGTTGCGACCACTTCAGCGGCATAGTGGTTGCCGTCCCCGGCCAGATCGGAAATCGTCACATCCGCGGTTGGGAAGGCCGCTTGAATAAGCGCTTTAATTTCATCTGCCTGCATTGCCATTATGTTGCTCCTTTATGACAGAATATAGAGCCAGGCGGAGACTGTCACAACGGAAAGCGCTGTTCCAATAAGCACCGTTGATGCCGCAGTCCCTTTGCCGCGCCCATACATGTTCGCAAAGACATATGTGTTCACACCCGGCGCCATTGACGCCGTGACAACGATGCCATGCACGATATCTTCCGGGAGTTTGAAGATAATCGCCGCAAGAACATATGCAAGCGTCGGATGCCAGATCAATCTGAGCAGAGTGACCATCCCGATTTCGCCCCATCGATCGCTGATCTGATATTTAACCAGGACCCCGCCAAGCGCAAAAAGGGCAGCACCGATGGCGGCACGGGACATAAATTCCACGGGGTCCAGGATCAACGGGGGCAGAGCAAGATTGAATAGGTTGACGACCAACCCGCCGGCGATCCCAATCATAAGTGGGTTCGAGAAGATCGCCTTTACAATGGTCCAGACCGTCTCTGATCGCGATTTTCCATCTGCGAGAACGGCTTCCATAGCGGCGATCCCAACCGCGTAACAAATGGGTGCATGAAACGCGATGACGGTAAAGCTCGCGTCCAGTGCGGCCTCCCCAAAGGCGCGTTCGACAATCGGCAGCCCAAGCAAGACGGCGTTCGCAAATGTTGCGCTAAAGCCCACCGTCACAGCCGCGGGACCTGCCCGCCTAAAGAAAGAGAAGGCCATCAAGGCAGAGATCGCAAAGCAGCTCAATGTGCCGCTGTAGAATGATATGATCAGCTTCCAGTTTAAGAGTGTTGCCAGGTCGATGCGAGACATGGCCAGAAAGAGTAGACAAGGAATTGCAAAGCGCTGTGCAAAGAGCATGAGTGCTTCAGCACCTTCGATCGGAAAGGCACCTCGGCCGACGGCCCAATACCCGGCGCCGACAATCAAGAAGACAGGGGCCACGACGGCCAAAAGATCAAGCATCAATGATCACAGTGCGTCCGTCATAGGCCGGAGAGATGTGTTCCGGCGTCTCCGCGGCAAGCGTTTCATAGTCGAGATCCACATGCAGGTTTGTGAGAATGGCCTCTGCGGGTTTCATGCGTGCCACCCAACCAAGGGCTGTTTCCAGGTTGAAATGACTTGGATGCGGCGTTCGGCGCAACGCATCAACAATCCAAACGGAGAGGTTTTCAACCAAATCGAGGCTGTCTTCGGGGATGTCGGAAACGTCTGGCGTGTATGCGACATCGCCGATCCGAAACCCCAAAGCCGTGATCGTACCGTGTTCCACCGGTATGGGTCGCAGCGTAATCGTTCCGCCAGCGCCGGTAATCTTAATCGGGTCCTTCAGGATGGTCCGCATGTCCAAAATCGGCGGGTAGGGGGATCCCTCTGGTTGATAGAAAGCGTAGCCAAAACGCGCGAGAAGGTTGGCTTGCGTGCGATCATCGGCGTAGACCGTCAGGACCTTTCGCTGATTGATCACGATCATCCGCAAATCATCAATGCCATGCGTGTGATCCGCGTGTTCATGGGTGTAGATCACAGCGTCTAACGCGCCACATTCAGCGTCCAACAGCTGTTGTCGCATATCCGGTGAGGTATCGATCAACACAGTGGTCTTGCCTTCTGGACCTTGTTTTTGGACCAGAACCGAACAGCGTTTGCGGGCATTTCTTGGGTTATCTGGGTCGCATGCACCCCATTGGTTCCCGAGACGCGGCACACCCCCCGACGAACCGCACCCCAGAATCCTCAACGTCGTTGTCATAGTGGTTTTCCTACCGCGGCCTTGGTGAACAGCCGGTCGAAGTTGTCGGTTGTTATTGACGCGAATTCGGACAGTGTCAGCCCGAAAAGATCGGCTCCCGTCTTGGCAGTATGGTGCACATAGGCAGGTTCATTGCGTCGACCCCTATAGGGAACCGGGGCAAGATACGGGCTATCGGTTTCGACCAAGATACGATCCAAAGGCGCGGATGCAAAAATATCCCGCAATTCCTGTGATTTCGGAAATGTCACAATGCCAGACATTGAGAGGTAAAACCCGAGATCAAGCGCCTTTCTCGCGAGTTCTGCACCGCTGGAAAAACAGTGCATTACGCATGAATACGCCCCGTTCTTGTATTCTTCGGTCAAAATCGACGCGATATCGTCGTCCGCGTCGCGCGCATGGATAATGAGCGGCAGGCCGCTTTGCCGCGCGGCCTCAATGTGAATGCGAAGGCTCTTCTTTTGTACCTCTGCGCTTTCCGACGTATAGTGATAGTCGAGCCCGCTTTCACCGATCCCAACCATTTTGTGATGCGAAGTTATTTCCAAAAGATCGCCCACTTCGACGATCCCTTCCTCTGCCACATTCATCGGGTGCGTGCCTGCGGCAAAGAAAACCGCTTCATTCGCCTCTGCAATCGCTTTCACTTGCGGCAGCGAACGCAATTTGGTGCAAATCGTAACCATTCGTTTGACACCAAATTCTGCAGCTTGGGCGACGACCTTGTCATGGATGTTGTCAAAATCTGGGAAATCCAAATGGCAGTGACTGTCTACGAGGTGAATATCGTCGGTCATGCCTTCGCCGTTTTATCAATCTCCAGCAGCATATCGAGGATCACGGATGAGGGGTCAAGGTTAACGGCTTTGCTTTGTGCGGCACGGGCCGGAAGGGCGAGTGCCAAATCTGCCCAGCGTCGCGCATGATGTTGTGAACGGCCGAGCCGATTTAACACGCGCGCTTCGCCTGGGACCAGTTCGAGCAAAGCACCTGTGCCTGCCGATCCCTGGTGGGCGATCCGCGAAAGAAACACGGAGAGCAGCTCAAGCGTAATGTCATAGCGCAAGTTGTTTTGCGGGCCCGCGCAAGATTCAGCAAGCTTAAGGGCCACCGACCGATCCATTTCGATACCGTCAAATGCTGAGAGATAAGCTGCGTAAATATCCTGCCCCTCCGCTTCAATAAGCCGAAGCGCTTGCCCAACCGAGCCGTTTGCCATCGCCGTCAAGCCATCCATCTTGGGGGAAATCAGCACGTCCTGCTGGCGCAGCGCGGCTTCCATAGCCGGACCCGACAGAGGGGTCAGGGGCAGTGTTGTACATCGGGATCGAATGGTTGGAAGAAGGCGTGTCGGCTGATGCGACACCAAGAAGATGACCGTTTTTTCCGGAGGTTCTTCCAAGATTTTGAGCAGTGCATTGGCAGCAGCGGTGTTCATTTCATCCGCTGCGTCAATAATTGCGGCACGCCATCCGCCATCCGTCACGGACAACTGAAAAAAGGATTTGAAACCGCGAATGTCGTCAACCGTGATTTGCGTCCGAAGTTTCTTCGCTTTTTCATCCCAACCGCGCCGCGCGAGAACAAGACGTGGCTCCGAGAGCGCGCTGATCCTGCGGTTTACGGGGCTCTCAGGATCAGTCGCTAAGTTTGTTGCACCGCTGACCGGGTCCAACAAGAAGCGTGCGGCGCGCCACACAAAGCTCGCCTTTCCGATACCTTTAGGCCCAGTGATAAGAACCGCGTGGTGAAGACGTCCGGATCGCCATGTGGACAGAAAGTGTTCTTCGGCATGCTCGTGACCGAAAACATTTGGGGTAAAGCGCGGATGCGTATAGCCGTCCAGCGCGTCCGCCTCGGGAAGAACGTTATCCATCGGAGATCATCTCTGAGACCAAGTGCCAAACGCGGGCAAAAACGGTGTCTTCATCCCCCAAGCCATCGATCAGTTTGATGCGATCTGGCGCTGTCTTTGCAAGGGCGTGAAAGCCGTTGCGAAGCGCTTTCTGAAACTCCAGGCCAAAATCTTCGAACCGATCCTCACCGCTCTCGCGGGCCAAACCGCGCTGAAGGGCCTCTGTCGGATCGAGGTCAATCAGGATCGTAAGATCTGCCTCGCGCTCTATAAGGGCTTTGTGAAGGGCATCGACGTGCGGGCGGAGATCGGCCCGCGTCGCGCCCTGATAGACACGCGTTGAATCAACATAGCGGTCACAGACGACGATGCTTCCACGATCCAGTGCGGGTTGAATTGTCTTTTCAAGATGATCACGACGCGCCGCCGTAAACAGAAGTAATTCTGTTTCGGGTGACCATCGTCCGACATCTCCGGTCACCAGCAGCTCTCTAATCCGTTCGGCACCATCGGAACCGCCCGGTTCCCGTGTCAAAACAACGTCGTATCCACGTGAATTCATGTGTTCTGCAAGGCGTTTCGCTTGAGATGACTTCCCCGAACCGTCAATGCCTTCGAAAGTGATGAACACGTATGCGCCTCAGCTGCCCTGTGGCGCAAAACCCAAATACGTTTGGCCAAGTTTTTGCGCAGATGTCTTGATCCGCTTAAAAATTCCACCCCGCGACACATCCGCATCGGCGTATAGAGGCGTGCGAATTTCACCAAGCTCATCAATAGAAATCACCAGTTCCGCAATCGGGTCGCCAGCTGAGATCGGGGCGTCTATCGGCCCACGATAACTGATCTCGTAAGAAACGGCGTCGGGCGTCAAAGCCGGAACCAGCCCTTGAACGGGGTTGTCCCCGGTCACCAAACCGACACGTGGCGCCCGCCCCATCCAAACATCTGCCTCCGCGATTTTGACCCCAGCGGGTACGAGGGATTTTTCAATAAACTGTCGGAAAGCCCAGTTTACAATCCTCTCACCTTCTTGGGCGCGATCAGCCCGCTCCTGGAGGCCGGATATCATGAAGATAACCCGTCGATCGCCTTGCATGGCAGAGCCCACCAATCCGTATCCCGCTTCCGATGTATGGCCGGTCTTGAGCCCGTCAGCACCCGAGACGCGCCCAAGGATCGGATTGCGGTTTTCTTGGGTGATGTCTTCCCAAGTGAAACTTGTTTCGGCAAAGTACGGGTAGAATTGCGGAAATTCGGTGATCAACCGATCTGCGAGAAAGACCAAATCCCGGGCGCTCATCAGTTGATTTGGATCGGGCCAACCTGTGGCGTTCGAAAACGTACTCTTGGTCATGCCAAGCTGTTGGGCCCGTTTTGTCATGGCTTCCGCAAAAGAGGCTTCGCTGCCCGCGAGGTTTTCGGCAACAACAATGCTCGCGTCATTTCCAGAATGAACGATAATGCCCCGTATCAGATCCTCGACACGAACCAGACCGCCATCGCGCAGAAACATACGTGAACCGCCCTTCTTGCTTGCCTCGCTCGAAATTCGAAACTCAGTATCGAGCGTGATCCGGCCATCTGTCAGCGCCTCAAAAAGCATATTAAGTGTCATGAGTTTCGACATGGACGCTGGGGGAAGGGGGGTGTCGGCGTTTTTCTCGTAAAGGACCATACCGGTCGTCTGATCAACAATGAAGGCGGTCGTGCCCTTCGTTTCAAACCCGAATGCCGGGGCGCACATGCAGAGAAGACAGAGAACAACGAATCTTGTCATGGTGTTATTATCTTTGCCCCATCATATCCGGCTTCTCTAGCGGCTTTTCGCGCTGCAATCATGTCTGCCGAGTTTTCAAATGGTCCTGCAAAGACCAGCCAGCGCGTCGAGAACAATCGGCGTTCTTCGCGTTTTTGCGCGACAATCTCGCGACTTGCGAGCTGTGCTAGAACAATATCAGCGTCATTTTCTGTTTCAAAACGGCCGACTTCCAAGATCGGACCAGAGGCGGTGGGCACCGCTTGCACGGGTTCGACCGAGGCGTCGCTCGGACCGGGAACGGGTGCGGCCGCGGCAGTATCAGTGCCGGTTTCTGTTGAGGCCAAATCGTCTGGACGCGCGCGCGGTATTGCTTCTGATTGCGCGGCTTCGGTTCCCTCGGTGGTCGCGGCAACGGGTATCTCAGCGGCGGTTGCCTCGGTTCCGTCGTCGCTTCGTTGGGGCTCAAGTGGGGTCGCAATGATACCCGCATCTTCCTCTGCCGGGGGGGTGGGCTCTGGGCGTGACCTGAGCGCCACAATCGTGATCGGGGTCGATGTCCCTGGTGCAATTTGAAGGGCCCGCGCCGCATCAGACGAGAGGATCAGTCCTGGTCCCGGCGTCCCAGGTTCAATACGAAAAAGCGCAGCTTCAATCGATTGCCCATTGTCAGTCCGCGTGACGCGGACACGTTCCAAATCGTTTGTTTGTGTGGAAGCGACCCAACGTCCACCAAGCGTCGGCAGGCCGTCCCAAACGGCATCGCCTGTTTGTTCGAAAACGTCTGGTCGTTCGGTCTCTCCGGACAGGATCCGTTGTGTTGTCCCGATTTGCGGCGGTTCTTCGCTGGTCGAGGGGCCCAGGCCGAGTTCATCACAGGCTGATAAAAGCCCGACCGTCATAAAACCTAATAGCCCGATCTTACCCCAGTTTGGCATCGGTTCCTCCGCTCGTATGGGTCTCTTGCCCACTTCTTTTAAACTTCATACGCGCAAAGCGTGTTCGAATAAAGAACCTATGCACGAAAGGCGAATATCGGCTTGCCGCGCCTGCGTCGTCATTATATGCCCCGCGAATGGCCAGGCGCCTGGTGCGGAGAGGTGGCAGAGTGGTCGAATGCGGCGGTCTTGAAAACCGTTGAAGTGAGAGCTTCCCAGGGTTCGAATCCCTGTCTCTCCGCCAGAAAACATTAGGCTTTTCAATTGAACTGAGTTTGGGTGTTATTCTCTCGGCATTTCAAAAACTTAGAGCAAGATTTTCGCTTTAGTCTTAAAAACACAAATACGGAAAGCCGACCGTCATAGATTTCATAAAGAGGTCTTGATTGAATGAGATTGCTGACATTGAGATTTGAAAGTGCTGGCTTATTGAACCAATCCATTGATGGCAGCGGTTGGAACTCTTTTGTCCAATTTCGTCAGCGAAAAAGACCGACCTTCTCGACTTCTTGGAATACGCCTTCTCGCCTGTGATTGGCATCACCATGTTGATCGATCTGAACAATCGGCCCACGCAAATATCAGGATATAAGCGTCTGCGCGTGGCTGATCGGGAGGTTGGAAATTGCACGGTCAGCTTGATCAGCTTGGAAAGCTATGGCCTCTCGCGGGCCGCCCATGACTTTCAGGTCCTCGCGAGCGAGTATTTGGGCTCCACCACCCGCAGCTCAGTCTAGGCTGGTGCGCCTGTGCTTAGCACTTGAAGAACAGATTTTGCGTAAGAAGCGCCCATTACCAACAAGAGTCGCCCTTATTTTGTCCATAAGCCGCAGTTTCTCCGCTCAGCGTGGCGGGATCTCTTGCGAAATCGAAAACCGTCTCCGTTCCTGAAGGGGCAGGATGCTTAGGGTTCCGCTGGTATGCCGGGTCTGGTCCGAGAAGCATCACCTGAAAGGCAAATTCCTTTCGGGCACACGGAGGGCCAAAATCCCGGGAGATGTCACTGCGCCGGTTTCACCCGCGCCAGACCTCTATGTTCCGCCAGCGGGCCAAATCGGACACGAAAATCACGGCGGGACGCTAGACAGGGACTATTATGATCAGAAAACTCCTCCTTTCTGCCTCTGCCGTAGCGATGTCGGCTTTCGTAACACTTGCGACGCCGGCCTCTGCCGAAGAGAAGACAGAATTCAAACTCGCTTGGTCAATTTATGTGGGCTGGATGCCTTGGGGCTATCTCGAAGACAGCGGTATCATGGACAAATGGGCCGACAAATATGACATCGATGTTGAGATCGTTCAAATCAACGACTATATCGAGTCCATCAATCAATACACGGCGGGCGCATTCGATGGCGTCTCGGCCACGAATATGGACACGCTCTCTATTCCGTCGGGCGGTGGCGTGGATACAACCGCACTTGTGATTGGCGACTATTCCAACGGCAATGATGCGGTGATCATCAAAGGCGATGGTGGCCTGGCCGATCTTGCAGGCAAGCCTGTGAACTTGGTGGAGCTTTCGGTCTCCCATTACCTGCTCGCGCGTGGCCTCGATTCCGTTGGCCTGTCAGAGGCTGATCTAGACGGTGTCATCAACACCTCAGACGCCGATATGATCGCGGCCTATGCCACAGATGATGTCGAAGCGGTGGTCACGTGGAACCCGCTTGTGTCAGAAATTCTGGGCTCCAACCCAACGGCTACAAATGTTTTCGACAGCTCATCTATCCCAGGCGAAATCCTGGATATGATGGTCGTGAACACGGAAACCTTGGCAGACAACCCAGCCTTCGGGAAGGCCGTTGTGGGCGCATGGTATGAAGTGATGTCGCTGATGGCTGCTGGTGATGAAGACGTGCTCACCGCCATGGCTGAAGCATCTGGCACTGATCTTGCAGGCTATAAGGCACAGCTCGAAGCGACCGAGATGTTCTTCGATCCGGCAGACGCAGTGGCGCAAGCCTCGTCCCCGAACCTGCCAACAACCATGGTCAGTGTGGCAGAATTCCTTTTCGACAAAGGCATCTTGGGTGAAGGCGCACCCAGTGCCGATTTTGTTGGTGTGGCTTATCCTGATGGCTCCACCACGGGCGATGCTGGCAACGTGAAGCTGCGCTTTGACGCAACTTATATGCAAATGGCGGCAGACGGCGCTTTGTAAGCACGCAAGGGCGCATCCGGCCGGGTGCGCCCACCCCCCTAATCCGAAAGACCGCAATGCGCCTGATCAACCGAAAACCTGATCCTGTGATGACCGCCTTTTTGGCCATCTTGCCATTCGTGTTGGTGGTCATTGCCTATGCGGTTGGCTCTGATTTGCGCCTGTCAGTCAATCCGTCTGATAAACTGCTCCCGGCGCCGTCCACCATCTGGGACACGGCCGTGCGTATTTTTACAGAGCCGAACAGACGGACCGGAGAGATTGCCCTCTGGCAAGACACATGGGCCAGCCTGAAACGCTTGTTGGGCGGTGTTGGCATTGCCGCCGCAATTTCCTTGGCGCTTGGCATGCTCATTGGCCTTCTGCCCATCGCACGCGCGCTGCTATCGGGCTTTGTGAATGTCATCTCTATGGTGCCACCGCTTGCACTGCTGCCGATCCTCTTCATTGTTTTCGGCCTGGGCGAGACATCCAAGGTCGTCTTGATCGTCATCGGCATCACACCTTTTATGACGCGCGACCTTTCTCAACGCGTTTTGGACATCCCAAAAGAACAATTGGTCAAGGCCCAAACCCTTGGCGCATCCAGCGCGGTGATCGCCCTGCGCGTGGCCCTGCCACAAATCCTGCCAAGATTGATTGCCAATGTGCGGCTCTCACTTGGCTCTGCCTGGTTGTTCCTCATCGCGGCAGAGGCCGTCGCCTCTGATGTGGGCCTTGGCTACCGGATCTTTCTGGTGCGACGCTACCTCGCCATGGATATCATTCTAAGCTACGTCCTTTGGATCACCTTGCTTGCCTTTGTCATCGATTGGCTCCTCAAACAGCTGTCGCGCAAAAGCTTCCCATGGATGGAGGCGGGGTTATGAGCTTCGTTTCAGTTGAAAATGTCTGGCAGTCCTATGATGGCCGCTCGATCCTAGAGCGGGTGAATGTCGCCGTCGACGAGGGGGAGTTCATCTCGATTGTCGGTGCATCAGGCTGCGGGAAATCCACTTTCCTGCGCATGCTCTTGGCTGAAGAGACCCCGAAACGCGGTGCGATCCGCATTGATGGTGGTGACCCCGCAAAAGAGCCCAACAAAGAACGCGGTGTGGTGTTCCAAAAATACTCCGTCTTTCCGCATATGAGCGTGCGCGAGAACCTGATTGTTGGCGAAAGCTTCGCCACTGGCTCCGGCATGCTATTTGGTGCGGCGCGCAAGGCCGCCAAGGCGCGCGCAGACCAGATGTTGGACCGGATCGGCCTGAACCACGTTGCGGATCAATATCCCGCCTCGCTGTCGGGCGGAATGCAGCAGCGCCTCGCCATTGGCCAAGCGATGAGTGCAAAGCCCCGTGTCCTCTTGCTGGATGAGCCGTTCGGCGCGCTTGACCCCGGCACGCGCCTTCAAATGCACGCCTTCCTGACAGAGCTGCACGAAGAAACCAATATGACGGTCTTCATGGTCACCCATGACTTGGAAGAGGGTTTTAAACTCGCTGACCGCGTTTTGGTCTTCGACAAGCCGCGTTGGGACCCAGATGATCCGGGCCTTTATGGCGCAACCATCACCTATGATTTTGATGCCCGCAATGACGGCATTCCCTTTCAAGACTTAATGGAGACTATACATGTTGCATGACATGGATCGGCGTACCCGGTCACACCACCCCGCCGATCACGCCACCCTTGGGCGCGACCGCCGCGCGCATCACCCCGACTTGACCAAACTGGCAGGTTGGAAGGCAATGCACAAAGAGGCAGAGCTGTCGGGATCGGGCTGGGCGCAAGAACGCAAATGGGCTTTGCGCATGGGGCTTACGGGCGCGGACAGCATCGATGATAAATCAATCCCCACCTTCGCGCGCGGGGAGCTCCCGCATTTCGCAGGCATCAACACCTTTTTGAAAGCGCCTTATGCCGAAGATGTCTTGGAGGTTGCTGATTATGACGCAACCGTCTTGGGCATCCCCTTTGATGGCGGGACGACCTATCGCCCGGGTACGCGCTTTGGTCCCCAAGGCGTGCGCAAAATCTCGGCGCTCTACACGCCTTATAATTATGAAATGGGGATCGACCTGCGCGAGCAGATGACGCTTTGTGATGCAGGCGACGTGTTCACGATCCCTGCCAATATCGAGAAAAGCTTCGATCAGATCAGCCGTGCTGTCAGCCATGTCTTTTCAAGTGGCTCGCTCCCCGTGATGATCGGGGGCGACCATTCGATCGGCTTCCCATGTGTGCGGGGCATTGCCGAATGTACGTCGAAAAAAATTGGCATCGTTCATTTCGACCGCCACGCCGACATTCAGGAAAAAGACCTTGATGAACGGATGCACACAACCCCGTGGTTCCATTCGACGAACCTGCCCAATGTGCCGGCCAAGAACCTGGTCCAGATTGGCATTGGTGGCTGGCAAGTGCCGCGCGACGCTGTGAAGGTCGCGCGCGAACGTGAGACCAACATTATCACTATGGGCGACATGGAGAAAATGGGCGTCGATAGGACGATCGAAATGGCGCTGGAGATGGCCTGGGATGGCGTCGATATGGTCTATATGTCTTTTGACATCGACAGCATTGATTGCGGCTTTGTCCCCGGCACTGGCTGGCCCGAACCGGGTGGCTTCCTCCCGCGAGAGGCCCTAGCGCTTGCCTCTGGTGTGGCCGCCGAAGGGATTTGCGGGCTGGAATTGGTCGAGGTCTCCCCGCCCTATGACACCTCTGACATCACCGCGCTGATGGGCACGCGCGTTATTGTAGACGTGCTGGGATCACTGGTATCCAGCGGCAAACTGGGCGCGCACAAAGGCCATATCGATAAGCCTGTCTCGATCCCCCATGGTGACTTCGAAGGAAAGCGGTGGTCCAATGCCACATGATTTCCACGACCACCCGCATCACCACCATGGAGAGGGTCACAACCACGCCCATGGCGACCATCTCCACAGCCATATGCACGAACAGGATGTGGCTGCGGACCTTCAGGTGCTCGCCACGCAATTCATCGATGGCTTCCTGCAAGCAGCCGACAAAACCAGCTATCTGAAACTCGCAGGCGTGCCCTTTGAGCGTCCCGGCAAAGGCGGCGCAAAGGCGCTGAAACTGGTGGATATCGCCCTGAAAACCGAATGGCAGGTCGGCACGGCTTCGCCCTCTTTTGGATCGCGCGAGCTCAGCTACTTGCCTTTCCCTGGCGAAATGGTCCGCGAGCGGACGAATATGTCACTGATCTATGTCTCAATGGATGAGAAATCCGAACTGGATATCCGCGACTTCCTTTACCAACGCAAACAGGAGATTGACGAATGAACATCTTAAAACTTGGACTGATTATGACAGCCGTTTTTCCGTCGATGTCATTTGCCCATAGCGCGAGTACGTCTCACATACATTGGCCAGTGGGTGGCGTTTTATATGTCGGCGCAATTCTTTTTTTATTCTTAGTGAAGCAACTAAGTGCGCAGTATGGTCTGAAAACTAAGCTAATCTTTGTTCCCAAAACAAATCGACCCCGGAAATGAGACAAGTGCCCATTTTGTAAACCACAAACAGGTTTAGGTCGCAGATTTGCAAACGTCAGCGGTGGGCCCCAATCTACGATAGGTGGACCAACCTGACTATAATCAAAATGCGACCCCTTCACGCATTTCTGAAGTGTGAAAAAGGTACTTGTATGGTAGAAATACAGCCTGACGATCAAGAACAGATCATCTTTCGAAGGGTGAGGTGCAAACGACGATGTGGGACGAGATACGAGCCGCGGCAGAAGTTGCAAAACGCGGTACAGTTAGCGAAGCCGCAAAAGCCTTAAATGTTCATCGTGCAACCGTAATCCGGCGTATCGATACACTGGAAGAGCATTTGGGGCGCAAAGTATTTCAGCGTCATAAACAAGGTTACACTCGAACAGAAATAGCTGACTATATTTTGAAAATGGCTCAGACGGCGGATGACCAACTCGTCGGCTTGAAACGAATAATCGAAGGTCAGTTTGGAGAGTTTACTGGAGAACTAATTGTAACGTCGACGCACACTATTGCGCCAAAAGTTCTCATGTATATCAACCAGTTCGCAAATCTCTATCCCAATGTAGAAGTGCATTATAAGATTACGCCAAAAACACTGAATTTGGAGGAAGGCGAGGCACATGTTGCCTTCAGGCACTTTGATCGCCCGACAAATCCCGACTATGTGATCGTGCCGCATGAACCATTTCGATTAGGTCTTTATGCGAGCAAAGAGTACATTGCCCGTTGCGGGTGTCCTAGTTCGGATAACCTAGATCAGCACCAGTTTGTAATTCTAAGAGCGGGAGAAGACTTTGATATTGCGGATCGCTGGACAAGACGTTTGGTTAGTAATCCCAATATCGCAGTGATCCTAAATGACGAGTATGCAACTCAAAACGCGATCGAAGTTGGAACGGGTGTTGGATTTTACCCAATTGAAAAAGCTAAAGAAAACCCAGACCTGGTCGAAGTGATGTCCCCGTCATCTTTGTGGTGCATAAACACGTGGATTGTGACCCATGTAGATTTGCACAGATCTCCAAAAGTTCAGGCTTTCTTGGACATCTGCCGGCGCAATGAACATTAGGACCCGCGTGCAAACGCGTGACCCAAGCCTCTGGAGACTTGGGTAAGTTTTTTGAAATTAGTGATGACTGTGGCCAGTGCTGGGTAAGGATATATCAACGACCTGCATCATCCCCCAATCCTCGTGATCCAAAATGTGGCAATGTAGAACGAAGGTCCCCACATACCGGCGGTAATGCGATCGGACTGTCACAACGAACGGTTCTCCCAAGATATTTGTGGGGAGAAACACGGTGTCTTTCCATTGGCCTTTCAGACCTGCATAGACTGAGCCCGATCCAAAAGCGCTGACGTCAATACCTGTGTCGGGATCGATGATGCTAACGATCTGTACCGGATTGACATGTTTGTGGAATGGATGCCCTTCGGTAAAGGCCGCCAAAACCCATTCCTCCATATCATCCAGCGTCAGCTGTCGGTGTATGACGCCGGCTTCATACTCGGCTGCATTCAGAAGTTTTGGAAGTTTCCCGTCGGACAACTCCAGATCACCGACGACAAACTCATTCTTTGGGGCGTCTTTAACGATGAAAGTGTCGAAACCGAGCGTTTGCTGTCCGTCCGGTTCCCGCTCAAGAAGCGTATCATAAGCCACAAATTTTGGGGTCTCGAGATTGCCTAAAGCTGAGATAATCTCATCCCGTACGTCCGCAGGCATGTAAACCTGTGCCGCAGCGATAAGAAAATCCTGGACGTATTCCCGGGCTGTCGCACCACCCAGTGCATTCGCTTGACCGTCCACAGCAACAAACCCCAAGACCTGACGCTGCTTGCGTTCCATGCGAATGTTTTCGTTCCGTGGGGCATCATTGTCGATGATGCAGTAGAGGCCAGGTTCTGGGAAAGCGATAAGAACATCATCGCGATAGCCAGGATGTAAGTTTGTTCTTGGTTGTTCATTCATCCGATCACGGGTCAAACCATCGAGCGCGATGGAAAACTGCGAAATGTCCTCTCCTGCACAATTGTCGGACACGAAGCTATCGCGTGCATCTGCATTACCTGCCCTATAATCAGTGTCAGGAGCGTCTCCGGAATATTTCCGAAAGCTCACTGAGATTGAGCCAGAAACGCCCGCTTGGATAAAGCGCCACCTTTCGATTTCGCCTGCCGTTACCCCTGTGAAAGTTGGAAGCACCCTGCCATTTAGCGCTGTATGTCGGCCGGATTCCTGCCAGCGGGTCTTAACTACTGGGATGCCGGTCGGTGTATCGAAGTCCTCAAAGAGACCAAACTGATTGTACCCCTCAATCCGTCCAACATCACCGGGATCACAGATCCAGAAACCGTTCTCATCGCGTTTGATGTCAACTTGCCCAAGGTCCCCTTGTTCGCCACAGGCATAGGCGATCTGTGTCAGGACGACCAAGCGATCGCCAACTGGAGCACCATTTTCTGATCTTAGGAGAGTATCAATATCCCCACGATTGTCTGATCCCGGGAGCCGGTTCCCTTTGATAATCAATGGGCCAGCCATCCCGCTTGAAACCTGCAATGCGGTCGATCCATGCATATGCGGATGATACCAAAACGTACCCGCTGCATGGTCAGCAGGAACATTGTATTCATAGGTAAAAGTCTGGCCTTGTCCAATGGACAGCAAAACATTGTCCGCGTTTCCCGCCGGGCTCACCCAGAGACCATGCGTGTGCATATTGGTCAGGTTGAAACAACTCGGTATATTGATATCACCGTGGTCCACACAGGATGGATCATCTTGCGGAAGATTGTTCGTTAAGTTCAGCCGAAACGTATCGCCAGGGCGCAAGACAATTGTTGGTGGCATAAACGGAACTTCGGGGTTCACGCCATCGCCTTGATAGCTTCGAAGCATTACATCATCCATTAGGCCTGTGGCAGGATTGTAAATCTCGCCTTCAGTATACTCTACGCTCGCAGACCATTCGACGGTTCCAGCTTGATCACGAGCTGCAGCAGCTTCACCCATGATTTGGTCAGAAGGCGAGGCATAAGTCGCATAAGATATCCCGGCAGATGGTGGGGTGATTGCGGGAGCAGATCCGTGGGGGGCGTTCTGAGCAGCTGCAAATCCTGCAGCGGTACAGCATATACCAATCAGTGCATAACGAAGCATTGCTCTCTCCAAATTACTACGTCGTTTCGTTTAGGTTTAGTGCCCACCGCAGGAGTTTTAAGTCCCACGATAACCAAAAAGGCCATGGTTGAACTCTATTCACTGGACGGTGAAATAGACTTCAGCTTGACCTCCAATTTGTTGCAGAACACGCGCTTGTCCTGTCGGATCGTCAAACAATCCCGTGGTCCTATTTCCAGCAAGATCTTCGAAATTCTCATCCACAGTGATCTTATAAGACCTGGCAAGCCAAGGATCGTTTGGATGGAAAAACCAGGTGCTCTCGCCGTCGGACACCCCAATTCGCCCGCTGATCGTTTGACCATTAGCGTCCCGCACACGGAGCCCGTATGCCAGTGAAACATGGTCATGCGGCCCGTTCAGTGAGATGGTTAGCGGATCCTTAGTGCCAGAGCTTGGCACATCGAACGACCAGTCAGAGGGCACTGGAATGTCCAGATCGTCTCCCCCAGCTTCGAAAGCCTTTTCAAAACTGGAATTGAGACGACACCCGGTCTCGTCCAACATGTTCGCATTGACGACAAAGGTGTAAGATTGCCCAGCTGTCAGCGCGCGCCCCCTTGCTTCATGTGCGTCTAAGCCAGTTTTTACACGCCCAGGATCAAGCATTACGGTCAAACGTGTCCGATCGGGTGACCACAGCGCGTATCGCGTTGGCAAAAAGACGTCAGGAACCTTCGCTCCGGATGCATCTTTGATCATGATGTGCTCGACCCCTGTGTCTTGCCGCATAGGCGCTGAGAAGTAGACGTAAACCCGTAAGAGGTTTTCCGGCAAGATATCTGCAGTTGGATAAATTTTCCGAACTTCCGTGACGCCGACACAGGCGCTGACTGCCTGTGCCGCCATCAAAATGAGCGCACTGATAAAAGCGATACCTCGCATGTGTCTACCTTAGTCGGCTCTCGAAGCCTTCGTCGGACTTCAATAAGTTTTGGAACATGCGCGTTCCGTTGTCCGCTTCGGAATCGCCATACTGATAATCTGCAAAGTTATATTCGCTGATAAAGTCAGACAGACGGAAGTAAGCGCCCTTACGGAAAGAAACCAATTCCATTTCACCTGTTGCAAGCTCACGGCGCAGCATCAGTAAAAACTGTGCATCCTGGTCGTCCGCCTGCATGACACCCGAGAGGGGCAATGGCGTCGTTGCCACGCCTGATGTTGCTCCAAGATACGGAATAGGGTCCTTTAAGCCCGGCGCTGAAACGGCGCTTTGAAGGTCCGGCATAGAAATCAAATCAGCGTCGTATTGCGCGTTGATTACCAGGACATAGTTTGCCGATTGCCCGTCCAGTCCCATCGCCTTGAAGGACAAAACCTCTACTGGCAAATTACCATAGCCAAGCTCGGCAATGGTTTTGGAACCTGGACTGTAAACAAGACTTGGAAGGACCAATCAAATCAGGTTCAATCTGAATCGGATATCGTGGTTTTAGATCAAGCATCAAAAGCATGCGTTTTGGACGAAGCTGCTCGTATTTACGATGCCCTGCTAGATCGGAATATGGACTCCACAGAAGTTGAACTTCTTTTCGAAGTCATTTCTGAAGGAGCACTTGATAAAGAGGCCCTTGCCCAAGACTTAAGAACGCATTTGTTCGGAGGAGTGGTTGGAAAACGCTTGATCAGAGTCGGCGATTGATTTTACCTAATTATGAATTTGTTAACGATTGATATGACCAAAAAACTATTCCCTGATAGTGCTACATTCGCATCCGCCATGGGCCAAGCAGTGTGGCTGATGACACTGAGCAAAGATCATCGCAATTACCCGATTTCCGAAATTGAAAGGATTGTGTCTCCAGCCGTTGTTCTTCAACAATTCAAGATGTACTTTAAAGAGAAGCAACCCATCGCTTTTCTCGCCTGGGCCGCAGTTTCTGATGAGGTTAAGGCCAAATGGGACGCGGGCGACTACACACTGACGCTGGAGGATTGGCGCTCTGGTCAGAACATCATCATCGTGGATTGCGTCAGCCCCTTCGCTAAGCGTGAAGAGGTGGAGACGCAGTTTTTGAGTGGGTTGAAAATTGGTTAGATATCCGAACTTTTTCGTTTTGTTAGCCGCAATAGTCGCCTTTGCGTCTATTGACTCTATTATGGCGAAAGCGAGTGGCAGCTTTCCATCTCATCCGGACTTGAAACGCAGTATTCATGCTGATAAAATCCATGTTTGCTCAGAATTTGCTGATCTTACGAATGCTGAATTTGAAAAGTTTTACGCTCTTTCCTTTCCGGGTTGGAATTCACCCATATTCGTAGATGGATTGAGCCCTGCGATATCCGCAGGAGATAAAGTCGGAATATTGTACTACTTCGGTTCCGGAGTTCGAAACCACACTATGCAAAATTGTGTTGCGAACTTTAAAAATCACATGCCAAGACTCAACGACTTTTTTGAAGAAGCAATTCAAAACTTTAATGGAGAGTTTGGGCCGGAAATAGGAAATTACCTTCCAACATTTCTTGAGAAATCTGATTATGCGTGGGCATTTTCGCAACAAGGCAATTGGTTCGTCGCTGTCTTTTTCAGTTCAATGCCTCCCGACAGGACCAAACAACTCGGATTGAGCGGAGCCTTCGGATTAGATGAAAAGTTTTGTTCTAAAGAAATTGCTAATTGTTAAATAAGGAAATCGAATGTCTGAAAGTGATTATGGGAATTTGATCGCTGAGTACTCGGATGGCACCAAAATCTATCAAAATGGAGTTGTCGATCACACTGGTTTTTACGCTGAGTACAATGTTGGGGTTATAAATTTAGGAGCAACACTAGATAACACTACCGATGGTTGGGAATGGTCGGACGAAGCGTCTTTCGTCAATTACTTTGGACCTGTAACTGTCGAAGCCGCTCCGAGCGAAGATGGCGTATCTTTTGAAATCAGTGGATCAGTAGCTGTATTTGATATCGGTATTTTGATCACTGAAAATGGAACAGTTGTTCCGATGCTGGGAGTTGGCGTAGGAAACCAAATACTCGGTGGAGGTGTGGGAATATATTTGGGTGATGCTGACGATTCTTACGGTCGGCTTAATCGAATAACTGTCACTCCTGACGGCCAGATTATAGAAACTTACTTTTCGCAAGGAACAGAAGAAAATCCGGGTCTAGCAACTAGGGTCGTTACTCGAGATGCCGCTGGCGAAATCACTCATACATCTATGAACAGCATTAGTGATCCAGATATTATCCGAGACATTATGTTGTATGGCAGAGATCATTTTGATCAAAAGTGCTTCTCTGCTGGCACCCAAATCGCCCTGTTCGACGGCTCTTCTGTGCCCATCGAAGACATCACATCCGACCACTCGGTTCTGTCATTTAATACCAATGGCGAAGCCGTAGAAGGCCGGGTTACGCGCCTTTTGCCCGTATTTTTCCTAGCGTGTTTTTCAGCATTTGCGCCCGCGACTAACGCTAACGTCTTGGGCTTGGACGGTTGTAAGGTGACGGAAGAAGCTCTGAAAAATTATGTCTTTGACTATCCGATATTATGCGAAAGCAACGAACATGGCATTTACTTCGAAATGCAATCTCCTCCGCGTTTCACAATTGGTCGGTCTGGTTCGCTGACTGAATTTTTTAACAATTTTTCCAGCGAGATGTTTCCGGAAGAGCGGATTGAGTTTCCGGACTTAGTTTTTAAGAAAGTGGATGGTTTTCCCCGCATTTGGAAAGGCGCTTATTTGATTGAAAGTGGCGAAGAAGTTCCAACGACCTTCAATTACTTTGTTTGGTCGCGTGACACCTACTTTAATAGAACAGAATTCGTGTCGATATTTGACCCAACGCAGTTGATCAAGTGTTTCAACAACAGGGATAGCGCACCCACTATTCAAACCTGCATTAGTTATTGGAACGTCCCTGTTTGCTCTTCGTGGCATGAAAGAAGTGACTTTGGTCGAGAATCCTACCCGACTTTCGCAGTGCGGTCACAAAGCCATAAAGACAGTATTTTGATGCTACAGAATTTCGGCGAGCTCCAAGCAATCGCCGAACAAATGATCCAAACAATTATTGATATTACTTGTGGAGACAAAATTGACTGAGACAAACATTCAAATTTCTGACAGCACCGCCACTTTGCCCTTACGGTTGAGAGGGGAGCGGCGCTCGAATGCGAAGATCGTCAAAGACGGCTTGCCAGTGATGTGTTGTTGTCAACGCGATGCGTGTGATGTCCCGCACATTGGGGGCGTAAAGCACCGGAGCTAACATCGACAGCTCAACGATATCGTCCACGATTTTCTCATCGCCGCGCCACATCTCCACGCGGAGGGTCTCCCCTTCGGCATTGCGCCACGCCACCGTGATATGCACGCTTTGAAAATCTATCGCTGTGGGGGCTGTGATTTCGGCCGGATGGCCCGAGCTGAGATAAATGACATGATTGCCGGAGGTGACCGCGTTAACGTAACCGGAGCCGATTTCCATCGCGTCGATGACGTTGAGATTAAACCAGTTAAGATCGCCATAGCCATTGGGCACTTTGAAGGTCTGGGTCGCGGTTTGCCCTTCAAAATCCAGTAAGGTGAGATTGTCGGTAAAGGTCTCGTGCGTTTCGATATTGCCAATATGGACGGGAAAGACGTCGACCACGATGGGCACGCTGCGCGCGCCTGCAGTGACGCGGTAAAGTCCAGATTTGGGCACGATCAATTTGAATTGGCCCGTCGCGTCTGCAGTCCCAGAAAAAGAAGTGCCATCTGTGTCGGTGGCCGTCACGTCTGCGTTTGGGGTAGCGCGGCCCGCGATATATTTCTGCGGTGCAAAGCCGATGGGTTTGGGCATCGCGTTCAGCGCGCCGCCACCGATAGATCCATCCAATCTGGCATAGTCCAAAATCTGTTCGCTGTTGCCCGTGGTCACGGTCCATCCCTCGGGCGGTTTGGCACGGAACGTATAGCTGCCTTCCTTGTTTATACGCGCACCGGCACCACGAAGTTGGCTAGAAAAGTTGGAAAATCCGTTGGTGTTTGAGCGTGAGGTCGCGATAAATTTACCCTCATAGTATAGTTCAACCGCAATATCTGACAGCGAGCGATCGCCCAAGCTATAGGCCCCGTCTTGGTCGAAATCCAAGAAGGCATAGGTCGACAGATTTATGTCGCTATATTCGCGGGCGGTCCAATCCGTGACTTTGGTGTAGTATTCGCCCTTGGGGCCTTCGGCAGCCTCAATCGTGCGTTCGGCGCGGTCCACAATATCTTCGTTTTGCGCAAGGATGAAAAGGGTCACAAAAGACAGAACGCAGAGTGCGATGATGGGGAGCAGAACTTTGCGCAGCATTGGTCATAATCCTTTGGTCCAGCACAAAAACGATTTGATGGGGCGTTTAAGCCCGAAATTGAACGCCGGAAAAAGGTCGGATTTGAGCGTTATCACAAGATCGGCCCCAATTTCGTTCGGTTGGCCGCACAAAATTGACAAAACTGACCAAAGGTGAAAGACTGTTCGGGGAAGTTACAGGATAAAGAACATCATGCGAAAGTTCTTGATTACGACAACGGCCGTGGCTGTGTTCTCGCTGCAGGCGACTGCGGGCGGGCTTGACGAGCCGGTTGTTGAAGCTGTTGAAGTCGTTGAAGAAGAAAGTAATCTGCTGGCTTGGGTCATTCCTTTGGTGGCAATTGCTTTGGTTGCATTGGCGGTCTCTAATGACGATGATGATGATGACGATGATGAGCTTGCTCCCAATGGGAACGGCATCGTCAATGGCAACGGCGTCGTCAATGGCAATGGCGTCGTCAATGGGAACGGCATCGTCAATGGCAATGGCATCATCAATGGTGCGAAATAATCCGTCTTTTGAATGAACTTTTTAACAATGATCTGGGCGGACGTTTAGCCTTGCTCTGGGCATTGGGTTTTGCCGTATTTGTTGTTACAAAACGCGCTTATTGACCAATCGAAACCGCGTTTTCTGTGCGCCACGGTTTTTCTTTCGGTCGATAAATGGTCGGCTGATCGCGCAAAAGATAGATTGAAGCAGATTGGAGAATCTCCTCTAGCCCGTGCAGGTTCATGTCAGAGGGACTTGCTTCGATTTTCTAATTTGCCAGCCGTGGTCTATTGGCTGCGGAGTTGCAGTGTTCTATGATGGACCGTCAGTGTTGACCGATCAGTCAAAGATAGCAACTAAGTGTTAACTCCAAGGGTTGAATCCAAAATGGTTTTGTTGCGAGGGAAAGAGCGACCAAGATCACTCTTTCTTTGTTGCCCCAAACTATAGGATCAAAAAGGGGATGAGGGAGCTGGTGCGGCGCTCGACAACACCTCTTGCCATTTCGATACTTTCGCTGATGTATTCCTGTATACCGTCCGCGAACGGCTTGAGCGTTAATTTCTGAAACTGCCGTATGCGATATCGAATTATTCCCTATACGTACCTAGTGAGCAGATTGGATTAACGACCCAAAGGGGCAAATGTTTCAAACACTGATGAAGAACCATTTGAAGCGGGTCTAAATTGCCCAGCTATTGCACTGGGTCTCTGGGCAGACGTCTCGGTTTGCGATTTTCACGGTACGAATTTGCTATTTTCTTGGAGATCGAAGTGTAGCGCCCGTCAAACTGGTTGACCGCTTCATTGCGCAATTCATGCCCCGATAAGGCATTGATGGAAATACATAAATCAGCTCTGATGCCTTGGTTGGGTGAGCACCTCAAAAATTCGTTGACGTGAGGTGCGTACCTCAAATAGCGTGAATGCAAGACGATTCCACGGAATCCGTCTAAACTGGGAGGAAATCTGATGAAAACGAAACTGGCATCATCGATGCTTGCAATGACCGTTGCGACGGCTGGTCTAGCGACCACTGCGCAAGCGGAAGACCTCACGCTTTGCTGGGCCGCTTGGGATCCTGCAAACGCGTTGGTCGAACTGTCCAAAGAGTTTGAGGCGCAGTCCGGTCACACAATGAATTTCGAATTTATTCCCTGGCCAAACTTTGCAGATCGTATGCTGAACGAGTTGAACTCGGGTGGCAAGCTCTGTGATCTGTTGATCGGCGACAGCCAATGGATTGGTGGTGGCGCTGAGAACGGTCACTATGTGAAATTGAATGACTTCTTCGATGCCGAAGGCATCTCGATGGATGATTTCGCGCCTGCGACTGTTTACGCCTATTCTACTTGGCCAAAGGGCACGCCAAATTACTATGCGCTTCCCGCAATGGGCGACGCGAATGGCTGGTTCTACCGTAAAGACTGGTTTGAGCGTGAAGACATTCGTGCAGCTTTCAAAGAAGCCACAGGTCGTGATCTTGCTGAGCCAAAGTCGCAAAAGGAATTGTTGGAAATTGCGCAATTCTTCCAAGAGCGTGAAATTGACGGCAAAACTGTTTACGGTGCTGCGATCTTCACAGAGCGTGGATCAGAAGGCATTACAATGGGCGTAACCTCAGCGTTATATCCTTGGGGCTTTAAGTATGAAAATACACCTGGCTCTTATGATATGGAAGGCGCTGTAAACTCGGCAGAATCTGTCGAGGCGTTGGAATTCTACAAAGAACTCTACAAAACTGCGACGCCTCCGGGCTACACGAACTCGTACATGGGTGAATCCCTTGACGCCTTCAAATCGGGCCAAGTCGCGATGGCGATGAACTGGTTTGCCTTCTTCCCTGGTCTTTATGCAGACCCGGATACAGGTGGTGACAAGATCGATTTCTTTGTGAACCCTCCTCAAAATCAGGCTGGATCCACACTGGGTGGTCAGGGTATTTCTGTCGTCTCGTATTCTGACAAACAGGATGCCGCGCTTGAATATATTAAGTGGTTCTCTGACCCTGAAGTTCAGGCAAAGTGGTGGTCAGTCGGGGGCTATTCAGCACATAACTCTGTGTTGGATGACCCAGGCTTTCCTACGAGCCAGCCATTCGCGGGTGATTTCTTAGAAGCGATGGCCGGTGTTCAAGACTTCTGGCAAGAGCCTGCATATGCGGAACTGTTGTTGGCGATGCAGAAACGTATCCACGACTATGTTGTTGCGGATATTGGTACAGCCCAAGAAGCGCTTGATGCTTTGATCGAAGATTGGACAGAGGTCTTCGAAGACGAAGGTAAACTCTAAACTTACCTCCCAAAGGTTGCGGGCGTGTAACCTCTCGTTGCACGCCCCTTCCCAAACAAAACCGAAATCTAGCCAGACAACGGGGTCTACATGTCGAGTAAAGCCGCAGATCGTGTTGCCAAGGCAACACCCAGAAAAGTTGCGTCCAAGATAAAGGGACTTTCGGATCGCGCAATAGCTTGGATATTTGTTGGGCCGACTATTTTCTTGCTTTTGGCCATCAATATTTTTCCATTGATTTGGACCATTCAACTTAGCTTTACGAATTACAAAGCCAATCGACTTGGCCGTGAAGTCAAAAACATCGGTCTTCGAAACTATGAACGTATCTTAACAGATAGCGATATTTGGCTGAATATGCAGGCCACGGCCCATTTCTTGTTTTGGACAATCTTCTTCCAAGTCTTGATCGGCTTCACGCTGGCTTGGCTGATCAACAAGAAATTCAAAGGAAACGACCTTTGGACAACGATCATTGTGTTGCCGATGATGCTATCCCCTGCTGTGGTCGGCAACTTTTGGAAATTTCTTTATCAACCGCAGATTGGATTGTTCAATTATGTGACGTCTTGGTTCACCGGCGCTGATCCATCCAGCTATGACATGCTTGGATCTGTTGATTTGGCCCCATGGTCGATTGTGATTGTGGATACATGGATGTGGACACCTTTCGTGATGCTAATCTGTTTGGCCGGATTGCGATCTATACCTGACTATATTTACGAGGCCGCTGAAATCGACCGCGCCTCAAAGTTCCGACAATTTTGGACGATCACTGTGCCAATGGTTCTGCCATTCCTAATGTTGGCTGTTCTGTTCAGAGGAATTGAAAACTTCAAGATGTTCGACTTGGTCGTACAGCTAACGGGTGGTGGCCCGGGGTCAACGACCGAGCTTACTTCGATCAATCTAAAGCGCGAAGCTTTTGAGAAATGGCGAACTGGCTATGCTTCGGCCTATGCGATCATCCTTTTCGTGACCGTTTTTGGCTTGGCTTCCATCTATGTAAAAGCCTTGAATAAGGTAAAAGAAAGATGAGCAGTTTTTCAGTTACAGAACCCTCGGCGCGTTCGAAATGGATGGCCGGTACATTGGTCATTCTCTATGCGTTGATCACAATGGTGCCTTTGGCATGGATCATGATGACCAGCTTTAAGACGCCGCCCGACAGTATTTCTTATCCTCCCAAAGTAGTGTTTGAACCATCGTTTGAAGGTTATGTAAACTTGTTCACGACCCGAACGCGGATTGCACCTGAAGATCTAGAAGCTCTGCCTGAACCAGAAACATGGTACGAAGAAATTGTGCGTGACCGGGACATGGTTATCGCTGGCCCATCCAAATTCGGAGAGCGCTTTTTCAACTCTGTGATAATTGGTTTTGGGTCAACGTTTTTATCCGTATTCTTGGGAACATTGGCAGCTTATGCCTTTAGCCGATTCAAGATCCCGCTGGCAGATGATTTGTTGTTCTTTATCCTTTCCACAAGGATGATGCCCCCCATTGCGGTCGCCATTCCGATATTCCTTATGTATCGGAATTTGGGCCTATCGGACACACATCTTGGGATGATCTTGCTCTATACAGCGGTGAATATCTCGCTTGCTGTCTGGCTGTTGAAAGGTTTCATCGACGAGATCCCTCGAGAATATGAAGAAGCGGCTTTGATCGATGGTTACACGCGGTTTCAGGCATTCTACAAAGTTGTGCTTCCGCAAGCTGCGACAGGTATCGCATCGACCGCGATTTTCTGTCTGATCTTTGCTTGGAATGAATATGCCTTCGCCGTGTTGTTGACATCAGCCACGGCGCAAACGGCACCTCCATTCATTCCAACAATTATCGGGGTCGGCGGTCTTGATTGGCCAGCCGTGGCGGCCGGGGCCACCATATTTCTGATTCCGGTTATGATTTTCACAATCCTGCTGCGCAAACATTTGCTGCGTGGGATCACATTTGGGGCAGTACGGAAATGAGCGCGTTTTTTAAAGGCCTTCTGGAGCTACGCCGCGGACCTTGGGAAATGTTGGCGACCGTCATCATCTCGATCGGGGTTATTATGCTGATGCAGCCCTTCGTGATGTGGGCGTTCACCTATTCTTTTATCACAACACTCGTTGGCACGGTGATGTTCATTATCGTTAGTCACTTTCGGGAGTAGTGATGGCACAGATAATTGTAAAAAATGTGCGCAAAGAGTTCGGTGATTTTGTCGCCGTCAAAGAAAGCTCGTTTACGATCGAAGATGGCGAATTCTTCATGCTGCTTGGCCCGTCGGGCTGTGGCAAGACGACGACTTTGAGGATGATAGCTGGGCTTGAACTGCCAAGCGCAGGCGAGATTTATCTTGATGGTGAAGAGATCGGGCAACTGCCGCCTTCGGAACGCGACATCGCTTTTGTCTTCCAGATGTTCGCGCTTTATCCGCATATGAATGTCTACAAAAACCTGAGTTACCCATTGGTCAGCCAAGGGATGCCTCGGGCGCAAGTTCGCGCAAAAGTGGACGAGGTGGCCAACATTTTGGGCATCCAAGACATTTTGAAGAAACCCGTTGGCGGGTTGTCCGGCGGTGACCGCCAACGGGTTGCCTTGGGCCGTGCGATCGTTCGTGAACCCAAAGCCTTTATGATGGATGAACCATTGGGTGCCTTGGACGCGGAATTCCGTGAACATATGGCTGAAGAGCTGCGCGCCCTTCATGACCGAATGAATGCAACGACGGTTTATGTGACGCATGACCAACTCGAAGCCATGCAAATGGGCGACAAGATTGTGGTGATGAACAATGCCGTGGTCGAACAGTTCGGCACCCCGCAGGAAATATACGATATGCCAGCCACAAAATTTGTGGCGAATTTCATTGGATCGCCACCTATGAATTTCTTGGATTTCGAAGGATCGTTAAAGGCGGGTGCGTCGACGGTCACCTTGTCTGGGCAAAAGGTTAAAATGCCGAAACTTAGGGCGGGTGCATCCGGCAAGCTGGTTTATGGCATCCGACCCGAACATATCGAGCTGACAGATAAAGGCGGATATCGCGGTGAGGTTATTGCCACGGAGTATCTGGGAACAACTCAGATCATCACGCTGGACACACCCAATGGGGAAGTCAAAGCGCGCATCGACTCGTCTCAAATCGCCAAGGTGGGCGAAAAAGTTGGTCTGAAATTTGCCGAAGCCACCGCCACATTGTTCGATAGGGAAACAGGTTTCGCTCTGCGATCTAGCTTGAACGAAGGAGTGCTCTGATGGCTGAAATTCGTTTAGACAGTATTTCAAAATCCTTTGGGGATACCAAAGCTGTAAAGGATATGTCCCTGACAATTGAAGATGGGTCCTTTATTGTTTTGCTGGGTCCAACTGGGGCGGGAAAAACGACGACGTTGCGTCTGATCTCGGGTCTTGAAAAACCAGATACAGGCGAGATTTTTGTCGATGGCCGAATGGTGAATAACGACACGCCAGCGCAACGCGATATGGCAATGGTCTTCCAGCAATACTCGCTTTATCCACATCTTAGAGTTCGCGAAAACTTGGCCTTTCCGCTAAAATCACCTGTTTTGAAGACGCCGGCAGATGCAATTGAGCGTAAGGTCAATGAAGTGGCCAAGGTTCTGGGGATTGACCACAAGCTGGACAATAAAGCGACCGAACTTTCGGGTGGCGAAATGCAGCGCGTATCCATTGGGCGTGCTTTGGTTCGTTCGCCTTCGATTTATTTGATGGATGAACCGCTAAGTTCGCTGGATGCAAAATTGCGGGCCGACCTTCGGGTGGAACTAAAACGAATCCATGCAGAGCTAGGCGCTACCTTCCTTTATGTGACCCATGATCAGATCGAAGCGATGACGATGGCCTCGCATGTCGGCGTCTTGGACGAAGGAAAGCTTATTCAATTCGGCTCGCCTCGGGAAATTTATGAGGATCCCGTTTCTGTCTACGCAGCAGCGCGCCTTGGATTGCCGCGGATCAACCTGGTTCCGGCGGACTTGTTTGGATCGAAAGGCCCAAAGAATGCGGACCAAATTGGACTGCGTCCCGAACATATAAAACTGGGTCGGGGCAAGGCGGCCGTTGTGAAACGGGTTGAACATCTTGGCGATCAAAAGCGACTGCACTTAGATGTTGCAGGCCATGATCTGATCACCCTGATTGCCCCTGATGCATCTGCCACCCCGGGTGAAACGCAGAAAGTTTCAATCCAGAATCCATTGTACTTTGATCGCCAAGGCGACCGGATCAGATAAGAAAGGTCGATAGTCATGTCTCAATTCATCAATGAAAAAGAAAATGCAGTGACCGAGGCAATAGACGGTCTGATTGCCTGTTCCGAGGGCAAACTGTCACGGCTAGATGGCTATCCGCATATCAAAGTCGTGATGAGATCAGATTGGGATAAGTCACGTGTTGCGCTGATTTCTGGCGGAGGTTCGGGCCACGAACCATCACATGCAGGTTTCGTCGGTCGCGGCATGCTGACGGCTGCCGTCTGCGGCGAGGTGTTTGCTTCGCCTTCGGTGGATGCGGTGCTTGCGGGCATTTTGGCTGTGACCGGTAAGGCAGGTTGCCTGCTGATTGTTAAGAATTACACCGGTGACCGTCTGAATTTTGGCTTAGCCGCAGAACGCGCACGCGCGCTTGGCCATAAGGTCGAAATGGTTGTCGTGGATGACGACATTGCATTGCCTGATTTGCCGCAGCCTCGTGGTGTCGCTGGTACATTGTTCGTTCATAAAATTGCAGGGAACCTTGCCGAAAACGGTGCTGACCTTGAAACAGTTGCCAAGGCGGCGGACAAGATCATTGAGCACACCATTTCAATGGGTGCCAGCATCGACACTTGCACGGTTCCGGGATCTGAAAAAGAAGACCGTATTCCACAAGGTAAAATCGAAATGGGTCTTGGTATCCATGGAGAGCCGGGGGTCGCTCAGGCTGACTTTACGAATGCGGCTACTGTTATGGGGCAAGTCATCGAAAAGCTGCGTCCTAAAATGGGTTCGGGTGATCATGTCGCGCTGTTGAACAATCTTGGCAGCACAACCCCATTGGAAATGTCGATCTTGGCTTCTGCTTTGTCACAGATCGATGGCATCAGTCATGTGATTGGGCCAGCACCTATGATGACCTCGCTGGATATGCATGGGTTCTCGATTTCGCTGCTTTCTGCAAATGCAGATTTCCTAGAAGGTCTTGACGCGCAGGTGGACCTTATCGCTTGGCCTGGCATTGCAAAAATTGAAGCGGCACATGTGTGGCCGCTACCGGATGGACTACAACCAATCCAACCGATCCCATCCAAGCATCCTAAAACACATGGGGTCATTTCCAATATTGCGAAGATTTTGGAGGATGCAGAGCCTGCGTTAAACTTGTTAGATGCAAAATCTGGCGATGGAGATACAGGCAGCACCTTGGCCACGGCTGCAAGAGCCTTGCGGGATCGATTGGATGAATTGCCCTTGGCGGATCACACACAACTTTTCCCTGCTCTTGGTCAGGTGCTCAGCCAAACAATGGGTGGCTCCTCGGGTGTCATCATGGCGATCTTCTTTAACGCGACAGGCGAGGCTTTTGCACGCGGCGCCAATTTGGAGGCCGCCCTTCAAAAGGGTCTGAACCGTATCAGCGAAGTTGGCGGTGCGAAGCTGGGCGATCGAACAATGATCGACGCTTTGTCTCCTGCTTTGGACGCATTGGGTGATGGAATTGGTGCGGCGGCCAAAGCTGCACGAGAAGGCGCAGACGCAACTGCGAAAATCGTGCGTGCCAAAGCCGGACGGTCGGCATATGTCCCGTCTGAAAACTTAAAAGACAATAATGATCCTGGGGCCGAAGCAGTCGCACTGGTGTTTGAAGGCCTTGCAAAAGGCTAAGAGGATCGAGTGGGTAACGGCACAACAAAGTCACTATATTCTAACCCGACGACGGCAGATATTGCTCGGGTTGCTGGTGTTTCATTGGCGACCGTTGATCGTGTTTTAAACGGGCGATCTGGTGTGCGCAGCGCCACGATTGAACGCGTCAATAAAGCGATCGAAGAACTTGGCTATATTCGCGACACTGCTGCCGCCAGTCTGGCGCGCCGTCATTTCTATCGTTTCCTATTCATTCTGCCTGAGACTGAGAATGAATTTGTTCTCGCGCTAGAAGACGCTTTGTCTTCGCAGTTTCTGAATTTGCGCCATCAACGGGTTGGGATTTCCAAGAAAACAACACCGCCTTTTGATTCCAACGCGCTAGTTGGACAGATCGATCAAGTGGATCCAAAAGAGACCGATGGCATTGCGGTTTTCGGACCCGAAACACCGGGTGTTCGCGATGCCGTTCGACGCGCCAAGGACCGAGGTTTGTCAGTCGTGGCACTTGTTGCTGATTTGCCGAATGGCCCACGGGATCACTATGTCGGCATTGACAACTTCGCAGCGGGGCGAACGGCGGCAACGCTTATGGGCCGTTTTGTGCGAGGCGAGGGGAAGATCCTTGTTTTGACTGGATCGCGGATCGCGCGAGACCACTTGGAACGCCGCAGTGGGTTTGACATGATCATGGAACGCAATTTTCCCGGTCTCGAAGTTATTGCGACAATAGAGGGTCAAGATGATCCTGACTTGGTGCGCGCCTTGCTGCCGGCGATTTTTGAATCTCATGACGATATTTTGGGAATTTATTCCTCGGCGGCTGGTAACTTGGGTCTTGTCACATTCCTAGAGGATACGGGACGCAGTAAAGACCTCACGGTTATTGCCCATGAATTAACACCATTGTCGCGCAGTGCGCTATCCGATGGGACTTTTGATGCGATTATCTCGCAAGACACTGGCCATCTTATCAGATCGGCCGTGCGACTGTTGAAGGCAGAGGTGGATAAAACGCCTGTGGACAAAACACAGGAGCGAATTCGCATCGATATTTATCTGCGGGAAAACATGCCTGCAGCGACCGAATGATCAAGGGAGGACGATAAATGAAAACCATCAAAGGACCGGCACTGTTCTTGGCACAATTTGCCGGCGACGAAGCACCGTTCAATTCTTGGGATGCCATTACAAAATGGGCCGCGGATTGCGGGTATAAAGGCGTCCAAGTGCCTAGTTGGGATGGTCGTTTGATTGATTTGGACAAGGCCGCTTCCAGCAAGGACTACTGTGACGAATTCAAAGGTCAGGCTGCTGAAAACGGCGTCGAGGTGACAGAGCTTTCGACCCATTTACAGGGTCAGTTGGTTGCCGTGCATCCTGCCTATGATACCGCCTTTGATGGATTTGCTGATCCATCTGTTCATGGAAATCCAAAGGCCCGTCAAGAATGGGCGGTTGATCAGATGATGAAGGCGATCTCGGCCTCGGCCAATATGGGGATCAAAAACCATGTGTCCTTCTCGGGTGCTTTGGCATGGCCTTATGTTTATCCTTGGCCGCAGCGCCCTGCGGGCCTGATCGAGACAGCATTCGACGAATTGGCGCGCCGCTGGTTGCCGATCCTAAACCATGCCGACGAAAACGATGTGAACATTTGTTATGAAATTCATCCAGGTGAAGACCTGCATGATGGGGTCACTTTCGAGATGTTTCTAAAGCGGGTTAATGATCACGCGCGCTGCAACATGCTTTATGATCCATCACATTATGTTCTGCAGTGTTTGGACTATCTCGACAATATCGACATCTACAAAGACCGGATCAAAATGTTCCACGTCAAAGATGCAGAGTTTAATCCCACAGGGCGCCAAGGTGTATACTCGGGTTATCAGCCATGGGTTGATCGGGCAGGGCGTTTTCGTTCCTTGGGCGATGGCCAAGTCGATTTTGGAGCGGTGTTTTCCAAAATGGCCGCAAATGATTTTGACGGCTGGGCTGTTGTCGAATGGGAATGCTGTTTGAAACACCCAGAGGACGGCGCGCGCGAAGGGGCGCAGTTTGTCTCTGATCATATCATTCGTGTGACTGAAAAAGCCTTTGACGACTTCGCCGATGGAGGAACCGACGAGGCTGCAAACCGCCAAATGTTGGGGATAAACTGATGGTTACTGGACGGAGTGAAAAATTTGGCCGCCGTATTCGGTTGGGCATGGTCGGCGGTGGAAATGACGCCTTTATCGGTGGTGTTCACCGCATGGCGAGCCGCATCGATGACAGATACGAATTGGTGGCGGGCGCGCTAAGTTCGACACCAGAAAAGGCGCGCGCTAGTGGCGAGGCGTTGGGCCTTCCTCGCATTTATGACGACTACAAGGAAATGGCGATCCGCGAAGCCCGTCGCAAGGATGGGATAGAGGCCGTCAGCATCGTAACGCCAAACCATGTGCACTATCTGGCGGCACGAGAATTTCTGAAACGCGGCATCCATGTTATTTGTGACAAGCCTCTGACCTCGACCTTGGCGGATGCCAAGAAATTGGTGAAGGCGGCTGAAAGCTCAGATGCATTGTTCATTCTGACCCATAACTACACTGGCTATCCAATGATAAGGCAAGCTCGCGAAATGGTGGGAAACGGACAAATTGGAAAGATCCGGGTTGTGCAGGTCGAGTATCCTCAAGACTGGCTATCAGTAGAACAAGATTTCAAGCAGGCCGAATGGCGCACCGATCCAGCGCGTTCTGGCGCAGGGGGCTCAACCGGAGACATCGGTACGCATGCATTCAATCTTGCCTGCTTTGTGACGGGGCTCACGGTCGACAGTCTGGCCGCTGATTTGCAAGCCTTTGTTCCGGGACGGCTAGTGGACGATAATGCCCATGTGATGTTGCGTTTTGATGGCGGCGCGCGTGGCATGCTTTGGTCTAGCCAAGTAGCACCGGGCAATGAGAATGCGTTGCGCCTTCGTGTCTATGGCGAAAAAGGTGGCCTTGAATGGTCGCAGGAAGATCCGAACTATCTTTGGTATACGCCATTCGGCGAGCCCAAGCGCTTGATCACGCGAAACGGTGCGGGCGCAGGTGATGCCGCCGCCCGAATGAGCCGCATACCTCCGGGTCACCCCGAAGGCTATTTGGAAGGTTTCGCGAACATCTATACCGAAGCGGCCGAGGCGATTATCGCCGCCCGCACAGGCGAGGTCCCTACAGCAGAAGTCACTTTCCCAAGCGTTCAAGACGGGTTGCGAGGTGTTCAATTTGTATCCGCCTGCGTGAAGTCTTCGCAGCGCGATGCGGCATGGGTAAAGTTGGACCACTAACGTGTATCTTGGCATTGATCTGGGAACCTCTGGCGTTAAGGCGCTGTTGATTGGCGAGGGACAGGACATCCTTTCCAGTGCGTCTGCGCCGCTGGAGGTGTCGCGACCACATGACGGTTGGTCTGAACAAGACCCGGCCAGCTGGATAAGCGCGACCGAAGCTGTAATTGCTGAACTTGGGGCATCCCATGATCTGAATGCGGTCAAAGGCATCGGTTTGTCTGGGCAAATGCATGGGGCAACTTTGATCGATGAAGCTGATCAGGTTCTACGTCCGTGTATGCTGTGGAACGATACCAGATCCCATGTCGAGGCTGCCGCGTTAGACGAAAATCCGATTTTCAGGTCCGAGACGGGGAATATCGTTTTCCCCGGCTTTACGGCGCCAAAGGTTGATTGGGTCAAAAACAACGAGCCTGCGATCTTTGCTAAAACCAAACGGATTTTGCTGCCTAAGGATTATCTTCGCCTTTGGTTGACGGGCGAACATGTGTCCGAAATGTCTGATGCTGCGGGCACCAGCTGGCTAAACACTGGTGAGCGAGATTGGTCGGATGCTTTGCTCGGGGCATGTGATCTTGATCGATCCCATATGCCGCGGCTGGTTGAGGGTTCTGAAAATTCCGGGGGTTTGCGTTCCGAGCTTGCAAGTAAGTTTGGAATGACCGCAGGTATCGCCGTTGCAGGCGGTGGGGGTGATAATGCAGCCTCGGCCGTTGGAGCGGGGGTTGTCACGGCAGGTCAGGCCTTTTTGTCACTGGGTACATCGGGTGTCGTTTTTGCGGCCAATGAAGGCTATGCGCCCGATCCTGACAGCGCGCTTCACACATTCTGCCACGCGTTTCCAGAAACTTGGCATCAAATGGGGGTCATATTGGCGGCGGCAGATGCCCTTAGCTGGTATGGTAATTTGGTCGGGGCCGAACCTGCGACTTTGACCGATGAACTTGGACCGGCCCAGGCACCTGGAAGGACGATGTTCCTGCCTTATCTGGGCGGAGAACGAACCCCACATAATGACGCCAAAGTGCGCGGGGCCTTCATCGGACTTGAGCATAGCACCCAGCGGGCTACAGGGACGCTGGCCGTCTTAGAGGGTGTGGCTTTTGCCTTGGCCGACAGCGTTATTGCGATGCGGGAAACTGGCACAGATCTGGATATGGTTTTGGCACTTGGCGGCGGATCGAAGTCCCAAGCCTGGCTGCAGATCGTCTCGAATACCCTAAATATTTCCGTAGCCGTGCCAGAAGATGGTGATTTTGGTGCGGCCTTTGGCGCTGCACGTCTTGGCATGATGGCGGCAGGTCAAGCCACGCCATCAGATGCAACACCGCCCAAAATTGCAAAAATAATCGAACCGGATCCGGCGCTTGTGCCCGCATTTGCAGATGCTCACACCCGATACAGTTCCACTTACCAAGCCCTCAAGGAGCTATCATGACCAGTTTTTTCAATGATATCCCGAAGATCAAATATGAAGGTCCTGACGCGACATCTGAATTTGCTTATCGCTACTATGACCCGAACGAGGTCGTCATGGGCAAGCGGATGGCGGATCATTTGCGCTTTGCGGTGGCATGGTGGCATAGCTTTGCGTGGCCGGGCGGTGATCCTTTTGGTGGGCAAACACTGGATCGCCCTTGGTTTGGGGATACGATGGATTTGGCACGTATGAAGGCAGATGCTGCCTTTGAGCTGTTCGAGATTTTGGGGCAGCCCTATTTCTGTTTCCACGATTTTGACATCCGCCCTGAAGGTGCGAGTTTTGCCGAGAGCACACGCAATCTGGAAGAGATTGTCGACTATATCGGCGAGAAGATGGCCAAAGGTGGCCCGAAATTACTATGGGGTACGGCGAACCTATTTACGCATCGGCGCTTTATGTCGGGCGCTGCCACCAATCCTGATCCGGATGTTTTTGCTTATTCGGCTGCAACGGTCAAAACTTGCATGGATGCAACTCTGAAATTAGGGGGTGAAAACTATGTCCTTTGGGGCGGGCGCGAAGGATATGAAACGCTTCTGAATACGGACCTGAAACGCGAACGCAATAATGCGGGCCGTTTCCTGCAAATGGTCGTCGATTACAAACATAAGATCGGCTTCAAAGGCGCAATCCTTGTGGAGCCAAAACCCCAAGAACCGTCCAAGCATCAATATGATTATGATGTGGCAACAGTTTATGGATTTCTAAAGGAGTTCGGTCTCGAAGACGAAGTTCTAATGAATATCGAACAGGGGCATGCGATCCTGGCGGGTCATTCCTTTGAACATGAATTGGCGATGGCCACATCGCTGAACATTTTTGGATCGATCGATATGAACCGAAATGACTACCAATCCGGATGGGATACGGATCAGTTCCCGAACAATGTTCCAGAGGTTGCTTTGGCTTATTACGAAGTCCTGAAGGCAGGTGGGTTTACCTCGGGTGGGACTAACTTTGATGCCAAGATTCGACGTCAATCGCTTGATCCCGAAGACCTTATTTTGTCGCATGTAGGTGGCATGGATATCTGTGCGCGCGGCTTCAAAGCGGCGGCAGCAATGATGGATGATGGCGGCCTGGAGGATATGCGCAATGCGCGTTACGCAGGCTGGGACAAGGTCAAGGGTATGGACAGTTTGGAAGCCTGCTTTGACTATGTGACCAAAGAATCTGTGTCGCCAGTGCCTAGCTCTGGCAAGCAAGAACGTCTGGAAAACTATGTGAATAGGTTTGTCTAGTTACTTGGAGCACGTTTTCAAAGAGAGAAAGCACCGGGGAATTTTCGATCACGCGACATTTTTTGCGCTGTTGGAGCATTCAGCACAAAAAACGAGTTTACAGATGGGCGGATCGCCAGCTCAGCTTTTCGGCCAAAGGCATGCTGACTTCCATTTGTATTACCGTCACTGCCCTGACAATCGTACTTTATGAGAGCGAATGATTTGCACCAAACACTCGTCAGTGTTTTGAATAGCCATGACCTTTGAACAGCTCCGCACATTTCTCTGGGTCGCCCGTCTGGGTGGCTTTCGCAAAGCTTCAGATCGCTTGCACCTTTCACAGCCTGCAGTCTCAACGCGTATTTCAAATCTCGAAGATGAACTTGAGTCCAAGTTGTTTGAGCGTGGTCCGGGCGATCTCGTTCTAACCAAGAAGGGTCAGCAACTCTTGGGGTATGCTGAACAGCTTCTGTTTGTCGAAGAGGAGATCAAAAACCGTGTGGCAAATCCGGCCGAGACAGAGGGTCTGTTCCGAATTGGCGCGTCAGAAACGATTGCTCAGGCCTGGTTGCCGTCATTCATTCAGGCGTTCAGCGCGCAGTATCCCCGGGTGAATGTCGATCTCACGGTGGACATCTCACTTAACCTGCGCACGTCCATCTTAGAACGACGCCTCGATCTTGCATTCTTGATGGGGCCCATCTCTGAATACTCAGTCAAGAACGTAGCCTTGCCGCAGTTTGATCTGCATTGGTACAAATCCAGCAAGATTGACGATGTCGACCTCACCGAGATCCCGATCATCTCGTATTCCAGCCAGACCAGACCATATCGTGAATTGACATCCGAACTGGCCAGTCGAGTCGGGCCAAAATCAAGGGTGTTTTCGTCTGCGTCCTTGTCTGCAAGTTTAAAAATGATTGCGTCGGGAATCGCGGTTGGCCCTTACCCCCGAGTCCTCGCTGTTCCTCACTTGAATGCTAAAGACGTGGCAGAGTTTGATCCCGGGTTTGTGCCGCCGCCATTAGAGTTTACAGCCTCTTACCTTGCCGAACCTCGCAGCTTTCTCATTGAAAACAGTGCGGAAATTGCACGTGAAGTTGCAACGGAGTGGCATAAGTCTCATCCAAAATAAATCCAAAACATCTATCACAATTGATAGATAATGATAATTTTTATAAATTCTCTCCGTGTGTGAATGTTTTGTGGCAGGAACACTAGGTGTAATATGTCTACACAGACAACATCCAAAGTCGACGTTTCGCTTCTATCGAGCGGTGAAATCCGTAAGCTGATCAGAGCGGGTAAACATGATGCCCACACGGCGGGGCTCGCTCCGCGAAGGCTCCAGTGCAACATTGCTATTCTCCCAGAGGCCTATGCACTGGACTTTCTCCGTTTTTGCCAACGCAACCCAAAACCTTGCCCTTTGGTGGGTGTGAGCGAAACGGGCGATCCGATGTTACCTACGCTGGGGCATGATATCGACATTCGCACGGATGTACCTCGCTACCGCGTGTTCAAGAATGGCGATTTTGCTGAAGAGGTCACAGATATCTCGGACCACTGGACCGAGGATCTGGTCACGGTTGCGCTTGGATGTTCTTTTACTTTCGAAAATGCACTGATGCGTGCAGGTCTTCCGGTCCGACACATTGAGCAGGGTCGCAACGTCCCGATGTACCGGACCAACATCGATCTCGTCCCCGCCGGTCCATTTGGCGGTCAGATGGTCGTCACCATGCGTCCTCTGCGGGAAGATCAGATTGACGAGGCAACGTCGATCAGTACGCGTTTCCCGAAAGCGCATGGTGCTCCGATTGCCATTGGTGACCCTTCAGACATCGGCATTTCTGACCTTGGCCAACCCGATTACGGCGACCCCGTCGACATCAAACCCGGTGAAGTTCCGGTCTATTGGGCCTGCGGCGTCACACCACAAAACGTCCTCCGGGCGGCAAAACCGTCAATCTGCATCACCCATGCGCCCGGACACATGCTGATCACGGATGTCGAAGAAGATGCAGACACAACAATCTATCAAGAATGTAACCAACTAGGAGAAAAGATATGAAACGTACTTTGACAGTGCTTGCCGCAATGACGGCACTTACTGCACCGGCTATGGCAGAAGACCTATCAGTCGTCGGCAGCTGGTCGAGCCTTCCACTTCACCAGACTTATGAAGCACCATTTTGGTCCGAGACATTGCCCGCCGCTGGCGATTTCAATGTTGAGCTGACCACCCACAACCAAATGGGTCTGGGGCTTTCCGAGATCTACCCTTTGCTGGGTCAAGGTGTTTATGATGTCGCGATGACCGTTGCGGATTATGCGGTAGGTGACGCACCAGAGTTAGAAGGGCTTGATGTTCCTCTACTGGCCCTGACCGCCGATGACGCGCGATCCATGGTCGATGCGGCCCGTCCAATGGTTTCTGATATCTATCGTGCGCGTTTTAACGCCGAAGTTTTGGCCATCGCACCCTATCCGCCGCAGGTTGTCTTCTGTAACGCCGAAATCAACAGCTTTTCTGACCTCGAGAGTTTGAAAGTTCGCGCCTCTGGTCGGATGACGGCGCTGTTTCTTGAGGCGCTTGGTGCAGAAGGCGTAAACGTCTCATTCTCCGAAGTCCCAGGCGCACTGCAAAATGGCGTTGTTGATTGCGCCGTGACCGGTGCGGGGTCCGGTTACTCAGCTGGGTGGTGGGAGGTCACAACGCACCTCCTGCCTATCCCACTGGGTGGCTGGGACCACGTCGTCACTGCTATGAATGCAGATAAATGGGATGGCCTGAGCGTCGATGATCAGGCCCTGATCAGGGCAGAAATCTCATCTGGTTTTGAGGAGCCTGCATGGGCCAGTGCGCAGGATGCTTTGGTCAATGATATCGCTTGTCTGACGGGCAATGGCGAATGTCCTGCTGGCGATGCGCGCGACTTGATTCTTGTCGAAATCTCTGATGCTGACTTTGAAAAAGCGCGCGGGATTCTCATTGGTGAAGTTCTCCCTGATTGGGCCGAACGCGCCGGTGGAGACTGGGCTGACCGTTGGAACGCCTCAGTCGGTCAAGTCGTCGGCGTCACCATCGAGTAAGCAATAAGACAGGCGAAGGACGCACTAAATGGAACTGGCTTTGATCAATGAGCTTCGAAAGCTCAATCGGGCAATCGCTTTGATTGTCGGGCTGGGGCTTCTCGGAATGGCATCTTTTGTTGTTGCCGATATTGCACTGCGTCAGGTCCATGCGTCCTTCGGCGGCACCGAAGAAATTGCAGGTTATGCCATGGCTTTAGTGAGCTCTTGGGGTATGGCTTACGCGCTGCTTGAGCTTGGCCATATTCGCATTGATCTGATCCGTTCACGAACGAACAATACGTCCCGCGCTCTTTTTGATATCTTCTCAATGATTATCATGTCCTGGGTCGTCGTGACGATCGCCATCAAGTGCTGGCCGGTGGTTGAACGTGCGGTCGAAAACGGCAGCCGCGCCAACACACCATTGGCCACGCCGTTGGCCTGGGTGCAAATCCCTTGGTTCGCCGGCTGGGTTTGGTTTGCGCTAATGTCTTGCCTCGTCACACTGGCCGCAATCGGGTTGCTTATGCGTGGTCGTGCGACCGAAACGGAACCGTTCATTGGCGCATTTGCCGAGCAGGACACTTTGAAATGATAACCTACGTCTCGGCCGGTTTGCTAGCACTGCTCGCCGTATCTATTCCTGTTGGCATCGTTTTGTTCCTGCTTGGATTTGGCGTGGATCAATTTTTTTCCAATTTCCCGCTCAGCCGGGCACTCGGCAACATGGTATGGTCATCGTCAAGTTCGGCCACACTCATCGCGATCCCCTTCTTTGTGCTCTTGGGTGAAATTCTTGTCCGCTCAGGAGTTGCCACACGAACCTATGCAGCACTTGATCGTTGGGTTAGCTGGATGCCGGGCGGGCTGGTCCATGCCAATGTGGCGACGGCGACGATGTTTTCGGCAACATCCGGGTCCTCGGTTGCCACTGCCGCAACCGTGGCGACGGTGGCCATGCCGCAAGCTGAGAAACTGGGCTATGATCCCAAACTGTTTTCTGGCGCAATTGCGGCAGGTGGCACATTAGGCATTATGATCCCACCATCCATTAACCTGATCGTATATGGCTTCTTGACACAATCCTCGATCCCGCAACTCTTTCTGGCAGGCTTGATCCCTGGCCTTACCCTAGCGTTCGCGTTCCTCATGGTGACAGCGATCATCTGCGCAATCCGTCCGGAACTTGGCGGCAACAGGCGTGTGTTCCCATTCATTCAGATGGCCCGTGCCTTGGTTGATCTGGTGCCAATCCTGATCCTATTTGGTTTGATCGTTGGATCGATCTATCGTGGGTGGGCAACCCCGACTGAGGCGGCAGCGGTTGGCGTCGCGGGCGCATTGATCATTGCTTTGGCTTTTGGTGGCGTGAACTGGGCCATGATGCGCGAAAGCCTACTTGGCACGATGAAGGTGACCTCTATGATCATGCTGATCATCATCGGGGCATCGTTCCTGAACTTTACGCTGTCGTCCGCGGGATTGGGGCGTGAGTTGACCGAATTCATGGAAGGTTTAGGCTTGGGACCACTCGGATTCATAATGGTCGTCGTTGTGCTCTACATTGTTCTTGGGTTCTTCATTGAGACTTTGTCGCTGATGGTCGTGACGATCCCGATCATCGTGCCGATGGTACTGGCGCAGGGCTATGACGTTGTTTGGTTCGGCATCTTGATGATTGTTCTGGTGGAAATGGCACTTATAACACCGCCGGTTGGGCTGAACCTATACGTCGTCCAAGGTGCCCGCAAATCAGGGAACCTGAATGAAGTCATGCTCGGTGTAATCCCTTATGCCGCAGTCATGCTGGGAATGGCCTTTGCCCTCATTGCTGTGCCTGACATCGCGCTGTGGCTGCCGAACGCACTCAGGTAACGTAACCTACTTACTTTGAACAAAAGTACTGCGTTCAATGGGCCCGCAAACGAAGGAGAACTGTCCGATGTGGCAATTTTGGGTAGATCGTGGTGGTACATTCACCGACATCGTTGCGAAAACTCCGCAAGGCGAGCTACGTACACATAAGCTACTTTCAGAGAATCCAGAGGTCTACAGGGACGCTGCAGTGCATGGCATCCGCGAGATGCTTGACCTCGCGCCAGATGAAGCGGTGCCAAATGGTCTTATCAATGCGGTCAAAATGGGGACGACGGTTGCTACCAATGCCCTTTTGGAGCGCAAGGGCGAAAGGACTGTTCTGTTCATCACGAAGGGAATGAAAGACCTGCTGCGCATCGGCTATCAGAACCGCCCGCAGCTGTTCGATCTCAATATCGAGCTTCCTGAACTTCTGTATGACGACGTGGTCGAAATCGAAGAACGCCTGGATGCTGACGGAAATATTATCACCGCCCTAAATACGACGGCCGCAAGAGAGGCCCTGTCGCGCGCCTATAGCAAAGGCTACCGATCGATCGCGATCGCGCTGATGCACAGTTATCGGTTCGCCGATCACGAAATGACACTGGGTGATATGGCGCGGCAATCGGGCTTCACGCAAATCTCGTTAAGCCATGAAGTCTCTCCACTTATCAAATTGGTTGGGCGCGGAGATACTGCCGTGGTGGATGCCTATCTGTCCCCGATCTTACGACGCTATGTCGATCAGGTCGCAGGCGCATTGGGCGCACATTCTGGTGGCTGTGAGCGGCTGATGTTCATGCAGTCGAATGGCGGGCTGACAGATGCACGTTTTTTCCACGGGCGTGATGCGATCTTGTCCGGTCCGGCAGGAGGTGTCGTCGGCATGGTCCGCTCGGCCGGAGAACTTGGGTTTGAGAAACTGATTGGTTTCGACATGGGCGGAACATCCACGGATGTCTGCCATTACGCCGGTGAATTTGAGCGATCATTCGAGACTGAAGTTGCTGGCGTAAGGATGCGTGCGCCGATGATGTCGATCCACACGGTAGCTGCGGGGGGTGGGTCTATCCTGTCTTACCGTGATGGCCGCATGCAGGTTGGCCCCGAAAGCGCAGGCGCAAATCCTGGGCCAGCCGCCTATCGTCGCGGTGGTCCGCTTACGGTGACGGACTGCAACGTGCTGTTGGGCAAACTAAATCCAGATCACTTCCCTCATGTTTTTGGTCCGAATGCGGATCAACCGCTCGACAAAGACGCCGTACGCGCCAAGTTCGCGGACCTGGCGGTCGAAATTGATGATGACAAAGCGCCTGAAGAGCTCGCCGAGGGCTTCTTGCGTATTGCCGTTGAAAACATGGCCAACGCGATCAAAAAAATCAGCGTTCAGAGGGGGTATGATGTCACTAAGTACACGCTGAACTGCTTTGGTGGCGCTGGTGGGCAGCATGCCTGCCTTGTAGCCGATGCACTTGGTATGGAGAGCATTTTCATTCATCCCTTCGCGGGCGTCCTATCCGCTTTTGGTATGGGGCTCGCCGATGTGCGGGCAATGCGTGAGCAGCAGTTTGAAAGGCCACTGGATGACGTGAATGCAAGTGGTGCCTTGGATGCGCTCGCCAAAAGCGCTGGTAATAAGGTCAAAGATCAGGGGGTTGATGAAAGCGATATTGTCGTCTCTCGGCGTGCCCAAATTCGACCACGCGGGGCGCAGCAAAGCCTGGAGGTCGCATTTGGCAGCGCGCTCGATATGCAGGCCGCATTCGTCGAGGCGCACAAACAACGTTTCGGGTTTGCGCCGGATACAAGCGACTTGATCATCGACGTTCTGGTGGTCGAAGCGATTGGGCAAACAGGCGAAGAAGTAAGCTTGCCTGACCCAAACGATACCTCATTGAGTAAGTCCGCTGTTTCGGTTTGTTTCAACGGTGACTGGCAGGACGTCCCCCTTGTGGATCGCACAACACTTGCGGTTGGCCAAACGATTGAAGGCCCTGCGATCCTGACCGAACCGACGGGAACCAATGTGGTCGAACCCGGCTGGCGTGCAACCTGTGCCACTGGCGGCAACTTGCTCTTGGAGCGCGCAGTCCCAATTGAACGTACCGAGGCGATCGGGACATCGGTTGATCCGGTCATGCTGGAAGTGTTCAACAACCTTTTTATGTCAATCGCAGAACAGATGGGGATGACCCTAGCCAATACGGCCTATTCCGTGAACATCAAAGAACGCCTCGATTTCTCTTGTGCCATCTTTGATCAGCACGGCGATCTCGTCGCTAATGCGCCCCATGTGCCTGTGCATCTGGGATCGATGTCCGAAAGCGTGCGTACCGTCCTTGCAGAGAACGCAGGCAAGATCCGCCCTGGCGACGTGTTTATGATGAACAACCCATTCAATGGCGGCACGCATTTGCCGGATGTAACGGTCATCACGCCTGTGTTCGATGCTGACGGGAAAAATATTCTCTACACCGTCGCGTCACGGGGGCACCATGCGGATATTGGTGGCAAGACACCCGGTTCCGCCCCGCCCGATAGCCGTGTCATAGAAGAAGAAGGCGTCGTCATCGACAACTTCCTGCTCGTTGACCGGGGACAATTGCGCGATGCAGACACCCGCGCGCTCTTGGCCTCGGGCACGTACCCTTGTCGTAACATTGATCAGAACATGGCTGATCTGGCGGCTCAAATCGCGGCCAATGCAACTGGCGTGGCTGAACTCCAGAAGATCACAACGCAGTTCGGCATAGACGCTGTCCATGCCTACATGGCTCACGTTCAGGACAATGCCGAAGAGAGCGTGCGCCGCGTCCTTGATGTTCTCAAGGATGGGTCATTCAGCTACCCGATGGACAGCGGGGCTAAGATTGAAGTGGACATTCGTGTCGATAAGACCAATCGGTCAGCGACAATTGATTTCACAGGCACATCCCCACAAAGCGATCTGAATTATAACGCACCGATGGCCATATGCCGCGCGGTTGTCCTCTATGTTTTCCGCACTTTGGTAGGTCGTGACATTCCCATGAACGAAGGGTGTCTGAAGCCGTTGGAATTGATCGTGCCTGAAGGATCAATGATCAACCCCAAATCGCCGGCCGCAGTCATATCGGGCAATACCGAGGTCAGTCAGTCCATCGCCGATGCGCTTTATGGGGCGCTCGGGGTCATCGCAGGAAGCCAAGGCACTATGAATAACTTTGTCTATGGCAATGAACGGTACCAAAACTATGAAACCATCTGTGGCGGCACAGGTGCTGGCGATGGTTTCCATGGAACAAGCGCGGTGCACAGCCACATGACCAACACGCGTATGACTGACCCCGAAGTGCTCGAAACACGTTTCCCTGTCCGGGTGGATGAGTTCTCAATCCGCCAGGGTTCTGGCGGTCTCGGTCAGTATGTCGGCGGCAACGGCATCATACGCCGTCTCACCTTCAACGATGCCATGACCGTCACAACCCTGAGCTCACACCGCAAGGTGCCACCACAAGGTGCAAACTGTGGGTCTGTAGGGGCGACTGGTGAAAACTCGGTTCAAAGAGCCAGTGGCGTGATCGAGCTTCTCGATGGCAACGATCAGGTAGAGCTTTCGCCGGGTGACACATTCATCATGAAAACGCCAGGCGGCGGTGGCTATGGAGCGATGGAACAATGAGTGCAGGGTTCTTGTCAGAGGAACCTATTGATCCGGCGGGCTGTTGATCATTTAGGAACGGTTCTGGAATGCTATGTGTCGAAACGCTGGGATCAACGTGCCGCATTGAGAACATTCAAGAAACTGCGTGAGCTATCGCTGCGAAAGTGGCTTGCAAATGGTGGATAAGATGGCCGGTTCGCATAGATTTCAGAGACCGGTTCGAATTCGTCTGACAGCACCGCCAGAAATCCGAAGGTTTTTCCATTGAGCTGAGTTTAGATGCTTTTCCGTCTCAGCTCCACTGTTGGAAAACCCACCTGAGTGTAGTCGGCATGCGAGCCCATCACGCAGCTCTACTCAGACCGATTGGGGGTCGCGATCAAGCTGGACGATAGGTCTCAGCTAAAAAACGTACAAATGACAGTGACAGGCTCTCACGCCGCGATTTGTCCGGCCAAACAGCATAAAATCCCAAAGGCCTAAGGTGCCAATCAGGCAAGAGTTCCACAAGAGATCCATTGTCTCGTCCGAGTTGTGCAAGATGATTGGGCATGACTGTGGCGCCCAGATTTTGCGTTGTGTACGTGTAAAGCGCATCGACACTATCGACCCTTAGGCGCGCGGTCCCGGCGACCTTTTCCGTTGTTCCATGTCTTTCAAATGCGATTGTGTCTGACCGTTGCTCGTATCCAATCCAGTCCCAATCTTCGAGGTCCTTCGGATGTGTGGGTTTCAATCGTGATGCCGCGTACTTGGTTCCCGCCACAAGCATTCTGCCTTCTTCACCGAGCTTCCTCGACATCATTTCACTGTCGTCCAGCCAACCCACACGGATGTTCACGTCATATCCTGCCTCAATTAATCCGACTTGTCGGTCGGAGAAATCAACCGTGAGCGAAACACGGGGGTGTTTATGTGCGAACTCACCTACGGCGCGAGCCAAACTGGAGGACGCCATGAAAGCCGGCATTGAAACTCTCAACTGTCCAACCGGTTCAATTGACAGAGCGTTCAAATCGTTCAGGCCCGCTTCTGCGCTGCGCATCATTTCGACGACGCGCGCATAGAAAATCCGGCCTTCATTGGTTAGGGCAGTCTTTCGTGTTGAACGACTAAGCAATGTTTTTCCGAGAAAAGCCTCCAGATCAGATATAGTTTCCGACACGCGCGAGGGCGCAACGTTCAGAGCGCGCGCTGCGGCGCGAAACGAACCCTCGTCAACCACACTCGCAAAGACAGCCATATGCCTAAGATACTCAACCATTGTTCCGAATATCGGACCTATCCATTACAAAAACAAGTAATTTCCGAACAATAGCGGTTGAAATACAGCATTTGTGAGGTTCAGGAAGCTGCGACAAGCGCATCTTCTCGCGAACCTTTAGGGACTGACAAGGAGATGACATGACCTTTGCAAGCCGACTTCACACAACTGCAGCGGCCCTTTTGCTGATGGCAACAACTGTCGTAGCGGACGACAAAGAGACCGTAGCAGTATTTTATGATTTGTTGAGCGATCCTGGATCAACCGAGCTCGCGGCGTCTTTTGAAGATGTCACACATGAAAGCTGGGAAAGCATCGGAAATTATTCCGGTAAGAACAAAAGCCGAGAAGCATTTCTCGGGCAGATGGGCGGCTTTGCGCAGTTGATGCCCGATCTCGAATGGGCAATTCAAGCGATGCATCAAGACGGCGATGTCATCGTTGTGCGGAGCCGGGCAACCGGAACCCCGGTGGCTCCATTCCTTGGCGTTGATGGTCAAGGCCGCAGCTTTGATATTCTCACTATCGACATCCACGAGCTGGAAGATGGCAAGATCGCCCGCACTTACCATGTGGAAGACTGGGCAACAGCGTTGCAACAGCTTGCTGGAGAGTGAGCAATGCAGCGCAGAACACTCTTAAAAACAACACTTGCGAGCCTTCTCGCGACCACGCTTTCAACACATGCAGGAGCACAGGAAATGGACGCAACGAGCCAAGCATCATTTGACACAGTTATGGCCTTTATGGACGCCATGGGTGGCGGAGACATGGAAACGATGAACACGTTGATGGCAGATGATATGGTCTGGCACAATGAAGGTGACGCCAGCCTGCCGTGGATTGGCGAAACGGTTGGCAAGGAGAACATCTTTCAATTTCTTGGCATATTCTCGTCCAACCTTTCGGTGACCAAATGGGAAAACGAGGACGCTTTCGCATCCGGTGATACAGTCGCGGTCTTTGGACGTATGAACGGAACGACTACCAAATCAGGTCAAGAAGTGGGCGAGTTTACCTTCGCCCTCCGCGCGAAGGTGCGTGATGGCCAGATCGTGTTGTGGAATTGGTTGGAAGACAGCTTTGCTGTCAGCCAAGCATTTCACGGACGTTAACGCAGTCAGCGGTCTGCGCCGCGCAGGCCGCATAACGCTCGGAGGAACGGATTATGGGACAAGGGCTAGAGAATGTACGCCGTATTTATCTGGAAGGGATCGCTGGGGGAAATGCGCGTGAGGCCGTGAACAAATGCACTGGCCATCGATATACACAGCACTCCACCGGTGTGGGAGATGGAGCAGAGGGGTTCCTCGCTTTCTTTGAACCCTTCGTGGAGCGAAACCCTAAACGCGACATCGAAATCGTTCGCATTTTGGAGGATGGTCCATGGGTCTTTTGCAATGCTTACCAATCGCTCAATGATGGTGCGGCGCAGTGGGTGACGATGGATATGTTTTATACGGATGCAAAAGGATTAATCCTGGAACATTGGGACACAATCGCACCGTATACAACGCTGACCCAGTCGGGTGAGGACATGGTACGCGGCACATCCGAAGTGGCTGTAAGCGCCGATTCAGAGGCCAATAAGGCAATTGTTCTCGAATACACCAAGCAAGTCCTTCAACAACGTGACCACCAAAACCTTGGTTCATTCGTCGCAGAAAACCTGATCCAGCATGCGCCAACGATTGCTGGTGGCCGCGAAGGCCTAGCGTCATGGCTGGCGTCCGAAGAGGCTGGCAGCTACGAGATGATGTTCCAGCTCATTGGCCAAGGTAATTTTATTGTCACGTACGGAAAACGTCACGCCCGTGGCAAAGCCATTGCAGTTTTTGATCTTTATCGCGTTGCGGACGGTCTTATTGTCGAACATTGGATGAATGAGGAGAAGATCGGCCCGCGCGAGACTTGGGGCAATTCTGGAAAGTTTTGACGCAAACGATCGTCCATATCGAAGGTGAACGTCGCGATCTGAAAAGGGCAGCATTTAAGTCAGGATTGTGCCCACGTGGCTGCCGAAGACGTGAAGGTTACGGCTCTTTACGCTCGGCATGCGCGCGCGCGTAAGCGCTACGCAGATTTTCTGGCCTCCGCGGCTGTGCCATATTGCGGGAGATCCGCTTGCGTTTTGCCATGAGCCGCCATCAACGTGTCGCGCACATAGGCGATCTGCGCGGTCTCTTCGATGATCTCGGCCAAGTACTGCGCCTTCATCAATGTCTTGCCCACGCCAATCGTGCCGTGATTGGCCAGAACAGCGGCGACGACTTTCGGGTCCATGAACACTGGGCTGATTTCTTGATCCGTTTGTGGGCCGCCTTGGGGCGACAATGGGATCAGCGGCATGCGCCCGATTTTTTCAATCGTTTGCACCGTCAGGCACGGAATTTCGATGCCCGCGCTGGCATAGCCCGTGGCCCAAGGGGAATGGCAATGGACCACCGCGCGGATATCCTCGCGGATCCGATAAAGATCGAGGTGAAAGTCGAGGTCTTTGGAGGGCTTATGTTCGGATGGTTCAATCACCCCATCCAGATGCACAACCTGTAGGTTGTCCCGCGTGCATTCATTGAAACCGATGCCAGAGGGTTTGATGACAATCGCATCCGCACTGTCCAAACGCACCGACAGGTTCCCGCCAGCATTCGTCTGCAGCTTTAACGCAAAGCAACGTTTGGCGGTGGCGATCAAGTCGTCTTTCTTCGCGTTTAGATCGGTTTCATCCAACATGGGCGACCTCTGTTTTATCGGCCATCATCTGACGGTGTGTTTCAAGAATAGCGGTGGTGATTTCGGGCGCGAAAAGATGCGCATCGATGGTTTGAATGGTCAGATCTGCATCCGAATGGGCCATCGCGGTCTCTCGGAACACGCCCCGCAGGTCCGCGTCTTCAATTGCGCCGCCCTCGCGGTCCTCGCTGGAAAACCCACCCATTGGGACAATCAGGGATTTTGATCCGGTCACGGCCCGAAGGTCGGCCATCAATATCTTGGTGACCTTTTCCATCTCGTCCGCTGTCAGCTTGGCATGCGTAAACAGGCTGGAATGTTCATAATGGGCGCGCGCAAGAAAATGTTCGGGCATCAAATCCTTTTGCCCAAGCCCGACAAAGTTCATCCCACCCGGCAAGACGATGCGCGGCACATCAAGTGCCGCCGCAAAACGGTTTTTCATGGGCACATGCGCGCCCGCGATGTGAATGCGAGTGATCTCATGCGGGGTGAGATCAATAATTGAGTGAAACGCGCCGCGATTGGCAAAACGCGCAAAGGCCGCGCCGCCATAGCCATTGGCGTGAAAGACGGTAGTTTCCTCGCCCCGGTGCCGCAACCCCGCCAGCAGGGGCCGAACGGCCCCATCGGTGACGCCAAGCGCGGTGATCCCAACCGATTGCGTATCCACGCAAGCACCGCCCTTGCGGCGCGTCTGGCACAGGCCCGCAACCATAGCGGCCGCATTTTCAAAGACCTCCCGCAAGGTGGCATTGAGGCCCGCAATATCGGCAAGTGTTGGGACAAGCACGATAGAATTGTCTGCAATTGCGATCCGCGGATCAAAGGGCAGCGTCGTGACCAAAACCTTGGGAAAGGTGATCGGTTGGCTTTGCAAAACTTGGAGGATGATTTCCCCGCCCGTGCCGCCGCCAATCCCTAAGATCGCATTGGCCCCGCTCTGCAAGCTTTGATCAACTTCGTGCAGCGCGCGTTCCGATGCGGCCACCATGGCAAGGCATTTCTCTTCCCCACCCAGCATTTCGCCATCTGTCTTTAGGGATACATCAATCGTCGTGACCTGCACCCCATGGGACCGCAGCTGCGTTGCAAGATAGGCGTGTTCCTCGGCCTTGGTGTCTAACGTTGCCAGCAGCAGGACCGAAGGGGTGGATGTTGGAGACATACCGCCAGTCTAACCCTTCACCGCGCCCGCTGTCATGCCCGTGATGATTTGGCGCGAGGCAAACAGCGTGAAGATGATCGGTGGGATCGCCAGCAACATGCCAGTGGCCATTATAACCCCCCATTCGACGTTGAATTCGGACATATTGTTCACGATCAAAATGGGCACGGTTTTTGTGTTTCGGTCCGACAGGGCCGAAGCCAGCAGGTATTCATTCCACGCAATGCGGAAAGTAAAGATCGCAGCGGCTGCAAGACCAGGCTTGATGAGCGGCAGAACCACCATAAAGAAGACCTGGAACGGGCCTGCGCCGTCAACGCGCGCGGCCTCTTCCAAAGATCGCGGCACTTGAACGATAAAGCTTTGCAGGATCCAAATCACGAAAGGCAGGTTCATCGCGACATAGATCAGGATGATGCCGGAATGCGTGCCGGCCAGGCAGATGTCACCTCGACCGTCGAAGACCGAGCGGATCGCCTCGCCCACAAAACTGTCCTTGTCGATGCAGAACTCGTTGTTCCACAGGCCAAATACTGGAACCAACAAAACCGCAGGGGGAACCATGCGCACCATCAGTGTCGTGAGCGAAATCGTGTCTCGCCCCATGAACCGAAACCGAACGAGCGCATAGGCCGCCATACACCCAATCACCAAGGTCAGCGCAGTCGAGATCAGCGCAATGATCAGCGAGTTGATGAACGCCCCGCCGAATTTCAGCGAACAGAAATCGAGATGATCGGGTTCATACCAAAGGATATCACACAGCGCGGTCTCATAGTTTTGGATCGTCGGCACAAATAGCAAGCCCGTCGTGCCGCCGATAATGTCCACATCTAATTTGAACGAGTTCACGAACATCAATACGATTGGCCCGACCGCCATGAAGATCAGGGCGACAAGCAGGGCATAGAAGGCTGGATTGGGTCTGCTTTCCATGGCTTAGCTCTCTTCCTGAATTTGACGGGCCAAGCGGGCTTGGCGGATTTCTTGGAGCCGCGTGATCGCAAACATTGCGACCGTCAGCATCAGCAACAGGATCAGCAGATAATTCGACATGGCGGCGGCCACGCCAAGTTCTCGGAATTCGGTGGCGGTGCGAGAGATGCGCAGCGCGACAATCTCGGTCGATAGGCCCGGGCCGCCTTCGGTCATCACCAAGATCACCTCCAGCACTTTGAACGCATCGATCAGTCGCAAGAGCGCGGTCACAATCAGAACCGGCATCATAAGCGGAATTTTAATGTGCCAGATTTGTTGCCAAGCGGTTGCGCCGTCGATCTTGGCCGCTTCCAAGGCCGAGCGCGGTAGGGATTGCAACGCGGCCAAAGCCAGGATGAAAATGAACGGGGTCCATTGCCAAATATCGGCAATGATCACGGATAAAAGCGCGTGCTGCCCCAACCAATCGACGCCATCTAGTCCAATAGATTTCAGGAAGCGGTTAAACGTGCCCACAGTCGGGTGATACATATAACGCCACATCAGACCCACCACGACCGGGGCGATCATCATCGGTAGAATGAACAGCGTGCGCAGCACGGACATGCCCTTGATATCTCGGTCCAACAATAGTGCCAGCCCCACACCGATCACCAATTCGGCGACCACAACGGATACGGCAAAGGTTAAAGTGACGGCAAGGCTTTCGCGAAAAGCGGGGTCGAAGAAGAGCGTGATATAGTTCTTCAATCCGACAAATTCTGTTTCAGAGATGTTTTGGCTGGGGTCCCAATCGCGGAACGAGCCGAAAATCATATAGCCCAGCGGATAGAGCAGCGCGATCGCCATGATGATCGCGGCCGGTGCCATGAACATCCAAGGTGTCAGTTTATTCAAGCTCTGTGCGCGCATCGTTTTTCCGCTTGGGTGAAGCATGTGGCCCGATTGCTCGGGCCACACTTACGGGAGGTCTTACTGCCAGGTGTAATAGCCAGCTTCTTCCATGACCGCTTGGGTCCGCTCGGCCACGCCATCCAGCGCTTCCTGAATGTCCAGATCTTCGGTCAGAACTTTGGACAAAGTTGTGCCAAGATCCGCGTTGATCTTACCCCATACTGGGATGATCGGACGCCAATCTGGGTCGGCGTGCTGAAGCGCTTCACCAAATGTCGCCATATGTGGGAACTTTGCGTTCACATCTGCATCCGCATGCGTAGAGAACCGAGATGGGTTACCACCAGCCATTGCAACCAGCTTGTCACCCTCTTTGGATGTCAGCCACTGCATCAGCAAGAAGGCTGCATCTTTGTTCTCTGCATTTGCAGGGATCCCGATACCGAAACCACCGGTTTGCGAACCACGACGCACGCCCATTGGGTGCATAGCCCAACCAACTTTGCCCACAACTTGGGATTTGGATGGATCATTGATCTGACCCGCCACAACCGTTGTATCCAAGAACATCGCTGTGTCGCCGTTCAAGAAAGAACCAAGCGCTTCGCCAAAGCCAAAGCTCGCAGCCCCTTCAGGACCACAATCAACGATCTGCTTCAGCGCTTCGGCCGCAGCAACGCCTTCGGCATTGTTCACAATCGGGTTCCACGCATCGTCAAAGACGCGACCGCCCAAAGGTGCAAGGTGCAACAAGAACGCGTGCGATGCGTGGTGACCAGAGGCCGCGCGAGAGGATAAACCGCCCATGCCTGGCTCTAGCTCAGGAATCTTACACGCGATTTCCAGCATTTCTTCGTAAGTTTCTGGCACTTCCAGGCCATGCTTTTCGAAGATATCTGTGCGGTAACCTAGGATCGATGTTTCAGACCCATATGGGATGCCGTACAAAGACCCCGTTTTCCCTTCGAGGTAGCCCTTGGTGCCGCCCGCGAAGCCAATGTTGTAGACATACCCATCGATCAGGTCGTCTGCATCATAGGCAGGGTTCGCCAATTTCGGGTTCATGAAATACTTGGCCAGGTTTTCCAGCTGGTCCGCATAGACATAGTCCGCCTTTGAGAAAACAACGTAGGCGATCAGGTCATATTCGCCCTCTTCCTGGGCAAGCTCCAGCGTCTGACGCTCGCGCATTTTCAGGTATGGTAGCTGATCAACCTCCACCTCGATCCCTGTTTCTTTGGTGAACTCGGGCAAAATTTTCATCACCGCATCGAAATGCGGGTGTGCCGGGAAGTTCACGATCAGTGTTTCCCCTGCATATTCTTCATATGGATTCGCGAAGGCACCCGCCGCCAGCACCAATGCCGACGTCGCACCTAAGGCGAATTTCTTCAATGTGTTTAGCATTAGAACCTCCCAGTTGCTAAATGGTTGACGCTAGAGCGCCGCTTCCGTGTCGCGGTCGAACAGATGAATGCCCTCAGGTCGGACCGCAAACCTGAGCGTTTCCCCCAATGCGATGGGGGTTTCTGATTTCAATTCGACCGTGACATCCGCACCGCCGCAATCGCAGAGCAGAACAGATTGCGCGCCGATATATTCGGACACCTTCACTTTCAGATCGAATGAGGAATTCTTTGGGGATTTGGCATCATAGTTCAGATCACTGGGGCGAATGCCCAAAGTAACCAAACCATTCACCTTGCCGATTTCCTTGGCCTTGGCCGCTGGGATGAGCAGTTTGAAATCCTGTCCCTCAGCGTATAGTTTCCCGCCTTCGCCTTTCAGTTCTGCTTCTAAAAAGTTCATTGGGGGGGAGCCAATGAACCCAGCCACAAACTTGTTCGCGGGCTTTTTGAACAGCTCTTCTGGTGTGCCCTGCTGTTGGATGTATCCGCCATGCATGACGACGATCCGATCCGCCAGCGTCATCGCCTCGATCTGATCATGGGTCACGTAAATCATGTTTTTCTGGACGCGCTGGCTCATCAAGGCGAGTTCGGCGCGCATCTGTCCCCGCAGTTTGGCGTCCAAGTTGGAGAGTGGCTCATCGAAGAGGAAAATCTCGCTGTCTTTGGCAAGCGCGCGTGCCATGGCAACCCGTTGACGCTGGCCACCGGACAGCGCGCCGGGTTTGCGCGCAAGGAACGGCGTCAGGCCGACAATTTCTGCCACTTCGCGCACTTTTGCATCAATCTCTTCTTTGGGGCGTTTCTGAAGGCGCATTGCGAACGAGATATTTCGCGCGACATCCATATGCGGGTAAAGCGCGTAATCTTGGAAGACCATCGCAAGGCCGCGATCTTTCGGCTCAAGATGACTGACGGGGTCGCCATCCACATAAATTTCACCTTCGGTGACGGATTCCAGCCCTGCAATCATACGCAAGGTTGTGGATTTCCCACAGCCAGACGGCCCAACCAGAACCGTAAATTCGTTATCGGCCATCTCTAAATCGATACCGTGCAGTACTTGCACTGCACCATACCGTTTGACGAGCCCTTGCAAGCTGATCGTCGGCATAGAATCTGTATTCCTCCCAATATCACTATTTTGTACACAATTTAAAAAGTAAACATACAAAATTGACTTATGTGACACTTTGGTGTCAGACTATGACTGCGCCTAAACTGGATAAATGATGGCATGCTGAAAGTTGCGAAAGACGAGAAGACGGAACAAAGACGCTCCACTGCACAGCGGATCGAGCACTCTTTGATGGAAGAGATTGCTGTAGGAGAGCTTTTCCCTGGTCAGCGATTGGATGAGGTGGGACTAGCCGAACGGTTTGGGGCGTCTCGAACCCCTGTGCGAGAGGCTTTGTCGCGCCTGACGGCCCAAGGTGTTTTGGTCGCTGGTGAAAAGCGCGGCGTGTTTGTTGCGAAATATACGCGCGAAGAGCTTAGCCAAATTTTTGAAGCCATGCATGAGATCGAATCTGCATGTGCCCGAATTGCCGCTACGCGATTGAATTTATTGACAAGATCAGAGATTGAGACGGCACAAACAGCCTGCGTGCTCGCTGCGGAAGGCGGGGATCGCACGGCCTATTTGCGGGCGAATGAGGGTTTTCACATGGCGATCTATAAGGCGACTGGCAATCCATACATGGCCGAGATCGCCCTCGAATTTCGTCGCCGCACAGGCCCATTCCGCGCGAAAAAATTCGCAACCAAAGAAGATCTGATCGCATCTGCGCAAAACCACCAAGAGCTGATTGACGATATCTTTTCGGAAGATTCAGCAACCGCATCAAAATCCATGCGCGATCATATGACCGTCAGCTTTATGCAAGCCCTCAAAGCCAACTAATCTCAGTTCCGCTCAGAAAGCCCCTTGCTTCAGTCTACAGTTTTGTATCTTTGTATACATAACTGATTCATTAGGTGCGCTACTGGGAGGGAGAGCAGCCATGGGCGTTGAGGAGACAAAGATTTATCCAATCAATACGGGCTGGCTGGAAGCTGACCTCGGGACCTATATCTTTTGGAAAGGCCCAGCGGGTAAAAAGTACTGGAACCCAGTGTACTGTCACTATGTGGACACGGGCGAGCATAAGATCCTAATCGATACGGGGCTGCCAGACGAAGAGCGCGCCACGAAATATCACCACAAATGCGATAAGCGGGGTTGCCTTCAGGTGCACGAACATCTGGAACAAAAGCTCGGTGTGCACCCTGATGAAATCGACGCGATTGTCTTCACCCATCTGCACTGGGATCATGTCCAGAACATGAAAGAATTCAAAAACGCACGCTATATCGCACCCAAGGCCGAGATCGAAATGGCCTATAACCCACTGCCTTTGTATTACCGCACATACGAGGCCAATATCGGCGTTGAGCAGGCCTATGCGGGTTGCGTATTTGAGGCGGTCGAAGATGAATGCGAAGTGTTGCCGGGCATCACCATGTTCCATACGCCGGGCCATTCCGTGGGCCATATGGCCGTGACGGTCGCGACAAGTGCGGGTGACATCTGCGTGGTGGGCGATGCGATCTTTGTGGAACGCAATCTTGAACCGAACCCAGCTGAAAAGTGGCGCCATTGGGTCCCTGCGCGCTTTGTGAATTCTTATGAAGGGTGGAAATCGGTCGAAGAAATCGACAAGCGTGCGGATTACGTCCTGCCCTGTCATGACGAAGGCGCGAATGCACGATCAGATGTGTTTCCTTATGAAGGCATGCCGATCCGCAAACGCCGTCAGCACATCCCGGGCTATAAGTTTTATTTTGGCGATATGCCCGATGGCATGGCGGGCAAGGCTGCGGCCGCAATGCCGGCGGACGAGGTTGCAGCCTATGAAGCCAGCTTGGTGAATCCCAAAGATCTGGCCGAATATTAACAGTGACCCGCGCGCTTCAATCACTGACCGAGATTGCGTCGGATTATGATGCAATCGTCTTTGATCAATGGGGCGTGCTGCATGATGGGACCAAACCCTATCCGAAAGCTGTGCGCACGTTAGAGACGTTGAAAACGTCCGGTGTGCGTATGGCTGTCTTGTCGAATTCCGGAAAGCGCGCCGCGCCGAATGCGGACCGCATCGTTGGCATGGGGTTCGCGCCGCAGCTTTTTGAAACCGTGATGACCAGCGGTGAGGCGCTGTGGCGGGACGTTAAATCCAGCACTGTGCCAGCAGGGCTGTTTTATCCGATTGAACGCAGCCCGGGTGATGCCGCGCTTTGGGCCGATGGGCTTTCTGTTGACTTCACGGCGGACATTCAGATGGCAGAGGGTGTTTTGCTGATGGGCTTGCCAGATGGCTCCACTTTGGACGATTGGCACTCCAAATTGGACGCGGCCCTAGACCAAGGCTTGACGATCTATTGTTCCAATCCAGACCGAAAATCGCCGCGCAAGGACGGGTTTGTGATTTCGCCTGGTGCTTTGGCATTTGCCTATCAAGACATGGGTGGGACGACCGTCTTCTATGGAAAGCCGCATCGCCCGATCTTTGCGTCTGTCGAGGCGGCGCTTGGGACAGATAAATTGCTCATGATCGGGGACAGTTTGGAGCATGATATTGCGGGGGCCGCAGCTTCGCACTGGGACAGCGTCTTGGTGCAAGGCGGGCTTTACGCCAAAGAATTTGCGGGCGCTGATCCTGACCAAATCCTGTCGAAACTGATTTCAGAAAACGACTATATCGCCCCCACATTCCGAATGGAGATGGTTCAATGAACACGCAAAGCGAATTGGTAACACCCGCGTTCCGAGCGCTGTCTGCTGCGCTTGGCCAAGACCCATTGCGTGTCCAAGGACCGGGCGGGAACACGTCGATCAAATCGGATGATGTGATGTGGATTAAGGCGTCCGGCACAGAATTGGCGAATGCTGAAACGCAGGACATTTTCGTTCCTGTGGACCGCAAAGCGGCGCTCGCGGAAGCGCGGGAAGAGGCAGGCGATGGAAGCTGCAAAACAACTGTCATCGATCCCGCGATCAAACTGCGCCCATCGATTGAGACGACCTTTCACGCTGCACTTGATTTCAAAGTGGTGCTTCACACCCATTCGATTGCGACGTTGACCCATGCGGTGAGCACAGAGGGGTTAGAGGCGGCCAAGACCAAATTGGATGGCCTGCCATTTGCAATTGTGCCCTATGCAAAACCGGGCCTGCCGCTCACGAAAGAAATTCTTGCGCGCACCGGTGGTGGCGTTCGCGTTTTCATCCTTCAAAACCATGGCTTGATTTGTTGTGGTGACAGCGTCGAGGACTCAGCCGCCTTAATCGAAGATGTTGAAAACCGCCTGATGATGACCCTTGCTGAACCAAATTATGAAACGCCTGCACGCCAAGCCCCCGACGGTTTCGAATGGCACGAAGCGGGTTGGATCGCCCAGGACACGCGCGCCCAGGACTTAGCCATCAATGGGACCTATTATCCGGATCATGTCGTCTTCTTGGGGCCAGCTTTGCCGACAGCGGACCATGCGGGAAACCCACCTGCCATCCTGCACAAGGGCCAAGGCGTTGCGATAAAGACGGATGCGACCGCAAGCCAGCGTGCAATGTTAAAATGCATTTCCGATCTCCTTGTCCGCTTGCCAAAAGAGTGGTCCGTCAAACCCATCGGAGATGCCGCCGAAGCCGAGCTTTTGGACTGGGATGCCGAAAAATATCGCCAAGCGCTGGCGGCGCGCGGATGACACTCTCTCTTGGCATTGATGTGGGCACCTCTGGTGTGCGCACAGCTGTGATTGATGCGACGGGCATGCCGGTGTCAGAGGCCCGTGCGGCCCATTTGCCGAATGATCCGAAACGGATCGACGCCACCAAATGGTGGACATCTGTTCAAAACTGCATCGCCAAACAGGTTGAGAACCTCAAGGTGAGTGGGCTGAGCGGTGAAGACATCTCTCGCATCGCAGTTGATGGCACATCCGGGTCGATGGTGTTGACGGATGGCGATTTACGGCCCGTCAGCCCAGCCCTGATGTACAATTCCAAAGGGTTTGACGCCGAGGCCGCGGCGATTGCAAGGTGCGCGCCAGCAACCCATATCACGCGCGGCGGCAACTCTGCCCTTGGTCGCGCCATGCGACTGGCGTCATTGGCAGACGGAACGCCAAGGCATCTCTTGCACCAAGCCGACTATATCGCAGCCAAATTATTGGGTGAGGGCGGGCGGAGTGATTTCAACAACGCTTTGAAGACAGGCTTTGATCCCGCAGACGCGGCGTGGCCAGACTGGGCCGACGAGGTGTTAGATCCGAACCTTCTTCCGACCGTATCACCGCCAGGGATGGCATGGGAGCGGGTCTCTAAATCGGTCGCTGATGATTTGGGGGTCTCAGACACCGCAATAATTCACGCGGGCACAACGGATAGTATCGCGGCGTTTTTGGCCTGTGCGCCGCTAGAACGGGCCAACGCCGTCACATCTTTGGGATCCACACTTGCGATCAAAGTGTTAAGTGCCAACCGCGTCGATGACCCGAGCATCGGATTATATTCACATCGCATCAGCGGGCATTGGCTGGTAGGCGGGGCGTCCAATACAGGCGGCGCTGTTTTGGCGAAGCATTTCAGTTCCGATGAATTGGCCAAGCTCAGCGCGCAAATAGAGCCCACAAAATCGCTTGATTTGGATTATTATCCGTTGAACCAACCTGGAGAGCGGTTTCCCATCAATGATCCAAATCTGGAACCCAAACTGACACCGCGTCCCGATAGCGACGTCGAGTTCTTGCATGCGATGCTGTCTGCCATCGCGAGGATCGAAGCGCTTGGTTACGCCGAGATTGAAAGACGCGGTGGCGAAACACCGGCCCGAATTTTCACGGCCGGCGGGGGTGCAAAGAACACGACATGGACGAAAATTAGAGGACAATACGTACATAGCGAGATCTGTGTCGCAGAGAATACTGAGGCATCGATTGGCACCGCTAAGTTGACGTCGATTGGCCCAGAGTAGACGATTGCCAACCGGGCTTTATGTCCGTCGAAGTCCAATCCAATGTGATTTCAGGTACGACATTTCTGATCCAACTAAGTGCAAAAATATACAACGGTGACCCATCGCGGGAATTGCATTGCCCGCAATTAGACAGAGATCATGGCGAAATACGTTTGACCCGAAGCGTTCTTATGGCACCGCCCAAGCTACGCCGAGATTTTATACCCGCCGTTATAGTCTTCGCTTTTCCGGCGCACTTGGGAATGCATCCAAAATGCGGTGGGGGGCGATGCCGCGAAACTCTTTAATGTAACTCATGCCTTTGCGTTGCGTGTAATCGGTCAGATCGTACTTCATGAACAGTGTGTGTGCCATGAAACCTTCGTGACACCTGCTCATAGCTAGCCGCGTAATTTTCAACCGACGTCAGTTGTTCAACAACCATATGATCGAACGACGCGGACGCACTGTATGAACTGGAAAGAAAAGACATAATTTATTCTCCAAAATTCTGTAAAAACTCAATAACTGAAAAATGAACTGCGATCGCATCCGACAGCGAAGCGGTTTTCGGCAGCACCAGTTCAATTTTTCCAGATACCGGGGCCGAATCAGTTCGCAAACGGGTCGCGTATTCTTCCGCACCTTCTCGGTAAACAAAAACTCCACTCATTACGAAAGCGCGGGAGTCATTGCCGTTCCAGTCTGTTTCCTGTCGAATAACTAGCGGCTCAAAAGTTATGTCGCTTGGTTGCATGCTAGGCAACGCAGTGAAATCATCTTTGTAAGTTGCAATTACACCAACTTTAACCACACAGTCGCCGCTTATGCGGACCAAGTCTCTTTCATCCCGTTGCTCTCTGCTTGCGATCTGGATCGCCTCCCTCTCAACCCATATCACTCGCGCCGTGCCTGATAACCCGTCGCTAAAGACTACATCCCATGTAAATGAGTAGCCGATCGGCAAACCGAAAAGCCAACGGATGGAGTTTGCCATCCACTGGCGCTTTTGATTTTGCAGTGTAAACGAGCGTCCTTCTTCAAGGTAGGATTGATAGTTGCAGCTGACCGCAAAAGAGGGATTTGGAGCCAACACCAACACTCCAAAGAGCAAGGCCACAATTGTTCGCAAGCAGCGCGTCGTTTTTAGGCGATTATTTGTGCATAACAGGCTTTTCACACGTGTTCCTCGATGTGACACGTTTCTGAACTTCGTCTAAAAGCGGCGCTCATCCTAACTTGTTTGCCATCTCACAAGTGTGATTGCTGCCGTTGCCACTCTGTCGTCTTCAGGCCGAGATTTTATACCCGCCATTATAGTCTTCGCTTTTCCGGCGCACTTGGGAATGCTCCACTATCCGGTGGCGGGCGATCCCGCGAAACTCTTCGATGGAACTCATGCCTTTGCGTTGCATGTAATCGGTCAGATCATCTTTGAGCTCTTGGATCAGCTTGATCCCAACGCCGCCGCTGCCTTTTTCTTCCATGGCCGCAGTGCAGACCTGTAGATTGCCTGCACCATGGGCGATGAAATTAAACGCCTCGCGGAAGCCACGAATACCGCCAATGCCCGAAATAGCCCCCTCTGGGAAGGCGCGCGAAATGTCAGAGACGCGCTGAAGCGCTTGGTGCAGAATGGCCAGACCACCCAAACCGCCAGAGGTCACAAGCCCGTCAACTTCCACCTCGAATTTCAACGATTCAGGATCGATCAAAGGCAGGGATGGGAAGGTGTTGCAAAGCGAGATTGACGCAGCACCCGCCTCGTAAGCCGCACCGGCTGCATCCACCAAGGTCGATGTGGACGGGGTGAGTTTTACCCAAATCGGCACATCCACGGCTGCGATGACGGCCCGCAGGATCGAGCGGATGATATCCTCGTCATTGGCGATATTCGCGCCCATATCCTTGCGGTCCATATGCGGGCAGGAGAGGTTCAGCTCTATCGCGTCACAGCCTACATTCACGCAAGCGCGCGCGAGTTTTTGCCAGTTCGCCATCTCTTCGGTATTGCCAGCGCCCGCCATGATCGAGGCAATGAGCATGCGGTCGGGATAGGTCGTTTTGATCTCTTCCAAATCGGGCAGCCATTCGTCCAGCGGTTGGTCCGAGATCAGCTCCCAATTCCACGAGGAGTGGGACACGGTATCTGGGCGCTTATTGCGTGAAACGTAAGGCTTCACATCGCTCGCGCGCTGAAAAATCGTGCGGGGCCCCGCGACGTTTTCCACCGGGTGCAAGCCAATGGTTTTGGTCACAACACCGCCCCAACCGGATTCAAACGCTTTCATAATCTTGCGTTTGCTTTCCGTCGGTGGCGCAGAGGCCAGGACGAAAGGGTTCACAAATTCAAGGCCAGTAAAAGTCGTATGCAGCAAGTTTGACATGACACACCCGTTGATGGTTAAGCCCAAAGCCTCTGAAGGACCCGGTTAAAAGTCAATAATTTTCTCGCACGTCACCGCGCCCGAAGGCCTGAGCGAAGACGTCAGGCCCCAAACAGTCAAGCCAAACGCAGGGCGGGGTCACGGCAGGGGCATGCCTGTCGCTGGGCTGCCCGTTTATTAGTCATTTTGCCAAAAAGTCTGCGTCGCAGTGAACAAACCACAAGGCGAAAGATGTTGACCCGTTGAGCCTCTTAAGCCCACCGTTAGCCTAAGTTTTGAATCAGGCGCGGCATGCGCCCGCCAAGAAAGAGTAGTCATGGACCGCGGACAGAACTTTCGAACCGACCCAGATCGCCTTTGGGACAGCTTGATGGAGATGGCCAAGATCGGCCCAGGCATCGCGGGTGGTAATAATCGTCAGACGCTCACGGATGAAGATGCAGAAGGCCGCGCGCTGTTTCAAACCTGGTGCGACGCAGCGGGGCTGACCATGGGCGTGGACACGATGGGCAATATGTTTGCGACGCGCGCAGGTGAAGACCCAGATGCGCTGCCGGTTTATATGGGATCGCATTTGGACACGCAGCCTACGGGTGGGAAATATGACGGGGTCTTGGGCGTGCTGGGCGCGCTTGAGGTCGTGCGAACGCTGAATGATCTCGATGTGAAAACCAAGCATCCCATTGTGATCACCAATTGGACCAATGAAGAGGGCACGCGCTTTGCGCCAGCGATGTTATCCTCGGGCGTGTTTGCCGGAAAGCATGCCCAAGACTGGGCCTATGACCGTGTAGATGCAGAGGGCAAGAGCTTTGGCGATGAGCTCAAACGCATCGGCTGGGTTGGCGATGAAGAGGTCGGCGCGCGCAAAATGCATGCCATGTTCGAATTGCATATTGAGCAGGGCCCGATTTTAGAGGCCGAGGGCAAAGATGTAGGCGTGGTGACCCATGGCCAGGGCCTGCGTTGGATCGAATGCACGATCACAGGGAAAGAAAGCCATACCGGGTCGACGCCCATGCATATGCGCAAGAATGCAGGCCGCGGCTTGGCGCTGGTGACCGAGCTGGTCCATGAGATCGCGATGAAGAACCAGCCCAATGCGGTGGGGGCCATCGGGCATATCGATGTCTACCCCAACAGTCGCAATATCATTCCCGGCAAGGTCGTCTTTACCGTCGATATGCGCACACATCTGCTCGATAAGCTCAACGCCATGGTCGCCGAATTCAACGACCGCGCGCCGAAGCTCTGCGAAGAGATCGGCGTTGACTTTGACTGCTATATTGTCGGGCAGTTTGATCCGCCTGCCTTTGACGAGGGGTGTGTCACGGCCGTGCGCGATGCCGCCGAAGAGCTGGGCTATAGCCATATGGATATCGTCTCGGGCGCGGGGCATGATGCCTGCTGGATCAATGATGTGGCCCCGACGGCGATGATCATGTGCCCCTGCGTTGATGGGCTGAGCCATAATGAAGCCGAAGAGATCACCAAGGAATGGGCGCAGGCGGGTACGGATGTCCTGCTGCATGCCGTTCTGAACACTGCCAAAATCGTAACATAGCCACGCCAACTGAAGTGGAGGACATTACAACATGACCAAAGTCATCAAGAACGGAACCATCGTCACACATGATCTGACCTATAAGGCGGATGTCTTGGTGGACGGCGAGAAGATCATCGAGATCGGTCCGAACCTGTCGGGTGACACCGAACTGGATGCGACCGGGTGCTATGTCATGCCGGGCGGGATTGATCCGCATGTTCACCTCGAGATGCCGTTCATGGGCACCTATTCTTCGGACGATTTCGAATCCGGCACGCGGGCGGCGCTGGCAGGTGGCACCACCATGGTCGTCGATTTCTGTCTGCCCAATCAGGGCGAAAGCCTGCTCGACGCGATCAAGCGTTGGGACAACAAATCGACACGGGCGAATTGCGATTACTCGTTCCATATGGCGGTGACCTGGTGGGGTGAGCAGGTCTTCAACGATATGAAGACCGTGATTGAAGACCGCGGCATCAACACGTTCAAGCATTTCCTGGCCTATAAAGGCGCGCTGATGGTCAATGATGACGAGCTTTATGCCTCGTTCAATCGCCTCTCAGAATTGGGCGGCATCGCGATGGTCCATGCCGAAAACGGCGATGTCGTGGCCGAGCTATCGGCGAAGCTGTTGGCGGACGGCAATTCCGGGCCTGAGGCGCATGCCTATTCTCGTCCCCCACAAGTAGAGGGTGAGGCAACGAACCGCGCGATTATGATTGCCGATATGGCAGGCGTGCCGCTTTATGTTGTTCACACGTCCTGCGAGGAAGCGCATGAGGCGATCCGGCGCGCGCGCCAGCAGGGCAAGCGCGTCTGGGGGGAGCCGCTGATCCAGCATCTCACTTTGGATGAGAGCGAGTATTTCCATGCCGACTGGGACCATGCCTCGCGGCGTGTGATGTCGCCGCCCTTCCGGAACAAACAACACCAAGACAGCCTTTGGGCGGGTCTTCAGGCGGGCTCTCTGTCTGTGGTGGCCACGGATCACTGCGCCTTTACGACCGAGCAGAAACGCTCTGGCGTGGGGGATTTCACGAAGATCCCGAATGGCACGGGCGGGCTGGAGGATCGGATGCCGATGCTTTGGACGTATGGGGTGCGCACGGGCCGTTTGACGATGAATGAATTCGTCGCGGTGACCTCGACCAATATCGCGAAAATCCTGAATTGCTATCCGAACAAAGGGGCGGTCGCCGTGGGCGCAGATGCCGATCTGGTGGTCTGGGACCCGGAGAAATCCAAAACCATTGCCGCGACATCACAGCAATCCGCGATCGACTATAACGTCTTTGAAGGCAAAGAGGTGACGGGCCTGCCGCGCTATACCCTGACCCGCGGCCAGGTTGCGATCTCGGATGGTGATGTGAAAACCGAAGAGGGGCATGGCAAATTTGTCTCCCGTCCCGGCAATGGCGTGACCAATCAAGCGCTGAGCACGTGGAAGGAACTGACCGCACCGCGCCCGGTGGAGCGTACGGGCATTCCGGCGACCGGGGTTTAAGCACAGAAAAGACGGAAACTGATGGCCTCCCAAAATTCGGTGATTGAAGCGCAGGGCCTGTCGCTCACGTTTCAAACAAATGATGGTCCTGTGCACGCGCTGAGCGATGTGGATTTGACCGTGGAGAAAGGGGATTTCGTTTCTTTCATTGGCCCCTCTGGCTGTGGGAAGACGACGTTTTTGCGCTGTATTGCCGACCTCGAAACCCCCACGGGCGGGAACCTGTCGGTGAATGGGATGACACCCGATGCCGCCCGGCAGGCGCGCGCTTATGGTTATGTGTTTCAGCATGCGGGGCTTTATCCGTGGCGTACAATCGGCGGCAATATCCGCTTGCCGCTTGAGATTATGGGATATCCCGAGGAAGAGCGCCGCGCGCGCGTATCCCGCACGCTTGAGATGGTGGATCTGGCAGGGTTTGAAAACAAATACCCCTGGCAGCTCTCGGGCGGCATGCAACAGCGGGCCTCTATCGCGCGGGCCTTGGCCTTTGATGCGGACTTGTTGCTGATGGATGAACCCTTCGGGGCGCTGGATGAGATTGTGCGCGATCACCTAAACGAACAGCTGCTGCAGCTTTGGGCGCGCACGGGGAAAACGATCTGCTTTGTGACCCATTCCATTCCAGAGGCGGTCTACCTCTCGACTAAGATTGTGGTGATGAGCCCGCGCCCGGGCCGCATCACAGATGTGATCGAAAGCCCGCTTCCTGCGGAGCGTCCGCTTGACCTGCGTGAGACGCCCGAGTTTTTGCAGATCGCCCAACGCGTGCGCGAAGGGCTGCGGGCCGGGCATTCCTATGACTAAGGCCGTGCCCGCCTGGGTCAGATCGCTGATCCCGATCTTTTCGGTCCTGATGGTCTTGCTGGCCATTTGGTATGTCGCCGTCGCGCCGATGAATATTCGCGTCGCCTTGGATCAGGCCGAACGTGCGGGCGCGGTGGTCGTGCCCGAAGGCTCCGTCCTGCGGCGTGATATCTCGGTCTGGCGGCTGATGCTGGATAACCCTGGGGTCATAAGCGGGGGCTATGATCTGGATCGACCCCGTTTGCCGACGCCCGCGCAAGTGGGCCAAGAGCTTTGGAAAACCACCGGAGAGATGGCGATGAAAGGGCGTGCCTGGTCGAAACGGTCGCTGATCTATCATGCGTGGATCACGCTGCAATCGACGCTCTGGGGCTTTGCGCTGGGGACCAGTTTGGGCATCATCGGGGCGATTGCCATCGTCTATTCGCGCGTCGCGGATATGAGCTTGATGCCCTGGGCGATCATCAGTCAGACGATTCCGATTGTGGCGCTCGCGCCCATGATCATTGTGCTCTCCAGCCAGATGGGTATCGACAGTCGGGGTGTGCCCAAGGCGATCATCTCCGCCTATTTGTGCTACTTCCCGGTCCTGGTCGGCATGGTGAAGGGCTTGCGCGCGCCCGACATGTCTCAGCTGGATTTGCTGAAGACTTATGATGCGACGGGGTTGCAAAGCTTTCTCAAATTGCGGCTGCCGGCCTCGTTGCCCTACTTGTTCACCTCGCTCAAGGTCGGGATCGCGGCGGCGCTTGTGGGCACCATAGTGGGTGAGTTGCCCACGGGCGCGATCAGCGGGCTGGGTGCGCGGATTTTGATTGGCGATCAGTTCGGCACACCGCTCGCGATTTGGGCGGCCTTGTTTATGGCCGCCATTCTGGCAGGGCTGTTGGTGTCACTTTTGGATGGTTTGCAGCGCTTTGCGGCGCGGCGCATGGGGCTGAAAACATGAGCGCGGTGGGTTTTGCCATTGTCTTTTGGATTGGGGCTTGGGGCCTCAATATCTGGCTGTCGAGGTCGAAATGGCGCAGTACCCGCGCTGTGCGCATTGCGGTTCCGCTCTTGTTTGGTCTCACGCTGTTGGTGCTGTGGGAGGGACTGGTCCGCGGATTTGAGGTCAGCCCCGTGATCCTGCCGGCACCCAGCCAAGTGGCCCAAACCTTTGCCGCTTCCCTGGATATTCTCTGGATCGACTTCGTGCAAACGGTCATCAAAGGGGCGCTCAGTGGCTTTGCCATCGGGGTCAGTGCCGGGATCCTTTGTGCCATTGCCATTGACCGATCCAGTTTCCTGACACGTGGGCTCTTGCCGATTGGGAACTTTTTTGCCGCACTGCCCATCGTGGGGGTCGCCCCCATTATGGTGAATTGGTTTGGCTTTGACTGGCAGTCAAAAGCGGCTGTTGTTGTGGTGATGGTGTTTTTTCCGATCCTCGTGAACACAGTCGCCGGATTGCGCGCCGCAGACGCGATGCAACGGGATTTGATGCGCACCTACGCGGCCGGATATCTTCAAACGCTGTTCAAACTGCGTTTGCCTGCCGCGATGCCATTTGTTTTTAATGGATTAAAAATTGTTACAACTTTGGCGCTAATTGGTGCAATTGTTGCCGAATATTTCGGCTCTCCGACGCGCGGAATGGGCTTTCGGATATCGACAGGGGTCGGCAGCTTGTCAATCGACCTGGTCTGGGCTGAGATTGCAGTCGCTGCATTGGCGGGAACGGCGTTCTATGGATTGGTAGCGCTGCTCGAAAAAAGGGTGACCTTCTGGCACCCATCTCAAAGAAGGTAACCAATAGGGAGTATGATATGACACTCAAAACAACGATCACCGGTCTTGGGATCAGCTTGCTGGCCAGTGCGGCCATGGCGGCCGATGACCTGACGCTGCAACTTAAATGGGTCACGCAGGCGCAGTTCGCGGGCTATTATGTGGCGCTCGAAAACGGCTATTATGAAGAAGAGGACCTGAACGTGACCATCAATCCGGGCGGCCCAGACATCGCGCCGACCCAAGTGCTCGCCGGTGGCGGCGCTGATGTTACCGTCGAATGGATGCCTGCGGCATTGGCTGCGCGCGAAAAGGGCCTGCCAATGGTCAATATCGCGCAGCCGTTCAAATCCTCTGGCATGATGCTGACCTGTCGCAAAGATGCAGGCGTGGCGACCACAGATGATTTCGCGGGCAAAACCCTGGGTGTTTGGTTCTTTGGCAACGAGTTTCCGTTCCTCAGCTGGATGAGCCAACTTGGCCTGCCGACCGACGGCTCTGATGCGGGTGTGGAAGTTCTAAAGCAAGGCTTCAACGTCGATCCGATCTTGAACGGAGAGGCGGCCTGCGTGTCCACCATGACCTATAACGAATATTGGCAGGTGATCGATGCGGGTCTGACGCCCGACGATTTGGTGACCTTCAAATACGAAGACCAGGGCGTCGCGACGCTGGAGGATGGCCTATATGTGCTTGAAGAAAACCTCGCTGACCCTGCCTTTGAAGACAAAATGGTCCGCTTTGTGCGTGCGTCTATGAAGGGCTGGAAATGGGCCGAAGAGAACCCCGAAGATGCGGCCATGATCGTCTTGGAATATGACGAGACGGGTGCGCAAACCGAAGCGCATCAAGTCCGCATGATGGGGGAGATTGCCAAGCTGACAGCGGGTTCAAACGGCGCGTTAGAGCCTGAGGATTTTGAACGTACTGTTGAATCTCTCTTGGCAGGGGGGTCTGATCCGGTGATCACAAAAGCACCCGAGGGCGCTTGGACCCATGCGATTACGGATAAGGCGCTAAACTGAGCGCATCCGTAGACCGCTGGCCTGAGGCGCTGTCCTAAAATGTTTGAAGCCCGCACAGGTTGCGGGCTTTTTTTTGGGATCCGACACAGCGGCAGGTCCCAAGTCGTCAACGGTTCCGCAAAATCAGTATTCGGTCTCATCCGCTCAGAGAGACCTGCGGTTTAGGTCGAGCTCCTCGTGAAATCTTCCTTGCGCTTTGGTGCGGTACAAGATCAACCTTCCCGAAATGGGAGAACGGAAGAGTGATCAAAGGGCAATTGTATATCGCGGGCGAATGGCAGGCCGGACAAGGCGAGATCGAGAACCGAAGCCCATCTGATCTCAGTGATCTTGTTGGGACGTTCGCTCAAGCGGGGCCTGATCAACTGGATGCGAGTATCGCGCGTGCAAAATCTGCACAAGTTGAGTGGGCATCCTACGGTTTGGAACGGAAGCAAGCCGTTTTGAATGCGATCGGAGAAGAGTTAATGGCGCGCGCGGAAGAGCTCGGCGCGCTTTTGTCCCGCGAAGAAGGGAAACCATTGGCCGAAGGCAAAGGTGAGGTGTATCGGGCCGGTCAATTTTTTACGTATTACGCGTCGGAGTGCCTGCGCCAAATCGGCGAAAACGCAGACAGTGTTCGACCGGGGATCGAAGTAGATGTGCGCCGTGAACCCGTTGGGACCGTTGCCGTAATTTCGCCCTGGAATTTTCCAACCGCGACAGCCTCTTGGAAGATCGCGCCCGCACTGTGTTACGGGAATGCGGTGATCTGGAAACCGGCGAATGTGACGCCTGCATCGGCCCATGCCGTGACGGAAATCATCGCAAAACAAGACATTCCGAGCGGGCTGTTTTCGCTTGTCATGGGGTCCGGAGCAGACATCGGACAGCGTTTGATCGACAGTAAAGATATCGATGCAATTTCGTTTACCGGCTCCGTTGCTGTAGGACGCGGCATCGCAGCTGCGGCTGCTCCAAACTTCACCAAATTGCAAATGGAGATGGGGTCCAAGAATGCTTTAGCTGTCATGGAAGATGGCGATCTGGACTTGGCCGTATCTGTCGCGCTCGGTGGTGCTTTTGGCGGTACGGGACAGAAATGTACGGCGTCATCTCGTTTGGTCGTTCATGCAGCCGTACATGATGCCTTTGTTGAAAAGTTGCTGGCGGGGGCGCGGGCAATGAAAGTGGGTCACGCGCTTGAAGAGGGCACCCAAATTGGCCCGGTCGTCAGTGAACAGCAGCTTAACGAAAACCTCGACTACGTGTCCCTCGGAAAATCAGAGGGTGCCGAGCTCGCATGTGGAGGCGAGCGCCTCAATCTACCGCATCACGGGTACTACATGTCGCCAGGTGTATTCTTGAACACGACAAATGATATGCGCATCAATCGGGAAGAGATGTTCGCCCCGCTCACCTCGGTCATTCGGGTCGACACTTATGATGAGGCGTTATCGGTCGTAAATGATACTGAATTCGGGCTGACGTCGGGCATCGTGACCAGCTCCTTGGCAAAAGCCACGCATTTCCGCCGCAATGCACGAACGGGTGTTGTCACCATCAACTTGCCCACGGCGGGAACGGATTACCATGTGCCGTTCGGTGGACGGGGGCAAAGCTCCTACGGGCCACGTGAACAGGGCAGGGCCGCCGCCGAATTTTACACAACTGTGAAGACTGCCTACACGAGCGCTGGAGCGCCCTAATGCGGATCGATGGTCTTCAATACGCGAATTGGTCGGAGAAGGTCTTTCGCCAGCTCCGTGAAGGCAAGGTCGATGCAATCCATGTCACCGTCGCGTATCACGAGACATTCCGAGAGACGGTTCTGAATTTTGAACGTTGGAACCGCTGGTTCGAAGACTATCCGGATTTGATTATGAAAGGGTGTTGGGCCCGAGATATCGATCACGCCCGGGACACAAACCGCACGGCCGTATTCTTTGGCTTTCAAAATCCATCGCCGATGGAAGACGACATCGGCTTGGTGGAAATTTTGCACAGTCTTGGCGCGCGATTTATGCAGCTAACCTACAACAATCAGTCATTGCTCGCCACGGGATGTTACGAGGATGAGGACCCTGGCCTCACGCGTATGGGCAGGCAGGTCATCAAGGAAATGAACCGCGTTGGTTTGGTCGTCGACATGAGCCATTCCGCTGATCGGTCCACACGAGAGGCTGCAGACGTCTCTGAACGGCCCATCGTGATCAGCCACGCCAATCCGTATGCGTGGGAACCGGCACGGCGGAACAAAAAAGATGACGTGATCCGAGCGGTGACATCCAATGGGGGCATGTTGGGCTTTTCGCTCTATCCGCATCATCTAAAAGGGAAGAGTGCGTGCACCCTTGAGGCATATTGCCAAATGATCGCGGACACGGCCGAGAAATTTGGTGTCGCGCATTTGGGGTTCGGAAGCGATCTCTGTCAGGATCAACCCGACAGTGTCGTGACCTGGATGCGCGTTGGGCGTTGGAGCAAAGATATGGATTATGGCGAAGGGTCGGCCGAAGCGCCTGGCTTCCCGCCCATGCCCGAGTGGTTTCGAGACAATCGAGATTGGGACACCGTTGAGGCGGGGCTTCGAAATGTCGGTTTTGATACCGCAGAAGTCCAATCGATTATGGGCGGCAATTGGTACCGTTTCTTTAAAGAGAATTTTGGACCAAGGTCCACCTGATGAAAGTGGACCGTCGCCCTCCCGAAACAGTAATGCGCCTGTCGCGCCTTGGGTCGCTGCATCAGTGTCGGCTAAGTTTCATGCGGCAGCTGACACGACGAATGGCCAGAGAAAACTGGCGGTTTGAGAGATCGGCCTTCGACATCAATGACATGGGCATCGGATATGCCGTTTACACGGCGCATGCTCCAGACCATTCATATTCTCTCGTCGCGTTTGCCCATGACTTGCCTGCTGATCAGCGCTCAGACCGTGTGATCGCCGAGGCGTGGGATGCGACATTCGCTCTTTATGACGGGGTGCCAGACGCCGCGGATATAGAGCGGTTGGCAAAGAACGTACCAGTCCAAGAGGCCGGTCGTGTTTCGGAACGTGAATTGAGCCTTTCAAGGGCCAATCGTTCGGTTCGGTTATGGGCACATGTCGTGGACCGTTTGGCGGAGGGTCTGCAACCCGATGTCTCGATGATCGATGCCGTTGGGTATTTGATGCGGACAACGGCGGTTTACGGTTCTGGAAAATTCGGCGCTGCAGATCGCGAGAACGTTTCTATGCGATCCGAGTTGCAATCTCCGTTTCAAGTGGAAATGCTGACTGTTTACCTCATCCGGACTTTTGTCCGCGACCTGGTACAGCATTTGGCGCGATCCAAGAACACGCAAGCAGCGAAGCTCGATCCGAGCATTGCACGGCGCCTTGGGATTGGGAATTCAACCGGTCTCGGAATGGCGCCTTTCATCATCAATCATCAAGTATTGTTCAACAACTGGATCATGGTTCGGGAAGAGGCCTTGGCGCGGGTCAGGTCAGTCGACCATGCAGATAAGACCCAAATTGATGTATTCCTTAGTCTCTGGTCGCGCACCAAGGCCCTTGTTTCTGAATGGACGTCAGACCATCCAATTCAACGGGAGAAGCTCGATACGTTGCGGCGAGATGTTTCAAGGATTGATGCGGCGCTTGCAGCCTTTCCATTCACACAGAGCCAACCTTGGGACGCACTCTTTCAATTCTCAGAAACACTGTCCGAAGAAGGGCAGGAGCTTTTGGTGTCGCTAATGCTGGAACCTTATCCGGACCTTGTGGATGGGTTGGCATCTTGTATGTCCGATGCGCTTCAAGTCGCGCATGTTATCGATGGCACCATGTCTGTTGCGCAGGCCAGGACGTTGATCGAAAGCGCATTTGCCTGGGCGACCAAAATCGATTGGTCGGCGCGCGATTGTGTGGCGCGCGCTTGGTATGTTTCGGCCGAGAAACTCGAACCTCGCTTAGGGGAACGGTTTGAGGAGCCGATCGCAGATTATGAACAGCCTCTGGCGCCGGCGCGAGATGCCGCCGCGGCCCTTGATGCGCTGTCTTCGTGGCCAGACGAAGGGTCTGTTGCAGAGTTCTTGTTGAAGCATCCCGCGTATAGGCACGTTATCCGGCGTGCCCAACTTCACCAAATTGCCCCATATGGCGAAATACAAGACAATACGATTTCGGCGGAGCTCAGACCGATCGATATGCTCCGAGCAAAATTGTCGTTCTTTGGCGCCATCCATTTTGATCCGCGGTCTGATCGTTGGGTCCGAATTTGCATGTATTCAGGTGCTCCATATCCCGAAGAGTTAAATCCAGATAACGCCGATTTCTGGGTTTACCCGGAGCGCCTTGCGTGAGCCACTCACTCAATGAAAGTCGAAGTCTTGCGCTGAAGGCGGCACGGGGCGCGGGCTATGACTGGGGAATTGCACAAGACGCAGGACGAGCGGTGTTTTGGCTGTGGCAGGCGGGTCAAGACGGATCGCGACCCTTGGCGGAGTTGTTGCAATACGGTTATGCGACCGCATTGGACGCCCATTCTTGCGTCTCTTTGGATATGCCTTTGCGCGGATTGGACAAACTTTGCCCGTTACTGCTTGGCGCTAGCCTCTCCGACCTAGCGGCAAAACTGAAGGCGCGTCCGATCGAAGCCTTCAACGTGACGTGCCCGGTGCTTCTTCTACCATTTGCTGGCATGGCCGCGCGGGTGCTGAACCAGTCGGTGGACATTCACATTGACGGGGATCAGGTCACCGTTGACGCCACTCGATCAACGCTGAGATCGCGCCTTCCAGAGCACGCAGAATATGTGACGCTGCACCTGTCAACGCGAAGGGTGCCCGTGGAAGCGTTGGGCCATAGGGCCTATCCGAGCGCGGACACGTTGCGTATTCTGTCTGAGTTTGCGGAGAGAACCTACGCGCCCGCTACGGAAGAATCCCGTGTGCTCGGCGCTGGCAGTGGCATTTCTGACAATGATTGAGGTTAGCAGATGACGGATACCGAAACACTTACTCTGGAAGAGATCGAAGCACTCGCATTTGAGGCTTTGGTCAAGGCGGGCACCTCGGAGGCGAATGCACGTCCCTTGGCCATCGCCACCGCCGCGACCGAGGCGGATGGCGTGGCCAGCCATGGTTTGGCCTATATCCCCATTTATTGCGAACATGTTCAATGCGGTAAAGTTGATGGGACCGCCGTGCCCACCGTCACGAAGCCAGCTGCCGGCGTCGTAAGGGTCGACGCCGGTACGGGGTTTGCCCATCCTGCCATCGATCTTGGTTTCAAGGATCTGATCCCACTTGCACGCAGCCAGGGAATTGCTGCCCTGGCAGTATACAACAGCTACAATTGCGGAGTGCTGGGCTATCATACCTATCGATTGGCCGAGGCTGGTCTTTTGGGGCTTGGTTTCACGAACGCCCCGGCCTCCATTGCGCCAAGTGGCGGGAGCAAGCCGGTCGTCGGCACCAATCCGTTTTCATTGGCTGTTCCAAATAAGGCAAGCGCGCCCGAACTTTTGATCGATCAAAGCGCAAGTACGATCGCGAAGTCAGAAGTGATGAAACATGCCCGAGAGGGCAAACCTATTCCAGAGGGTTGGGCGCTTGACCCAAATGGACATCCCACAACTGATCCCGAAGTTGGGTTAAAAGGATCAATGGCGCCGTCTGGGGGCTATAAAGGGGTCGGGGTTGCCCTTCTCACGGAACTCATGGCTGCCGCTTTGACGGGTGCGACGTTGGGCGCGGAGGCGTCCCCATTTTCGGGCACAACGGGCGGTCCGCCAAAAACAGGCCAGTTTTTTATTGCGATCGATCCTGGACCATCCTCTGGTGGTGACTTTAGCGCCCGTGTCCGGGATTTGATTGCGAGCATCCGTGACCAGAGCGGTGCGCATCTTCCGGGGGATGGGCGTAGCCGCAGTCGTGCACGGGCAAAGGATGCAGGTGTGGACGTGAACGGGGCCACGCTAGAGCGCATTCGATCCCTCTAAGCGTCGATGGCAGGAGATGATGTGTTGGACGGCTTTGCTGTTGCCGCGCACATCATGCCATCGCGCCGAAAATACGTTGCGAAGGGGTTGATTCTGCAGATCTGGGCGCGGATCATAGTCCGTGTTCTACTGCGCCTAGTGGAGCCATGTATGAAGCCCGCGAAGCAGAGTGTATGTGGGTTCTCTTGATTAGAACGCCAGCCCGAAAGCGATTGAGAATGTTTCCCTTTCTTCAAGCGTATTTCTTGGGGTGCCATCTTCGTATTTGATCCGAATTGAAATGGTTCGCTTCTCGTTCAAATAAAGCTCTGCTCGGGCATAGAAATCGACCGCGTCGCTGTCACTTTGAAGATCGTCATAGGCGTTCAGTCCGGTTTCGAAAGACGCCCCGCTTGCGCCGATTTGAGTGCTGAATGCCTCCAAGCCGAGTTTACTTCCCGCCCACAAGTATCCCTCGTTTGAATCGAGGTCTGTTTCTCCAGCGTCTTCAACCGATAGAAAATCTAGAGTGGGTTCGAAAACGATACGCCAGTAATTACCTTTGCCTTGAAGGGTATACCCATTTAGGTTCCAGGCCGCGTTTTCCGGAGTGATTGACACACGAGCGCCGTATGCCTCTGCGTCTAAATCAAAGTCGGTCAACGCATAGATCGTCACATCTAAGCCCAAAAATGGTAGATCAGAATGTGTGAAGGCCATTTGCGCCCTAACGCCAAGTTCCAAAACGCCCACATTAGATGTGTCTTCGATTAGGGCACCATCCGCATCCAGATAAATCGCATAAGCTGTTTCCGACCTCACCCATCCATTCGGATTCAGTTGTTTAGCATCGCGCCCTGGGATCATGTATCCAAAAACACCTTTGATGTTCAGGGCTCCATCATCATTTCCATTGTTGTCGTCATAGGAGAGACTGCCGCCTTTAGCGATAGCATCAAAACTCTTTTCTCCCGAGACATCGCCAAGCGCGTTGCAACCAATCAGACTGGCATCGTCTATACTTGCCCGAAGAAAGAAAGCCGCCTCATCTGAACGGCAAGTGCGTCGCTCTCCGTAGGGGTTGGCGGTTGCATCTTCTGGGTTTGTGCTGTCATCGGCAGCGAGGTCCGGGACTGTTGCCGACAACACAGTCAAGGCGAGCGCACAGGAATTCAAAAAAACTCTCATATGTCTCTTCCTTCTATGGGCGACGCTGCGCGAGATCTGCGAGATCCTGGGCCACATGTGCCCAAACAACGGACGTTTCGTAAAACGGCGGCGGTGGAAAATACGGTAAGGCATCGTTGAAGAACCGACCGTTCATCACAGAGACAGCAATCTCATATGGCCAGTTGCCTCTAATTCTATCCGTGATCTTGCCGCGCGGATCCAAATTGGAAAAACGTGAACCATGCCGCACGACCAATGATCTTTCTAATCGATGCATCATGTCCCAAAAGACACTGTCAGAGATCTGTTCGGCCGTGCCCGACGTCTCGGCCAGATTGGAAAAGGACATTGCAGACCAATTTGGCTGGCGCTCACGCGGATCGGCGAGCGGACCGTCTAGATCATGATGGTACGGATATGGCCAAGGACGTGGAATTGGCCATGGATGTGGAAATGGAAAGGGTGGGTGTGTCGGAAAAGGGACGTGCGGGGCCGGTGTGAAGTCCGGTCGATCTGTTCCGCGTCTTGAGATCTGCCATGATTGACCAAAACCTGAGCTTTCAGAGGTTAGTTTTTCAAGATCTTCAAAGGTTGCGAAGCGAATTTTCAACTGTTGTAAGACGCTGGGCATGTTGCATGCGATCGCCCGTTCCGCCAATGGATCGGTATCGGACTCGCCTGCAAAATGCAGTCCAACGGCGGTCTTATCGTTTTCGTTAAACCAGACCGATCCGCTATCTCCTCCCTCAGATACTTCGACGTCACCAGGATTGTCAGGCGCCTCCGGAACAAGTTTGAAACCATCGATATCCCTCGGTTCAATCACACCGGGTTTGACCTCGTAAAACACGCGATAAACGCCCTCGCCGTCGACACGAGCCCGCGTTTTCCCGGTTGTTCGCCCATATTTGGTAAGCACTTCGCCCAAGCGCGATGTCCTATCGCCTTCAAAGTTGGTGAACCCTCTGAACTGAACAGGCAACCAGGGCCGTTTTCGATTCAATAAAGCGATTGCAGCATCGCAAAACCGATTGAGCTTCCAGTCAAACAAGTTCGCGATGTCATCGTCAAAGCCACCGCCATCGGCCCGCCCTGGTTGCAAAATTCCATCGCCCCGCTGCGCATTCGCGCCCGCGATGACATGCCAATTTGACAAAATTGCAGGTTGTTCGGTCTCTTCGACCATAACGATTGTTCCAAGCGTACCGGCCGAATTATCTAAGCGCCCGACCGAAATTCCACCGGTCAATATTTTGGCGCGATCCTGGGGCGAGCCCGCGCTGCGCCGAATCTTGTAAGGGCCTTCAATGACATCCAGAGGGATGCCATCAATTTCTGCTGGAAAGACGTCCTTTTCATCCAATTCGGCAACAGGGATCTTTGCATTGACGTGGATACGAACGACAAGTTCTTTGGTTTTTTTGTCGCCATTCCAGCGGTAACCGACATCGGCTCCGGTAAAGTTTGGCCTTCTTCTGAACAGCGAATATACTTTCCGCTGTGCTGCATCCAATTTGGCTCTGCTGAACTTTTTCTCTTCGGTCAAAGACGCCTCCGGTGTGCTTTATCTGTGAATGCTGTCGATGACAGTGGTGTCTGGGGTGCGCGCCAAAAAAGGCACGCGAGATCGATCAAAGCCGGTGGCTGTCAAGCCAACGTCAAAACACCGTCAATTTTATGAGAAAACTAGTCTTCCAATTCGTCCAATGGAAAATCTAGCGCACCTGCTCGGCGGAGTGTTGCGGCAGGATAGTCAATGTCATGTACCATTCTCTCCAAAGAAAAAGATGGCTCCAGTCGTTCCAGTTCTTGTCGCTGTTTTCTTGCGCTCTGAAAATCCCCACTAAGTGCCGAGAGTGCCAGAATTTGACGTCTTGGGGCGATGAAATCCGCACATCTTAGCGACGCACGGCTTGCCGCCTTGAGCGCTTCTTCGAAGCGACCTGCGGAAATGCAGACCAGACTGTGATAAAGGTCCCACAAATGGCGAAGCTCGTCTTGGTAGACAGCAAATTGACAGAGCGCGGACATTTCGTACGCGTCATTTGCGTTTCCGGATGCTCCGATCGAAACGGATCGCGCTTGTTTGGCGAACATGCTTAACGGGTCGATCCGCAGTGCGGCTTCGCTAAGCCCAACACCACTTTCTAAATCGTCGAATAACATCAAGCGGGTCAGCGCGACCAAAGACAGGGCTTGTGGGCTGTCTGGTGACAATTCCAGAGCTTGAGAGCACAACTGATTAACTTCCTCCAGAGTGCCTTTGTCGGCGGCGATTTGAAGATCGACAACCCTGGCCATAGAGAAGAAGCCACGCCAGCCCAGATAACTGCCATGGGGCGACGCATCATAGGCTCGGCTCATAAAATCATCGGCCTCGTCAAGTGATGCGACATTGAACAGTCCGAACCGTTTGATCGCAAGATTTGAAAATCCTGTCGCAACGACTTCTGGAGTGTCCAGTCCAACCGCGAGCGGGAGTTTTTGAAGACATTTTCCAGCGGCTTCGTGTGCAAACTCAGCCACAAAATCATCTTCGAGTAGGGCGTTCAAATTGGTTTGGCGCTGGCGAAAACCGGAGAATAATACGCGACCGGAATACTGATGCGTGATTTTCACGTAAACAACACACTCATTTCCGTGAGACGCGACCTCACTTGCGACTTCTAGATCGCCAATGGCAGACGTTTTTTCGTCAACTCTCCATATCGCGGCCACGCTTTCGATATTTTTTCCAATCTGATCGACAAGTACTTGGCCAGCGATGCGTTCAATTGAGTTTTTACTTCCGGACGCAACGCACTTTATTCGAATGCCTTTCGAAATGTCCGGAGTGGTGCCAGATCTTTTCGCCTCGGCCGCTCCTCTGCGTTGCCTGCATTCTCTCAGCCAAGTTTCGAATTCTTCGTCTTTGATATCGAGACCTTCAAGCAGTGTCCTGGGATCATCAGATGACGTTTCCCCGAAATCGGTAGAGATCAGATTGCTCTGCAACCAGATGTCTTGCCGGCTCGAGCCCAATATGTAGGCGTGTTCTCCAAAGGATTGACGAATATCTGTTAGGGTTTGTCGCAAGCTTCCGCTTGCTTGCTGTGCAGCCCGATCGCTCCACAGCTTGGATTCCAACCAACGGCGAGTGCGACGATTGTTTGGTGTGTCGGCCAGTATTGCGATAAGCCCTTTTGCTTTCGCTGCATTGGGAGTGATGTTATCACCACCAGGGCTCAAAACACGAAGTGAGCCTAACAATTCGATCCTAAATTTTGCGGATCTAGCAACAGCCTCGCCCATGCTGTCCCCTACTAAAGTTCCCTACCGTCAAATCACCGTCAAAAATGATTATAATGCAAGTTGTTAATTTGACCAAGCAATGCGGATGTTGAAGCTCCCTTGAGGTGATTTTTGGAGGGAACGTGTGATGACTATTTTAGCGGGAAAGGCGGGCAAAGCAGGAAAAGCAGGCAAGGCGGGCAAAGCAGGAAAAGCGGGCAAAGCGGGGAAGACCGGCGGGGCCGAGACAGATTTTGCGGACAGTGAGGGCTCGTCCGAACTGAGTTACGCTCTGCTTTCGCAATCAGATGGCATCAGAGGATATTGGGATGGCAAAGCCTCGCGAACTCCGAAAGCCACACAAAATCTTTGGACGCGATTTGAACTGCTTGATGAGATTCCGCGCCAACTGTTGATCGACGAAATATTATTGAGTTTGCTTAAGATTGGTAAGTCCGGCAACGGTGAGGCCGGAGAAATCAAGACAACGCGCGATGTGAAAGGACGCCCAGTGGAAGGCGATCCGATCCTCAAAATCGAGCCGCCTTCGACGGACCCAGACGATTTCTTTGAGCAGCTGACATCAATGAAGAGTGCTTCAAAACTTCGGGGCGATCGTCTTGAAGAGATTAACGTTCAACAAGATGACATCCTGTCGTTCTTCGGCGCAACCGCACATCTTCAGGAAATCGAAACAGAGTGGACTTTGGCGCTATTGCGCGCGGTGGTGAGAGTTGCGGGCTATATCAATATGCCTTTGAAGCAACACTTCAATATTCCACGCCCAATAGAATACGCCGCAGAAGTGATGCCGATTATTCAAACCCCGACGCATGGCACATGGCCGAGCGGTCATGCTTCGGAGGCTTTTGCAGTCGCAACCGTGCTGACAGCTTTACAAAGAAAAACGCTTCCCAATACGGAACTTTTTCAGATTTCGGATGATGAACTCAACGCGCATGTTTTTAGAGTTGCGGCGCGGATCGCCGACAACCGCATGATTGGAGGCGTTCACTTCCCAATGGATAGCATGATCGGTGCTGTAATTGGGATCGCGGTTGGCGAAGCGATTGTGAATTATTGCCAGGGCACCGGCGAGACGCCCAGTTACGCCAATGTCAAAGGTTCCGATATGTTGAAAGTAGACTTCAACTTGGGCAAGATTCAGAGCTTTAGAAAGTCTGGAACACCGGCGAGCAGGCCGCTCCCAAGTCCTAGTAAACTTGGCGATGGGATACTTGGTGACCTGTTTGAAAGGGCGCGGACTGAGCAGCCAAAGAAACAGTAGCGGACCGGCTGTACAATTCCAAAAAAGTCGGGAAGACAACATTTTGCCTTCCCGAGATATATCTCTAAAATTGGCGCTTGGCGCTGCTCGGATCGTCCGATCTAGCGTTTGAAGATGGAGGGATTGTCCACGATTGTGCGCGGCCCCAGTCTTTCCTGATACGCTTGATTATCTTGCATTGGCAAAGGAGCAGCGTTCGCCAGTTTTTCCAATATGAGCTGCCTGGAGTAGCTTGCAGCAGCAGTACTGCTTCCGCTGAACACCGAGGAGCTGCCTGACATTGATCCGCTTGCGATGATGCCAGAGTGGAGATAGCTGTCCTCACTTACTGCGGAGCCATCCGGTTGCGTGACTGTCCAGTCCGCACCTTTCGAGGCGTATCGCGCTGGAAGCACATCTGGTGAACTTGGTGTCTTTCCTTCGCAGACAACAGCTGCGCCAACGCTAAAGACGCGGTCATGGGCCAATGTCGTGTACGCGCTGTTAGTGCCCGAATATGTTATCGGCGCTGGAGAGGGGCGCAACGCGCTGAAATCTCGAAATTTGGTCGAGTAATCGTATGCGGCGGGATGGTCAAAAAAGGCCTGACGTCCCCTTTGCGAAAATCCGACGGCGGAGTCGTCGCGTTGTATTTGAACCGAAATCTCGAACTCGTGCTCGGTATCGGTCGAAAAACTTAAATGATACGATCCAGCTGGCGCGAGTGTCCCGGTACTGACCATATCCCCATCAGAAAACGGAGCCGTAGGGGCTAGGGCCAAGATAAGATAGGGATCTTCCTTCGGCCTTTCTGCGCTCACATTGTCCCCAGGATCGCCAACGGGTCTTTGTCCTACATGATAAAATCTTCCAATGTTATCCGCCGAACGGGTCTTCAGGGGCTTATAGGTGTCCTGTGGGATATTGCTTAAATCCCAAGACTGGCCGCTTGGCCCTTTTATCTGGACCTTCAGTTTTTCCAAATCGTCGAGGTTCGTACGATGCAGTGGCCGGACTTCCACAAAGCTGGCCGTCAAGTCATCGGGTTGCAATATCAGTTCCAGGTCTTGCGTTTGCTCCTTCGCGACAGTCATCGTTGCGATTTGTCGGTCTTCGTGATCATTGCCGAAGGGAAATACAACACTCACCTCGACCTTTGGATTTTGGGATCCGGCACGCTCGATTTCGGCCGCAATTTGCGTTTCCAAAAACTTACGCCCGTTTTTGGGTCCTGCTGTGACACCCAAACTTGCATTCACAACAAGGTTTGGGATGTTGTTCTCTTGTGCATTGGCAATAAGCCATCTCAACCCCATTAAGAGATGGGTTTCCAGGCGTGTTCCAGATGTATCGTCGATCGAGTCCGGTGGAAGCTGAACCGCAAATATTGGGACATCAGATATGCTGTCGGCTGTTTGGTTTGGGTCCAAACCCAATGCCAAATCAAGAATGTGAGTGCCGTGGGAGCCAGCTTGCTCAACCACATGCGTCAATCCGGGCGGGTAGATATCTTGATTGGTATTTCGATAAACGGCCTCCTCCCCAATCATATCGGCGAGAGCGATCTTGTTGTTGATGGTTCTGCGATCAAGAACTTTCCCAAGCCGCAGCCGTCCGTTCACGCGTTTCGACGCTAGACTTTGAACCCATATCGCGGCGATACGGCTCTTTGATGGCTTTCCAGGCTGCCGGAAACGTTCGTTTAAGAAGCCGATGCCATCGTCAATAATGCCAAGGGCCACCGGCGGTTCGTCCGACGTGGAACTAATCTGCACCAGGTCAGGCTCTGAGATGCTTCCCTCGTCGATGTTGACCGGCAAACCCACATGCAAAACCTCATAAAAGCTCCTCTCTCGAGGGGTGCCGTATCTAACATACACGAAGGTCTGAGTGAACCCGGCGCTCTCCGTAAACGGAGAATAGTTTGGAACCCTCGGCAGCATCAAGTCGCGGTCGGCTCGAATTGATTGCTTGAGAGATTGTTGCTGTTCACGAGACGACACAAATATTGGTTCAAATAGGTCAGTGGCAGTCTGCGAAGCGCTTCGAGCGGTTGAGCGTTGAGTGTTTTCGTCGAATAGAAAGTTTGCCCAATCGACATATCCGTTCCAGAAATTAACCATCATCAACCCTTCCGCCTTTACCATTGATGACAGTTGAGTTTCAGGGCTTCATAGGGTCAAGCATGCGGTCGCTGCGCGGTTCGTTTTGACGAAATATTGACGGGGTTGTCCCGGCATTCCAAGAATTCAGTGCTGCCCTATGCCGCCCGCGCGTTGCTGGAGGCGTTCAAAGGGGTTTGGATAGCGGCGATCGTACCTGTTCGATCAAAGTCCGAGAAAACCTGGCAGACCCGTCGAGAGTTTTGGAAGCAACAAAATCACGACAAGGGATAGAAGGAATGCTCCCAAAAACGGCAATGCGCCTTTGACAATAGGTGCCATCCTCTGGCCGGTCGCATCCATCGCAATATAGAGACCCGGTCCGACCGGTGGGGACACAAGCCCGGTCAGGGTTGCGACGCTGATAACCACCCCGAAATGGATTGGATCGACCTCAAACGTGGTCGCGATCGGAAGCAGCACCGGAACAATGACGATCATGACCCCAATCCCGTCCAGAAACATACCGAGAATAAAGACCACCAAGCATACGAGAAGGAGAAAACTGATCGGCCCGACCGATAAGTCTGCTATTCCCGAGGCTAAAATATCTGGGATACCTTGATAGGCAAGAACCCAGCCGAGGAGCGTCGCAAACGCGATCAGTGAGATGATCGAAGCGGATGACAGCACCACGGCCTTCATCACCGGGACAAAATCCGCGATTTTGAGTGAGCTAAAGATGAAAATTGAGATGACAAGCGCCACCAATGCGGCCAGCGCACCGGCTTCTGTTGGTGTCATGACCCCTGACACGATGCCCAGAATGATCGTGAGCGGGATCAGACCCGGCAGAGCATCCATTAAGATGTCTTGCAACGCGTAGGAGAGAACGGGGCGCTCTTCCTCACCGGGTAGATGCTTTCGTGACAAGAATATCGTCGCAAAGAAGGCCGCCATCACGAGGATGCCCGGAATAAGACCCGCCACGAAAAGGGCAGCAACGGATTGATACGCCAACACACCGTAGATGATCATCAGCATGGAGGGTGGGATTATGGGGCCAAGGAGACCCGTCGTAACCGTTAGTCCTGTCGCGAAGGACTTATCATAGCCGTGTTTTTCCATTTCCGGCACCATGGACCTGGACATGATTGCAATCTGCGCCGTGGCAGAACCGAGAATTGCGGCGCAAAAGGCGTTCGTAAGCACGTTCACGTAAGCAAGCCCGCCATGGAGCCCGCCAACGATCCGCATTGCAGTGCGGATTAGTCGTTCGGTAATACCACTTCGGTTCATGATTTCGCCAACGAGGATGTAGAGGGGGATGGCCAAGAAACCGGTCGCTTCCACCCCTTTCACAGATTGGACGAGGAAACTGTCAAACAGCGCGATGGCGCCCACCTCCAAGACAAAAACGATAGAGGAGGCCAGCAATAGAAAGATAATTGGGAGACCGAGGCAGAGAAGGATCGCAAAGACGAGAAGTGTTATCATTCCGTGACCACTTCTTGGTCGTCAGACAAGACAATGACGATCTGGTGAAACGTAGCGAAACAAAGCTCTATCGCAACGATTGTATAGAGGCTGGCGCGCGGGAGAGGGACCGTCGCAAAGCGCTCAAACCAAACCCATGGGGTGGAAATATAACCGACTGCGAACACCGCGAGACAGCCCGAGGTTGCTGCCACAAGAATTTGGAGGCCTTTGACCAAGCGCCGGCGCCCCGCGACCGAGAGACGCGGCCCCACAAGGTCGATCCCGATCAGTCGTTCTTCAGAAACGAGGAGGGATAGGCCCGCAAAGGTTGCGATGATCAGAAGGATCAGCGCCACTTCCTCAGCGAAAAAAATGGGATTTTGAAGAACGTAACGAAAAAAGACCTGCGCAGTCAGGATTGAGACCACGCCCAGCATCGCGAGGATCGCAAGCACAAGCTCCGCCGTTCGCAGTATTCTATCAATCGAATTGAGCAACCACATTTTTGCAATATCCTACAGCAAAGGCATGGCGCGGTATTGCGCCATGCCTTCTGTCGGCACTCTAGCGATTGGCGTCGTAGAACGTTTTGATCATTGGATCGCGCTCGAGAAAGGCCTCGGTCACGGCCGCCCCAGCTGTACGGAGAGCGGCATCATCAATCGTGGTCACGTTCGCGCCATTGTCGGCCAGCACGCCCGGCAAGGCGGCTTCTGTTTTGATCTGCGCCTCAAGTGCCCAAGCGGTAGAGTCCGACACAATCGACTCTATGTTTGCTTGATCTTCCGCGCTTAAACCGTCCCACCACTGCTTTGAGGCGAGGATCGCACCTGGAAAGGACATGTGGTTGGTCATGATCAGATTTGGGGCTTGTTCGAACATCTTAAGCCCCATGACGATATCAAGATCGACATCCACGGCGTCGATGACACCTGTCACGAGTGATGGCATGATTTCAGGAAGGGGTAGCGCCGTTGGTGCGGCGTCAACTTCGCGCCACCACGCACTAAAGATGTCGTTCGGAAAGGCGCGTATTTTCAGGCCCGAAAGATCGCTTGCATCGGTGATCTCTGACTTGGACAAAACATGGCGCTGTCCTGGGAATACGTAGCCGAGCCCGACGAGCCCTTGCCGCTCAAGACGGTCGAGCATTTCACGGGCAGGCGCGCTTTGCGCAGCGGCGCCGGCTTCTGCGAGGTTTTCGAATTGGTACGGCAGGAACCACGCCAAAAAGGCCGGGTCACGGTTTGCAAGATCACCAACAGGCACAACGGCCATCTCTAGCGCGCCGCTTTGCAAGAGTGACAAAACAGTAGGAACATTGCCGAGCTTGTTCACCGGAAACACGGCAAGCGTGTCGTCTTGCGAAGAACTCGCCAGCGCTTCGGCCATATGGTTTGCGGTCTTGGTGAAGATATGCGGCGGCGGTGTCGGCGTAGAGATACGCAACTCGTCCGCTTGTGTCAGTGTGGCGACGCCTAAGGCGGCGATAGCCCCTGCGATCAGTCCTTTGATAGTGTTCATACTTTCCTCCTTAAGTATCTGAATATTCGAGCGCTATGCACTCAGTCTCGGGGCCTTCGCCCAAGTCGTGGATAATGTTGGATTGTGGATCTCGGCTGCGAGCGTGCACAGGTCGATAGCGTTTTTTGTTGTGCAAGCCGCGAAGACGTAACGATCTCTGCGCAGCAATAGAACGTGGCCAAGATAGTCAGCGAATGGTCGGGCGCCGAAACCGTTGCTGCGATCTCGCACGATGGGAAACTCTGCCTGAGCAGGGTTCATCCATTCGGGGGTTAATCCGACAACCAGTATTCCTGCGTCATTCAACTGCGTGCGCAGCTCTGATGGGATTGCGCGTTCTGGATGTTCATCGAAACAGAGCGCAACAGGCGCGTCCGGCAATACATCATCAAGAAACATTTCGCGACGATCATGGGTCACCACGAGAGGTTGTGGGATCATTTTACCTATGGTTGTCGCGGTGCCCGATTGGCCATCCGCTTCCAACATGCCTGCGGCAAAGCGGGGCCGCGGCTTATACTTCATATGTGCGACATAGTCCCGCGCGGGGGGGTAAAGGCTTAAGATACGAAAGCCTGTGCGCGTGAGCATCCCGGTTGTTGGAGATGATGGGATCATGACACGCCCCATTTTCAGGGCAAGATCGATCATCGCCTGGGCATGTGGTTTGCGTTCGGTTTGGTAGCTGTCCAGAATGTGTGTTGGGTCGGCCATCTTCAAGGCTTCATCGAGCTTCCACGCCAGGTTATGCGCATCGCGAAGGCCGCTGTTCATGCCTTGGCCGGCAAAGGGGGGCGTCAGATGTGCGGCATCACCTGCAAGGAAAATCCGATCTTCGCGCCAACGTTCTGCCGTGCGGGCGTGGAATGTGTAGACCTGACATCGTCGTATCGGTGCATCCGCGTCGGGTCCAACCCGCGCCATAAGATTGCGCGCGAAGCTCTCTTTTTCGGCGTCTTCCGCGGTCTCTCCAGGGTTTAGCTTAAACTCATACCGGCGAATGCCACCCGGGCCCGGCAAACTGATCGCGGACCGTGCGGGATCGCAGAAAACTTCGGTGTGAAATCCTGGATTGTTCGTCTTCTCCAAATCGACGATCAGCCAGGGTTCTTCGAAGGTGGCACCCTCCATCTTGATCCCAAGCCGCTTGCGCGTCGGGGAGCGCCCCCCGTCACAGGCCACGACATAGGCGGAGCTGAGGGTGCGCGTCTGGCCTGAAGAGGTAATGTCAACCTCCACCAGTTCATCTGTTTGACGGATATTCGTGACTTCTGATCCAAAGAGCGCAGTAACGGTTTTGTGCCGTTGCAATCCCTGGCGCAACACCCCCTCGAAGGTGGGCTGTTCGAATGCGTTGCGCTTGTCGAAACCAAATTCCTTTGCGACCGGCTTGACCTCGGCAAATACTCTCCCGTCCGGCCCCTTATAGATAGAGCCGTAGCCCTTAGCTGTGATTTTCGAGACCTCGTTATGTAGTCCGGCCGCTTGGAGTGCACGCATCGATTCATCGTCGATAGAGACGGCACGCGGTTCTTGAACGGTCGTTTCATTGCGTTCGACCAGTGTTGTCATCACGCCCATGGAACCAAGAAGGTTGGACAATAACAAACCCGTTGGTCCCGCCCCGATAACCAGAATGTCGGTATCGGTTCGGCCCTGCATTTCAGAGAGTCTTCTCGTCAATAATCGGGTTAATTAGGGTGCCGAGCCCCTTGATTTCCACCTCCACGACATCGCCGCTGACCATGTAAACCGGCGGTTCGCGTTTGTCCCCAACGCCCCCAGGCGTGCCCGATACAATCACGTCTCCCGGTGCAAGGGGAGTAAATGTGGAGCAGTAGGAGATCAGCCGCTCGATGGGGAAAATAAGGTCAGAAAGCCGGGCATCCTGCATGAGTTCACCGTTCAACCGCGTCTGAATAGGCAGGTTTGTGTAATCACCCACCTCATCCGTCGTGACCAAGTAAGGACCGAAGGCTCCGGTGCCCGGGAAGTTTTTGCCAGGGGTGAACTGAAAGGTATGCCGCTGCCAGTCGCGGACAGAGCCGTCATTGTAGCACGCATATCCAGCAACATGAGAGAGCGCATCTTCTTCGCGGATTCCGCGCCCGCCTTTACCGATGATCACGGCCATCTCACCCTCGTAGTCAAACCTCTCGGATACGGCTGGCTTGATCATCGCCTGGCGATGGCCGACCTGGCTGTCGGCGTAGCGGGTGAACACGGTGGGATGCTCAACATCTGGTCGGCCGGTCTCTTCTTTGTGTTTTAAGTAGTTCAGCCCAATGCAAAGGATTTTTGATGGTGTGGGGATGACCGGCAGAAACGAAATATCGGACAGGCTCAGGTTTGGTTCTTCGGTATCAAGATGCGTTTTCACGGCGCCCAGCGCGTTTGCCCGAAGCAGATCGATGAGTGTTGCAACACCCGAAAACCCGGTAAGATCAACAACGCCCTCGGGCATTACTGCGCCGAACCGGGGTCGCCCCTCGCGAATAAAGCTGGCGAGTTTCATGACACGTCTCCTTAGGATCGCAAGATTGCATCGCCCCACTTATTCAGTGTGCGCGGGTGCTGCGGCCAGTCGATAACCTCGCGGTCATAGATCGTTTCGAGTTCACCGGAAATTTCGATCCAATTGCCATCGGGGTCCGTGTAAAACACAAAAAGGTTGTTACCTGGCCCGTGGCGCCCCGGCCCCCAAGTGAGCAACACATCATTCGCTGCAAACCGATCACAGAAGAGTTTGATGTTCTCCATTGTGCCCGCTTCGTAGGAGTGATGATCAACGCCGGTGCGGTTCGATTTGAAGCAGGCGATTGTATGGTGCTCGTGGTTGGTGGTGGTGAACACGGTAGCTAGATCACCATTGTCGTGAATGACGCGGTCAGACAGGAAGAACCCCATCTTGTCGACGTAGAAATCGACAAATCCCGGAAGGTTTTCCGTCGCGAATGTCAGATGCTGCGTCGGGGCATGAATGCCCTGTCTTTCGGGTTGGTATGCGACCGTCGGCTCGGTTGCGATCCCGAAGCAGATCATATGCGCATCATGGTCGCGCACGGCAAAAGCACCCTCTTTGAAATAGGGACTAGGGGAGTCCAAAATCTCAATTTGAGCGGCCTCAGCACGGGATCTGTAGACATCAAGATCATCCTGCGACTTGCAGGCCAATCCACCAAAGGCGAGCTTTTTGTCCTCTCCTTTGACAAAGGCTATGCGCCGGAGCGGTCCTGTACACCGAAATTCGTCCTCAGAGATACGTTCAGCGACCATATCCATGTTCGCCGCGTAAAAGTTGGCAGCGCGCTCAGGGTTGCTGCTTTCAAATGCGATATGATGAAGAAATGCGGTCGCCTGACCAGTGTGCTGACCCATGATGCCTCCCCAGAACGTCAAAATTATCGATAAATGATAAAAATAGATTTATCAATACATTTTGTATCATAATAAGGAAAATCAAAGGCGTTCCTGGCGGAACAAGCCGAGTTTCGATAAATATACGGATGATCTGCTTTGCAGGTCTTGGTGGGGCGAAGGGATAAGAAAACGATGGCACAAGGAATTCGGCGGTACGAAAGGATCCTCGATCTCTTTGATGCGCACGAGCCGGAATGGACCGTGCAGGGCATGTCCGATGCGTTGAACACATCAAGCAGCACGCTGTATCGTTTGATCCGCGAACTTGTCGACGTTGGCATGTTGGAAAGTACGGTGGAATCTCGTTACAGATTGGGGCCGCTCTTCATTGAATATTATCGGCGCATTCGGCTGAATGACCCGCTGGTCCGGTCGGGAGGCATCTTCCTTAAGCCATTGATGCAACAAATCCCGGTACCCGCGGTCGTTGTCCTTGCACGGCTCTATAACGGGCAAGTAATGTGCGTTGCCGATGAACGGTCGCCCGGCGCGCAGTTTCAGACAAGTTATGAGCTTGGTCGTCCGATGCCCATTCTCAGAGGCGCGACGTCGAAGGCGGTTTTGTCGACAATGCCGCCCAAAGTTGCGCAGAGGTTCCTAGAGAAAAAGATCACTGCGACTTCGGCGGAGATTGCAGTGTTGGGGATGGAACTCGCCACCATTCGACGGACCGGGTTCAGCGAAACAAGCGGCGAGGTGGATCAAGGCCTGGTCGGGATCGCAGCGCCCGTTCGCAACACCAGGTTGGGTATCAACGCGTCGGTCAGTGTTGTGATTGAACGATCCTCCTTAGACAAAGAGATCAGGCTTATGATCTTAAGCGCGCTTGCTGGAGCCGCCAAAATGATTGAGAATTTCATGCGTGACACGACGGAAAACGAGGCGGCGGAAGCGAACTGAATTTTTGAACTGGATGCCCGAGCGTTCAACGCCCCGGATTAAATTAGATATCTGAAATTGGGGTAGGGGGCAGTGTCCGCGCCTCTGGAACGCCGATCAGCTCAAGCGCCGCTTTTGCATCATGGGCGTTACGCCAAATGCGGTTCTGTAAATCCGCGCAAAATGCCCTGGGCTATTGAACCCACACGCAATCGAGACGTCGATGGCGGACATTTCGGTCTGCACCAACAATTTGCGCGCGCGTTCGAGTCGCAATTCCATGTAATACCGCTTCGGAGACGTATTCAGATGTTTCCCAAACACGCGTTCCAGTTGACGTGCCGAGATACCAAGCTCTTCCGCGATCTTTGAAGGCTGTATCGGACTTTCGATATTGTCCTTCATGATGCTGACCGCGCGATACAGGTGGGGGTTCCGGGTTCCATTGCGCGACTGGAGGGAGACCTTCTGCTCCGCGGAGCCTTCGCGTACCGTATTGTACACCAACTGGTCGGCGATCGCGATGGACAGGTCCTCCCCATGGGTCTGTTCGATGATATGCAGCATAAGGTCTGCCGTTGCCGCGCCGCCCGAGGCTGTTTGGTATTTCGCCTCTGTCACGAAAACGCTTCTTTGCAAGGCCACTTCGGGGAACTCTTCGGAGAAGCTGTCATGAAACTCCCAATGTATGGCCGCTTTTCGTGCGTTCAAAAGCCCGCCTTTGGCTAGAATCCAGGCTCCAGAATCGACCGCGCTGATCAATGTGCTGCTCATCCGGTCCTTCCGTCGAAGGGCCGCCAATAGGACAGAATGATCTTGGGTTTGCACATTCATTCCAGACACCACGACTAAGCGATCACAGCTCGGCAGCTCTTTGAAAGGGTGGTGAACATGAATGAGAGTACCATCAGAACTGCGCGCCGTTTCACCATCGAGCGACGCATAAGACCAAGAATAGAGAACGTCGTTCGAAATAAGATTGGCCAACCTAAGCGGATCGACTGCGCATGCCAGCGCGACATGTGTGAACTCATCAACCAGAGCAAATGTAAAGTGCTGGGTTTTTGTCATCCTTGGTTTCGGGTCCGCACGCTTTTTCTTCCTCATTCGACCACATTCAATGCACGTAGGAGACAAATGCGCCAGCGATGTAATTTTAAATGTAGACAATATGTATTATGGCGGGTAATCTGTCGGACGTGCAAGGGCGAAGATACGCTGGAGGCATCCGGAATGACCGTCAATACTATCAGCAAGAAGACCGCCTGTTTGGAGGATTTGAGGCGACGTGTTTTGACCCATGACCTTGCGCCAGGGCTTGATCTTGATGAGGTTGCACTGGCAGCGTTCTATGGCATTTCCCGTCCTCCGCTTCGCGAAGTTCTCAACCAGCTCGCGGGCGAAGGCTATGTCGAGATGCGGAAGAACCGGGGCGCTGTGGTTGCGCCCATGACCCATAAGACCCTCCGAAACTTCTTTATGGCAGCGCCGATGCTTTACGCCGCCGTTGCACGGCTGGCGGCCCAGAATGCAACAGAAGGGCAGATAGCCCGTCTTGCCGAGACCCAGCGCGTGTTTCGCAAATCAATCCGAGAGGGCAAGACCACTGATCGCGCCCTCATGAATCAACAGTTCCACGCCATCATTGGCGACATGGCGGATAACGAGTTTCTGACGCCCAGCTACCGACGCTTGCTCATCGACCACACACGGATCGGAATGTCGTTCTATGACCCACATAACGTTGCGCTTTGGGAACAACGCGAGGTGGCCGCAGATCACCACGATCAGTTCATCGATCTCATTCAAAAACGCGACGCTGAGGGTTGTAGCAAAATTGCCATCGCCCATTGGGCGCTGTCGCGTGCCGAAATCGAGAGCTTTGTCTCTCCGATGAGCATGGAGTTTCCATTGGGCGAGGTGCCGAAGGTACTTGCAGGAGCACGCACATAATGAAATTCGAAGGCATCTATACACCCGTAATCACGCCGCATAACGAGGATGGCTCGATTGATCGCGACAGTTTTGCGGCCCAGATCGAGTATCTTGTTTCCAATGGTGTTCAGGGGATCATTAACGGCGGTTCGACTGGCGAATACTATGCGCAAACCACGGTAGAGCGACAGGACCTGGCCACGTTCTCCAAAGAAATAATTGGTGATCGTGCCAAACTTGTCATTGGCACGGGCGCGATTCAACGTGCTGAGTCCGTCGCCATCGCGACACACGCGGCGAAGATCGGCGCTGACGCTATCCTGATCGGCTCCCCGCCCTATGCCGTTCCTACCGAGCGCGAGAACGCTCTTAATGCCTTGGCGATTGATCGCGCCGCAGATCTCCCGGTTTTGCTCTATAATTATCCCGGCCGCATGGGTGTCGAAATGGGTGAGGAGTTTCTTGACCGGGTGGGTCGGAGCCGCAATTTCTGCGCGATAAAGGAAAGCTCGGGTGACATTAACCGGGTGCACCTATTAGCGCGCGATTATCCCCATATTCAAATGTCTTGCGGGATGGACGATCAAGCGCTTGAATTCTTCGCCTGGGGCGCGCGCAGTTGGGTATGCGGCGGGTCCAACTTTTTGCCGAAAGAGCATTTGGCCCTTTGGCGCGCCTGCGCCGTGGAAGGCGACTTTGATAAAGGCCGGCGTATCATGTCGGCTTTGATGCCCCTGATGCGCGTGTTAGAGCAGGGTGGTAAGTTCATTCAGTGTATCAAATACGGGTGCGAGCTTGTCGGAAACCGCGCTGGACCACCCCGACCGCCACTTCGGCCCTTGAACAAGGACGACAAACGGCAGCTTGAGCAAGTTGTGCGCGTGCTGAAAACAACTGTTGCAGAAATTGAGACCGAGACTTGGGCGGAGGCAGCCGAATGACAGACTTGCTGACAGTGGCGGAGTATAAGGCAATTGCAGCGAACCTTTCGCTGCCAACCCAATCGTTTGTCGATGGGGGCTTCCGACCGGCGCAATCCGGAAAGACGTTCAATTCCATCAACCCCGCAACGGGTGACGTTTTGGCCAGCGTGGCCGCATGTGCGGCAGAGGATGTCGACTTTGCGGTTTCGAAAGCGCGCGACGCCTTCGAAGACGGCCGATGGTCACGCCTCCATCCTGCCGAGCGCAAAGATGTGCTGATCAAGCTGGCTAAGCTTCTGACACGTAGTGCCCGCGAACTTGCAGTTATGGAAAGTCTGGACTCTGGCAAAACGATTTATGATTGCGAAACGGTCGATGTGCCGGAGACCATTCATTGCCTCAAATGGCATGCCGAGTTGATCGACAAAATCTACGATCAGGTATCGCCGGCTTCCGATGATCATATCGCGATGGTCGTGCGCGAACCTGTAGGTGTGGTGGGTCTCGTCCTGCCCTGGAACTTCCCACTCCTGATGCTGGCATGGAAAATTGGGCCGGCTTTGGCGGCCGGGTGTTCCGTCATTGTGAAACCTGCTGAAGAGACGTCGCTGACCGCGCTGCGCGTCGCCGAGCTCGCAATGGATGCCGGCGTGCCGGCTGGTGTGTTTAATGTGGTCACAGGAACAGGACCGCAGGTCGGCGAACCGCTTGGGCGGCATATGGATGTCGATGCAGTGAGCTTTACAGGCTCCACAGAGACCGGACGCCGGTTCTTGCACTATGCCGCTGAGTCCAATCTCAAAGAAGTCACCCTTGAGATGGGTGGAAAGAACCCGGCCGTCGTTTTGGACGATGCCGAGAACCTTGATCTGGTTGCAGCCCATGTCGTGAACGGCGCGTTTTGGAATATGGGTGAAAACTGCTCGGCTTCATCGCGCCTGATCGTGCAAAGGGACATCAAAGACGCGCTTGTTGAGCGCATGAAGGATCATCTGCGGGAATGGCCAATGGGTGACCCGCTGGATCCTGTTAACCGGATCGGCGCTTTGGTGTCGGACGCGCATTACAAGAAGGTGTGTTCCTACCTCGGTGACGACGCGAACGTTTTATCCGGGGGCGTGATGCAAGACGGTTTTGTCGAGCCGACGATCCTCGAGGTCGACAAAAACTCCGCTCAGAGCAAAGAGGAAATCTTTGGTCCAATTCTGTCAGTTCTAACAGTCGAAAGCTATGAGGAGGCGCTTGCACTGGCCAATGACACTGAATATGGCCTTGCGGCCTCCATTTTCACCTCCGACATCAAGAAGGCAATCAGAGGCGCACGCTCTGTTCGTGCGGGAACTGTCACGGTGAATTGCTTTGGGGAAGGGGACAGCGCTACCCCCTTCGGCGGCTTCAAATCAAGTGGTTTTGGCGGGCGCGATAACGGTGTCCATGCACATGATCAGTACACCCATCTCAAGACCATCTGGATCGACCTCTCAGATACAGTTATCGACGCGGTGCAATGATGCATCGGCGGGTAGAACGATTGCCCGCACTTCCCGGGCCTGCGGCCTGGAATGCAATCCTCGGTGATGCGCCCAGGCGATGCTCTTTAAGCGAAAGCAGGGTTGCGGATTTTGTCATCATAGGAGCAGGGTTTGCAGGATTATCTGCGGCGCGGCGCCTGCGCCAGTTGGATCCCAAAGCCCAAATCGTCATCCTTGAAGCCGGTCAAGTTGCTGAAGGGACTGCGGGACGAAATTCAGGTTTCATGATCGACTTGCCGCATGATCTCGCATCCGAAAATTATGCCGGATCGGGAAACGATGCTGACGTTATCGCACTGAACCGCAAGGCCATCGCGTTCGCAGAAACGGCAGTCGCTGAGTACCAAATCAACGCAAACTATTTTGACAAAGCTGGCAAGATCAACGGTGCTGCGAGCGCCGCCGCAGAGGCCAACAACACCAGCTATGCACGGCACTTGAGCGCACTCAATGAACCCTCGGAAGCGCTTGACGCGCAATCGATGAAAGAGCTTACGGGGTCAAACTACTATCGATCCGGCTTGTACACCTCTGGTACAGTCATGCTCCAGCCAGCTGGATATGTCCGTGGACTTGCGACAGGGCTCGAACGGGACGGTGTTGAGATCTTCGAGCACAGCCCGGTGACAGAGCTTCGGAAAGAGCGGGGCGATTGGCGCGCGAAAACGCCTTCAGGTTCTATAAGCGCGAACAAGGTTATTCTGACCGTGAACGGGCATCTCGATAGTTTTGGTTTCGCCAAGCGCAAACTCATGCAGATATTTCTTTACGCGGTAATGACCCCAGAGCTTGATGCCGAAGCATTGAAGAAGATTGGGGGTCGGGCGCGTTGGGGTGTCACGCCGTCTGACCCTATGGGAACCACCATTCGAAAGATTGATGTGGGGCAGGGCGGAAATCGGATTGTCGTACGAACCTGCGCAACCCTCGCAACGAAGTGCCGCGTCGGACCGGGACATGTCGCGCGTGCCGCACGCGTCATGCAGAAGAAGTTTGACGATCGCTTTCCCCAACTCGCAGGGCTCCAAATGGAATTTGCCTGGGCAGGTCACCTCTGCCTGACGCGCAACGGTGTCTCTCTGATGCGCAAGCTCGACCACGGCCTTTATAGCGGTTGCGTTCAGAACGGCCTGGGTACAGTCCGAGGCACTTTGACGGGGATAGGGGCCGCTGAGTTGGCATATGGCGTCGATAGCGACATTACCAAGACGTTCGAAAGCGAACCCGCGCCGTCCACACTTCCGCCGCAACCGTTTTTAGAGTTGGGCGCAAATGCGGCGCTCCGCTGGAAGGAATGGCGAGCAAGAACTGAATGACAGGGGACGGCCGGCGAAAGAGACCCGCTGAGGGCCTCCTCCGCAGCGCCGGTCTCCTCCGGGTTCAATGGGTTTGGTTCAGGGCGTCTTCAGCCGGGATTTCCCGTTCGCGTCGTGCGATGTAGTCCAATAGTTCTTCGTTCTTTGCTTGATCCAAAGTAGGCTCTTGATACGCGGCCAATAGCGCTTGCGCGTGTTCCAAAGCACGCTCGGTGATTTCTTTTGATCCGTCGGCTTGCCATTGCTCGATTGAGTTGTTGTCAAAGAGCTCCGGCATAAAGAAGGCGGCTTGAAAGTTCTCCTGTGTGTGCGGATGGCCAAGATAATGCCCTCCTGGCCCGACATCCGGCACTGCGCCAAGCGCGGCCCTGAAGTCTCCCCATTTGGGTCCTTCAGCCATGCGATAGGCCATTGCGCATTGCTCTGCATCCACGACAAACTTAGCAACGGAGCAGTGCATTCCCGCTTCGTTCCAGCCTGCCGAGTGCCAGATGTAATTTGCGCCCGCATGGATGACTGCCGACAAAGTCGTGGCGCTTTCATATCCGGATTGTGCATCAAAGGTCTTGGCACCACCCAGAGTATTGGACGTCCGCCACGGGACGCCGTAGTAACGCGCCATTTGGCCGATCATGAAGTTCATCAAGCTAATTTCGGGCGTGCCGGCCATTGGCGCGCCAGACTTCATTGAGACGGTGGAAAGGTAATGGCCGTAAATCGCAGGACAGCCTCGGCGGATGACTTGCGTGTAGGCCAGTGCTGAAAGGGCTTCTGCATTCAATTGAGCAACGGTCGCAGGCACGGATGCCGGTGTGTTGGCGCCGCCAAGCACGAAGGGCGAACAGAGAACAGGTTGGTTCTTTCGGCAAAAGGCCCGCATCGCACCGAGCATCGTTTCGTCCCACACAAGCGGGGAGTTGCCGTTGCAGTTTCCAGTCGTAACCGGGTTGTGTTCCATAAACTCCGCACCGAACAAGATCGCGCACATGTCCATTACGTCTTCAGCGTTTTTTGGGCTCGTCGTCATGCCCATGAATGTTTTGTCTGAGTACTTCATGGACGAATAGGTGATCCGCAGATGTCGTTGACTGATCGGATGGTCGTAGGGTTCCACGATGTGATGCGCCGAGGAATGCAACGCTGGCATCATATGGCTCAGCTTGTGGAACGTCGCGAGATCATCGAGCGTCGGGTTCCGGCGCTCATTGTCTAGTCCTCGCACATATGGTGCGCCCGTCATCGGCACGAAAATCGAATGGGGTCCGCCCAATCGTACATTGTTGGCAGGGTTTCGCGCGGAATATGTGAAATCAGTTGGGATCGTTGCGATCAGATCTCGGACAAGTCCTCGATCAAGATAGACCATATCACCGTCGACTTTGGCCCCGGCCTGACGCCAATCCTCCAGTGCAATCGGATCGCGAAACTGCACCCCAACATTTTCGAGTATGTCCATTGAAGCGGTGTCAATGTCTTCCACTTGCGCGCCGTCCATGACCTCACAGAGGGGTATATTGCGCCTGAGGTTAGGCAGCATCGTGAACTCGCGGGTTGTACGAAGCGTGCGCCTCGCAGTGCGGCCGCCAGAACGTGTACGTCCAATCACCTTTTCTTCTGACATAGTCACTTTCCTCTCGTTGGCCACACAACATCATCACAGGATCCAAAGTACAGAGGTGCAAGGATTGCGAAATCTTTTTGCAGAAAGCGACCACGTGAAAGTCCCGATCTGTCGCGGAGACTTTAGAGCGCCCAATAGCTTTGGCAGGATTGGACCCTATGCTGGAAATAGGTTTGAGGTATTTGGGTCTACAACTGAAGTCAGAGGAGGGCATGGCATAGGCCAATCATTCAGCGGTGCCGACCTTGACCGATTTTGAAGGGTATGGGTTGGCGTCGAAAACCGAATGGATCTGAGTGCGTCGACCCAAGAAGGTGCTTTACTCAATTCGCGTCGCACTTTTGTTAATTCTGATAGTTGTTCATCACTTTGCGCAGTCTTGACTAAGGTGCTCCATCCAATAAGCAGCGATTTACAAAAATGAAGCAGAACACTGAAGGGCGTGTTGGGCTGTACTACTATCTGGCTTCGCGGTGTAGTACATCACTGAAGGTTTTACTTTGAATTTTTTCCTACGACAGACAGCGTTCGACTTTGAACCATTAGAAGATGTTGCGAAGTTGTCTTGGGAGCTTGCCCCAAAGCTCTGTTCAGAAAAATGTCGACCGTACCATCAGACTTATAGTGTAAATAGACTGATTGGACTTGGAGGACTTGGGCCTTGGGGATTGCCTTTTTTTGAACAGGGCCTTTCACCTCTCGCTCAGATAGAAAAACCCAGAGTGTTGATTTCTGGCGGCGCTGACACCGGCGTTCTGGCACTTGTTATTGCGGCTTTGGGAACGAGAGCGATCAGCAGTGACTTTACTTACATCGATATTTGTAAAACACCCGTTGAACAAAATACGCTTATGGCAACGAAGTTGGGTCTGAACGCCGTAATTCTTCATGGTGACGTTTTGGATTTGGACATCGAACAAGTAGATGCCGTCGTGGCACATAATTTCGTCTCGTTTTTTCCACCCGAACTTCGTCAAAGGCTTTTTCGTAAATGGTTTGAAGCCCTTAAACCTGGGGGGGTGGCTTTGATTGCAAATAACGCATCGAGATATTCTGGTGCAAAGCGTCCCAACCGAAAGGGTAGAGATATTTCCAAAGCCCTTTCATCGCTTCATGCGGGGGCTCTTTCTTGGGGAATGACATCCAATGAAGCCGCAGAACTCATCGAGCTTACGACGCTTCGCGAGTACGATCAGACTCGGTTTCCACATTTGGCAATTGATGAGTTTAAGTCCGAATTTATCGCAGCAGGATTTGAAGTGGAACTCGTCGCATCTGACGAAGACGGCAAGTCGTTGGTTCCAAATGCGTTCTTAAGAGAAGAGAGCGACTTGGAACGTGAAAGCAAACGCTCCGTTAAGTCAGTTTTTCAGTTGCGAAGACCTTTTTCGGTTAACTGAAAATTTTGCTCACTAACGGTTCTGGAAGATATAAATCCATCAGCGGCCCGACATAGATAAATGTGACCAGTCCAATTAGACTTGAAAGAACGGCTGCCTTGAGCGTTGCGGAGTATGATTTTTCTGACATCGCAATTTGCCAAAAGAAGACGGTAACGGCGAAGCCGATTTCCATACCAAAACCAACTACGGCGCACGGCAGGACAAGAAGCGTTAGGAGTGGAATTTGATGTGATGGGTTTATGGGCAGGCGCAGTGTTCTGCCACCGTTGCGCCATGCCAGCACAGCGATTGTTAGAGTGACGAAGGCCGCCGAAAATACAACAGCCAATGTTGTTGTTGAATAAGGTTCCGCATCAAACAAGGCCAACCAAGCCATAGCGGAAAGCACGACTGATAGTGTAATCGCAATCGGAAAGTCTTCTGCCTTGGCCATTACTTTTTGCTCTCGGGTCCGTCGACGTAGCATCCACCAAAGCGAAGCGGCAATCATGACCATTATGCCGATCGAAGCAGGTCGTTCAAATGGATCGACACGGCCCAGATCAATCAGTCGAACGGAAATCGAGAGATTGGTCTCCAAAAAACTACCCAAGACAAGCGCAATTACAAATGGAACGCGCGGCCAGTCATATTTTCTCAGAAAGTACCCAAATATCCCGAATATTACGGCTGTAATCAGATCCGTGTACAAGCCTTCCAACTGAACAATTGCCATCGCGCTGATCAGCAAAACAGGCAACACAATTAGGTCAATCCGGAGATCCTTGAGCCGGGCCAAATAAGGGGCGAGCCCGACGCCGACAATCGAGGTCAAGATATTTGAGAACAGCAAAGCGAAAATCAGGGTGTAAGTAAGGCTAAGTTGGTCCGACAACATTGGGATACCGGGAAGGATTCCGTGAATGCTAAAAACGATCAAGAGGATTACACCGCTTTCGCTTCCGGGGATACCAAAGGCGACAACCGGAAGAATGGACCCTCCATCCTTTGCATCGTTTGATGCTTCTGGCGCCACTACGCCTCGGATATCACCTTTTCCAAACTCGGCATCTTTTTCCTTGGTTGTCGCAACGGCCTGGCCATAGGCAACAAAACTTGCGACCGTACCACCTACGCCGGGTATGATACCCACCACTGTTCCAATGACCGAAGAACGTAAGGTAAGAGACCAATTCTTAAAGACAGCTATTACGCCTTTCCAAGTGGTATCGTCATGGGCGCGTCCTGATATCTTTGCCGGGGGTAAATCATAGCGACGGGCCCAGCCGATGAGTTCGGCAAATGTGAAGATACCCAACATTATCGGAATCAAAGACAGTCCTTGAAACAGTGTTGTACTTCCGAAGCTCCATCGGGCCTCGCCTGAGACAGGATCGCTCCCGATCATTCCGACCAGAAAGCCAAGCAAGCACATTGCCAACCCTTTGATCGGCGAACTGTTCGGAATGGCCACAAGCGTCGTTAACCCCCAAACACCAAGCAAAAGCATCTCGAACGTCCCAAAAGCCAATAAGAATGGTCGAATGATCGGGAGCAACATCATCAGAACAACAACACCAAAGACCGAGCCGACAGCAGAGGCTGTCGCGGCACATGCAATTGCCGTTTGCGGATATCCACGTTCCCCCAAAGGGTAGCCGTCAATCAGCGTCGCCGAGCTTTGGTTGCCGCCTGGAATGTTAAATAGAATGGCGGTGATTGAACCCATGAAAGTTGCGCCGCCTGTCAAAGCACCAAACAACAAAAGGACCGAAATAGGATCCCATGATAACGTCAAAATCAAGACAATCGCCACGAGACTGGAAGACCCAATTCCAGGCAAGAATGCGGAGGTCATTGAAATAAGCGTTCCGATTATGGGTATCAGAATGCCGGGCCAAGTGAAGACGTTGCTCAGGCCATCGATTGCCCCGCTTAGGTAAGGGTTCAAAGCCTAAACTCTTTCGCGAGAGCAGATGCGGTTCATTCAAACTTTGGAAGCAGTTCGTCTATCAAGGTTCCGCTTTGTGCAGCAGCGGATTTGTAGTCGTCATAAATCTCTTGCGCCTCAGCTGCGAACAAGATGTCAACGGGACGGTTTACGGCATCCGCTGCTTCTTTGAACTCTGGGCTGGACGCGATTTTTTGCACTGCATCTGAAATACATGCCGAGGCTTCTGGGTCCATGTCAGAGTTAATCCAGAACGCGCGCATGTTTTGTGCAAGACCCGTAACAACATCCAAGTACGTTTGACGCAGCTGCCGCTCCTCTGGCGATGCATCCATTATACGTTCTTCCACGAGTTCGCTCAATGTCGGTGCATCAACCCCTTCGATAGGTTCTTTTGTTAACGTCGTGACAATTTTGAAATCACCCGTTTCTGCTGCACGTAAACCTGAAGTCGCTGAAAGTGTATCAATGTCGGTTTCGCCCCGAAGCATCGCAGCTTGTGTGACTTTCGTTCCATCATAACCGCCGAGAATTTCCACTTCGACACCAAGAGCAAGGCTTGGCATTCCGGCAGAAACAATAGCACCTCTGATGCGGTTTGTTCCTGTTACAAGTTTGCCGTTGGCAAGTGCATCGTCAAAGTCGAAATCACTCGCGGCGATCCAAGTGTCCTGTTCGCGCTTAACACTCACCACCGGAGTAAACAGATCTGCATCGATATCTGGCAACTCAACCGGTGTACTCATTCCAAAAAAACCAAACACCCGATCTTCTGCGCTCGCGTCAATAATCCGAGATAATCCAACGGCACCACCCGCACCCGTCATGTTGGCCACAACCAATGATGCGCCCGTTGCCTCTTCGAACACCGGATCAAAGGCCCGTGCATATGTATCGTAGCCTCCACCTGCTCGGTTGGGGACGACAAGGGTAAATCTTTGACCTTCAAAGTATTCTCCACAATTTGCCTGTGCAATTTGCGGAGATCCTATGCTCGCAATCGCTGCTCCTGCGGCTGCAACATAGCTTACCCAAGAGCCTCCAAGTTTAGAGCTGAACGATTTTGGCACGGCGACTTCTCCACTTTAAAGCGACAACCATCCCTGTTTAATTCATCTGAAGTGTCTGACAACACGGAATTTACGATGCCCTTAAGACTTGCTGCGATTTAGGCCCAAGTTCCGCAGCATTCGTTCAATTGTGTTCTTGAAAATTCCCATACGGATCTGAGGTCTTTCCTGTACCGCATCCTTCGTGTCTGTTTCTTTGGACGGTGGCGGAGGGGTAGGGGGGTTGCCGCCAAACTGCTTTGGTGGATCCAGTTCAATACGTTGATAGTTTGGAAGGTCGGCCAACGAGAACTCAATGTATTCGTTGGATGCGTCATCACTTGTATTGATCAAGCGGAATGCCTCAGCGATCTGATCCATCAAAGGACCTTTGCGCGCCAATCTGTCCGGGCTACCGACACCTTCTTGAAGCCTTGGAAAGGTCGGGTTGGTGTTGATCTCATAAACAACGAGCTTGCCCTCAAAGATGCCATAGTCAACTCTACCGAATTGAATGCCAGAAAGTTGGGCGATTTCTTTCAGCCACTCCGTATGTGGGTTCGACAAAATGTATTCGTGTTCCTCTTTGACAAATTCTTCGTCATCTGCACGAAAGCGGCTTTTGACCACCCAATCGGTGTTCCGCATAATATGCTGGGACACGATACGATCTCCGAAAATGAACGCCCCATATTTTCTGAAGTAACCGTCTTTGTCGTGTTCCGCACAATACCGGACCGCAATTCGTCTTTTGAGGGGACGTCTTTTACGTTTGTAGGCCGCGATAGCGTCATCGTATTCTCGACCAGAGTTAATAATTGGCCCTTCGGGGCCGGCGCACCCATCCTCTGCTCGGATAAACAAAGGAAAATGCTCGGGGCGCGGTCCTCCGGATATCCGAACGACCTCAACTGCATTTTTGCCAGATTTATACAATTTATCCAAAAGATCGAAGCGTTCTAAGGCGACGCCTGGATGATTTAAGAGTTTAAGGTCCGGCCTTTGTCGCTCAACTTCGTGGGCGATGTGCGCAGCTGCATCCAACTCGTAACTCTGGAGTAAATCGAAATCTGTGAACACGAGAGTCCCGCAAGGGATTTTCCCGCTCGAAAAAACTGAAGGATAAGTATGAAGGCTGACTTGCCCAGCTATATCTTCACGCGATTGTAAAAGGCGTTCGATCGTTTGTGAGTTTCTTGATGTAACAAGAATTCTGATCATGGATTTGTCCTATGAAGATAGCGCGGACTTGTTTTTTGATTTGTTTGATTTCTAGAACAGCGTCGCAACATTGCGGTTCTAAAGTAATCGACGTGATCGCTACTTTCTACTCCTCTTTTGGTGTCCACGAGTAGTGAATAAGGAAAACCTGGTGTACCAGTGTATCATTCAAGGCGGCGCCTTTTGAACAAAGAGTCTCATAAATTGATCCTCTTCAATTACGCAGATCTATAAATCGTGTCTGTTTTCACAAATCTGGAGATTCAAAAATTATTAAATTCAATAGCTTAAAGATAATTTTCTTAGGCCGGGGCAGGGGATGGATTGGCCGCTCAGCGGGACTTTACCGCCACTCGTAGCAGTTACGCGAAAGTTTGCTGTCAGGTTTACCTTGATACGAACGCCAGCTGCTCTACCAACACATCTTGGCATCCGCTGGGATCATGCGGTGCCGTGTACGCGGCCAAGGCAATTGAAGGGAGCGGTGGCAATCCTAACAATCTGCTCGCAGCCGTCAAAGGTGGCACAATCGTGTGTGACGGCATTACTGTAAGGGCCAAACCTGCTTGAACGAGCGTTCTGACGCCTACGGGATGCGGACTAAGGTGGGAGACGCGCCCCTTCATCCCTGCAGCGTCCAAAGCCCGAAGGGCGTATCGTCGGAGGTCGCGACCGTCCGTCAGGAACGCCAAAGGGATCGGTCCTTCATCAGGCATTTCAAACGCAGGAGACGCGGCCCAAGTGAGATCCATAGAATGAACAAAAGCGCGAAAGCTGTGGCGGCCCTGATCCATCATAAAGACTACATCTACGTCGCCGTCTTCGAGACGCTGTTGAAGCCGATTACTGCGGTCGCACTGGATCTGTATTTGAATTTCAGGATGCATCCGAGCAAACCGAGCTAACGCCTCAGCGACAATTGACATCGCTAGTGTAACGGTTGTTCCCAACCTGAGCACCTTCCGGGCATTTGCGGTCTGTACGGCCTCCACTGCGTCTTCGGAAAGCGACAGAATGCGTCTGACATAGACCAGAAAGACCTCGCCATCTGGGGTTAGTGCGACCTTCTTTCCCCGTCCCCGAGACACAAGTTGCTGCCCCAGGCTGGCTTCAAGTTTGTTGATCTGTGCGCTGATGGCGGACTGCACAGTGTTTTGCCGTTCTGCAACTTGTGTGAAGCTGAGCTCGTCCGCCAACATGGCGAAGCTGCGCAGTTCTTTGAGGTCAAAATAAATCTCCATAATAGATTTTTAGACGCAAATTAAATCGTTTCATAGATTTATTTTGCTTCAGTATGCACGAACTGAAAAGCCGAAGGTTTCTCAATATGGATCAATCAATTGCGTTCTATGTCGTTGCGTTCGTGGCCATCCTACTGACGGGCATTTCCAAAAGCGGATTTGGAGGCGGTCTTGGTGTAATGGCCGTTCCGTTGATGTCACTGTTTGTGTCTCCGCAGTTTGCGGCGGCAATCATGATGCCCATATTGCTGGCGATGGACTTGATGATTGTGTGGCAGTACCGCAGTAAATGGGACCGACAAATCATCCTTGGCTTGCTGCCTGCGGCCCTTTTGGGCTTGGCCCTGGGCAGCCTTTCGTTCCGATTTATGGATGCGAACACGATCAAATTTCTTGTAGGGCTTTTGGCAGCGTTCTTCGTGCTGCAATTTTTGACATCCAGTCGCCGCGAATTGCCTTGCCAGCGGACACCGCGTTCGGTCGTGTTTGCACTTGGGACTCTTTCGGGTTTTTCCAGTTTCGTTGCCCATGCGGGCGGCCCCCCGGTGAAAGGTTATCTGCTGCAGCAAAGGCTGGAAAAATCTTGGTTTGTGGGAACCAATACCGTTTTTTTTTCACTCTGAACTTCCTGAAAACCATAGCTTACGGCGCCTTCGGAACGCTCTCTATAACCAGTCTCCAGATCAGCGCCTTGCTGTCGCCAATTGTTTTGCTTGGTGTTTTTTTCGGCTTTCGGCTGCACTCAGTCGTGGGCCAATCAATCTTTGTGAAAATAGTTTATGGGTTTCTCGCACTGACGGCCGTGAAACTTCTCTACGACAGTGCGCTCGTGTTTCTTTGGCAAACCTGACATCCAAAACACTGTTCGCTGCCAAAGCAGCATGGGTCACAACAGGCTTGACGGAAACACCCTTTTCTTTGTTTCCCCTGCGAAGAAGGTCCCGAAAACAGGGTCTTATCAATTATAGAAACCGACAGTGTTATCTGTTTTCTTAACTCTTAAGATTCAGAACACCGCAAATTCAACGACCTGCGACTTGAGGTGTGAGGATTGGGGTAGTGGGTCTCAGATCCGGTATTACTTCCCGAGCTCGATTACCTTGGAGAACCGAAAGCCAAGCCTTCTGTTGTCGAGATTTTCATCACGGTTGAATTCATGGGCCACCGCCAGCGAGAAGCCGTTTCCCAACGCGTACTCAAGCGAAGTCTGAACGGAATAGTCATCAAATTGGCCCCCATCCGCAAGATACCTTGGCCGCCATGTTCCTGATAGGATCGCCATCCAAGGACCCTCGCGGTAGACCATACCACCGCTCGCGTAAATGATATCGTCATTGGTCCCCTCAAAGTTGTCAAAAGCTGCAAACTCTCCGATAAAATCCCACGCGCCACCTTTCGTATTTTCGAGCGTCTGCAGGACGGTCACGGAAAACCCACGCTCGTCCGCAACGCCGTCCACACCCCGCTCTTGATACAGTAAACCCAAATTGTATGTCAGACCCGGGAAGCGAGGCATGTCTCGTCCCTCGAGAGATAAGGCAAAGGAGTCGAGTTCTTCGGTGTTGCTGGCCCCGCCATCATCAATCGACGTTCGCCCTCGATTGTTTCCGAGGGACTCGGAGAAAACGCTAGTGTCTTCAAAGAAGGTGTTGAACGAGAGAGTATGCGTTCCACGCTGACCATTGCCGAAAGCGTAGTCCGCCCCCAGGCCTACACGGTCGATCAGCTCAATCTCTTTGTTGTAACTGTTGCCGTACATGCCAGGAATTATGAACGATGCCCGAGCAAATGATGGGGTCATTTTACCGGCATGAACCGACAGGCGATCTGTTACATCATATTCTAACTGCAGAATGCGCGCAAAGAGCCCTTGATCCTCGAATGCACGATCCTCGGTTGGCGGCGTAACAGTCTCAACCCGCAGCTCTGTATTAAACCGGAGCCTGCTGGAAAAATGTACAATGGGACTGGCGATGATCTGGACGAAAATGTCATCCGCTTCAATAAGCGGAGCATCCGATCGATAATCGCCATTATAACCCAGTCTCGAAATGATGTTGCCGCCAACGTGCGGAAAGGTTTGCGCGATGTCCTCCTCGGCCGAAGCAGACTTCACATTCAGACCGACGGCGGCACAGACAGCAATCGAACAGGATAGGTTGATCGATAGTCTTTTCACCTGTTCACCCTTCTTGTCGGAGCATGAGATGGGCTTCGAACCACGCAGGTGTGGAAAGGAGCCGATAGGAGGTGACACCGCGCCTGCGACGTCACCCACCACGTCCTTAGTAGTCTCTGGGGTCCAAAGGATTTGTATCTGCCAAACGCTCTTCAGCGTCTGAGATCCCGTCTCCGTCTGAATCCGCTTTGTACGGGAACGTGCCCGACGCAAGCTCCACGTCGTTCTCCAGACCGTCGCCATCGATGTCGGTATCCATGCGGTCTTCAATGCCGTCCCGATCCGTGTCTGCCCATCGGCTGGCATCTGTCGGGAAACCATCAAAGGCATCTTCCACGCCGTCACCGTCCTGATCCGTAGCCAGCGGAATGACCAGACCGGTCCAATCCGAAGCGGCGTCTGGCACTTTACCGCTGGCCATGTCCGCAAAGAGTTTGTCGAAGAACTGGCTCATGTGATATGGGCGTTGCTCACTTGGTAAACCTGTATGCACACCGGGCTTCCAACCCTTGGGTCCCAAGTGTCGAATTGCC
>JBCDLY010000005.1:0-176302 GCA_038744815.1 Pseudomonadota bacterium | reverse complement strand
GCCGTCAATCTCGTCATAGGCTTTGAAATCGCCAAACTGCTTCGTAATCGCCGCCGTCAACGTCGTCTTGCCATGGTCAACATGACCAATCGTGCCGATGTTCACATGCGGCTTGTTACGCTCAAACTTTTCCTTTGCCATCTATGGCCTCCTACGCTTTGGGCAGGCCCATGCCGCCTTCATATACCGGGCGCGCGCTACTTCGGAATCGACCGAAGATCAACCACGATTGACTGTGCTGTGATCCGTCGCCGCGATGACAGGTCTTCATGCGCTCCACATTCATGCGGAAATCGATTTAGACGGTCTTCACGCCCAGCTTGGATTTGTGTTGGCGGTCCGATGTATTCAACCTGTCGGAGAAGATTTTTGTAATAACATCAGCTTCCTCCGGTCGCGCCTCGAGTACGACACGAATTTCATCAAGGCGGTTTTCCGCAATCAGCTGGAGGACATCAACGCGAATGGACCCATCCGCTTTTCGGGGAAGACGCGCCACTCCTTGAATCAGGTTCGGAGCTTCTTCGGACGCGAGAGCGGCTAAATCCGCCACTTTTTTTGGGGATTGGACAAAAGCGTATTGCCCATATCCCTTAGATGCCATCGGATACCCACATATGACGAAGTCTTCAACGCCGGCCTCCGGTGTCCAAACCCGTCTTAGCGCGGCTTCGCTCTTCTGCGTGCGATCTCCTGCGCCCTCAGCGTCCGTCCAGTTCATCAAGCGCCGCGTAACGAAGTTATAAGCCTTTTTGGCGGTTGCCATCCAAATCCGGGCGGCCAAAGACTTCCTCTTGAGAAGACGTCGCTCCGAAGGGGTCAGCAAATGCGGGGCAAAGCGTCGCTTCTGCTTGAGAAGGTGGCGCAAGTCTTCCCGGGCCATCACATGAAACAAACGAGCATTTTTTCGATGTCGCGTGGCCAGTTGAAAATCAATGAGACCGGCCGTCCCGTCCTCCATAACAAGCCAGTTTTGCGGCTTTGCGCAGTCGTTGTGCGCAACATTGGCGCGGCGCATTTCCCGCAGTAAGCGCTTCGCGTCCATATACCAGTCTTTGGTCGTTGGCCGCACCAAATGAAGTGGCGCACCATTGAGCCATGTTCTAATAACGCCCTGATCCGACTTGTGAATAATCCTTGGAACGCCCCGAATATTCTGAACAGCCTCGAGGGCGCGAACCTCCTTCGCCAGCAACACTTTCACAATCGGGCGCACATAGAGAGGAGTTCGATCCGTTCTTCGGTAGATCACCTCGTTGTCGCAGCTTCCCAAGGTGCCAAGATGCGTCTCCGAGAAGATATCCCGTTTCAAAACGATACTGGTATGAAATTCCGGCCTCGACATGTGTTCCAATCGGCCCCCCCACTTGCGCCCAGATTTTAGGCATTCGTCATGCCAAGAGCAACACGTGCAGGTCTCCGACATTGGTACCGGTCGAGCCGGTGATCAAAAGATCTCCACTTGCGCTAAGAACGGGATATGAATTGTTGTTCTCAAGTTCATCTTCCAGAGAGAAACCGGCCGCACGAACTCGTTCCTGTGTTGCATTGTCCACAATCGCCCCAGCAGCATCAGTTGGGCCGTCTATTCCATCTGTGCCAGCAGACAAAAATGCCCATGAACGTTCGACACCCTCAAGACCAAGCGCGATCCGTAAAGCAAGTTCCTGGTTGCGTCCCCCGCGCCCAGACCCAGATAAGTTTACGGTCGGCTCTCCCCCCGAAAGATAAACGATCGGATTTGCGCAGGCACTTTGGGCCCGTTTGACGAAATAATCGGCGACATCCTTTACATCAGATTGCAACGGCTCTAGCCGCAGTTCATAGGCAAAACCCTCTGGAACCGCAGATGACATTGCACGGACGCTTTGCGCGTTCCCTCCCACGATCAGATTATGGGCCTTGGTCGGAACCATCGTCACCGGCTGTGCAAGCGTTGTTTGAATGCGCTCCATAAAAGGATCAAGCAAGTTGTACTTCTTAAGAATTGCAAGCGCATCTTCTTGAGGATCACGAGGAACGGTGGGGCCGCTCGCGATAAATCGAATATCATCGCTCGGAACGTCGGACAAAATGAGCGTTTCAACATGCGCAGGCAAAGCTGCCGCCAGAAACCCGCCGCCCTTCAATCGAGACATGGCCCGACGGACAATGTTGATCTCCTCGATGGGCACACCGCCGGCGATCATACTGTCATTCAGGAACACTTTGTCTTTAAGGGTTACAGGCGGCTTTGGCGCCGGAACAAGCGCCGACGCGCCTCCTGACAAAAGAAGAAGGATATGATCACCAACCGATGCTTTATCCAAAACAGTCTCTACCTCAGCGGCGGAGATTTCGCCCCGCGGTGATGGTGTCGGATGATCGCCAAGAAGGCACCTTACACCTGCAATCTTCGTTTCGTTTTCTGGATTTGTAACCAGGATCGCTTCATCGGGCGTTTGCCAGTCAAGCGCGGCCCGCATCATTCCCACAGCCGCTTTTCCAAGCGCCACGAAGATCAATCGACCGCTGGATGGCCTAGGCCTGTTATTGAGCGCCTTAGAGACCGCTTCGTAAGGGTCGGCAGCTTCGACACCCGCGTCGAAACAGGCCCGAGCCACTTTGCGAAGGTCATGCGGCATCCATTAGACCCTCTTCGTTCAATTTTGCATGCGCCATGTCCAAGGTTTTGGCTGCCCTCTCAATCAAGAGATCAATCTCTGCTTTTGTGATGACAAGAGGTGGCGAAATGATCATCGCATCACCCACATGGCGCATGACAAGATTATTTGAGAACGAAATCTCTCGCGTAATATACCCCGCTGTTCCACGTTCGGCTGCAAAATCTGCGCGCGCCGCTTTATCCGGGGTAAGTTCGAGGGCGCCCATCAAGCCCACCATCCGAGCTTCTCCAACTAGAGGATGATCGCCAAGTGTTGCCCATTTCTCCGAAAGGTAGGGTCCAACCACGTCAGCCACCCGTTCAATAATCATCTCTTCTTGCAGAATGCGCAGATTTTCCAACGCGACGGCTGCCGCGACCGGATGACCGGAATACGTATATCCATGGTTAAACTCGTCTTCTCCGATCACTTGCGCAACATGGTCGGCAACAAGTGATCCACCGATGGGTTGATAACCTGACGAGAGTCCCTTCGCGATGGTGATAATATCCGGTTTAATGGAATAGGTCTCTGATCCCCACCACCGTCCTGTGCGCCCGAAACCACAAATCACCTCGTCAGCAATCAGTAGGATTTCATGCGCATCGCAAATCGCCTGAACTTCCGGCCAATAGCTCGCCGGAGGAATAATAACGCCACCTGCGCCTTGTACGGGCTCGGCAATAAAGGCGGCAACATTCTCTTCGCCAAAGTCTTCGATGGTTTGGACAAGCTCCTGCGCGCAAGCGCGCCCAAAATCCTCTGGATTGGTATCGCCACCCTCGCGATACCAGTGAGGTTGATTGATATGGTGAATGTCAGGTATCGGCATACCGCCTTGTGTATGCATGCCAGACATCCCACCGAGGGATGCCGACCCCATCGAAGACCCATGATAGGCATTCTTTCGGGCAATAATCTTTCGCTTTGATGGCTTCCCTTTTTGCGCCCAGTAGTGACGCACCAACCGTATATTGGTGTCGTTCGCATCCGATCCAGAATTGCCAAAGAAGACGTGGTTCATACCATCCGGCGCAAGTTCAGCGAGCTTTGCAGCCAGCTTGATCGCAGGAGGATGAGTCGTTTGGAAAAAAGTGTTGTAATATGGTAGTTCGGCCATTTGCCGCGCAGCGACATCGGCAAGTTCGGTGCGACCATAGCCAACATTAACGCACCAAAGCCCGGCCATACCGTCCAAGATCTCGGTGCCTTCACTGTCACGTAGAAATACGCCATTCGCGCCAACGATAACGCGTGCACCTTTGCGCCCAAGTTCAGCGTTGTTTGTGAACGGATGCATGTGATGCGCGGCATCCAGAGCCCGCAATTCATCCGTTGGAAAGTGATTGGACGGTTTGTTCATTATATGTGTGCCTCCGCATGTAAACGATGGCCGCCCGGACATGGTCGGTCAATCGTCTAGATACCATGGGGAGGTAATCGTGATTGGGAATGGATTAAAGGCTGTGTTTGTGAAGACGGGTATCGAGAACTCCCAAACGGCGCTTCGTATGTCCGTTTCGCAAAAAAGTTATGGTCGATCATGGTGTGAAGGTTATGGCATCCCAGCCGGATCGGGCCATAGTGTCACGCAACGCAACCTAACAATCATGTCTTGGAACCTTATGCATCTTGCGCGCCTCCTGTCAGACAAGGATGGCTACTCGAATGAGGGTAACGACCGGACCGCATGGAAAGCTGGGTGCCACTTTGGTTACGCCAACCCAGAACATCGCGCCTAATCAATGGGCAGAGGTCGCACTCTGCTCAAAAAACTCACGCTTCCAATTGCATTTTAACCTCATGCTGCGCAGAGTTGCGTGAAGAATCATAGATGCGACAGGGAGCACACATGACACTCACGTTTAAATCCATCCTTGCGGCAAGCGTTGTCGCCTTTGGCAGTGTTGCGAACGCGGACACAGTTAGGGTATACAATTGGTCCGACTATATCGACGAAGCGCTGCTCGAGAAGTTTGAGGAAGAAACAGGGATCGAACTTGTCTACGACGTTTTCGACTCAAACGAAGTTCTAGAGACCAAGCTGCTCTCTGGTGGTTCAGGATATGATGTAGTTGTGCCATCAGCGTCGTTTATGGAGCGCCAGATCGAAGCGGGCGTGTTTCAAGAGCTGGACATGTCCAAACTGCCAAACGCCGCAAATCTTTGGGACATTATCGCGGATCGAACATCGGTTTATGATCCGGGCAACGCGTACTCCATCAACTATATGTGGGGCACAACGGGCATCGGTGTTAATGTCGGAAAAGTGCAAGAAATACTCGGTGAAGATGCCCCAATCGGATCGCTCGACCTGATTTTCAGCCCTGAGAACATGGCGAAACTATCGGAGTGTGGCGTCCACATTTTGGACGCTCCAACAGAAGTTCTTCCAGCAGCGCTGGCCTATATCGGCGAAGACCCTGCAACTCAGGACGCAGATGTACTCGCCAAGGCAGAGCCCGTGATGATGGGGGTTCGTCCATACATCACGAAGTTCCACAGTTCTGAATACATCAACGCCCTAGCAAATGGGGATATCTGCGTTGCCTTCGGTTGGTCAGGCGATATCCTTCAGGCACGGGATCGCGCTTATGAAGCCGATAATGGGGTAGAAATTGCGTATAGCGCACCATCCGAAGGTGCCTTGATGTGGTTTGACCAGATGGCAATCCCGACGGACGCACCAAACCCTGAGGGCGCGCATGTGTTCCTCAACTTCATCATGGATGCACAGAACATGGCGGACGCGTCGAACTACGTGTACTATGCCAACGGCAACCTCGCGTCACAGCCATTATTGTTGGAAGACGTGATCGGTGATACGGCGATCTACCCCGATGAGGCGACACTAGAGAACCTCTACACCATCCGAGCCTATCCGCCTGCGTTCCAGCGTGCGGTGACGCGGATGTGGACAAAAATTAAGTCCGGCACTTAGACCTTATTGGGCCTGCCTTCGGGTAGGCCCTCTCTTTCGGCCATGCAGGAAAAAACATTTGCTCCGTGGGACGATCCCGAGGCGCGCCCTTTGATCGAATTCAAGGGCGTGACGAAGCAATACGGAGAAGTCGTCGCAATTGACAACCAAAGCGTAGACATTTTCGAAAGAGAGTTTTTCGCACTTCTCGGACCGTCCGGATGCGGCAAAACAACGATGATGCGCCTTCTTGGCGGTTTCGAGGAAATTACCGCGGGGCAAATCCTAATAGACGGTCAAGACATGGCGGGGATCCCGCCGAACAGGCGGCCCGTGAACATGATGTTTCAGAGCTATGCTCTTTTTCCGCATCTTAGTGTAGAACAAAATATCGCTTTTGGGCTTAAACGGGAAAATCTTGCTAAGTCCGTCATCTCCGACCGCGTGAGTGAAATGCTCCGCCTTGTGCAGCTGCAACGGTTTGCATCGCGCAAACCAGACCAGTTGTCCGGTGGACAGCGCCAACGTGTGGCTCTGGCCCGAGCGCTCGCAAAATCCCCGAAACTCCTCTTGTTGGACGAGCCGCTCGGCGCTTTGGACCGAAAGCTCCGAGAAGAAACTCAGTTCGAGTTGATGGATATTCAGGAGAAGACGGGCACAACCTTTGTGATTGTCACCCATGATCAAGAAGAGGCGATGACAGTGGCGTCTCGCGTCGCTGTCATGGACGAAGGGCGGATCATCCAAGTGGCAACCCCTGATGTCATTTATGAAGCACCCAACACCCGCTATGTCGCAGATTTCATAGGGGATGTGAATTTGGTGGAGGGGCATGCCGCCTCGGATGGAATTGACACACCGTTGGGGCGGTTTGCTGCGTCACATTCCAAAATCGCAAACGGCGCAGAATGCGCGCTGGCGCTCCGCCCAGAAAAACTCAGCATTGCGCTCAAGAAACCAACAAAAGTGGATAACACAGTTGCGGGCAAGGTGATCGACATCGCCTATCTTGGGAACATCACAACATACCACGTCGAGGTGGGTGGCCAAATTCTCAAGGCGCAAGTCACGAACGCCTCACGCAAAGTACGGTCCGGAATTACTTGGGAAGACAATGTGTGGCTGAGCTGGACAAAAACCGCTGGTGTGGTCCTCACGGCATGAAGAAGCTCGCGCTCATAGCTTTACCCTATGGATGGCTCCTTCTCTTTTTTCTGATCCCCTTTGCAATCGTCTTTAAAATCTCCTTATCCGATATCGTCTTTGCGATTCCGCCTTACACGCCGGTCTTCGTACTGAACGAGGGCTGGGAGGCGTTTCGTACCAAATTCGGGCAGCTCGACTTCGAAAACTATGTGTGGTTGACCGGCGACCCGCTCTATTACAAAGCATACCTATCGAGCGTTCAGATCGCGCTTGTATCGACTTTCCTCACGTTGTTGGTTGGCTTTCCGATCGCCCAAGGCATGGCGCAAGCACCCCGCCAATGGCAACCGACACTCTTGATGTTGGTAATTCTGCCATTTTGGACGAGCTTTCTGATCCGCATTTACGCCTGGATCGGCATTCTCTCGACGGAGGGGTACATCAATCAATTCTTGATGGGGCTCGGGCTCATTTCAGAACCACTTCAAATCCTTAATACAAACACTGCAGTCTACATTGGCATCGTCTACACATACCTGCCCTTCATGGTGCTCCCAATTTACGCAACGCTCGAGAAAATGGATACAAGCCTTCTTGAAGCCGCTGAGGACCTGGGGTGTTCCAAGCGAGAAGCATTTTGGCGGATCACGTTGCCGCTTTCAAAGCCCGGGATCATCGCAGGATCGATGTTGGTCTTCATCCCGGTGGTTGGTGAATTCGTGATCCCATCGCTCCTCGGCGGGTCGGGGACGCTCATGATTGGGCGCGTCCTTTGGGATGAGTTCCAAGCCAATCGCGACTGGCCCGTCGCCTCTGCGGTTGCGATTGTCCTCCTGCTAATACTGGTCGTTCCAATCGTGATCTTCCAACGCAGCCGGGAGCGGGACGCATGAGCCGGTTCACCGCCTTCAACGCAGTGAGCCTTACCCTTGGGTTCTTGTTTCTTTACGTGCCCATGTTGATCTTGATCGTCTACAGCTTCAACGAAAGCAGATTGGTCACGGTTTGGGCCGGGTTTTCAACCAAATGGTATGGGGAGCTTGTTCAGAATGAACAATTTCTGGACGCTGCTTGGGTGACCCTTCGCGTCGCCGTCATATCATCAACGATCGCGACCGTGCTGGGTACGCTTGCGGCGATGGTTCTTGTTCGAGCAGGCCGGTTTTGGGGGCGCACACTTTTTACGGGGATGGTATACGCCCCGTTGGTCATGCCCGAGGTGATCACCGGACTATCGCTTCTGCTTCTGTTCATCTCTCTCGACATTGACCGCGGTGTGACCACAGTCGTATTCGCGCATGCAACCTTCAGCATGTGCTATGTCAGCGTTGTGGTATCTTCCCGCCTGGTTGCATTCGATATGTCGCTGGAAGAAGCAGCAAGGGACCTCGGGTGCTCAACATGGGATGCTTTCATTTCTGTGACACTGCCCATTATTGCCCCGGCGGTGATCTCCGGTTGGTTGTTGGCCTTTACTCTGTCGCTTGATGACCTTGTCATTGCGAGCTTTACAACGGGACCTGCGGCGACAACCCTTCCAATTCAGATATTCTCCTCCGTACGCTTGGGCGTAAGCCCAGAAATCAATGCCCTTTCGACCATACTGATTGCACTTGTGACAATCGGCGTGATCACAGCGTCTATTGCGTCGAAATCGGCATATCTTCGGAGGCAGAACGGCGATCATCCGTAACAGCGGTGTCATCTGGCTTTAGCTGATGCCAAAAGCCCTCCATCAAAAGAAAAGTTACACCCCCTACAATGGCGAACCATTTGACGAAGACATCCGCTTTACCCGGCAGTTTCACCATTCTCTAACGCATCGTCGCGCGTGTGGCGGCAGCTAGCTGTTGTGCCAAGACCCGATAGAGATCTGTCCGACCGCGGTTGCTGGCATCAGTTCCATCCACGCGAACTTCGTATATCGTGCGGCCAGAAAAAGCGTCCTTCAAGACAATACGCGCGCCAGCCCAATCTGCCTGACCTTCATCCACGGCCAGTTCAGTGAGCGTAATATTCAAAAGCGCTTGTCGATCGCCTGAAAATACGGGCAGGACAGACCTGCGAAACTCGCGATCAAGCGCTGCCTGAAAGTCCAAGATCATGCGCGACGAGACCTCTTGCTTTACGTCTTCTGTGATCATCATGTTGAGGTCCGTGATGAAGTATTCCTTCCTCGGACCGTCTGCCATTGCCATACCGCCAAGTGCCAATGAACTTGCAAAGCCTATAAGAAATACAAATATCCGCATCGCATTTTGCCCTACTGGTTGGATCAGATGCAGTCTCTATATCCCGAATCGCGGAGAGACTGTGATAAAATCAGCACTTAGACAAATTTGGCGATCCCGGAAGGACTCGAACCCTCAGCCTGCTGATTAGAAGTCAGCTGCTCTATCCAGTTGAGCTACGGGACCGCTAACCTCCCTGTAAGAATCACGGAAGAAGAACTCAAGGATTAGTGCGTCCATGCACCTCTTCGGTTGGTCGCGAAGTTTTCGCCGTAGCCGCCACGTCGCACGACATGTTTGCGCGTCTTGGGTTCCACAACTTGGAAGGGTATGCCCTTCGCTTCGGCATATGCAATTGCCGCCTCTTTTGTGTCAAAATCGATCTTAATTTGCTGATTCATATCCGAATTACCAATCCACCCCATCAGCGGATCCAAGGTTCGAGCCGCTTCTGGGCTGTACTCCAAAACCCAGCCTTTTGTTTTTGCCGCTCCGGATGTCATCGCACTTCGTGAAGGATTATAAATTTTCGCCAGCATATGTCTCACCTCTTCATGGTGGAAAATAAATCAGCGGCGCGCATCAGTCTAGCCTGTTTCCGAAGACACCGGGTGCGCAGGGTCAAGGGGTGATTTGGGTGGCGCACCCGGCGGAAGCCATCGCTACCGGGTTCGAAACTGTGTCAAACAAGGTTAATGATTCATTAACAGTAGTGATATTGCAGAGCGCTCAGAGAAGGTTACGTTAGTGCTCTAGCAAAGGGTATCTCAATGTCAGACGTCGCAGTTATGCAAGCTGATAGGCTCGCCAAACCAAAGCTGGAAGGTGGCCGCAAAATCACGCTCCATTCCGACTTTTCCCCAGCCGGGGATCAGCCCGGAGCAATAAAGGAATTGGTGGAAGGATTGGCTGCTGGGGACCAATCACAAGTTCTTCTTGGCGCAACGGGTACGGGAAAGACCTTCACAATGGCCAAGATTATTGAGCAAACCCAAAGACCCGCCATCATTCTGGCACCCAACAAGACACTTGCCGCGCAGTTGTACGGAGAGTTCAAAAACTTCTTCCCAGAAAACGCCGTCGAGTATTTCGTAAGTTACTACGACTACTACCAGCCAGAGGCCTATGTCCCTCGATCGGACACTTACATCGAAAAAGAGGCCCAAATAAATGAACAAATCGACAGGATGCGCCATTCCGCGACACGCGCGCTTTTAGAACGGGACGATGTCATCATCGTGGCCTCCGTTTCTTGTATTTACGGTATTGGGTCCGTCGAAACCTACACCGCAATGACCCAGGATCTTCGTCCTGGTGAAGACTATGATCAGCGGGCCCTTATGGCCGACCTTGTGGCCCAGCAATATCGCCGAAACGATCAAGCCTTTCAGCGCGGTTCATTTCGGGTCCGCGGAGACAGCCTGGAACTTTGGCCCGCACATTTGGAAGATCGTGGCTGGAGGTTCAGCTTCTTCGGCGAAGAGCTCGAAAGCATCACGGAATTTGACACTCTGACCGGCGAAAAAACGGCGACACTCGATAAAGTGCGCGTTTACGCAAATTCGCACTACGTGACACCGCGCCCGACACTCCAACAAGCCGTAAAAGGCATCAAAGCCGAACTCACCTTGCGTTTGAAGCAATTGGAAGACGAAGGGAAATTGTTGGAAGCTCAGCGCTTGGAGCAACGGACAAAGTTCGATCTCGAAATGATGGAAGCGACGGGGTCCTGCAACGGAATTGAAAACTACTCGCGCTATCTCACCGGACGCGCACCCGGAGAACCGCCCCCGACCCTATTTGAGTATATCCCTGATAACGCGATTGTCTTCGCGGATGAAAGCCATGTGAGCGTCCCTCAAATCGGCGGCATGTATCGGGGCGACTATAGGCGCAAGTTCACCCTTGCCGATCATGGCTTTCGATTGCCGTCTTGCACAGACAACCGGCCGCTGAAGTTTGAAGAGTGGGACGCCATGCGCCCGCAATCGGTTTTCGTGTCCGCAACCCCGCAAAAGTGGGAGCTAGAACAATCGGGCGGTGTCTTCGCAGAGCAGATCATTCGCCCCACCGGCCTCCTTGATCCCGAGATCGAGGTGCGCCCGGTTGAGACGCAAGTTGACGATCTCCTCCACGAGATTCGGGACGTCGCCCAGAAGGGGCAACGCGTGCTGGTAACCACATTGACCAAACGCATGGCCGAGGATTTAACAGAATACCTTCATGAACAAGGCATCCGCGTGCGGTATATGCACAGCGACATCGACACGATCGAACGCATTGAGATCCTCCGGGATCTGCGTCTGGGCGCTTTCGACGTTTTGATCGGCATCAACCTCTTGCGCGAAGGTTTGGACATTCCAGAATGCGGGCTGGTGGCCATTCTCGACGCGGACAAAGAGGGTTTCTTGCGATCAGAGACCTCGCTTGTTCAGACCATTGGCAGGGCAGCACGAAACGCGGATGGTCGTGTGATTATGTATGCCGATCACATCACCGGTTCGATGGAACGCGCCATAGCCGAGACGGATCGAAGGCGGGCAAAACAGGTCGCCTATAACGAGGAACACGGCATCACACCGCAGACGGTAAAGAAGAACGTCCAAGATATTCTAGAAGGCGTCTATCAAGGCGATACCGACCAGGCGCGGATAACGGCCAAAGCCGACAAACCGCTTGTCGGTGCGAACTTGCAAGCGCATTTGGACGCAATTCGAAAAGATATGATGAAGGCGGCGGAGAACTTGGAATTCGAAGAAGCGGCGCGGCTTCGTGACGAGATTAAACGCCTCGAAGCGGTCGATCTCGCCGTCTCCGATGATCCGCTCGCACGGCAATCTGAAATCGAAAAAGTTGCTGAAGCGGCCGTCAATGCCGGAGGTCGCTCAACGGCCGGGCGCGGTGGCACCCGGGCCTATCGTGGCAAGTCACAGAAGAAGTTCTAACCTCTTTATTAGATCACGCTGTCACAGCGAACTGAGCAATAGAGAACACCCTTCGTGGACGCGGGCCATTTGACGTTCAGTGTCGTTGACGATGATCCGGTGGTCTCAAAATACGGAAGGTCGGATCGAACGGTGCCAGACCCACTTTGCAACGGGCCATCTGGGGCGAAAGATTCAACATGATGAATTTGCCCCCCAAACGGAACCTCGTTCTCAACGTCTTTCGTCCAGGTCGACTTGGCGCTTCCTTCATCAAATTTTACGCGCAATGGGTTGGAGGCGCGGTATGAAATTTTGAAGAAGTTATTGCCTTCCATCACGACGTTATTTGCAAGACTATGGTTCAAATCCGCATAGGTCGTGTTGACCCGTTCGACACGATCGATCCAAGGGCCATCAGAAATTTTGAATACGTTGTCCGATATTGTGAGACCGTTGAGAAAATGCCCGGTCCCGTAAGGCGCAACTTGTATCCAGGAAAACCAATTTTCAACATTTGACGCGGAGAAGTAGTTCCCGGTGACGGTGATCCCACCGAATGAATAGGTATTGTTATAGTCCGGCTCTGCATCATGTTCGTTGTTGAACTCCAAAAATGCATTGTCCACGTAGTTGCCAATGATCGTAGTTTTCACATTTGTGCGTGTGAAAACAAAGCCGGCGCTCCGGGTCGTGGAGCCAAAATTGTCTTCTTGAAAAAAGTGATTGTTCGCCACCAGGTTGCCGGTACCGGAAAAGACGCCGAAATGCTTAAAACGAATAGCCCGGTTGTTTCGAATTTTCGTATCGTTCTCGTTGATATTGAATCCAATCGATGTGCGTGTTTCAGCGGGATCTTCAATCTCGTTCGAATAAAACTGACACCGGTCGATTTGCAACCCAGCGCACCCAGCAGAGAATGACGAGACGCCGCGATCCTTCGGATGCGTAAAGGTACAATCGCGGATCTGGAAAACCAGACCATCAAGTGCAAGCGCGAGACCGCTGGATCGCCCGTTGCACTGGAAATCGATCCCGTCAACCTCGAAGCGTTGCAGCTTTGTAAAACCACTGAAGTCTAAGGCGTATTTGAACCGCGCGAAGGTGTAGGTTTGCGTGCCGGACGCACCATAAAGTGAATTGCTAATCCAAACATCGCCGGCGTTCGCGTCCACCGATGTCACATAAATTTCACGGCCAACGCCCGGTCCAGAAACAAGAGAGCCAACAGAAATTTGGTCGGCATCAGTTATATTCGAGAGTTTATAGCTACTGCTTGTGGCGTATGTCGCCGTTTTTGTGACAACATCGTCATCCCACGCGGAGCTCGATTGAACGTTAAGCTGTCCGTTGCGCAGCACCCGCCGCGTTGCGTACTGTGTCTTGTTGTCGACAGATGCCTGAACATCGACTGGTCCTGAGAGTTCAATGCGCCGTCCCTTCAGATCAAGGGTGTCGTGATCCGTGAAATTAAACAGAGCTTGAAGCGCTTTTTTGAAACCGAGTTCCTCGTTGCCAAATGCATCGGCGTAGCTTGGAAAGTCAAAGCTCCGCGTAAGCAAGAGTTGGGCCCCAACGGGCATCGTTACAGTGCCTTGAAATGTGACCGGATGCGCGAGTGTGACGGTATTCCCGAGGTAGAAAAGCCCCTCTGGGACAAATATTGTCCGCCCGCCCGCATCCGCATCGGCAGCTTCAAACGCGGCCACGCAATCGGTGATACCGTCAGGCACCGCCCCATAATCTGTGACATCCACGATGCCGATCATGTCCCGCAGAAAGAAAGAAGTGACGTCTTCAATCGTTATGTCTTCGATCCGAACAACCGAACCTGTCGCGCCCGTGAGGTCCAGGCCAAAATGTCCGTAAAGCGCGTCCGAGCCCCATTTCATGTCAACGCCGCTGCGACTTCCTCCGCCGATAATCGCAGAAACTTCGACAACCTTTCCGTAAGTATCCAACGCGATGGTTGGGCCGGTTTCGATCGCGCCAGACACATGCGCACCGCCAGCGCCACCTGCCCAACCCGCGATTCTGACCGATGGAAAAGGACCAGATATCGATTTGATGCGAACTTTGACCTCTAGATAAACACCGGTCGGGATCGGTGTCTCGCCCATATACCGAAGCTTTTGTGTGGCTTGGGTCTTAATCATTTCAAGGCAGGGCCCAAAATCAGAATCGGCCGCGATGAGATTCACGTTCCCCGCCGAAGCATAGGTCGCGGAACCCGGTGTCCCGTCCTCGCTCGACCACACATTCAAACCGTCCACAAAGGCGGGTGGCATCAACACCGCCCCATCTGTCACTGCGATATTCATCGGAACCCTTTCGAAATGATTTGGGCCCCGATTTGAGGAGGATGTTAAACTTTACTTACATCGGCGCGCGGCCTAGCTCCCGGCATCCGGTGCGCGCAGGATTTGGACACCGCGAATTTTCCACCCATCTGGCGTCGCGCGCATCGCGTATTCGGCGATATGATAATTGCCAAATTGATCTTCAATCAAAACGTTTTGGTAGAGTCCTCCAGCAACTTCGCGAAGGTCCTGAAACTCATAGCTGCGCGGACGATGAACCATCGGGTATCCGTCGGTCACCATTTGTCCAAAACGCTCAGGGGTCTGAAAAATGCGCTTGATGGTTTCATCGGCGTAGGAAAACGCCTCATTAAAATCATCTGCGATAAACGCACGAAGCTGGCTTTCAATTGTTGCCTCGATTTCTGCATTCTGCGCTTGCACCGCGGTGCTTAACCCAACGCAGATCGCCAATACTGCAAGAAAACGCGCCATATCACACCCCGATCTTTTCTACTCATAAAGAGATACGCATGGGGATGGGATTAGATTTCTTTTTCTAGCGCGTCTCTGATCATCTGGGCCGTTTTGTCGGCGCCGTATATCGCAATAAAGGCTCCGAAGCGTGGCCCCGCAGAGGCACCGAATAACACTTCATAGATCGCTTTGAACCAATCGCGAATGGGATCGAACGCATGCGCTTTGCCCACATCGAAGACCAAGGTCTGCATGGTTTCGTCGTCTGTGGGACCGTCATGTGTTTCCAAGCGCATCGCAAGATCTTCGAATGCGGCCCGTTCCTGATCGCTCGGTGCCCGGAACACTTTGGTTGGTTTCACCTGGTCATTAAAATATGCGACAGCGCGCTCAGCGGCAGCATCCAGGCCCGGATGGGTCGCAGGCGAGGCGTCCGGCGCATATTTGTGAATAAAGCCCCACATTTGCTCTGTCGTTTCGGCAGAAGATGCGCTTGCAAGGTTCAGCAACATGGCAAACGACACGACCATATCGCTTTCGGGCACATCGGCCCCATGAATGTGAAACACAGGGTTATTCAACCGCTGCGTCATATCTTGGTCTCCATACGCACGAAGGTGCTGGTGATATTCGTCGACCGCCTTTGGGATGACATCGAAGTACAACCGCTTCGCAGTCTTCGGCTTCTGATACATGTATAGAGAAAGAGATTCTGGGGAGGCATAGGTCAACCACTCTTCCATCGAAATGCCATTGCCCTTCGACTTCGATATCTTCTTTCCCTCTTCATCGTTGAAGAGTTCATAGGTCAGCGTTTGTGGCGGACGCTCTCCGAGTGCAGAGCAAATCTTAGTTGCCTGCTGGACCGACGTAATCAGGTCTTTCCCGGACATTTCATAGTCGACACCAAGTGCGGCCCAGCGCATAGCCCAATCCGGCTTCCACTGCATTTTGACGTGCCCACCAGTGACCGGCAATTCGATCTTTTCGCCATCCGGTTCTTCATAGACGATGGTGCCCTTCTCGACATTGCATTCAAGCATCGGCACCTGCAACACATGCCCCGTTTTTGGGGATACGGGTAGAAAAGGGGAATACGTTGCCTGACGCTCTTCACCCAAGGTCGGCAACATAATCGCCATGATCTTATCGAACCGCTCCAACGCACGGATCAGCATCTCGTCGAAACGACCAGAGGTGTAATACTCTGTCGAAGACGCAAACTCATACTCAAACCCAAAGCTGTCCAAAAAGGCGCAAAGTCTGGCATTGTTGTGTTGGGCAAAACCTTGATGGGAGCCGAATGGATCGCGGACTTTGGTCAGAGGCAGGTGCAAATCTTCTTGCAACATCTCCTGATTGGGCAGATTGCCCGGAACCTTTCGGAAACCGTCCATATCATCGGAGAAACAGATTAACTTTGTTGGAATGTCACTGATGGCTTCGAAGGCGCGCTTTACCATCGTCGTCCGTGCCACCTCGCCAAATGTGCCGATATGCGGCAACCCCGACGGGCCATAGCCTGTTTCAAACAGAACATACCCCTTGGCCGGCTCTGTCTTTTCAAACCGCTTTGCCAATTTCCTCGCCTCTTCAAAGGGCCAGGCCTTGGACGTCAGTGCAGCATTGGCGAGATCGTTCATAGTTTGCCTTTTGTGGGAATTTCGCGGCTAACTATTGCCCGATAAACGGTCGGTCAATAAGGGGAACGCAAAGGTTTAAAGGTGTGACATGGCAGATGGTGTCGAACCAGAGTCCAGTTGGACAGTGCAAGACGGTCTCGTGGCCGCTATGGTCTGTGCATCGATTAGCGACCAGCAGATCAAAGTCAGCGAACTTTTGAGTATCGAACGCATTGTAAACCATCTTCCTATTTTCTTTGAATACGATCTGGATCGGATGCGACGCGTTTCCGATGTTATCTTTGAGCTTATGGACGCCGACGAAGGTTTAGATGCTTTTTTCGGCCTCGTTCGAAACGCCCTTCCTGAACGCCTTTATGAAACGGCCTATGCTCTCTGCTGCGACGTCGCAGCGGCAGATGGGCTGCTCAAGGAACAAGAACTCCGCTTTTTGCAAGAAATGCGATACGAGCTCAATATTGACCGCCTCGCTGCTGCAGCAATCGAGCGCGGTGCGCGCGCGCGACACACCAAGCTCTAACGCAGATACGCATCACCCCAGGCAACAAGAAGTGTCTTTTGAAGGGAGCGCGCAGACCTAATCCACGTTCTTGCACCCGCGGGCCGTTCCCGATCTTGGCGTTTGATCTTTGCGCGCGCCGCCTCATCTGCAAACAAAATGGCGAACGCATAGCGACCTTTTGGTCCCTCAATGACGCCTGCAAGAGTTGACGTGAAATTCAGGGTTCCCGTCTTAGCCCGCACGCTCAGACCAGGTGCATCTTCGAGCGGAATGTTCTTCAGCAATGCCGGATAGAGCCCCCGGTTGGTTTCGACACGAATAATCCTTGCAAGCGCACGAGCCGAGGCTTTCGATCCGTCACTCAGACCAGAATGGTCCATAAACTTCACACCATTAACCTTGTAGCGACTACTGGCCCATCGCGTCATGGCCTGGGCGGATGATCTATGATCTTCGGGCATATCCCCGCGTTCACCACTCGCCCGCATTCCCACAACCTCAGCCGTTAAGTTCGTTGAAAAACGCAGCATACTGCGGCTGAGGGCCAGAAGCGGTGCGCTTGCGCCAGAGGCCAGAACCGTGCCGGACAATTCGCCATCCGCCTCTTGACCCTCGGGCAACGTAATACCTGCATCCTTTGCCAAAGTCCTAAAGACCTCTGCTGCATAGCGGCCGGGGTCCCGGACAGGCAACCAACGCGACCCGTCGCGCTTCAATGCCGGCTCTGCAACAATCCAAACCTCGCGGTCGTCCTGCTCGTCAAAACGAAAAACGGGGTTAGAACTCTCAGACGTTGTTATGTCGATAGTTGACACAGGTGGCGCGTGATTATCACTTTTCGCGGTTAAGCTTAACTCGCCACCTTCCCACTCAAAGTAAACACGGTTGAAATTTAGGTTCAAACCAGAGAGCGCGGGATTGTAGCCGACGTGATCAGGCTGTTCCCCATCGACATATTTGACATTTGAAATTGCCCCATCGGCAAATAGGAACCGGCCAGTGACACCTCGTACGCCCTTCGACTTTAACGTTTGCACAAGCTGGAAGAGTCCGTCGGTATCAAGAAGTGGGTCGCCCCCGCCCCGCAACACGATATCGCCCTGTACGAGACCGCCATTGATCGGACCGGTTGCGATCACCGTTGTCTCAAACCTAAAATCCGATCCAAGGGAATCCAATGCATACGGAACGGTCACGGCCTTCGCGACCGATGCGGGCGGAAGTGCCTTTCGAGATTGATACGCATCAATGAGTTGTCCAGAATCGAGGTCCATCAGGGCAACACTCGCCGAACCCGAGAGGCCGAATTGTCGTACGAGCTGTTCAGCCGGTCCAGCGAGGGCAAAGGGCGCAAGGCCGATTAGCCAGAGAACGCAAATAAGTCTGAATACTATCGCCACTCACCCTTCTCCCGCAATTCAGTCGACGACACCGCCATCATCGGACCGTTGAGCAAAGTCCAACATGGGGGCTCCCGATAAATCAAGCCCGCTGCCCGTCGCGGCGACAGCCGATAGCGCGCATATTTACGTGCCGCTCTCGAATTTCCAGCCGCCAGCTGTTCCCCAGGGCGAGCGAGCACGCCGATTGGAACTTGGTGCATGATATCGTCCCAACGATCCCAGCGATGAAATCCACGTAGGTTATCCGCACCCATCAACCAAACAAAAGTAACGCCTGGGTAAACGGCGGTCACTGTCTCTAACGTCTCCGCCGTGTAGCGGGTGCCGATACGCTCCTCCAGATCTGTAACGATAATCCGTGGATCCGTTGCCAAAGCACGACACGCGGCCATTCTTTTTGCCAAGGGCGCAGGACCATGGGATTTCAACGGATTCCCTGGTGTGACCAACCACCAAACTTGATGCAACCCAAAGGCCCGAAGCGCCCAATGCGTGATGTGCACATGCCCCTTATGCGGTGGATCAAATGATCCCCCGAGAAGCCCAACGGATATTCCTGGTGTGGCAAGCGGCAATCCGAGCACAGCACCCTCCCTACTCAGCGCAGATCAGCACTCCGGAAGGTTCACCGCAAGCCCCCCAAGCGAGGTCTCTTTGTATTTATGGGACATATCTTCGCCGGTTTGGCGCATTGTCTCGATACAATTGTCCAGCGGCATGAAATGTTGGCCATCCCCACGCAGCGCCAGCGACGCAGCCGAGACCGCTTTGATCGCCCCTAACCCATTACGTTCAATGCACGGCACTTGGACAAGACCCGCCACCGGATCGCAGGTCATACCCAAATGATGCTCCAGCGCGATTTCAGCGGCATTCTCAATCTGGGCGTTTGTGCCACCGAGTGCTGCACAAAGCCCCGCCGCCGCCATTGCCGAGGCCGAGCCCACTTCGGCCTGACACCCGCATTCGGCGCCAGAGATCGACGCGTTGTGTTTGACGATCCCACCAATGGCCGCGGCAGTCAGCATAAACGTATGAATGCCATTATGGCTCGCGCCCACACAATGGTCCCGGTAATAGCGGATGACGGCTGGCACGACACCAGCGGCCCCATTGGTCGGGGAGGTGACAACCCGTCCGCCCGCCGCGTTCTCTTCGTTCACGGCCATGGCATAGACCGAGAGAAAGTCGTTCACGACATGGGGTTGCGCCAGGTTCACACCCTTTTCTTCTTGCAACTGGTCCATGATGCCTTTGGCGCGCCGCCGCACTGATAGCCCCCCTGGCAGGATCCCTTCCGACGACAGCCCAGCGTCGATGCAGCTGTCCATCACGTCCCAAACCCGGTCCATCCTTTTGTTGAGGCCCTCGCGCGCGAGATGGACCTCTTCATTGGCGCGTTTCATCTCGGCAATTGTCTTGCCCGATGCGATACCCATCTCCAACATCTCTGCCGCTTTGTGAAAGGGATACGGATACTCGTGGTCATCGGCGTTGATCGGCTCGGGGTTTTCAAGCTCGGCCTCGGTCACAACAAACCCGCCCCCAACAGAATAATAGGTCTCGGATTGATAGAGGTTTCCTGCCTCATCAAAGGCCTTCAGGATCAACCCATTTGCATGCCCCGGCAATGTCAGGTCGTAGTCGAATTTCACGTCCGTTTCAGGATTGAATTTCAAAGGCGGCAATCCTTCGAGCTGCACTTCTTTCGTCTGTGTGACCTCTGCCAACGTGGCCTCCACCGCGTCCGGCTCTACCGTCTCGGGTACAAAACCCGCAAAGCCCAGAACAACCGCCCGATCTGTGGCATGCCCTTTGCCGGTAAAGGCCAGCGACCCATGAAGGCTTGCACCAAGAGAGGCCACCTGCCCCGCGCCCGGTTTCTTTTCCCCGTCTCGCAACAGATCCAAAAACCGCGCAGCCGCCACCATCGGCCCCATCGTATGGGAACTCGACGGGCCGATCCCGATCTTAAAAATGTCAAAAACGCTGAGGAACATGCGACACCCGCCGAACTATCTGTTCCATGCTACGTAGGATCGAATTTCACTATAGGAAACACGGAAAGCGACGGTTTTTGCTCTTTTGATCTACCTTGCAAAATCCGATCTTCGCACAGGACGCCGCCAAAAATCGATGATTTGGTCAACATTGTAGTCTACTCCCTGCTCGGACTGGACTTTCAAATCGTACCGTTTTCCAAAGTGAACTCTGTTGAAATCTGCCTCGGCACTTCCAATTGGCCGGTCGCCCCGCGCGGCCTCGCGGGCAATCATCTCGGGCAGATCACAGTAGACACCTACAAACATCACATCGTGCCGTTTCAGACTGCGCTGCAAGTCTGCGAGCCAATCGTCTTCGTCCAGTATGTGTTCGAGGATCAGAGCGTTTCCCGCATTCGCAAAGGCTGCGATTGCGTTGTGAAAGCCATTGAAGAACGCGTTGCGATCCGCTGTCCAATCAAATTCTCCACTTTTATAACGCGCCGAGGGCAATACGCCTGAATCGCGCAAATGATCGATAGAGATGTGCCAAAAGGGCTGCGGCAGACGCGCTTGTAAAGTTTGAGCAATCGTGGACTTGCCACTGCTCGAAGGTCCATGCAGAAAAATGATATGGCTTATACGGTTCTCGTCAGTCGATATAGGCATCATTGCGTTGACCTGCCCGCTCATAATGAATGGGCAGGACCTTTCCATAAAGCTGCTTGCAGCGCTCGGGCGTGGCCACCATGTCCGGCTCATCCACATAAGAGAAGATCGCAACGTAGCGCGGTGTGCTGCCCCGCAATGGCGCCACCCGATGCAAGGAATAGCGCCCCTTGAACAGTTGCAAATCGCCAGGCTCCAGATGAAGCGTTTTCACTTTGTCCGAAGTCTCATCCAGAACGCGCGTGACCTCGTCAAAATTCTCCCCATCCCGGCGAATATTTGGCGCATATTCAAATGCCCCACCGCCATCGGCATTCTGAATGGCAAGCGTCACCGTGAAATTGTTTGTGTCAAAATGCCAAGGGAAGCCGTTTCCCTCTTCGGCCATGTTGATGATCACATCGGCTAGCGGGTCGGCATAGCGGTAAAACGCGTCTTCTTGCAGGCAATCTTTGATCAGGGGATCAAAGGCGGGATGATCAAAGATGGATCGCAGCGGGCTACCTTCGGGGAAATTGTCAGCTGCGATAAAACTGTTGGAACGGTCATAGAACCTACGTCTTGGGTCCTCTTCTGGCAGGTCTGGATCATCTGCAGTAAAGTACACATTCGTGCGGTTAAATGACCGATGGCCGTTCATCTTTACGCTATCGGCCTCAGCCTGAAGCGTTTTGATACCCATGTCTGAGAGAAACCCTTTGATCACGGCACAGCCGTCCCGGGCCAGATCCGCGCGGACTTGGTCCAAGAGCACTTCCCGCGCGCCTGCATCGCGATCAAACGGATAGCGTTCAAAATTGATCAATTGCGCAGCGTCCATTTCGCCCTCCCCATTTGGGATCAGCCTCGGGCGCTCTTTGGTGCAGCGCATGCGCATTCGCGACAGAAATGCCGCTTTCGACTAGTGGATGGGGTTTTGGGGCGTGTTGTCCTCGCGGCTCACCGCCTCTTCATCATCGGTGTCTGATCCTGGGATCGCATAGCCTTCGGACAGCCATTTACCCAAGTCGATATCCGCACAGCGCTTAGAGCAGAACGGGCGGTATTTTTTATCCGTTGGCTTTCCGCAAATTGGGCAGCTCATGTCCAAACCTCACTCAGCGGCAATCGCTCGCGTTTCCGTTGCAATTCAAAATGGCCCAAGGGCGTCCAACCGACAAGGGTCGTGTCCACCGGATCGGCTCGAAACGCCGCGCGCAGGGCCTGTTCGATCAGACGGCGATCCTTCTTTGGGTAGGGCGCAAAATCGACCACAATCTGCCCGCCTAACCCCTTAAGACGCAGCGCACGTGGCAGCTCTTTCGCGGTGTTGATGTTGGCCTTCAAGCCAGCAGCCAAGCTCATGTCAGAGCCTGTGTTCACATCCACGGCAATCAGCGCCGTCGTTGGCTCCACCAGAATAAACGCGCCACCAGGCAGATCAAAGCGCGCGCCGCTAGCAGTCTCCAACTGATCGAGAATACCCAAATGGTCAAAAGCGCCTGCTTCCTCGATCACCTCGTCGGGCATCGGATCTGTCCATTCCGCCCAAGCAAAATCGGCCGCAGACGGCGCGTCGAGCAACAACTCCGGAGGGCCGGTTACATCTGCCGTTACCGCAGCGGCAAGATCAACCAACATGCGCAACTCGTCTTGAAGATCATCGGCCCGCCCGAGCGCGGCAGCAGAGCGCAAGATCACGCCCATCTGGTTTCGCCCGCCGCCCAACACGTCATGGGCAGTTTCCCGCAAAGCATCTGCAACGTCTTCATCGCGAATGCTGCGCGCAACATTCACGCCTGGCGCATCCGGGGTCACAATCGCATATCGCCCTTTGAATACCAGTTTCGTGGAAACCGGGCTGGCTTTGCCCGCTTCGGCATAGGTGCCCACCTGCACCAACAACGTCTCGCCTTCTTTGATGCCCTTCGCGCCGCGCAAATACCCGCGCTGACCTTCACCCAGATCAACCGTGATCCCGCCTTGGCCCTTCATGGCGCGCAAGGTCCTCGCCCGGTAAATCGCACCAGGAGCGGGCCGTTCCGATGCAGACGGATCAAAAATCACATCCATCAAGCGCCCATCTTGAAGGCGCGCAACTGCCTTTTGGCCTGCAACCTCTCCCAGAACAACCAAAAGCCCCTTCATGGGTACACCGGATAACCCGCGGCCTGCAAAAGCGCTGCGGTTTCATGCACTGGCAAACCCATCACGCCCGTATAACTGCCTTGGATCCAGGGAATGAACGCGCCTGCCGGTCCTTGGATGGAATAGCCGCCCGCCTTGTCCTGCCAGTCATTTGTGGTCAAGTAAGACCGAAGCTCCTCGTGGCTCAGCCGTTTCATCTTGACAGCTGTCACGCTGGTTTTCTGCCAGGTCTTCCCGGCCCGACCAACCGCCACGGAGGTGATCACTGTATGTCGGCGACCGGAAAGCATTTTCAAAAATGCTTGCGCCCCGCCGATATCTTCGGGCTTTCCTAAAATCCGACGCCCCAGTGCCACCGTCGTATCTCCACACAGCACAATATCATCGGCACCTGCTGTCATCGCCGCCAGTTTCTCGGCCGTGATCCGCTCGCAATACGCGCGCGGAAGTTCCCCTTTGATGGGGTCTTCATTAATATCCGGCGGGGCCACCTCATCGGGTGTGATCCCAAGTGTGGCCAACAGCTCTAACCGTCTGGGAGAGCCGGACCCAAGGATCAGCTTTGGCTTACTTATAGCGGTAATTGATCCGACCTTTGGTGAGGTCATAGGGTGTCATTTCAACTTGAACCTTGTCGCCTGCCAGCACGCGAATGCGGTTCTTGCGCATTTTGCCGGCGGTGTGGGCGATGATCTCGTGACCGTTTTCAAGCTCCACCCGAAATGTCGCATTCGGCAAAAGCTCGACCACGACACCATCAAATTCGAGCAGTTCTTCTTTGGCCATGTGATCTCCAATATTATTTCGTCACCCCAAGCGGGGCGTGGGGGTATGTGGAGAGATGAGCCTGAAAGATCAAGGGGAAAGGGTGAGAATGATTATTCGCATCCCTTTGATGGAATTGACCGCCATTTATAATAGATCACCCCTATGCCCCGCCGCTATCAAGACGTCTATCCCTCGGTTCCGCTGCTCACCAGCGAAGAGCTTAGCCTCGTCTCTGCGGCTGCACTCATGTCCGTTCAATATTTTCAGGCGCCTCCCGCGGAGATGCCCGAAGAAGTTTTTGACGAGCACCACGTCCTTCTAAACCTTAAGACAGAGCCCCATCGCGTTCAAAACAAGCGTGACGGACAGTTGCGCGATTTCACCTATCACCAGCATGAGATCATCGTCACACCCGCGGGCATCCGCTCAGGCTGGAAATGGTTCGCCACGTCTGATGTGATCGTAGTGACGCTGAACCCCGAGATGGTCGAACGCTTTGCCCAGTCCGAGCTCGGCATGCTGCTCGATACGAGGCAGTTTCGCGATCTCCCGCAGTTTCACGACCCAGATTTGTGCATGGCCGGCGTTATGCTCCGCGACGCACTCGAGGCCGATGACATCTCGTCAGGTGTGATGTTCGAAGCGATGAGCCGAGTTCTCTTGGTCAAACTCTTGCAGCGCTATGGGCAACGCCGCCCCGAAGACATCGCGGCGGCATCGAAATTTACCTCTGCCCATTATTACAAAGTGCTGGCCTTCATCCGCGCGCGCCTAGAGACGACGATCACCGTCGATGAGCTGGCCGATGTGGTCGGGATGAGCCCATCACATTTTTCGCGGATGTTTAAAGAAACGCTCGGCTCGACCCCAATGCAATATGTGCTCGCTTACCGCGTGGAACAGGCGATCAAACTGATGGCAGACCCGACAAAGCCCCTAAGTGACGTGGCCCTGGCCTGTGGCTTCGCAGATCAGGCGCATTTCTCGCGCAGTTTTAAGCAGGTCACAGGCCGCACCCCGCGGGCCTATCGGTCTGAACTGGCCGCCTAGCAGGATTGTTCAAAAACCAAATCGTCTGGTGCAATAAACTGGGCGTTATACCTCATATCTCAATCTCATCGGGCAATACGCCAAAACCCACCGTAGGAGATTGAAAATGACACGTTTCACAACAACCCTCGCCGCGTCCTTGCTGGCATCCACAGCTGCCCTTGCGCAGGTCGAGACACGCACAGTGACCTTCGAAAATGAAGGTTCCACTCTGTCGGGCACGCTCTATCTGCCCGAAGGACATGACGGATCGGCTCTGCCAACGGTCATCGTAACTGGCGCTTGGACCACAGTAGAAGAGCAAATGCCGAGCGTTTATGCCGAAGAAATGGTGGAGCGCGGCTTTGCCGCCTTTACCTTCGATTTTCGCGGCTGGGGCAAGTCCGGCAACCTCCCACAAAACGTTCGCTTCATGGAAAGCCCAGACGCGAAAATCTCTGACATCCGCGCCGCGATTGACTTTGTCGCTACATTGCCAGAGGTCGATGCCGCACAGATCAACGGAATGGGGATTTGCGCCTCTGCTGGATACATGGTCGATGCGGTGTCCGGAAATGACAAGGTCGCGCGCATTGGTCTGGTCGCCCCATGGCTACAAAACGCAGACATCGTAGAGGCAGTCTATGGCGGTACGGAAGGCGTGCAAGGTCTGATCGACGTGAGCCGCGCAGCCGAAGCGCAAGGCGGGGATATCATCCCAGCTGCGGGCCCGGCAGGTACCGAAGGGGTTCTGATGCCGTTCGACGGCTATTATGCGGACCCATCCCTCGGTGCGATCCCCGAATATGACAATCAGTGGAACAATGCAGGTTGGGAAGGTTGGTTGACGTATCACCCCGCCGACAACCCAGAGCGCCTGACGCAGCCCCTCGCGATTGTGCACTCAGAAAGCGCCGCGATCCCCGAAGGTGTGCAGACATTCCTTTCGGGTTATTTGGGCGACGCCACGCTTCAGATGTTGGAGGATGTCACACAGTTCGACTTCTACCATAATGAAGAAGATGTGACCCGCGCCGCCGATACGATGGCCGCCCATTTCGCACAGTAAATCACCTTAACGAACGGCGATCCTTTGGGTCGCCGTTTTTTTCACGATCGGAGACACCAATGTTCAAAACTCTCATCTACTCCCTCCTAGTGGTTGGCACAGTGTCAGCTCCAGTTATGCCCAACCCAATCGAAATCGAGCGATCAATCACCGACATCGCCGCTGGAGCTGACCGCGCGGATTGGCCCCGCGTGCGGTCTGCATTTGCAGACACTGTCACGGTTGATTACACAAGCCTTTGGGGCGGTGATCCGGTGACACAACCGGCAGATGACCTTGTGGCTGGTTGGGCGGCCTTCCTACCCGGGTTTGATGCAACGCATCACATGGTCACAAATCACACCATTACCGATCAAGGCGAAGCATTCGCCACGGCAGAAGCTGATTTCACGGCGACCCACCGGATCGAAGACGAGCTATGGGTACTGGGTGGGCGGTACATGTATGAATTCACGGCCCAAGATGGTCGTTGGCTTGTGACCTCTCTCACCATGACCGCCCTGTGGGAAGATGGTGATCGCGCGCTGGTGGCTGAAGCTGGCGCACGCGCGGCGACAACCGAATAGCCCATTGAATACCCTTGTTCGGCCCGCCGATCGGCGGGCCAGCACCGAAGACACCCTTATCCGAGTTTCCATTTGCCAGATCGCAACAAAAACGAGAACCCTCCGTCCGAACACAATGAGGTTGCCATGCTCCGTAAAATCGCCCTTTTTGCCGCTCTGCTTTTGGTATCCGCCTGCGATGTTCCGTTTGTGCCTATCATTTAAGTTAAGACAGCTCTCAGAAGAGCTGGCATCGAATTGTGATCTCCAGGAATGTTTCACAACCTCACAATACATGTGACAGACTGTCGCGAAATGGTGATCGCCTCGTCAGAGAACGTCATTGGCGATCTGAAAACCGCCTGGGTAGACATTCTGTGCAAGTCGGGATGTCCCGGCGTTCGAAAAGTCTAACGGAGAGACATATGTCAACACTTACAAAAACGCTCGGCGTTGCCGGCGCGATCGCAACAGCCGTTGCAGCCACAGTTCCAACAGTCACACACGCGCAAGCCAAAGAGAAGTGCTTCGGTATTTCCCTGGCCGGTGCAAATGACTGTGCCGCGGGCCCGGGCACAACATGCGCAGGCACATCCACAGTTGACTATCAAGGCAATGCATGGACATTCGTTGATGCAGGCACATGTGCAGAGATCGAATTGCCAGACATGGCAGACGGTTCCCCTCGCATGGGTTCATTGGAAGAGCTTGACCGCGACCTTCCAGCATAAGTCATTTTGTGCGCTCGGACGTCCCGGGCGCACAACACCAAGTCGGACACGTTGAAATGCTTGAACACTTTGTCACGCAGAGACACCAACTGCCCCTTGGAATTGGCGTTGGATATAAGGCACAGCATTTTGATGACGTACTATCAGAGCCTGGCCCTGTATCATGGATTGAGGTTCATGCTGAGAACTACATGGGTGATGGCGGTAGACCGATTGCGCAACTGGCCCATCTCGCCGAACGATTTGCAATTTCGGTCCACGGTGTGGGCCTGAGCATAGGAGGAGAAACTCCGCTCGACAAAGATCATCTCGGACGTTTGAAAAAGCTGGTGACTTGGGTGAACCCCGCCAGTTTTTCTGAGCATCTGGCCTGGTCAACGCATAACACCCAGTTCTTCAACGATCTTCTTCCTCTGCCATATACGCAAAAAACGCTCACACGTGTGGCCGAGCATATTGATCAGGTTCAAGAGGTGCTGCAGCGGCAGATGCTCTTGGAAAACCCATCGACGTATTTGGCGTTCGCAGAAAATGAGATGTGCGAAACCGATTTCTTGACCGAACTCACGAGGCGCACCGGATGCGGGCTCCTCCTCGACGTGAACAACGTCTTTGTCAGCGCGACCAACCAACAAACAGATGCAAAAAGTTACTTGGATGCATTTCCCCTCGACGCCGTAGGTGAAGTGCATTTGGGTGGTCATGACGAGGACGAGGACGAAAGTGGTGCTCCGCTTTTGATCGACAGCCACGGCGCAGAAGTCGTGGATCCGGTCTGGGCGCTCTATGAATACACGATCCGCTCAGGTGGGGCGAAGCCAACCTTGATCGAATGGGACACGGATGTACCCGCATGGCCGGTTCTCCGCGCGGAAGCAGAACGTGCCGCCATCCTGCTGGACCAAGCCGTTGTAGTTTAATGACTTACCGTCAAAAAGACTTTCAAGCAGCGCTCCTTGACCCCGCGCTGTCCACACCACCTGGACTGGTCAATCCAGATGGGTCCGCCGCGCAAAAGCGCTTTGACGTTTATCGCAACAACGTCACAGTCAGCTTAACGGACGCGCTCGAAACAGCCTTTCCGGTTGTAGCCAAACTCATAGGATCCGAAAACTTCCGCGCACTTGCCAAGGTGTTTCTGCGTCAGCACCCCCCATCTTCACCTCTTCTGATGTTTTATGGCAAAGAGATGCCTGTCTTTTTGGAAGGCTTCAAACCACTCCAGAAAATCCCGTACCTGGCCGATGTTGCGCGGCTCGAACTTGCGCTCCGTCACTCTTATCATGCCGCAGGCGCAGATGCCTTTGATCCCGCAGTATTGCAGGCCATGTCCGAGGACGCACTTATGTCGGCCCGGATCACCTTCGCGCCACATGTCCAGTTGATCCGATCGAGATATCCTGTGCACGGGATTTGGCAGATGAACATGGTCGACGGTGCGCCTCAACCGCAAGCACGGGGTGAAAACGTGCTCGTTTCTCGTCCTGCTCTTGATCCGGTTATGACGGTCCTTCGGCCCGGTGGCGGCCTTTTGATGGATCAATTATTGCGAGGAGAGGCATTGGGCCCTGCTCTCCAAATCGTGAGTGAAAAGGTCCAAGACTTTAATCTGTCAGAAACTCTCATCCAGTTGTTACAAGGCGCAGCTATCGCGTCAATCGTAGGGGAAAATCCATGAACGCTTTGATCAACCGACTTGTCGATCCTGTGCCCGCATTGGGCCACTCTGGAAATGAATTTATGCCACTCGCGGCCCGGTTGGTCTTCGCAGGTACTTTGTTCATGTACTTTTGGTCATCCGCAAAAACCAAGTTAGCAGGGGTGTTCACGATCGACTTCGGTGCCTACGCGCAAATCTTTCCAAAAAAGTTCGAGGCCGTTGGATACGACCTCAGCCAGATGAGCGCGCTGGACTCTTTAATCGTTTATGCAGCAGCCTATGGCGAGTTCGTCCTTCCACTGCTGATTGTGATTGGTCTCTTCACCCGTCTCTCCGCGCTGGGAATGATCGTCTTTGTCATCGTTCAAAGCCTGACAGACATTTATGGCCACGGTGTGGATGAGAAAACGATTGGTGCCTGGTTTGATCGCTTTTCCGACAGCTTGATCGTTGATCAACGAAGCCTTTGGGTTTTCTTGTTCTTATATCTGATTTTCTACGGTGCGGGATCTCTGTCGGTGGATCGGGTTCTTGGTGGCCGCGCAACCTAGGTGAACCGCGCCTCAATCTGGGAGATGAGAGCATCACGGACCGCGCGATAAGCCGCGAGTTTCTCTTCGCGATCGTCGCCACCTTTTGCAGTAGGGTCTTCGGTTTCCCAGTATGCAACCTCGGTTGACCCAAACTGCGTCAACTCTTTCGCGACATTGAACGACGTCGGTGACAACGCGATAATGAGATCATAGCTGTCAAGCTCATCGCCGAGGTCTTCGAGCTCCTGAAAACTTCGCGTTTGGTGATTGGCAAGTTGCACGCCCAGTTCCGCACAAACGGCGATGGAAAAGCCATCGATCTCTCTGTCATGCTTTACCCCCGCAGATTGGACGTAGGCCGCCTTGCCGGCATGGCGTTTCATGAGCCCTTCTGCCATCGGGGACCGGACCGAGTTGTGATCACAACAAAACAAAATAGAACCCGGCCAATCACTCATCACACTATCTCTTAAATTGGAGAGCACAGATCAGCGTGAAAAGCCGCCGCGCTGTGTCTTTGTCAGTTTTAATCTTGCCGTCTAGGCGTTCGATGACTTGGGCAGCACCTTCATTATGGATACCCCGGCGGCCCATATCGATTGCCTCGATCTGGGCGGGCGGCAATCGAGTGATCGCATCGAAATAGCTTTCGCAGATTTGGAAGTAATCTTTGATCACCTGTTTTAGGGGCGAAAGCGACAGGTGATACTGCGCGGCTGGCTCGTCTTTTTCCGTCGTCACATCCAAGACCAGGCGCCGATCATGCATTCCAAGGCGAAGTTTATAGGGTCCATCGGGGGCTGTATCGCCCTCCAAACCAAAGACATTGTCTTCTAAAAGGTCATATATTGCGACCCGACGTTCTTGTTCCACTTCCGGCGTGGGCGCAGGCAGATTTTCAGTGTCTAGAGTTACATCAACGAGGAAGTCTTGGGGCATCACGACGCCTCGTTTAGTCGATCAAGACGCGCACGAACAGAGAGACCATGTGCCTCCAAGCTCTCCGATGTCGCAAGGACCTCGGCCGCCGGTCCGATCGCGGCCAGCGCCGCGGGTGTCATCTTCGCTAGTGTTGTACGTTTCATAAAATCGAGCACGGATAGGCCAGAGGCAAATCGCGCTGATCGCGCCGTCGGCAACACGTGATTGGGGCCGCCCACATAATCCCCGATCGCTTCCGGCGTCCAAGCTCCAATGAAGATCGCGCCCGCGTGGCGGATCTTCACAGACAGCTCTTCTGCGTCTTGAGTGCAAATCTCAAGATGTTCCGGCGCCAAACGATCCGAAAGCGCGACGGCTTCATCCAAGTCACCAACCGTAATCACCGCTCCATAGTCGCGCCAACTCGCCCCCGCAATGTCGCGCCGATCTAATGTGGCGAGGCGCGCCTCTACAGCGTTGGCCACTGCACGTCCAAATGCTTCATCGTCCGTCACCAGTATTGATTGCGCGCTTTCATCATGTTCCGCTTGCGACAGAAGATCGATCGCGATCCAATCCGGGTCATTGTTCTTGTCGGCAATAATCAGAATTTCCGATGGCCCAGCGATCATATCGATACCGACAGACCCGTATACTTTGGCTTTTGCGGCTGCCACATAGGCGTTCCCCGGCCCGGTGATCACATCCACTTTTGGAATGCTAGACGTGCCAAACGCCATCGCACCAATCGCCTGTGCACCTCCAATTCGGAAGACCTGGTCCACCCCGGAGAGCTCCGCTGCCAAGAGGACAAGCGGGTTCACGACCCCATCCGGCGTCGGGCAACACATGATCAAGCGGTCCACCCCGGCTACTTTTGCAGCAACAGCATTCATCAAAACAGAGGACGGGTAGGAAGCGAGCCCACCCGGCACGTAAAGCCCTGCCGCCTCGACAGCGCTCCAGCGCCAACCAAGCTCCGCACCAACTGCATCCGTCCACCGCGCATCTTTGGGGCGCTGTTTTTCGTGATAGGCGCGAATGCGATCCGCCGCGAGAATAAGCGCATTCCGCTCCTCATCTGAGACTTTCGCAATTTCGGTGACGATCTCGTCTTTTGAAAAAGCAAGCGCTTCTGCGTCGAGAGGAAGCCGATCTAGCTGCGCGGTCAGATCGATCAAAGCTCTATCGCCTTCATCGCGCACCCGGGTCAAAATCCGATCAACGACGTCGCCCACTTCCACGGACGTCTCTCGCTTTGCCGTCAAAAGCGCCTGAAACTCCGCCTCGAAAGAGGCATCCAAACTGTTCAAAAATACGGGCATCAGTCGACCTTATGGGCCGGAACTTGACCAGAAGGCGCGCGATAGGGTCGCGTCACATCTTGGAGCGAGATTGAAATCGCCTTGAGCGTGACCACGATTTCAGCCTCACCCGCCAAGGTCAGCACGGCCTTCTGATCTGGGTCGCCTTCTTCCACACCAACAGCCAACAGCGAAAAAATCTGATTTCGGTCCGCGCGATCAAAGCCCGTGGACCGTACAGATGTCACAGCATCAATAGCCAACACGGATTGAACACGTTCGGGCGGTTGTTCGTCACGCTCCCAGCGATATCGGTTCAACAGCACAGCAAAGCGGTTGGCTCTAATATCGTATTCCATCTCGGATCCTGGAAACACAGAATCTTGGACCAGTGCGGACAAAACCTCCACATCGGCTGGGGTCTCCGCGGCAAGCCGGAGTGGTGCCTCATCCGCAGCGTCTTCAAATCTTGCATCGGTCGTCATTCGTCCGGCTCTCGTCGGATGATCGCTCCAAGGGCGCCGAGCTTCTCTTCGACGCGCTCATAACCGCGATCCAAGTGGTAGATGCGTTTTACAACCGTTTCGCCCTCGGCGGCGAGCCCGGCCAAAATCAGTGAGACGGACGCACGCAGGTCGGTTGCCATCACCGGTGCTCCGCGCAACTTGTCAACTCCAGTCACTTTTGCCGTGCCGCCCGAAACTTCGATCTCGGCCCCCATGCGCATTAACTCTGGCGCATGCATAAACCGGTTTTCAAAGATCGTTTCTTCAAGGGTAGAGACCCCTTTGGCCGTCGTCATTAATGCCATCATTTGCGCTTGGAGATCGGTTGGGAACCCTGGAAACGGCGCCGTGGTCACATCCACCGCACGAATCCCGCCGTTGGAGGCCGTCACCTTGAGCCCCTTTGGCGTCTCAGTAACCTCACCACCCGCGTCCTCCAACTTGTCGCAGAATGCGCTCAGTAAATCACGCCGACCGCCAAGACATTCAACGGAACCACCTGCGATCATCGGTGCAATCATGTAGGTGCCGAGTTCAATGCGATCCGCCACGACCTCATGGGTTGCACCGCCAAGCGCAGTGGTACCGTCAACAACAATCGTCGATGTTCCTGCCCCGCTGATCTTCGCACCCATAGCGGTCATCAACTTCGCAAGATCAACAATTTCAGGCTCTTGTGCCGCATTGCGGATCTCTGTTGTTCCCTTTGCCAATGTGGCGGCCAGTAACGCATTTTCGGTGGCCCCAACGGATACAAATGGAAACTCAACGATCCCGCCCTTCAAACCACCTGGTGCCGTCGCATGCACATAACCATCCCGAAGGTCCATCTCCGCCCCCATCGCCTCCAGCGCTTTGAGATGCAGGTCAACAGGGCGCGCGCCGATCGCACACCCACCCGGCAGTGACACAATCGCAGAATGATGGCGTGCGAGCATGGGCCCCAAAACCAAAATTGACGCCCGCATTTTGCGTACGATATCGTAATGCGCTTTGTGGCTGGAAACGCTCGGCGTCCTAAGCGACAGGACCTTACCGTCTTCTAACGCTTCCGCATCAGTTCCAAGCGACCCAAGAAGCTCTGACATCGTCCTGATATCGGACAACCGAGGTGCGTTTGTCAGTGTGATCTTCTGGTCTGTAAGCAGCGTTGCCGGCATAAGGGTGAGACACGCATTCTTTGCGCCAGCAATCGGCACGACACCGCTCAGCGCTCCATTTCCAGTCACCACAATGCGATCCATGCCGCGCTCCTTCTTTTTATTATCTGTTTAGACGCGGCAGCTACCCGAGATCGCCCGCATTGAACAGGGTGGATTACGGCTTTAGCCCTCGACGTTGGGTTTTTGCGCATCCCCCGCCGCTTTGTCGTCAGCGCCCCTGCCCCGCGTTTGGGCCTTTCTCCGCTTCAAGTTCTCACGAAGCGCAGCGCGCAACCGTTCGTCGCGTTCAACTTGCTTCTTTGCAGCCTCTGGATTTCGCGGTGTTTTCGACATGGATGACATCTATGCGTACAATCGAAGACCGTCCAGAAGCCCGTCAATTTTCCTTGCGCGGCCACGGGTTTTCGCTAGAACGCGGGGCCTTAGTGCTGCTGTAGCTCAGTGGTAGAGCGCACCCTTGGTAAGGGTGAGGTCGGGAGTTCAATCCTCCCCAGCAGCACCACTCCCCCGCGACCTTTCGCTCTGAGCGAGCAATTTTATCCGCAGCCTTGAAATACCGTGCGGAAGAGAGGTAACCGAGCTGCGAAGCACAAAAGGTTAAGGCAATCCCATGATACCTGCATCAGATCAAAAAGTTTTCCCAATTTTCATCGGATATGACGATGTTGAACCTGTTGCTTGGCACACGCTGACGCATTCGATTATTGAAGCATCTTCAATTCCGGTCGCATTTACCCCAGTTGCGGTCGAACATTTCGGTTCATTTTTCACACGCGACCGGGATCCGAAACAATCGAACTCGTTCTCTTTCACGCGGTTTAGTGTGCCATACCTGATGAATTACGACGGTTGGGCCCTCTTCATGGATTGTGATATGATGCTTCGCGTGGACATTGCAGAGCTTTTGGACTTCGCGAAATCGAACCCGGAAAAAGCCCTTTTCGTGGTACAACACGACTACACACCATCTGAAACGGTGAAATACCTCAACACCGTTCAATACGCCTATCCCCGCAAAAACTGGAGCTCTTTCGTTCTATGGAATTGCGGCCATCCCAAGAATAAGGCGGTCACCAAAGAATTCATAAACACTGGCACAGGTCTAGAGCTGCATCGCTTCACCTGGCTCGAAGATGACGAGATCGGGGAGCTCCCGGTGCAATGGAATTGGTTGGTCGGTGACTACAAGGATCCGCCTGAAGATGTGAAGAACGTCCATTGGACGATTGGTGGGCCATATTTTGACGAGTATAAGGACGCAGACTTCGCGGAAGAGTGGTTCGCCTGCAACGAGCGGACAAATTACTGCAAACAGCGCGAAGACTAATTGTCTGAAAGATCCGGTGGCAATTCAGCACATATTTTGCGTAGGCACATCCAGTCTTGAAATGATCGCCTATGCAATAATCGCAGAAGAAAAAATCGATCCTTCGACGGCCCTCTTTTTGGAAATGCGAGACTATGTTTCTAGACGAGAGATAGACTACTTGACGTACCCAAAACACTGGACGACGCATTTCTTACGACCCAGCCTCTTTCGTCGGCACAGATTTCAAGCTGTGCGCAAAGAAGTCGCTACTTTTTTTTCAGGCTATCAATTCGAAGATGCAATGTGGTATTTTCCACACGCTCTCAAAAATTACGTGCCTGTTTTTTTGAACGCAGGATTAGGTTCGCGTTTTTCCATCATGGAAGAAGGCAAATCGCATTACATCTTTCGCGCTTCTGAAAACGACGCAATCCGAAATGACCCATTGAACCTTCAGGTCCTTAAACGCGCATTCGCAAAGCTTCGATATAAGGTCAATCTGGGTTCGAAAAGCCGCCATATACCCGCAGACTATATTTCCCCTTTTGCCGAGATATTTTACGCATTTGACCGCCGCGCGTTCGCAAGCGTTCCAGATAACAAGCTGCACCTGCTCGAGATCAAAACCGCGTTTGCACAAATGTATCGATTGGTGGATTCATCAGATGCTCGGGATGTTCTATTACCACTTGATAAGCTAGAGTGGTTAGAACCTCACGCACGCGAGGAATACTTTGGGATATTGAAAGCACTATTTAAGACTGTAGACACACGCAACCCGGACCAAATTATAGTCAAGAAACATCCCAAAGATCCCTCCATTACCGAAGAATACTTGCGGCAGGGTTTAGACTTCCTTCCCCAAGAGAAAGTTCATTTCTTGGCAAATACAGAGGCAATGGAAGAATGGTTTTTAAGAAGGCCTAATGGTTTGATTGTCACTGGTGTCACGTCTTTGGTTCTATATGCAAAATTAATGGGGCTTGATGTCATCTCCATCGTCAAGCCGATGAAGCGTATGCACCTGATCCGAAGCCAAAAAACAACGCAAGACGTTCTAGATCTGGTAGAGACCTTCGGCATAAAAACATTTGATACTAAGTGAACGCCGCCAGGACCTATCCTTCGTCACAATGCCCGGCTATTTCGTGTGAAACACAAGGACCGCACCGAGATGAAAATTGCATACCGTGAAATTGGCCCAGAATACCCGCCTTTGGTCATCGCGGAGATTGGGATTAATCATGGCGGGTCTCTGGACGTCGCGATGGATATGGCTCGCAAAGCCCGGGACGCCGGATGTGAATGCGTAAAGCACCAGACACATATCATCGAAGATGAAATGACCGACGAGGCGAAGTCAATTTTTCCACCAAATGCGGACAAGTCGATTTGGCACGTCATGGAGGATTGCGCCTTGTCCAAAGATGATGAGGCCACGCTGAAGACCTTCGTTGAAGATCTCGGCATGATCTATATCTCAACGCCCTTTTCCCGGGCGGCTGCGGACTTTCTGAATGAGCTTGATGTGAGCGGTTTCAAGATCGGTTCCGGCGAATGCGACAACCTTCCGTTAATCCGTCACATCGCACGGATGGGCCGCCCGGTGATCATGTCAACGGGTATGCAAAGTATCGAAACACTGCGGGCTTCCGTAGATATTCTTGATGGGTCCGGCATCGACTATGCACTTTTGGAGTGCACAAATCTCTACCCGTCGCCTCCCGAAATCGTGTCTCTTATGGGCGTAACGGAATTACAACGGGCGTTTCCCAAAGCTATCGTCGGGTTTTCGGACCATTCGATCGGTCCAACCATGGCTCTTGCGGCAACGGCCCTTGGCGCCAGCATCTTAGAACGCCATTACACCGATACGCGCTATCGAAAGGGCCCAGATATCATCAATTCTATGGACCCCGCGGAGCTGAAATTCTTGATTGATCGTTCTAAGGAAATTCACATCGCGCTTCACAACCCAAAACAACGCACCGCCCCCGAAGAAGATGTCTATCGCTTTGCGCGGGCCAGCGTCGTCGCGGACAAGGACCTCCCAGCTGGCCACATTATTGGCGAAGCAGATATCTGGGCTCGGCGCCCGGGATCAGGGGAGATCGCAGGGTACGATTTCGACAAGATTGTTGGACGTAAGCTGAAAGTCGCTGTGGTTCATAATCAACAATTATCCTGGGATGATTTTGAACCCGCATGATCTTGTCGTTCTGGCGATGGCGCAGTAGGCCCCCGTCAGCTAGGATCGGCCAACATGAGCGTAACCAACTGCATCTGTATCAAGTACGGGACTTTATATGGGCCAGAATACACGAACCGACTTTATGCCGGTTTGAAACGCTGGGCGACGTCCGACATCCGCATGTTCTGCATGACAGATGATGCCAACGGGATCGATCCATCGGTCGAGATCCTCCCGCTCCCCTCAGAACCCTTTCACGCGCGTATGTTCAAGGCGATGGAGACCACGGCGAAGCGAGGTCGTCTTCAGAAGATCAGCATGTTTCGACCTGATTTGGTGCCGGACCTTCAGGGTCCTGTGATGGTGTTCGATTTGGATGTCGTGATCACCGGCGACGTTGTTGCGCTAAGAGATTATAAGCCTGGCAAAATCTGCATGCGAAGAGAGTGGAATTCCGGCGGCAAAGCCCCGTCGCTCGGGCATGGGTCGGTTGAACGCTTTGACCCGAAACTTCACCCCTACCTTTACACCTATATGGCCGAAAACACCGAAGAGGCGGTAGAATTCGCGAATGGATCCGAACAGTCCTATACATCGCGATTGGCAGACCGCGAAGGTGATTTCGAACCCTTCCCGGACGAATGGATCGTCAGTTTCAAATATGCATGCCGTCCACCTCGACCACTCAATCTCGTGATCGAACCAAGACTGCCCAAGGACGCGAAAGTCGTCTGTTTTCATGGACGTCCAAAAATGGAAGAAGCGGTGGAAGGATACCAGGCAGGTCTGCTGCATAGCACACGCCCCTGCGGTTGGATGAAGGAGTATTGGATTGGTGGCTGATACACTCCCAGACAGACCCGTTTACACGGATGACCCAAAAACCATTGATGACCTTCCAAAGTGGCTCATCAATCTTCCGCGCGCAGTTGAACGCCGCGAGAAGATGGAAACACGCATGAATGCGATCAATCTCAACGTCACCATCTTTCCTGGCGTAGATGGAAAGGCAGAAGAAGACCGGCTGCTTAAAAATGTCGATGTACCGGCCTTTGAACGCAATATGGGGCGTGTCGTCTTGATCGGCGGTATCGGCTGCTACCACTCCCATCTCGGCGTCTGGGATCAGTTTTTGGAAACAGGTGCGCCGATTGCCTTTGTGATGGAAGATGACGTCGTCTTTCATGACGACTTTAAAGACGCCATTGCGCTGGCCTTGCAGGCCAAGGACCATTGGGATTTCTTGAAACTCAACCGTATACGCGCGAAGATGCCGATCGCCCAAGGCCAGATCGGCCCATATACTTTAAACGCCTATCTCGGCCCAAATACCGGAACCGGCGCCTACCTAGTAAAGCGCGAAACGGTTGCGAAACTGCGCCCTGCGATGATCCCCGTAACCCGCGCCACAGATCACGAAATCAACCGGTTTTTCAAACATGATTTTCGATTGCGCGGTCTCGAACCCTTTCCAAGCCATGTAGACGATGAAAACGTTAGTCTGATTACAGGCGTAGGATTTCGTGAACTCGAGAAGTTTCCTCTCCACCAGCGACTGCCAAATCTGTGGCTGAAACTGACGAATTACGTCCGGCGCTTCGCCTGGCTTGCAAAACACGGCGAACTCGTGCCCCGCACAACAGACCTCATCGCAGGGCGCAGATGACCGTACAGCGCAAGCGGGACCAAACGCGCGATCCCAGGACAGATGGACGCTTGATTATTTCCTATCCGAAATCAGGGCGGACATGGCTGCGCTACGCTCTGTCAGAGCGCAATATAGACGTTGATTTCACGCATGCCGGGCTTGCAACACATCGCACACAGATGGGGTCTCGTTTCGAGAAAATCCCGGATACCTTGAAAAACATCCCGCTCGTCTTTCTCTATCGCAACCCAATCGACACCGTCGTCTCGCTGTATCACCAGATCCACAACCGAGATTTCCGGGCATGGTCTGGCCGGTGGATGCGTATGTATCCTCGGCTGGCGCTCCAGCGGAACTTACCACCCCAGGCGCTCGATGAATTCGTTTTGCATCCGATCTATGGTGTGGAAAACATCTGCCGATACAACCGGGCGTGGATAGACCACACCTCTTCGCGCAGCGACTGCTTGGTGCTGAACTACGAGGTTATGCGGGCAAATGCCGGCGACGGGTTCCAAGCCCTTTTGGACTTTTGGAACGATCAAACAACAACGGGTGCGGATCTGGCCGAAACTTCTCGCTTCGAAAAAATGAAACAAGCAGAAGTCACCGGTGCCCACGGGGGGGTATTGCAAGCCAAGGCCCTGTCTGACCCAAACAGTTCGAAAGTGCGGAAGGGAAAGGTCAAAGGCTATACCGATGACTTGAAACCGGAGACCATCCGAGCTGCGCGGGATGTTGCCGCGCGTCATGGCTTTGAGCAGGTCTGAAATGGAACGCCTATCTCTTCTCTTTGTTACTGGTACCCGCGCCGACTTCGGCAAACTCGAACCGCTCGCATTGGCCGCACGGGATGCGGGACACGACATTACGTTTTATGTCACCGGCATGCATATGATGGAACGCTACGGACTGACGAAGATCGAGGTGAACCGGCTCGAAGGGATCACTGTCGTTGAGTACGAAAACCAATCAGAAGATGATCGACAAGATCAAGTTCTCGCGCGAACGGTGACAAGTTTCGCGGACTACCTGCACCGAAGGACCCATGATCTTGTTCTCGTTCATGGCGACCGGGTCGAAGCGCTCGCCTGCGCTTTGGTGTGTGCGACCAACTATATCCGCTGCGCCCATATCGAAGGCGGGGAAGTTTCAGGGACAATCGATGAGATCTTTCGCCACTGTAACACCAAGCTCGCCTGGGCCCATTTCGTAAGCTCGGATCAAGCCCAGCAGCGCGTGATGGCGATGGGCGAAGACCCCTCTTCCATCTTCTTAATCGGATCACCCGAACTCGACACGCATTTACGACCAAGCGGTGTCACTCTTGATGAAGTGAAGTCCCGATACGACATTCGCTTCGATGATTATGGGATCGTTGTGTTCCACCCGGTCACCTCCGAACAAGAGACTATTGGCGCGCAAGCGCGAGCACTCTTTGATGAACTGGGCCGGAGCGATCGAAATTTCGTCGTCATTCTGCCGAATAACGATCCGGGCTCAGCCGCGATATTCGACGTGATCGAGAGTTTGGATAGGACCCGCTTTCGGGCGCTCGCGTCGATGCGATTTTCCTACTTTTCGGAACTGCTCCGAAATGCGGCCGCCCTTATCGGCAACTCAAGCGCGGGTGTCCGCGAGGCACCGTTCATTGGCATTCCGAGCCTCGATATCGGATCTCGGCAAACGAACCGATCCCAGGCAATATCGGTCACGCATGCAGAAGCGTCGGACAATGCTGCAATCGCCGCATTTTTGCAAAACACATGGGGAGAACGGTTCGACCGCCATGCAGGCTTCGGCAGCGGGTCTGCCGCAGATAACTTTGTTACTTGCTTAAACGATCCGGCATTCTGGAACCGGGGCTTACAAAAGAACTTCCGCGACATTGGCTGATCCGGTTTCACTCAAGCTCTACCTAGCCGCCGGTCACATCTTGCGCCCGCTGGTGGACCGGCATCTCGTGCGTCGTGTGGCGCGGGGAAAAGAAGACCCTACGCGCGTGAGCGAGAAGAGAGGCATCGCAAGTCTTCCGCGTCCGGACCGTCCGATCATTTGGTGCCATGCAGTGGGTGTGGGAGAGGCTATCTCGTTAATCGGCTTTGCGACACTATTGTCGGAAGCGCAAGCAAACTGCAGTATCCTAGTGACCACATCTTCGCGAAATGCGGCGGCCGTCCTGGACAAACAAAACGACGGATCATTCATCCACCAATTCCTGCCCGTGGACGTGCCACCCTATGTTTCTCGGTTTTTGGACTATTGGCAACCATCTCTGGCGATCTGGGCAGAACGAGATGTGTGGCCACGGCTTCTCAAAGAAACGCATGACCGGGGCATCCCGCAGGCAATTGTAAATGGGCGCATGACCGAGGAGAGCTTTCGACAGAAGCTGAGATTGCGCAGGTTCTTCGGTGCCTGTTACGAACGGCTCGCATTCATTTCGGCGCAAGATGTCGCTTCCGAAGAACGTTTCGCGCGTCTTGCCCCTATGACCAACGTAACCGCAGATTTGTCGCTCAAATCTTACGGCCCGCCCTTAATTGACCATCCGGATGAACGTGCAAATTGGGCTTCATTCTTTGACGGAGGATCACCTTGGCTCGCCGCGTCTATACACCCGGAGGAATTCGATGCTGTGTTGGAGACCCATTCGCAGATCAAGCCGAATTGGGTCCTCATCGCTGCACCGCGTAACCCAAAGGATGCGCCGGTCTTGGAACGCGCCATCTGCGCACGTGGGTGGTCCTCCAGGCGCACCTCTGACGGTCCAGGCGTCAAAGCCGATATTCTGATCGAAGATCGGCTAGGTTATCTCGGAGTATGGTACCGGTTGGCGCATTGGGCCTTCATTGGCGGCTCTTGGGATCGCACCGGTGGTCACAACCCATACGAGCCTGCCCGCCTTGGATGTCCGTTCTTCCACGGCCCAAACGTTTCGAATTTTGTATCGGACTATGCAGGCTTTGCGGAATTGGGATTTTCACTAGAAGTGCAAAATGCCGACGACTTGGCATCATGCATCCACTCTACGGATCTCCAACACATTGGAAAAGCCGTACAGGATTTTGCCGACCACGGAGAAACCCAGTTGCGCGCGCTCGCCGAACGGTGCGTTTCACTTATCCGGACGTGATCTCGCCTTCAGTTTCTCAGACATCAACCATTCGACCAATTTGAAGTCGAACGGGTCGTCGATATCGAAGCAGCGTTCAGCCGGCATAACATAGGGGAGCACCCGTCCTTCATAAAGCCAGCCCGCGGATTTAAGATAGGATGGGGCCACCACATAAACCGGCCCTGCATGTTCATATACAGTGGGTGCTTCTTGTCGCGAAACAACGTTTCCGGGCAGTTTTTTGGACACCTGCAATCCACCATCTGGACCCGGTTCAACCAAATTGAAGTAGGGGTTCTTCCGCGCAGGTGTTACTGACATTACCATGTCGGGCGCCTCGCGTTCGAAAAGACTCAGGGCATTTCCGATATCTTCGAGGTCTCGCAAAGGACATGTTGCATCAAGATCCACAAACGCCGTCAAAGACAGCTTAAACAGATCCTCGACCTGGGACAGCGAATGCTGCCAGACCTCCCATTTCGATGACGTGTCCTGGGCAAGCTCGGTCGGGCGCAAACCAATATCCAAGCATCCGAAATCTTGGCCCAGCGCATGCATCTCTGGATCATCTGTCGATAAAACAAGATGATCAACTCGGGGGTGATCCCTCAAATGCTCCAAGCTCCATTGCAGAAGGGGCTTACCGCAGAGGGGGCGTAGGTTCTTACCCGGAACGCCTTTGCTCCCGCCGCGCACACCGATATGCCCTATGATCATTGTCTCTCCCCCAATATCTGACCCACCTTTGCCAGAATACGCTCGGTCGCTCCAAGCTCACCGGAGAAAAACCGCGGCGCCACTGCGATCATCTCTGCAAAATCACCGGGTCGGTCCAAGTATCTCAGAAGTTCAGGCATTAAATCAGGGCCAGATTGGACCCTCTTGACTGCACCTGCCTCGATTGCCTCTTCAACCGGATAATCGATCGTCCAGGTGTGAGGACCAACGATAACGGGTTTCCCGAGCGCCAAAGGTTCGATCACGTTGTGAGAGCCTTTCGGGGTAAAGGATCCGCCCATCACCACGATATCGCAGAGCGAAAGGTAAAAATACATTTCACCAAAGCTGTCGCCGAGAAGGACATCAAAGGGCTCTTCGCGCGTTGTGCAGAGTTCCGCGTCCAATATGTCGCTTCGCTTCAGGGCTCGATGCCCGGTTGCTGAGACGGCTTGAAACATCGGTTCAAACCTTTCCGGGGCACGCGGGACCACAACAAACATTGGCTGAGATTGATTGTTACGTAACCGCGTGAGCGTCGTGAGAAAAACTGTTTCCTCGTCATCTACGGTATTGACGAGGCCGATAACAGGACGATCTGAAAAGCTGGTCCTAAAGGTCTCTGCCGCGTTCAAATGGGGTTCGGGAATAATCTGTTCAAATCGCGTTTCGCCCACGGTAACAACATCGGGCAGCCCAACTTCATTAAAGCGTGCCGTGTGCAAGTCGGACTTTGTCATTGCGCCATCAAACATCGCCACGGAACGCCCCCGAAACGTCCCGCCTTTATGGTCCCTTTCAAAGCTCTTCGTCAGATACTGCGTGTTACAAAGCCAGAACGGGACACCAGCCTTCTTCGCTTCCCAGATCATGAGTGGCCACACGTCGATCTCCATCACAAGACAGAGTGCTGGCCGGCCCTTCTCCAAAAATCGACGCAGAGCGCTAGGATATTCAAGCGGAACCCAGCGAGCGATCAATTGTCCGGTCTCAATGGCCTCTGAAAAACTCGTTTCTGCCGCATCGCGACCGGCAGGTGTGTGATGTGTCGTCATCACCTTGTACCCCCGCGCGAGCAACCCATCGATTACGGGTGCAGCCGACCGCAACTCGCCAAGCGACGTTGCATGCACCCAAATGGCGCCCTCCAAAAATGGACCATGTCCAAACCGCTCGGGCCAATATGCACCATAGCGCGGGTCCTTGCGGGACCGGAGCGTGAAGTAGACCCACATTGCGGGTGCCGCAATTCTCCATGCCAAGGCATAAAGCACCATCTCAAATCTTGAAATCGGTCTTAGCATGTTGCGTCTCTACTCAATCGTAGACCGCCATAAACAAGCGAAAGAGCACTGGCAAACTCGGAGCAAAACGGCGATGCTTTCCCTCCACGAGATGACCTGCTAGCAGGCCGCAAAAGGGTGTCCTATGGCGCATGAAAAACCTTCCCGCGAGATTGCCTCCGATGTTCTTCGGATAGAGGCAGATGCGATCACAAGAATGGCTGAAAATGTGCCTGAAGGGTTCGACGCTGCAGTTCAGCTTATCATGATGCAAAAGGGCCGCACCGTGTTAAGCGGTATGGGAAAGTCTGGGCATGTCGGTCGAAAGATTGCGGCAACCTTGGCGTCGACGGGCACACCCGCCTTATTTGTTCACCCTGGCGAGGCAAGCCATGGGGACCTTGGAATGGTCACCGGCGACGACGTTGTCATCCTCCTCTCAAACTCGGGCGAAACTGCTGAGCTCACCGATATTATCGCCCATTGCCAACGGTTCAAAATCCCGCTGATCGCAATGACTGGTGCCCGTGGGAGCACACTCGGAAGTGCGGCGGATATTGCCTTGGTCCTACCCGATGCTCCGGAGGCCTGCGCGATCGGAATGGCCCCCACAACCTCTACCACAATGGCACTTGCCCTTGGAGATGCCCTGGCCGTCGCGATCATGCGGTTGCGTGGTTTTGATCGTGAACAATTTCTGCAATTTCATCCGGGTGGGAAACTTGGTGCACAGTTGTTGCGCGTGTCGCAGATCATGCATTCGGGCGATGATGTTCCATTAGCCGATGCAGCCGTTGGAATGGCAGACGCCCTGGTAGAGATGACCGGGAAAGGGTTTGGCACGGTGGGTTTGGTGGAAAATGGTACCCTTTATGGCGTCATCACAGATGGCGATTTGCGGCGCAATATGGACGGTCTTCTGGACAAACGTGCTGCCGATGTCGCGACCCGGGACCCAAAGACGATCCATGATACAGCCTTTGCGGCCGAGGCGTTGACGGTAATGCAACAATTTAAGGTCAATGCGCTTTTCGTGTTGGACGACATGAACCGTCCGGTCGGATTGTTGCGCATTCACGATTGTCTTAAAGCGGGGGTGATTTGATGAAAACCGTAATGGCAAACTCTGTCGCGTTTGCGAACGACAAACCAGTTTCTCTCATGTTGGGGCCTTGCCAGATGGAAGGCGTCGATCACGCCCGGATGATAGCAGAAGGCATTGCCAAAGCGGCCGATGCTGCGGGCGTCTCGTGGGTCTACAAGTCGAGCTTCGACAAGGCCAATCGCACCTCGGTTGATGCCTCCCGTGGCTTGGGCCTTGAAGAGGGCATGACGCTTATGTCCAAGATCAAGGAAGAGTTTGGCGTGCCCGTGATGACGGATATCCACTCGATTGATCAGGTCGGGCCGGTGGCAGAGGTTGTGGATATCCTCCAAATCCCAGCTTTTTTGTCGCGTCAGACGGATCTCCTTTTGGCGGCGGGCGAAACGGGTCGCGTCATCAATGTGAAAAAAGGACAGTTTTTGGCCCCGTGGGATATGGCAAATGTTGCGGCCAAGATTGCAAGTACAGGCAATGAGAACATTCTGCTCTGCGAGCGGGGCGCGAGCTTTGGCTATAATATGCTCGTCTCCGATATGCGTGCGTTGCCGATCATGGCGCAAACCGGATATCCCGTTATTTTTGATGCAACGCATTCGGTTCAGTTACCGGGTGGCAAAGGCGGCTCATCAGATGGGCAGCGCGAATTTGTGCCTCCTCTTGCCCGCGCAGCCGTCGCCGTTGGGGTTGCCGGTGTATTCATTGAAACACATCAAGAACCAGAGATTGCGCCCTGCGATGGGCCCAATATGGTGCGTCTCTCCGAGCTTGAAGACCTTCTCAAGACGCTCGCGTCCCTCGATGCTTTGATAAAAGGCCGCTGACGCGACGCGGTTTGTTTTGCGCTCCGACGCGTCGCGTCAGAGCGCGGCCTCCGGCGGGGATATTTTTGAACAGAAGAAGACGGCGTTTTTTGACTTTTATGTCGGAAACGAGATGGATTGAAGACAGAGCAAATCTAGCGTCAGGGACAATACGTGGAGGGTCCGATGGCGCGAAAGCTTTGGAATTTTACACCCCAACTGCCGCTTCAGCTGGCCCCCTATTATGACTGGCCGCTCAGGCCGCTTGCGTCTGCGAAATACGTGCTGAATTCGTGGAAACCTGTGGGCATGCGATTGTTTTTATTGCTCGCAGCCTTTTTGATTTATCTGGTGGCGATGCCCGATCTTGAGAGCGCGAAAACATTCTCTTTGGATTGGATGGCGTTTGTATGGGCGCGCAACCTGGTGATCTTGCTGGTTGTGGCGGGCGGGCTTCACCTTGCGCTTTGGGTGTTCAAGACCCAAGGCGAAGAGGAACGATATGACATGCGCCCCATGGCCAAAGGTGCGCGGACTTTCTTTTTCAAAGATCAGGTCAAAGACAATATTTTCTTGTCCGTTGGGCCATCGCTTTTGTTTTGGTCGCTCTACGAATGCCTCATCTGGTGGGGGTTTGCGAATGGCTATATCGCAATGGTCACACCAGCCGAGAACCCGTTTTACGTCGCATTGCTTGTGCTGCTGATCCCGATCTATGCGGGTCTCTATTTCTATTGGCACCATCGGGCGCTCCACACGCCGTTCCTCTATCGTTATATCCATTCCTGGCATCATAAGAACGTGAACACCGGGCCCTGGTCCGGCCTTGCCATGCATCCAATTGAGCAGCTGATCCTCTTTTCGGACGTGTTGATCTTCTTTTTGATCCCGAGCCACCCCGTGCTTATTCTGTTTCTAATGTTCCATCATGGCATCGGCGCCCCGACCAGCCATGCAGGCTTTGAACGCTTAAAATTGAGCAAAAATGCCGGCTTTGAAGTCGGCGATTTTTTCCATCAACTCCATCATCGCTTTGTCGATTGCAATTTCGGTACATATGAAACGCCGTGGGACAAATGGTTTGGCACCTTCCATGACGGAACGGATGCGGGAAATCAGGCCATGTTCGAAAAACGAAAAGCCGCTCGGAGTTAAGACATGAGTGACACAATCATATTTGAGGAAACGGACACCAAAGGACGCTATGTCTTGGCTATCGGCGGCGGACCGGAGGCCGAGCTTACGTATTCCAAGGCCGGAGATGGGCTGATCATTATTGACCATACAGGTGTGCCGGATGTTTATCGCGGTCAGGGCGTCGGGTTAAGGCTCGTCTCTCATGCAGTTGACGAAGCGCGCAAATCTGGTGTGAAAATCATGCCTCTTTGCCCTTTTGCGGCCGCTCAGTTCAAACGCCACCCCGATTGGGCAGATGTCTTGAAGTAAGTTTTTCTCTCCAATGAAGGCAGCGACAAATTTAACCCTTTGACCGGGGACGCGTCATGCTATCAACTGTTTATGCGGTTCTTTGGTGTCCTTGTATTGCTTGTTCTTGTCGGGTGCGGCACCCGCGTATTCTATTACCAGGATGGTGCCGAAAGGGCGGCTCTTGCCTCTGATCTCGCAGCCTGCGAAGCTGAGGCTCTCGAAAAGGCACCGGTGAGTTATGTTGAAGAAGACTTCGACGCCTTTCCGCTGACAAGCGTAAAGCGGCCGCTCTTTTTCGTGCCGTACAAGCGCGGATTTCGCGACGAAAACCTTGGCAAACGGGCACGGCTCGAACGGTCCTGCATGGCGGAAAAAGGATATGTTCGTCTCGAGCTTGATCGTTGTGAGGTCAGCGCACCGATTGATGTACAAAACCAATCACGCCTTCCGGCAGCCGAAAACGTGATTTGCTACGCAAACGACCCCAGTAGGCAACCTTTCTTTGTAACAAACTAGAACTCATCAACGCCCAGAACGCCATCGATATGTTTGATTGCGCCCTTGATTTGTGGGTTGACCGGGAACGGGTCCTTCAAGGACAATTCGACGTCACCGGGCAGCTCAGGATGCGTGAGGATGATCTGGATGGGGCCCTTGCTTTTGACGTTCGAAGACTGAACGAGGTCATCCAATCGTGTCTTTAAGGACGGGAGCGCCTCCGCACTTCCGACAAATACCCGCAAACCCATAGAACCCGCATTCGCAACCGTATCATCCACCGCTTCAACGGAACGGGTCAGCAATTTCAGCTGATCCGCATCTAATGTGGCTTCGACGGACAAAACAACGTTGTTTCCAGGCTCCAGCAGGTCCCGGAATTTCTCCAAAGTGTCCGAAAAAACCGTCACCTCGTAAAGACCGGTGGGATCCGAAAGCTGCACAAAGGCGAAACGATTTCCTCGAGCCGACTTTCGTTCTTGCTTAGCCGACACAGATCCCGCGACTTTTGCCACAAGCGGACCTGACTGTGCTTTGGCCTCCAAATCCGAGAGCATCAAAACGTTGCTTCGTTTGAGTTTTGCGGCGTAATCGTCAAGCGGGTGTCCGGAGAGATAAAACCCAATGGCAGTATGCTCTTCCTTCAGCCGTTCAGTCGGCAGCCAGTCCTCGGGCATCGGTAATCGAGGCGTCGGCAAGGCCTCGGCGCTATCGCCAAAAAGCCCAGCTTGGGCCGAATTCCGGTCTTCGTGACACGCGGTCGAATAATTCACCAAGGCATCAATCGATGCAAAAACCTTCCTTCGGTTCGCGTCCAGCTGGTCAAATGCGCCCGCGCGCGCCAGCATTTCCAAGGGCCGCTTGCCGATGCGCTTTAAATCCACGCGGGAGGCAAAATCAAAAAGATCGCGAAACGGCTTGCCGCCACGCGCCTCGGTGATCAAACGCATCGCCTCGGCACCCACATTCTTCAGCCCGCCCAGCGCGTAAGCAATCTTACCGTCGATCACACTGAACTCTGGTTGAGAGCGGTTCACACAAGGCGGTATGATCTCGATGCCAAGACGGCGCACCTCTTGTGCATAGACATTCAACTTGTCGGTCAGGTGCAAATCGCAATTCGCCACAGCCGCCATAAACTCGACCGGATAATTCGCCTTGAGGTAAGCGGTTTGATAACTGACCACGGCATAGGCCGCTGCGTGCGATTTGTTGAAACCGTAATTGGCGAACTTATCCAAAAGGTCCCAGACCTCTTTCGCCTTCGCCTCTGGCACATTGTTTTCTCGGGCGCCTTCAATGAAGATCGGCTTTTGTTCATCCATCGCGGCTTGGATTTTCTTACCCATCGCACGACGCAGCTTGTCAGCCCCGCCCAGAGTATATCCCGCCATGACCTGCGCAATCTGCATCACTTGTTCCTGATAGACGATGATCCCTTGGGTCTCATCCAAGATGTAGTCGATGCTCTCATGGATACTCTCGCGGTCTGCGCGCCCGTTTTTCACATCGCAATATTGTGGGATGTTTTCCATCGGTCCGGGACGATAGAGCGCCACAAGCGCGATGATGTCCTCGATACACGTGGGCCTCATGCGGCGCAGCGCATCCATCATACCCGTACTTTCCACCTGAAAGACCGCAACCGTTTTGGCGGAGGCATAAAGGTCGTAACTCGCCTGATCATCGAGCGGGATCGCGTTGATATCGAGGTCCACACCCCGCTCTTTCAACAGATCAACCGCGCCTTGAATGACTGTCAGTGTTTTAAGACCCAGGAAATCGAACTTCACCAAGCCCGCCTCTTCGACCCATTTCATATTGAACTGCGTGGCCGGCATGTCCGAGCGCGGGTCTTTATAGAGCGGAACAAGCGCGTCCAGCGGACGATCCCCGATCACGACGCCTGCGGCGTGCGTCGACGCATTTCGCAGCAACCCTTCGATCTGCTGGGCGTACTCCAACAGGCGGGCCACGACCTCTTCGGATTTCGCTTCTTCCCTTAAGCGCGGCTCATCGGCGAGCGCCTTTTCAATCGAAACCGGCTTCACGCCTTCGACTGGGATCAATTTGGATAGGCGGTCCACCTGCCCATATGGCATCTGCAATACGCGGCCCACATCGCGCACCGCCGCCTTGGAGAGTAAAGCCCCAAAGGTAATGATCTGCGCCACGCGGTCACGGCCATATTTTTCCTGCACGTATTGGATCACCTCTTCGCGGCGATCCATGCAGAAATCGATATCGAAGTCCGGCATCGAAATCCGCTCTGGATTCAGGAACCGTTCAAACAGCAGCGAATAGCGCAACGGGTCCAAATCCGTAATCGTCAGGGCATAGGCCACCAAGGACCCCGCACCCGAGCCACGGCCCGGCCCCACCGGGATATCATTGTCTTTTGCCCATTTGATGAAATCGGCCACGATCAGGAAGTAGCCCGGAAACCCCATCCCCTCGATAATCCCCAGCTCAAACTCGAGCCGCTTTTCATACTCTTCCACTGATGCAGCATGGGGGATCACATCCAACCTGGCCTTCAAACCTTCGCGCGCTTGGCGGCGCAGTTCCTCCACCTCGTCATCGGCAAATTTGGGCAGAATGGGGTCGCGCTTGTAAGCCCGAAAGGCACAGCGCCTTGCGATCTCGACTGTGTTTTCAATCGCCTCTGGCAGATCGGCAAAGAGCACCGCCATTTCCTCGGCGGATTTGAAGTAATGCTCTTCGGTCAGGCGGCGGCGCGGCTCTTGCTGATCGACATATGTGCCATCGGCAATGCACAGCATCGCATCATGGGCGGCATACATTTCTTTCCTTGGAAAATGCACATCATTGGTCGCAACCAAAGGCAGATCATGGGCATAGGCAAGCTCCACCATCTGCCGCTCGCAGGCCATTTCTTCGGCCATTTGATGGCGCTGAAGCTCGACATAGAGACGATCCGGAAACACCGTCTTGAGATCGTCAAGAAGGTCCATTGCGCGATCCAAGCGATTATCTCGTATCAAATGACCGAGCGGGCCAAAAGCCCCACCCGTAAGCATGATCACTCCGTCGGAGTGCCCCACGAGATCGTCATATGAAATGAAAACATCTTGCTTTTGGCCATCCAGATAGGCCGCAGAGTTTAGCGCAAGCAGGTTCTCATAGCCTTGTTCATTTTGCGCAATGAGAACGCAGGCGGCAATTTCGCGGCGCTCCCCCTTCGGCGTCACCTCCGAGCCGAAGCAAAGTGGAAATTGGCATCCGTGTATCGGCTGCACACCTTCTTTTACCGCGGCCTCCGAGAACTCCAGCGCGGAAAACATGTTTGCGCTGTCCGTGACCGCGACGGCCGGCATACTGTGCTCAACACACATACCGGGTATCGATTTGACCTGGATCGCGCCTTCCAACAACGAATATGCGGAGTGTAGGCGGAGATGGATAAATTGCGCGTAAGGCATGCGCGGAGGTTATCCTAAAAAACCGTCACACGACCAGAGCATTCTGCCCCCATTTGGCGCTGTTACCAACGCTACTGAGCGTCTGCTTCGTCGCTATAGGTTGAAAAAAGTCCAAACTGCGAAAAGAGAAAAACGAAAACCATTGTAGGCTGACCGACGGTGTCCAATGCGACCCAAATCTCTTCGCTGAAGAACCGCCAGACCACCTCGTTTAGGATCGCCATAAACGCAAAGAATATGATCATCCGTCGCGTTAATTTCTCCCAGCCTTCGTCGGCCATAGGAACTTTATCATCCATGATCATCTTCAGGTAGAGCCGACCGGTCATTGCGCCGAAGAGAAGGATCGCAGTGAAGAAAAAGTAAATGATCGTTGGCTTCATCTGGATGAACCGCTGATCGTTCAACCACACCGTCATGCCACCAAACACGACAATAAGAACCGCCGTGAATATCTGCATTGGCGATAAGCGTCCGGTAATGCGTTTGAGCAGAAAAGTGGTGACCAATATAAGCGGGATCGTCACCAGCGTCGCCAAGACCAAGCCGCCGTATTCACCCCCGAGAATCTCGACGGATGCATCCCGGTAGAGAATATAGATCGCTATGAATACGACTACGGGGCCAATCTCCAATGTGGGTCGGACCCAAGATGCAACTTCTCTTTCTGACAACGTTTAATTCCTTTGCTCGTCCAACCGCGTTGTCTGATATGGTGCATCACCATCGCAAGTCCATTTTGACCCTCAAACAGAGCCGTCCAAACGGATCAAACCACGTATTCAAGATTGATACATGGTCCCTTCAGCGCGCGAGAATTGCATAATATTCACGCAAATGATGTGGGTAACTTTGGAGCATGCCACCAGATGCGGCAAAATCGTTGCAATTCATTTGTGAAACGCTCAATCAAAGCAAATCGTAGCTTGAGGATTCTGCATCTGTGACACCCGCCTTGTCGCTCAAAAACCTCTCGAAATCATATCCTGGCGTCGTAGCCTGCGATGATATTTCGGTGGACCTTATGCCGGGCGAAATACATGCGATTGTCGGCGAAAACGGGGCCGGAAAATCCACGCTTATGAAGATGATCTACGGGTTGGTTCAACCCGACGGCGGCACTATGTCGAAAGATGGACTTTCCTATAGCCCGCAATCTCCAAGGGAAGCACGCTCAAAGGGCGTTTCTATGATTTTCCAACATTTCTCGCTGTTTGAGGCGATGACCGTCGTGGAAAATATCGCCCTTGGACTCACCCATCCGCCCGCCTTGGACACCTTGAGCACCGAGATCGAGGAATGGTCCCTGCAATACGGCCTAGACATCGCGCCTCATCAAGTTGTTGGAGGCCTCTCCGCAGGTGCGCGCCAACGCGTCGAAATACTGCGCTGTATCCTTCAAAAGCCCAAAGTTTTGATCCTGGACGAACCAACATCGGTGTTGGCTCCACAAGAGGTTGGGCGGCTCTTTGGAATTCTCCGACAGTTGCAAGCTGATGGGATTTCTATCCTATATATTTCCCACAAACTTGAAGAAATCCGGAGGCTCTGCGACGCCGCTACGGTTCTTCGGCAAGGTCGCGTTGTGGCGACCCTTGATCCGCGTAAGGAAACCTCTGACAGCATTGCTGAATGCATGATTGGCGCACGCCACCAAAAAACACAGCGGCAGCAAACCGCCTTGAAAGAGATCATCTTTGACGTTGAGTATCTTGGGTTCGAATGGAGCTCTGAAGACCCGAGCGCCGTCCATGACGTCTCATTCAAATTGCACCGGGGTGAAATCCTGGGAATTGCAGGCATAGCCGGGAACGGTCAGGACGCACTCTTCGGTCTTTTGTCAGGAGAGGTGAGAAGCGCATCTTCAGCCATTCGATTCCGCGGGGAGGCGATCGGCCACACAGGTGTTCGCGCAAGACGGCAACTTGGGATATTGTCTGCCGCCGAGGAACGTCTGGGCCATGCGGCAGTACCAGAGATGAGCCTTGTTGAGAACGCGGCCCTGACCGCAGGACGGGTATCGCGGCGTGGTTTCTTGAACTGGCCACAATCGACAAGTTTTGCCCGTGACATCATCGAGACGTTCAAAGTTGCGACACCATCCGAGCGCACCGCGGCGGTCGCGCTTTCGGGTGGAAACCTGCAAAAATATGTCATTGGGCGCGAACTCCGCCAAAATCCGTCCGTATTCATCGTGAACCAACCGACATGGGGTGTAGACGCCGCAGCCGCAGCGGCCATTCGAAACGCCATTATTGCACTTGCTGAAAGTGGTTCCGGCGTCATCACAATATCTCAAGACTTGGATGAACTTTTGGAGATATCGGACCGAATTGCCGTTCTATCTTCGGGCCATCTGAGCACACCCATTTTGGCGTCAACCGCGACCCCTGCGAAACTTGGCCTCTTAATGGCGGGCGAAGCAGCATGATTACCCTGGTAAAGCGCCCCGAGCCGAGCAAGCTGGCTGGCGTATTTGCACCGGTCGTCGCACTTTTAGTAACCTTCATCGCCTGCGCCATCTTGTTCGCAATCCTAGATAGAGACCCGTGGGAAGCACTGCGTGTTCTGTTCTGGGACCCTTTGTTTGATGAAACAATGGCGAGTTTCACGCGGCCCCAACTGCTGGTCAAAGCAGCGCCGATCATTCTTATTGCGCTTGGGCTGTCTTTTGGGTTCCAAGCTGGGATTTGGAATATTGGCGCTGAAGGCCAGTACATTATGGGCGCGATCGCCGCGACAAGTGTTGGCCTAGTTTGCTATGGGACCTCTTTTCCGTACATATTTTTGCTCATGGGTTTGGCGGGCATCGCAGGCGGCGTCGCTTGGGCGATGATCCCCGCCCTTCTCCGCGTGCGTTTCGGAGCAAATGAAATCCTCGTATCGCTCATGTTGGTGTATGTGGCGATCCAATTTTTGGCTGCAATGGTCACAGGACCGATGAAAAGCCCGACCGCAATGGGCTTCCCAGAAACGCGGAGTTTCCGAGATTTCCCCCCCGCATTCAACGGAGAGCTCATTTCCAACACGGGCCTCCACTGGGGAGTTGTTGCGGCACTATTGACCGCGATCGCAGCGCACGCGATCCAAAAACACCATCTCTTCGGATTTCAAATCCGGGTCCTCGGGCTCGCTCCAAAGGCCGCTCGATTGTCTGGGATTGAGCCCACCCGAATGGTCGTTCTTTGTCTCGCTCTGTCTGGAGGTCTCGCCGGGCTTGCAGGGTTTTACGAGGCGTCCGGCCCAACGGCCAAACTGACAACGGACTTTCCATCCGGATATGGGTTCACAGCCATCATCGTAGCTTTCTTAGGACGCTTGAACCCAATCGGAATTGTGTTCGCCGGCCTCGTTCTAGCACTGACAATTATCGGCGGCGAACTTGCACAGCTGATGCTTAACATCCCCGCCGCAGCCGTTCTCGTGATCCAAGGCATGCTTCTGTTCTTTCTTCTCGCGGCAGATGTGCTCGTACGGTACCGATTTGTTCTTCATCCGGTTGGGGTGGGCTGATGGATTGGGCGAGCCTCTCTATTGTTGGAATGCTTGCCAGCCTTGTCGCGGCAAGTACGCCGATTCTCCTGGCAGCACTCGGTGAAACCGTAGTCGAACGTGCTGGCGTGCTAAATCTCGGCGTCGAAGGAATGATGATTTCAGGCGCAGTCATAGGCTTTATCGGGGCCGTGAGCACTGGGAACATAGTTTTCGGCTTTCTGTGCGGCGCCGTCGGCGGCGCGGCTCTTGCGTCAATCTTTGCGCTCCTGTCGCAGTATTTTCTGACCAACCACGTGGCAACGGGACTTGCACTTACGCTCTTTGGTCTCGGTTTCTCTGCTATGATCGGCCAAACTTATGTGGGGAAGAAACCTCCTCCCATATCCGATCTCTCGCTGCCATATCTGTCGGATATTCCGGCCTTGGGACGCATCCTCTTTTCCCATGATGCTGTGGTCTATGTCTCGTTGGCACTTACGTTTTGCGTCTGGTATTTTCTCCGCAGAACGAAGACAGGTTTGATTTTGCGCGCAGTGGGAGAGAACCACGATGCGGCACATGGCCTTGGCTACCGGGTCGTCCGAATACGTGTTTTGGCGATCTTGTTTGGCGGCGCGATGGCAGGTCTTGGCGGTGCATATTTATCACTTGCACGCGTGCCGCAGTGGACCGAGGGCATGACCGCTGGCGCGGGTTGGATCGCACTTGCAATCGTTGTTTTTGCAAGTTGGCGGCCAGAACGCGTTCTTCTTGGCGCTTATCTTTTTGGCGGGATTACAATCCTTCAGCTTAATCTTCAGGCAGCTGGAATGACTTTAAATCCCGCCTACCTCTCTATGGCGCCATATTTGATGACGATTATTGTCCTCGTCCTGATTTCCCGTCAGGGAAAGCAACAAAATTCGCATGCCCCGGCCGCCCTTGGTCGGATATTTTACGCCCCGCGATAGGGCACCCACGGCCGATTGGCCCGCAACTAAGAGGAGCAGATATGAAACTGCTTAAAAACATCAGTGCCGTCGCACTCGCCTTCGGCCTAGCGACCAGCGCATTTGCAGAAGACCCGACCAAAGTTGGCTTTGTCTATGTCGGTCCAATCGGAGATTTCGGATGGTCATATGAACATGATCAAGGTCGGTTGGCCATCGAGGAAGCCTTCGGTGACAAAGTCGAAACAACATTTGCAGAAAGCGTGCCAGAAGGGGCAGATGCCGAGCGCGTCATCACACAAATGGCGCTTTCGGGTCATGATCTTATCTTCACGACATCCTTTGGCTACATGGATCCGACGGTCAACGTCGCAGAAAAATTCCCAGACGTTAAATTCGAACATGCCACAGGCTTTAAACGTGCAGACAACGTATCCACATACTCTGGGCGCTTTTACGAAGGCAGAAGCGTGATCGGCCACATCGCGGGCCACATGACAAAGAGCAATGTGATTGGATACATCGCCTCATACCCAATCCCAGAAGTGATCCGCGGTATTAACTCGGCATATTTGGCGGCTAAGGCGGTAAATCCAGACGTCGAATTGAAAATTGTTTGGGTCTTTACCTGGTTTGATCCAGCAAAAGAGGCGGACGCCGCGAAGGCGTTGATTGAGCAAGGCGCCGATATCCTGATGCAGCATACCGACAGCCCGGCCGCGATGACAATCGCCGAGGAAGAAGGTATTTTTGCATTTGGCCAAGCATCTGACATGAAACAGTTTGGGCCGAAGGCCCGTCTTTCTTCGATTATCGATGACTGGGCCCCGTATTACATCGCCCGCACACAAGCCGTGATGGACGGCACATGGGAAAGCATGGACACATGGGATGGGATTGCGCCGGGCATGGTCGTCATTGGCGATTATTCTGACGATGTTCCAGAAGACGTGCAGGCCTCTGCAAATGCAATCAAAGAGGGGATTGTTGCCGGAACGCTTCACAGCTTCACAGGTCCGATCAATAAGCAGGACGGAACACCGTGGCTGGCGGCGGGCGAGACACCGGATGATGGTGTCTTGGCCACAATGGATTTCTACGTCGAGGGCATCGAAGGCGAGATCCCGCAATAACCCACTCACATTCAAAGACTTCAAGGGCCCGCGTGCATGCGGGCCTTTTTGGTTTTCGTGACCCCAGCAACACGCTAGGTCCTTTGGCAAAGAGGACGAAGCGATGGTGCAGTTACGAACTCTATCCGACGAACCCATTTCTGCTCTGGCATTTGGCACAATGCAGTTTGGGGGTGGCAGTGATGCAAAGACAAGCCGCGCGGTTTTTGACGCATGCCGCGCTGTAGGGATCAACACCTTCGACTGTGCTCACATTTATTGTGAGGGTAGATCAGAAGAGTTGCTTGGGGCATTCGCAAAGCCGCATCGAGACGCACTCTTTTTGACAACCAAAGGAGGCTATACCGGTGGTGCCAGCGCCGCAAACCTCACCGAACAGTTCGAGATCAGCTTGTCTCGACTAAAATCAGATTTTGTCGATCTGTACTTTCTTCATCGCTTCGATCCGGAAACTCCGCTCGACGAAACCCTTGGCTGGATGGCGTTGGAACAACGCAAGGGACGCATCCGATTTCTCGGCCTATCCAACTTTGCGGCTTGGCAAGTCATGAAGGCCGAGGGCGTTGCCGCATCCCTCGGGACACGAATTGATGCAATCCAACCGATGTACAATCTTGTGAAACGCCAAGCAGAGGTGGAGCTTCTTCCGATGGCGTTGGACCAGGACATTGCCGTCTTCCCCTATTCTCCGCTCGGCGGTGGATTGCTGTCCGGAAAATACACGGCAGATGATACAGATGGGCGCCTCGCCTCAGACACACGGTATCGGGCCCGTTACGGCGAAGAATGGATGTGGGACACGGCCAAAGAGCTTACTGAATTGGCGCGAGAACGGGGTGAGCATCCGGCGCGGTTTGCGGTCGCGTGGGCCGCACACCATCCGGCCGTCACCGCGCCCCTCATCTCTGCGCGGACCGTTGAACAATTGCGGCCATCTCTGACCCCTCTCACATTATCCGACGAGGACTACGCGATGGTGACAGCCCTCTCGCGCACTCCGCCGCCCGCTACCGATCGCATCGAGGAGCAGGCACGATGACTGCTCCTCGCCTTGCCGTGATCGGCGGCGGGCTGATCGGCAGCGCGGCGGCCAAGTACCTCGCAGAAGCCGGCCAAGATGTGACACTGATTGGACCGGCAGAGCCCGCGGACAAATCAAATCATCAGGGGGTTTTTGGATCTCACTATGACGAGGGGCGAATTACCCGCGCTATCGATCCGTCTCCATTTTGGTCCGATGTCACCCGTGCCGCGATATCTCGGTACCACGATATTGAGGCACGCTCGGGCATTTCTTTTTTTGGAGAGGTTGGCGCGCTTGTCTCTGGTCCGTCGGACCATCCGGATATCGCCAGCATCCACACCCAGCTCGAAACCGAGGACATACCGTGCGAAGTTCTGGAAATGCCGGCTTTGGCGGATCGTGTCCCAATGTTTCAGTTTCCCCAAAATACCACCGGCTTTTACGAGCCTCGGGGCGCCGGCCATATATCCCCGCGCCGATTGGTAAAAGCGCAACACATTCTCGCGGAAGCCGCTGGCGCAAAACTCATTAACGCAGAGGTCACCCAGCTTACCACCGGTGATACGACTAAAATAACCGCGACCGGAACCAATTGGACCTTCGACCATGTTCTTTTGGCGACCGGAGGATTTGCCCAACATTTGTCGCCCGTTGAGATCCCTCTGACAACCTATGCGCGCACGATTGCCTTCTTCGAAGTCACTCAGGAGGAGGCGAGACGCCTGTCAAATCAACCTTCTCTCATTTACCGATTTGAAGATGGTCGCGACCCGTATCTTCTGCCGCCTATTCGCTACGCCGACGGCAAATCATATTTGAAGATCGGCGGTGATCCTGTGGATATCCCGCTCTCCTCACAATCGGATATCAATGAGTGGTTTCGCTCCGGTGGTTCCCCGGACGTGGCCAGGGTTCTCACGGAGATGGTGATGGAACTTATGCCCGACCTCCAAATTTCGGCTGTTACCCATGGGTCTTGTGTCACGAGTTTCACGCCAGATGACCGGCCGCTCGACCTCCAACCTTCGGCCGCGCTTTCGATCTGTGCAGGCGCCTGCGGCAAGGGTGCGAAGTGTTCCGACGAATTGGGCCGACGGGCCGCTAAACGGGTTCTGGCACGCTTTGGCGCCGCATGAGAAACAGTACCAGCCCCAATAGCGTGAGGATCGCGGCCACAACGAAGGGCGCGCCTGGCAAGTAGAACGGTGCGGTTGGACCCGTAAAATATCCAAATATCGCGGTCATAACCACCGGTGAAAAGATCGACGCTACGGACTGAGTTGAGACCAGAACCCCCTGCAACTCGCCCTGCGCGTCGTCACGAACAAGTTTTGACATCATACCTTGAAGGCTCGGCATCGTCACAGCACCAAGTGTTGCGATCGCTATTGTCGCATAGGCCTGCCAACCGGTTGTGGTCACGACAAGAATTGCAAAAGCAATCATATTGGTTGTCAAACCAAGAATGGCTGTATTGCCTTCGCCAATCTTCCGAATGAAAACTCGGATCAGGTAGCCCTGAACAAAGGCGATAACAATTCCAAAGGCCGCTAGCGATATTCCGACATCTCTGGCCGTCCAGCCATATGCCTCTTGCGTGAAAAAAGACCAAACCGACGGATAGATCATGAAGGCAAAATTGTACACAAATACAACGAGCAGAAGTTGCCCAACGTGGGGCAACTTGCCCACCTGGTAAAATGCGCCCAAGGGGTTTGCGCGGCGCCACTCGAACTTTCGGCGGATCGTGTCGGTCACTGTCTCCGGAAAAACGAAATACCCGAGGATCAGGTTCAATAATGCAAAGGCGGCCGCGGCGTAGAATGGTGCACGAGTTCCGAATTCAGACAGAAGCCCGCCAACGAGAGGTCCAATCACAAAGCCTATTCCGAATGCAGCGCCGACCAGTCCGAAATTCTGCGCCTTCTCCTCCGGCTTAGAGATGTCGGCCATGTAAGCGCTGGCTGTGCTTTGCGTGGCCGACGCAATACCTGCGATGATGCGCGCAAGTAAAACCAGCCAAATCGTATGGGCCACGGCCAACAACACATAATCTAAAGCCACCACAACAAGGCTTAGGAGAAGCACGGGGCGCCGACCGAACCGATCAGAAACAGCGCCCAGCAACGGCCCAAATGCAAATTGCATCAACGCAAAAACCATAGAAAGCAACCCGCCCCAAACAGCTGCGCGGCTCAGGTCATCGGCACCCAATTCCTGCAACAAGTCGGGCATAACGGGCATCATCAAACCGATCCCCATCGCATCGATCACCACCGTGATCAAAACGAAAACAATTGGCAATCGCTTAGACATACTCTTCCCTAGTGCACCTTAGTCCTGACAAAGCCTGAAACTCTGCCGCAGTCCAGGGTTTACGTGAAGGCTTTGTTAAGGCTCTCTGCCCTATTTTTGACAATATGTCTGTGGGTCACAACGACGACACCCAGGATCTCGTAGAATTTCGAAAGAAAGACTCACGGGAAGGGCGTTTCCAGCGCTACGCGCGTGCGCGCGTGCGGCAGTTTTGGTTGCGTCAAATCATGACGGCCTACGGATCGGCCACAATGGGATTGTTGGTCGATTTTCGTCTTGGTCTGATCCTATGTGTTTTGGCCATTCTCGGAGAACTGATCGATATATCGGTTCTGCGGTTCCTCCTCCGACAGGGCCATCGGGCGTTTCGAAAGAAATGGGCCGGATGGATAGCAACAGCCGCGGCGGGAGCGCAGAGCATCGTATTTAGCATCTGTATCTCTTTGGCTTGGGTCGCCGGCGGCACAGCGACGCAGATCTTTTGCATTTCGTTCTTTGCCGCCGCGGTCTTAAACGGTGGGATTGTTGCAAATTTCCAACCCGCGGCCTCCTGGACACGGCTCAGCGTTTACGGGATCAGCATCGTCGCGCTGCTCCTGATGGACGGGATACAGCTCGGGTTTGACCGTCTACATTGGCAGGTTCTGACACTGTCGACCCTTATGTTCGGATCGACCCTTGTCCTCTTCCTCTTTTTCCTCCTTCGGATACAAGACCGACATATGGTGGCGGAAGGCGCTCTTCTGTCTGAAAAAGCTCGGGTCGAAAAAGCATTGCAGGCGAAGACTGCTTTTTTATCAAGTGTGAGCCATCAACTTCGGACGCCGCTCAACGGAATTATGGGCGCCGGAGACATGCTGGCACACAGCAATCCGCGCCCAGATCAATCTGCACTGCTGTCACCTCTGCGAAGCTCCGCGGCAGATCTCCACGCGTTGATCAGCGACATCCTAGATGTCACGCAACTTGAAAAGGGCGGTCTTCTAATCAATCGGACCGTCATTGATATTGACGCAATTCTTCGCGGGACCGTCGAGAAGTACCGGAAACGCGCCGAAGAAAAACACCTCGCGCTGACTTTTTCGGTTGAAGATGAGTTGCCCGAACATGTCCTCGGTGACGCAGATCGCATTTCGCAGATTGTCTCTAAGCTTTTGTCGAACGCCATCCGTTTCACCGAGCGGGGTGGTATCGAAGTCAAAGTGTCCGTGCATCACAGTGCGCTTTTCTCCTTTGCCTTTATCAACGTGACGGACACCGGTATCGGCATCCACCCTGAAAAACTTCGAGAGATATTGTCTGGGGATATCACCGAAACAGGCACACTCGACGGAGGGATTGGGCTTGGACTGCGCATATCCCAAAAGCTCGCCCGACAAATGGGGGGGAACCTCCTGATCGAGAGCACGCCTGGATCGGGAACAGCGTGCCGTTTGACACTCGAGCTTCACAAAACAAACGCAGAAGACAAAGACCTGCCCGACTGGAACATCGCGAATGCCGCAATCCTTGTCGTCGAAGACAATCGAACGAACCAACTGATCGTCAAGAAAATGCTCGGCCCGACGGGCGCCTCACTGTTCTTTGCAAATGACGGGGAAGAGGCCGTCGATCAATTCCACAAGTACCGACCGGACCTGATACTTATGGACCTTGCGATGCCCAAAAAGACTGGGCTCGAAGCAACAAAAGACATCCGCACCTTTGAATCGGAATCTTGCGCAAAGCCGACCCCTATAATTGCGTTGACCGCAAACGCCTTTGACGAAGACAAACGCAGTTGCGAACGCGTGGGCATGAATGGCTTTCTATCAAAGCCTGTCACCAAAGATGCGCTTCTCTCAGAGCTGCAACGCGCTGGTCAAGCCAGTCTAGGTTAATCAGATGCCCCGCCCCCGAAGGCGTTATGCTGGTCATAACGACACGCGTCTTCTTGCATTTCGAGATGCAACCGATCGCCGGTGTAAGGATTGTCACGTGCAACACTTTCATCAAATTGAATACCGAGCCCCGGCCCTGTTGGGGCGATGATGTACCCGTCCTGCCACACGGGGACATCTCCGACCAAGGCCCGATGGAATTCGCCGCCTGTCTGAATGGTTTCGACCATAAGAATGTTTGGGATATTCACAGCAAGCTGAACGTTGGCCGCCCATTCCACTGGGCCTGCGTAAAGGTGAGGTGCGACCTGGGCATTACATGCCTCGGCTAAGGCGGCGATTTTTTTCGTTTCGAGTATACCTCCAGACCGCCCGAGCGCAGGCTGCGCGATCGTCGCGGCGCCACTTTGGAGGACCGGCGCAAACTCGGCCTTTGTCGTGAGCCGCTCCCCGGTCGCCACCGGAATGCGGACTTTGCGTGCGACCTCGCCCATCGCGGCAACATTGTCGGGCGGCACAGGTTCTTCATACCAGAGCGGATCATAGGGTTCGATGGCACGCCCAAGGCGCACCGCTCCGCCGGTGGAAAACTGGCCGTGGGTTCCAAACAGTAAATCTGCCCGGGCCCCAACCGCATCCCGTATCGCGGCGCACATCGCCACGGACATTTCAATATCCATCAGGGCAGGCATATGCCCACCCCGCAACGTATAAGGTCCCGCTGGGTCAAACTTCAGCGCTGTAAACCCAAGATCGACCATCGCAACGGCCGTTTCGGCCTGCATCTCGGGCGACGACCAAAACGCGGATTGCGCATGATGAGCCATCGGATACAAATACGTGTAACTCCGAACACGATCGTTCATTCGCCCACCCAAGAGCATATGAACCGGCACGTTATGCGCTTTGCCCAGAATATCCCAGCACGCGATTTCCAGACCAGAGAACGCTCCCATAACCGTTAAGTCGGGACGCTGCGTGAAACCCGCGGAATAGGCCCGCCGAAACATCATCTCGATATTCGCAGGGTCTTCCCCTTCCATATGACGGGCAAAAACATCTTCGATAACTGCCGACATGGCGGCAGGGCCAACAGAGGCTGCATAAACCTCGCCAAATCCCGCAACGCCCGTATCCGTCGTGACTTTGACAAAGATCCAATAGCGCCCTCCCCAGTGTGGGGGCGGCGTGCCAACGACGAATATCTCAAGATCTTGCAGTTTCATATCATACCTTTACGCGCGCATATTGGCGCCGTTCGCATCGTAGACCGCAGTGCCTTGAACATGGGCCGCATAGAGTTCCCCTAAGATTTCAACCTGCAGTTCGGAACCCGGCGTCGCAAACGGAGTGGCGACGTAACCCATCGCCATCGACTTCCCAACACGGTGCGCGTAGCCGCCGGAGCTCACATATCCGACCGCTTCACCATCTTTTAAAATCGCTTCGTCATTCGAGACATCAATCCCATCGACATCTATCGTCATCGTCACAAGTTTTTGGTCCACACCTTGGGTTCGGAAACCTTCTGTCGCGGTCTTGCCTACGAAGTCCTTCTTCCAATTGATAAAGGTGTCCATACCGCTCTCGACCGCATTAAAGTCTGGCCGATATTCTAAGGTCCAAACACCCCAGCCCTTTTCCAAACGCATCGACATCAACGCCCGAGCGCCATACCAACGGTATCCCAGCGGTTCGCCGGCCTCTTCAATCGCTGAAGCCAGTTTAACCAGATATTGTGGCCTGCAATAGATTTCATAACCCAATTCACCTGAAAAGCTGATCCGATTGAGAATGACGGGAACACCGCCGACAAACGTCTGCCGCAGATCACGAAACTTAAATGCGTCTGCGGACACGTCGTCACGCGTTATCGCCGCCAAAAGATCGCGGGATTTTGGTCCTGACAGAGCAATCCCGTGCCAATCATCGGACACGTTCGCGTATGAAACATCGTCAGGCAGAGATTTTTCAAACCAGCGGCGATGCGCTTCTTGCATTGCACCGGACCCGAACAGCATGAAATGCTCTTCTGAAAAGCAAGCGACAGTCAAATCGCCGTATAACTTTCCACTTTCGGTCAACATCGGTGTCAGCGTCAGGCGCCCCGGCTTCGGGACATATCCCGCAAGCATGTGATCTAGATAATCCCGCGCACCGGGTCCTTTAAACTCGTGTTTCGCAAAATTTGCAATTTCGATCCCGCCGACACCATTTCGAACCGCTTCGATCTCCCGCTTCACGTAGTCAAAGCTGCGGTTCCGCTCGAACGTTGGATCCTCATGCGCATCCTCTGGCCCATCCGCAAACCATTGCGCATTTTCCAAGCCAAAGCCTTGATCCATCACGGCCCCTTTTGCGACTAGCCGATCATAAAGCGCGGTGGTCTTTTGCAATCGACCTTTCGGCAGGGTTTCGTTCGGGAACGTCATTACAAAGCGGCGCTCGTAATTTTCGGTTGATTTAACTGTACCCCAATCGGGCGTCGCCCAATCACCAAAGCGCGCGACATCCATCGCCCAGACATCGATCGACGGCTCTCCCTCGATCATCCACTCCGCAATAGACCGACCGACACCGCCCCCCTGACAGAAGCCCGCCATAACACCGACCGCGCACCAATAGTTATGCATGCCCGGAACCGGCCCGATCATGGGGTTGCCATCCGGCCCAAATGTGAACGGACCATTGATTGCGTCCTTGATGCCTGCACTCCCAAAGGCAGGGATCTTGTCAAACACAAGCTCAAGCCGGTCCGCAATATGCTCCAGATTCGGTTGAAGCAACTCGTGCCCGAAATCCATCGGCGTCCCATTCACCTTCCAAGGCACACCTACGGGTTCGTAAGTGCCCAACAACATGCCTTCGCGTTCTTGGCGGAAATAGACATTGGCATCGTAATCGATCCCGCAGGGCAGACGCGTTGGATGGTTCGCGACCTCATCTATTCGATCCGTTATGAGATAGTGGTGTTCCATCGGCTGAACTGGAATGTTCAGGCCAGACATATGCCCGACCTCGCGCGCCCATAGACCACCGCAGTTCACAATATATTCGGCATTAATTGTGCCTTTGGGCGTGGTCACATCCCATGACCCATCCGCCTTCTGGATCGTCTCTAACGCGGGTGTATGCGTGAAGTATTTTGCACCATGCACCTTGGCTGATTTTGCGAACGCATAGGTCGCGCCAGACGGGTCCAAATCCCCGTCTTGTTCGTCCCACAGGGCCGCCACATAGTGCTTTGGGTCAATCAACGGATGCCGCTCGGCCACTTCTTTCGGGCTGATAAACTCTTGGTTCAGACCCATGTAACGCGCTTTGGAGCGCTCGCGCTTTAGATAATCATACCACGTCTTCGACGAAGCCAAGTAAAACCCACCCGTCATATGCAATCCTACGGAATGGCCTGACGTTTCTTCAATCTCTTTATAAAGATCGATCGTATATCCTTGCAGCCGAGAGATATTCGGGTCCGAGCTGATCGTATGAATTTGCCCGGCGGCATGCCATGACGACCCGGAGGTCAGTTCATCCCGCTCTAAAAGAACCACGTCTTTCCAGCCAAATTTCGCGAGATGGAAGAGGATTGAACACCCCACAACACCGCCACCGATGACCACGACTTTGGCGTGGCTCGGCAGCTGTTTAGACGCGCTGTCATCCTCTTTCACAATATTCAAAGTTGATTGTGCGGTTCTACTCATGGGCTCTCTCCCTTTAGTCCCAATCCATCACGACTTTGCCCGCTTCACCAGAAATCATAGCAGCAAACCCGTCCTGAAAATCATCAATTGTAATCCGGTGGGTAATCAGGCCGGACACATCTAGCCCACTTTGAACAAGCGCGATCATCTTGTACCATGTTTCAAATATCTCGCGCCCATAGATGCCTTTCAGTGTCAGCATCTTAAAGATCACTTTGTTCCAGTCGATCTCGAACCCTGCAGGCGCAATGCCGAGGATTGCGACTTTGCCGCCATTGTTCATACGGTCCACGATCTGACGCATCGCAGCGGCAGAGCCCGACATCTCCATCGCGACGTCAAACCCTTCGACCATGCCGATCTCATCCATAACGTCGCGCAGCTTCTGCTCGCCGACATTCACGGCGTATTGCACACCCATCATCCGGGCGAGCTGCAAACGACTTTCCTGAATATCGGTGATCACAACCTTCCTGGCACCAACCTTTTGCGCGACCAATGCCCCCATAATACCGATGGGGCCGGCGCCAGTCACCAGAACGTCTTCGCCAACCAAATCGAAGGACAGCGCAGTGTGTACCGCATTCCCAAAGGGATCGAAAATCGCGGCGACTTCATCGGAAATTTCATCGGGGATGGGTACGATGTTCTGCGCCGGAAGCGCCACGTATTCCGCAAATGTTCCATTGATCTGTACGCCAACACCGAGCGTGTTGCGGCAGAGATGCCCGTCACCTGCCCGACAATTTCTGCACACTCCACAGGTCACATGCCCCTCGGCTGACACGCGCTGGCCGATTTGGTATTCGGTCACAGCCGGACCCATATCGACAATTTCACCCATGAATTCATGGCCCGTGGTTGTGCCGACTGGAACAGTGTTCGCAGACCACTCATCCCATTTCCAAATATGGACATCCGTACCGCAGATTGCGGACTTTTTCACTTTCACAAGAACGTCGCGCGGACCGACCTCAGGGACGGGTACATACTCCATCCATAGCCCTTCTTCGGGTTTGGATTTTACCAAGGCGCGCATCGCATTCTTCACTGGATCATTCCTAATGCGCGCCCCGCATCCGCAAAGGCCGCAATGGCGCGATCCAAATCCGCAATCGAATGCGCCGCATTCATCTGCGTGCGAATACGATCCTGGCCTTTCGGCACAACAGGGAAGCTAAACGCCGTGACGAATACCCCATGTTCATGAAGAGCCGCGGCAAAATCTTGGGCGAGTTGCGGATCACGAAGCATCACGGGCACAATGGCATGTTCTCCCGGCAGCAACTCAAAACCCAGCTTGCCCATTTCATCCCTGAAGTATGCGGCATTCCGCCAAAGAGCCGCGCGCAGATCATCGCCATTTTCCACGATATCGAGCGCCCGAACCGTCGCAGCAACAAGGGAGGGCGCAAGCGCGTTAGAGAATAGGTAAGGACGGGACCGCTGACGCAGCCAATCTACAACCTGCGCGTTCCCACCTGTGTAACCGCCCATCGCACCACCGAGGGCTTTCCCAAACGTTCCTGTGATCAGATCAACGCGCTCTGCGACACCACAATGGAAATGCGTGCCGCGGCCGCCATCCCCCATAAACCCGACGCCGTGACAGTCGTCCATCATCACCATAGCATCGTATTTCTCGGCAAGGTCGCAGATCGCCTCCAGTGGGGCGATATAGCCGTCCATGGAAAACACGGCATCCGTTGCAATAACGCGGTAACGCTGATCCTGTGCTTCTTTGAGTTTGGCCTCGAGATCGGCCATATCCGCGTTTGCGTAACGAAATCGCGCCGCCTTACAGAGCCGAACTCCATCAATGATTGATGCATGGTTCAACGCATCTGAAATAATCGCATCCTCTGGGCCTAAAAGCGTTTCGAACAATCCTGTATTCGCATCAAAGCAGGCTGCATACAGGATCGTGTCCTCGACACCCAAGAACGCGGCCAACCGATCCTCCAGCGCTTTGTGCGTATCTTGCGTCCCACAAATGAACCGAACCGAAGCCATACCAAACCCGTCTTCATCGAGCGACGCTTTCGCAACCGCAACGAGATCCGGGTGATCTGCCAAACCAAGATAGTTATTCGCGCAGAGATTGATGTAATGGCCATCGCCAACATCGACCTGACCGCCCTGAGGAGAGGTGATAATCCGCTCGGTTTTATAAAGTCCATCGGTGCGCAGACCATCTAGGCGTGCATCCAAATCCCTTAAAAACCGGTCAATCGCGGGCATATCACGCTCCCCATTAGATGCGCTACAGTTGCAAGCGATGGCATAACTTTTACGGCCAGACCCGACCCCTGAAGGTCAGTTTTCGCCAAGTCTCAGAGGAGCCGCCATAGGCGGCCCGCTTAAATCCTATTCAACAACAATCGTTATCATATCCGAAACAATGGGCGGGTCGTGCGGAATGTGAAATGCATCGCCCAATACGAGTTGAAGCGTATGCTCCCCAGGTGAGAGTTCTAAAACAGTTTCGGTTTGACCTTTGCCGTAATGAATGTTGTTTTCATCTGCCGCAACGCCATAATCGTACTCATCTTCACCAAATTCTGTTTGGCCAAATGCTGCGCGATCTAGCAAAAGATGATGGTGGCCTGTCATTTCTATTTCGACGCCAGCTGGTGCAATTCCCATACCTTCCAGGCCAAATTGAACTTTGACGGGGCTCGCAACGGTGTCTCCGTCTTTTAAATTAATAAAGTATACCTTGGCATCTGGATTCGATGGCGTATCGCCTGCCAGTGCAGAGACTGCAGAAGCCGTAAGAACGGCAAAAGCCAAAAGATGTTTCATAGTGTCCTCCCAAACAATTTATGACGCTTCGGTGTTCGAAACCTCACATTACATGCTGCGACGACGCTTACCTTACGTCAACTAAACTTCTTGCGATGAGCCCAAAGGCATAAGAGCTCAGTCGCGATATGAGCACCTGCAATCGCCGTCGCGCCCGTTGTGTCATAGGGCGGGGACACCTCCACGACATCCATGCCAATGACATTCAATCCCGCCAGGCCACGGATGATCGCCAGCGCTTGTGCACTCGAAAACCCGCCCGACACCGGTGTACCCGTTCCGGGCGCAAAAGCGGGATCAAGCGCATCAATATCAAAAGTGACATAGGTTTGATGATCGCCCAAAATCGCTTGGATTTGCGCAACCGTTGCGTCCACACCTTGGGCATGAACCTGCGGTGCATCGATGATATTCACGCCAAGCGTGTCTGGGTTATGCGTCCGTATCCCCACTTGAACCGAACGTTCTGGAACAACGATCCCGTCTTTGACCGCTTTATAAAACATGGTGCCGTGGTCAACCCGGGTGCGATCATCATCCTCCCATGTGTCGGTATGGGCGTCGAATTGCAAAAGGCTGACCGGGCCATATTTCTCCGCATGGGCCTTCAAAATGGGATAGGTGACATAATGATCACCTCCCAGGCATAAGCTGGCGGCACCGGCATCCAAGATCGTCTTAAGATGCGCCTCGAGCGCCGCCGGAAACTGATCCACATGCGCATAATCATAGGCCAGGTCCCCATAATCGATGACGTTATAGTCGGTCATCGGGTTCACATCCCACCCATAAGGGGCGTCGGGGGCTTGGAGCGCCGAGGCCTCCCGAATGGCGCGGGGGCCAAGGCGCGTGCCGGGGCGGTTGGTGACGGCACTGTCAAAGGGGATGCCCGTGACTGCGACATCAACTCCGGTCAGGTCCTTTGTCAGCGTGCGACGCAAAAACGACGTGACACCTGCAAAGGTCGCTTCATAGCTCAGACCCTTTTGGGTTTTTCGCGTGATCGCCGTATCGACTTCGTTCGCGGCATCTTCAAGTGGCATGTTAAGCCTCCGTATCCATCCAAATTGTGACTGGTCCGTCATTGACCAAATGCACCTTCATCTCAGCGCCAAACCGGCCAGTCGCAATCTTGTTCACTTTTCTGAGCATTGCTCGGCGAAACTCGTTGTAAAGCTGTTCGCCGAGTTCTGGGTCCGCCGCATTGCTGAACCCCGGCCGGTTGCCACGAGAGGTGTCCGCCGCCAATGTGAGTTGGGAAACAATCAAAGCTCCACCTTCAACATCAGCTAAAGATCGGTTCATACGACCATCCTCGTCTCTAAATATACGAAGCTTTAGGATCTTTTCCGCCAGTTTTTCGGCGACGTGCAAAGAGTCGTTCTGCATTCCACAAACAAAAATGAGCAAGCCATTTCCGATTTCGCCAATTACTTCGGACTTAACTTCGACACGCGCCTCTGCGACCCTTTGAATAAGTGCGCGCATTAACCTTTCCCCCCACTTCAGTTCAGCCTAGTTTCACGGTCATGCCAGGAACCGTCAATCTCCTAAAACTCTGCGTCGGCGCCGAAAGCCCTGACGATCTGATCCATTGGCAGCAACAGCGCCGTCTGAAATTTCCAGATAAACCCCTACGCCATGTCACACGAATGTGGCCTAAACGCGGGCCAGAAATACTCAATGGCGGATCACTTTACTGGGTTTTCAAAGGGGCAATCTTGGCGCGGCAAAAGATCGTCGGCTTAGAGGAGGTCATAGGCGAAGACGGTATTCGCCGCTGCGGCATCCTTCTTGATAACACACTCATCCGGACCTTTTCTGTCCCCAAGCGGCCGTTTCAAGGATGGCGGTATCTTTCTACGACCGATGCCCCGAAAGACCTTCCAAAGGGTCAGGCATCTGACGATGATTTGCCACCAGAGTTGGCAAATGCCTTAGATGACATAGGTCTGAGATAATGCTGAAATCTGAACCTCCAAAAGTTCCCCTCGTTACAAAGCCTCTTGGTATTTTGGGGTCTTTCGCAGCGGCTCGTCGAAACATCTTAGAAATCATTCCACAGATCGCGGTCGAACAGCCAATCGTGAGCGGCAAAACGGCAATAGTGCGGTGGCACATGGTTATGGATCCGGCCTCCAATCGTCGCATCCTCAAAGAGAAACTGGATATTTATCCGAAGTCTGATGTGACCAAAAACTTGCTCGAACCCGCTATCGGCGACAGTTTGTTTATTGCCGAAGGTGCGCATTGGCGCTGGCAACGGCGGGCGGCCTCCCCGGTCTTTACAACGCGCAATATAAAGAACCTCGCCCATATTATGTCCGAAAGCGCAGATGCGACCTGTCTGCGTCTCGAACAGGTGCCGGGTCGTGCGGACATGTTTCAAGAAATGGTCAAAGCAACCTTTGATGTGATCAGCGCCGTAACATTTTCGGGCGACGATGCCATGGATAGTGCCGCAATGCATGATGCGATCGAAGCCTATATCAATGGCGCAGCTAAGGTCTCCATTTTGGATGTGGTTGGTGTGCCCACTTGGGTGCCGAGACCAAACCGCATGTTCAATCCAAACCGTTTGGGTGCAATGCAGATCGCAGCTGATGCTGCAATCGAGCGCCGAAAGAAGATCGGCGCGCGGACACCACCTGATCTATTGGATCTCTTGTTAGATGGCGAGGACCCTGAAACGAAACGACGTATGAACACGACCGAGCTACGCGACAATCTCCTAACGTTCATAGTTGCCGGACACGAAACAACCGCACTCACCCTCGCCTGGTCGTTATATTTACTCGCGTTTGATCCGGCGGCGCAGGACCGCGTCGCGGAAGAAACGCGCCGTGTATTGGGGAGCGCCGCCGCAACGACCGACACAGTGGACCAGCTGATCTATACCGAGCAAGTTGTGAAGGAGGCCCTTCGGCTGTACCCACCTGCCGCATTTATCTCGCGGACCGCACAAAGCGACGACGAACTCTGTGGGCGGGAAATCCGACCGAAGGACACGGTGATGATGCCGATCTATGCCCTCCATAGAAACAGGTTATTGTGGGATGAGCCAGATCACTTTAACCCCGACCGTTTTGCACCTGGGCAGGATTACGACCGATATCAGTTCCTTCCTTTTGGTGACGGGCCGCGGATCTGTATCGGCATGCAATTTGCAATGATCGAAGCCAAAATCATACTGGCAACACTCATAAATAGGTTCCGTTTTGAACTGATGCCGGAACGCGTCCCAAAGCCACAAATGATCTTAACGTTGCGCCCAGAGGGCGGCGTTCACCTAAAGGTGGCGAAAAGGTCTTAGAGGTTACTCTTCTGTTAGCTCTTCAAGCTCGTCGCAGATGGCGCGCAGCGCGGCCCATTCTTCTTCGGTAACGACGGGCACGAAATCGCCTTCTACGGTGTTCGCAGCGCGGGCTTCGGCTGCCCGTCCCAATGTGTCCGGGTGCGTTGAGATGTAGGACAAGAGAGTACCGACTTGACTATCCTCAATGCCGTATTTTTCATGCAGAAAGTCAAAAAATTCTGCGAAAGGTGTCGATGGCAAACCCGCTTCTGCGAGGCGTTCGTGGGCAAACGCATCCGCATTCCGCTCAACCTCTTGGGAATGCGATGCATTTATCAGCGCTTCGGACACAACCAAGACCAGCGCGCCGCCAGCAAAGTCACCTATCAACATTGACAAAATACCGGCTGAGCCTGCGCTGCGCAGAAGCAGTCGCAAACTATCGCGGTTTTCTACATGGGCAATCTCATGCGCAAGGACCCCAGCGACCTGTTCCGGTGTCGTCGCCTGCTGGATCAGGCCATCGAAAAAGACGATGTTCCCGCCAGGAACCGCGAACGCATTTTCCGTCTCGAAATTAATCACCCGGATTGTGTATGTGTAAGGACTTTCAATGTCTTGCGTGACCCGTTCGGCCATTGTGTTCAGCGCATCCAATCCACCATCACCGATACAAAATCGATTGTCCCCACTCTGCACAAACGCACGCTCAATCTGGGCCATAGAGGCATTGCCGAGGGCCACCTCCCGTTGCACCGGAACCAAATCCGTTAACACATTTGCAAGGCTTGGAATGATCACAAACACAATGAGTAATACGGAGGCTACGGCGGAAGACGCCCAAAAGATGAGACGCTTCGCCGTACCTTTTGGCACAACGATCTGATGACGCGCAGGCGTTCGCGCGCGGATCATTTCAATCATATCAGGAGCATAGACGATCAGCCGTGCTTCGCTCGCATCCGCGTGGTTAAAAACCACTTCTTGCTCGTCCGCCTGGTCGCGCATTTCACGAAGGTCCACCCACCCCCACCGGATAAGCGTGTCTCCATCCTGAATGACGAGTGCAGCGTCATCCCATGACAGGTCGACAGGACGCCCCCCTGATGTCAGACCATCAAACAGTATTGGGGATTTAAATGACATCCATTCCCTCAGATCGCGGCGCCGACATCAAGGGCATCAGCAAAGCCTTCGGCGTCCGCAAAGTCATCTTGCGCGCGTTGTTCAATCGACATCAAGGCCTCTGGATTGATCACCTGGGTTTGGGCGGCGTAATGTTCCAGGATGGGTTGAGTAATAAAAACTTGGCTGAGGGCAAAAAAGAACGCCAAAAACAAGACATATCCAGGTATGAAACCCGCAATTACTAAGACGGGCAATGACCCTTCAATCATTCCGTCGAATGCCGTTGGATCAGAGAAATCAATCACATCAAAAACACCGAAGATGCGCGCAAAGACCGCGAGAACGGCCAGGCCAACCGCAAGGATGAACGATGCGATTGTCGATGCGATGAACGACCCTAGCAGGGTTTGGCCAATGACTTTGCCGGTACTGGGCTCTGAGACAAACAAAACGTCTCCATTAAGACGCTTCTGCCCGGCCATGATCTCGAAGCTTTTAATTCCATAATGGACAAAGCCTACGAAAGCCCAAACATATCCGACAATCAATCCAATGAAGCCAAGCACCACAAGTGCCGAACCCAAAGCAATCATTGCACCGGATCCACCCAGTATAAGCACTCCGATAACCAGGTGTTTCATGGCAGGCCAGAGCTCTTGCCACTTCCCACCCATTTCGAACTGGCCGTCTCCGAACCAGGTTCGATCATACATGTATTTTTCAAGAAAATATGTTTGACGCGGAAGCAAAACACCGAGCGTGATAACAGTCAGGATTGTATGTCCGATTGCGCGCCACATATATCCGAATGCCGCCTGTTCGGCTCCGAACCGAATGCCCCGCCATCGCGTGCGCGACAGCATGTATCGCCTGCCCCGATACTGCGCATAAAATATCACAGGCAGAAGTGCGAGGAATGACAGATTAAACGCAAGTTGCATACTAGCTTCGTTGAAACTTCCGTCCCCAAACGGCCACGCAATAAGACCACCAAAAATGAGGGCAGAGTTGAACAAACCAAGATACACCGACAAAAACGCAACCGCGATCAAGAAGCCAAGGAACTTCTCCAGTCCGGTGCCTGTATACTCAAAGGGATCGCCGCCCGGCCGAAGCGCAGACCAGTAATAGCGACGGAGCCGTGTACGCGCCCAGAACCGGTAGAACCCCAAAGTCACAACCGTGAGCATCGTGGTTTTCAATGCGAGCCGAAAAAGGGGCGCGCCTTCGCCTGTATAGTCCACATTCAGGCGACTATGGTCCAACCGATCTAGATTGCTCATCACGGATCTCCAAATTACACGGGCAACCTAGCGGCGGCTACGCGCTAAGTCATTGGGAAATTAATCTGTGAACTTATTGTCTCGTGGAAACCCACGGGGCGCCATTGCCCCGGCTCCTGCACGTTTTCCGAGATGCCGATCTAAATCTGTTTCGACGCGCGTGCGTCCGGCCGGGTCTTTCCAATCCAGACCTTTCTCCAGATCGAAGGACCGCGCATCGGACAGACCACCATCTTTGTATTTTTGAAGCCGTACGCCTTTTCCGCGGGCCATTTCGGGCAGCTCCTCGATCGGGAACGCCAGCACCTTCCGGTTTTCACCAACGACCGCAACGTAGTTCCCATCAACCGGACGGCATACTTTTGCAACTGACGGAGCACGCACATTTAAGACCTGTTTGCCGTTCCGGGTCTGCGCCAAGACCTCATTCTCCGACACGATGAAGCCGTCACCGGCGCTTGAGGCAAGAAGTCGTTTTCTATCCGGAACGTGAATGAACAAGGCAACCATACCCGCCTCGTTCGGGAGATCGACCATCAGACGAACCGGTTCCCCCATTCCGCGTCCCCCCGGAAGATGCGCAGCACCGATCGTGTAAAAACGCCCATTTTCACCAAGCAAAAGCAATCGGTCTGTCGTTTCTGCGTGAAAGACGAAACGCGGGCCATCGCCATCTTTGTATTTGAGCTCTTGCGACAGATCGATATGCCCTTTCATGGCACGAATCCAACCCATCTCGGAACACACGACCGTAATGGGCTCGCGTTCAATCATGGCTTCGACCGGAACATCTTCGACCTCGGGCGCTTCGGACAATTCAGACTTCCGCGACCCGTTCGGTGCAGATTTCCCGAACTCTTTTCGAACCTCTCTCAGCTGTTCACCAATCTTGGACCATTGCAGATCTTCGCGTTCCAAAAGATCCTGCAAATCTGCGCGCTCGATCATCAGGTCGTCGCGTTCTTTACGAAGCGCCATTTCCTCGAGTTTGCGGAGGGCGCGAAGGCGCATGTTTAGGATGGCTTCGGCCTGAACATCGGTCAGGTTGAATTCATCCATAATCACTGCCTTTGGCTCGTCTTCTTCTCGGATAATCTGGATCACACGATCCAGATTGAGGAAGGCGACGATATACCCCTCAAGAACTTCAAGACGGCGGTCAATCTTGTCTAGCCGATGCGTCGCACGGCGGACGAGAACCGCCCGGCGATGGTCCAAAAAGGCGCGCAAAACCTCCTTCAGCGAACACACTTTCGGCGTGCGACCGTCGATGAGGCAATTCATATTCAGGCTGAACCGCGTCTCCAAATCGGACAAACGGAACAAGGTCTCCATCATCACCGCAGGATCAACGGCCTTTGATTTTGGTTCCAAGATCAACCGAATATCTTCGGCGGACTCGTCACGGACATCCGCAAGGATCGGCACCTTCTTGGTCTGGATCAGCTCCGCCAGTTTCTCAATCAGTTTTGACTTTTGGACCTGATAGGGAATTTCAGTCACAACGATTTGCCACATCCCGCGCGGCAGATCCTCGACCTCCCATCGCGCGCGCAACCGGAAAGACCCGCGACCAGTTTTGTATGCATTCGCGACACTTTCAGGCGGCTCAACGATAATTCCGCCCGTCGGGAAATCGGGGCCTTTCACATGTTGAAGAAGGGTATCATCCCGCGCGTTTGGCGCATCGATCAGGTGAAGACAGGCGCCCACAAGCTCGTCAATATTATGCGGCGGAATATTCGTGGCCATCCCAACCGCAATACCCGAGGCGCCATTCGCCAATAGGTTCGGGAAAGCAGACGGCAAAACCGACGGTTCTTCCAAACGACCATCATAATTTTCCTGAAAATCGACGGCGTCTTCGTCGAGACCATCCAACAGCGCTTCCGCAAATTTCGTGAGCCGCGCCTCGGTATATCGGGAGGCCGCAGGACCATCGCCATCGATATTTCCAAAATTCCCTTGGCCCTGAACGAGGGGGTAGCGAATGACAAAATCCTGGGCGAGCCGCGCCATCGCATCGTATATCGCGCCGTCACCATGGGGATGGAAATCCCCCATGGTATCGCCAGAGATTTTTGCAGATTTCAGAAACTTGCCAGTTGGCGCAAGGTTGAGCCTCCGCATAGCATAGAGGATACGACGATGAACGGGCTTTAACCCATCACGTGCATCAGGCAATGCCCGGTGCATAATGGTCGACAGCGCATAGGTCAGATATCTGTCGCCAATCGCCCGGCGAAGTGGTTCCGCTGTTATCAATTCGCCTGTATTTTCGGCCCCATTTTCGGGGTTCTCTGCGTCGCTCGACATAATTCAACTTGTAGCCGGGGGCAGAGACATGGTCTAGCTGCTTCGCACGAAATGAGGGGAATTGTCAGCAATGGGCGTTTGGCCGCCAGAGTTTGAGTGCCGGGGGACGCATATGCGGATCGCGCCCCTTTCATTCGACCACATCGAAGACTTGAAGTCCGCCAGTGCGGACGGAGATTTATCGAAGCTCTGGTATACATGGGTGCCGACGCCAGCTGATATGGAGGCTGAAATCACCCGTCGTCTCAATGAACGGACCGCCGGTCGCATGCAACCCTTCACAGTCTTCGATACAACGGGCCGCGCAGTCGGAATGACGACCTTCATGAACATCGACGTGGAAAACAAGCGGGTGGAGATCGGATCCACCTGGTATGCAAAATCAGCGCAGCGCACCCCGCTAAACACCGAATGTAAGATTGCGTTGCTCTCCCATGCGTTTGAAAAACTCGACTGTATCGCAGTGGAGTTTCGTACGCATTTTCTAAACCACCAAAGCCGGCGGGCGATTGAGCGCCTTGGCGCGAAACTCGATGGCGTGCTGCGTTCGCATATGATGGTAAGCGGTGTCCTTCGCGACACCGCCGTCTATTCTATCATCGCCGCGGAATGGCCGACAATCAAAACGCACCTGACCTATAAACTCAGCGAGATGTCATGAAATCGATCCTAATCACCGGGTGCTCAAGCGGCATCGGCTATGATGCTGCCAAGACCTTGAAAGAGCGCGGCTGGCGCGTCTTTGCGACCTGCCGGCAAGAAAAGGACTGTGAGCGCCTTCGATCCGAGGGGTTTGAAAGTTTCCTTTTGGACTACGAAGATGAGCAAAGCATCAAGAACGCGGTGGCCGAGGTCAAAACCCGCACAGGCGGCACGCTTGATGCGCTGTTCAACAATGGGGCCTACGCCATCCCAGGCGTCGTCGACGATGTACCCCGCGCCGCTTTCCGCGCAATCTACGAGGCGAATGTCTTCGGTTATTTCGATCTCATCCAGCAAGTCTTACCCATGATGCGGGAACAGGGCCATGGCCGCATCATCAATTGTTCATCCGTCCTGGGTTTCGTGGGCTTACCCGCGCGATCACCCTATATCTCCACGAAATTCGCGCTTGAAGGGCTGACGGATGTGCTTCGTCTAGAACACAAACGGATCAAATCCCCGATTGAGATCATCTTGATCCAACCCGGCCCAATCACGACCGACATTCGTCAGAATTCCGCAAAGCAGTTTGAAAAATGGATCGACTGGGAAAATTCTCCGCACCGGAAGGTCTATGAAAAGGCAATCATTCCACGCCTTTATGCCGAAAACACAGGCCCAGACTGGGGCGAACTCGGACCAGAGGCGGTGACCAAAAAATTGATCCATGCGCTGGAGGCAAAACGTCCCCGCGAACGCTATATGGTGACGAAAGTGACTTACTTGATGGCGGCGCTAAAGCGCCTGTTACCGGTCAGAGTATTGGACAAGATCTTACAGGGGTGACAGCTGCAGAGGTCGCACTAGGTCTGCGCTGAAGAGGGAGAGATATGGCTGCGTTTCTATATTTGATTGTCGTGCTCGCAATCCTGGCGGTTGTGATTGTTTTGATGCTGGGTCTTGGTGGCTTTGCCAGCGGTGGCGAATTCAACAAGAAATACGCAAACAAGATCATGCGCTGGCGGATTATCCTTCAGGCGATCGCGGTTGCGCTCATCCTAATTTATGTCGCGGTTAGCCAAGCCGGAGGGAATTAATGGTCACGCTCAATAAAATCTACACCCGCACGGGCGACGGTGGGCACACGGCGCTTGGCAACGGGATGCGTGTTGCGAAGTATTCTGCACGGGTGACAGCCTATGGAACGGTTGATGAAACCAATGCCACTGTCGGACTTGCGCGCCTTCACGCGGACAGTGTGATGGATGATCAACTTGCGATGATCCAGAACGACCTATTTGATCTTGGTGCGGATCTTTGCCGCCCAGATATGGCCGAGGACGCGAATGCCGAATATCAGCCGCTCCGCATGACCGATGGGCAAGTCACGCGGCTCGAAACAGAGATTGACGGCATGAACGAAGCACTCGAACCGTTGAAAAGCTTCATTCTGCCAGGCGGATCGGCTTTGGCCGCGCATCTTCACCTTTGCCGGACGATTTCGCGTCGTGCTGAACGGCTTGCTGTGGAGCTTTCACAGCTGGAAGATGTAAACCCGGCCGCTGTGAAATACCTCAACCGCTTGTCGGACTGGTTCTTTGTCGCGTCGCGTATCGCAAACAATAACGGCGAAGAAGACGTTTTGTGGGTTCCAGGCGCAAACCGCTGACGCAACAAAGCTGTCAGTATTAGGAAAAATTCGCGGAAACTGTGCCAAACAGTACACGTGTGTTTTGGGGCCATCCAAACCTTTTGAATAATCGAACCTGGCGACTTGCCAAAACCAAATTCCGCCGCACCTAAGCCTCGAAACGCTGTGGGCCGACTTATGGAAAATCACAACATATCTACAACACAGAACGCTGGGGCGATACTCGCGGAATTGGAAGGGCTGTATCGCAATTTGATTCTCCAATACCGGGTCGCCTATTCAAGCGTGTACGATTGCGGGAACGCTTTGGTCGCGGATCATCGGGCAATGGTCCTGGGCGAAATCGATCAAACGCTTGCGGAACCGCTCACCGTTTCGCCGACATCAGGTGCCGCGCTTCCGGTTGCGCGCTATCTTGAAGCGACTTTGAAAACAGGACGTTTGGGCGTCCATCCGGCTTTCGTCGACGCGTTGATGATGGTCAGCGGGCGCTTGAACTGGGAATACGGATACGCCGAGATGCCCGACAATTTGCGCGATCTCTTCGCCTATGCAGAGATTGCGGGCCAGACCGGCTCAGTAAGGGTCGGCCGCCTTGCGCTTGGACTTGTTCTCTTCGGACCGGGCTGTGTCTACCCGCCGCACGGGCATCCTGGCATTGCAGAAAGCTACATCGTGATTTCGGGTGCCGTCTCACAGAATGACTTCGGCATATTCGGACCAGGTAGCGTAATTTTTAACCCACCCGGGCGCGAGCATATGATCACGGTTGATCAGATGGCGCCGGCGTTGTTGGCCTATGCGTGGACCGCAGACGAAGCCATCTTGGCCACGAACGAAATGAAGCTGTCAGCGTAACCGTTGGTTAGATCACACCGGCCGATATGGCTCATTCAGATAGAACCACGACCAGTACTTACATATATTGATCCAGTCCCGCACAGCTGCCTCATTCACGGAGTCTTTCTCGCGCGGCATCAACCGTGACGGGAGGACCGTTGCGAGAAGGCGGCATTCAGCGCAATTAATGTTTGGCATGCAGCACTTGTTAGGGCTTTCCGTAAGCGTGCTCAAAATTGTCTTGTGGGTGCCGTTATGCCGCCCTGCACAATCCGTTGCGATCCCGTCAGAATCGAGCGTAAAATACGGCCCCGGCACAGTCACCTCGTGATTAAAGGCTTTGGGATATACGATGCTGTCAGGAAACTCTTCGACGACCTCATCTACAACATCTCGACAGATCGCGAGGTCCTCGTCCTTAAATGCAAGGTTGTCTTCCTGGTTACTCACCCTGAAGAACTCCTTGTCGTTCTTTGCCCCCCGCGCGAGCTTGTCCAAATAGCTTTCAGTCGGGCTGTACATATTGAACGTGATGCTTGCCCCTTCATCTGACAGGATCTGAACAACATCACGGATTTGATCAATATTCTGCCGACTGATTGTATACACAAACATGGCGCGTGGATCGCGGGCATAGTTTCGAACAGATTTCCAGAAGGTGCCGCCGCCCCGCAGTTTTTCGGTAATGTCCGGCAGACCCCAAACGGAAACGGCGATCCGATAATTCACCTCTTTGGGTATTTTAATTGTGCCGTTGGCAGCAATGATCCCGTAGGGAATGTTGTCCGCGGCGGCACGTATGCGTTCTGGGTGAAGTGCGGCTTCGGCCCCACCGACATAGATGAATTTTACGTTTCGATCCCGTTCACTTTCAAAAAAGGCACGCCATTTCTTTTCGTCTTCCTCATCCTGCATCGCTTGCGCGTCGCCCTCGTAGTAATAGCATCCCTCGCAAAACAGGTTGCAGCGAGACGTCAGATCCACACTGATCGGGTTCGAAAGCTTTCTTGCGGAGACCCGCATCGCCTTAAAGGCCTCATCAAGATCAGGCGAGGCTTTACAGATCGCCTTTATTTTCTGCATTCGGCGCAGTGTCATCAAACTCGTGTCATGTTGTCCCATTTGCGTCCTCTGCAATTGAGGTGAATTCCGTCAGAAGTTGGCCGGTTCCCATCGCAGCCACAAAACTCGTATGCGTTTTGAAACGGGGAACCGGAATGATTTCGGCACTTGGAAAGGCTTTGAGGTTCGCAGCTTGCGCACCATCGAGCGTAAGTTCTTTACAGTAATATGCGTGAACAGGTGTTTTGACTTGTTCGGCTTCGACCCAATTCATTACCGAGAGCTTGTCTTCGCCCAAACGATGGTGGAGCGCCTGTATCGTAGATTTTGCGCGCGTCTCCTTAACTGTGTCCAAAAATTCTTGACGAAGATCCGTCGCCGCCGAGAATGTCACAATGCGGCGCGCGTTAAGCCTAGGCCCATAAACGATCGTTCCAAAGCCTGCTCCGGAAGAGCCGGTCACATAGATCTTCTCAAAGCCCGCATCTCGCAATCGAGCAAACAAGTTTGTGGCGGCCTCTTCGATTGTATCACCTAAGCCAGGAATACCTTTCATGAAAAGCGTACCCCCAACGTCGAGAACTTCGCACAAGGAAACACCGTGACCCGCGAAAAAGCGATCTTGCAGGGATAGCGGGCTACCAACGACGCGGCCATACGCCCCAAACGTCACAACGACGGCTTTGCTCGGTCCGCATTCCGAAATTTTGCACGCTTGGATGTCATCAGGATTTTCACCTAGAAGCGCGCGTTTCGGTGGCAGAATATGTCCCAAGAACTCCACAACACCCTCGATACCCGAGTTCGGATAGCTGTGATGGGCCCGCGCGAGGATTTTTGCCGCAATCGACACATCTGCGCTTTCATTCGCAAAGCTCGTCGCGACACGCAGCCGATCAAACGGATCTTTCGACTCGAGCACCGCCCTCATAAGCTCTTCTTCCGCCGCGGCGTTCTCGCCAAAATGCGCCAGACAAATTGCGAGTTTCCTTTGATCATCGGTCGTTCGCGCGTCTTCGGAAACACTTTCGATCAAGTCCCAAGCGGCTTGATACTCACCATGAGTGAGTAAAAAGCGCAGCGCGAACTTTCGCGTGGTTGGCCCCGGATACGCGTTCGCGAATTTTACGAAACGTCCCGCAGAAACCTTTGGGTCCGTGAAACGCCAATCTTCGGCAAGGATGTTGCTCAACACAAATTGCGGCAACACCCTTTCCTCAAGTTCATGATCAATGTCGATCTTGGCGCGTTCCTCGAGATCGCCCGTCATCAACTTCGCAATACGAAAGTAGTCGGACAACTCGTCGTCTTCCGGAAACTTTTGCAAACCGATTTCGGCCGCATCCCGCGCTTGCGCCCAACTGATACGTTGGAGAACGCGACACCGTTTCATGTGATCTTTTGCGGAGTTTGGCGTATTTTCGAGATACGCATTTAGGTGGCCAGTAGCCGCTTCATCGCGTCCGAGCTTTTTTGCAACACGGTACGAATTCAGCGCAAACTCAGTGCTCCGAGGATAGGCCGAGTACCCATGAACATAGAGTTCATAGGCACCTTCAAGGTCGCGTGCCATTTCCAATGCGCGCGCCTCGGAAACAAGTTCCTTCGCTCTTGCCGCTCTCGCCACGATTTAACACCCCACAGATGCCAGATTTTAACGCAGCGTGTCGAATTTTCAATATATCGCGTGCAGGGCGAGCAATTAGATCGCGGTGCGCATCATGGCGGGACCATCTTTCAGCCTGAAGACGATACGCGTTCTTTGGCAACGCGGCGTAAGCGCTCCCCCCCGCGTCGATTTTCACCTTTTAGCGTTTTTGAGATTCGCTTAGAGAAGGCCAGTGGAATCGCTGCGGAAGATCCGCACTAGGAGAGGAAACCAATATGAAAGTCTTGGTCCCGGTAAAGCGGGTGATCGACTATAACGTGAAGGTTCGCGTTAAAGCGGACGGGTCCGGTGTCGACCTTGCAAATGTCAAAATGTCGATGAACCCATTCGATGAAATCGCTGTGGAAGAGGCTATTCGCCTCAAGGAAGCTGGGAAAGCGAGCGAGATTATCGCTGTGTCCATTGGCGTTAAGCAATCTCAGGAAACGTTGCGCACGGCGCTTGCGATGGGTGCAGACCGAGCCGTCCTGATCGTTGCGGCAGACGATGTTCACACAGATATCGAACCGCTCGCGGTCGCGAAGCTTCTAAAAGGTGTCATTGACGAGGAACAGCCTGGCTTGGTTCTTTGCGGAAAGCAGTCGATCGATAATGATATGAACGCAACAGGGCAAATGCTTGCTGCGCTTCTTGGTTGGTCTCAGGCGACATACGCGTCCGAAATCAGCATGGACGGTGACACCGCAACGGTGACCCGTGAAGTTGACGGCGGATTGCAAACGATCAAAGTGAATATGCCCGCGATCATCTCTGTCGATCTTCGTTTGAACGAACCGCGTTATGCGTCTTTGCCAAACATCATGAAGGCCAAAAAGAAGCCTCTTGATGAAAAGACACCCGCCGACTACGGCGTCGATGTGGCTCCGCGTCTCGAAATTGTCAAAACCGAGGAGCCCCCAGCACGTGACGCGGGTGTGAAAGTTGCAGACGTCGCTGAACTTGTGACGAAACTCAAAGAAGAAGCGGGGGTTCTCTGATGTCAGTTTTACTACTTGCAGAAGTCATCGGTGGCGAAGTGTCCATCGACCAAACATCCAAGGCGCTCACCGCGGCCAAACAATTGGGTGAAGTGACCGTTCTCAGTGCATCTTCGGGGTGTGGTCCAGCAGCAGAAGAAATCGCGAAGCTTGATGGTGTCGCGAAGGTGCTTTGTGCAGATGATGCAATGTATGGCAATGCCCTGGCAGAGCCGGTTGCAGATCTGATCGTGTCGCTTGCGGGCGATTACAGCCACATTGTGGCCCCAGCGACAGTATCAGCGAAGAACATTCTACCCCGTGTTGCGGCGCTCTTGGACGCGATGGTAATCACGGACATCACAGCCGTTGTGGATGGCGACACATTCGAACGCCCAATTTATGCGGGCAATGCGATCCAAACCGTTAAATCTGCGGACGCAAAGAAAGTGATCTCCATCCGAACTGCGGGGTTTGACGCGACGGGCGAAGGCGGATCCGCTACGGTTGAAAAGATCAGCGCTGCTGGAAACCCAGGCCTATCCGAATGGATTGAGGATAAAGTGCAAGAAACGGATCGGCCCGAACTCACATCTGCCAAGGTGGTTGTGTCCGGTGGTCGCGGCGTCGGTTCAGAAGAGGATTTCGCGCTGATCGAAAAACTCGCCGATAAGCTGAACGCGGCGGTGGGTGCCTCCCGTGCTGCGGTCGATTCTGGCTACGCGCCAAACGATTGGCAAGTGGGTCAAACAGGTAAGGTGGTTGCACCGGATCTGTATGTTGCCGTCGGCATCTCAGGAGCGATCCAGCATTTGGCGGGGATGAAGGACTCCAAGGTGATCGTCGCGATCAACAAGGACGAAGAGGCCCCAATCTTCCAAGTGGCGGATTACGGTCTTGTGGCCGACCTCTTCGACGCCGTTCCAGAGATGACAGACGCGCTCTAAGCGCTCGTTACTTTCTGCGCAAATCATGGGGAAGCCCGCCAGATCGGCGGGCTTTTTCTGTTCTAAAGCGGTGGGACAACACATGAAGAGGGGCCACCGCTATGTTTCAATCCAAGACACTTAAGTTCTTACTCGTCGGATTTCTGGCGCTGCTCATGAGCATTCCGCTCGTGTTTGTAACGGACATTATTGAAGAGCGCGCGGACTACAGCACACTGACAAAATCCGAACTGGGCCGCGAATGGGGTGGGCCGCAATCATTTGTGGGCATCGTCCTAGAAATACCGGTCGAAGAAAGCGTCGAAAAAACCGTCAAAGTTCCGATCACAGATCCAAACACAGGAGAGGTTCTTTATACAGAAAAGGGGTATCAGCGAACACAACATGTTACCGAGGTTGATATCGAAGACCGTTCTTCGGTTTTCCTTCTCCCTGATAGGTTCGACCAAACCACAGCGACATCGACAAGCATGCGAAAGCGCGGGATTTTCAATGTTCCCGTCTATCAAGCCACGTCGCGAATGGTGTTTAACTTTGACGCTGCCCAAGTTTCGGATGCGTTGTCCGATCGCGAAATGGCACGCTTCGAAGATGCGCGAATCCTTGTCCAGTTGGGATCGAACGCTGCGCTTAGGGGTGAAATTTCATTGTCGATTGGGGACACACAAGTGCCCTTTGAACCATCTGATACGGGCACCGGTTTGATCGCCACCGTGGGGGATCTGCGCGAGGCAGATGAGTTAAGCATCAATCTTCAGTTCAATGGTGCAGAAAGCTACGTAACATCAGCACCGGGCCGCACGAACGCGATCACGATCACAGGTGATTGGCCGGATCCCAGTTTCCGTGGGGCCTTTCTTCCCGATCGGTACGACATTTCCGACGAGGGTTTCGACGCCAGTTGGAACATCCCGCATCTTGCCAGACCCATTCCGACACTCTCACGGGAGGCACCCTTTGCAGCGCTGCGGGAAACCGCGAGCTTTGGGCTCGATTTTTTTGAGCCAAACGACTTCTATCAACGTTCATATCGTGCAGCCAGATATGGGCTTTTGTTCGTCGCGCTGACGTTCTTGACGGTATTGCTTCTCGACCGAAATACAGAACGTCCCGTACATTCAATCCAATACGTGATTATTGGTTTGGCACAGTCCGTCTTCCTTCTACTCATGGTGTCTCTTGCCGAGCAGATAGGCTTCACGGGCGCCTATCTCGCTGCGGCTGGGGCCACGACAACATTGATCGCTACATATGCGCATTTTGGGCTCGGCTTTGCGAAGCGCGCATGGCTCGTGGCCATCGGTCTTGCCGCGACCTACGCCATTTTGTTGTTCATCCTCTCGAGTGCGGATTACGCGTTACTCACGGGCTCCATTCTTTCTTTCGTCGCCTTGGCAATCACAATGTACGTCACCAAAGACGAAGACTGGTCAGCGATCGGCAAGATACTCAACGAAGCCACGAAGGTCGGCACGGCAGACATCAAGGACACGCAGTCGGACAAAACCGCGCCGACGTGATCACGCACTCAAAGTCAGATCACTTCGGTGATATTCATGCCGTCCGGTTTCGGACGGCATTTTGATTTTCAGAAACCAGTATTTGCGCACCTCTTCCAAACCCATATCGGGATTATCGGCCAAAAAATCCCGCTGATATTTGTTAAACTGATTGTGGTCTGGGATTTCCGAGGGAAACCCGAGCGCTTTCATCTCTTCATAAGTGGTGCAGGCCTCGGCCAGCGTTGCGCCCACATTTTCCTTCATCCAGGCCATAAAGGGGATATTGAACTTAAAGTCATCGCCCAACTGCGATTTGAAAAACCGCCGCACATTTTGTGAATTACGATAGCTGTCCGTGATCACTGTCTCCAACGATAAAGGCGCGCCGTGCCAATCAAACTTAGATTTCGTCGGCACTGTTTTGTCCCCAGGCCATGTCCGCTCGCCGGTGTCCAGGAAATGTGCAATGCGCTCGAGTAACGTGAACTTCCCGCCCGCGGTCTTTAGCTTCCGGCGCTTGCAGTCCGATTCCAGCTCTGAGCGGTACCAATACCACCGCCGCAGCTCTGCAGATGTCGTGATCTGTGTTATCTCGGGACGCGTTTCGGTCATCGCGCCGCGTCTCAGTTCGTGGGTTTCAACTTCAACGTTTCTGCGCGCAGATACGCCATCAATCCCTCGCGGTCCTTAGAGAAGGACTGAATGATTTTAGGATCAACGGCATGACCGATCACCGGCGTCTGCTTTTTGTTGAACGCCGCTTTGATCTCATAAAGCAGAAGCGATTGGCGCAGCATATCAGAGATCCGATTGGCAATATGGAACAGCCGGGTGTTCGATCCGGTAAAGTAGACCGGCACAACCGTCGCCCCAGATTGCAAAATCATCTTGGCCGTAAACGTCGCCCAAGCCCGCTCTTTAGGCTCTCCAAACCATGTATCAGAGGTGGAGACTGTGCCCGCGGGAAAGAGCGCGACGCAGCCCCCTTCTTTGACCGCGCGCATGGCGCGCGCACGTGCCTCCACGTTCTGACGCACAGAATCCTCTTCATGGGGGAAAGCGACAGGGATCAAATTGGGTTCAACCCGCTCAACACCGACCAACAGAGCACGGGTCAGAATTTGAAAATCATCGCGCACTTTGGAAAGCATACACCCCATCACAAGGCCATCCACCAAACCATGAGGGTGATTTGAAACAATGATGACCGGGCCCGTTTTCGGAATGCGCTCGTAGTCGACCTCTGGTGTCAGAAGTTCAATCCCCATCTCATCAAGCACATCTTTCCAAAATTGATGTCCGACGGATCGGTTTCCCTCAAACCGTTTCATCCTGCGGTACAGGAAAATGCGTGCAGTCATCCATTCGACGGCTTTGATGAAGAACCGTTTATGCCATTGCGGGAAGGAGTTCGCGTAGGTTAACTCCGACTTATCATATAAATTATAATACTCTTCGGAGTGCGCGTTTTCTTGAACATCTGCCATTCTGTTCACTCACCGACCCTCACCGAACTTGTCATCGATCAAATATCTGAGAGCAGATGCCAGTTTTTCCGCTTCGGGTCCAGACGTCTCTATCTCTAAGGACGAACCTTTTGAGGCGCCGAGCATCATCAAGCCCATAATCGAGTTTCCGGGGACATCTAAGCCATCTTTGGACACCGTCGCATCAGCATCATGCGCCTCGACGACTTCAACAAACTTCGCCGAAGCCCGCGCGTGAAGGCCCTTTTCGTTTGAAATCGTAGCAGTCAGTTTCAAGAGGCAGGCTACACAGTCGCAGATGACGCATCATTATATACGTCGATATATTTCCGTCCCGCATGCAAAGCACGGGCGACAGCGGTATCGAGATCAAGCCGACGGCACTTAGCCAACTTAATCAGCATAGGAAGATTCGCGCCGTAAACGAACTTACGTTGATCGCAGCTGCATGCCTTTTTCGAAAGATTTGAAGGCGAGCTCCCGAAGAGATCGGTCACAACAATCACACCGCGACCACGATCAACCTGATTTGCAGCGGTGCATATTTCGTCTTCTTTGACTTTGCGATCGCATTCTGAGCTGGCCCCGACCGCCACGATCCCACTTTGTTTCCCAACGACGTGTTCGACAGCGGCAAGATACTCGCGCGCAAGGCCACCATGGGCAACAATCACGATGCCAATCTCTCCAGCTTCAGGATCTATGCGCGAATGTTCCAACTACAGCTCCCTATGGCGAACCTTTACGGACCACCCTTCACTCTTCAAGACTTTAGACGCCGCTTCGGTCAAAAAAACTGACCGGTGTTTCCCACCAGTGCAGCCAAGTGCCAAAGTAAAATGCGATTTGCCTTCGGATATGTATGCAGGCAACAAGAAAAATAAAAGATCACGAATGCGCTCGAAGAAGGGGGTAAACCCAGGATCTTCCGCAACGTAAGCTCCGACGGACGGATCCAATCCGGTTTTTTCGCGCAGACTTTTCTCCCAATGGGGGTTTCGAAGGAATCGACAGTCCAGAACCATATCGGCACCGCGCGGAATCCCCCGTTTATAAGAAAAGCTCATGAGTGTGATTGCCATAAAACCTGTCTTTGTCGCCGAAAACCAATTCGCAATCTCCGAAAACAAATTGTGTGGGGTGAGTTCGCTCGTATCAATAAGAATGTCGGCGCGATCCCGAAGGCGGTCAAGGAGACCTGCTTCGGCGGCTATGCCCTCGTCTGCGGCACTTTGCGGTGCCATTGGATGGCGACGGCGAGTTTCTGAATAGCGACGCGATAGCACCTCAGGCGCTGCATCTAAAAACATCAAGACGGGTTCGTATGTGTCCGACTGAGAAACCTCCTCAAACATGTCCAGAACACCACCAACCGAGAAGTCCCTGTTGCGTACATCAACGCCCAGCGCGAGCGACCGGTTAAGGCTTGGTCCGGCCAGCATTCTTGGGACAAGCGCAAGGGGCATATTGTCAATCGCTTCAAGCCCCAAATCCTCTAATGCTCGTAGAGCTGTCGAACGCCCGGCTCCGGACGGTCCGGTGACGAAAACAACTTGGTGTCTTACGGCGTTCTCAGACATCAACCTGCACGCCAGACTTAAGAAGTAGAATGCAAGCTGTCGCGAGGTTTCGAAGTCCGCCACCACGCAAGAAAGGTATATCGCTTCCAAGAATATTGGCGGTTTCTGGCTTCGGCAATCGTGCGTCTTCGGTCATGTCGAGATGAATGGTAGCGTAAAGATCGGTTTGGGACACGTATGGTACTGTCAAGATTCCGAGATGACGTATTTCAATTTTGCCGGCAAGGGTCTCAGGCGCGGACAGACGAACTCTATGTCCGGATATCAGTAGAACCTGATCATCAGCGACCAGATCGGCTCCGAGAGCAAGCATGTCCGCTGCCAAGCTCGACTTTCCGGACCCCGATCGGCCCAAGATTAGAAGCCCGCGCCCGCCGAACGCGACCGCACTCCCATGAACGCGATGATCTGAAATGCAGATCGCGGCTCTAGACACGCGGAAGACTTACAACAAACCGTGCCCCAAGGCGTTGACTTGTGGCGTCTTCGTCTTGGTAGATGTTTTCAGCCCAAATTTGACCATCATGTCCTTCGACAATTTGGCGGGAGATCGCCAGCCCAAGCCCAGAGTTTTTGCCAAAGCTATTGTCCGCTCGGCTTGAATAAAAGCGCTCAAAAATGTTCTCTAGGTTTTCTTCGGGCACGCCCGGCCCAGTATCCTCCACCATCACAAAGACGGTGTCCTTTGTATTAAAGTTCCAAACCGTGATTTCATCACCGGAATCGCAAATTGAAACGGCGTTCGATATGAGATTAGAAAAGACCTGTGCAAGGCGCTGTTCCACACCAATGTAGAACAGCTTTGGGTCGGGCTCCTTGAAGGTCAAGGTAATCCCCCTCTCATCCGCCTCAAGCCGGTGGAACCCAATGATCTGCTCAAGCAACTTCCCGAGATCGAAGCTGTATCGCTCGGCACGAACGAGGTCCGCATCCAGCTTTGAAGCCTGTGAAATATCCGTAATCAGCCGGTCGATCCGGTTCACATCATCGAGCAAGACGCCCTGTAACTTCGATCGTCGGTTGGCATCCCCAGCGGCGGTAAGGCCCTGAACCGCCGAACTGATGGACGCCAAAGGGTTTTTGATTTCGTGGGTCACATCTGCGGCAAAGCGCTGATTATGCTCGATCTGTTCGTACAAGGTTTTCGTCATATCCCTCATCGCAAGGCTGAGACGACCAATCTCGTCAGGCCTGCCCGAAAGGTTGGGAATTTTAATCCGTTCTACCGCCTTCGGACCGGCGCCTATGCGTCGACTTGCCTCTGCCGCTTCAGCAAGTTCGTGGATGGGCGTCGCCAATGAATACGCCAGAATGATTGAGAGGCTTACGGTAATGACAACGGCGGCTAGAAACGCGTTGATGACGCCCGCGCGCCGAACCTGAGCGTCTGCATCTATGCGCCCTAGCTGTGTAGAAGTCACCAATGTGGCACCCGCATAAGGACCGGTGCCAATGTCGCGGCGATCGAATAGGACGGTTGTCTTCTTTCCTTCATAGGGCACAAGCACCGTCTTTGGATAAGGACCTGACATCGCCGGGATCGATGCGAGGACACGATCAAGCTCCATTCTCGGATCAACGCGAACGCCGACACGTCCAAAACTTGTTAAGTAATTGATCGCGTTCAAAACACGGCTCTTGGGTTCGGGCACGACCGGTTGCGTCTCTAATGAAATGACTTCGTCTTCCGAAAACACATGGAGCTCAAAGCCCGTGTCTTCCTGAATGTTAGAAGCTTCCAATAAGTGGGAAGCGACCAATCCTGTAACTGTGGAGAGCTTCAATTTGCGCTCTTCAAGGTCTCTGAATTCCGTCTGGGTCAGCGCGACAAGCGCGAACATGAGAAAGACCAACGAGCTCACGTTATAGAGAATGATCCGCCGCGCAATCCGACTGCCACGAAATCGATCAAAGAAGGGAAGTGACCAGGCCGATTGACGTTCGGGCTCTTCCCAACTTATGCGCGCTTCACGCTGATTGTCGCGATCAGGTTTGTCCGGAGAGGCCATTATACTTCGACAAATCTGTAACCTACGCCATAAAGTGTTTCTATAGACGAGAACTCCGTATCCGCGTCCCGCATTTTCTTTCTTAGTCTTTTAATGTGGCTGTCTATGGTGCGATCATCGACATAGACCTGATCATCATAGGCTACATCCATTAGTTGATCGCGGCTTTTGACAAAACCCGGGCGCAACGCAAGCGCTTGCAACAAAAGAAACTCGGTAACCGTCAGATTTACGGGTTTGCCCCGCCATAGAACCGCATGTCGCAACGGATCCATTTCTAGAACGCCGCGCACCATTGGGGCGGTACCTTCACGATCACCACCACCATCGGCATCTTGCTTGAGCACTTCGTTTCGCCGCAGCAACGCCTTTATTCGTTCTGTTAAAAGACGTTGCGAAAACGGTTTTGTGACGTAGTCGTCGGCACCCATGCGCAAACCAAGGACTTGGTCCAACTCTTCGTCCTTGGATGTCAGAAAAATCACAGGAATCGACGACACGCCGCGAATTTTCTCCAAAAGATCCATGCCGTCCATCCGGGGCATTTTAATATCCAGAACCGCCAAATCTGGCATATTTGTATTGAACACACTCCATGCCTGAAGTCCGTCCTGGTATTGGTCAACGTCATAGCCTTCCGCTTCGAGCGCGATGGACACAGAGGTCAGTATATTTCGATCATCATCTACAAGAGCAATTTTGGCCATTTCGTCACCTTTTTGTCGATTTTTGGAAGATGCCGAGACAGGAATCAATGGGCAAGATGCGTTTAAACAATTTATAAAAAAACCGCGACCTCGTCTGTTATCGTTAAATTTGGCCGATATGCGGTCTACCGCTTTAATACCGCTGACAAGCTGATATACGTCCGCCACCCGTAAGGACTCGGTAGGATTTCCGACATATATCGTCACGAATGAGGAGGCGCAGATGATCAGCGGCCGCGTAAACCCATCTTTCACACTCAACACAATGGGCATCGAAGGATTGGGAGCCGTTTATTACAACCTCCAAGAGGCCGCCCTGATGACGGAGGCCGTAAAAAACGAAGAGGGCGAAATTGGCCGCGGTGGAACGTTTTTGGTCTCTACCGGCGAATACACCGGGCGCTCACCACAAGACAAATTCGTCGTTGATGAACCTTCGGTGAAAGACAGTATCTGGTGGGAAAACAACCCTCCGATGGCGCCCGATGCATTTGAGACGCTCTACAAAGATATGAAGGCGCACATGAAGGGGAAGTCCTACTACGTGCAAGATCTCTTTGGAGGAGCGCATACCGATCACAGACTGAATGTGCGCGTTGTGTCGGAATTGGCTTGGCACAATCTGTTTATCCGTCATCTGCTACGCCGCCCCGACGTGGAGGAGCTCGACACATTCACGGCAGACTTCACCGTCATTAACTGCCCGAGTTTCAATTCGGACCCCGCGCGCCATGGATGCCGCTCCGACGTTGTGATTGCGATCTCATTTGAACGTAAAATGATCCTGATTGCCGGCACTGAGTATGCTGGCGAAAACAAGAAATCGGTGTTTTCTGTTTTGAACTATCTCCTTCCGGAGAAGGGCATCATGCCCATGCACTGTTCAGCCAACCATAGCGTTGGTGATACGTCAGAGACTGCGATCTTTTTCGGCCTTTCAGGTACTGGAAAGACGACGCTTTCGGCAGATCCTGATCGCATCCTTATCGGCGATGACGAGCATGGATGGGCCGACGATGGCACATTTAATTTCGAAGGCGGCTGTTACGCAAAAACGATCAATCTCTCGCCCGACGCTGAACCGGAGATTTTTGCGACGACTGAGAATTTCGCGACGGTGATCGAGAATATGGTCTACGACCCCCATACCAAAGAGCTGGACTTTGAAGATGACAGCTTGACGGCAAATATGCGATGCGCCTACCCGCTCGAACAAATTTCCAACGCGTCTCCAACGGGTCTCGCGGGTATTCCAAAGAACATCATTATGCTCACATGCGATGCATTTGGCGTGCTTCCCCCGATTGCGCGTCTTACGCCCGCACAAGCAATGTACCATTTTCTATCCGGGTTTACGTCTAAGGTCGCTGGTACAGAACGCGGCGTGACAGAGCCACAACCAACCTTCTCGACATGTTTCGGCGCGCCTTTCATGCCGCGCAGGCCAGAGACGTACGGTAACCTGCTGAAAACGAAAATCGCCGAGAGCGGGGCGACCTGCTGGTTGGTGAATACTGGGTGGACAGGTGGCGCTTACGGCACGGGCACCCGCATGCCCATCAAGGCGACGCGTGCCTTGTTGACGGCCGCGTTGAACGGGTCATTGAACACTGGGGGTTTTCGAAAAGACCCGAATTTTGGCTTCGAGGTCCCAACATCTCTTGATGGCATTGACGATGCATTGCTTGATCCACGGGGCACATGGGCTGACCCGACCGCTTACGATGCGCAAGCCGCCAAATTGGTGGACATGTTCAAAGAAAACTTCGCGCAATACGAAGACGCGGTCGGCGACGAAGTGATGCAACAACGGATCGGGGCGTGAGGTACGCAGGCCTCCTCATCGCTTTTGGGCTTACTCTTGCTGGGTGCCAGAAAGATGAAACAATCGCGGGAGTGACGACGCCGGACACCGTATGGACGCTGACCGAGATGAACGGGGTGGCCGTGACCGCAACCTTCACAATCCAATTTGAGAAAGACGGTGCTGTCTTCGGACAGGCAGATTGCAACCGGTATCGCACAACTCAAAGCGTGCCTTTGCCCTGGATCGAATTCGCGGAAATCGCGGGCACGCGCGCCTTGTGCCCAAATGCAAACTTAGAAATGGAATACTACACAGCGCTCGATGCGGTGGAAACAGCAGAGATCGCAGGACCCACTTTGTTGATGACGGGTCCAGACGTAACGCTCACGTTCCGATCAGACGGCTAATCGCCACCACCATGCGATCGCGGGCACCCGGTAGGGGGCGACCAACGACCTGACCTGCAAGATGTTTCGTTAGGAAAAACCCCGTCGTCGTTAAGGCCGCGGCAACATCGGACATATCGGCAAAGGGCTCTCCTCTAAAAAAGCCAGGTAACGGAAGCATGCGATCCGCATACTCGGCACCCGCCCCTCCGCTGACCGCGCGGCCAGATTTTGGCGACACATAGATCAGATCGTCTTCGGCGCCAGTCGCCGCACATGCGGCCAAGTCCAACCCAAATCCGAGCTCATCCAAGAGCGCCAGTTCCCAAAGCGCATAATATGCCCCCCAATCCGGTGACATCTCTAGATGATCCACCATTTCGAGACTGGTGGCGTAAAGCTGGGGAAGGTTGAACCGTTCGGGTAATGCGTATGCGGATACCGCACAAAACGATGCCAAGGCGGCAAGCCGTCCACGATCCTGCAAAACGGTCGACCGGCTTTTGACTAAATCGACCGTGAAGGTCCCAAGATGCTCCTCCAACCGGGCGCGCCATTCAACGCTGACCTGATTGCCCGGTTGCAAAACCGGGGTGAGCCGGCGCGACACGCCGCCGCGCACAATCCCAGCATGTCGGCCATGATGTGCCGTAAGAACATCCACGATGGCGGATGTTTCCCCATGCGGCTTTGCCGACAGCAAGATGCCTTCGTCACGCCACTCCATCAAATGAAAGCCGGATCATCCAATAAATGACGACCTGCTTTATCTTCCACTTCGAGCACCCAGAGATCAGGATCAAAGTTCAGTTGCTTCGAGATCGAGTGATCAACATCCCGTTCGTCGCCTTCAGACACAACCATCCAACCCGATGTCCCGTCCGGTTGAACACTGCGTTGAAGCGCAGTCGCCTTTCCATCCAACGTGTTGAGCTTAACCATGACAGCACCGGAACTCGCCTGGCCTTTCGCGACAACCATGCATGGGATGTTCAGAATCTCAAGATGCTTGCGATAGGCCGCCACCCAAAGGTCGGACCGCAAACGAGCGCTCATTGCTTGGTGTCCGAGAAATCGAGCCCCATCTCCGTGTAGCGTTCGGCCTCCGTCAACCATCCCGGCCTGACCTTCACTTGAAGAAATAGGTGCACCTTACGCTCCAGCATCTCGGCGATTTCGGTCCGGGCTTGAATCGAAATTACTTTGATTGTCTCGCCTTTCGGTCCAAGCACAATGCCTTTATGCCCATCTCGTACCACGTAGATCATTTGATCGATCCGCACCGAGCCATCCTTGCGCTCTTCCCAACCTTCCGTTTCGACAGTCAGCTGATATGGCAATTCTTGATGCAGGCGCAGCATGAGTTTTTCCCGCGTAATTTCGGCGGCCAGCATACGAAGCGGGATATCGGCGATCTGATCTTCGTCATAAAGCCAGGGCCCTTCCGGCATAGCCTGGCCGAGCCACGACATCAAATCGGTCACGCCATGTCCCTTTTCCGCCGAGATCATAAACGTTTCTTTGAAATTGGCCAAAGCATTCATATCCGCCGTCAGCGCCAACAGGTCTTCGGACGGAACCCGATCAATCTTGTTGATCGCGAGAACCAACTGATCTGATCCTGCTCGTTCCTTCAGACCTTCCAAAATCATACGGACGCCATCCGTCACACCTCGATGCGCTTCGACGAGAAGGACAACAATATCGGCGTCTCCCGCACCACTCCAGGCTGCCGCAACCATTGCCCGATCAAGCTCCCTCCGAGATTTGAATAGGCCAGGCGTGTCGACAAACACAATCTGCGCATCACCGTCTTGGGCAATCCCGCGAATACGCGCGCGCGTCGTTTGAACTTTGTGGGTCACGATCGAAACTTTTGCGCCGACCATACGGTTCATCAACGTTGATTTCCCGGCATTCGGCTCTCCGATCAGGGCAACAAAACCTGCGCGCGTCATGTCAGTCTGTCCAGCAATGCGCGCGCCGCCAACTGCTGCGCCTGTCGTTTAGAGGCTGCCCGCGCTTTCGCCGTCTCCCCGTTTTGCAGTATCGCTTCGATTTCGAATTCCGGGGCGTGATCAGGCCCGGTTTGAGACACAACGTTGTATTCTGGTGGGGGCATCATGCGCGCTTGCGCCCATTCCTGAAGCAGTGTTTTTGCATCTCGGGCATCAACGGTTTCGGCCTGCTTCAGAAGCGGATCCCAATGGCGCAAAATGATGTCCCGCACCGTATCGAAACCTGCATCAAGATAAACCGCCGCCAGGATTGCCTCCATGGCATCAGCCAAGATTGCATCCTTACGCCGTCCACCGGACTGCATCTCGGATCGGCCCATCTTGAGGCACGCGCCAAGGTCCAGATCCTCCGCCACCCTTGCGCAGGCTTCTTTGCGCACAAGAGCATTGAACTGGGGCGCCAATGTCCCCTCATCAGCCTCTGTCAAACTGTCGAAGAGGGCTCGTGCCATAACCAGGCCAAGCACCCTGTCGCCCAAGAACTCCAACCTCTGGTTGTTCGCCCCTGTTCCCCCAAAGGATGGGTGCGTCACGGCCTCAATAAGAAGGTCCGGCGAGGCGAATTTATGGCCAAGCCGAGCCGAGAACTCCACAAGCTGTCCGGACAGCTTCAATTCAAACCCACGAAGAATCTGTCGGCACGCCACGTCCAGAAGAAAATAATGCGTGCCCCTTTGGACGAAAACATTACACGATCCGCTCGTCCAATGAGTGCGCTTCCGGGCACAGAGCCGAGCTGGGCGCGGCTGTCGCCCGAATTGTCCCGATTGTCGCCTATGAAAAAGTAACGATCTGCGGGGATCGAAAAAACACCAGTGTCGTCGAACGGGTTTCCATCTTCGACATTGAGCACGTTGTAGGTTTTTCCGCTTGGAAGCGTTTCTACGAACTGCGCCTTTTCGCAGACGCCACCAAACCCTGTACTGTTTGCACATCTTGGAAAGCGGCCTTGTGGGCCTTGTGGTTCCGCAACCTCTACAAATGCACCAATCGGGGTTTGGGACAATTCTGCGCCGTTCACCAGCACCTTGCCGTCGACCATCTGAACCGTGTCACCCGGCAACCCGATCAGCCGCTTAATAAAGTCCGCGCCTTCGCGCTCGTTCCGAAAAACGATGATATCGCCGCGCTTCGGTTCACGCGCCAGCCAGCGATCATTGATGAAGCTGCACATTGAAAACGGACAAGAATGTTGCGTGTAGCCATAGGCCATCTTGTTCACGAACAAAAAGTCGCCGACCAGCAAGGTTGGCTTCATGGAAGATGACGGTATCCAAAATGGCTGGAAAAAGAGTGTCCTGATAATCCCGGCGATAACCAGCGCCCAGAAGATCGTTTTGAACGTTTCCCAAAAGCCGTCTTTGACCTGCTCTGACATACAATCTGTCCCTTTCGATTTCGACGCCTTTATGGGTCTCCGTTGTCCCGCGTCAACCGCGGGGCCGTGCCTCGATTACCACCATCGCATGTGCCCAAGGATGATCATCTGTCAAAGAAACATGAATGACGGCATCGTGGTCGTCCGGCGTCATTTCAGCAAGACGTTCCGCTGCCCATCCACTGAGATGCATGGTCGGTTGTCCGGTTCGCATATTCCGGACGGCCATGTCTTTCCACGATATCCCCATCCTAAGCCCCGTACCGAGCGCCTTCGAACAGGCCTCTTTTGCGGCCCAGCGCTTTGCATATGTCCCGACAGTATCCCGTCGCCGCTCCGCTTTTGCTTGCTCGATTTCTGTGAAGACCCGGTTCTTGAACCGATCTCCGAACCGATCCAGCGTTCCGGCAATCCGGTCGATATTTGCCAAATCTGTCCCGATACCCAAAATCACAATCAACTCTTGTTCAAGGCAGAGCGAACGCCAATCCCGAAGCCAAGACGGATACCAAGACCGATCACGACGATGGCAACAATCGGGGCGCCAACCCAAGTATATATGGGGATTGACTGCAAAGAGCCGGGGCGCTGCGGCGACAGAAACATCATTAGGGTGATGGCCAAAACAATAAGAAACGCAATCAACGCGAAACGCAGAGACTCCGACAAAAGCTTGCTGCTATCTGGTGCGCCTACATCTTCGACGTGCCACTTCCCGGCGAACATGCCCGCGATGAGAGGTACGGCAAAGCTGACAGCGCCAGCACCCACAACAAAACCCAATACCAGGCGCAGCACCAAGACAACGATCAGGGCGCAGATCGCAACGAACATGAAAAGCAATCCAAAACGCGCATTTTTATCGAGCTTCTTCAACATTGCCCCTCACCCGTTATCCCTCTCTTCACACGGGAAAAGATCGCATCTTTCATCCCCACCACCCTGACGTATCGGATGATCTCAATGTCTATGTTCGGCAACATCCGTGTCATGGTCGGGCCTTGTCCATCAGTTTTCGCATATGCCCAATCGCCTCCGTCAAACCAACGAACATGGCCTCTCCCATTAGAAAATGCCCAATGTTCAATTCCCGACATTCAGGAATAGCAGCGACCGGGCCGACAGTATCATATGTCAATCCATGACCTGCATGAACCTCTAAGCCAAGCGTGTGTGCGTACTCAGCCATTTCGACCAAGCGCGCAAGCTCAGCGTCGCGGGATTCATACGCGCCTTCCGAATGGAAATCACAATATGCGCCGGTGTGAAGTTCAATAACGGGCGCCCCAATGCGGGCTGCGGACTCAATCTGGCGCTTCTCAGCCGCGATAAATATCGAAACACGGCATCCCGCTTCTTTGAGCGGGGCGATAAAGTCGGCAATTCGGTTTTCTTGCCGCGCAAGTTCCAATCCACCTTCGGTCGTGCGTTCTTCCCTCTTCTCCGGAACAATACAGACGGCGTGCGGCTTATGGCGGAGCGCAATTGCCTGCATCTCTTCGGTTGCGGCCATTTCGAAGTTCAACGGAAGGGTCAAAGCCTCCATCAGATTGTCAATATCTACATCCGTAATGTGGCGTCGATCCTCACGCAAATGGGCCGTAATCCCATCGGCACCAGCCGCTTCCGCCAACAGGGCGGCGCGCACCGGATCGGGATAGGCCCCGCCTCTGGCGTTTCGAACCGTTGCAACGTGGTCGATATTTACTCCCAACCTGAGATCAGTCGTCGACATTGCGCTCCTCGCCCTTTCCAAGCTCGTTACTTTCATTTGCCTGAGAGGCCCGCTCCCGCGCGTCCCTAAGGCGTTCACGCCATTCCATGAGCTTTTGCGCCATGCGACCTTTCCGTCGATTCTGATACGCTCCGATCAAGGGGCGAGATCCAAAGTAGACGCCAACTCCGGCCAGGCCACCAGGAAGGAGTCCGCCAACCGTGTAGGGTACAAACACGTCTCGCATAAAGACGCCAAATCCCGTCCACCCAACATATTCAAAACCAAACAGGCTCCAGAAATTGGCGCGAAGTGCAGACCAGGCCTCTCGAAACCCGTTCGTGATGATCGGCCAGACCGGCCCATCCAGGTCATAGCCGAGGATCCAAGCGCCAAGCGAATAGCAGAAGACTGCGATAATCGGAAAGGTCAGCGGATTTCCGACAAAGGTTGCAATCACAGCCGCAATTATGTTGCCGCGCAAAACGACCGCAACAATCGCTGCCGTCAGAAAGTGTAGCCCGTACATAGGAGTAAATGTAACCGCGACGCCCACGGCCAAGCCCATGGCGATCCTGTGTGGCGTGTCCGGTAAACGCTTAATCCGCTTCCGGATCAGCTCAAGCCAACGGCGCCAACCGATGCTTGGATATACCGCATCCGACAGACTGCGCCAGAGCGGTTTAGGATTGCGTCTTTTGAACACGGGTGTCCTTCCGGCATTTAGGACGCGACTATTTGGGGGTCGCGCCCTATCCGACGCACTTGGGCCACATCGCCCTCTGCTTCAAGTACTTTCAGGACCTGATGAAGATGGCCAATATCCTGCACGTCGAGGTCCATAATGATACGATAAAAATCCTGTCGTCGATCTGCAAATTCGAGATCGGAAATATTCGCCGCAGTTTCGCCGATCAAGGTGCAAATCCGACCGAGGACACCTGCGTCGTTCAGGATCGTTATTTCTGTCGTCACAGTGTGCGTGCGCTCAGACTGCCCTTCGGACCAGGTCAAATCGATCCAACGATCCGTCTCGTCTTCCAGTTCGGCAAGATTTGGACAGTTAATCGTGTGAACGACCACCCCATGCCCCTTGGTTGCAATCCCCACAATCCGCTCGCCAGGAAGCGGTTGGCAGCATTTCGCATTCCGCGAAATTTGTTCGGCCGTCAGACCAACGATTTTACCGCCGCCATCGCCAACTTTCTTATCCGTTTTTGTGAGCAGGTCAGGATAGATGGCCGATACAACTTCGCTGCCTGTGAGCTCTGCAGATCCAAGGCGGGCAAGGAGATCGTTTGCATTCGCAAGTCCGAGACTCTTGGCAGCTGTCGCAAGGGCTTTCTCGGTCGCGCGCTTTCCGACATTCTGGAACGCCAAACGGGCAAGCTCCCGTCCGAGGCGGACATAACTTTCCCTGTTATCTTCCCTGAGCGCTTTTCTAATTGATGCTTTGGCCCGCCCGGTAATCACAGATTCCAACCAGATCTTTTGCGGCCTCTGCCCCTCAGCACGGATAATCTCTACGGATTGACCGTTACGCAAACGCGTCCAAAGGGGAACGCGCGTGCCATCGACCTTTGCCCCCGCACAAGACGCACCGATCTTGGAATGTATCGCATATGCAAAATCGATCGGCGTTGCCCCACGCGGGAGCTTCACAACCTCCCCTTTTGGCGTGAAGCAAAATACCTGATCGGAAAACATTTCCAGTTTCATATGCTCGATCAAATTTTCAGTGTCTTCGGAGCTTGCAAACTGCTCCGCCAAAGAGCTGAGCCAGGCCTGGGCATCGAAGCTAAATGGGTTCTCTTCTCGCACCCCATCTTTGTAGGCCCAGTGGGATGCCACACCGGCTTCGGCAACCTCGTGCATCTGTGCGGTGCGAATTTGAATCTCGACCCGGCGCGCATCGCGGCCGGATACGGTCGTATGAATGGACCGATATCCATTGCTTTTAGGTTGGCTGATATAATCCTTGAACCTACCGGGCACAGCGGTCCAACGACGATGGACTAAGCCAAGCACAGTGTAACAATCGGCTTCATGTTCGGTGATAATTCGAAATCCATAGATATCTGATAGACGAGAGAAACTTTCCTTCTTCTCGTTCATCTTACGCCAGATCGAATATGGCTTCTTTTCTCGACCAAAAACCCGCGCGGGAACCCGAGCGGCATATAAGAGCTCTTGAATATCCTGGCGGATCTTTGGGATTACGTCGTCAGTCTGTTTTCGCAGCGTAATGAAGCGCCGCATGATTGATGTGCGCGCTTCTGGATTGATAATTTGAAACGCCAGATCCTCCAGTTCCTCGCGCATCCACTGCATCCCCATACGGCCAGCAAGCGGCGCGAAGATATCCATCGTCTCACGCGCTTTCATAAGCTGCTTCTCGCGCGGCATGTGCTGAATCGTCCGCATGTTATGGAGGCGGTCTCCCAACTTCACGAGGACAACACGAAGGTCCTTCGACATTGCGAGAACCAGTTTTCGAAAATTCTCTGCCTGCTTCAATTCCGTGGACGAGAATTCCAGATTAGTCAGCTTGGTGACCCCATCCACGAGCGTGGCAACATCATCACCAAAAAGCGTTCTGATCTCGCTATAAGTCGCGCGCGTATCTTCCAACGTGTCGTGCAGCAACGCCGTGATAATAGTGGCGTCATCCAAACGCTGGGCAGCCAATATCAAGGCCACTTCGATGGGATGGGTGAAATAAAGCTCACCGCTATAGCGGCGTTGATCAGCATGTTTCTCTTTCGCGAAATTATAGGCTAACGCAATGCGCTCCACATCAGATTTCGGATTGTAGGTCTGAACATGCGTAATAAGTTCGTCGACCGGTATGAGATCGGACCTGTACTCAAGCGGCCCGTCTGCAGTCGGGCCGTTCTGCTGCGCGTCGTTTACCCGACGCGCGAGCTTGTTCACTTCATCTCCTGGGCTTCCATAAGCGCCCGGAGCAAGTTTTCTTCGCTCATATCGTCTTCTTCTGGGGCGTCAGCCTTACCGCCCATAAGAAGCGCCATATCGTCGTCCTCAGGCTCATCAACCTCGATCTGAGTTTGATTAGATTCAATTGCCGCTTCGCGAAGCTGATCCGCTGTGAGTGTCTCTTCTGCAATTTCACGAAGGGCCACCACAGGGTTTTTGTCATTGTCACGTGGAACCGTTATTTCTGACCCAAGAGAAATTTCCCGAGCGCGATGCGCAGCGAGCATTACCAACTCAAATCTGTTTGGAACTTTGTCTACACAGTCTTCGACCGTTACACGTGCCATTTTGTTTACCTCGAACAGATGAAGGTCGCGGTTACCCGATATTGGCCATTTTAGTCAAGTGAGTCCGTCAAAAGTCTTGCAAAATCTATTGCGCATAGGTCTCAAAAAGGCGATCAAACGTTTGCTTTGTCGGTCACACGCAAAAATACCGACAAATTGTTTGGAAAGGTAATTGAATGTTCTACCGCGACGAGCGTCTCGCGCTCTTCATTGACGGCTCGAATCTATATGCAGCAGCAAAGGCATTGAGCTTCGATCTTGATTATAAGTTATTGCGTACTGAGTTCATGCGCCGGGGAAAGCTCCTGCGCGCCTTTTATTACACAGCTTTGCTGGAAAACGACGAATACTCCCCCATCAGACCGCTCGTCGATTGGCTCAACTACAACGGGTTCACAATGGTGACGAAGCCCGCAAAGGAATATACGGATTCGACCGGTCGGCGGAAAGTCAAAGGAAATATGGATATCGAACTGGCCGTAAATGCGATGGAAATTGCGCCACATGTCGATCATATTGTCCTGTTTTCGGGGGATGGCGATTATCGCCCGCTGGTCGAAAGCCTGCAAAGACAAGGCGTCCGCGTTTCTGTGGTCTCTACCATCCGGTCACAGCCACCTATGATTTCTGACGAACTGCGTCGCCAAGCCGACAATTTCATTGAGTTAGATGATCTCAGAGATGTCATTGGCCGACCTCCAAAAGATGATGATGGCGCACAACCGATCGAACTTGAGTAAATAAGGCGCGTTGAATTCTGCGATATCGCAGGTACAACACGCTTCATGGATCGAACGCTTAAAATATATCTTGCGGCACCCCGTGGCTTTTGCGCGGGTGTCGACCGTGCGATCAAAATCGTCGAGATGGCACTCGAAAAGTGGGGCGCACCCGTCTTCGTCCGGCATGAGATCGTCCACAATAAATATGTCGTCGACGACCTGAGGGAAAAGGGCGCAGTCTTCGTCGAAGAGCTTGACGAGTGCCCCAATGATAGACCCGTCATCTTTTCGGCGCATGGCGTCCCAAAATCGGTACCAGCGGCGGCGGAAGCCCGAAAACTGCTGTTTGTCGATGCCACCTGCCCCTTGGTCAGTAAGGTTCATATCGAGGCCGAGCGTCACTTCGCAAATGGTCTGCAAATTGTGATGATAGGTCACGCCGGCCATCCAGAGACAATCGGCACGATGGGCCAACTCCCAGAAGGTGAAGTACTTCTGGTTGAAACCGTCGAAGATGTTGCGAACCTGGCTCCGCGCGACGCCAACAACTTGGCCTTTGTGACGCAAACCACTCTGAGTGTCGATGATACCGCGGAAATCGTTGCGGCGCTCCAAGCAACATTCCCCAAAATCGTCGGGCCTCACAAAGAAGATATTTGCTATGCAACCACAAACCGACAAGAGGCCGTAAAAGCAATCTCCGGCAACATTGACGCCCTGTTGGTGGTCGGCGCTCCGAACTCATCAAATTCCAAACGACTTGTTGAGGTGGGCCGAAAGGCCGGATGTGAATATGCACAATTGGTTCAGCGCGCATCCGATATAGATTGGCGCGCGCTAGATGGGATCACGGCGCTGGGGATCACGGCGGGCGCATCCGCGCCAGAAGTGCTTATCAACGAGGTTATTGATGCCGCACGTGAACGATATGACGTCACGGTGGATATCGTTGAAACGGCACAGGAACGGGTCGAATTTAAAGTTCCGCGCGTGTTGCGAGAGATCGCGTGACACGCGTCCCATTCCCAGCTCTTGCGCTGACGGTGGCGGGGCTTATCCCGTTTGTTGTGGGGGCGGTCATTTCCCATGGGGTGACACTTGGATTACCGATTGAACCATATGAAGGCCGTTGGATCGTCTATTTCTATGGATCTATCATTCTGTCTTTTATGGGTGGTGTTCTTTGGGGCTTTGCAGCTGCACAGGGAAGACCAACAGGGGTGGGGCCGCTTGCCCTATCCGTGTTACCTGCACTTTGGGCCTTTGGTACTCTGCTCTTCGCGATTTACCTAGAACCCTCCACGCTCCGCGCCAGTTTCTATCTCATGGCAGTCGGTTTTGCGGTGACGCTCGTATTGGATTGGTATGTCCAATCGCGGGGACTGTCACCACGGTGGTGGCTTTCATTCCGGATACCGGTAACCATCGTTGTCATTGGGTGCTTCTTGGGAACGGCAACAGATGTCTGATCGTGAAACTGTTGCCGTTTATGATGCGCAAGTCGGCGATTATGCAAAGCTTGTCCGAGACGATCGACCAGATCAGGATCTTCGCCGATTTATGGACGCCGTCCCCCCATCCGGTCGCGTGCTCGACCTCGGTTGCGGCACCGGTAATTCCGCATATCAAATGGCGGTTGCAGGTTTTGACGTTGTTGCAACAGACGCCTCTGGAGAGATGGTCACCCATGCCCGCGAGCGCTACAAGATCGATGCGCGTCAAGCGACATTCGACGACCTTTCCGAAGAAAACACCTATGATGGTGTTTGGGCGAATTTCTCATTGCTGCATGCCGAACGCAGGCATTTCCCGAGCCATCTTACGTCAGTACGCAGGGCGCTCAAAACGGATGGGATCTTTCACATTGGTATGAAACTTGGAAGTGGTGAGCATCGCGACGGGATCGGTCGATTTTATTGCTACTACTCCGAACAAGATCTTAGCGCCCACTTGCAACATGCCCGGTTTGATATTCTCCACCGCCGCAAGGGCGAAACCAAAGGGCTCGCTGGAACAGTTGATCCCTTTACCGTTATTCTTTGCCGTGCCCGAGATTAAGATTTTCACGGACGGGGCCTGCAGCGGAAATCCCGGGCCCGGTGGATGGGGTGTTATCATCCAAGCAATTGATCATGGGGCCGTCGTCAAAGAGAAAGAGCTTTCGGGCGGCGCCCCAGATACGACGAATAACCGAATGGAATTGACGGCTGCGATTGAAGCGTTGAACGCTCTCAGTCGGCCAACAAAGCTCGAACTTACGACGGACAGCAACTACGTCAAAGATGGAATTACCAAATGGCTCGGCGGGTGGAAGCAAAACGGATGGAAGACAGCCTCAAAAAAACCCGTCAAGAATGATGACCTTTGGCGCGCGCTCGACGACGCCGCATCACGCCATGACGTGACCTGGAGTTGGATCAAAGGTCATGCCGGTCACGCAGAGAACGAACGCGCAGACGAACTCGCCCGGCAAGGAATGGCGCCTTACAAAAAATAGCGCAGGTTCCGGGTGGTCTGTGCTCCGCTTTTACGGCACCTCTAGTTCCATGGAACAAAACCCTTATCATTACGACGTCATCGCGCGCGCCATCGAAGTTATTGGTGACACGCGCAAATCACATCCAACCTTGGAAGAGATTGCGGAAAAAGTTGGGTTGTCGCCCGCGCATTTTCAGCGCGTCTTTAGCCAATGGGCTGGGGTCAGTCCAAAACGGTACCAACAATATCTGACGCTAAACCACGCCAAAGATATGCTTGCCAATCACGCGACTGTTTTCGACACAACGGAAGAAGTCGGGCTGTCATCCAGTTCACGGCTGCACGACCTTTTCCTTACCTGGGAGGCGATGACCCCCGGCGAGTACGCGCAAAAAGGGGCCGGCCTTACAATTCGATATGCCTGGCAAGACAGTCCCTATGGGGAGATGCTTGTCATGGTCACCGATCGGGGCATTTGCGGAATGGCCTTTTCCTCAGAGATGGGGCGGGAAGTTTCCCTCGATGATATGAGGTCGCGCTGGCCACATGCGAATTATAGCGAAGACCGGGTCGCAGTGGCAGAGATTGCGGGCGACCTCGTCAATGGAAAGGCAAAACTTCACCTGATCGGAGCGCCGTTTCAAATCAAGGTTTGGGAGGCTCTGCTCGCGATCCCAAGCGGCTCGGTCACCACATATGGGGACATCGCGACAAAGATCGGAAATCCGAAAGCCGTCCGCGCCGTTGGAACTGCTGTCGGACGAAACCCGATCAGTTGGCTTGTGCCGTGCCATCGCGCGCTTCGTAAGACAGGCGAGCTTGGCGGTTATCACTGGGGTCTAATGGTAAAACGCGCGATGCTGGCGCGAGAAGCTGCGCGATTTGATGCCAACGTCGCGGAATAATGGGCATCATATCGCCAAAACACACCACGTGAACCAAAAGCTCTGCACTTTGATCCAGATTTGCCCCCAGTGGGAAAGCGCAGAGCTATGGAGGCACAGCATGAGCACAGTAAAACTTTCCCTTGTCGGTCTTGCGACCGCAGGCCTTGTCCTTGGCGGATGCACGGAACCCGGAGAGAATACAGGCAAGGGTGCCGCGATCGGGGCTGCGGTCGGCGCGGGTGTCCAAATCCTTCGTGGGCAAGATACAGACGATGTCGTAAAAGGCGCCGTTGTTGGAGCCGCTGTTGGCGGGTTGATTGGAAACCAGCTTGATCGACAAGAGCAAGAGTTGCGTGAGCAGCTGAACGGCACCGGCGCACGCATCGTCAATACAGGTTCCGAGCTGATCGTGACCTTGCCCGAAGCCATTACGTTTGATGTAGACAGCACGTTCATCCGTCCGTCGATCACCTCGGCCTTGGCGGATTTATCCCGCAGCATCAATGACTACCCAAACACAATCGTTGATGTCATCGGTCACACCGATACAACGGGCACATCATCCTATAACCAGAACCTATCCAAGCGTCGCGCAGACTCCGTGGCCTCTCAACTGATTTCAAACGGTGTATCGCCGTCGCGCATTCGCGCCTTCGGGCGGGGTGAAACATCTCCGATTGCAACAAATGCAACAGCCGAAGGACGCCAGGCCAATCGGCGGGTAGAAATAATTATCACACCCACGACCTAAGCGCATTCAAACAAAAACGCCCGCGATTTCAGCGGGCGTTCCAAAGTGCTTCCCAGCAATCAGAGCGGTCTACTTCAGCTGCGTGTCCACATCGTCGATGGCCGTATCGATCAAAGCGCCAGCGTCTTTCGCGCTCAGCTGCTTTGCGATCACGTCCCGCGCCGCGGCAACAGCAATTGTTGCCGCCTGATCGCGCACTTCTTTGACAGCTGATGCTTCCGCAGATTTGATTTGGTCCTCTGCAGCCTGCAAACGACGCTGGATGTCGCGCTTCAGCGCATCTTTTGCATTTGCTGCTGCGATCTTGGCATCGTCCTTGGCCCGTTCGACGATAGCATCCGCTTGCGCCTGAACGTCTTTTTGCTTGCGCTCAAATGTTCCAAGAATCGTCTGAGCCTCTTCACGAAGGGCCCGCGCCTCGTCAAGTTCCCCTTTGATCCCGTCAGCGCGCTGATCAAGGAGGTTCCCGATGATCTTATGAACACCAAAATACCAAAGCACACCGACAAAGATCGCGAAGGAAATTGCGACCACAAAATCTGTGTTGTTGAGGTTTAAGCCCTTGCCCGCAGCGAAAGCCGGTTCTGCGAGAAGAGAAAATGATATGCAGATGGCAGATAAGTTTCTCATCAATCTCACCCTTTCATCTGCGCTTTTACCGCGTTCGCGATCTTCTTACTATCGGCAGATGATCCAAGCACCGCCTTAATCACATCATTCGCCGTGAGCGACGCAACATCTTCGATCGACTTCGCCGCAGAGGCGCGTATCTCGGCGATCGCCTTTTCCGCTTCGGATGCTTTCGCTGCAATTTCGGCATCCGCTTTTGCGGTTGCATCGGCCACTTCGCCCGCGATTTCTGCCTTAGCTTCTGCAACGATCTCTGCGGCCTGCGCTTTCGCATCCGCGAGCGCCTTCTCATAGGCGGCTTCGGCCTCCTGTGCTTTCATCCGCATTTCTTCAGCTTGGTCTAAATCGCGCTGAATTGTGCCCTGGCGATCGGCAAGTACGCCAGCAATACGTGGCAAGGCCACGCGGTTGAGAATAAAATAGATGGCCAGCATCGCCAACACGAGCCAGAATACCTGGTTCGGGAATGTGGAAAAATCCAGTTGTGGCATGCCTTGGGCGTGTTCTGTCGCGCCCTCTGTTCCAGATGCCATAGCACCCTCCGTTCCGCTAATGACCTATAGCGTTTCGCTTTTGACTCCGGATTGTCCAAAAAGCGAAACACAAAGAGATTTGCTTTGGGACATTATCATCGATGTTCGGTAACCCGATGCGGAATTTTAGCGTTTCGCCTTAGTGGGCGGGAACGACCCCGCCCGGTTCCAAAAGGTCGTCTCGCTTAAACGGCGAACATCAACAGAAGCGCGACGAGGAACGAGAAGATCCCCAAAGCTTCCGCAAACGCGATACCGATGAACAGTGTCGCTGTTTGGCTTGCTGCCGCTGATGGGTTGCGCAAAGCGCCGGACAGGTAGTTCCCCGCAACAGCACCCACACCCATGCCGGCGCCGCCCATACCGATACAAGCCAGACCTGCACCGATGAATTTACCCATTTCTGCGATATCGCCTTCCATGATGTTTCTCCTTTTGGAATAGACGTTAAACTTGGTTCAGACCCTAGTGATGAGGATGCAGCGCATCTTTGAGATACACACAGGTCAGAATGGTGAAGACATATGCCTGGATCGCGGCCACCAGGACCTCCAGACCGTAGACAGCTGTAATGGCAAGGATCGGCAGAACCGCCGCCACGCCAAGGGCACCGGCAAATCCCGCGAACACCTTAAGAACGGCGTGACCCGCCATCAGGTTGCCCGCCAAACGAATGGAATGGCTGACCGGGCGCACAAAATACGAAATCACTTCGATGATCGCCAAAACGGGACGCAGCGGCAAGGGCGCTGAACTGACCCAGAAGAGGCTCAGGAACCCAACTCCGTTTTTGACAAATCCGATGATCGTCACCGTGAAGAACACGGCAAGCGCCAGCACGGCCGTCACCGCGATATGGGATGTTGTAGAGAACGACGTCGGGATCAGCGCCAAGAAGTTTGCAAGCAAGATGAAGATAAAAAGCGTGAAGATATATGGGAAGTATTTTAGCGCGTCTTTCCCGGCCACATCCTCGACCATCTGGTGAATAAACCCGTAAAACACCTCTGCGATCGACTGCGACCGGTTCGGAACCGTCGCGCGCCCCCGTGTGCCCACCACCATCAAAAGGACAACGGCCAACACAGTTATTGCCAGCCACAGCGTCACATTTGTCGGCGTATACCAATGGATTTCGGACCCGCCAAACAAAGGCTTCACCACAAACTGGTCCATTGGATGAATGTTAAAACCGCCAGATGCTTTTTCGTCCGCCACGTCTTATTACCCCTTCTTACGTCCCATCGCCGGTCCCGGCATTAGTCTTTTCCTGGATCTCCGCGGCCGTCCGAAGCATCGTTTTGATGCCCGCCGCAAAACCCAACATACAAAACACGATCAAAAGCCAGGGAAGTGTTCCAAAAAGGACATCTAACCCGTATCCGATCGCCGCGCCAAGCAACAGGCCAACCACAAGCTCGGTCACCATGCGCCACCCCACCTCTGCTGACGACACGTGGCTTTCGCCGACCTGCTCGTCTTTGTCATCCTGGCGTTTCTCCGCCAAGCGCTCGGAGAGGCGTTTGAGGCGCTCGGAATTCGGTTCCTCAGCCATGCGCACTCTCTCTTTGGTCAGGTGATCCCATGATCATGGGCGATCTATCAAAAGCGCAGGGTGAGTCAACGAAAGCGGCCGCACCTAAGCCCCTGAAAATCATAGGGTTTTAAAATAAACGGGCGTCGCAAGGCGCGCGCCCGCGCGATCCGCAGCGAAATGCAATATTCAACCAAATGGTTGACCTTTTGTTTTCAGAGGATCATCCCAACCCTATGCCCGATCTCGATACAATCTTTGCAGCGCTCGCGGATGACACCCGCCGCACGATCCTTGGCATGCTGCTCGAAGATGATATGGCGGTCACCGATGTGGCCGAACCGTTTGAGATGTCTCTGGCTGCAGTATCGAAGCATCTGGCGATCCTCAGTAAAGCAGGCTTGATAAGCCAAGAAAAACGCGGCCGCGTGAAATGGTGCAAGCTGCGGCCCGAGGCAATGCGAGAGGCTATGACATGGATTGAGGGCTTTGGCGAGATCGAAGGGATCGATCTAGATGCGTTTGAAGCCTTCCTTGAGGCCGAAGGACTCACGAAGGCGTAGTCACGAACGCGCCCCATGCGCGATGTGGTGGTGGAAAGCTGTTCCGAAGGACCTGCAGCGCCACACCCAACGTAGCCTGGGCTGCGTTTTCAGAACAACATTGCTTAGCAGACCAAACTAGAGCGACCGACCGTGGGCGGTTAACAGTCGCGGGCGCAGCAAAACGACCCGCCCGCTGAGACGGGCGGGCGCTCGAATGTGGGCGATAAGCTCGGCATCACTTCGCCGCCTCACAGTCACAATCAGCCCATTCACCTGAACGGCATGGCAACGCTTGCCACCTTTGGCGAACGTCGTCTGCCACCAACCTGCGACTTTGTTCGAGCGTTAACCACCCCCCTTACCCAAAACCCGTCCCGACGCATGCTGTACTGTACACATGCTGGCAGGATCCAAATCGGCGTTTCACCCAAGGTTAACCCACCGCCCAAAATGGGTCAGCGCCCCATCAGAATGATTGATCGGTGGGGCAAACTGTGGTCCTTTCATCATGGAAGAGAGAGACAGGACCAACACCTTATGGACAGCTATGACCTCATCGTCATTGGCAGTGGCCCTGCCGGCCGTCGTGCCGCGATTCAAGCCGCCAAATTTGGCGAGCGCGTTCTGGTCATCGAAAAAGGCAGAAAGGTGGGTGGCGTCTCGGTCCATACGGGCACGATCCCATCCAAGACCTTACGAGAAACGGCGCTTAACCTCTCAGGCTGGCGCGAACGCGGTTTTTACGGACGGTCCTATCGCGTGAAGCAGGATCTGAATGCGAACGACTTGCGCGCACGTCTGGAAATGACACTCGACCATGAGGTCGACGTTCTAGAACATCAGTTTGCCCGCAACCAAGTCACAACTCTGCGCGGCACGGCCCATTTTGTCGATAACAATACGGTTGAAGTGGACGGCGAAGAAGGCGAGCACTTCACCTTCACTGCAGAACGGTTCCTGCTCTCGGTCGGCACCGTCCCCTTCCGCCCTGACACCATTCCTTTTGACGGAAAATCGGTCTTTGACAGCGACGAAATCCTGGAACTGGAAAAGCTGCCCAAAAGTATCACCGTGATCGGCGCAGGCGTCATTGGTGTGGAATATGCCACGATTTTCAGTGCTTTAGACGTGCATGTGACCTTGGTTGAACCCCGCGACAGCATGCTCGATTTCATTGATCGCGAGCTGATCGCAGAGTTTACGCATGAATTGCGCGACCGCGGCATGGTCCTACGCTTCGGCCGCAAAGTTGAGAAGATCACCGTAAACGACAAAGGCGGTTGCCAGATCGATATGGAGGATGGGCGCACGATCCGATCAGACATTGTCCTGTTTGCTGCGGGCCGCATGGGCGCGACCGCAAAACTAGGCCTCAATAACTGCGGTTTGGATGTCGATCATCGAGGCCGCATCAAAGTTGATCCTGAAACCTTTCAGACCAGCATCCCGCATATTTATGCTGCCGGTGACATCATCGGCTTTCCGAGCCTTGCGTCCACCTCAATGGAACAAGGCCGCATCGCCGTGTGTCACGCATTGGGCCGCGAAGCCCACAAACCACCCGAGTTCTTTCCCTATGGCATCTATTCCGTACCTGAAATGTCGACTGTCGGTATGACCGAGGAAGAAATTCGCGAACGAGACATCGGATATGAATGTGGAATAGCACGTTTCAGAGAAACCTCTCGTGGTCACATTATGGGCCTTAATTCGGGTATGCTGAAGATGATCTTTTCGCTCAAGACGCGGAAGTTGTTGGGATGTCATATCGTTGGCGAAGGTGCGACGGAACTGATCCACATCGGTCAGGCGGTGATCAACCTTGGAGGTACATTGGACTACTTTGTTGAGAATACATTCAATTACCCGACCTTGGCTGAGGCCTATAAAGTGGCGGCCTTAGACGCCTGGAACAGAATGCCAAAATAACTATTTGGGTTTACTTTTGATCTCAGCGCTCAGCGCGATCAGTAGACTGCGAAGTTCTTCTTTGCCGTCCTCACCGATCAATGCGGCGCACTGCTCTTCAATATCGCGGATTTGCAGAGCGGCAAGCGCGCGCAGCTCTTGCCCCTTCTCGGTGATAGAGACGGCTTTATCTCGGCGGCTGCCTTCTTCCATGTCAACTTGTAACACACCAGCCGCCACCAAACGATCCACGGCTTGCTGGGCGGCTTGCCGGGAGAAGCCAAGTTCACGGTGAACATCGGCCAAACGCAGGGTCCGACCGCGCAGTTGCCCAAAAACACGCATATCCGAGGCACGTATCGCGGCGAACTCCGTCGCAGCCCGACCTTCATCCATCTGAGCATTCCAATGCGCCAACAGCGTCATCATCATACCCTTAATGTTGGTCGCCAGAAACTTGTCATCCTTTTTATCAATCATGGTTGACAAAAATGCTTTCTCTTCTCATTTATCAACCAAGGTTGATAAACTTGTCTTGCTAGGTTCATCAACTTTAGTTGAAAACCAATGAGGGCATCAATGAACAGACGTGCATTTCTTCAAACATCCGCGGCGGGCGTCATCTCAACCGGTGCCGCCTTGGGTTGGGCGCAAGCGAGTCCGCGCAAACTTCCCGTTTTACCATTGATGGACCTCACCAGTGGGATCGACAATCGCATCACATTGGCGCTAAACCCATCTACTCACGACTTTGGCAACGGCACGGCGAGCCCAACGTTCGGCATAAACACCGATTATTTGGGGCCCGCTTTGCGTGTGAAGCAGGGACAAACGCTTCCCTTCGATGTGGTAAATGGAATCGGCGAGACGACCACAATCCATTGGCACGGGCTTCATATCCCTGGCGATGTAGATGGCGGACCTCATCAGGAAATCGAAGCGGGCGGCACATGGTCCCCAGATGTTCCCATTGTTCAGCGTGCATCGATGAACTGGTTCCATTCCCACATGCACGGCGCCACCGCGCAGCAAACCTATAAGGGCCTCGCAGGTATTATGCATGTTGAAGATGACGCCAGCCTGTCTGCGGATTTGCCCAATACTTATGGCGTCGACGATTTCACGCTCGTGCTTCAAGACAAAATGTTCAATGGCGCAGGCGAGATGGAGTATTTCGTCAACGCCGGTGTTTTTGAGGATGGCTTCACAGGCGACACACTGACGGTGAACGGCGCCATTGCGCCGGTCGCTCAAACAGTCCCAACCGGGTTAACCCGCCTTCGCGTTTTAAACGCCTGCAACGCGCGGTTCTTGTCACTGTCCATGGAAACCGGTCCGATCACGGTCATCGCCTCGGATGGTGGTTTCCTGTCCAGCACTGTGCAGACCGAAAGCATTTTGATGTCCCCAGGTGAACGCTATGAAATCCTGGTCGATCTCCGCACGGCAGAAACTAACAGCGTGCTGGTCAACATGAATGGCGACGAAGGCGGCTTCTTCGGCGTGATAAGCGGTTTACTTGGAACGACCGACACGACCGCACTTACACTGACGCGAAGCGGTGAAATGGGGTTTGACGGTGCGATACCAAACACCCTTGCCAATATACCGATCCCTAACCCGAACTCGGCGACCGTCACGCGCAGTTTTGAGTTGAACATGGGGGGCACGGAAGAGCTCGCAGCGCTCGCCTTTGCCTGGGGTAATTTCTGTGGGGATGGCGGCGTGATGAGCATAAACGGACAACCGATGAAAATGGACAGAATAGATGAGCGTGTGGAAATTGGTGCGACCGAACTTTGGCGCATCTCTGTGGATGATCAACTCCATCCGTTTCACGTACACGGGTGCTCGTTTCAAATATTAACACAGAACGGAACACCGCCACCCGCTTACGCACAGGGGTGGAAAGACATGGTGCATGTCGAAGAAGGCTGGTCGGAAATCCTTGTAACTTTCGACTATGAAGCCCCCGAAAACGCACCCTACATGTATCATTGCCACATCCTAGAACACGAAGATTGCGGAATGATGGGACAGTTTACCGTCACGTAGCTGCGCGAAAACCTCCTGCGTCTTTCGCGATGAGTTTGGCCTCAACCCGGTCAAGCTCGGCCAATGCCCGGGCTTCGCTTCCTGTTTTGGCGAGGGCCTTTTCGAAGGTGCGCAGCACCGATTTAGGCCGCCACGGGAGCACAGCATTCGACAGCCAAGCCCGCAGCTCCGGCGGCAATTGATCATACTCCCGCATTGGGTTTCGGCAACTTTTTGATCGCCGTAGCCTTGTGGAAAGATTACCTTTCATTCATCACCCTAAGCCCCGCCAAATTAGGATCACCTTTTCATAGTGAAAATGCGTCCGGCCCGTCTGGCCCACAAAAACACCCATTTCCCGGTCAAAGGGGAACAATCTCACCCGGCAAAGAGTTCACCATCATGGTCTCATTTGGCTGAAAATGGATCACAGACCGGATCGACTTTCCCTCATGAAGAAGATCGAAAGCAGTATTAATTTGATCATGCACCATATGATGCGTGATATAGGGATCTACGCTGAAGTCGCCGCGCATCCATTCGTCCACCATGCCTGGCAATTGGCTGCGGCCAAGAACACCTCCAAAGGCCGTTCCACGCCAGACGCGGCCGGTAACCAGTTGGAACGGTCGTGTTGCTATTTCCTGACCAGCGCCAGCAACCCCGATGATGGTACATTCCCCCCAACCTTTATGGCACGCTTCTAAGGCCGATCGCATCAGTTCAACATTGCCGACAGCCTCGAACGTATAGTCCAGGCCACCATCAGTCATCTCAACCAAAACGTTCTGAATCGGTTCATCGAACTTTTTGGGATTCAAGCACTCGGTCGCGCCAAGCGCTTTGGCCAATGGGAATTTGTTTTCATTGATGTCGATCCCGATGATCCGCGACGCCCCCTTAAGCACTGCACCTTGGATCACGGCCATGCCAACAGCGCCAAGCCCAAAGACAGAAACTGTCGCACCCGCTTCAACCTTCGCGGTATTGCGCACAGCTCCAATGCCCGTTGGTACCGCACAGCCCATCACGGATGCTTTGGACAATGGCGCCTCCTTGGAAATCTTAGCGACAGATATCTCGGGCAAAACGGTGTACTCGCTGAACGTACTTGTGCCCATATAGTGTTTGATTTCCCTACCCTTATACGAGAACCGCGACGTCCCATCTGGCATAACGCCCGCACCCTGGGTCGCTCGGATAGTCTGGCAAAGATTTGTCTTTCCCGACTGGATGTAACGACAGTTCGGATCCTCCGGCACATAAAGCGGTATCACATGGTCACCCGGTTTTACCGAGGTCACACCTTTACCAACTTCTTCGACAACACCGCATCCTTCATGTCCCAAAATACACGGGAATAAGCCTTCGGGATCTTCTCCTGACAAGGTAAAGACGTCTGTGTGACACAGGCTGGTTGTGACGATGCGGACAAGAACCTCGCCTTCCTTTGGGCCTTCAATATCAATTTCTTCAATCTCTAACGGGCGGTTCGGCTCCCAAGCAATGGCGGCACGCGTTTTCATGATTTTCTCCTCCTCAAATCACTAGTGGCGGGTATTCATCTGGTATCCAGGGTCTTCAGCCAAATCGGAAACCGGATCGATTACAAGCAGCAGGCGGGTTTCGCCGGTGCCTTCAATCGGCGGTGAACGATGCTTTAAATCAGACGCCGGCAGCTCAGGCCATAACGTCCCACGCATGACCATAGGCGAGCCTGTTGTTACCGCAGCAATGTGTTCCGGATCCGAACCATTAACCGCTGTACCATATTGGGTTCCGGAACCTCGATACGTGCAGATCAAACGCGCGCGCATCGCATCCACATGGAACTTCCGGCACGAATTTGTCGTGACAGGGTCCAAACGGACCCGAAGATACTGAGACTTTGTGATATCTGCGAATAAAGCAGCCAGTGCCGCGACATCGCCAACAAACATGTCCCGTTCCCGACAATCTGGCATCCCGCAACCGGAAACGACATCACCCATTGCTTCAAAAACGCGATCTACCGGCAATGTCGTTCTAATTTCTGGAAGCATGTCCGGTGACAACCCATCGATCCATTCTTGAAATTCTGGCAAAGGTCTGCGGCGCCAAATTACCGCCGCGCAGTCCCTCTCATTCAACACTGACAAGTCATCAGGGGTGTCGACCAATCGCACTCCTGCAACTGCGTTTTTCTGGGGTCCTCGTAGAGGTAAATTCATTCCGCAGTCCGCGCCCATTTCGGAAAGGGATCTGCAAAATTCGGTAGCGCATCTGGTCCCGGCGCTAAGGCCTGTGGTACCAGACAGGCATCCAAACGCGACTTCAAATCGGGCCAATCAATCCCCGCACCAATGAACACAATCTCTTGGCGGCGATCACCCCATGGTTCCACCCAATGCTCTTGCATATACGCCCTCGCACTCGGGTGATCTGGCCACTTGTCCTCTGGCACGGACGCCCACCAAGTGCCCAAGGGCTTCACGCTGGACAAAGCGCCAGCAAGGGAGAATTCGGCCACCCATTCGGGCCGAGTTGCAATCCAGAAATGACCTTTCGCGCGAATAACGCCCGGCATTTCCCCATTCAGCAGGTTCATGATTTTTTCTGGGATGAACGGTTGGCGTGCCCGATAGACGTAACTCGCCACACCGTATTCCTCGGTTTCGGGCGTGTGATCGGCAAAACCGTAAAGCTCTTTCGCCCACATCGGATGCTCATGCGCTTTTTCGAAATCGAACAATCCGGTATCCAAAATCGTCTCGGCACGGACCTCTGAATAATCCGCTTCGATGATCTTTGCATCTGCATTAAGACTACGGATGATCTTGCGCGCGGCATCCACGCGTTGCGGCCCTGCCTCGGTTACTTTGTTCAAGATCACAACATCGGCAAACTCAATCTGATCGGTTAGAAGATGGACCAATGTGCGGTCGTCTTCTTCCCCCAGCGTTTCCCCCCGATCGGCCAAGAAATCATGGCTTGAGTAGTCTTCCAACAGGTTCGCCGCGTCGACCACGGTCACCATCGTATCAAGGCGCGCGACGTCAGACAGGCTTTCACCTTCTTCGTCCCTGAAATCGAAGGTTGCAGCGACCGGTAGAGGTTCAGAAATTCCAGTGGATTCGATCAGTAAATAGTCGAAACGCCCTTCCCCCGCGAGGCGACGCACTTCGTCCAATAGGTCATCGCGAAGTGTACAGCAAATACAGCCGTTCGACATTTCGACCAAAGTCTCATCTGTGCGGCTCAGCTCGGTGTCCGCGCGGACAAGATCCGCATCGATATTCACTTCGGACATATCGTTTACAATCACGGCCACACGGCGACCTTCGCGATTGTTAAGGACCCTGTTCAAAAGCGTGGTTTTTCCAGCGCCTAAAAAACCAGACAAAACGGTGACGGGGAGGCGGGTATCGTGGACGTTCATGAGGGCTCCAGACGTTCTCTTCAACTCGATGAGATCGTAGCGTTATGTTATAACATAACAAGAAGCAAGACCGGTTTTTCTAGATTATCTTGGGTCTCTGGAGCCTGAGCCTTACCGCGCTGTCTTAAAGAGCATCACGGCACCAAGGCCCGCCACAATTGCTTCATAAAACAGCAACCCAAAGAGATTGCTGGGTGGCATCCCTGCGCCCAACAGACTTGCCAAACGACCAAGGGCAAGGCCGCCCATTACGACGCTCACAAGAATGACAGCGTCCCGCTGCCGACCTGTGCTCATCACAGCAAAGACCAACAATACAGCCAAGCCAACGAAAAGCCCCCCATAGGTTGCGCGCATCATATTGTCCAAACCAACGCTGCCCAGGGACAGACCGTAGAAGCCCAAAAGAAGGTTCGGATCGATCAGATAAGCGCCCCCGATTGACCCTAAGACAAAGACATTCACCCAAAGAAAAATACGAGTGAGCATAACCGATATCTCCTTTTTATGCGTTCGTTGGGATCGCGGCGCCGTGCACCGCAAAAAGGCGGCGCAAGAGCTCGACATGGATAATGATCGCCAAAGGCACTTGGAAGAGCGCAATGAGGGCAGATGGGGACGCGCCAATCCCCGAGGGCGCAGGCGTCATCGCCCAGAGCCCAAAAAGAGAGGCCGCAGTGGCCGAGAAGGCCCAGGCGAAATCCGTCAAGCCAATCGCGTTCCAGGCCAAGCCGACCCGTTGGTTCGGACGGCGCGTCATCAAAAAAGCCATGGGGAACGCAGTGACCGCTATGAAACTGTCAAAAACTGCTGCGGGCAAGGCAACCGGGGCAGGTGACAGCCCCGCTGCAAAGGCCAAGAAGAAAACCGCGCCCGCAATGCGATAGATTTGGCTTCCGTATAAGAACATCGCCGGAACCTCTGCGATCATCTGCGCAAAGCCTGGCACTCGCGCGCGTGCCCAAAAGTAAATCGCAACCGGCGTAAACATCGCCAAACTGAAGAGTGGCATCCGCATCAGATCCCCCTCTTCCCAGACACCTTCGCCATGAAAGAACCCGATGTGATTGAGACCTAAGGCCGCCGCGAACCAAAGCGCGATGAAGAGCGACGTTGCCCGGGATCGCGACCAAAAGAAAATTGTGAAAACCAGGGCGATCGCACCGGCGATGGCAAAGATAAGTGTGGGGACAAAGCTCATGACAAAAGCTCCTTTCTAAATTGGCGCGCGCGATCTGCAAGCTGCGCAGTGGTGGCATGAGGATCGGCGCGGTAGGCCGCCATAAGGTCATCATATTTGCGTGCAGCGGGATCATGGGTGTCTGACCACGCAATCGCGGCCACGAGCATTGGAATAAGATCAATGGCGCGGTCTGTTGCCGTGTAGATCGCAGCGCGACCATCGCTTGGATCGGGGTGCTTGTCGATCAAACCATAGCCCGCCAAATGCGAGAGCCGCGTCGACAGGATGTTCGTCGCCACCCCTTCATCTGCGCCATGAAACTCTGAGTACCGACCCCGCCCTTGCAAGAGCATGTCGCGCAGGATCAAGAGGCTCCACTGATCGCCAAGGATTTCGACGACGGCGTTTACGGGGCAGTTTGAGCGTTTTTCGGCTGTGCTTTTAACTTTCATAACGCAAGTTATATTGATTGCAAAATGAAAATCAACTAGCTTTTGATTTAAAAGTTACTGCTCCATATATGCGTCAAAGGCCTCGGCGTACTCTGGGTGCCATCGGCTGAGCGCGGGTCGGTTTTCGATCAGATCACCCGCGGCCCATGCGATGCGCTTTTCATCCTTCCAGCGCGGCACATCGTTGTCAGGGCAAAGAATATAGAAGTCGCCATTGTTCACTGACTCGATGAAGAACTGCGCTGTTTGCTCTGCGGTCCAAGCGGATGGGTGCTTTTCGGCCAAGCCAATCATCGCCGTATGGACAAAACCTGGGATCAATAAATGTGCGCTTAGGGCCGCCCCTTCGGTGTTTCGAAACTCATGCGCCAATGCCTCGGTGAAAGTTTTCAATCCAGACTTGGAGACATTGTAGGCGGGGTTTCCAGGCGGCGTCGTGATCCCCTGTTTGGACCCCGTATTCACGATCAGGCCGGGACGCCCACGCTCGATCATGCGCGGAGCGAAGACCTGCACCCCGTGAATCGGGCCCCACAGATTGACCGATAAGGTCTCTTCCCAGGGGGCGACATCACCCACTGCGGCGCTGCGCCGCCCAATACCAGCATTGTTCATCAAGATGTCCGTGCCGCCGAAACGCCCGGCCACGTCCGCTTCGAGCGCAACCAACTGGTCCCGATTTGAAATATCGGCAGACGAGATCATCACATCGCCCGCCCCTGCGGCGCGCACCTGCGCTTCTGCCTCGGCCAGTTTGCCCGCATCGCGATCAACAACCACAACCGTCATACCCATGCCAGCGAATTTGGTGGCTGAGGCAAGTCCGATGCCGGATGCGCCGCCCGTGACGACAGCGACCGAATGTGATGTGAACGCGGGATGGGTCATATCGTTCTCCAAAAAGTCTTACGATGTGCTGGCCAACATTTCCGCTGGCCAGCCAGTGTAGTTTAAGCGGCTTTTGCCGAGCCAGTGTTTAGCTTCAACATAGCTTCCATACCGAGGTTAGTGTAAAGTCCCTCAGTCACCTGACCCAGCATGTCGTTCATTGGAGCGATGGCATCGCCCATGCCGATCTTATCCACTTCGGTCCGGAACGGACGCGTGCCAGGCGTCATGCCGATCACAGCGACGACCGCATCAGACACAAGCTGTGGGCTTTGCTGCGGGTTCTGCGCCAAGAAATCAGCAAAGCCTTCAAAGGCCGCTTTGGGCGCTGCCGCCATATCGCCATAGCTGTCATCACGGTCTGGGTTGGACGGATGCAAAAGGTTGCCAAAGAAGCTGGTTGGAAACCCGCCTGGCTCGATCATCGCGACATCAACGCCAAATTGGCTGAGTTCCGTGCGGTAGTTCTCGCTCAGCGCTTCGACGGCCCATTTTGATGCGTTATAGGGCCCATAAAATGGCAACGTCACCCGGCCAAGCAGGCTTGAGATATTCAAGATCAAGCCCTCGCCACGGGCGCGCATGGCCGGCAGAACCGCCCGGGACATCCGCTGCACACCAAAGACATTGATGTCGAACACTTTTTGGAAGTCATCAGCCGAGAAGTTCTCTTGCAGACCATGGACGCCGATACCGGCATTGTTAATGAGCACATCAATATGGCCCAGCTTTGCCTCTGCCGCTTTGACACCCGCTTCCACGGATCCATCATTGGTGACATCAATGTCGACGATTTGAACGCCAAGCTCTTGCAAACGTGCCGCCGCATCCACGTTGCGTCCCTCCGGGTCACGCACTGTGCCCACAACTTGGTGGCCCGCTTTGATCAAATCTTCGGCCATCAGCGCGCCAAAACCGCTGCTTGCGCCTGTCAGTAGAATATTCATTCTCACTCTCCTTTTGTGTAATCGAAGCCGTTTGCTTCGAGATGAGGCAGAAATACGCCTTGAAATTTTTCTGAACAGTCGGATAAATTTGAAACTATGGTTCCAAAAAATAGAACAATTAGTCTTGCCGCTTTGAATAGCTTTCACACGGTCGCTCGGCTTGGCGGCATCAATGCCGCGGCCGAACATCAGGGCATGGCCAAATCAGGTGTCAGCCGCCACATTGTGCAACTGGAAGAGCATTTTGATGTGAAGCTTTTGGAGCGAGGCGCGCGCTCCGTGCGGCTCACGCCGATCGGCGAAAGACTGGATCAACGCATCGCGTCCATTCTCGCAGAAGTGGACCTGCTTACAGATATAGCAAGCGAAGAGAGAACGGGCGTTAAGGGTAAAGTCACGATTGCCGCCACACCCGAGTTTGGAAGTTTCGTCGCAGCAAGGCTCTTTCCTGAAATCAGAAGGCGGCATCCCGATCTGAGCGTTGCGATGCGAACCGGTTATGCGTTTGAGGATATGCAAGACCCAAGCACGGATCTGGCATTCCGAATAATTTCTGCAAAAGACGACCGTTTAATCGCACGGCCCATGGGCGCTTTCCGATTTTGGATTGTATCATCCCTCGATGTTCAAAGGTCATTTCCTGTCGATCAACCAAATGATCTTGTGAACGTGCCGTGTCTTTCTTTCAGGGAAGACAGGACAAACGCGACTTGGAAACTTTTCCGAGGCGACGAACTTTCAACAATTGAGGTGACAGGAAAAGCCGCAGTGCGGGACTTTTCCGCCTTGATGCAGCTTGCTGAAGCATCCCAGGGATATGCGTTTCTTCCAGAATTTCTCGTGAGGCCGTCAATTGACCGTGGGACTTTGGTTCGAAGTTTGCCGTTGCACACATCACGACCAATACCTGTTTTTTTGAGCTACCGGCCCGGTGCGCGGCGGGTTGCCCGCATCGACGCCGTCATAAATCTGGCAGAAACCTTGGTGCCTGACCTCTTAGAACCTCTCCGCTAACGTTCCGGTTTCGGAACAAGTCGGCGAACGGTCGTGCGCACTTTCACACCGTCAATCATTTCCGTTCGGTTCTCATCAATTAGGAACCCCGCTGCGTCCACCGTGTAGGACGCGGAATACGCAAAAGCATCCGATCCGATCACCGTCGCGCGCGCGCGCCAAACCCCGTTCACCTCAGATGTGTTCACCAACACCCGGCGACCAAGCCCAAGCGCACTTTCTTGTGTGCTCATACACTCCCCCAAGACGGTAAAACAGTCATTGGGCTGAAACCATTTCGATATTCCGAACATCGCAACCTCTTTGGCCCGTCGGCTTTCGTCTAAACGGCTGATCAACTTGAAGTGGATGATACCCTCGCGAAGCTGGACACGGTCTCCCATTTGGTTTTGCAACAGCGGGAACAAGACCGCGTTCATGTCCTCGTCGGCTTCGAAAATTCCGTTGCCATTAAGGGTGAAACCGTTGGACCGCTCTGTGACATTAAAATGAACCTGCATCGGCGCGGGGAGAGTGCGTGTGTTAATCCGGTAAATCAGCTTATCCGGAGCGTCTTCAAAACCAACGCGCAAATCAGCTGCCCCAACGCCTTTGGTGAGCCCCCCACCAAAGCCTTGGGCAAAAACTGGTGACACCCAAATTGCAACTATACTCAGTACACACAGAACACGTATCATTGCTGCGCCCTTAGTCGTCCATTTGTCAGATAACAACCAAACGATTGCCCCCTCGGCACGGTTTTGCCGAGAGTACGTTGCCAGATCGTGAACACTGCGTTGACACGAGACCCACTTATCAATCGCGGAGTGCCGAGCCACATCTTCAGCAACGCAAAACAGAGGATAAGGCAATGGCCAAATCGATACTCGTAGTAAACAGCTCGGCCCGCACTGACGGATCAGTGACACGCCAGCTCGTCGATGGAATTGTGGACAAACTGGGGTCCGAAAATGGCGTGAAGTCGCTTAACAGAAGAGATCTCGACACAGAACTTACCCCGCTGACTGCAACTTGGGTGGGTGCGAACTTCACACCCGCCGAGGATCGCTCGGACGCTCAAAAGGAGACCTTGGAGCTGTCCGACACTTTGATTTCCGAAGTCAAAGCCGCAGACACAATCGTTATTGGTGCGCCGATCTATAACTTCAGCGTCCCTGGTGTTTTGAAACTCTGGATCGACCTGATCTGCCGAGCAGGCGTCACTTTCAAATACACTGAAAACGGGCCTGTCGGCTTGCTTGAAGGAAAGCGCGCGATCGTTGCCGTCGCATCGGGTGGTGTGAAAATCGGTTCTGAGGCGGACTTCATGACCAATTATTTGAAATTTGTTCTCGGCTTTATTGGCATCCATGACGTGACGATCATCGGCGCAGACGGATTGATGGCAGATCAAGACGAGGCCATGAAAAACGCCTCTGAGGCAATCGAAAAGCTGGCTGCCTAGTTGTGGGGCTACGCGGACAACCGCGTCCCCCGCGCAGCGGCGGGTGCGAGGGCTCTGCCCTCGCGCTCCCGAGGTATTTTTAAAAGTGAAAAGGGTGCGCATCCCAATTCTAAAGAAAAGGGATGCGACTTTCCACTTTACGGCCATCGGCTCCTCAGCCTGTACCGCATGTACACTAAAAACATTCAGGTCTTTCCATTTTGTTAAATACCTCCGCCGGAGGCATCGCGGACGCGCAGCGGCCGCAAAAGGTCTCGTCGCGCGTTCAGCGCGGCCCTTATTGACTCCGCTCCAATCGAAGCTTAGACGCAGCGCTAAATCTCGGAAGTTGTGATGCTTCCGGTCCGCAGGCCCTAGCCCGGATCGCCCCCCGTCAGCGCGTCGCGCCCACGGGGGCCTTTGTGCTTTGGGTTTTCGGAACTTACATAAGCGCCAGCGGTTGGAAAGGAGCCGTTCACATGTTTGAAAATCTGTCCGAACGCCTCTCCGGCGTCTTTGATGGTCTCACGAAACGCGGTTCTCTCACCGAAGAGGATGTTGTTGCAGCCCTTCGCGAAGTGCGCACGGCCCTTCTTGAGGCCGATGTATCACTGCCGGTTGCTCGGAATTTCGTGCGCGCTGTACAGAAAAAGGCGACAGGTGCCGCTGTCACAAAGTCGGTCACACCCGGCCAACAGGTCGTGAAAATCGTTCATGACGAGCTCCACCATTTCTTAGCTGGTGAAGATGGCAATGAAGGCACGCTTAAGATCGATAGCCCACCGGCACCCATTTTGATGGTTGGCCTCCAAGGGTCCGGTAAGACAACAACAACCGGGAAGCTTGCGAAGCGGCTCAAAGAAAAGAACGGCAAGAAGGTCCTGATGGCCTCGCTCGATGTCTATCGTCCGGCTGCGATGGATCAGTTGGCGGTTCTGGGACAGCAAGTGGGCGTCGACACCCTTCCGATTGTGAAGGGCCAAAAGCCGCTGCAAATCGCCAAGCGCGCGCAACAGCAAGCAGCCCTTGGCGGGTATGACGTCGTCCTTCTCGATACGGCGGGCCGGTTGCAAATCGATGACACCTTGATGACCGAGGTCGAGCAAGTGCGCGAAGCAGTGAAACCGCGCGAGACGCTCTTGGTGGTCGACGGCCTTACCGGCCAGGTGGCTGTGGATGTTGCCGAAGAATTTGACAACCGCGTTGGCATCTCTGGCGTTGTGATGACCCGAATGGACGGTGATGGGCGCGGCGGTGCTGCCCTGTCGATGAAAGCGGTCACAGGCACCCCCATCAAATTCGTAGGTGTCGGCGAAAAGATGGACGCACTCGAAGAGTTTGATCCCTCCCGGATCGCGGGCCGCATCTTGGGCATGGGTGACATTGTTGCCCTCGTTGAAAAAGCCCAAGAAGTTTTTGAGGCCGAGCAAGCCGAACGGATGATGCGTCGCCTCAAGAAAGGTCAGTTCAATATGAACGACCTAAAAGCACAGCTTGAACAAATGATGAAAATGGGCGGCATGCAATCCATCATGGGCATGATGCCAGGCATGGGTAAAATGGCCAAGCAAATGGAAGGTGCAGGCCTAGACGACACGATGCTGCGCCGCCAAATCGCGCTCATCAATTCTATGACAAAGCAAGAGCGCGCAAACCCCGCCGTCATGCAAGCAAGCCGCAAGAAGCGCGTGGCGGCAGGCGCTGGTTTAGAAGTGCAAGAGCTGAACCGACTTTTGAAACAACAGCGCCAAATGGGCGATATGATGAAAAAGCTTGGCAAAGGTGGGATGCTCAAACAAGCGATGGGCGCGATGATGGGCAAAGGTGGCGGCGCACCGCAACTTCCCAAGGGCATGCCCGATATAGACGCCAAACAAATGGAGGCGGCCGCTAAGCAACTTGGCGCGGGCACACCAGGTGGATTGCCAGGTCTTGGCGGTGGCGGCTTACAACTTCCCCCTGGCCTCTCTGGATTTGGGAAAAAGAAGTGATCGATATCCCAACTCTTTATACGGAACGGCTAACTCTCCGCGCGCCGCAATGGTCCGATTTCGAAGCCTATGCCGAATTTCGCGGCTCGGAACGCGCACGGATATTGGGTGGCCCGTTCACACGTGCCCAAGCGTTCGATCAACTCTGTGCAATCCTGGGGCATTGGGAGCTCCGCGGTTATGGACGTTGGATGGTCGCAGATCGCGCAACAGACGCACCAATGGGCATTGTTGGAAACTTCTTTCCAGAAGATTGGCCAGAACCCGAAATCGCCTGGTCTGTCTTTGAAAATGTCGAAGGCAAAGGTATTGCGTTCGAGGCAGCAATGGAAGCGCGCCGCTACGCCTATGAAGTTCTCGGGTGGGACACTGCAATCAGCTTGATCGCTGATGAAAACGCCCGCTCCAAGGTGCTGGCAGAGCGGATGGGCGCAAAGTTTGAAAAGAATTATGAGCACGCCGAATATGGCGTAATGCCAGTCTACCGGCACCCATCGCCAGAGGAGCTATCGTAATGGCGATCGAACGATTGGAAACTGAACGCTTGATCCTGCGCAAACCAGAGTCGCAAGACTGGGAGCCGTTTCGGGCGTTCACCATGTCAGAGCGATCTCAATACATCCGCAAAGACCTACCCGACCTTGGGATGGCATGGCGTATGTTCGCGACGGAAATTGGTCATTGGGGCATCCGCGGATGGGGTATGTTTACGGTCACGTTGAAAGGTGACGATACCGCTTTGGGTATGGTCGGTCCTTGGTATCCGGGCGATTGGCCTGAAACCGAAATCGGTTGGTCCATGTTCGACGGCCACGAGGGCAAAGGCTATGCGTTCGAGGCCGCACAAGCGACGATCGATCACGCATGGCGGGAGCTCGGTTGGACTGAAATGGTCTCCTATATCGATCCCAAAAATGTCCGGTCATACCGTTTGGCCGCGCGGCTGGGAGCGGTGCTGGATCCAGACGCCCAGCGCGTCGGCCCAGAAGACCTTGTGTATCGTCATACAAAACCTGAGGGGCTGTCATGACTACAGACGCAGAGCGCGCAGCAGAGCTTCTGAAGGAACACCGCGATAGTATTGACCGGCTGGATGCCGTTCTTGTTTATACCTTGGCCGAACGGTTCAAACATACGCAGGCCGTTGGGAAACTAAAGGCCACTCACGATCTTCCGCCCTCTGATCCGGACAGAGAATCCCGTCAGGTCGAGCGGCTGCAGAAGATGGCGCTCGACGCCGATCTCGACCCCGAATTCGCAAGGAAGTTCCTGAACTTCATCATCAGCGAAGTCATCAACCACCATAAAAAACATCAAAATAGCTAATATCTAGGAGACGAAACCCATGGCTATGAAAATCCGGCTCGCCCGTGGCGGGTCCAAAAAACGCCCCTTCTATCGCATTGTGGCCGCTGACAGCCGCATGCCGCGTGATGGTCGTTACATCGAAAAACTAGGCACATATAACCCGTTGCTGCCAAAAGACAGCGAAGAGCGCGTGAAAATGGATATGGACCGCGTGAAGTATTGGTTGGGCGAAGGCGCACAGCCAACCGACCGTATCTCTCGCATGTTGGAAGCAGCTGGCGTTCTCGAAAAGAAAGAGCGTGCGAACCCGAAGAAAGCGGAACCAGGCAAAAAGGCGCAAGAGCGCGCTGAAGAAAAGGCCGAAAAAGCGCGTGAAGCAGCAGAAGCAGCAGCAGCACCTGCTGAAGAAGAGGCCCCAGCCGAAGAAGCACCTGCGGAAGAAGCACCTGCGGAAGAAGCTGCAGTTGAAGAAGAAAAATCCGAATAAGCCTTTTAATCGGATAAGGCTCTGACATGAACGCAGAGAACTTGATCATCGTGGGCGCCATCGCTGGCGCCTTCGGCACACGGGGCGAAGTACGATTAAAATCGTTTTGCGCCGTCCCCGAGGATATCGAAACCTATGGCACGCTCTTTTCCGAAGACGGCTCAAAAGAGTTCGAAATCTCAATCACACGGCCTGTTAAGAATGGTTTTGCGGCCAAGGTCAAAGGCGTGCGATTTAAAGATCAGGCGGATGCATTGCGGGGGACGTCGTTGCATGTGCCAAGAGAGAAACTTCCCAACCTGCCGGATGACGAATTTTATCATTCGGACCTGATTGGATTGGAGGTTTTGGATACAGGCGGAGTGCCGCTTGGCAAAGTGAAAGCTGTCCTCGATCATGGCGCTGGTGATATCCTAGAAGTTCTGGCACCGGGCAAACGCCAACCGGCTTTGTTACCCTTCACAAAAGAGGCGGTCCCCACTGTGGACCTCAGGGCGGGGCGCATCATCGCCGACCCGCCAATTGGGGTGTTTGGGAATGACTGACAAACCCAAATCCCACGGTCGTATCGCTGTGCGTCCAACACTGAAACCGCGCGAATTGATGACGGAGACACCAGAACTTGCTGGCGTCTGGATGGCTAAGGTTATCACGCTTTTCCCAGAGGCTTTCCCTGGCGCCTTGGGATTATCGCTGACAGGGCAAGCGCTGAAGGATCGGCTTTGGTCATATCAGACCATCGACCTGCGCCGCTTTGGGCTGACGAAACATAAAAACGTCGATGACACACCCGCAGGCGGCGGGGCGGGCATGGTTTTGCGGGCGGATGTGGTGGGCCCTGCCTTGGAAGAGGCGCGCCGCGGCACGCCTATGGACCCCAAGCGCTGGCCTGTCATCTACCTCTCCCCTCGGGGGAAACCCCTGACACAGACCATGGCGCAGCGTTTTGCCCAGGCCGATGGCATGACGCTCTTGTGTGGGCGTTTTGAAGGGGTCGATCAGCGGGTTCTTGACCATTACCAAGTTCAGGAAATTTCCATTGGAGATTATGTACTTACGGGCGGCGAGATCGCAGCTCAGGTCTTGATTGACGCGACAATCCGTCTTAGAGGCGGGGTTCTGGGAAATTCCGAGTCGGTTTTGGACGAATCTCATTCGAACGGCCTTCTGGAACATCCCCAATATACAAAGCCAAATGACTGGCAGGGTTATCAGATACCAGAGGTTCTTCTCTCTGGGCATCATGGTAAAATCGCTGAATGGCGGCAGGCCCAGTCTGAAGAGCTGACAAAGGAACGTCGACCTGATCTCTGGCGGGCGCATCAAGCGGACCCGGATGAAGACCGAGAGCTCTGAGGGGACAGCAAACTTCGCCGAACAACGGTGAGCATAAGGAATGTTGAAATGAACCTCTTGGAACAGATCGAGGCGGAACAAGTCGCCGCGCTCGGCAAATCCATACCAGACTTCAAAGCCGGCGATACAATTCGCGTGGGCTATAAAATCATCGAGGGCTCCCGCTCTCGTGTACAGAATTTCGAAGGCGTTTGCATCGCCCGCAAGGGCGGAGAGGGTATCGCAGCCTCTTTCACAGTGCGGAAGATTTCTTTTGGTGAAGGCGTCGAACGCGTGTTTCCGCTGCACTCCACAAACATCGACAACATCGAAGTTGTGCGCCGTGGTAAGGTGCGTCGTGCGAAACTCTATTACCTTCGTTCACGTCGCGGTAAGTCCGCGCGGATCGCAGAGGTCACAAACTACAAACCGAAGGCAGATGCCGCGGAAAAGGAAGCTTAAGTCATGAAAAAAGACACGCATCCAGATTATCACATGATCACCGTTAAATTGACGGATGGATCGACGTACCAGACGCGTTCCACATACGGGTCTGAAGGTGACACGCTGACACTGGACATCGATCCTTCTGCGCATCCAGCGTGGACGGGTGGCAACCAGAAACTGATGGATCAAGGTGGTCGCGTCTCCAAATTCAAGAAGAAATACGAAGGTTTGGGCTTCTAATCCGCTCTACCATTCTGAACATCCGAAGCCGGGCACGTCGCCCGGCTTTTTTATGCGCCGCTTCCGCTCGGCGCCACGGGTTCGCAGCTGGTGTTCCGCGCCCGAAGCCTTTCACAAGCGCGCGTCGCATTGACCTCTGAAAGACTGATAAACTTCGCTTTGTACTTGATGCGGCCCTCTATGCTGGTTTGCTCTACCTTCCGCAAAGCGCCGTCCAAGGCGCTGATATCCACAAGCGCTGTCCGAAGGAGTAATTTTTCGGCATCGCTTCGCGAACTGAAGTCACCAAGCTCGATGCCCCATGCGTCTTCTCCGCCGCTGTCTGACCGCGCCACAACCTGTAAGATTTGCTCCTCTGTTGATGCCTCTGGCGTCAAAGAGATGTCCTGTGTCGCGACTTGAATTTGCGTCACCGGTTCTGCCTTTGCAGCAAGCGCAGGAATCGGCGCGGCATCAATTTGTGCCACTTGCGTCGATGCAAGGATTTGCGCCTCGATTTTGCTGCGCCGGTTTTGCTGTGCCGCAGCTAGCGCAACCACCTCGGGCGGACGCGCACGTGGGATCGGGCTGCGCACCATGGCCCGAGGTGCTTTCAAGATAAGCCCCGCCGTTCGTGTTCCAGATCCGATCGCTGGGATTGGATCGATCTTCACTGCGACCCGCGTCGGCGCCCTGGAAAATCCCATATCCAGGAGCTCTGCAACGCGTTGGTTTCGAGATGCTGAGCTGTTGCCACCGAACACGGTCGCGATGATCCTTTTTTGACCACGTTCAGCCGAAGCCACCAAATTGTAACCGGCGGCACGGGTGTAACCCGTTTTGATCCCATCGGCACCTTTATAGCTGGCCAACAAACGTCGGTTGGTGTTGAGCACCGGCTTTCCACCGGCGTCCGTACTCTTTCGTGAGAACAAGTTGTAGTAGTCTGGGAAATCATAAAACAATCGACGGCCGAGCATGGTCATATCGCGCGCCGTCGACAGGTGTCCTGGCTCAGTCAATCCATGGGCATTTTTGAAAGTCGTCTTCGTCATCCCCATATCTTGTGCTCGGCTTGTCATCATTCGGGTGAAGTTCGCCTCGCTCCCGCCGACAAGCTCCGCCAATGCGGTTGCCGCGTCGTTTGCGGATTTCACCGCCGTCGCCCGAATGAGGTAACGGAGTTTTATCTTCTGTCCTGCCCGCAAACCAAGTTTGGACGGAGGTTCTGATGCCGCCTTACCGGATATTTCGACCATTTGATCAAGATCGAGCCGACCAGCTTCGACGGCTTCGAAGACAAGATACAATGTCATCATTTTCGTCAAAGACGCGGGATGAAGCCGTGTGTCGGCGTTCCGTGAATGCAGCACCTCACCGGTGCGCGCGTCAATCACGACTGCTGCATAGGGGGCTCCCTGCACAGCCAGTGCTGACAAACAAAATAATATGACGGCGCAAAGCGCCTTACCTGCCCAATGTCGCATCGGTTACTCCGACGTCGTTGTTACGTATCTGCCTCGTGACGCGGTTTTTCCGCGTTTATATGATTCAGTTAGTCTATCTATCTGATTTAAGGAAGTTTTTTTTGCTGCCGCAGTAACGCTTTTGAAAATTGATCAACATTCAGCGTGTTTTCCAAGGCTTTATACAACATATAGAGACTAAAATACTGTCCGCAGTTCCACCAGATTCATCTTTTTTCGTCGGAAGACCGAGTTATATAAACCGCTTGAGCCATTATTCTGAGAGATGACCAGGACCGAGTAAATATCAATGGCAGAGAGAAGGGATGAGGACGGCGAGACAGGCGTCATTGCTAAGACACGGCCGAAAACCGCTAAGCCTCCGTTGTATAAAGTGCTGCTTTTGAACGATGATTACACCCCGATGGAGTTTGTCGTTCATGTGCTTGAGCGGTTTTTCGGCATCAATCCCCAACAAGCATATGATCTCATGATGACGGTGCATCAAAAAGGCGTGGCAGTCGTCGGTGTGTTTTCTCATGAAGTCGCTGAAACAAAGGTCATGCAAGTCATGGACTATGCGCGAAAGCACCAGCATCCGCTTCAATGCACGATGGAAAAAGAGTAGCTTCCGCCGTTATGTCTGCCGATGTACGCTTGTTTCACCCGTTCGACACGGGCGCCGTTAATGTCGACGAGGACAGGACCACGCAGTGTATTTGGCGCGCAAAGCCGATGCTGGAATGGCAAAGATGGTCGGGCGCAACCGCGTTACAGTCGTTCAAACCCCATGCGATTGAGCTGGAAAGATCGGGCCTTGTTCTGAGCACGCGCCCACCAGAGCGATTAACTCTCGCGATCGTACAAGTGACACGGTCAAAAACAGAAACGCTCGGCATGATCGCCGAGGCATGGACGGCTTTACGACCGGGTGGATGGTGTATCGTCGATGGCGCAAAAACAGACGGAATTGACTCCATCTACAAGACTGTCGGCGCAAGATTGCCCGTTTCTGGTTACCATTCAAAGGCACATGGAAGGGTGTTTTGGGTCCAAAAACCGGAGGAAGAACCTCCATCTGTCGCTAATTGGAAGATGGAAGCGGACATCAAAGAGGTCACCCCAGGCTCCTATACCCAGGCCGGAATTTTCTCTGAAAGGGGCCCTGACGAGGGCTCCGTCTATTTTCTCGACACTATACCAAATGATCTGACCGGTCGGATCGCAGATCTTGGCGCGGGCTGGGGCTTTCTCAGTCGGACGCTCCTGGAGAGGGGACCCTCAATCACCGAAATGCATCTCTTCGAAGCCGAGGCGAAAGCACTGACTTGCGCGCGGTTGAACGTGACCGATCAACGCGCAACGTTTCACTGGTCCGACGTCACACGCGAAGATCTTGGGCGCTTCGACACGATCATTATGAACCCGCCATTTCACACCGACCGGACAGCAAAGGTTGCTCTTGGGCATGGTTTCATTCGTGCCGCGCAACGCAGTCTGGAACGGTCCGGCTCTCTCTTTATGGTCGCCAATCGCCACTTGCCTTACGAAACGGTTTTGAATGAGTGCTTCGCAGACTGGTCGGAAATTCAATCGAATGCGAAATACAAAATTATCCATGCCACGCGGCCCCGCGGCAAATGAGTGGCCATGGGCCTAAAACTCCGATAGGAAGACAGATGCTATATCAGCATTGCGAGGGCGCATGAGCTTTTCGATTGAGGGCAAGACCGCGATTATTACCGGTGCCGCAAATGGAATTGGTCTGGCCATTGCACGGCAGTTTGCCGATGTCGGTGCCCGCGTGGTCTTGGCCGATATGGACGAAGATAAACTGAAGCTTGAAGAGGGCGCGATGCGCGACGCCGGTGCGGAGGTTCAGCGCTTTTCAGGGGACTTACGCGAGAAGTTGACCTTGGCCAACTTGTTGTCCGCTACGTTGGATAATTTTGATCGGGTCGACGTTTTGGTCAATGCATCGCGTCAAGTGTTGGAAAGCGACGCACTTAACCCAAAAGCTGATAACTTTGACGCGATGTGGAAGCAGAACGTACTCTCGAATTTTCGGCTAACACAGCTCATCGCAAAGCGCTTTGAGCAACAAGCGATAGAGGATGATGACTTCGCAGGTGACGTAGGAAGCATCATCAATCTGACATCAATCGCATCCGAACGCGCGCATCCGGATCTGCTGGCTTACTCTGTGAGTTGCGCGGCTCTGAACCAGTTGACAAGATCGTTGGCTGTCGCACTCGCGCCGCGGCGGGTACGGGTAAATGCAATATCAATCGGCTCTGTGATGTCTGCATCCCTCCAGTCCGTATTGAGTGATGATACCGACCTGAGAAATCTCGTCGCCGATGTCACCCCAATGGGTTACATCGCCGAGGCGGACGCCGTCGCCGAAGCTGCGCAATTTTTGGCCTCCACGGCATCACGGTTTATCACCGGTCAAATCGTCACGATCGACGGCGGCCGCACACTGATCGATCCCGCGGCGACGGCCTTTCACTGATCAGCTGTCAGATGCCTTAAACAGAGCCTCAGCTTCGGCAAACGCATCGTCCTTACTGTCGTCTTCGTCCGCAAGGGAGAAATTCTCGAGCCCCGAAATCGCCGCCGGTATTTTCGGCTCTGGATCGGCAGCCAAAGATTGTTCTGTTGATACGAGCTTGGAGCGGTCATCCTCGCTCATTAGTTTGCCTTCTTTTTCGGCCTTCTTGGCAGCCTTTTGCACAGCAGCATCCAACTCGACCTGTTTACACAAGCCGAGTGCAACTGGATCGACCGGTTGGATGTTCGCAATGTTCCAATGTGTGCGATCCCGAAGCGATTGAATTGTTGGCTTGGTCGTGCCGATGAGTTTTGAAATCTGTGCATCGGTGAGTTCCGGGTGAAATTTGACAAGCCAGAGGATGCCGGCGGGGCGATCTTGGCGTTTCGAGAGTGGCGTATATCGCGGACCCCGGCGTTGCTGTTCCCCGTCGGCAGCAGGGTTATGCTTGAGCACGAGCTTATGCGCTGGATCGTCCTCTCCGGCTTTTATCTCTTCGGCGGTAAGCTGATTGTTCGCAACCGGATCAAAACCCTTAACACCGATTGCAACCTCACCATCAGCGATGCCGCTTACCTCCAACTCATGCAAACCACAAAAATCTGCAATTTGTTTGAAGGTTAGGGTCGTATTGTCCACCAACCAAACTGCTGTGGCTTTCGCCATTATCGGAAGTGCCATTTCAATCCTCGCCATATACCTGTCATTATCCGAGAAATCGGAGAGCCCGGAAGGGAGCTGTACACCATTTTCAAGGGAACGACGCGTGTCTTAATCCGGTCCAAACGAAAAGAAAAGAGCCATTAGTGATCGCTATGGTCCCCACCAGTATATCCTGGATACATCGACTTATGGTCAGGGTTTGGTGCCTTGATCCATTGCGTTGCACCGTCAAATATGGGGCCCAACGGAGATTTTTTGAACGCAGACTTCACCTTTTCAAACTGCATCACATTTTCAATCCGCCGATTGAGAAACGCCCAAGTGTCAACATTGCTTTCACTCTCGTCTCCAAGCCAATAGAGCACAGTCGCGCTGTAAACACCGCTGAGAGTGGCGCGTTTGGTATACCAATTCACATCATCATCAGTATCGCCCAAAGCCGTCCAAATCGTGTCGACCGTTGACCAAAGTGCAGACACACCGTCTGTCGCATTCTGGGGCAAAGCGAAGAGCGTTAATCCACGACGGACGGCCTCTTTGTCGGCAATCTCAAGTCGCGCCTGTACAGCATAAGCGACTTTTTCGGAGAACCGCAGAGTGTCGAGATCAGCCGCCGCCAACGCCTTGACCATCGCGCAATCTCCACTTGCGTGATAAAATAGCGCCAGGTCTATCGCACCGCGCGGAAAAGCCTCCAGCACCAAATTCTCGTCAATACCGGTCTCGTTAACAGCCAGCGTGATCACACTGTCGACCCACCCATCGAAAAGAACATGTGGAATCGCAGCTTTAAGAATTTCGTCCTTCGCATGTGCCAAGGATCTTGCATGAGAAGAATCGGGCATTTTCATCTCCTTTACTGGACATATAAGGCAGTGTTGGTTAAACGGCCACTTCCTGCTTTATTGCAACTCTAACTTAGGAAGGTGGTGACACCACATGCAGGTACAGGTTCGCGACAACAACGTCGAACAGGCAATGCGTGCTCTGAAGAAAAAACTTCAGCGCGAGGGCGTCTTTCGGGAAATGAAACTCCGTCAGCATTATGAAAAGCCCTCTATCAAGAAAGCACGAGAAAAAGCCGAAGCGATCCGCCGCGCGCGAAAGCTCGCACGCAAAAAGGCCCAGCGCGAAGGCTACTAAAATTCTCGCATAACGGAATTAAGTGTCCCCGGTCATTGGCCGGGGATTTGCTTTATGGGCTAACTGGATCCCCAATTCGGATATCCCGCGTGATAACACCATCTAATTCGGCAAAGCGCCCGGAGAGCGCCTTAGGGAATATGGCGCTGCCGACATCGAAGCCCGGAATCTTGGACAAGATAGCGCTGGTATGGACCGTGCAAAACCCATCACCGGATCGCCCCTGCATACGAGCAGCCTCGTAGGCAATTCGAGCAATCTCTTGAGATACGACAATTGTCTGTGCCCGTAAAAAGTGATCCGGCGGAGCTTGGTGGGCATAATAGGCACCAAGTACGTCATCGGTTATACCGAATAGGACATCGGCCTGTTCTGGAGCATTGATATGGCGAAACCTTCCGGCAGGATCATAGAGAACGCGCTCCGGACCATTGATCAATAAAGCCGTATGTTCACCACGGTTCGTAACTTCATCGATCGACGTAAAGAGCGTGATGGTCGCCGGGCCCGGTTCACGATAGGACGCAGCCCTTACAACTTCGGCGCTGTCTTGGATGTTTTCTGTTCCATAGATACATCCCGTAAGAAAGACCGCAATCAGCAGGACCCCAAACGAAACGCGCACAGCTTATGCCGCAAAAAGTGCTAGGAAAATAAGGACACCAACACAGATAGCAACGCCCCATATGAGCGCCTTTACAAACCCGTCAAAGGTCCGTTCCTGCGATATGATCTTCATCGTCCCGTGTTTATGCTTTGCCACTGTGTTCTCTCCTACACCCTGCGCATAATGCTATATGGACCAATTTTTTGAATATCAACCAGCGTCAGGATCAACTTCGCCACGGAGTTGAAACCCAATTCTGTTCGGTTCATCTTCCGTTACCGGACGCGGCTCCGCAACAAGCATAACATTAAGTTGGCTGACATGCTGTATCAGTTGCATCTGCTTGCCCATCGGATCTCGCCCGTAGAATGTAATCATATCAGGTGCGAAGTAGCCCATACCCTCTATGCGCAGCATTCCGGCATCAGAACCTGCAAATCCCATTCCAACTTCTTGATCGGCGTTTAGCGTCTTCTCAAAGTTCTGTATGTAAAGCGCGACGCGGTCGTAGGCCCATTCGGCGGCGCTTTTTTGGGACAGATCTTTATGACGCTCCGCACGCCCTTCCTCCTGAGCAGAGGCGGCTTTGTCCCGTGGCACCCGGATCGAATACGCTTCCGGTAATACAGCGTTTTCCATCGCATCAGCTGCGTTTCGCGATGAACGATCAGGCATTGGCGATCCTCTTCAGAGCTTCTGAAACCTAAAGACACTATCAGCATCGAGCTGTCGAGATGCGATACCAGACATCCATAGGTGGTTCATATGCGCAACAGACTCCACTAAAGCAAAACCGAACTCAACGGGCTTGAGTGTCCGGCCAAACAACACATCAAAAGCCTCCACCGCCGCGCGCGGCTCCGAAATGAAATCTGACAACCTTTCAAGCGCTTGGTGGTGGTGTTCAATCAGCTGTTCCAAACGTTGGCCGAGGCCACGAAACGGAAGTTTGTGACCAGACAAGACCAACTGGGTCGGATCGGCATGTGGTAGGAAATCAACGCATGCCTTCAACCACTCCGCCAACGGGTCCGAATCCGGTTCGGTTGGGTAGACGCCGATATTGGGTGAAATACCCAGAATTACCTGATCCCCCGCAATCACGATACTGTTGTCAGTGGCCCAAAGCGTGACATGTTCCGGGGCATGGCCGTTGCCCATTCGAACGATCCAATCGCGACCACCGAGGCGGATTGTAGTCCCCTCTACCAATCGATCAAATCCAAGCGGGATGGGGTGTACGACATCTGCAAAATTATAGGGCCGTTCCTTAAGGCGTGCCTCGATCATGGACTGAGGCATTCCAGAAGCTCGGTAGAAGTCGATCGTTTCCTTCGGCCATTCGGATTGGACGTCCAAAGTCAACATCCGCCCAAGAAGATATGCGGTCCGAGATGTCAGGAGTTTGGCACCACGCGACATGAACCATCCGGCCAAACCGATATGATCAGGATGATGGTGCGTTAAGAGAACCTTTGTGACCGGCTTACCCGATAACGGCCCGCTCAGAAGGTTCTCCCACATCTCAATCGTCTTCGACGTGTTGTATCCCGTGTCGACAATGCACCATCCGTCACCGTCGTCGATCGCGTAAATATTCACGTGATCAAGCGCCATCGGAAGCGGAAGACGAATCCAGATAATGCCATCCGCTATTTCGATAGCGCTGCCAAAATCAGGAGGAGTTTCAAACGGTGTGGTAATCTGAGCCATATCGCCTGCAAAGCGATTTTAGCAGAGAGTTGCAACGACAACCTTGCAGCAGGGGCGCAGATTTCCTAGCGGGACCCGATGGAAATTCTCTCATCAGATCAAGTTTCGCGCGCCGCAAAGATGTTGCAGACTGGCGAACTGATCGCCTTTCCAACCGAAACAGTCTACGGGCTCGGCGCATCTGCCTATGACGGCACGGCTGTGGCAAAGATATATGCCGCGAAAGGTCGGCCGAGTTTCAATCCGCTTATCGTGCATATTCCAACCCTGTCCGCAGCCCGGGACCTTGGCAGTTTCTCTGATCGAATGGCACGCATTGCGGAGGCCTTCTGGCCCGGGCCACTGAGCCTCGTCGTGCCATTGCGATCGCAGCAGATATCCTCGTTGGTGACGGCCGGACTTAACACAATCGCCCTAAGGGTGCCCGCGCAACCACTCGCGCAAGCTCTTCTGCGCGAGGTTGACATACCATTGGCGGCCCCGTCGGCGAACATTTCAGGTCGTCTGAGCCCGACACGCGCAGAACACGTAGTGGACGGTCTCGACGGTCGCATTGATGCCGTCTTGGATGGTGGCCCATGTCGCGTTGGTCTCGAGTCCACAATAGTAACAGAACATGATGGTAACATCCTCTGTCTTCGGGTTGGCGGTTTGCCGATCCATGAAATTGAACGGGTACTGGGCACCGAGATCACGGTCGCAGACAGTGACACATCAAATACACCAACCTCGCCGGGCCAACTCTTGTCGCATTATGCGCCGCAAACAGAGCTGCGATTAAACGCGCAGGAGCCCGACGAAGATGAATTATTCCTAGGTTTTGGCGAAGTCGATCACGGTCCACACACATTGTCCGGCTCGGGGAACTTGATAGAGGCCGCATCCCGCCTTTTTGACGCCCTTCATGAACTTGACGCGATGGCCGAAGATACGGGCATCGCGCGGATCGCTGTTGCTCCAATTCCGGACCACGGCTTGGGCCTCGCGATCAACGACCGCCTGCGCCGCGCGGCACGGCCCGTGTGATCACGCGAAACCCGCTTCGCCCGACAGAAGACGGCGATCAATACCCAACGCATCGAACGCTTGTCCCCAGGCCGCATCCGGACTGTCGGAAAAGACAAGATCGTCTGTTCCATCCAACACGAGCCAACCATTTGATCGAATTTCCGCTTCGAGTTGGTTGGGCGCCCAGCCCGCATATCCAAGAGCAAGCAGGTGTCGATCCGGGCCGTGACCGGTCGCAATGTCTTCCAAAATTTCGAGAGTGCCCGTGAGCGCGATACTGTCGGAAACAGGTAACGTCGCTTGGCCAACCAAGTAATCCCGAGAGTGCAGCACAAAACCGCGGGCGTGCTCAACCGGCCCTCCATAAAAGACGGGCGCATCAACCTTCTTGTCTTCGGTTTTCACACCGAGTTGCTCGACCAATTCCGAGAAATCGATCTTTGGAATCGGCTTATTCACGATAAGCCCCATAGCCCCACCGTCCGAGTGGGCACACATATAGACAAGCGTCTCTGTAAAGCGTGGGTCGGTCATCCCAGGCATCGCGATCAAAAACTTGCCTTCGAGAGTGTCTTGTATCTCCATTCTTAGGACAGTGGTGTTGGAAGGGCTGACTTACAAGATCGCATCACGCAGCTGCGCACTGAAACGTGACTTTCGCCCAATGCAAGCGCAGGATAGATGGCAATTTATGCAAAAACACGCCGCCCTGACCGTTTCTCTTGCCATGATGGCAACTCCGAACGCAGTTTATGCGGGGGTGAGCGACATATCCTTCTTGAATGGCTGGCGCGATACAGATGGATATCATTATGGGGCTATCAAGATAGAGCTTGAGGAGGGTTGGAAGACCTATTGGCGCTCCCCGCAGGGTGCAGGTATTCCACCAATTCTCGTCATGCGCCAAGCGCACAATATAACAGACGTGCAGATTATGTATCCGAGACCCAATCTATATTGGGAGTTTGGTGAACAAGTCCTCGGCTATACTGACGGTGTAACCTTCCCAATACGGTTCAAACTCGATGACGTGGACGACGTCGCTGCGCTTCAAAGTGAGCTGATGTTTGGCGTCTGCAAAGACGTCTGTGTCCCAATGGAGTTCAATTTTGCGGCCCAACTTTCGGCCGATGATTCACAAGGCACTCAGGAAATCAGATCCGCTTTGGCAGACGGACCAAAGCGGGCCGAAACCGTGGGCGCTGGAATGACATCTTGTCAGATTGTTCCAGATGATCAGAGCTACACGCTTTCGGCAGATTTAAAATGGTCCTCAAGCGAATCTCCCGTTTTTGCTGTCGTGGAATACCCGAATGACGCGTTTTGGGTAACGCCGGTTGAAACCCATATGTCAAACGGCGCACTCGGCTTAAAAGCTACGGTAAAATACTACGGAACCGGCTCGGGCTTTTTACAACGCGACGCAATTCGCGTGTCTATCCTGACCGACAGTTATCTCGTGGAATTCCGCGGCTGTTAGATTACGCCATTCGTCGGGAGATACGGTAAAGTCCAACCCCAAAAGTCGCGACGACACCCAATACGTAAAGCGCTACAGATACGCTGAGCGTCAGCCCCAGAATGATCGAGATTGCGCTGATGGCGACAAACCATAGCCCACTGCCGACGACGATCAACGTCATTGTACTGCGCAGATTAGAGAGAGCGCCTCGGCCCGACAAAACACGTTTTGCCGCCGACAGGAGGCGCCTGGTGTCGCGTTGAACCATCACCAATGCCGGAACGATCAGAAGTATTATGAACATTCCAATCGCAAGGCCAAACGCCAGCGTGATGACCGTCGGTTTCAGGAATTGCGCTTGCTGACTTTTCTCATAGAGCAGTGGCAAAAGCCCAAGCACGGTTGTGAGGGTCGTCAGAAGAACGGGCCGGAAGCGATTGCAAACGGCGTCTACAAGGGCAGGCTCAAGCGCGCGTTTCTCGGCATACTCGTCGATTGTCGTGATCAAGACGATCGAATCGTTGATGATGATTCCCGTCATTCCGATCAAGCCGATGACGGAAAACATCGAGAGGGGCACGTCGAAGACGTGATGCCCGATAATTGCGCCAATGAAACCAAACGGAATAATAGCCATAACGACAATGGGTCGTGTCCAGCTTTGAAAAATCCAAGACAGGGTGAGGAATATCCCAACAAGACAGAGCGCAAACCCAATTAACGCATCGTTCAGGAACTGACGTTCATCTACCGATTGTCCCGAAAGCTGGTAGTCAACGGCGAAGTTTGCAGCGATCCTCGGTAGAATCACATTTTCTAACTGATCCGCAACGAACTGCGCGCGCGCGGGGTCTTCCTCCGAAAGCTCGCCACTCACTGTCACGAGACGCAATCCGTCTTCTCGTTTGATCGTTGCAAAGCCAAACTGTCTTTCCGCAGTAACCAGATCGCTTAGAGGAAGATACTCTCCGGCATCCGAACGTAACCTAATCGTGTCTAAGAAGTTCGCCCGCAGCTCCTCTTCCGGCATCCGAACATGAACCTCCGCACTGCGCGTACCAACCGGAAAATCCGCTGCTTCAACACCGCTCAAACGGTCCCGAAGCTCCCGCGTGAGGTCATCGATCGTAAATCCTAGCGCCTCTCCTTGGGGCGTCAGTTCCAAAACGATTTCTTCCTTGTCATAGACAAGATCGTCTTCGAGGCCGCTGACCTCGGGAAACTCAGAGAGACGTGTCTTTAAAGCGTCCGCTGCCGACTTAAGCTGCTCGCTCGTCGCGCCATAGAGATCGACGGAAACATTGTCCCCTGGTGGCCCAAAGCGGAAGCGCCGAAAGCTAAGCGTTTCCAGCAAAGGGGGCTCTTGAATTTCTGCCTCGACTGCCGCGATAAAATCGCGGGACGGAATATCTGGGCGCTCATCTGCGGATATCAATTCAATCGCGACCGCGCCCTGAAGATCAATGTCTTTCGTATCTGCACCCGAAATTCCACGACCCGTCTGACCGCCCACCTCCGCCATAACGAAGTCGACCGGGTTCACGCCCGTCTCCTCTTCAAACCGCGCGGAGACCGCCTCGATTGCGCGCTGCATCTCACGCACCATAGCAATGCTATCATCGCGATTTGCGCCCGGTAGCATTAAGAAATTTGCCGAGACTGAGTCTTGTTCCGGGAAGTTAATGAAGCGAAACGGAACTTTGCCTGAGAAAAACAGGTTCGAAGACAAAACCAGCGCCAGAACGGCCAAGGCAAAAAACGGATAACGGAGCTTTATACACAGTTCAACGAACGGACGAAACAGAGTTTCCCGAAACCACACAAACTGGCGATTGAACCAAATGCTCGGACGATCATACCATTTTGGCTGGTTCATCCCATGAAGAGCGTGGGACATATGATTTGGAAGGATCAAGAAGCACTCGATCAACGATGCAATCAAGACCGCGATAACGGTCAGGGGTATATCCACAACAAGCGTTCCAAATCGCCCGCCAATGAGCGTCAGCCCGAAAAAAGCGATCACTGTTGTAACGGTTGCGGAAAACACCGGCATCGACATGCGCGCCGCGGCATTTTCGGCGGCAACGGCTGGGGGCTCCCCGAGGACCCGCGCACGATAGTCAGCATGCTCTCCAACAACAATCGCGTCATCCACCACAATTCCAAGTGTAATTATAAGGCCGAAAAGCGAGATCAGATTTAGGGTGATGCCACTGATATACATGAACCCGACGGCCGCCAGCATTGCGACTGGAATTCCCGCCGCAACCCAGAACGCAGTCCGAGCGTTGAGAAACAGGAAGAGGAGAATGACAACAAGGCCGAGGCCCATCAAGCCGTTCTCGTAAAGGATGTCCAATCGATCAATGATCGCCTGCGCCCGCGTGCGGATAAGTTCCACCTGTGTGCCCGCTGGAAGTGTCGCGTTCATCTCATCAGCGACGGCCTGAACAATCCCTTGAATTTCGATAGCGTCACCACGTTCAGATCGGTCGACGCGGATCGAGACCGCATTGTTGTCACCCACAAAATAACTGCGATCCCGACCGGCGCCAAGCTCGGTCACAGTTGCGACATCGCCAATCCGCAATGTCGACCCATCGGCATTGGGTCGAATAACAAGACCCGCGATTGCTTCGGCTGATTGTTTTGCAACCCCACCACGTATTCTGGCTGCCCCATCGGAGACATCCCCCAACGGGTCCACGGTGACTTCCCCCGCGATGATCGCTGAAATTTCCCGCATCGTCACGTTGTTTGCGATCATCGCATCCTGGGTGATCGTAACTTCAATCTCCGGGTCTGCGACACCCCGAATTGTGGTCCGTGAAATCCCTTTTGCGAACAAACGTGCCGTAAACTCATCCGCGTACGCCCCGAGTTGATCGACAGAAACCGGCCCAGAAATCACAACATCTGTCACGCGGTCCCGCCACGTACTCCGGCGCACCGTTGGATCGTCGGCATCTTCGGGAAGATTTGTAACGGAGTCCATTGCCACTTGGACCTCATCACTCGCCCGCGACATATCCCAACCGGGCTCGAACTCCAGCTCGATTGTGGCGCGGCCTTCTCGGGATCGCGCGGAACTGCTGACGACACCTTCGACCGCAAGCAACGCGGGTTCTAGAACGGCGACGACGCCGAGATCTACATCTTCAGCACCTGCACCATCCCAAGTGACAACAACGTCTATTTCTTCAACAACGACATCAGGAAAGAATTGTGATCGTATCTCACCTGCAGCGGCGACCCCCATAACGGTCATCAATACGAGCAGTAGATTTGCGAGAGTTCGATGCCGGGTGAAGTACGAGAAAACGCCTTTCATCGGATCAACCCTGCTGCTTCAGGCGCGTACTCAGTTGTTCAAAAGCTGGCGCGGGCAAAGCACCATCCGAAATATGTCTCAGGAGTTCCTGTTTTCGCTCCGAGGGCATCGACGCATCCGCGCGAATGAGGGCCGAAAACTCCCGTTTCTGATCGCTGCTCAACGGAACCATGGTATTGAGTTCGAGCGGCTTTCCATTCACGAGCGGACGTAGTTTGATCCCGCGACCAAGCTGAGGTGTGCGCTGTTGCACAACATAGGCGTCTTCCAATCCCCTGGTTGAAATCAGAATGCGGTCTTCGTCTCGCGCCAATATCCTTGGCGTTGCCTCCTCCAGGATGTTATCAGGACCCAGAACCAAAATCTCTCCGACGGAGTTCACAGCGGCGGCAGGCAGCCACGCAACACTATCTATCTCGGGTTCGATGATCGTCACTCTTACAAAGTCCCCTGGGCGTTTCACCGCAGCCGCAGTCGGATCCAATTCCGCGAAGAGACGGCGCCCCGTTTGGCCTTCGACAACGGTCGCATCGCTTCGCACGATCTTTGCTTCAAATGCTGGAGCGGATTCGGACAAGGACACTTTCATTCGCAGCGCGTGCAAACCCGCAACGCGGGACATCATCGTTGAGAAAAGATCGATCGGTATCAAGACCGAGACCTCTAAATCATCAGGAGCAATCAACGTGCCCAGTCGTTCATTTGCGTTAACGATCTTCCCCTCGGCCAAATCAATATCTGAAAGCACGCCGTCAAAAGGTGCGACAATTTTCGCCTCAGCCAACTTCCGCTCTGCCTCGCTCAACGCGATTTCGGCTTGGCGAACATCTGCTTTCGCTCGAGAGACGGAAATCTCTGCGGCGGCCAAGTCCTGCTTTTTTGAAAGCATCGCTTGTTCTGCGGTTGAAAGCGCAAGCTCCGCCTCTTCCAAAGCGGCATCGGTTCCCACACCTCTGTCGGACAAGGATTGCTGGCGCTCAAGCGCCGTTGCACGCAGATCAAGTTGCAAAATAGAGGCCTGCAGCTCTTCCGCCGTAATGCTGAGCCTGCGGGAAGCATCAACAACGTCAGCTTCGGCACTGATCAGGTTCGTTTGCGCTGTGTCTCTATCGGCAAGTAGTGGTGCTGGATCGATCTGGGCCAGCGTCGTGCCTTGATCGACGGCTGCTCCGTTCTCGAAATTTTGCGCCAAGAACACAATCCTGCCGCCTTCGGGACTACGAAGCTCAAGCGTGCGCCCAGCAAGCACCTCCCCAAATGTTGTTATCGTGGGGGCCTCGCGGCCAGAAACAATTTGCGCAACGCTGCCGGTGAACACGCGTTCGGTACGCCCTTGAGGACCACCGGCGTTTGCGTCTTCGGCTGATCGAACCCGCGCAAATTCGGACGCGGCCAATCCTAAGATACCAAGCGTGCTTATTGCCAGAAACAGGCCCCATAATCCGCGTGATACAAAGCGCATTAACGCCTCCTTTTTGACATTCGACAAATAGTGCGCGGAACGCACGGGCCAAGCTATTCGCCTTCAAACCAATTTATCGCCAGTTTGGCCGCCTCCAAAACAGGGAAGTTCGCAAATTGTGAAGGTTCGAAAAAAACAAATCCAGCGCCTTCTTCTAATACGATATCTGCAGGCGAAATCCGTCGATTCAATTTAAAAACAAAATGAACCAAATCTGCGTTGCTAGGGGATACGAACGCGACATAAGGTTCTATTTCCGCGCGCGTGATGACAATGCCGGTCTCTTCCCGAAACTCGCGAACGGCACATTCGGCCAAATCTTCACCGCGTTCAACATGCCCACCGAATAATCCCAGCATTCCAGGTGCCGCAATGACGGGGAAATTGTCACGGATTTGAAGCAAGTAACGTCCCCCCGCGTCACGTGCCAAAAGAACCGATGCACTGTTTTGACTTGAGCCTATATCGGTCAAATGCGTAAAATCATCCAACGAAACGGAGGTCATTTTCGCCGCAAGTGTTCGGATAGTCGCGGCATAATCTCCACGAAGTTACAAGGTCGGTGCCGGTAGTCGAGTTGCATTAAAAGGATTTCATCCCAAGCATCTTTGCAGGCACTCGGGCTTCCCGGTAGGGCAAAAAGATAGGTCCCTTGGGCGACGCCCCCGCAAGCCCGTGATTGCACAGCTGATGTCCCAATTTTGTTGACTGAGACCATCGTGAACAGGGTGCTGAAGGCGTCGATCTCCTTCTCGTAAATATCGCGATGCGCCTCTACGGTAACATCACGCCCCGTAAGACCCGTCCCCCCCGTCGTGAGGATCACATCAACGTCGGACGCGGCGCACCACTTCGTCAACATTTCAGAAATCACCCTGCGCTCGTCTTTGACGATATCGCGTCCTGCCAAAATGTGACCGGCCGTTTGTAGGCGCTCAACTAGAACGTTGCCGGAACGATCATCTTCAAGACGGCGCGTGTCAGAAACGGTCAAAACCGCGATACGCACAGGCAAAAAAGGGCGCGTCTTGTCAAATCCCATTACAGTCGCTCCAATCTGTCCCGAATGGATTGCAAGTCAGACCAAGCATTCCGTTTTTTAAGAGGATCACGCAAAAGGGCGGCAGGATGGAACATCGGCAAAGCAGGGCGGTCGAATGCCGTCTCCCAGTGACCGCGCATTCGCGTAATCCCGGAACGGCCCAACACCGCTTTACAAGACGTATTTCCCATGAGGACCAAGAGCTTTGGCTGCGCGAGCGCGATATGACGTTCCAGAAACGGCAGCATCATTGCAATTTCTTCGGCATCCGGGTCGCGGTTTTGGGGCGGACGCCATGGAATGACATTTGTGATGTAAAGCGCAGACTTTCCTTTGCTCGTTCGGGACAATCCAATAGCTGCGAACATCTTATCCAGAAGCTGACCAGCCCGGCCCACAAAAGGCTTGCCTTGAATATCCTCGTCTCGACCGGGGGCTTCGCCAATAATCATTACATCTGCGCCGGGTGATCCATCTGCGAATACAAGTGTCCGCGCTCCTTCCTTCAAAGCACAAAGATCAAACACACCCATGGCATTTTTTAACTCGGCCAAAGTACCCGATTGCGCGGCCATCAACCGCGACACCTCCGGGGCGGCCAGACCAGCAGAAACAACAGATGGCATATTCTCTACCGGAGCAATGTTTGAAGCTGCCCCAAACTTCAGCGTCCGCAATCTAACCCCTTGCGGTGCATCGTAACGATTGACAGCCGCGTCCCCGATGGCTTCGTCAGCACCAATATCTAATTGCCACTCAAGTGCGGCGAGCAATGCCTCTCTCGACATTGTATCAATTGAAAACGCTGCCATAGTCCGAGATTAAGTTCCAAAGTGGTTGCGGTAAATGCTTGTTCGTAACTGAGCTGCGGATTATACGCCACCTGCGAATGCGGGAGACCATGCAGTTTAGCGCTGATCACCTTCTCGGAATTGAACGCCTCTCTCCAGAGGACATCTTATCCATTTTGGATTTGGCAGATGCCTATGCCCGCTTCAATCGAAGCGCTGACAAGCACAGCAGCGCCTTATCCGGCAAGACGCAGATAAACATGTTCTTCGAGAACTCAACGCGAACGCAAGCCAGCTTCGAATTGGCTGGGAAGCGCCTTGGGGCAGATGTCATGACCATGGCACTCGGCGCGTCTTCGATAAGTAAAGGCGAAACGCTTATCGATACAGCAGTGACGCTGAACGCTATGAACCCTGATTTGTTGGTCGTTCGTCACCCGCATTCTGGTGCTGTGGATTTGTTGGCAGCGAAGGTCAATTGCGCCGTGCTAAATGCCGGTGACGGTCGGCACGAACATCCAACGCAGGCCCTTCTCGACGCGCTTACAATCCGCAGGAGCAAAGGGCGCATTCACCGGCTGAACGTGGCAATTTGTGGCGATATCGCCCATAGCCGGGTCGCGCGTTCGAACATCCTTCTTTTGAACAAACTCGAGAACCGCGTTCGGCTGATCGCCCCGAAAACGCTTCTTCCCAATGGCATCCAGTCATTCGGTGCCGAAGTCTATCATTCGATGGAAGACGGGCTCCGTGACGTCGATGTTGTCATGATGCTCCGCCTCCAGCGAGAGCGTATGGACGGCGCTTTCATTCCCTCAGAACGCGAATACTATCACCGCTGGGGTTTGGATCGTGACAAGTTGCGCGTAGCCAAACCTGATGCGATCGTCATGCATCCCGGACCCATGAACCGCGGGGTCGAAATTGACGGTGACATCGCGGATGATCTGACCCGGTCGGTCATTCAGGATCAGGTTGAAATGGGTGTCGCCGTTCGGATGGCCGCCATGGATTTGCTATGTCGACCCAAAGCACCGGAGGGACGAATGGCATGAATATGACCCGGTTCCATGATGACGAAACCCTAGTTTGGGCGCGCGGGCCTGAGCGCCGCACGCCGCGTGGCAACCGTATCGAGCGTATGCTTGAAACGCTTTGCCATTCATATTTTACGAACACCTGTTGCAAAAGACGTCACAGGCGTAATGGCCTGCGCGATTTTTTCTGCAGCATTCAACGAGGCGTCCCTGGATGAAACGGGTCGGATATCAAACGAGGGGTTCTCAGCCCGACCATCAGACATGGTCTGATTATTTTGACCCGGACGAAAAACTGATTTGGGAAGGCACGCCCGTCTCTGGTTGGCCCAGTCTCGGAGGAATTTTCCTATCCGTTTTTGGGATGCCATTTTTGGGCGCTGGCTTGTTTACGACGATCACGGCGTTGCGGGGCGACGCCGCGCCAACGGAAGGCGGGGGGACGATGGAAGGAATTACACTTTTCCTCTTTGGACTCCCGTTTCTTCTTGTTGGCCTTGGGCTCGTATTGGGTCCATGGCTTGGCGCATTTTATGCCCCGCGTTATATGCGCTATGCCCTCACCAATAAGAAGGCATATATCGCAAAATCGTTTCTTCGGCGCAGTCTGGAAGTCTACGACATTACCCCGTCGAATGTGGTGGAATATGAAGAGGGCCGAACTGGAAGCGTGTTTTTCCATGTTCAAAGCCGCGTTGATAGCGATGGAGATCGTATCGATAGGCGCATCGGCTTCGAAAACATCAGAGATAGTCGGAGTGTTTATGACCTCATCCGCAAATCCCAAAGGGATGCCCGCGCATGAGCACGATTCTGACAAATGCACGCCTAATAAACCCGGAGACCGAAACGGAGCACCTGGGAACCCTTGCTTTTGAAGATGGAGTTATCACGCGGGTGACCCGGGATGTCACGGATGTTGCACGGTCCATTGACTGCAAAGGGCTCTGCCTTGCGCCTGGCATCGTCGATATTGGTGTGAAAATCGGTGAACCGGGCGAACGCCACAAAGAGAGTTTCCGTTCTGCGGGCGCCGCGGCTGCAGCTGGTGGGATCACCACGATGGTCATCCGACCGGACACAACGCCCGCGGTCGATTCCCCTGAAATCTTAGAGTTCGTACATCGCCGGGCCAAAGCAGATGCGCCCGTTCGCATTCTGCCGATGGCCGCTCTTACCAAAGGGCGCGCGGGCACGGAGATGGCCGAAATCGGGTTCTTGCAAGATGCGGGCGCCTTGGCATTCAGTGATGCGGACGCCGTTCTAAAAGATACAAAGGTGCTCTCACGATGCTTAACCTATGCCAAAGGCATGGAGGCATTGATCATTGGTCACCCACAGGAACCAAGCCTCTCGGCTGGTGCGTCAGCGACATCTGGGAAGCTCGCGTCAAAGCTCGGCCTACCATCAGTGTCGGCCATGGCCGAAAGGATCGAACTCGACCGGCTTCTGGCCTTGGTCGAAATGACCGGTGTGAGATTTCATTTTGATCAAATCACCACACAGTCAGGTTTACGTGCATTTGTGCGCGGAAAAGAAAAAGGGCTGCCCGTGACCGCTGGGTGTTCGATACACCACCTAACGCTCAACGCCTATGACATCGAGGGATACCGAACTTTCTTCAAAGTGAAGCCGCCCTTACGGGAAGAAGAAGATCGCCTTGCAATGGTTGAAGCGGTTGCGCGCGGGCAAATCGATATCGTGTCTTCGATGCATACACCCCAAGATGAGGAGAGCAAACGCCTCCCGTTCCAGGAGGCCGCATCCGGCGCAATCGGGTTAGAGACGTTTCTCCCTGCTATGATGCGGTTGGTCCATGCAGGCGCAATCACCCTCCCGAAACTCTGGCGATCCATGAGCTTGAACCCATCCGCGCTCCTGAAGCTCCCGACCGGGCGTCTTTCTGAAGGGGCGCCTGCCGATCTGGTCCTCTTTGACCCAGATGCGCCATTCGTACTCGATCGGTTTACACTTCGGTCAAAGTCGAAGAACACGCCGTTTGACGGCCAACGGCTTCAGGGGCGTGTGTATGGAACTTGGATAAACGGCGAAAAGATCTTCGATGCCGCCAATTGAAGCCACTGCGCTTGCACTATGTTTCGCGGCAGTCATGGGATACCTTGTTGGGGCGATACCCTTCGGCTTGATCATTTCGCGCCTTATGGGTCTTGGCGATATCCGCGATATTGGCTCGGGAAATATTGGGGCAACGAACGTCTTGCGCGCTGGTTCAAAAATTGGAGCCGCGCTGACACTTTTGTTGGATGCCGCAAAAGGGGCGGTACCCCTTTTCGTCGGCCGCGCCCTGATCGGAGAAGATGGGGCGCAGATCGCCGCTCTCTTTGCGATCCTCGGTCATCTATTTCCAGTCTGGTTACGATTCAAAGGCGGAAAGGGCGTGGCAACGGCCCTCGGAACAAGCATCGCATTGCTTCCCATTCTGGGTGCTATATCCTGCGTGCTCTGGCTCATAGCCGCGATTATTAGTCGACGCAGCTCTGTCGGGGCTTTGGTATTTGCGCTTGGCACTCCGATCGCTTCCATATTTGTCTTCCCACTCGGAGTTGGCCTTACCGCAGTGATTGCGTGTTTGATTTGGGTGCGCCACAGCGCAAATATCGAACGTCTATTGAATGGCACCGAACCAAAGATCGGACGTTGATTGGTTCCAAAACCAGACTATGCTCTGCCTGCCTAAGTATACCAAGCAGAGGGGAATAAAATGGGCTTCATGGATGCCGTCAAGGCAGGCTTTAACGGATATGTGGATTTCAACGGTACGTCCACGCGTCCGGCGTTTTGGTACTTTGTTTTGTTCATGATCATCGCGTATGTTGTTGCGCTCATTATTGATGGTGTTGTCTTCGGAGGCGCACCGATCTTCTATACCGTGGTCGCTCTTGGCCTTCTGTTGCCAAACATAGCCGTATCCATCCGTCGATTGCACGACATGGGAAAATCAGGATGGTGGCTCTTGATTGGCTTGGTGCCGTTCGTCGGACTGATCGTGCTGATCTACTTCTATGTACAGCCATCTAAAACGACGGATAACGCGTTCCGCTAATAGCTGTAATCGCGATAGAGCGGGGCGAAGTCTTTGCCCCACTCCCCATTATAGAGGTCCAAGAGTTCTTGCGCAGGCGACGCACCTTCGTTCAGGCTTTCTTTCAGAGCATTCAGAAAATGCATCTCGTCTTGCAGAAGGCCCTCGGCCCCGCTCCTTGCGCGTTCTTTGAGCCCATCTTCGGAAAGCACGACACTCCGCTTCGCCAGTTCAAGCATTGAAAGGCCATCGACCTCTGCCGCGAGCCCCTTTTCGGACGCCGCAACGCGCAGCGCTTCTCGTGTCTCTGCGGTCCAATCCTTGCAAAGGTCCCATGCTGCATCGAGACTACTCGAATAGAGCAGTCCTACCCAATATGCAGGAAGCGCGCAAATGCGCCGCCAAGGCCCTCCATCCGCACCGCGCATTTCCATAAACTTCTTGATGCGGGCTTCCGGAAAAATGGTCGTAAGATGATCGGCCCAATCTGACAGCGTTGGCGTTTCCCCCGGCAGCGCAGGAAGCGCGCCCTTAAGAAAATCGCGAAATGATTGACCAAGCGCATTGATATAAACGCCATTTCGGTAAACGAAGTACATCGGCACATCGAGCGCGTAATCCACATATCGCTCGAAGCCCATCCCCTCCTCGAACACAAAAGGAAGCATGCCCGTTCGATCAGGATCAAGATCCCTCCACACCCGACTGCGCCAGCTTTGGTGCCCGTTTGGGCGCCCTTCAAAAAACGGCGAATACGCAAAAAGCGCCGTTGCGATCGGTTGCAACGCAAGGGCAACACGGAATTTTTTCACCATGTCCGCTTCTGATCCGAAGTCTAGATTCACCTGAACGGTGCAAGTTCGGTACATCATCTGGGTTCCGTGGGTACCAACCTTGCCCATGTAATCCGTCATTAATTTATACCGGCCCTTCGGCATCATCGGCATGTCCTCATGCGTCCATTCAGGTGCCGCACCAAGGCCGATAAATCCCGCACCAATTCCATCTGCCACGTCTTTCACTTCGCGCAGATGCGCATTTACCTCGTCACATGTCTCGTGAATTGATTGTAAAGGTGCACCAGACAATTCAAGTTGGCCGCCCGGTTCAAGCGAGACATTTGCACCGTCTTTCTCAAGGCCAATCAAATACTCGCCTTCTTGGAGGGGCTGCCATCCAAAACGGTCTCGCAGACCTTCGAGTACTGCCCGAATTGATCTCTCACCATCATAGGGCAGAGGTTTCAAAGTATCTTTGCAATAACCGAATTTCTCGTGTTCGGTTCCGATGCGGAACGCGTCCTTCGGCTTACAGCCTGCTTCAAGATACTCCGCAAGCTGTTCATATCTTTCGATCGGGCCGCCGCCGCTTTGTGGAATGGACATACCGCCCCCATCTAACGAATGGGCTAGCGTTAGACCAATCTTTGCGGCGGGGGCAAGGGATTGGAGCTTGCAGCTTGCCAAATCACGTGCAGGCCGGTTTCTCCGCGGGTTTGGACCTGAGCAGCACGATCGAGCTGAATTCCAGGCAATGCAGATAGGCCCGCAATAAGAGCATCGATTCCGGATGCATTTGAAGGAATAGAAAGCGGTGGCGCATCCAACGAATGTAGAACCCAATAATATCGGCCAGTTCGATCCATCCCGTAGTTGAAGCTCAAGGCGACAGACGTGACGTTGTCCAACGACAGTATGCCACCATCTGACGGACCGAAATACGCGATCTTACGCTCTCGCAGTTCAACGTGGCCCGGGCCCTGTCCAATGTCCCGGAGGCGGACGCGACGGTAGCCAAGATATGCCAGAATTGCGCAAATCACGCTGAACCCCAAAACGATTATCGCCACGATCAAGACCGGCTTCGCCACAAGAACGAATGCGAGGGTCACAACTGCACCAAGACCGAACGCAATCGCCTCGGTCCAACGGCGCAGAAAAGTGATAATCTCTGGGCGGATCATTTTGTCCAAGGCCCCGCATCGACCATCCATCTGGTAATTGCCGCAACAACCGCCGTGTCCGCTCTCAAAATGCGCGAGCCGAGATGCAGCGGGTGCACGTTGGATTGGGCGGCAAGCGCCTGCCGTTCGCCCGGTGAGAAGCCACCTTCGGGGCCAACAAGGATCGCGGCAGGTCCCGCAGGCAACGTGGCAAGCGGGTCGCCCGCTCTCTGTTCGTCGCAAAAAAACAAGTGACGTTTTTTGTCCATGCTGTCCAAAACATGGTAAAGTTTTTGCGGTTCCACAATGTCCGGCACAGCTGTACCCCCGCACTGTTCTGCGGCTTCAATGGCGTGGGCGCGTAGCCGATCCAACCTCAGCCTTTCGCTATTCGTATAGTCCGTAAAGACCGGCTGAATTCGTGACACGCCAAGCTCGGTCGCTTTTTCAATAATAAAGTCGGTGCGCGCCTTCTTAATCGGCGCAAAAAGGAGCCATAAGTCCGCCAACGGGTAAAACGGGGTCGAAATCTCCTTCGGGAGGATGACTGTTTTCTTTCGATGCGGCTCAAGAATCTCAGCCAACCAAGCCGCGTCTTGTCCATTAAATACTTCGATCCGCGCACCAATACCCAAGCGCATGACAGCGGTTAGGTAATGCGACTGCGCCTGAGACAACTCGACCGGAACCTCATCACTAAAATGATGGGGCACAAAAAGGCGCACTTTCGGTCTGTTGGTCATGGCGTTAACCTAGCCGCATGACAGACCAAGAACCAGATCAAGACGGCGCAGTTGCAGACGCTGTGCCAGGAAATTGGGTCGATGCATTGCCCGCAACCAAACTCCGGGCAGTCTTACGCTTGTCGCGCGCCGATCGCCCCGCGGGAACTTGGCTGCTGTTTATTCCCTGCAGTTGGGGTGCACTCTTGGCATTCGCGGCAGAAGAACAAAATGTAGAACACCTCTTTTGGGTGATGGCGGTCTGTGCGGCAGGCTCGTTTTTGATGCGGGGCGCGGGTTGTACCTGGAATGATATTTCCGATCGGGACATTGATGCGCAGGTTGCGCGCACCCGATCCCGTCCGCTCCCCTCTGGGCAAGTCACACCGAAAGAAGCCGTAATTTGGATGTGCGCGCAGGCACTTCTGGCTTTTGGACTTCTGTTGACTTTGAACCAAACGACCATTTGGCTCGGCATTCTGGCGCTGGTACCGGTTTGCGTGTACCCGTTCGCAAAACGGTTCACGTGGTGGCCGCAAGTCTTTTTGGGAATCGCCTTTAATTGGGGCGCATTGGTGGGCTGGACCGCCATGACAGATTCCTTGGCCTGGCCTCCCCTGTTCCTCTATCTCGGCGGCATCTTCTGGACGCTCTTTTATGACACGATATATGCGCATCAGGATCGCGAAGACGATGCGCTTATCGGCGTAAAATCTACGGCCCGTCTCTTTGGCAACAAATCCAAAACCGCGCTCTTCTACTTTTTGGTAGGAGCCATGCTGAGCCTTGCAAGCGCCATCGTACTCGCATTTCCGGAAACCGCCGATCTTTGGGTAATGACCACCGGCCTCTTGGGCGTTTGGATCTTTGGATACCACCTCCATTGGCAGCTCTCACGCCTACAGATTGACGATCCGATCCTGTGTTGGCGCCTGTTTAGGAGCAATACGAACGCAGGGTTTATATTCACATTTGCGCTAATCCTTGCTTGTGTCCTGCATCAAATGATCGCTTTGCGTTGAACCTCTCCTTCAAAACCCTTAGCGACACGCCAAATGGGTGAGGGACAATGTTTCGACCAGCGTATGTTTTCGCCTGTGTATGCTTTATTATGGCTGCCGTGGGCGCGTGGTACACGGCAGACCGCGCTGTTGCACAGTTTGAACGCCAGAGCGAAGAGGACGTATCGCGCGCGCTTCGGGTCGCTGCACATGATTGGGCCCGCGTAAAAGCCAACGGTCTTACTATAGAATTGTCCGGGGTGGCCCCTGATGAAATTGAACGTTTCAGGGCCCTCGAAATTATGGCGCAGGTGATCGACGCAGATCGCATCGAAGACGCAGTTCTTGTTATCCCACCGCAAGAAATTGCACCGCCGCGGTTTACGCTCGAGGTTCTTCGAAACGAAGACCGCATATCGCTCATTGGACTTGTGCCATCAGCGTCCGGTCGCGAAGAAATCCTGACACGGCTTGAAGATATTACGGCCCAAATGGTCGTCACTGACATGTTGGAAACAGCCGATCATCCGTTTCCGGCCGAATGGATCGCCGCGCTCGATTACGGGTTAGAAAATCTTCGACAGCTGCCCCGGTCCAAAATCAGTATTTCGTCCACCGAGGTTACGGTCACCGCGGTGACCGATTCTATCGACGAGCAACAAAGCGTAAGATCGCGTCTCGCGCTTTCCAAACCAGATGGGATTGATCTCTATCTCGACATCTCAGCGCCACGCCCGGTGATCGCACCCTTCCGCTTTCGATTGGTGCTGACACCAGACGGTGCAGATCTTCTATCTTGCTCAGCGGACACAGAAACGACACGTCAGAAGATACTGACAACGGTGGCCGAGCTTGGCGTTGATGGCAAACTCAGATGCGAAATCGGTTTGGGCGTCCCCACCACTGATTGGGCTGCGGCAATCGAGATCGTTGTAGACGCACTCGAAGAGATCGGCAGCGGGAGTATTTCATTCGCGGATTCCGATGTCACATTGATTGCAAACGAAACCGCTGATCCCGCCACGTTCGAAGCGGTGATTGGGCGTCTTGAATCTGATCTGCCTGAACTCTTTTCGTTGAACGCAGTCCTACCACCACATCAAGCGGACGTCGATGCAACTGGAGTTGATCGGACGGCCGAATTGACTGCAAAACTCAACCTAGACGGAGAGCTGATGATTACCGGCCGGATCGATACGGCGGTCTCCCGAGGATCCGTACTCAGTGTCGCCGGAGCGCTCTTTGGTCTCGAAAAAGTTGAGCTCGATACCCTAACTGACGCGGATTTGCCGAATACATGGGCTGTGCGCTCCATGACCGCCGTAAAAGCGCTCCATGTATTGCGGGAAGGAAGCGCTGTGGTGCAGCCCGAAAAAATCACAATTACCGGGCGCGCAGACTTCGAACAAGCCAGTTCCGAAGTCGATCGAATTCTGTCGACAGACTTGGGGGGATTTGGAAACTACGAGATCGACGTTACCTTCGATCCCGCATTAATCCCTGCACCGACGGGCATTAGCGATATTGAATGCGAAGCAGCGATTGCGGCAATTCTTGACCAAACGCCTTTGGTTTTTGACGCGGGCTCCGTGATCTTAACCGAAGATAGCGAGCGAACGCTTAGCCTGATCTCCGCGAAGCTCACCGAGTGTCCGCAAGCGCAATTCGAAATCCAAGGACATACCGATAGCCAGGGGCCTGACGACCTCAATCTCGAAATTAGCCAGTCTCGCGCGGAAACCGTGCTTTCGGGACTGCTCAATCGCCGCGTTTTGATTGACGGCATGGAGGCCAAGGGCTTCGGGTCTGACGAACCGATCGCCGACAATGAAACAGAGGAAGGGCGCGCGTTAAATCGCCGTATCACCTTCGTTCTAAAGTCAACATTGGAGCAGCAAGCGCGCGCAGCTGACATGGCGGCTCAGGAAAGTGTCGAACCCACAGACGGGGACGGTGCAGCGGCCGCCTCAACTGATGTTGAGGTTGAACAACAATCCGAAGAAGAGGAGAGCGAAAGTGGATCGAACTGAGATGGTAATTGCAATTTCGATCGCCCTTTTCTTGGCCTTCCTCGTAGGATGGATCCTTCGTTGGATTTACAGTTCACTCAATCGGATCCATGGCGTTAACATGGAGGAGATTGACGACCTCGCAAACCGTCTTCATGTGGCCGAAGAAGCGCGCGACCATACGATCGCCGAATACGAAGGTCGCGAGCGGGAGCTGATGGCGCAGCTTGCACAAGCCCAGGCCGAGCTTGACGCAGCGATGGCCGGGCTCGGCGCGGCACGACGTGAGGCCGAAGCCTTGCGCCAACAAGCCGGTCAGTAATCCCAGCGATTGAGCGCCATCTCATCTTCACGTCTTGGTAGGACCCAACTTGTTCCAGACAGGCGGTGTTCTTTTTTCCAAAATGGCGCCCGAGATTTTAAGTAATCCATTAGAAAGCTCGCGGCATCGAAGGCCGCTTGTCGATGTTCTGCAGAGACCGCCACCATCATTATATCGTCCTTGGGTTCGAGTTTGCCGTATCGGTGTATGACCGTTAGACCACCCAACGACCATTTCTTAAGCGCCGTTTTACAATGCTCTTCGATTTGTCCGACCGTCATGGCAGGATAGTGTTCCAACTCAAGCGCCACGAGATCCCCCTCGGTATCGCGCACGATACCCTGAAAAGAGACGATTGCGCCCACACCGTCGGCCCGCAAGGCGTCAAGCTCTTCGCTAAGGTTGAAACGGGCCTCCTGAACGCGGACTTTTATCATCTAACCTCCGGTCATTGGCGGGAAGATCGCGAGCTCTGCTGCGCCTGTGATCGGCGCATCGAGTTCCACGAGTTTTTGATCTAGGGCGCACCGCAAAACGGATCGATCAGACAGGGCCAGCTCGTGGGCGGGGGACCTTTCCACCAAGCGATCGATCACCTCTGAGACAGTCCCGGCTCCCCCTTCAAATTCCTCGCTTGATGTTCCGATCCGCTCCCGAACCCAGGCGAAGTACAGAATGCGCATCACGTGTCCTTTCTACGAAGATGTGGTGCCGCGGATTGCACATACTGCGCCCCGCTGACCCAGGATAGAATTGCTGCAACCCAAAACAAGATGATCGCGAGTATTTCGGCGTGCTCGATCCTGGCAACCGCGGCCTTAAGGCCGATGACATCCTCAATCGCGCCGTTTAAAATGCCAGCAATTGTGCTGTCATCCATGCCTTGCACCAAGTCGGACAATCGATTGCCCAGGATCGGCAACGCGAAAAGACACGCAATCGCCAACAGCTGCACGGCAGTTTTTGTTTTTCCGGCCCATGTCACTGGAACGGTCACAGTTCCGGCAAGTCCTTCCCTGAGCCCAGAGACGAAAAGTTCCCGAAAGAGAATAAGAGCAAATGGTATGACCAAGTACACGTTCAGGACGCCGCTTGCTGCCAGCTGCGCGGCCAGGAGGCCAAAACCCGTTACGAGAACCAAAACCTTGTCGGCTATTGGATCAAAAACCCGCCCGAACTCACTTTGGAGATCGTATCGGCGCGCCAAAAACCCATCAAGAAAATCAGTCAGCGCCGCGAAGACAAAAAGGGCCAACGCAAGCCATAGACCGAACGGCCTTGCGAGCAAAAAGAATGCGCTCAGAATGAGAAACGGAGACACCAAGCGAAACGAGGTAAGTGTGTTGGGCACATATTCCATCAATCGCCTCCGTTGAAATAATCATAAATTGTTTTCGCCATCGCGTCGGAGATCCCGTCAACCGACTTTAGGTCCACCAAGGATGCACGTGCCACCGCCTTTGCCGAGCCAAAATGCCCGAGAAGTGCCCGCTTACGCGTCGAACCGATACCCGGGATTTCGTCCAAGGGGGTATGACCAATGGCCTTTGCGCGCTTCTGACGATGCGTTCCAATCGCAAATCGATGCGCCTCATCTCGAAGTCGTTGCACAAAATAGAGCGTTGGATCACTTCGATTGAGAGCAAAGACGGGCTTTCCCGGAAAATAAAACTCTTCTTTTCCTGCATCGCGGTCGATGCCTTTCGCCACGCCAACAAAGGGCACATCTTCGATCCCAAGCTCTCCAAGTATGTCAGCTACAGCGGACACTTGGCCCGCACCACCGTCCAAAATGACGAGGTCCGGCCAACTTTCAGAGGCGCGGTCGGGATCTTCTTTGATCAATCTCTTAAAGCGTCGCTCAAGCACCTCTTTCATCATGCCAAAATCATCCCCCGGAGAAAGGTCCTCGGACTTGATATTGAATTTTCGATAGCTCGACTTCTGAAAGCCATCCGGTCCAGCGACAATCATAGCACCCACCGCAAATGCACCTTGAATATGCGAATTGTCATAAACCTCGATCCGCTCGGGTGGCGTCTCCAGATCAAGTATGTCCGCCAAGTCTGCGAGAAGTTTGGTCTGTGTCGCATTCTCCGAAAGTTTGCGAACTAAGGATTGTTGCGCATTCCGCTTTGCTGACAAAACGAGATCGGCCCGCTCTCCTCTTTGGGGCACCGCCAAACGGACCTGTCGACCAACTTTGCCGCTGAGCGCCTCCTCCATCAACTCGATATCTTCAATAGCGTCTGACAGAATGATCAATTTCGGCGGCGGACGGTTGGAATAGAACTGTCCGATGAAGGCTTGAAGAATTTCGTCTGCGGACATGTCCGGTAAGATACGAGGGAAATAGGCTTTGTTCCCCCAGTTTTGATTTGCACGAATAAAGAAGACCTGAACGCAAGCCTGCCCACCTTCCGAAAACAGCGCCATGACATCGGCCTCTTTGACCGTTCTTGGGTTTACCCCTTGGCTCGACTGGACATGCGTGAGGGCACGAATGCGATCACGCAACGCTGCTGCACGTTCAAAAGCCAAATTGTCACTTGCCCTTTGCATCTGTGCGGCAAGGTCCTCTTGAATTTCAGATGTTGCACCTCTGAGGAACTTTGCCGCGTCGCTGACGGACTTCGCATAATCTGCTTCTGAAATGCGTCCGACGCATGGGGCCGAGCATCTTCCGATCTGGTGCTGCAAGCAGGGGCGCGTACGTGTTGCAAACATCGAATCCGTACAGTTTCGCAGCAAGAATATTTTCTGTAGCTGATTGAGCGTCCTGTTCACCGCGGCGGCAGATGCAAAAGGGCCGTAGTAGTCCCCTTTCCGCGATTTGGCCCCACGATGTTTTCTAATCTGCGGAAATGGATGGTCTTTCGTTACAAGGATGTTCGGAAAACTCTTATCGTCGCGAAGCAGGACGTTGTATTTAGGCTTGAGTTGCTTGATCAAATTCTGCTCTAGCAACAGCGCTTCTGTCTCGGTCTCGGTTGTTAAGAACATCATCGACCGCGTGGCCGATATCATTCTCGCTATCCGTGGAGAGTGCCCTGTCGCCTTTGCGTAAGACGAGACGCGCTTCTTAAGACTTCTCGCTTTTCCAACATAAAGGACATCCGAGTTTTCACCGAGCATGCGATAAACGCCTGGCGAGTTGTCGAGTGTCGACAGATACCCCGCAATCACGGCATGGCCATCGACCTGAGACACGTCAGAGGGGCGCCCTTCCTCCTCAGCAACTGGCGGATCAGACAATGAGTTTGGATCAGACATGATTCTCGATTGTGCTGCACCGAATAGATGGGACACTCAAGGGCGAAGATGTCCACGAAACCTGTGGATAAACCTGTTGGAAACTCAAATCAGACCTGACAAATACCTTGTTTTTAAGGATTTTTATCATTCTGCCTAATTTTTGGTCATTCAATAAAGTATTGTTTTTATTGGTTTTTTTATTTTCAAATCGACAAGCCTCTGATTTTCCGAGTTTTTTTAAAAATCTGTTACATCTGGTTTGCGCAGTGGGTAAGTTGGCCCGCATCACTATTCGACACCCAGAACGTCTGGTGTTTTCCAAGCCAGGTGTTGACCGCCATCGAGACAAAGAAGTTGTCCCGTAATTCCAGGCGATTTCAGTAAAAATTCAACCGCGTGTGCTATTTCTTCGGACGATGATCCACGTTCCAAGATTGTATTCTGGCGTTGGGCCTGAAAATGCGCTTCAGATTGCCGATGCCCTTGTACCGTTGGGCCGGGGCCGATGCCATTGACACGTATTCGAGGAGCTAAAGCCTGCGCAGCGGTTCTTGTGAAGGCCCAAAGTCCTGATTTAGCAAGCGAATATGTCATAAACTCCGGTGTCGGCTTAAGAACCCTCTGATCAATCAGGTTGATAACGCATCCGGTTGCAACGGGTTCGTCATTGTCATCGAAGGCCAGATCGGGGGCTTGCTGCGCAAAAGCCTGGGTGAGGAAGAGCGGCGCCTTTAGATTGGTCGCCATATGACGCGTCCAGGAGTCAAACGTCGCGGTTTCCAAGTTGTCATATTCAAAAATTGAGGCGTTGTTGACCAGTATATCCAAACGCGATCCCAAAGCGCTGGCAGCTTCTCCGACGAGAGCGGACATGTCATCGTCATTCAATAAATCGGCATGAACCGAGACCGCATCTCCACCTTCGGATCGTATTTGGTTCACAAGATCTTCAGCGTCCGTTTTCGACGATGCATAATGCACGGCAACGGCAACGCCCTGTTCCGCCAACCGCATCGCGATGCTGCGGCCAATACGTCCTGCTGAGCCTGTAACCAGTGCTGCGAGAAAAGGAAGCTTCGACATTCGTCTACAATATCACCCAGAGATAAAGGCCGTACCCAATACAAAATAGGGCTCCCCAAATCCGATTCAAACTCACGTGCTTGAAGACATATGGGATCACAAGCAACGATACGCCCAACATGACCCATAAATCTAAGCGGAGGAATTGAGGATCAACGTCAATCGGTCCGAAAAGCGCAGCCACTCCGCCGATGACCATGAGGTTAAACATGTTTGATCCCAACACATTGCCAATCGCAACGTCAGCCTGCCGTCGATATGCCGCCATAACGGTGGTTGCGAGTTCAGGAAGCGATGTGCCAACGGCAACGATGGTCAAACCGATAACCGCTTCGCTCACACCAAATCGTTCTGCGATCTCAATAGATCCATCGACCAGGAATTTTGCGCCAAGTGGTAACGCGACAAGGCCGCCAATAAGGAACAGTATGGATTTCCAAGTCGCGTCCTCCACTTCGCTCACCTCTTCGGTCAGCGCCTCTGCAAGCTCGGTTGACTTTTGCGCCCGCCGAAACGTGAAGACGAGAATACCCGACATCATCAGAAGAAGTATCGCCCCGAGCATGGGGCCGAACGGCAGTATGAAGCAAAACGCAATAAACGTGAACGTGGAAAGGATCATTAGGTAAAATTCGATCTGCGTGTCCGTCCCATGGCTCGAGATCGAAAAGACCAGAGCGGGAACCCCCAAAACCAGCAAGATATTTGCGATGTTAGAGCCGATGATGTTGCCCAGCGCGAGCTGTGGAAACCCTTCGAGCGCGGCCTGAATTGCAATCAACAGCTCCGGAGCCGATGTTCCGAATGCGACGATTGTAAGGCTGATGATGAGTGCGGGTATACCCATCCGTTTTGAGAGGTTTACGGCGCCTCGGACCAACGCATCGCCACCAACCACCAAGAGGACGAGCCCTGCGAAGATCAATAGAAGGGCCATTATGGCTTTGTCCCTTTTTCACAAACACATGATGTGTTTTCGATCTTGAGTGCGCCGCATTTTTTGCAGCGCGCCGTTCCGGGTAGCTTTCCCGATCGGCGCCCAAACTTCGGCAAACGGAGGCGCCCCAGCATTGCCAAGATCGCAAGAGCAATCAGAAAAAGCGTGACGATCTTGATCATGTCAAAGCCCGTATCTTGCCCATAGGGCGCGCTCTTCAATCAAGGGGATCGGGTTGATCGCCTCAGATGCACCCAACCGCTGAAACATCGAACGTCGAGGCCCGTGGCGAATAAAGCGAACTTTGTCGCCAAACATCTGTTTCATCAATGGAACGACATGCCCCACCGCATCGGCAAGGCCGATGTCAACTGCACGTTGTCCCACCCAGACCTCCCCAGTGAACAAATCTTCGTCGGCCAAGCGATCGCCGCGGGACGATTTCACGTGATCAATGAAAGTTCCATGAATTTGACGTTGGATCTCTTTAAGTCGCTCGACATCTTCTGGGTTCTCTGGGCGAAATGGATCCATCATAGACTTGTTTTCTCCCGCCGTGTGAACCCGACGTTCAATGCCTTGTTTTTCTAGAAAGTCGTGAAATCCAAATGAGGCACTTATGACGCCGATCGATCCCACGACCGAGCTTTCATCGACAAAGATTTTGTCCGCCGCACATGCCAGCCAGTAACCACCCGACGCGGCCACATCTTCGCAAAACGCATAGACCGGAATTTTCTTTTCCGTCGCCAAACGTCGGATGCGCGCACCGATCAAACTCGATTGAACAGGCGATCCACCGGGCGAGTTAATCATCAAAGCAACAGCGTCCGGTTTGCCCTTTGAAAAGCCCCGCTCGAGAATCGGCGCAAGCGCGGCATCATTAAGCGCGCCAGCACCAAATCCGCGGGCCGCCGCCGCGATTGTCCCAACTAGGGGGATAAGAGCGACGCGGGGTCTCCGCGGGAGTAACTTTCTAATCATGGATGTGATCTAGGGCGGACATCACGCCTCCGCAAGCGGTACAACGCCTAAGACGCCTGAATTCCGCGTCCATTTCGCCCGTCGTCAATTTGGGCAATGACCACACCCATGAGGAGAAGCGCCGCACCCCAAACGGAAGTGATCTCAAATGCCCCGCCAAAGGCCAAGAGAATGACCATCACGTAGATCGGTGCCGCGTTTGTGTGGAAACCCGCGATGCCAATTCCGAGCTTTCGCACCGCCGAAAGCCATAGAAATTGCGACACACCCATCGCGCCTAAACTGTAAAGACCGAACGCCGCCCAAGACATGGGCGAAAGTTGTAAATCGGGTGCACCCACCTGGTCTGAAAGGCGCAGCGCGCCGTAAATCATCGCACAAAAGAGCGCGCCACCGAAGAACGTAATGGTCGTCTGACCCAGTATCGTTGTGTTCTGCAAATTTCGAACCGTCCTGCGTGACGCGTCTGTAAATAGGATCGTCGCAGTCAACGCTAGCAACGCCCCAAGGCCGACTTGACCATCAGATAGGTTGACGCCGGTCGCGACCAAACCTCCGATCACCACAAGAATGACGGCCACCACGAACCGAGACGACAGTTTGCGCCCATCAAAAAGGACCTCAATGGCGACACCAATCACCGGCATTGTGGCCGCCATCAGAACAACAGTGACGGGATCAGACAGGGATTGCGCATAAAGCAACAGAAACGTCCCCGCTCCGAAGCCAAGAAAGCCAATACGAATGCCCTTCGCCCAAGCCGCCTGCATAATGGCATGACGACCCTCGATCAGGTGCCACAGACCGAGCATGAGTAATGTGACGATACCAATTCTAAAAAAGACGAGGAACGCCGGGTCCCATATTCCGAGCAGATGTTCCGCAGCGGGAAATCCGCACGCGAAGACAAAGATGGCAAAAACACCCAATGCATGGCCGGGTATCCGAGGCATGTGCTGAAATGTGGAATGCGCAAATGTCATGAACTCCTCACAGGCTTTACCTCTCATTGCCTGAACAGATTTTAACTGAGTCTGCGCACCCGATAGCGACTTCATAAATGTCGATTCTTGGCTGTCGATAAAGGTGCGAAGCGACAATCCCTTGCCTGCCATTTTGATCCCTGTAGACACGACTACCAAAAGGCGGGGAGTGCGACATGAAAGCCGTAGGTTACACAAAAGTTGGCTCTATCGATCTTCCAGATGCCCTTATCGACTTTGAACTTCCGAAGCCAAGCCCAATGGACCGAGATCTCTTAGTCAAAGTTAACGCAATATCTGTAAATCCAGTCGACACAAAAATACGCACCCGGCGTGCCCCAAAGGCTGATATTCCCGAGGTACTCGGATGGGATGCAGCCGGTGAAGTCGTCGACGTAGGTCCGAACGTGACAGAGTTTGCGATTGGCGATCTGGTCTTCTATGCAGGAGCTCTGGACCGGCCTGGTACAAATTCAGAATACCACCTTGTGGATGAGCGTATCGTTGGACGAAAACCCGCGGCCCTGTCGATGGCCGAGGCCGCCGCAATGCCCCTGACAACGCTAACGGCATATGAGATGCTATTTGATCGCCTACAGGTGCCAAGGTCTGGTGCTGAGACCGTTCTGATCATCGGGGGTGCCGGCGGCGTAGGATCCATCGCAATCCAGCTTCTGCGTGCGCTCACAAATGTGACCGTCATCGCCACAGCATCTCGCCCGGAGACCGAAGAGTGGGTTCGAAAGCTCGGAGCCCACCACGTCGTCAATCATCGAAATCCTCTGCCCGAACAAATTGCAGAGCTGGCGACCACAGCGCCGTTCTTCATCTTTTCAACAAATCAGACACAGGACTATGTCGCCCAAGTTGCAGATGTGATTGCGCCCCAAGGACGGTTCGGTCTTATCGATGATCCAACGTCTTTTGACATCGCACCTTTCAAACAGAAGAGCGTGTCGATCCATTGGGAATTCATGTACACGCGGTCGTTGTTTCAAACCGACGATATTGATCGGCAAGGTAAGATCCTGAACGAGGTTGCCGCCCTAGTAGACGCTGGAAAGATCGTGTCGACTGCAACGGAAACGCTTGGAACCATCACCGCAGAGAACCTGATCAAGGCCCATAAACTGATTGAAAGCGGCTCGACGAAAGGCAAACTTGTCTTACAAGGATTTTAGTGGGTTGGGCCCGGTCGCCTGGAGCCTCTAAGCCCCGGTCGACGCGCAGGGGCAGCTCTCGCAAGCGCCATCTTGTGCGAAGCCTTGACGAATATGAGCCCAGAATACCCAGGGCAGCCAAACTTGCATGAATGTAACTATGATTTTTGGTTGCGGGAGTAGGATTTGAACCTACGACCTTCAGGTTATGAGCCTGACGAGCTACCGGGCTGCTCCATCCCGCGTCAACCAGAACCAGCCGGTTAAACCTTGTCTTCTGAGTCTGCAAGGGGATTACTCAAAAATGTCGATGAGCCTGGAATTTTTTGTAATCACTCTTGCTTTACAGGGTCTTGGAACAAGGCACCTATTTTAACGTCGCAAGATAAGCCACGATGTTTTCGATTTCTTGCCGACTGCGAATACCTGAAAAATCCATCTTCGTGTTTTTTGCGAGTGCTCGGGGTTTCACCAACCAAGCCGACAAAAGACCTGAATTCCATGTGCCGCCCAGGGCTTGGAGGTCTGTCGAATAATTGAAGCCCTCAACGGACGCGATATCTCGGCCAATTACTCCAAAGAGCGACGGTCCACGTTTGTGTTCACCCTCAACGGCGGAATGACATGTTGTGCATTGTAGAAATTCCTGTTCTCCAAATACAGGGTCCCCAACAAAACCCGATTGTGCGTAGCCAGAGCCAGCACTTAAGCCAATTGCTACCGCTAAAAGAACGGTCATAGTCTTTGTCATCTTATCCTCCCAAGTCCCTCTCATCGCCGCCCAGAGAGGTCGTATCAATCCAAATTCCGTCCCCAAAACAGAACATACTCGCTTCACTGCTTATACAGCCATTCATGTCAAATTTCGGGCGTTCGAAGAGGGACAGCCCAAAAGACGGTCTTTACGTCGCAGTTGAGGGGCCTGTCCCACTTTTGCTAAGGGGCACCTATGATTATGAGAGATGATAACTCTAAACCGTATCACCTAGAACGGACCGTGGATCGGTTTCTGCATGTTTTAAAGTTGCCACCTCAACGAATTTTGGTCCCTCTCGTGGTGTCTGCTTGGGCGCTGTTGGTGATGTCCTGGTCGACGACGCTACTTATCATGATCGTCTTTGGCATAATTCTACAGTACTTTATCGAATACGCGATGCACCGGTTCCTCTATCATGCGTCTCCGCCAGACGAGGTGGATGACACATTTCGTTGGCTCTACGAATCTCATTGGGGGCATCACGATTTTCCAAATAATCCAAACCTTTGGGGCGGTACCAGTGTGTGGTTCGTTCCAACAATCGCGCTTTGTTTTTTTGTGGTATTCTGGGGTGGTTTCGCGATTTTTGGTGTACAGCCGTCATTCACAAGCGCCTATGTTCTGGTGTTTGGAGGGGCACTTCCAACATATATCACATACGAATGGGCGCATGTTACCGCACACGCGTCTGGACGGAAAAATGCCCTCGAACGCTACGTCACGCAGATGCACGCGCATCATCACTTCCACAATTTTGAGACGAATTTCCATGTGAACGCCGGGGGTATCCTGGTCGATAAGACATTTGGAACGGCATATTCAAAAGATCGCCATGTTCGTATTGGCAATATTCGAACGATGGGATTGGACCCTGACGATCCTCGTCTCGTTCAATTGCGCGAGGAATTCGCGGATAAGTTTAATATCACCGAAAAAGATCGAAAGACCGCACTTCTCTAAAATATGGATTGGCTTCGGAGCGAGCGCAGAAAAATGCCGAGCCCGCCAGCGATCAGGGTGAAGATGACCAACAAATCAAACGCGCTCAACCGCGTGAAGATCAATTGAGTGCTGGCAATCACACCGATCGCTAAGGCCATCACCGAACCCACCGCAAGCGTCCAACCGATCCAGCTTCGGCCGCTGTAGAAAATCATCGCCACCCCAAAGAGAAAAGGGATGAAAATCATTCCCGATGTCACCGGAAAACCGCCAAAATCGTAAAGCGCGCGGCCAAAACCAAGTCGCGGAGGCGCAACAATGATGTTGTTAAGAAGAAGATATCCACCGCCACCCATCATCCCGAGCCCAAGAAAATAGCTTACGATACCACCTTCTGTTCCACCTGCACCACGCATCTGAATGCTCCCTCAATTCCAAAGTGACATATGGCATTTTGATGAAAGAAATCAAAACGTCAGGTCACACCCTCCGCGCCAAAAAGATGCCAAGGACAATAAGGCACAATCCAAGAACCTTCTGTATTGAGAGTTTTGAAACAGGCATGCCCAGCCAACCAAAGTGATCGATCAGCGCTGTCGAAAGCACTTGCCCAAGCAGCACCAGAAAGACGGCCTGGCCGACTCCAATAATGGGCCCTATCGTTGTGATTGCAATCACATAGAAGGCCACAACAAGCCCGCCGAGCACCCACCACCGCGGCGCTCCGTAGAAGTCAGATAGGTTGGGAAGGCCGGATACAGCGGTCGTGCCCAAAGCGACGACGAAAGCCAAAAAGAACAGTATCACAGAAGCGGCAAACGGGCTTCCGATTTTCGCCCCCAACGCCCCGTTCATTGTTGCCATGACCGGAATAGCGAGACCAGCTGCCAGCATTAGAAACGACAAAATGATATATTGCGTCGACACGATCTGCTCCTTCGAATGTCGCGTGTCGTTTGTGAACGAGGATTATTGCGTTCGCAACCAAGAGAAGAGAAACGGCCTTTTCGACTTGGTCATCTCTGCGTCATATAATGACAGCTCACCGTTCTCAGAAATCGTTGCATCATAGCTCCGCCACAGCTCTTTGTCCCGAAATTCGGTCACGCGAACAACTTGTGCGTCTCTACCCACCCACGGAAAATCAAGCGTGATCGCTCCGCTATGCGGCACCTGATCGGCAAAATATCCAACATAGGTCGTCATCAAGCCCAGGCCCTGCGGAGGCGCGCTCGGATCAACAGAGCAGAACGTCGTGGTCACCATAGCATCCCATGGGGTCATAAACGGGAGCGCCGTATCGGTTGGATGAACCATGAAGGAAATTGTTTCAAACGCGACATCGCCTGCCGAAGATTGCGCACGCGTCTTTTGGAAAATCTCGGTTCCGGGCGTGACAGAATCCATTTGTAAAGCGCCGAAATCCACCATGCCATCTAAATCGAGAACCGTATCCGGCACCAAACCAAAGATCTGTTCCATTTCGGATGCTGGCAGTCGAAAATAAATTTCCACATCATCGGCACTGCGATCGACGACAACGTCTATCGGTTGAGCGAATGCCAAACTGACATTTAAGAAGAATGCAGTAGCGCCGACAGATTTCCACATGGTTGATAATTAGCTGTTCTGTGCGCATGGGCAAGCCCGAGACCCAGTTGAAGCGGTTGCTCGCCACACTTCTTGCAATTTTAGCCTGCGCGCTTAACGGTTCAACTATGGACAACGACGCCCCCCAAACCTTTGTAATTGATCCGTCGGAACGACCAAAGGGCCCGGAACTAGAGGGGCTCACACTGGTCCAAAAGATACCGGGTCGTCACCTTAAGGCCATTCATGCCGGTCATCTTCGAAACATCAAAGAAATCCGAGATCTGCTAGATCTGGTTCGTGCCGGACGTGCGGAGGCAGGCGCGCTAAAGGACCAGCTCGACCAAGCGCTCTTTGCTCAAAATCTTCGGGGATTTGGAACACTATGCGGACAGGAATGCCAGCTCTTGGGCTTCCATCATGATGCGGAGGAGCACGGGCTTTTCAACGAATTGGAGACCCGCGGGTCTGACGTGATCCGATCCGTGGTCAAGCGCCTACGGGAAGAACACAAAATCGTTCACGCCCTTCTCTCCCGGTTGGACGCGGCTGCAGATACACTTCAGGACGCGCCATCCGAAGACACATTCGAGGCGGCCGCGAAACTTTTTGAGTTGCTCGAAGCCGCCGTCATGTCACATTTCGCCTATGAGGAAGAGACGATCGCTGATGCGATGGGCGTCTACCTTGAGGGTCCGTGATTAGGACACTTTTTTCCGTACTTCGCCTTTTATCTTTGCCTCAAGGTGGCTGATCAACACGGCGCGCATATGCTCTGCCCGGCGACGATCGGTAAAGCTATACTCCCGAACATCGTCTTCCGCCACGCGAATGGAAAACACATAAAACGCACCTTTTTTCGCGATGCCAGAGGCCGAACCCCGTGCGACACGGGCCGGATCCATCAGCGCGCCAAGTTTAGTCTCAACAATATTTGACATGGGTGTCTCCTGTTCTGGGACCAATATCCTCGTCAAAAGTTTTTATTCTGTCAATATTTTAGGCAAGTTGACGCCAAAATAAGCGGAGTCATCGTTTTGCTTGCGAAATCAAAGCATTAACGGCAATCTGGTCCGGCAATTTGAGGAGGATTTCATGTCAGTCGCCCGTGTCACAGAGATTATTGCGTCATCGAAGAAGAGCTTTGAGGATGCGACCGAGGAAGGCATTAAGCGCGCCACAAAGACGTTGAAGAACGTCTCTGGCGCGTGGGTTCAGGACCAAAAGGTCGTCGTGGAGGACGGCAAGATCAGCGAATATCGCGTGACTTTGAAGGTAACTTTCGTGCTCGAGGACTGATTTTTCGCGTGAAAAACGGATGCCCGCACGTGGCGGGCATCTGGCCCGCAAAGCGCCCGCATGTGGCGGGCACGCTGCGGTCAGGGTTTCTTAATCGGTGAGGCCGGATTTCACGGCTATGACACGTGAGATTCAGAAGAAAAAACAAGCCTTGGTCGATTTCCTAGACAATGCGCAAATCCTGCAAAGGGAGTTTGTGGTCGATTGCGCCAGACGGACCCTGCCGCCCGAATGGGATGAGATTGATCTGAAGGTGAAGGTCGAGCCGAAAAAAGCGAAGATCACATTGCGGCTGGACGAGGATGTGATCAAATATTTCCGAGCCATGGGGCCCGGCTATACGATAATGGTGAATGCGGTGCTGCGAACCTTTATGTCCGGCCGGATTGCGAACACTTTGTTTGTTCGGGAGCAGAGCCTTGATCCCGCCGAGATCCTGACCGGCTATCGCAACAAAACCGTCGAAGAACTTGTCGATATAGCCGAGCATTTGTCGGCGCTGACGGAGGGGTTGAAGGGGGTTCGGAAGAGGGAGTGATTTGGATTAGCTTGAGACTGCGCTAAGCACACAACGAAAACGCAAATCAGGTTACCATACTCCTATGGAGCGATCCCTATCACGACTAAGGGCACAGCTGGATTGCCGCGGCCTTGACGAATTAAATTGTATAGCTCGCCTTCATAATAACCAGGACCAGAAGACATCTGAGACTGCAATTCCTTCATGGGTAAGATTTCAATTCCAAGATCAATTACATCACCTACGAAAAACGCCATGTGTTTTACAAACAAATCGAAAGCTACAAATGAGTATTTCCCGAATTGGACTTCAACCGCGACTCGCTCTTTAACAAAATCGGTTTGGTTGTACGAAAAGATCGCGTGTTGATTAGCATCTTTAATCGCTTTCTTCTGTTCTCCGGGCTCCATTGCCATTGTTTTTCGGATCAGTTCAGCATCCTTTGTCACCCAATAAGACGTTCGCGATTCTGACCATCCTTTGCCTTGAAACTCTTCATTTATTGCTTTGTTCATCTCTATTGGAGAGTAAAGCAATTTGCCCTTCATGGTCTTTTCTTTGGAGACTTTTGTTTTGTACTTGTTTGCGTCTACTTTTGCTATGACATGTTGAATTTCGTCCCAGAGCTTAGGCTTGTGAACCATCATGAACTCAAGTCCGTTCAAATGAGAATAGTATTCAACAATTCTCATTCAGTGACCGCCGTTCTTCTTAGTGGGATCATATACTGGTTTGTTCATCGGTCTAGTTTCTAGTTGTCCAGCCCGGAGTCTATGTACACGGTCCCAAGCAATATCGACGTAGTCTTGCAAAACATCACAACCGTATCCTTGTCTTCCATTTTTCAACGCCGCCACAACTGATGAACCGACACCCATATAGGGATCAAACACAGCGTCACCCTTTTGCGTAAGTGACAGAACGAGTCGTTCTACTAACTCAACAGGAAACTGACATGGATGTATTGTCTTCTCTACATGGTTGTTTTTAACATTTGGGAATACCCAAACATCTCCAGGATTTTTACCAAGTGGGTTTCCTGATAGTTGCCCGGCTTTGGGACCTTTATAATACTTCTTTTGAGGGTATTTCGCAGGCACTCGAATAGGATCAAGGTCAAAAACGTAGTCGTCACCTTTTGTAAACCAAAAGATGGTTTCGTATCTTCCAGAAAGTCGTTTGGTACAGTGAAGACCATGCTCAAAATGCCAAACAACTCGGTTTCGGAGTTTCAAACCATGATTTTTGAAGACATCGTATAAGACCAAATCTAAGGGGAATATCTCTCCTTTTTGCACATGATTTCCAACTTGCCAGCAAATTGAACCAGTTGGACTCAATAACCTCACACACTCAGAAATAACCTGCGTCTGATCATGTACATACTTTTCCAAGGAAGAACGTTTTTCGTACGATTTACCGATATTGTATGGAGGAGAAGTCACAATCAACTGCATAGACCCGTCTTCGAGATCACCCATAAACTTTAAGTTGTCTTCAGCCTTCATCACAGCTGTTGCTTCTTCTTCAAGACGAACAATTTTATTGTGAATATTCAATTCAATCCCTCCAGAAAGTCCCGAACCAAAGCACCATATATAGATTAAATTTAGGTTGATGCACCACTTATAGTTTAGCAAGAGTTTCTATGTTCGTTAAGTGTTCTTTTACCCGAGAGTTATGATTTGCCTAACATTAGTCCGCCCGAATGCAGTTAACAGGCGTGTGCGCAGCAAAGTGCCCCGCCCAGTCTTTTGGATTGCGCACCTTTTGTGCGACGGTTCTGGCCCTCTCGGGATTTGGCGTTGCCAAACCCTGCCGGTGCGAAGGGCGTTCTCATCCGAGGGTCACGGCTTCGCTAGTGCCTGATAAAAAATAAGTAGAACGATTCCAGCAAAGCACGCTTCGTACCCAAATTCATTCAAACGGTACTTATAAACTCACACTCATTACCGGAGCGTCGAAGACGCGACACGCGCCTGCCCCGCCCCACACGAGGCCTCTCTCAGCATTGCTCCGCAACGCTTGCCGAGCAACGGAGCGCGTTGTTTACGCCCTCGGGGCAGCCGCTTTGTTCCGATAATCCGAGAGCTGTGGCGTCGTCGGGGGCCATTGAAACGTGCATAATCCGAAGGGTGTGGCATAGCTAGTTTGCTGCGCAAACCGCTTCACGCCACCACCAACTGCGCTGCGCTTGTTGGTAAGTTCCCTGCCACCACATCGCGCTAACGCGCTCGTTAGCTCACGAGGTCCGGGTGGTGCAAAAAGTCCGAGCGGTTAGTAAAGCCGATCCGTTTCATTATACGCCATGCGGCGTTCGAGATCGGCAACCGGATCAGGAAGTGCGCCGTGATCCTTCAAAGCTTCCGCATATGTCGACAATCCGTCAATCGAACCCCATTTTTCGGGCTGCCACATATGCGAGCGGATCATCGATTTACCGCAGTGGAAGAATGCTTCTTCGACATGCACAAGAATTGCCAGGTCCGGGCGGTGCGTGTTCACAACCATCATGTCGAGAATATCATCGTCCATGATGACCTCTGCCGCGCCGTTGACGCGGATGACCTCTTTGCGCATCGGAATGGTGAACATGATGCCAATCCGTGGGTTCTCAATGATGTTTGTGAAACTGTCACCACGATGGTTTCCAATCCGATCCGGTATAGCGAGCGTCTTTTCATCAAGGACTTTCACAAAGCCGGCCGGATCCCCTTTGGGTGACACATCCATATTTCCGTTCGCATCACAGGTCGCGATTGTGATGAAGGGCGTTTTCTCGATCCATGTGCGGCAATGCGGGTCAATATGATCGATGATCTTCGCGGTTTGGCTTGGTAAGTCTTCTCCCAAGATTTCTTTCATGCTTGCGACGGTTTTTATCGGCTTTTGTGCTTGATACATGTGGATCCCCCTGATGGGATTAGACGTTAGCACACGAAATGAAACCGTTAAATGACAGAGGAGGCTATGCCGCCATTTTTGCTCCCAAAAAGGAAAAAGCCACCCGAGCGGGTGGCCGATTGTTGGTCTTCTGATTTCTGCGTGGCATCCCTTGTTCGGTTTACGAACCGCTTCACGCCACCACCAACTGCGCTTCGCTTGTTGGTAGAGACCAAAGCCTTGATCCCGCCGAGATCCTGACCGGCTATCGCAACAAAACCGTCGAAGAACTTGTCGATATAGCCGAGCATTTGTCGGCGCTAACTGAGGGGTTGAGGGAGGGGCGGGAGGGGCGAACATGCAAATGAATAAACTCTACGAGTTCATGCCGATCATATGTTACTATTTCCAGATCGCCTCTGTTTCCCAGTTTATTGGGAACCCCGCACTTTGAAGCGTAACCTTTGGGATGGAAGGCAAAGAAACCATATGATTAACAAACCTATCGTGCCACTTAGAATTAGGATTAATTGAGAGCAGTAGTTTTCTCAGTATGCAGGCTGATGCGTAAAATCGAGTTAAACCATTTTTTGTTGTTACGGCATGGCTAAGGTCCGGTTCGTCTTGTTGTTTCGGCCAAGACGGCTGCGCTGCCATATTCCTATTTAATAATCGAGAATGATGTGCACAGATGTTGCGAACATCGTTTAAGTTTCTGATCCACGTTTCAAAAACTTTCCAATTTAGGTTTCCGTAACGCTTCGCAATCGCATCTCGGTCGGCTACCTTCATTCCGGAGTAAAAATGCGACATTGTTCCGAAATCCCAAAGTTCCACTGATACCCAAATTGGCATGTCATCATTTGTGTATTTTCTCTTAAAGTGTTTTGCAAAATCCTCTTTTGATTTTAGACATTTTTCATCGACCTTTGAGAGCCAATACGCGTGCCTGCTCATATTTGCGCCGATCCATGCAGGTTTGGTTGTAAAATTCCCGTGTAGGAATTGAGGCTTCCTATGCGCCCATCCGTCGTATTGTCCCATTAAAAAAGCTATTTCCGTTCGGATAGAGACTTCTATTCTCTCAAGAGCATCCATAACAAGCAATCTCAACTGCTTGTCAAAGACGTAAAACTCCATAGCGTCATTAAATGATGCGCCGGTTTCAAAGACGTCTTGAATTACTGTTGTTCGTTTACCAGTTAAAGGATCTATTGAAGTAGTAGAACTGCGGAATGGATACCAGTAAGCACTGAGACGATAGTATCCAATTCTAGCTAAACATTCTTCCGCCAAAGCTTCGTTTGTTATCGTCATACCACGGTTCTTTAGGTGGTTTACCTGCTGACTTGGCGAAAGATATGGTTTGTTGTAATTTGACAAACTGGCTGGCTTAAAATGAGAACTGACCCGTACACTATTGTGCAGAGGGGCCAGTCATGTCGAATATCATTTAACATTCAAGTCAGTTAATTCCAAGTGAATAATGCGTTTTTTACTCGCCCGAGGGCGGTTAACAAGCGCGTGCGCAGCAAAGCGCCCTCTTAGCTGGCAGTGCAAGGCGAAGCCTTGTCACGAGACGCCGCCCATGCGGTCGAGCGGGCGCTCGGATAAGCGCGATAAGCTCCGCTTCGCTGCACCGATGCGCATTTTTTGCAGAGAAATCCCGAGAGGTAAATCACGCAAGTGTATGTAACCTAAACGGTAACTTATGCGATGCAAAATACTATGGCGCAAAGAAGTATTGGTTCACTGTAACTATTTAAATCCATGGTCTTTTCTCCGACCGATCGCTACCGCAACGCCAGAAATAGGACCCAAAATAGCCACTATTTGTGCCAATCCGAAAAACAAATATATCCCACCTGTCCGCCATTCGTCGGGAAACACATGCCCCATTAGAGACACCAAACTAAAAAATGAAGCGTAACAAATGAATATTCCGACTGCAGCCGCAATAAAGTCGAACCAAAACCTTTTGACTAGTATCGACAGAAAAAACGCTGCACCAAAGCCCACATTAAATAATATAATTAGAATTAGTGGGCCCATGCGATCAGCATTAAAGTAAGGTATCACTTCCAACAAGCTAGTTTCCGAAATAGGTTTGGCTGTACTACTCTCTTCGCTTCATAAAATTTTGCCATCGCTAGTTTACTAAGAGCTGAGCTTTTTCCGAAGGGTGTGGCGTCGCTAGTGCCTTCGGCACCGCTTCACGCCACCAGATCGCGCTTTCGCCGTCGTTAAACGAAAAAAGCCACCCGAGCGGGTGGCCGTTTCAAATCACAGATCGTTAGAGAGCACATTTAGAGCTTATTAGGTTTGGCGATGACCCGCTGGCCGACAAGCTTTGCGAAGCAATGCTGAGAGGCTACTCTCCCACGCGCTTCAAGACGCAGTACCATCCGCTGCCCGGTAAGTGTTGCGAAGCAACACTGTAAGGGGCGCAACCGCACTTGAACCAGCCGAGTGAGTGGAGTGAGGGCGTTTAGCAATCGATCCGAGGGATCGATTGTAGCCCGAACATCGGGTGTTTTGCTGGCGCTGTGATCTCAGCGCTGCTTGCCAGCGTGAACCCGACAGGCGTTGCTTAGCAATGCCGAGTGGGGCCAAACCAAAAAGACACTCAACTACGACAATAGTCTGTTGGACAACTGTTTGCCGACTATAGCGAGCTACAAAACTCAAAAGTTCCGAAGCCTAACTGAACAGGTGCCCGAAATGTTCGTAGCCCTTTCTTTTTCGCTGTCGTCCAATTGGAGCCACATGTTGAACGAGTTATCGAGACGGTTGATAGACATGAAAGCGGTCGCACCATCTGATGCCGGCCAACTCAAAAGAATGAGTGTGTCGGTGTAACGGCTTACAGTAACTTTCGGTTGGAAAGCACTCCTAGACGAAAGCAAAGAAACTTGTTGATCTTTTTCGGCAACAGTAACGTTCCATGACAAATTCCGACCATCAGCATTACAGAGCAAAGAAGTAGAGCTCCTGAACCAATTTGTCTCGTAAAAGATTATTCCAGCAATCAGAATTGATACAGCGACCAAAAACAACGCAAGACTTCCGATTAATGTTCTCTTTAGAAATGCCATGAAAAAGTTCTTATCATATACTGGATAGTACAAAATCGTCCGAGAGCAGAGTGCTCGTTAGGTTTGGCGATGACCTACTCTCCCACGCCTTAAGACGCAGTACCATCGGCGCAACCGCACTTAACGGCCGAGTTCGGGATGGGATCGGGTGTTTTGCTGGCGCTGTGATCACCAAACCAAAAGAACACTCTAGTTAAAAACACGATTTCCAAAGTCCTGAGGACAAGCTTCTTTAACGTCAGCTTGGGTCTTGTTCCAAGCTTCCATCTGACCATTTCTGGATCAAATCAAGCCTATCGGGCAATTAGTACTGGTCAACTGAACGCCTTGCAGCGCTTACATCTCCAGCCTATCGACGTGGTGGTCTTCCACGGCCCTCAGGGAGACCTTGTTTCTGGGGGGGCTTCCCGCTTAGATGCCTTCAGCGGTTATCCTGTCCGATCATAGCTACCCAGCACTGCTATTGGCATAACAACTGGTCCACCAGTGGATCGTTCACCCCGGTCCTCTCGTACTAGGGGCAACTCCCATCAAGTCTCCTACACCCACGGCAGATAGGGACCGAACTGTCTCACGACGTTCTAAACCCAGCTCACGTACCTCTTTAAACGGCGAACAGCCGTACCCTTGGGACCTGCTCCAGCCCCAGGATGAGATGAGCCGACATCGAG
>JBCDLY010000004.1:0-200033 GCA_038744815.1 Pseudomonadota bacterium | reverse complement strand
TCGCAGATGTCGCAAGAGCGGGGCGTCGTGTCGCTGACTTTCCCTCGCTTATTTGGTTGAGCGCTAAGAGGGTCCATCCTAGGATGCCTTGGGTTGTGAAGAGGGCCGCTCATGAAACGCTATTCCGCTTTTGCCATCGCGAGAGAGGCTGCGCGCCACCACACAGGGTGGGAGCGGGCTTGGCGCTCGCCAATGCCGAAAAAGGAATATGACGCGATCATCGTGGGTGCAGGCGGGCATGGTCTTGCCACGGCTTATTACCTTGGGAAGAACCATGGGATCACCAATGTTGCGATCATCGAAAAGGGTTGGTTGGGCGGCGGGAACACTGGCCGGAATACGACGATTATCCGGTCGAATTATCTACAAGACCCGTCTGCCGCGATCTATGAAAAGGCGCGGTCCTTGTACGAGACGCTCAGCCAGGACCTGAACTATAATATCATGTTCAGCCCGCGCGGTGTGATGATGCTGGCCCAGACCGAGCATGAGATCCGCGGTTATAAGCGCACAGCGCACGCCAATGCCCTGCAAGGTGTTCAGACCGAATATATTGGGCCTGAACGGGTAAAGGCGCTTTGTCCGATTATTGAGCTTAAAGGCCCGCGGTTCCCCGTGCTGGGTGCACTGTGGCAACCGCGCGGCGGCACGGCGCGTCATGATGCGGTGGCCTGGGGCTATGCGCGGGCTTGCTCTGATATGGGCATGGACGTCATCCAGCAATGCGAAGTGACCGCGATCACGCAATCGCGCGGCAAGGTCACAGGCGTCGAGACGACCAAGGGCAAGATCAAATGTAAGAAGCTCGGCATCGTTGTTGCGGGGCATTCGGGCAAACTGGCCGAGATGGGCGGCTTCCGCCTTCCGGTGGAGAGCGTGGCGCTGCAGGCGCTGGTGTCTGAACCGATCAAACCCTGCATGGATGTGGTCGTTATGGCCAATACCGTGCACGGCTATATGAGCCAGTCAGACAAAGGTGAGATGGTCATCGGCGGCGGTGCGGACGGGTTTAACAACTATACGCAGCGGGGGTCCTTCCACCATGTGGAGGAAACGGTCCGCGCCCTGATCGAAACCTTCCCGATGATCTCGCGCCTGAAAATGCTGCGCTGGTGGGGCGGGATCGTGGATATGACGGGTGACCGCTCCCCAATCATCTCAAAAACACCCCTTGAGAATTGTTTCATCAATTGTGGTTGGGGCACGGGCGGGTTCAAGGCGATCCCCGGGTCCGGCTGGGCCATGGCCGAGTTGATGGCCGACGGCGAACCCCGCGCGCTGGCAGCACCATTCGGGTTGGATCGGTTCAAAGAAGGACGCTTTATCGACGAAAGCGTGGCCGCAGGAGTGGCGCATTGATGAGTAAAGATGGACTTATAAAACGAAACTTTTTCGCTGCTTTCTTTGTCTTTTGTTGGCTTATTGGAACGCTCTTTTTCGGTTTGATGCAGCCCAACGGAGCCCTTTTTGCTGCGTCGGGATCACTGCTGACACTAGCTGGTTTTCTGTTGGCTGTTTGGTACTCGCGTCCAAGAGAATTGGAAGTAATTTCGCGTGCGCTTGCATCGAACACTGATTTCAGTTCCGCGATGTATGATCGGACTTCAGAAAATCTTATGCGGTTAGCTGATTGGAAGTCCGGTGAGATTGATGATCTTTCATTCTACTACCCAAGTGGAGCGAAGAGGGCAGCTGAAGCAGCTATAAGTGAGCTGGATCGGAACGCTTCACAGCTAAAAAAGGTCGGCCTTTTTGAAATTTCGTTCGTTGTTTTGGGTACAATTCAATGGGGGTTCGGTGATGCAATTGTTTAAGAAAGTTACGAATGTGCGTCGGCGGAGCGCAAGCGAAGCTTATCGCGCGCATGAGAGCGCCCGCCCGTACCGCAGGGCGGGGCGCTTCGCGCTGTTAACCCGCCCACGAACGGTCGCTCTTTTGCTTGCGTCGCTGGTCGCCTTGCCCGCCTCAGCCCAAGTCGTCCCCTTCGACGACACGGACCGTTATGAAATCGCGAAAATCGCCGATAAAGGCGTGTGCTTTGCGGCGACCAAGGCGCTGAGCGAAAACAAGCGCCCGATGGTCTACACCTATTACCATACCGTGACCGACCAGCGCTGGCATGTTCTGGGCTATGAAATCGACAGCACGATCCAAAGCGGTGAGGTCTCTTTGGCGGTCGATGTCGATGGCGAAACGACCCTCTTGCGCACAACAGTGACCCAAAACAGTGATTTCATGCTACCGTTTGAAAATATCGATGAGATCTCAAAACACGAGGGGTTGTCGATCGAAGGCGACGGCATGACCGTTTCCATCGCCGAGACCGAGGACAGCGTGACCATCGATCTGGCGACCTTTCGCGAGGCGCTTGCGATCCTTCAAGCCTGTCTCACCTCATTTGACAATGGTTGAAAAATGACTGGATCGGGTGTGCCAAAGATCATGGGGCAAATTTGGATCGGCGATCGCAAAGCGCCAGAGCCATGGATGAAAAGCTGGAAAGCATCGCATCCGTCTTGGGAATATGTGGTGTACGACAATACGTTTTTAACGTCTAGGCGGTGGTTCAATCACAGTCTGATTTTGGAGTATTTCAAACGCCGCGAGTTTGCCGGGGTCTCTGATTTGATCCGCTATGAAATCCTGTATGAGCGGGGAGGTTTTATTCCCGAGGCAGATTCCGTGTGCCTTCGCCCAGTCGATGAGTTGTTCAGTGAACCAAAGCTGTATACGGTTTATGAAAATGAAGAGCGCCGGCCCGGCTTTGTGCATCCATTTTTGGCGTCAAATCCTGGAAATCCAGGATTACACATGGCGATCAATATCTTAAACAGCCGGTACGGAGCTAAGCCCGAAAAGCTTGATACGCCCTTTCGATCCGTCGGCAATCGTTTCCTAGAGCGCTTTATCCGCAACCGAAAACCTGATGTTACAGTCTTTCCATCGTTTATGTTCAACCCGGTTTTTCACAAGGAAAAGTTTCGTTACGTTGGCGATGGCCCCGTTTATGCAAATCACAAATGGGGTACGACCCATTCAAAATACGAAGAATACGAAGAAGCCGAACGGCGTTCAATTTTTGAGGCTGTTGTCACGAAACTGGAGCAGCTTTTGACAAGCGAACCGAAACCCAAACTTGCACCGCCGCACATCCTTCACTGAGGTCTGAGAATGCTGATCTTTCACTGCCCCAACTGTAACACGGAGAAATGCGAGACAGAGCTGACGCCTGGCGGACAGGCGCATCTGACCCGCTTTGGTCCAGGCTCATCCGATGATGATTTTGAAAACTATCTCTTCAATCGTCCCAACCCCAAGGGTGTTCATTTTGAGCGCTGGCGCTGTTCCATGGGCTGCGGGAAATGGTTCCATGCCGCGCGCTGCACTGCCACGCTGGAGGTGTTCGGGACTTACTCGGCCCAAACCACTGAACCGCCGAAAGCGCTGATCACAAAGATCAAAAAGAAGCGCCCCGATTTCACAGGGTTTCAAAAATGAGCCTTCTTCTGTCTTCAAATATCCCCGCCGGAGGCATCTGCCGTTTCGGCCAAGTGCGGAGCTAAGAATATGAGCACACGTTTGGCCTCGGGCGGTCGCTTCATCGACCGTAAAAACAAGCAGGACTTTACCTTTGACGGCAAGCGTCTCTCGGGCTTTGCAGGTGATACGCTGGCCTCGGCATTGCTGGCGAATGACCAAATGCTGGTCGGACGCTCGTTCAAATACCACCGTCCCCGGGGGATTGTTGCAAGCGGCCCGGAAGAGCCGAACGCCCTTGTGGGCACAGGGCAAGGTGGCACGTTCGAGCCGAACAACCGCGCCACCACGACCGAGCTTTTTGATGGGCTGATCTCTGTCAGTCAGAACCGTTGGCCCAGCCTGGACTACGATATCGGATCGGTGAACGCGGCCTTGTCTCCGTTTTTCCCGGCAGGTTTTTACTACAAGACGTTCATTCACCCCCGTGCGTTTTGGAAGCACCTGTTTGAACCGGTCATCCGATGGGCCGCGGGTCTCGGCGCGGCCCCGAAGGAACCCGACGCAGACAGCTATGAATATGCTTATGCACATTTCGATGTCGTCATTGCAGGTGGCGGTATTGCCGGTCTTGCGGCCGCTCTTGAAGCGGCCAAAGCGGGCGCCAGCGTTCTGATTGCAGAGCAGTCTCCACATTGGGGTGGACGCGCGCCGGTAGATGGCGACGACATAGACGATCGCCCGGCAGGTGAGTGGGTGGATGCGATTGTGGCAAAGCTGCAAGCCATGCCAAATGTGCAAATGCGGACGCGCGCCATGGTCGCAGGTGTGTATGATCACGGCTACACTCTGGTTTATGAGCGTCTTCAAGACCACGCGGCCCAAATCACAGGGCCGCGCCACCGGTTGTGGCGGGTGCGCGCAGGCCGCGTCATCACCGCCACGGGCGCGATTGAACGGCCTCTGTCTTTTGCCGGTAATGATGTCCCAGGTGTTATGCTTGCGTCCGCCGTCCGCGACTACGTCACAAATTACGGTGTCTCTGTCGGCGACCGCGTTGTGATTGCGACGAATAATGATGATGCCTATCGCACCGCCATCACCTTGACCGAGGCGGGGTTATCCGTGCCCGTGGTCGTCGATGCGCGCACGGATGCCGACGGCGCACTGGTCAAACGCGCCGAAGAGTTGGGCATCCGTGTTGCGCGCGGCATGGCCATATCTTCTGTGAAGGGCCGCAAGCGGGTCGAGGCGGTTCAACTGTGTTCGCAAGCGGGCGAGGGCGCGCCCCTGGAAACCGTGAAATGTGACGCCGTGGCGATGTCGGGCGGCTGGTCCCCGGTGGTGCATCTTTGGTCCCATTGTGGCGGGAAGTTGAATTGGGACGACGCGAATGCATGGTTTTCGCCCGATCCAGCGCGGGGGCCGACAAATCGGGACGGAGTGGTCAATGTAATCGCGGCCGGGATCGCATCCGGCGCGAAAGACATAAGCGCCGTTTTGGCCGACGCGTTAAAGGCTGGCGCAGCCCCCGCAAAAGAAACCGGGCACAAACCGGCTGCGATCAAAACTCCAAAAGTGGATGCGCCTGCAGAAGCGCCGATGCTGCCTGTTTGGTCCATGCCGCAAGGGGCGAGCTATGAGCTGCGCTCAAAGACATGGCTGGATTACCAAAACGATGTGAAGGTCACGGATGTTCAATTGGCCGCGCGGGAAGGCTTTGAAAGCGTCGAGCACACGAAACGCTACACCACGCTCGGCATGGCAACCGATCAGGGCAAGCTGTCCAACATTAACGGTCTGGCGGTTCTGGCCGACAGTTTGAACAAAGACATTCCACAGGTCGGCACAACGACCTTCCGCCCGCCCTATCATCCGATCTCGATGGGGTCGCTGGCGGGTGATGCGCGGGGCGAGCTGTTCAAGCCGATCCGCAAATCGCCTATGCATGACTGGATTGATGCCAATGGCGGTTATTGGGAGCCTGTAGCCGATTGGCGGCGGCCCTATTGCTATCGCCAAGAAGGAGAGAGCGTCGAAGAGGCCGTGCATCGCGAGATCATGGCGACGCGGACCTCTGTGGGGCTGCTCGATGCCTCGACCTTGGGTAAGATCATCGTCAAAGGCCCCGATGCGGCCAAGTTCCTCGATTTGATGTATACCAATATGATGTCGACGCTTAAGGTCGGGCGCTGCCGCTATGGCCTGATGTGTACCGAAAACGGGTTCCTGACCGATGACGGGGTGGTGGCGCGCCTGGCCGAGGACACGTTCCTTTGTCATACGACTTCGGGCGGATCGGATCGCATTCATGCGCATCTGGAAGAATGGCTTCAGACCGAATGGTGGGACCTCAAAGTCCACACCGTGAACGTGACCGAGCAATATGCCCAGATCGCCGTTGTCGGACCGAACGCGCGCAAGGTTTTGGAAAAGCTGGGCGGTATGGATGTCAGCGCCGAGGCGCTGCCCTTTATGGCCTTTGCCGACGGCGAGTTGGGCGGGATCAAAGCGCGACCCTATCGCATCTCGTTCTCGGGCGAGTTGTCCTATGAAATCGCGGTTCCCGCCGCCCAAGGTCAGGCCTTTTGGGACAAGTGCCTTGAGGCGGGGGCCGAGTTTGGCATCACGCCCTATGGTACCGAAGCGCTCCATGTAATGCGGGCCGAGAAAGGCTTTATCATGATCGGCGATGAAACCGATGGCACGGTTATCCCGCAGGACCTTGGCCTAAACTGGGCGATTTCCAAAAAGAAAGATGATTTTCTGGGCAAGCGCGCGATGGAGCGCACGCATATGATCGACCCGGATCGTTGGAAACTGGTGGGCTTGGAAACGCTGGACCCGGAAACGGTTCTGCCCGATGGGGCCTATGCAGTCGATGGCAGCACAGATGTCTACGGCAACAAGGCCACCATTGGGCGTGTGACCTCGACCTATCATTCGCCGACTTTGGGCCGCTCGATTGCCATGGGACTGGTAAAGCACGGGCCGGATCGCATGGGCGACGTGATCGATTTCCCGGAATTGAACGGGAATATTATCAAAGCTCGGATCGTCGATCCGGTCTTCTATGACAAGGATGGGGAGAAGCAAAATGTCTGATGCTGTATCCGTTCTGAATGGAGCGTCGAGCGAGGGCCCGAACAAGGTTTCTGATGCTGGCCTCAAAGGTATGATCACTTTGAAAGGGGATCTGGCGGCGGAGCCGATTGCCAAGGCCGTTAAATCCGCAGTTGGGTTGGCCATGCCCGCACCGGGCGAGTGCAAAACCGGCGCAAAAGGCGCAGTGGCCTGGATGGCCAAAGATGAGCTGATGCTGTTTTGCGATTATGAAGATGCCGACAATATGGTCGAGAAACTGGAAAAGGCCCTGAAAGGCCAGCATTTCCTCGCGGTGAATGTGTCGGATGCACGCGCGCTGTTTAAGATCGAGGGCGATCATATTCTTGATCTGCTGGCCAAAGGCACGCCCACGTCGCTTCACGGGTTCGGGCCGGGTCAATTCCGCCGCTCTCGTATCGGGCAAATCGCGGCGGCGTTTTGGATGGTGTCGGATGCGGAAGCCTATGTCGTTTGTTTTCGATCCGTCGGCGCACACATGTTTGCGTGGTTAGAGACGGCGAATGACCCTGAAGCGGTACTACATCTTCACTCGTAGGGCCGTGGCTATTTTTTGATCATGATTGATGAAGCATTGATCAAAAATCATAACTACGCATGCGCAAAACGCATAACGGATATCCTGTTCTGGCGGTACTCATCGGGCATCTCCAGCGTTATATTGGGAGAGTAACAAAAACAAACGGAGCACCCCGATGCTTGATCATGAAATCGATTATCGCGCTATTGAAGAGCGGGCTCGGCACCTCCGAGCAGAAGCGTTAGCCTCCGGAATGACAACAATTGGCGCCTTTCTCAAAACAGCTTTTTCTTCCCTCGTGCTGTTTCGCTCTGTTGGGTCACGCCCCACAACGTAAGTAATCTCTCTAAAGAAAAGGCGTCCGCCGTGCGGAGGCCTTTTTCTTTTGGGCTTAGCGAGCTAAGCGCGGGAGATGCGGGAGCGACCGACCATAAAACTACGGCCTAAGATAAATGCCCAAAAACTGCGGTTTGGGTTTCCTTGGATCTATCAAGATCAGCTGGTTTTGGACCGTCGCAGCCGTGCAATCGAAGCCGGATCATTGGTCGATGTGGTCGACGCAGAGGGGCGCGCGCTCGGTGCATGGGCATTCAATGCGGGTTCTAAAATCACCTGCCGAAATGTTGATCTGGGTGCACAGGATGACATCGATGCTGTTTGGTTCAAATCCCAACTGGAGCGCGCTGCGACGCACCGAAACCGCCTTTTTCAAGAACCCTTCTATCGTCTGATCCATGCCGAGGCGGATGGGTGTCCTGGGCTGATCATAGACAGATTTGGCGACGTTTTTGTCGTTCAACCGAATGCAGCTTGGATCGACGCGCGCTTTGATGCGCTGCAATCTGCCTTGATTGATACCTTCGCACCTGTGGCGATTGTGAAAAACGCCCAAGGTCGTGCGCGCAAGCTCGAAGGTTTGGACGAAGGACTGTCTGTGACTTACGGGGAGGTGAGCGGTCCACTCGAGGTCCCAATGAATGGCGCAATCTACAAGGCAGATGTGGTTGCAGGTCAGAAAACGGGTTTGTTCTTTGATCAAAGGCCAAATCATGCCTTCTTTCAGAGTCTGACTGAGGCAAGTACAGTTTTGGATGTGTTCAGTCATGTTGGCGGCTTCTCGCTTGCGGCCTTAGCGGGTGGCGCGACACATGCCGTGGCCGTGGACGCGTCAGAAACTGCATTGTGCTTCGCCTCTGAAGGGGCGGCGGCGCTGGCGGCCTCAGATCGCTTCGAGACGCGCAAAGGCGATGCGTTTGAGGTTATGGCCGCGCTTGGTGCAGAAGGTCAGCAGTTTGATGCTGTTGTCTGTGATCCGCCCGCTTTTGCCCCGCAAAAACCCGCCCTGGAGGCCGGCTTGCGCGCCTATGAACGCGTTGCCCGTCTGAGCGCAGGGCTTGTGAAACCTGGCGGGTATCTGTGTCTTTGTTCTTGCTCTCACGCCGCCGATCTGCCGAAGTTCCGAGACGCAAGCCTGCGTGGCATAGGGAAGGCCGGCCGTGCGTCTCAGATTGTTTACACGGGCGGGGCAGGGGCTGACCATCCGACCCATCCATATCTTGCTGAAAGCGCCTACCTAAAGGCGCTCTTCTTGCGGCTCGATTGATGCGCGCATGTTTGGATGCCTGTGTTTTGGTCCCCACGGCATTGCGGGGCATTCTGCTTCGCATGGCGGAAGCAGATGCTTTTGAACCCATTTGGTCAGATCGTATTTTCGAAGAATGGCGCCGTGCGGATATGCGGCTACATCCCGACGCAGAGGCCGTGCTTGGGGCGACACAGGCGTTACTCCGTGATCGTTGGCGGGATGCGTCGATCGTGGAAAATACTGAGCTGGAAGACAGAATCGCTCTGCCAGACGCAGATGATCGCCATGTTTTGGCCACCGCAGTTCTGGGTCAGGCAGATATATTGGTGACCGCAAATCTCCGAGACTTTCCTCTTGCGGCCACGTCGCGGTTTGGCATCGCTCTTCGTCACCCAGACGCGTTCTTGCTGGAGCTTCTGGAGGTTTGGCGCGACCCAGTCCAAGGTGCCGTGGACGAAGAATATCGCTTAGCCATGAACGTGACAAAGCAAACATTCTCGAAGAGGGCCTTCCTCAAACGGATCGGTTTGCCGCGAACAGCTAAGGCGCTTTTGTAACGGCTGTTCCCCACTTGGTCTCGAGAGCTTCGATTGCTCTGACGCGATCTTCGGTTTTTGGATGGCTCATCATCCATGCGAATTGGCCACCTCGCTGTCCAATCACTCGGTCTAGCTTCCGAAAGAGCGTCTTTTGTGGCGCAGTGCCGAGACCCGCTTTGGTCATCAATGCAGCCGCGTATGCATCGGCCTCATACTCATCTTTTCGTGACAGGCCTGCGACAAAAAGGCTCGAGAGTACGTTTGCAATGTATACGCCAATGCCTGGTAAGAAACGGTTTAAAACCATAGCGACGCCCACACGCATCGCATTTTGGACCGAAAAATCAATCATTCTGCGTCTGGCGTGACCGAGAGCAACATGGCCGAGTTCATGCGCGATCACGCCGGCAAGCTCTGGTGCGGTAACCTCACCCTGGCGGTACTTCTTCAAAAACCCCTTTGTGATGAATATGCGGCCATCAGGGGACGCTAACCCATTGACCGGGTCTACGTCATAGACATGAACTTTGATCTGGGGGAGATCGATACTGTCGGCCATTTGCTGCGTAAGTTGCACCAAGATGGGATCGTCGAGAGGTTTTGAGTTTTGAGACAGCTCCGCTTTCAATCGCCAAGCAGAGAACAGGTACATGCCCACACCATAAGCGAGCGCCAGGAGTATCGGAGTAAGTTTGATCATGCATCGGATATGGGGCTAACTACGCATTATAAAAGGCAATCCACCCGGCAGCGACAACGATTATAACTGACAAAATGGTGAAGATGAGCCCCATTACGACGGCGCTATGTGCCTGATCATACGCGTTTTTGCCCTTCCGAAAGGCCAAAAACCATCCAAGCAATACTCCGAAAACGCCGGCGGCAAGGAAGATCATGATCTGGCCTACTTTGTCTTTTGATATTTAATAAACGGCGTCAGCTCAGAGACACGGTCATAGAGCTTGCGGGCAACGACATTTTCGTGCGCGGTTGTCCAATACAGCATCGCTGCCCCTGCGGTTTGGCTTTCGTCAAAAACATATTGGATGAGAGCCTCTCCGACACCTTTCCCACGGGCAGCAGGTAAAACGATCAAGTCGTTCAAATAGCACCGTTCATTCACTTCCCAAAAACTGTCATGGTAGAGATAGTTTGCCAATCCAACTGCGCTCGCCCCATCAAATGCGAGGACCGAGTGCATTTTCGTATCTTCCGCGAGAATCCGGTTCCAATTGGCCTCAAAAACCTCTTGCGGCTTCTTCGTCTTGTAAAACGTCAGGTATTCTTCAAAGAGATGAAACCAGCTTTCTTTGTCGGACGGTTCAGGTTTGCGAAGAGTGATTGCCATTTGCTCTCGTTTGTTCACATTTGATTTTTTCTCCATTCAGCACAGGTCCTTACTAGTGACAAGCGCAACCGGCTAAGATAAAGGCGCGGCAAATGAACGAACTTTCCCGAGCATTGGGACATAGTGAGAAGAGCATGAAAGCCGAAGTCGTCCTAAATTCTGATTACCGTCCAGCAGAGGACGAACCGTTTATGAATGACCGTCAGCTCGAATACTTCCGCCGTAAGTTGACGGATTGGAAAGCAAGTATTCTGGACGAGACCCGTGAGACAATCGAAGGCATGCAGGAAAGCGCGCGGAATATTCCCGATCAAGCTGATCGCGCATCTGAAGAAACAGACCGCGCTTTAGAGCTTCGCACTCGGGATCGGGAGCGTAAACTGGTGTCTAAGATAGATGCCGCCCTGCGCCGAATTGAAGACGGGTCTTATGGATACTGTGAATCCACCGGCGAGCCTATCTCGCTGAAACGCCTGGACGCGCGCCCGATCGCGACACTGTCGTTAGAAGCACAGGAACGCCACGAGCGGAAAGAGCGTGTCCATCGCGACGACTGATCTTGTTGGCCTGAAGGTCCACATAGTGGGCGCAGGCGTTGCTGGATTGTCCGCTGCGATTGCACTTGCCCAAGAGGGGGCAACCGTAAACGTTTTCGAACGCGCAGAGGTGCTAGAGGATGTGGGTGCGGGGCTTCAGCTTTCGCCAAATGCATTGCGTGCTCTTGATGCGCTTGAAGTTGAACCGAGGGCGACATGGTTTTCTGACATAACTCTTTATGATGGGTTGAATGATGCGCGGCTTGCCAGACTTCCGCTTCGACGGGCGAATATGCCCTATGCTGCGGCACATCGTGCCGATCTGATCGATGCGCTCTATAAACGGACCGTGGCCCTCTCGATTCCGGTCACGCTTGGCGTTGAGAGTGGAGACAATCCGGACGCGGATCTGGTCATCGGTGCGGATGGTGTGCGGAGCGCTCTGCGTGCGTCGCTCACGGGAAGCGCACCGCGGTTCACAGGTAAAATGGCATGGAGGGCGTTGATCGCGGCCAAGGATATCGATCCCGATTGGATCGAACGTGGTTTACAAACGTTTTTAGGACCAAAAGCTCATCTTGTGACCTACCCGTTGCGCGAAAACTCCATCTTGAACGTCGTCGGCATCGTTGATGCAGAAGACGGTATTGAAGAGAACTGGCGACAAAAGGGGGATGTGACCCTGATGCGGGCAGGTTTTGCCGGATGGTCCAAACGGGTTTGGTCGCTGATGGACCCGATCGACGATCTGATGATGTGGGGGTTATTTGATCACAAACCCCTCCCACGATGGCAAGATGGCCGACGGGTTTTGGTTGGAGATGCAGCACACCCTGTGGTTCCCTTTTTCGCTCAAGGTGCGGCAATGGCGCTGGAGGATGCAGTGGTTCTCGCGAATTGTCTGTTGCGTGCTCCGGTTGATGAGGCGGTGCAGCGGTTTGAGTTTATTCGAAAGCCGCGCACGAGTTCGATCCTCCGGGCGAGCTGGGGCAATGCGCGTTTGTTCCATTTTGAGAGCCCGGTTATGCGATTTGGACGGATCGCGACGATGCCGATCCTCAGCCGGGTGGCGCCGTCAATTTTTACCAAAAGATATGATTGGGTCTACGGGTACGATCCCCGCATGGCGCATTGAGCTAGAGGTCGATATCGACCCAGATCGGAACGTGATCAGAGGGTTTTTCCCTATCCCGACAATCGCGGTCAATCTGACAATCCGTTAGCATGTCCGCGGCTGCTGGTGAGAGAAGAACATGATCAATGCGGATACCGTGGTTTTTGTTCCAAGCACCCGCTTGATAATCCCAAAACGTATATGTCATCGGCGCCGCGTCGCGGACGCGCAAGGCATCAGTTAATCCAATCGCGCAGAGCTTCCGAAAAGCCTGGCGCGTTTGCGGAAGAAAGAGAGCATCAGTTTCCCATGCTTTGGGATCGTAACAGTCTTCGGGTTGTGGGATCACGTTGAAGTCGCCCGTGATCAGAAAGGGCTCTTCCGATGCCATAAGCTCTTCCGCGCGGGTTTGAAGCCGGTGCATCCAAGCCAGTTTGTAGTCATACTTAGGACCGGGGGCTGGGTTGCCATTCGGAAGGTAGAGCCCACAGAGACGCAGTGCATTCTTTTCGCCAACAACAGTTGCCTCAACATACCGCGCCTGTTCGTCGTCGTCATCGCCGGGAAGACCCATCATGACGTCGTCCAATGGCACCTTTGAGAGAAGGGCCACCCCATTGAAGCTCTTCTGACCATGGGTAATCACCGTATACCCGAGCTCCTCAATCGGTTCTTTCGGAAAGGCCTCGTCGATTGACTTGATCTCTTGTAATACGGCCACGTCCGGTTGGCGTTCTTGCAGCCAATCCAAAAGGGCAGGCAGGCGCGCCTTAATCCCATTGATGTTGAAGCTCGCAATCTTCAAAGCAGCGGATCAGATTGAAAAGCTAGTACCGCAGCCACAGCTTGCGGTCGCGTTCGGGTTTTGGATCGCAAACCGTGCACCGATCAGTTCCTCTGTAAAATCGATTACTGCATCTGCCAAAAAGGGCAGGGAGGTCGGATCAACAACAACGCGCTGCCCGTCTTTTTCTAGGACCAAGTCATCTGCGGCAATGTCTTCCGCCAAATCGATCGCGTATTGAAAGCCCGAACACCCGCCGCCTTCTACGGCAACGCGAAGTGGTTTTGGGGCGCTTTCCCCTTCATTGATCTCAGCCAGACGCGCAAAAGCGCGATCGGTTACCTTCGGTGGGACTGTGAGGTTCATTTTTCCGTCGTAGATTGGCGTTTCCTTGTTAAATACGCTTTGCGACGCGTGTGATCAAGGAAGGCTCGACAGGAATATGCTGGCACCATTTGCATGCGATCCCGCAAACAGCCGCGGTCGTTTGATCGAGGAAGATGGATCGGCCCATCGGTCCCCGTACCAGCGGGACCGAGATCGAATAATTCATGCGACTGCCTTTCGCCGCCTCAAACACAAGACCCAGGTTTTTGTGGAACACGAGGGCGATCACTTTCGCACACGCCTCACCCATTCGATCGAGGTGGCACAACTTAGCCGGACGATAGCAAAGGCATTGAATGTCCAAGAAGAGTTGACAGAGGCCGTGGCGCTTGCCCATGACCTTGGGCACACTCCATTCGGGCATGTTGGTGAGGACGTGTTGGATGAGTGCCTCAAAGATGTGGGCGGATATGATCACAACGCCCAGGCTATTAAGATCGTCACCTATCTCGAACGAAAATATGCGCGGTTTTACGGGCTTAACCTCACGTGGGAAACGTTAGAGGGGATTGCGAAACATAACGGGCCTGTCATCGGGGATATACCGCCAGAGCTTGCCGCCTATAACAAGACCTATGATCTGGAACTAAATACCTATGCAAGTGTCGAAGCACAAATAGCGGCGCTTTCGGACGATATTGCGTATAACGTTCATGATACGGATGATGGCATTCGGGCTGGTTTTTTTACTCTCGAAGATCTGATGCCGTTCGACATCATCGGACCTTTGATCCGTGATGTGGATCGCTTGTATCCAGGTTTGGATCGGAGAAGGCGAAAATCAGAAATCCTACGACGCATGTACGGTATTTTGGTAGATGATTTGCTGTTGACCAGCAAAGCCCGATTGGATGACGCAGCGCCTGCGTCTGAGCAAGATGTGCGCCAGCAAGATCGCCCGGTGGTCGCGTTTTCTTTCGACATGCATTCAAATCTGCAGGCGCTTAGGCAGTTTTTATACCAGAACATGTATCGCCATCCCGAAGTCACTGAAATGCGGGTCTTTGCGTCCGAGTGTGTAAGGGACCTTTTTGAGTATTACGCGTCACACCGTGACTTGCTTCCAGAGGGATGGTTGGATGAAGCGGGATCAGAGATCGCGAAGTTGCGGGCCATTGGTGATTACATAGCCGGAATGACAGATCGTTTTGCCATAAAAACCTATGAGGTGACGCATGGAAAGCGCCCACCCGAGTTTGGGCGCTGAGATCATAGGGCCACCTGCCGGTAAGTTATTTTAGTGCGTCGGCTCGAAGGGTTTTTGCGATAACATCTTCCCCACACCGTGAATAGTGATCCCGATCTCGAAAAACGAAGCATTCATCAATGAAGGCCTCCGTTGGCTCTATCATCACTTTACTGAAGGGAAGATAGGTCCATGTCTTGTCCAAAGGTAGCATGTTCAAGATGTGACCATTAAGATTTTCGAAAATGGGTCCAACGCGCGGGTTTACGCTTTGACCCGCCGTTTTGCCAAAGACCTCTAAGGGTTCGTGCCGATACTCTAAAAATGGGCCGAGCCACACGATCGTCCCGTTACTGCGCGCACTGATGTGATCGAGATAGTCGAAAACGCCCCGAATGTGATCATCCTCGAACCCGTTGAAGGCTCCTTCGAAAGACTTTTGGCTATCGACCTCGCCTGATGTATCAAGGATCAAATGCGCGCCGGATTGGTGATAGATGATAGTCCCGATCATCTCGGCGTTGTCATCCAAGAATTCCAATGCTTTTTGGTAATGGCAATGAGATTTGTTTTCGTAGGGTCGGCACCCGCCACGAGAAAATCCCACTATAAAGTCAAAACTGCCAGACTTTGAAATGATGTTGAAAACGTTCATTGCGTGGGAGTCGCCGATCACGACAAGCGCATTTCCAAAGCGTTCATAGCAAGTGGTAAGTTCCGATTGGCTTGGTCCGGCGCCGGTTTGATCCCAGAATTTGCATTCACTGACTGCCATATGTTCGCTTATGTCGTAGTCTATTGTGTCCTTTATCAACCGATATTCATCAGCAGTCTTGTCAGTAAACTTAGCTTGGAGCATGAGCGTTTCGTAACCTCGTGTAGCGGTGCCAATCGCGCCAAAGCCGAGGGCTAAAACGGCCAGACCACTTAAGACTGTTACCATCTTTTGGGTCGAAATCTGTTCGCGATTTCGGAACGGCCTTTCCACAAACCGCCAACTTACAAATGCAAGTCCGAAGCAAGGGATGAGAAGCAGAGCACCCATAAGTCCGCTCAGCTCAACCGGTGAAAGCACCCGGGCAAATGCCAAAACTGGTTGATGTACGAGATAGAGGCTATAGCTGATCAGCCCGACCCAAACAAAAGGTCTCCAGCTCAGAAATCTTTGAACGTAGGTGTCGGATGTTCCAAAGAGAATGACGGCCGCAGTGCCAAGAACTGGGACGAGGGTGTAAATACTCGGAAAGGGCGTGTCTTTTTCAAAGCCAAAGATCGCAACCACGATCAAAGACAATCCAATCAAGGCGATGGGATCATTGGCTCTAACCTTGCCCGTGTTCATTGCTATGGCGGCGAGGGAGCCTACTAAAAGCTCCCAGATCCGGGTTTGAATGACGTAAAATCCGCCGCCATCCCCTCGTGTCGCTTCAACTTGCGCCCAGGTCAGACTGATCGCTGCAATGAGACTGAGGACAAGTACTGTTTGCTTCGGCCCGCTGCGCCAGAGGAACAATAGCAACAACGGGAAGCCCAGATAAAACTGCTCTTCGACGGCAAGACTCCAAGTGTGCAGCAATGGTTGCTCTTCCGCAGCGGCATCGAAATATCCAGTTGTTTGGTCAAAGAAGATATTTGATAAAAATAAGGCCACCCAAATGATGCTCGTTGTGAATTTTTCATATTGCAGCGGCAGCATGGCAAACCAACCGACGGGAATGCTCAGAAATATCACAAAGTACAGCGCAGGAAGGATGCGTCGGGCGCGGCGCTCGTAAAATCGGAAAAGGCTGAAGTCTCCGACGTCGATTTCTCGAAGCAAAATTCCAGTGATGAGAAAGCCGCTTATGACAAAAAAGATGTCAACGCCAATGTAGCCACCGCTAAACCCCGGTATGCCTGCGTGAAAAAGTAAAACGGGAAGCACCGCCCAAGCACGGAGACCGTCGATTTCCGGGCGATATTTGAGGTAAGCCACTGATCAATCCCCGATGCTACTCACGAACTCGCTGAATTATAGGAAAGATCGCAAAGGAAAACCCCGTAAATCGTTTGCGGGCTCTTGAAGAGAATTCAACCACCGGATAGCTCCAAGAACGTTTAGGAAGAGGATCGGGCGCTGAATATTTTTGCTGAGATAAAACGAGATATGATCCAGGCGATATCCGATCTTCGTGACGACCTGGGACTACCGGGTGACGTCTCGTTTGGTGGAATCACGGTTGAGCCGCCCAGAGACCCGCTGCATGGCGATATGGCGACCAATGCTGCGATGGTACTGGCGAAGCCTGCTGGGATGAAACCCCGTGATTTGGCCGATAAGATCAAAATGAGATTGGCGGATATCGAGCGGATCGATACGGTCGACATCGCAGGTCCGGGTTTTATCAATCTCAGGCTCGCGCCGTCTGTGTGGCAAAACCTTGTTCCGATTGTTGCGGCGCAGGGCGGCATGTATGGTCGCTCTGAGGTTGGTCATGGCAAACGCGTAAACGTCGAATATGTATCGGCCAATCCCACGGGACCGCTTCATGTCGGTCATACGCGCGGCGCGGTTTTTGGCGATGCTCTGGCCTCGCTACTGGCCTTTGCCGGCTATGAAGTGACGCGCGAGTATTACATAAATGACGGCGGCTCGCAGGTCGATACACTCGCGCGCTCGGTTTATCTCCGGTATCTTGAGGCCTGCGGTCAAACGGTTGCCTTCGAGGATGGAACCTATCCGGGTGATTACCTGATACCCGTTGGTCATGCGGTGAAGGAGAAGTTCGGCGACAGTTTAGTCGGAGAGCCAGAGGAGATATGGCTCTCAGATCTTCGCGAGTTTTCAACCGAAAAGATGATGGAACTGATCCGAGATGACCTGGCACTGCTCGGTGTGGAGATGAACGTCTTCTTTTCCGAAAAGTCGCTCTATGGAACTGGGCGCATCGAGGCTGCAATCGACGATTTGAAGTCGCGCGACTTGGTCTATTGGGGCGTTTTGCCACCTCCAAAAGGAAAACCCAGCGATGATTGGGAAGAACGCGAGCAGTGGTTGTTCCGTTCTACGACGTATGGAGATGATGAAGACCGGCCCGTCCAAAAGTCAGACGGGGCCTGGGCGTATTTTGCCCCAGATATCGCATATCATTACGACAAGGTTCAGAGAGGCTATGATCTTTTGATCGACATCTTTGGGGCGGACCATGGGGGATATGTCAAACGGATGAAGGCCGCTGTTGCAGCGTTGTCCCAAGAGAGGGTCCCTCTAGACATCAAGCTCACACAGCTTGTGAAGCTGTTCAAAGACGGCGCTGAATTCAAGATGTCTAAGCGGGCAGGCACCTTTATCACTTTGCGGGATTTGATCGAAGAAGTTGGACCAGACGTGACGCGGTTCCATATGCTGACGCGGAAAAACGACGCACCGCTCGACTTCGATTTTGACAAGGTGCTCGAGCAATCAAAGGACAATCCGGTCTTTTATGTCCAATACGCACATGCGCGGATCTGTTCCGCATTTCGGAAGGCTGGTGTCAGCGAAGATGACGTCAAATCGGCAGATCTTGCGGAGCAGGTTGAAAGATTATCGGATGCCTCAGAAATGGCAGTAATCAAGAAAATCGCGGAATGGCCCCGGCTGGTCGAATTGGCGGCGCTGCACAACGAACCGCACCGCATTGCGTTCTACGCATATGACTTAGCGTCCGTTTTTCATTCCCTTTGGAACCGTGGAAAGGACGACGCAAGCCTTCGTTTGGTCCAAGACAGTGCGGCTGAAACCACCCCAAAGCTTGCTTTGGCGCTGGCCACAGCCTCAGTTTTGCGGTCCGCACTCGGGATTTTGGGGGTTCAACCCCTTGCGGAGATGCGCTGATCGCAGAAATCGCTTGGCGGATTCGAGGTGATTCGCTATGCTGCTGCTAATAACAAAAACAAAAAAAAGAGCAGTCCAGTGGCAGAGGCAGCCGAACGACCGATTTACCGGGAAATGAAACCTTCCGGTCCCCCAACTCCAATTGCGTGGCTTATGGGCCTCACAACATGCGTGTTAACCGCAGGTGTGATTTACTGGGGCGTCCAACTCGCGCAACGAGATCCGGCATCTTTGCCGGTCATTCGTGCGCCCCATGGTGTGGCGCGGTTAGAACCGGCACAAGGCAATAACACCGACGATTTTGCGGGGCTTGCCGTGACCGAGTTGCAAAGTGCGTCTGGTCCTTCGGACGGCGAAGCGGTTGAAGCGGTCGCACTTGCACCAGCGGGCGTCAACTTGTCCGCGGAAGATGTACCGGCGATGATCGATACGGATGACGCGGTTCTTCAACCTGTGCGTGTTCAGATTGATGAACTCGACGGTGAAGCTGTTGTTGTTCCAGAGCAAACGGTTGCCGTGACAGAAACGGATGACACCACCGGCGAAACGATCCTTGCGCCAGTTACGGCCGAAGAAGTCGAGGAGGCGCTTGCCGAGGCGCTTCGACTGGCAAGCGCTGCGTCTGGGCAAGAAACTGCAATCTCAGAGGAAGACGACGTCGCCGTTGCTGACGATGCAGATGCCGAGGCGTCAACAGAGGCCGAGGACCTGTCAGAGGCAGAACTTATTCTTCTCGCGGTGCAGACCAGCATATTGGAAGAGAGCGCAGAAACGTCGACGGAACGGACAGATGCCGCGACGCTTGAAGATGAAGAGGCTGCGGACATCGAGCAAGCCGCGTCCGACGAAGCCACCTCCGATGAGGTTGCCTCCGATGAAGCCACCCCCGACGAAGTCGCCGAGGAAGCAGAGGAGGTTGTTATAGATATTTCACACACATCCTCTGATGCAAAACCAATGGTCGCATCTACGACCATAGAGGGACAGGTGCAGGGCAAATTGGCAAGCGAGGCCCATGGCGGTATTGAAGTTGCAACTGCGCCTGTCGGCACGAGCATGATACAGCTTGGCGTCTTCAATTCCCGTGATTTGGCACTTTCGATGTGGAAGTCGCTTCAAAACAGTCATTCAGATAAGCTGTCCGGTCGGTCTTACATTGTTGAACCGGTCGAAAGCGGTGGAAACACACTGCATCGGTTGCGGGTGTTGGGTTTTGAGACCACCCAAGACGCCCGTGCAATGTGTGCTGATCTCAAAGAGAAAAAGACGGCCTGCATAGCGGTAACTCAGCGGGGATGAGCGCCTCTGCAGTGATTTTTGGCTGCGCGGGTTCGGCACTCACGCTCGAAGAAAAGAAGTTTTTTCGCGATGCCGATCCATGGGCATTCATTCTTTTTACAAGAAATTTGGTCGAACAAGATGGGATTGTACGTCTTTGTGACGCATTACGAGATACCGTCGGACGAGATGCCCCCATCCTCATCGATCAAGAAGGGGGTCGGGTAGCGCGATTGCGCGAACCACTTGCCTCGGAGTGGCCAAGCCCCGCTGATCAGATCGACGGCTTGGATGTGCCGACGGCACAAGAGGTTATGCAGCTGCGGTATCGCCTGATCGCATCTGAGCTGCGCGAACTCGGAATTACGGTGAACTGCGCGCCGCTCTTAGATCTCATCTTTCCTCAAACCCATGATATCATTTCGGATCGGGCCTATGGTTCTGATCCGGATTTTGTGGCCCGAATAGGGCGGGCTGTAATGGACGGCCATCTCGCAGGCGGTGTGCTGCCGGTGATCAAACATATGCCGGGTCATGGACGAGCAAGTGTAGATAGTCACCATGACTTGCCGCGCGTCACGGCCACGCGGGATGACCTAACAAAGTCTGATTTCGTACCATTTGCGGCCCTTAATGATGCGACACTTGGTATGACCGGCCACATCGTTTTCGAGGCGATTGATCGCGAACATTGCGCAACGCAGTCACCTTCTGTCGTAGACGTCATTCGCAAAGAGATTGAATTTGACGGGCTTCTCATGACGGATGATCTCTCGATGAAAGCCCTAAAGGGGTCCGTTGCGGATCGTTCCAAACGATCCCTAGAGGCGGGCTGTGACGTCGTCTTACACTGCAATGGGAATATTGAGGAAATGACCGAGATTATGTCGGTTATCCCGTCTTTATCGGACGCGTCCCTCCGGCGTGCGGATGCAGCGCTTGCGCAATTAAAGCCTCCTCCCGCTTTCGATGCGGAACAGGCGCGCATGCGGTATCGGGATTTGCTAAACACACGCAATGCGTGAGAATCACACAAGATCAGTAGAAGCGGTATCGGCCGAGGCGTTTGTCGTCGATGTGGATGGGTTTGAAGGCCCATTGGATATGTTGCTCACGCTCGCGCGAACTCAAAAAGTTGATTTGCGCAAAATCAGTGTGCTCGCCTTGGCCGAACAGTACTTGCATTTTGTTGAGGAAGCGCGGCGCCTTAGGTTGGAATTGGCGGCCGACTATTTGGTCATGGCGGCTTGGCTTGCGTACTTAAAAAGCCGGCTTCTGCTTCCGCCGGAACCGGAGGATGAGGGACCAAATGCCGAAGACCTTGCGGCCCATCTTGCATTCCAACTTGAACGATTAGAGGCGATGCGCGGCGCGGCGGCGCGGCTTATGGGCCGAGATCAGTTGGGGCGAGATTTTTTTGCACGCGGCCTTCCTGAGGACATAGAACGCAAAAAGATCATCACTTACAAAGCCTCGGTACTCGACCTTATGCAAGCCTATGCGGCGATCCGCACAAGAGAGGATTTCAAACCACTGCACCTTGAGGAGCGTGATCATGTGTTTACCATGGAACAGGCGCTTGAGCGCATGAAAGGCCTTCTGGGGCATGCTGTTTCGTGGAGTGACCTACAACAGTTTTTACCCGAAGGATGGCAGACAGATGCCCGTCTTGCACGATCCGCGACGGCTTCGAGCTTTGCGGCCTCGCTTGAGATGGTGAAGGCTGGCCTTATAGAAATTCGTCAGTCTGGCCTGTTCGAGCCAATCGAAATCAAAGTAAAGGATCAGCGCGATGGATGAGACCGAAAGCCTCTTTGAAGCGCCCCCGTTGGCCGAGCAGGAACGTATGGTAGAAGCGATGCTATTCGCCAGCACAGAGCCGTTGAGCAAGCCGCAGCTCGAAAAACGGATGCCACAGGGATGTGACGCGGCCGAGGCGCTTTCGCTTTTGTCGAAGCGCTATTCCGGCCGCGGTGTAGAGCTACGTCGCGTCGGAGATGGTTGGGCTTTTCGCACCGCACCGGATTTGGGTTTCTTGATGAGCCATCAAGTAAAGGAGGTCCGAAAGCTATCTCGCGCTGCGATCGAGACGCTGTCGATCATCGCTTATCACCAACCGGTCTCACGCGCCGAAATCGAAGAAATTCGCGGTGTCTCCGTAAGCCGCGGCACCTTGGATCAGCTTTTGGAGCTTGAGTGGATCAAGCTCGGTCGACGGAGGAACACACCCGGTCGGCCAGTTACGTTCATTGTGACTCAAATTTTCCTCGATCAATTTGGACTTGAGAGCAGTCGCGACCTACCTGGTATAAAAGAGCTTCGAGACGCCGGGCTTCTGGACAATCGCCCCCCTCCGGGACCGATGCCAGGGCACGAGGCGCCCGACGCGGATGACCAGGTGGAAATGTTCGAAGAGGACCTCGATTGATGGACCGAATGATTAGAATGCTTATGAACCAAGTGATGCGACACGGGGTCAATGCGGCCATCGATTGGTTTGCAGATCGCCGCAAGACACATTTGCCCAGTGATGAGCATGAAGAAGTTGACGCCAATCGGACCAAGAATAAAAAAAATATGAAGCGGGCAAATCAAGCCATGCGCATGGTCAAACGCGTCAAACGGTTCTGAAGTGCTTCGAAAGTTTTAGGCCTTGACCTTGATAGTTTGATTTCAGGTCTGCCCCGTAGAGCAAGTTCGGGACATCCGCCATACGTTCATAGATTAACCTGCCCACACTTTGTCCGTGCTCTAATGCAAACGGGGCTTCGTGGCATCGAACTTCGAGGACCCCGCGCGAGCCAGCCCCGCCTGCGCTTTGATGGCCAAAGCCGGGATCAAAGAAACCGGCATAGTGGACGCGGAATTCACCAACCATCGCAAGATAGGGGGCCATTTCGGCGGCATAGTCAGGTGGGATCGTCACCGCTTCTCGGCTGACCAGAATGTAAAATGCACCTGGGTCCAGAATGATATGGCCCTGCTCGGCATAAATCGGTTCCCAGAAATCAGCGACAGAATAATGCCCAATCTGATCGAGATCGATTAGGCCAGTGTGAGGTTTCGCGCGGTATCCGACGGGGCCATTTTCAATCCCAAGATCAACGGAAAACCCGAGACCATCATCAATCTGTGCCGGGCCATTGACCAAACCAACAGACGCGTGGATCTTCGAAAGATCCGCGTCGCTCACACGCGCATCACCCCTTTTGAAGCGGATCTGGTTTAAGCGCATGCCGGGGCGCACAAGAACGGAGAACGATCTCGGCGATATCTCGGCAAACAATGGGCCACTGTAACCATCTTCTATGCGGTCAAATTCGACACCATGATCGGTGATGCACCGCGTAAAAACGTCGAGCCGTCCAGTTGAGCTTTTCGCGTTTGCAGTGGCGCTCACGCCATCCGGCAAGTTTAGGGCCTCGCCCAAGGGAACCAGATAGACGCATCCTTTTTCCAAAACCGCGCCATTGGTCAGGTCGACCTCATGCATCTTAAAGTCTGGAAGGCGATCTGCGACGCGTCGATCTGCGCCCGGCAAAAACGAGGCCCGTAATCTGTACGCCACACGACCGAGCCGAAGATCAAGGCTCGCCGGTTGTATTTGCGATTCAACCGGGGGGTCGACCATCGCGATACAGCCGTCTTCAATCATTTTCTCAATGTCTTGAGAGGGCAAAACACCAGTTTTGATTAACATGTTCCCCTCATTTTGGATGGTCGGGCTAGCAGGATTCGAACCTGCGACCTCTCGTCCCCCAGACGAACGCGCTACCAGGCTGCGCTATAGCCCGCCACTTAGGCGTTACAGGAGATACCGATTTCGCCGCAAGGGTCAATTGGCATTTTGTCCGGCGAGCTTTTCTCGCAATTCTGTGAGCGATGCGATTGCGTCGGCAATAACTTTTCTGTCAGCATCTGGTCCAAATTTGAAGTGCCAACGATGGCTCGGTTCCAACACTTCGTTCGAAGGGGTGAGAACGAGTGTTTTCTGTTCGGGCTCTTGTAAACTTTGGTCAAGGATAAGAGGTGCGCTTTGTGACCCGGTATCCTCATTTGTGGACATCGTAAGCGATGCGTCTTCGAGTTCTTTTGGATGCGGCATTTCTGGCGCTTCTGACATCACGCGTTCGATCCCGTCTTCAGAGATCATGTCCTGAACAGCTTTGATTGTCAGGCCATCTTCATGGAGGAGTTTCTTCAAACCACCCAATACACGCATGTCATCGGGCCGAAAATACCGCCGTCCGCCTTCCTTCTGTACCGGCTTTATCGCCTCAAATCGACTTTCCCAAAACCGGATCACATGTGCTGGCGTGTCTAACCAATCGGATATCTCGCCGATTGTTCGAAATGCATCCTTTGATTTTTCCATCTGTTTAGGTTTCCCGCTCTGCGACGCGATCCTTCAAGAGTTGAGATGGCCGAAAGCTCAGAACACGGCGGGGCGGAATTTCTGCCTCGACCTTCGTCTTGGGGTTCCGACCAATGCGGGCTTTCTTGTCACGAAGTGAAAACGTTCCAAAGGACGATATTTTCACGTCCTCGCCCTCTGCAAGCGCATCAGAGATGTGGGACAGCACACTTTCGACGAGTTCAGAACATTCGTTTCGGGATAGCCCTACCTCGCGATAAACGGCTTCGCTCAGATCGACGCGTGTCAGTGTTTTTTCGCTCATTTCGCCCTCACGTGTGCAAACGGTAGCGCTGATTTGAGAGGAAAGTCAAATTTTTCCCCGCATTACCAACGCATTAGCGCAGCCCCCCACGCCAACCCACCGCCAATCGCCTCAAAAAGTATGACATCGCCTTCGGAAATTTCGCCCCGATGTTCCGCAACCGACAGGGCAAGCGGGATAGATGCGGCCGATGTGTTCCCATGGTCCTGAACCGTGACCACGATTTGGTCCATGCTGAGGTTCAGCTTCTGAGAGACGCTTTTGATGATCCGAAGATTGGCCTGGTGCGGGACCACCTTCGTGATATCTAGCGATGTCATTCCCGCTTTATCCATGACCCGTAACGCCGCGTTGGCAAGTTTAGTAACGGCATGTTTGAAAACTTCCTGGCCTTCCATTTTGAGCACGCCAACCGTTTGGGTCGATGAAACTCCGCCATCGACATAGAGAATGTCGTTAAACTGTCCGTCGGCACGCAGGTCGGTTGCGATCACCCCGGGGGCGCTTGGATCGTTCGATTCTAACGCTTCTAAGATCAGACACCCAGCGCCATCGCCAAACAAAACGCAGGTTCTTCTATCCGTGAAATCTAATATACGGGAAAAGGTCTCTGCTCCTATGACCAGCATTCGCTTGGCAGTGCCTGCACGGATCAAAGCGTCGGCATTCGCGAGCGCATATGCAAATCCTGCGCAGACCGCTTGCAGGTCGAACGCAAATCCGTGCGTAATGCCCAGTGCAGCTTGCACACGAGTGGCGGTCGCCGGAAAGGTTTGGTCTGGTGTCGACGTGGCAACAAGGATTCCGTCGATCGTTTGTGGGTCGACGTTGAAACGTTTGAAGGCATCCTGGGCCGCCGCAATAGCAAGATCGGACGTCAATTCCCCGTCGGCCGCAAAATGACGGCGCTCAATGCCGGTGCGTTGTCTGATCCATTCGTCCGATGTGTCCACCATGGTTTCAAATTCGGCATTCGGCACGACCCGCTCAGGCAGGTAGTGCCCAACGGCGATAGGACGGGAACGGATCATGAGTACCTCACTTTTCAGCCAAAACGCAGAGGTCGTTTGACATGACGTCTGTGAACCGACTTTGATCTAGACGGATGGCAAGGTCCAGAGCGGCTGCGACGCCAGTGCTATCGGCGTCACCATGGGATTTTATAACAGTTCCGTTCAACCCCAGAAAGACCCCTCCATTGGAGTAACGAGGGTCGATCCGGCGACGCAGGCGTTGCATCGACGTAATCGCAAAAATCGAGGCGAAGCGGCTCAGAATTGAGTGGGCAAAAGCGACCTTGAGCATCTTTCCGATGACGGCAGCAGTGCCTTCAGCAGTTTTTAAGGCGATGTTCCCGGCAAAACCGTCGGTCACAACAACATCCACATCCGCTGATGCGATATCACCCCCTTCGACAAAACCGACATATTCAAAGGCAGGATTCGACGGATCGGCGAGAAACCGTTCCGACGCAGTCTGCACTTCATCCCGACCTTTGTGAACTTCGGTCCCGATGTTCAGAATACCGACACGGGGGCGTTTTAGTTTAAACGCATTTCGAGCGTAGGCTGCGCCCATATACGCGTAGGCGCAGAGATCATCGACATCCGCTTTCACGTCAGCGCCGACATCCAAAACAACATTGTACATTTGTGAATTGAGAGATGGCCAAAACACAGCCAGCGCTGGTCGACCGACGCCAGGCAACCTCTTCAATGTGACCGCACTCATCGCCATAAGGGCGCCTGTATTTCCGCACGAAATAGCAGCGGAGGCCTGTCCGGTGCGCACCGCCTCAATGGCGTTGAACATGGATGTGTTCTTGCGCTTCCGAACAGCCTGCGCGGGAATGTCCGTCATTGCGATGGCAAGGGGGGCGTCGCAAATCTCGACTTGATCTGACAGGCGGCGACGCTTTTCGATGAGCGGCGTAAGGACGTCTGACGGCCCATGTAAAAGGAATTTAACGTTTGGATACTTGCGGAGAACCTTTCGCAAGCCTTTGATGACAATCTTTGGACCTTCATCTCCCCCCATAGCGTCTACTGATATGACCGTTTGGGGATTTACGGTCATATCGCGTATCACACTCCGCTCACGGGTTGTTAAGCTGCGTCTTCGTCCAGATCGACAGTCTCTTGAACCACAACTTCGCGATCATTGTAATAACCGCAAGACGGGCACACATGGTGCGGGCGTTTGAGTTCGCCGCAATTCGGGCACTCGTTTGGATTTGCCGCGACCAGGGCGTCATGGGAACGGCGATTGTTCCGGCGCGACCGCGTTACTTTGTTCTGTGGTACAGCCATTTTAGCACCTGTTCCTTTAGGATGGATCGCCTTCAACTGGCAATCAACACCAATGTAATGAATCGAGACGCGCACACATACGCGAAAAAATTATGTGTGCAAGGGTCTAAGTGGCATCATCGTCTCCCGCCAGTTTTTTTCGCAGGGCGTCAAGCTCGGCGAATGGGCGCGCATCTTCATCTGTCATTGGTTTTTTGCCGGGCTCTGTAAATACGGTGTTTGAGAGTGTCGCACCTTCGGCGCGGGGGTACTCCGGAAGTTCCAAAGCAAGGTGTTCGGCCACAAGATCAAACAAACTGAACCCGTCGGGCAGAAAATCCTCGGGGTCGCTCTCTTGGATCTCGATCTCGCTCGAAGAGGTGTCCTGGCCCTTGGCCGGCAAAAATTGCTGATTGATCTTAACGTCTACGCGGGTTGTTACGGGTGCCAGTGTCAGAATGCAGGATTGTACCGCAGTTGCCCCAAGGGATGCGGTCAAGCGTATAGCGGTGTCGTTCTCTGCTTCAAACTCTCCGCGGAATTTCAATTTTGAGAGTTTGATAAGGTCAAGAAGCGCCGAGAGGCGCTCAAGGGTTTCTTCGGTATAGTCTGCATCGAATGAGAAAGAGGTCCGGCTACGGATATCTGACAGTCGGATAGTTTCTTCCAAATGAACGGATCGGGTCTGGCGCATAACTGCCGAATGTGCGAGAAATTGCGGCAGGTCAAGCGATGCGACAGGGTTTGTACGCCGGGGGAGAGATGGGACGTTCACTCAAGACGATTGCGGCATTCGCGCTGGTATTTGTCGCCGCATGTTCAGCTACATTTAACAATCACGGATATATTCCAGCTGAGGAGATTCTCGAGCAGATTGAAGTGGGCGTGGACGATAAACTTACGGTAGAAGAGTTGATTGGGCGCCCAGCGAGTACCGGAGTCATCAATGATGATGGCTGGTACTATATTAGAACGACTATTCGAAACTACACAATTTACGAACCTGAGGTCGTGGAGCGTGACATTCTTGCAATATCATTCGATAGGAATGAGCGTGTCTCAAATGTGGAAACCTTAACCCTTGCGGACGGGAATGTCGTGGCTCTGAACCGACGTGTAACCGAGTTGCCCTTGAGGGGACCTTCTTTCTGGCAACAGCTTGTGTCTAGCCTTGGAAACATCGACGCGAGCGAATTTCTGAACAACTAGGATCCGTAGTGCGCGCTGTAGTGCTGTTTATTTCGGACCCTCTTCGAAAGTAAGTGCTACGCCGTTGATGCAATATCGAAGGCCCGTCGGCTGCGGGCCATCGGGAAAGACATGCCCCAAATGCGCGTCGCACTGGTTACAATGGACTTCTGTACGGCGCATGAACCAGCTATTGTCCTCTTGCTCACCTACCATGTGACCTGCCGCAGGAGCGTAGAAGGACGGCCAACCAGTGCCGGAGTCGAACTTGGTTTTTGCATCGAAGAGCGGCGCATTGCAGCAGACACAATGGAACATACCAGCTGCTTTGGGGAAGTTGTCGTGGGTGAAGGGCCGTTCGGTCCCGTGCTTCCGCGTTACGCGATAGGCCTCATCAGACAACTTTACGCGCCATTCTTCATCTGATTTTGTGATCTTTTTGGTCATGACGTCCCTTTCGAATTCATCCTGGTATCGTAAATAGAGTGTCTGAGCACAGATTGCAGGGGCCAAAGATATCACGATAGCGACACATGACCATCCGACCTATCGGGTAGAAACCGGGAGCAGCGCAGATGTGCGTAATGACGCGCTAACACTGCGGTCGAACGTATTTCGTGACGGGTCCCCAGACGCGGACCGGTTTGATGATGTTGCAATTCATTTGGTTCTTAGAAATGAGGGGGGCGACGTTTTGGCGACCTGTCGCCTTCTCGCGTTCTCAACAGGTCAAGAGATTGCAAACAGCTACTCAGCACAGTTCTATGACCTCACAAAACTCTCTAAAGTAAAAGGGCCCTGTCTCGAGCTTGGTCGTTTCTGTGTCGCCGCGCATGTCTCGGACCCTTCCGTCTTAAGAACCTTGTGGACGCATATAACGACATTTGTTCTTGAAGGGCGTATTGAGCTCTTGTTCGGTTGCAGCAGTTTCTTTGCGAGAGATCCGACCGAGATTTTGGACGCATTGTCATTCTTGAAGGAAAACCATACCGGGCCGACACAATATCTGCCTGGGACGCAGGCGCGTGACATCATCCATTTCGATGCTCTCCCGCCTTGTTCCGACCGACCAGGCGCCCTTCGTCAGATACCTCCTCTTTTGAAGACATATTTGCGAATGGGGGGCTGGGTCTCTGATCACGCGGTGATTGATCGGGACTTACGTACGATCCACGTGTTCACCGGCGTTGAAATTGCGAAGATACCGCCCGCACGGCGGAAGGCCTTGTTGAGAGATGCCGGTCACCCGCCCGTGTGACTCATATGTCTAGGCATTTGGCCTTCGACTGTTCCGCCCGAATAGTCGAAATCATGGCCCCTAGGTTTGAGCCCAATGGCCGCTCTGATCGCCTTTTCCAATGGGTCGACAGCGCCTGGATGGTCTCGCATCACCTTCCTCAGGTCCATCTGTTGGGTTTGACCAAGGCATTGATAGAATTGTCCGGTGCACGTGAGCCGTACGCGATTGCATCCATCGCAGAAGTTTCCGGTGAGCGGAGAGATAAATCCAATGCGTTGGTTCGTTCCGTTTATCCGAACATAGCGCGCAGGACCACCTGTACGGTCAGTCGTATCTGTGAGTGAATAGCTGTGTTCGAGACGCTTGCGCAAATCGGTGAGCGGCCAGAACTGATCTAGCCGGTCCTCGCCGCCGAGGTCCCCCATGGGCATCACTTCAATAAACGTAAGGTCGAACCCTTCATCACCGCACCAGTTTACGAGGTCGAAGAGCTCGTCTTCATTTCCGTTCTTAAGTGCAACAGTGTTTATCTTAACTTGTAGGCCGGCGCGCTTTGCCTCTGCGATCCCTTCCAAAACTTGATCAAGGCGGCCCCATCTTGTGATCGCCTTGAATTTTTCTGGGTTCAACGTATCGAGCGAAATATTGACCCGCTTCACGCCGCAGGCCTTTAGCTGATGTGCGTATTTAGACAGTTGGGACGCGTTGGTGGTGAGCGTCAATTCATCCAACCCGTTGCCAAGCCGTTCACCCATGGCTTCGAAGAACTTAAGGATGTCCCGACGCACGAGAGGCTCGCCGCCGGTGACACGGATCTTATTGATGCCCAATCCGATGAAGGTGTCGCATACAAAGGCGAGTTCTTCGAGTGAGAGCAGCTCCGCTTTAGGCAGAAACGTCATATTCTCTGCCATACAGTAGACACAGCGAAAATCGCAGCGGTCTGTCACCGATATCCTGAGATAGGTGATGTCGCGTTGAAAGGGATCGATGAGCCTTTTTTCCATGTCCGCCAAATTAGTGGACAGGGTTCAGAAACGCGAGGCCAATTACGACACGTCTGCGTTATTCTACGGTCACAGATTTCGCCAGGTTCCGCGGTTGGTCGACATCTGTGCCTTTATGAACCGCGGTATGGTAGGCGAGCAACTGCGCCGGTACCGCATAGAGAATGGGCAAAATCCGATCCGGTGCTTCGGGAAGGGTCACGACCCGCCAAACACCATCCGAGGCGGCCTCGGCGCCCGCACGATCCGTGAAAAGAACGATCTTGCCGCCCCGGGCCATGACCTCCTGCATGTTCGAGATCGTTTTCTCAAACAGCGCGTCCTTTGGGGCAAACACGATGACGGGCATATGCTCGTCCACCAATGCAATGGGCCCGTGTTTCAACTCTCCACTCGCATATCCCTCGGCGTGAATGTAACTGATCTCTTTGAGCTTCAATGCGCCCTCGAGCGCGATTGGGTACATCGCGCCACGCCCCAGAAAGAGCGCGCTTGTGAAATGGCTGATCTCTTTGGCAACCGCCTCGATGGCCTGAGCGGTGTCGAGACCTTGGTTCACCAGACTTGGCATATGCGTCAGCGTGTCAATGAGCGGCTCCATATCTGCATCCGTCGCCACGCCGCGTTGCTTCGCGGCATGAAGACCTAGCGCACAAAGGACCGCAAGTTGACACGTGAAGGCCTTGGTGGAAGCGACGCCGATCTCGGTTCCTGCATAAATAGGAAGCACAATATCGGCCTCTCGCGCGATGGAACTTTCCGGCACGTTTACGATGCCAACCGTTCTTGCGCCCTCTTCAATGCAGTAGCGCAGCGCAGCTAGTGTATCCGCTGTCTCTCCAGACTGGCTGACGAAAATGGCGACTGTGTCCGTCGTCAGGGGGGGCTCTCGGTATCGAAACTCTGACGCGATATCGAGTTCCACCGGAATGCGCGCATGATGTTCAAACCAGTATTTAGCGACTTGGCAGGCCAGATAGGCGGTCCCACAGGCCACTAGTACGACGCGATCAGCCTTGGTGAAATCGACCTCAATGGGGTGGAGCGCCGGCGCCTTCCCGGTACGATCAACATATTTGCTGACCACATTGGCGAGCACCGTTGGCTGTTCGAAAATCTCTTTAGACATAAAGTGTTTGTGATTGCCTTTACCCACATCGCCCGCGTCAACAGCGACGGTTCGCTTTTCGCGGTTCGCAAGCCGCCCTTCGCGATCGTAAATCTCCACCGAACTGCGGCTAAGGGCCGCCCAATCGCCTTCTTCCAGATAGGTGATCTCTCCCGTCATGGGTGCCAGAGCAATCGCGTCAGAGCCCACATAAACCGCGTCGTCGGCATGCCCGATGGCCAACGGAGATCCCTGGCGCGCCGCAATCATCAGGTCCTCTTCGCCGTCAAAGAGGAAGCAGAGCGCATAGGCCCCGTGAAGCGCCTTCAACGTGGTAGCCGCCGCCTCTTTCGGCGAGAGGCCGCGTCCAAGCTCTCGCTCACAGTATTTCGCGATGCATTCCGTGTCAGTATCGGTCTGAAAGGTCACGCCATCCTTGGCCATGTCCTCGCGCAATTCTTTGAAATTCTCGATGATCCCATTGTGGACGACAGCGACCGGACCTGCGCGATGGGGATGCGCGTTCCCTTCAGTGGCAGCACCATGGGTGGCCCAGCGGGTATGGCCAATACCTGCATGTCCTTTGATCGGGTCATGGACTAGTAGATCGGCCAGATTGGCAAGTTTTCCAACCGCACGGCGGCGGTCCAAAACGCCATTATCCAACGTGGCAATGCCTGCGGAATCGTATCCACGATATTCCAAGCGGCGCAGCGCCTCGACCAGGATTGGAGCGGCTTCATGCTGGCCCAAAACACCTACGATACCACACATGTTATTTTTCCTTTTTTTTGGCCCGCAGCGCATCCATGAAACGTTTTCCAAGGCTTTTTTTCGTCACTTGGCGGCTCCGCCCGATCGCCATGTCTCCGTCACCAACATTTTCGGTAATGACCGATCCCGAGCCAACAACGGCATCGTCCCCAATGTTCAGGGGCGCGACGAGGGAAGAGTTCGAGCCGATAAACGCGCGTGCCCCGATGGATGTGCGATGTTTGAAGACGCCGTCATAGTTGCATGTGATCGTGCCGGCGCCGATATTTGCGTCCGCGCCTATCGTCGCATCGCCAACATAGGTTAGGTGATTGATCTTGGCGCCCGCGGCCAAATCGGCGTTCTTTATTTCCACAAAGTTCCCAATCCGCGCTTTCGGGCCGATAACGGCGCCTGGCCGTAGCCGGGCATAAGGGCCGACGATGGCACCCGTAGACACGTGGCACCCTTCGAGCACGGAATGGGCCTTGATGTGCACAGCATCATCGACATGCACCCCGGTCAAAAATTGCACATAAGGTTCCACCACAACGTCTTGGCCAAGTTTTGTGTCGAAACTAAAGTAGGCGGTCTCTGGATCACGGAGTGTCACGCCAGATGCCATCGCCGCGGACCGCGCCTTGGCTTGAAACAAGGCCTCTCCTTTGGCGAGGCCAGCGCGGCTGTCGATCCCAAGTGTTTCGGCCTCTGGGCAGGTGACGACGGCACAGCGCCCCCCAGCTTTTTTGGCAAAATAGGGCACGTCTGTTAGGTAGTATTCGCCCTTGGCATTGTCATTGTCGACTTTCGCGATCAGATCGAACATGAGCGTGGTTTTCGCGCACATAACACCGGAATTACAGAGCGTTATTTTGCGGATCTCGTCGTTTGCTTCTTTCTCTTCAACAATAGCGTCGAGGCCATTCTCCCCCATGACGAGACGACCATAGCCGGTTGGGTTTTCGGCCTCAAAGCCCAGAACGCACAGGGAAGCCCCCGCATCACATTCTGCCTGCATGGCTTTCATCGTGTCAGCCTGAATAAATGGAGAGTCCCCATAAAGAACAATCGTATACCCCGAATGGTCGGCAAGCGCCGTCCGGGCCATATCAACAGCATGCGCCGTGCCAAGTTGATCATCTTGGTGCACAATCACTGCAGCCTCTGAATGCAGCTTGGCCTCTGAAGCTACACGTTCTCCAGCATGACCGGTCACGATCACCAATTGATCGGGCGAAAGCCTTTGCGCAGCGGCAATCGTATGGGCCAAGAGCGTGCGTCCACCGATTTCATGCAGCACTTTGGGAAGCGCCGATTTCATTCGGCTGCCTTTGCCTGCGGCAAGGATCACAACTGCAAGCGACATTTTGGCGTTCCCTTTGGTCTAAGCGCAGTTCTTAAAGAGGTTCCGTTTGACGCGAAAGGTTTGAAGGCTCAAGGTCTCTTGCAAGATGTTACGGAGTGTCTGTCGATGGGGGCGGTAATTTTCGATTTGGACGGCACACTGGCGGATACCAGCCAGGATCTCCTAAATGCCGCGAACCAGACTTTCGAAAAACTCGGGTACGAGGCACCGCTTGCGCGCGAAACTGACCACGGCGTTGCATTTCATGGTGGGCGAAAGATGCTGTCCGTTGGCATTGAGCGCCTGACGGGTGCGGTTGATGAAGATTTCGTAAATGCTCATTACAGGACCCTCCTTGACGAATATGAGAGTGCATTGGCTGTGCATACCCGTTTCTTTGATGGCGTGACCGAGGCGCTCGAAACGATGAAAGATCGTGGGCACAGCTTTGGGATCTGTACCAATAAACCATATTATTTGGCCGAGAAATTGATCGCAGAGTTGGGGGCAAGTCATTGGTTTGATGCGCTGCTCGGCGCTGACAGTCTGGATGTTCGAAAGCCCGATCCCCGTCACTTTACAGAGACTTATGCCGCCATGATGGGCGCTGGTCCTTCGCTTTTGGTTGGAGATACCGTCACCGATCTAAAAACGTCTCAAGCCGCCAACGTACCGTGCATCTTGGTGGATTTTGGCGCGCGACCAGAAGACACATTCGAATTTGATCCATTTGCCGTGATTACCGCCTACCATGAATTGCCTGATGTTGTTGAACGGGCGTTTTCTACACAGAGGAGTGCCGCATGAGCGAAGTCTTCACAGGGGTTTTCACACAGCAGGAGCCACTGCCAGAAGCTGCGATTTCTGCCGCTGTAGCCGTTATGAAGTCGGGTCGGCTGCATCGGTACAACACGGTTGCTGATCAACAATCAGAAACCGACCTTCTTGAGGTCGAGTTCGCCCGCAGCGTGGACGCAAAGTACTGTCTGTCTGTTGCCTCGGGTGGATACGCTCTGTCCTGCGCCTTGCGCGCCATTGGGGTTGGCAACGGCGATCTTGTGCTCACCAACGCGTTTACGCTTGCGCCTGTTCCAGGTTCCATCGCGGCAGTGGGTGCAGTGCCAGTCTTCGTCGAAACGACCGAAGACCTCGTGATTGATCTCGACGATTTGCGACTGAAGGCAGAACAGACCGGATCAAAGGTTCTGATGCTATCGCATATGCGCGGTCACATTGTGGATATGGATGCAATACAGGTCCTGTGCTGCGATCTTGGTATCACAATGATCGAGGATTGTGCCCACACTATGGGAGCGAGCTGGAAGGGCAAACCCTCCGGCCGATTTGGGCTCATTGGGTGTTATTCGACGCAGACTTACAAACACATCAACTCGGGCGAAGGCGGGTTTCTTGTCACAGATAAGGCCGAGGTCATGGCACGCGCTGTGATGTTGTCGGGCTCCTATATGTTTTACGGCAAGCACAGCGCTGGTCCGGAGCCTGAGCTCTACAAAGATATTTCGCTCGATACGCCAAACAATTCGGGGCGCATGGACAATTTGCGTGCCGCCATTTTACGGCCGCAGTTGGCGAACTTGCGTGCGCAAGCTGAGGCATGGAATGCCAGATACAGAATTCTGGAAGGCGCCCTTCGCGACGTAGACGGTGTGCATTTGCCCTATCGCCCCCAAGCGGAGGGATATGTCGCGTCGAGTTTTCAATTCCGCCTCCCAGATTGGTCAGACACCTCTATTCTCGACTTTATGGACAGATGTTTGAAGCGCGGTGTTGAACTGAAGTGGTTCGGTCGAGACGAACCGGTCGGCTATACAAGCCGTCACGACAGTTGGCGATATTTGGAACGTCAACAGATGCCACAAACGGATGCCGTGCTCTCCACTCTTCTTGATATGCGGATCCCCCTCACGTTCAGTTTGGAGGATTGCGAGCTTATCGGACGCATCTTGAAGGAAGAGGTTGCCGCGGGATGATGTCGCGCTGTGCGCTGGCCTTTCTCATTCTTGGTGTTCTTCCAGGTTTGGCGCGCGCAGACGTCGCATATGATATGATCCAGCTTTACGGGCATGCTCTAAAAACATGCCTCGCGGAGGCCCGTCCAGACAGTGATCTTGTAGAATGTCGCGGTACACTTGCCGATGACTGTCAGCGCAGCGAAATGTATGGGCATTCCACATTTGGTACCATCCGATGTTCTTTCGCGGAATCGCGGGTGTGGATGGATCTTGTGAACGAGAGCTTTGAAGTTTTGCGCCAACGTGCCGACCTCGCTGACACAGACCAAAGACGTAATCCCTATGCGCCGAAGCTATACATATCGCGCGTGGAAAGTTTAGATACGTCCCAAGAGGCCTGGCGAAATTATCGCAATACGCAATGCCGCTTCGCGCGGTTGATTTGGGGAACGGGGCGCCTTGCCGAAGCGGAAGAAGCGCTTTGTCGGATGCAAATGGCGCAAAAGCGGGCAGGGGAGCTCCACATACTCCAATTTACACTGCGTTAGCCGAAGAGCACTCCGTCGCAGTCGGTTTCCGTTGACGCCCGTCACCGGCGGTCTTAGACCAAAGATCAATCCATCATCGCTTGGGAAGAGGAGTGAAGGTTGGACACCATTATGCAGGATTATCTGCCGATACTTATTTTTCTCGGCGTATCATTGGCCCTTGGGCTAGTACTTCTTCTGTCAGCTGTGATTATCGCAGTTCGAAATCCTGACCCAGAAAAGACGAGTGCTTACGAATGCGGTTTCAACGCGTTCGACGATGCGCGTATGAAATTTGACGTCCGTTTCTACTTGGTATCGATCCTCTTCATTATCTTTGACCTGGAAGTGGCGTTCTTGTTCCCGTGGGCGGCGAGCTTTGCGGATGTGACCCCGCTCGGGTTTTGGTCGATGATGGTGTTCTTGGCGGTTTTGACCGTTGGATTTGCGTATGAATGGAAAAAAGGAGCGCTCGAATGGGAGTAGCGCTACAAACAAATGCCGGACCCGACAAAGAAGTTGCAACCGCGGAATTGAACCGCGAGTTGCAAGATAAAGGGTTTCTTCTGACATCTGTGGAAGACGTGATCAATTGGGCCCGGACCGGGTCGCTTCACTGGATGTCGTTTGGGCTTGCATGCTGTGCTGTCGAAATGATGCATCTGTCGATGCCGCGCTATGATCTGGAGCGGTTTGGAACGGCGCCACGCGCTTCCCCGCGTCAGTCAGATCTGATGATTGTAGCAGGAACGCTCACCAATAAGATGGCACCTGCCATTCGAAAGCTCTACGATCAGATGCCTGAGCCGCGTTATGTGCTGTCCATGGGGTCTTGCGCAAATGGCGGTGGCTATTACCATTATTCATACTCAGTCGTACGGGGCTGCGATCGGATTATTCCAGTTGATGTCTATGTTCCTGGCTGCCCCCCAACGGCAGAGGCGCTGCTTTACGGAATACTTCAGTTGCAGCGCAAAATTCGCCGCACAGGAACGATAACACGATGAGTGAAGCACTTCTTGATATTGCGACTTTGGTTGGGGAACGTATGCCTTCGGGGGTCGAGAGCAGCCAAGTGACCGATATGGGCGAGCTTGTTCTGACGGTCGACCCACAGAGCTTACTGGAAGTGATCGAGTTTTTAAAGATTGATCGGAACCTTCGCTTTACGACATTGATCGATATTACGGCTGTTGATTATCCGGATCGGGAAAAGCGGTTTGAAGTCGTCTATCATTTTCTATCGATGTATTCGAATGCGCGCATCAGGCTCAAATATGCGCTTGAGGAAGATCAAATCGCACCGTCGATCACGTCTGTTCATCCAGCTGCAAATTGGTTCGAGCGGGAGGTTTTTGACCTCTTTGGGATTCTCTTTTCGGGGCATCCGGACCTGCGTCGCATCCTGACCGACTATGGGTTTTCAGGCCATCCATTGCGGAAAGACTTCCCGACCACAGGATATGTCGAGGTGCGTTACGACGAAGCGGAAAAACGCGTTGTATATGAGCCGGTGAAGCTGACCCAAGAGTATCGACAATTTGATTTCATGAGCCCTTGGGAGGGCGCAGAATATATCCTTCCGGGCGATGAGAATGCAGAGGCGAAGTGATGGACGGTAATTTCAACGACGCGGTCACAGACGAGCAAAAAATCCGGAACTTCAACCTGAACTTTGGTCCACAGCATCCCGCTGCTCATGGTGTGTTGCGCCTTGTTCTAGAGCTTGATGGCGAAATTGTAGAGCGCTGCGATCCGCATGTTGGTCTGCTGCATCGCGGGACAGAGAAGCTGATGGAGACGCGGACATATCTCCAGAATCTCCCGTATTTTGACCGCCTTGATTATGTTGCCCCGATGAACCAAGAGCACGCGTGGTGTTTGGCGATCGAAAAGTTGGCTGGCATCGATATTCCAAAACGGGCGTCGATCATCCGAGTTCTTTATTCGGAGATTGGCCGTGTCCTCAATCATCTGATGAATGTGACTACTATGGCGCTTGATCTCGGGGCGCTGACGCCGATCCTCTGGGGCTTTGAAGAGCGCGAAAAGTTGATGGTCTTCTACGAACGCGCCTGCGGTGCGCGCCTTCATGCAGCATATTTACGACCGGGGGGTGTGCATCAGGATCTTCCGCAGGATCTGTTGGATGATATTATGCAGTGGACGCTCGAGTATCCGTCCGTCCTCGACGATATGGAAGGCCTCCTGACCGAGAACCGCATCTTCAAACAGCGCACCGTTGATATTGCGATCGTAACTGAGGAACACGTGCTCGAATGGGGGTATTCGGGTGTTATGGTGCGCGGGTCCGGTATGGCTTGGGATTTGCGCCGGTCGCAACCTTACGAATGCTATGATGAGTTTGAGTTTCAGATCCCCGTTGGGAAAAACGGCGATTGCTATGATCGATATCTATGCCGCATTGCTGAGATGCGTGAGAGTGTGAAGATCATCCAGCAGGCGATTAAGAAATTGGAAGAAACCCCGGGTGACGTTCTCGCGCGGGGCAAAGTATCTCCGCCAAAACGATCTGATATGAAAACGTCCATGGAGGCCTTGATCCACCACTTCAAACTCTACACCGAAGGCTTCAAAGTGCCCGAGGGAGAAGTCTACGCAGCGGTGGAAGCACCAAAGGGCGAGTTTGGCGTTTATTTGGTCAGTGATGGGACGAACAAACCTTATCGGTCCAAAATCCGGGCCCCCGGATTTGCGCATCTTCAATCCTTCGATGCGCTTTGCAAAGGCCATCAGCTGGCCGATGTGACGGCCGTTATCGCCACTTTGGATATCGTGTTCGGTGAGATTGATCGGTGAGCATAGACTTTTTCTACATTTTGCTTGGTGCGGTTGCCGCAGTTGCCGGTCTTCACTGGGCTAAGGGCCGCAACAAATACATAATTGCAGGCGTCATTGGTGCTGGCCTTGGCGTTGTCTTTGGCCTCTTACGCGCGATTTTCTGAAATGGACTATGGTCTCATAACAATGGCGCTTGCGGCGATCTCCCTTGGGATTGTGGCTTTTATTGCGATCGCGGTTATCAATGGCGGTGCGCCGGTCTTGGTACGTTTAGGCCATAGTGAGCCGCAACTGCCTGCCGTTATGGGCAACCGATACGCGGCGTTTGCAATCTCAATCTTTGCGGCGATTATCTATGGTGATTTCGTTGTTGTCGCGTTTCTCTTTTATGGTTTTGCCGCGCTTGGCGTCTGGGACAGCTTGATCTACTGGAGCGCAGGAAAACCGTTTGTCACGCATGCACTGGCAGGAAGCGGTTCACTTGTAGTCGCCGTTCTCGCTACAGTGTCAGTTGGGAGCTAACATATGTTACGTCGTCTTCATCCGGATCAGCCTGAGAACTTTAAGTTTACTGTGGCAAACAAGAAATGGGCTAAAGCGCAGATCGCGAAATATCCAAAAGGGCGCCAGGCCTCTGCCATCATCCCATTGCTCTGGCGTGCACAAGAGCAGGAAGGGTGGCTCACTAAACCCGCGATCGAGCACGTGGCCGATATGCTGGATATGTCCCATATGCGGGCACTCGAAGTTGCGACGTTCTACTTTATGTTTCAGCTCGCCCCCGTCGGATCGGTTGCCCATATCCAGGTCTGCGGTACGACGTCCTGCATGATCTGTGGGGCCGAAGATTTGATCAAAGTGTGCAAGCGCAAAATCGCATCGAGTGCACACAAACTTAGTGAAGACGGAAAATTCAGCTGGGAAGAGGTTGAGTGTCTCGGTGCGTGCACCAATGCGCCGATGGCCCAGATCGGAAAAGACTTTTACGAGGATTTGAGCGCGGATGAGTTCGAGAAGATCCTTGATGCGTTCGCGGCAGGCGAAGTCCCAACGCCCGGTCCGCAGAACGGACGTTTCTCTGCCGAGCCGCAATCTGGTTTGACATCTCTGACTGATGGGGCAACTGGTCCGCACAAGCTCAACGGCTCTGCGGAACGCGCTGTTGCGTTCGGAGACACTGTTAAGCGTATTCGAGGCGATGAGGTGGCAAAGACCTAGGCGGCGATCTGATTTTTGACCTAAACGCAAGAAAACGGTCCAAAAACAGAAATCGCCATGCTAGGGACAGTGTGCAGTGGCAGTTTGCCACACCATTTCTACGCCGTTCGCGGCAAATACGGCCCTCGGGAATCTGGGCTAAGAACAAGGGGAATAGTCATGTCGAATAATTCAGTCTGGGGATGCACCATAATCAGTTGGGTACTCGCCGGCGTGATCGGAGTGCTCTTGGCTGCACTCTTGTGGTTTTTGGGTGATTGGCGTCCCGTTCAAGCCATTGCACTGGGACTTCTTGCTTTCGCACTTGGCGGGATCTTTATCACTCAGGTGATGTGTGGTGAATCTGCATATGGCGCGGTCTCTGCGCCGGCAGAAGATGCAGAAGAAGAAGCGAAGACCGAAGCGGCGCCCGCACGGGCGAAAAAACCTGCCACGAAAAAGAAACCTGCGGCACCTAAGCCGCCTGTTCTTTTTGAGAGCCGCCCTGACCAAGTAGACGATCTGAAGCTCATCTCTGGAGTTGGCCCTAAACTTGAACAAAAGTTGCACGAAACTGGTGTTTATCAGTTTGCGCAAGTCGCCAATTGGAAGAAGGCCGATGTTGCACTGGTAGATGATAAGTTGAGTTTCAAGGGCCGCATTGACCGCGACGAGTGGATCAAGCAGGCGAAGGTTCTTGCCAAAGGCGGCGACACAGAGTTTTCTGCGAAGAAACGTAAGTAAGGGGCAGAGCCTCTTACCCCACTTGAGATGGAGAGACCAAGTGGATCAACAGGAACAGGCGCAACGCCAATCTCGTTTGGCCGCCATCGTTATGGCGGTCACGGTTGTCCTATGGGTGGGCGTGTCCATCCTCGGCGGGCAGCTTGGCTGGCCGGTGAGGTTTGCGTTTCTGTTTGATTTTGCCGCATTGGCGGCGTTTGCTTGGTCGCTCATAGTGCTCCTGCGTGTTTGGCGCAGGTCAAAAGGTTGAAGAGATGCTGAAAGACGAAGATCGAATTTTTACGAACCTCTACGGAATGCATGATCGCTCGCTCAAAGGTGCAAAGAAGCGGGGGCATTGGTCCAAAACAGCCAGTCTGATAAAGAAGGGCCAAGAATGGATCGTCGACGAGGTGAAGAATTCGGGTCTCCGCGGACGTGGCGGTGCGGGTTTTCCAACGGGCTTGAAATGGTCTTTCATGCCCAAAGAGAGTGATGGCCGCCCATCCTATCTGGTTGTGAATGCGGACGAGTCTGAACCCGGAACCTGTAAAGATCGCGAGATCATGCGCCACGACCCCCACACCTTGATCGAAGGGTGTTTGCTGGCCGGTTTCGCGATGGGCGCACATGCCGCATATATCTATATCCGCGGCGAGTTCATCAGGGAGCGCGAGGCGCTTCAAGTCGCGATTGACGAAGCGTATGATGCAGGTCTGCTCGGTGATAATGCGGCCAAGTCGGGTTGGGCATTTGATGTCATCCTCCATCACGGCGCAGGCGCGTATATTTGCGGCGAAGAAACGGCGCTTCTCGAGAGCCTCGAAGGCAAAAAGGGCATGCCGCGCATGAAACCTCCCTTTCCCGCTGGCGCGGGGCTTTATGGGTGTCCGACAACGGTCAACAATGTGGAATCAATCGCCGTCGTCCCGACAATCCTACGGCGGGGTTCAGATTGGTTTAAGTCGTTTGGTCGAGAAAATAACGCCGGAACGAAGCTCTTTGCGTTTTCCGGTCACGTGAACAATCCCTGCGTTGTTGAGGATGCGATGTCGACACCGCTCCGCGAGTTGATCGACCGCCATTGTGGAGGCATCCGTGGCGGATGGAACAACCTCAAAGCGGTCATTCCGGGTGGGGCGTCTGTGCCGTTGCTTCCAAAAAGTATCGCAGAAGATGCGATTATGGATTTCGATTGGCTTCGTGAGCAACGCTCTGGGCTTGGGACAGCCGCTGTGATTGTGATGGACGAGTCGACCGATGTCATTAAGGCGATCTGGCGCCTGTCCAAATTTTATAAGCATGAGAGTTGTGGTCAATGCACGCCGTGTCGGGAGGGCACGGGATGGATGATGCGCGTGATGGATCGTCTTGTGAAGGGAGAGGCCGAGGTCGAAGAGATCGACATGTTGCTCGATGTGACCAAACAGGTAGAAGGCCACACAATCTGCGCCTTAGGCGATGCTGCGGCTTGGCCTATTCAAGGTCTTATCCGCCATTTCAGAGATGAAATTGAGGATCGGATTAAGGCGAAAAAGACGGGCCGGGTTACCGCGATTGCAGCCGAATAGTCTTTCCGAGCGCGCGTAACACTCGTGACCCAAATCTGATGCCGCCTAATCTGAGGCTGGAATATCCAGCTTCTGACTCTCAGTTTGTTTCAAACTGTTGCCAATATGGAATGTATCGAGCGACGGGGTGGCCAAATGTGACCAAAAATTGCGTGCAATACGCCTTCCCCTTGAAACTGACCATGATTTAACACGATTTCAGTACTGAAGTGAGAGCAGTCGTGCGAAAGGAGCGCGGTATGAAAAGAGTTGTGAACCTGACTATGGCAATCATTCTTGCTGCCAGCTCGGCAGTCCAAGCCAAGCCATCGCTTTGGTCCTATCCCCGTGTCGATCAGGGCCTATTTGATATGGGCGTAGCATATGGGATCAAAGAGAATTGTGACTCGCTTGATGAGCGAACACTTTATGGCCTGTCATTCGCGCTGTCGTTGCGAAGCTTTGCGCGCAACCAGGGCTACACGAATGATGAAGTGATGGACTTCTGGAAAAGTAAAAAAGAGCGAAAAGCGCTGCGGGTGCGAGTAACGAAATATCTCAATGATCAGGGGCTTGATCCGGATACGCCGAATGCTCTGTGCGCCTTTGGCAAACAACAAATGGCTGATGAAACCCAGGTCGGAAAGTTTCTTCGCAACAAGTAAGTAAGATCTGCATATTGCGCGAATATTATCACGCAATATGCGCTAAAATTATTTTCAGCGCGGACAAGCGATGATAGTCTTTCTTTCGAAGAGAGAGACGCAGTGACCAAACACTTAGCCCAAGCAAATGTCGGTCGGCTGGTGGCCGAACCAGGCCATTCGCGTGTTCGCGAGTTCATGGATGCGCTTGACCTTGTGAATGGGATCGGAAAACGCTCTCCTGGCTTTGTGTGGATGATGGAGGGTTCGGGGGAACCTGGGACAGGAAACACCGAGACCATATTGGATGGAGATCCAAGGTTCATTTTGAACCTGACGATCTGGGAAGATGTGGCCAGCCTTCGACATTTCGCGACCAATACACTCCATAAAAAATTCATGGATCGCCGCAGTGAATGGTTCGAAAAGATGGAAAAGACCCATTTTGCGATGTGGTGGGTCGACGCAGGCCATCATCCAACGCTTGGAGAGGCGCGAGACCGCCTTGACCATAAAGAGAAGAACGGCGATACCGATTATGCCTTCGGGTGGGCTTACGCAGGAGAGGCGGGGCTTTGAGTAGCTGCATATTATTTGACCTTTTACGCGGGAGGTGCGCATGAGCGACCTACGAACGATCATCATTGATGGCGCGGAGATCGAGGTCGAACCTGAACTCACGGTCTTACAGGCCTGTGAAGAGGCTGGGATCGAAGTTCCCCGTTTTTGTTATCATGAGCGCCTTTCTATCGCGGGCAACTGCCGCATGTGCTTGGTCGAAATTGTAGGCGGGCCGCCGAAGCCTTCGGCAAGTTGCGCGATGCAAGTCAAAGATTTGCGCGGTGGTCGGAATGGTGAGCTACCGGAGGTGAAGACAAAGTCCCCGATGGTCAAAAAAGCCCGCGAAGGGGTGATGGAGTTTTTGTTAATCAATCACCCTCTTGACTGCCCGATTTGCGATCAGGGTGGCGAATGTGATCTGCAAGACCAGGCGATGGCCTATGGCGTCGATTTCTCTCGATTTCGCGAAGCAAAGCGCGCCGTTGATGATCTAAATCTTGGGCCTTTGGTAGGGACCCATATGACCCGGTGCATTTCATGTACGCGGTGTGTGCGGTTCACCACCGAGGTCGCGGGCATTTCGCAGATGGGCCAAACGGGCCGCGGCGAAGACGCGGAGATCACGTCTTATCTGAATGAGACATTGGACAGTGAATTGCAGGGCAATATCATCGATCTTTGTCCGGTCGGTGCGCTTACGTCAAAACCCTATTCATTCACGGCGCGCCCCTGGGAGCTAAAAAAGACCGAAACGATCGATGTTATGGATGCGCTCGGGTCGAATATCCGCGTTGATACCAAAGGGCCCGAGGTCATGCGGATCATGCCGAGAAACCATGATGGTGTGAATGAAGAATGGCTCGCTGATAAATCCCGTTTCGTTTGGGATGGCTTGCGCCGCCAACGACTAGACCGTCCTTATGTCCGCAAAGCCGGTAAATTAAAACCAGTCTCCTGGGATGAGGCTTTTGCTGCGGTTGCGAGGGCCATGAAAGGCAAGAAGGTCGCAGCGATCGCTGGTGATCTGGTGAACGCAGAGGCCGTTTACGCATTGAAAACGCTCACAGAGGCGCTCGGGGGTACAACCGAATGCCGCGTGGATGGTGCAAAGCTGCCAGAAGGCAACCGTTCGGCCTATGTGGGGACGGCAGAGATCGAAGATATCGACAGCGCAGGATCGGTTTTTCTGATCGGGACAAACCCACGGGTCGAAGCGCCCGTTTTGAATGCGCGTATTCGCAAGGCTTGGCTTGCTGGCGCCACAGTGACGTCTGTGGGGCCTGCGGCAGATCTTACATATGATGTCACGCATATGGGTACAGATCGCGCGGCGCTCGAGACGCTTGTTGCAAAGAAGCCAACCGCAGCGGTGAAGAAATCACCAAGCGTCGTAATTGTGGGCCAGGGCGCTTTGACGGGCGCGGATGGAGAGGCGGTCCTCGCCGCGGCAATGATGCTTGCGGAACAGACGCAATCAGGGCTTCTCGTGCTTCATATAGCGGCTGGCCGTGTTGGGGCGATGGACCTTGGCTTTACAATGACAGGTGGAATGGCGAAGGCGCTGGCTGGCGCGGATGTTATTTACAACCTCGGTGCGGACGAGATCGAGATCGATGCCGGTCCGTTTGTGATTTACCAAGGCAGCCATGGGGACCGTGGTGCGCACCGGGCTGACGTCATCCTTCCGGGTGCTGCGTATACCGAGGAGCCTGGTATATTTGTGAACACTGAGGGGCGGCCTCAAATGGCTTTCCGTGCGGGCTTTCCGCCGGGTGATGCGAAAGAGAATTGGGCAATCTTGCGGGCCCTTTCTGCGAAGCTCAAAGCCACCCTTCCGTTCGATAGCTTGAGCGCATTGCGGGCATTGATGTTCGCAGATGTGCCCCATCTCGCGGCAATCGACCAAGTTCCTGGCAATGACTGGCAGCCCCTGAAACCCAAGGTTTTGAAGGGGGGCGACTTCAAGCCAGCCATCAAGGACCATTATCTCACAAATCCGATCGCACGCGCGTCGAGCCTGATGGGCGAGCTTTCGATGAACGCGGCGGAGCGTCGTTCCGCTAAGCTGGCGGCGGAGTAGGCGCATGAGCAACCTAATGATATTCCTCACGCTGCTGGGTCAATCGCTGCTCGTTGTGATCTTTGTGATGATCTCGCTGGTCGTGCTGGTGTATGCGGATCGGAAAGTTTGGGGTGCCGTTCAGCTGCGCCGTGGCCCAAACGTGGTCGGGCCCTGGGGCGCCCTTCAACTGATTGCAGACGCTTTAAAGTACGTTTTCAAAGAGGTTGTTATTCCGGCCGGTGCTGACAAGACGGTGTTCATTATGGCTCCGTTGGTCATGTTTACGCTCGCCCTCGCAAGTTGGGCCGTCATACCGTTCTCCGAGGATTTGGTACTCGCGAATATCAACGTTGCGTTGCTCTATATCTTCGCGATCTCCTCGCTTGAGGTTTACGGGGTGATCATGGGCGGCTGGGCGTCGAATTCGAAATATCCATTTCTTGGGTCACTTCGGTCCGCTGCGCAGATGATTTCCTACGAAGTCGCGATTGGTTTTATTCTTGTGGGTATCGTCATTTCGTCCGGTTCTTTAAACCTGGTTGAGATCGTGAAGGCCCAGGAAGGCGGCTTTTTCAGCTGGTACTGGTTGCCTCACCTGCCGATGGTGATCCTGTTCTTTATTTCGGCTCATGCCGAAACCAACCGGCCTCCGTTTGATCTGCCCGAAGCGGAATCTGAATTGGTGGCCGGATATCAAGTTGAATACTCTTCCACGCCGTATCTACTTTACGTCGCGGGTGAATACGTGGCGATATGGCTGATGTGCGCGCTGACGGCGATCCTGTTCTTCGGTGGATGGCTTTCACCTATCCCGGCTGTTTTCCCAGATGGGGCGCTTTGGCTCGTCATCAAAATGGCGTTCTTCTTCTTCCTCTTTGCAATGGTTAAGGCGGTTGTCCCGCGGTACCGGTATGATCAGCTGATGCGTTTGGGCTGGAAAATCTTCCTCCCCATCGCGCTTGCCTGGGTTGTGTTCGTATCGGCGCTGACCTTCATCGACAAAGAGAATGACACATTTGGGGGCTTTTATGCCCGGTTTGCAACAGAGGCAGGGGCGTAATTATGGCGCAAGTCGATTACACACGGTCGATCAAATACTTCCTTCTGGTCGACATGTTCCAAGGGCTCTGGCTGGGGATGAAGTACTTCTTCAAACCGAAGCCAACGCTGAACTATCCGCACGAAAAAGGGCCGCTGAGCCCCAGGTTTCGGGGGGAACATGCCCTTCGCCGGTATCCGAACGGAGAAGAGCGGTGCATCGCGTGTAAGCTCTGTGAGGCGATCTGCCCGGCCCAGGCCATCGTTATTGATGCGGAACCCCGCGAGGATGGCTCTCGACGGACAACGCGCTATGACATTGATATGACGAAGTGCATCTATTGTGGGTTCTGCCAAGAGGCCTGCCCAGTTGATGCGATCGTTGAGGGGCCGAATTTCGAATTTGCAACCGAAACCCGTGAGGAGCTTTTCTACAATAAGGACAAGCTCTTGGCGAACGGGGAACGTTGGGAAGCGGAGATCGCCCGCAACCTCAAAATGGATGCTCCCTATAGGTAAGGACCGATCATGACACTCCCTGTACTTGCCTTTTATGTCTTCTCCACGGTGGCCGTCGTCTCCGCGTTCTTGGTAATCGTGGCACGGAACCCGGTGCATTCCGTCCTCTGGTTGATCCTGACCTTCTTCTCGGCGGCAGCCATGTTCATTTTGTTAGGCGCCGAATACGTCGCGATGCTGTTGGCGATTGTCTATGTCGGCGCGGTCGCCGTTCTCTTTCTCTTTGTCGTTATGATGTTGGATGTGGATTTTGCCGATTTGCGCGGTGGAATTCGGGAGTATGGGCCGCTTGGCATTTTGATCGTGGTTATCATGCTGGTCCAGCTTGGCTTTGTGTATGGCACGTGGGACAGCGATGAGGCGGCCGAGAGTTTGCGCCAGGCTGTCACACCACCTGTGGAAGAAGCACATAATACCGTTGCCCTCGGTAATTTAATCTACACGGACTTCATCTACATGTTCCAAGCGGCGGGTTTGATACTTTTGGTTGCGATGATCGGAGCGATTGTTCTGACAATGCGCCACCGCGTGGACATTAAGCGCCAAGATCCGAGCACGCAAATGTATCGCGATCCCGCGGATGCCATCGCGATGAAAGACGTCAAGCCGGGGCAGGGATTGTGATTGGTGCGCTGTCCCTCGCTTTGACGATCCCCACGGTCGATTTGTCCGCATGCACGCGAAACACGCATATTTATGCGGGCGAGCAGGACCATCGGGTCCTCGGCCAGAACCGCGTGGCCTATACATCCTGGTGGGCGCATCTTGGTCAGTCCCAGGACCTGGTTATCCTCTCTTGTGACAGTGGTGACGGCTTGTCGATCAGGATGCAGGAATTTGACATGACCGAGAACAGCCCGTTTGATCGTCGACCAGAGGCGTTGAAAGCGCTTATGGATATGGAGGCGTCTGGTTTTCTCTTAACGCTGGACCAAATTGACGATCGATACACAAAGCGGGGCTTTAGCACGACAAAAATAAACATGGCCGATGCCTGCGCATGTGCCGCATTGGAGGGCTCGGAATGATTACGCTTGAACACTATCTGACAGTCGCAGCGATCCTGTTTGTCATCGGAATTTTCGGAATCTTTTTGAACCGAAAGAACGTGATCGTCATCTTGATGTCGATCGAACTCATGCTACTGGCGGTGAATATCAACCTGGTCGCGTTCAGTGTCCATTTGCAGGACCTTGTGGGCCAGATTTTCACCTTGTTTGTTCTGACCGTCGCGGCGGCAGAGGCTGCAATTGGGCTGGCCATTCTGGTCTGTTTCTTTAGGAACCGGGGGACCATCGCGGTTGAAGACGCGAATATGATGAAGGGGTAGGATGATGGAGAGCATCCTTCTATTTGCGCCGCTTGTTGGCGCGTTGATTTGCGGTTTTGGCTGGCGGATCATTGGGGAACAGGCCGGGATGGCTGTTGCGACGGGTCTTTTGTTCCTGTCTGCGCTGCTTAGCTGGATTGTTTTCCTGGGTCACGACGGCGGAGTTGAAGTGACCCCGGTTCTAAAGTGGATCGAAAGCGGAAGCCTCAGCACCGATTGGGCAATCCGGGTCGACCGTTTGACGGCCGTGATGCTGATTGTGATCACGACCGTTTCGTCGCTCGTTCACCTGTATTCTTGGGGGTATATGGAGGACGATCCGCAATGGCGCGAAGGCGAAAGCTACAAGGCGCGCTTTTTCGCGTATCTGTCGTTCTTCACGTTCGCCATGTTGATGCTGGTGACAGCAGACAACCTGTTGCAACTCTTCTTCGGCTGGGAAGGTGTGGGGGTTGCGTCTTATCTGTTGATTGGTTTCTACTACCGCAAAGCGACCGCAAACGCCGCGGCGATCAAAGCCTTTGTTGTGAACCGCGTTGGCGATTTCGGGTTTCTCTTGGGTATATTCGGTATCTTCTTCTTTGCCGATAGTATCAATTTTTCGGAAATCTTGGATCCCGACACGTCGAAAGAGCTTGCCGCGACGACCATGTCTTTCCTTTGGTTTGAGGCGCCTGCGATCGAAGTGATCACCTTCTTGCTTTTCATTGGGGCGATGGGGAAATCAGCGCAGCTCTTCCTCCATACCTGGTTGCCAGACGCGATGGAGGGCCCGACGCCTGTGTCGGCTTTGATCCATGCGGCGACGATGGTGACGGCTGGCGTCTTTATGGTCTGCCGCTTCAGCCCAATGATGGAATATGCGACTTTCACACCAAATTTCATAGTGGCGATTGGCGCTGTGACAGCCTTCTTCGCCGCAACGGTTGGTTTGGTGCAAACGGATATTAAACGGGTGATCGCCTATTCGACTTGTTCGCAGCTGGGTTACATGTTCGTGGCGGCGGGCGTCGGCGCCTATCCCGTTGCGATGTTCCATCTGTTCACGCACGCGTTTTTTAAGGCGATGCTTTTCCTCGGCGCGGGCTCGGTCATCCATGCGATGCATCACGAACAGAATATGCACCGATACGGTGGGTTGCGGAAAAAAATCCCGTATACATTCTGGGCTATGATGATCGGCACGCTTGCCATCACAGGCGTTGGCATCCCGGCCGTTTGGTTCTTGCACGATGTAAAACTCGCTGGTGTGCCGATTGGCTTTGCCGGTTTCTTGTCCAAAGACGCGATTGTAGAAAGCGCCTTTGCGGGTGGTACTGAGGTCGCGATGTTTGCATTTTGGGCCCTGGTGATCGCGGCAGCGATGACGAGTTTCTACAGTTGGCGACTGATGTTCCTCACCTTCTATGGCACGCCGCGTGGCGATGCGCATACGCATGATCACGCCCATGAAAGCCCGATGGTGATGTTGATTCCGCTGGCCGTGCTGGGCGTTGGCGCTGTTGTCGCGGGTATGATTTGGTACGAAGATTTCTTCGGCAAAGTGAAGCATATTGAGGAATGGTTTGGCGCCTCGATCTACATGAACCATGATACAAACCATGTGATCCATGATGCCCATGAAGTTCCCGATTGGGTCAAAGCCTCGCCGTTCTTCGCGATGCTTCTCGGCTTTGTCGTGAGCTGGCTGATGTACATCAAGTTCCCGAAGTTCCCTGCAAAACTCGCCGAGAGCCAGTGGCCATTGTATCAGTTCCTATTGAACAAATGGTATTTTGACGAACTCTATGACGCGATCTTTGTGCGGCCTGCGATGTGGATTGGGCGTTTCCTCTGGAAGAAGGGGGATGGCGCCACAATCGATGGCGGGATTAATGGGCTGGCGATGGGTGTCATCCCTTACTTCACGCGACTTGCCGGTCGGGCGCAGTCCGGCTTCATTTTCCATTATGCATTCTGGATGGTTGTGGGCGTCGCCGCTATTGTCACCTGGTTTTCGATCACCGGGGGGTCGAATTGATGGAAAACATTCTTTCTATCTTGATCTTTTTGCCGATTATCGCCGCCGCGATCCTCGGGCTGGTGCTCCGCGGTGAAGATGAGGCAGCACAGCGCAACGCAAAGGTTCTTGCGCTGGTCGCTACATCGGCGACCTTTCTGATCTCACTTGCAATAATCACGCAGTTCGACCCTCAGGACACCGGCTTTCAATTCGTAGAAGAATACGACTGGATTGGCGACCTGACCTATAAAGTTGGTGTGGACGGTATCAGCGTTCTTTTCGTCATGCTCACGACCTTCTTAATGCCGATTGTGATCGGCTCGTGTTGGAACGTGACCCACCGCGTGAAGGAATACATGATCATGTTCCTCCTGTTGGAGGGGCTGATGGTGGCGGTGTTCGTCGCATTGGACCTGGTCCTCTTTTACGTTGTGTTCGAGGCGGGTCTCATCCCGATGTTCCTGATTGTGGGGATCTGGGGCGGCGCTGACCGTATCTATGCGAGCTTCAAGTTTTTCCTCTACACCCTTCTTGGTTCTGTTCTGATGCTTGTCGCGATCATCTATATGTGGAACGTCACAGGCACGACCGATGTAGAACGCCTTCTCTACGATCCAAGCATTGCTGAATTCTCGACTGATCCAATCCGAGTGCTCGGATTCACGATTGTGGGGGGTGCGCAGACGCTTTTATTCCTTGCCTTCTTGGCGAGCTTCGCGGTTAAAATGCCTATGTGGCCGGTGCATACTTGGCTGCCGGATGCACATGTTCAAGCACCGACGGCGGGGTCCGTGGTGCTTGCTGCAATCCTGTTGAAGATGGGGGGCTATGGCTTCCTCCGCTTCTCTCTGCCGATGTTCCCTGTGGCCTCTGATATGCTTGCGACCTTTGTAATGACCCTTTCGGTCATTGCGATCATCTACACGTCGCTCGTGGCCCTCATGCAGGAAGACATGAAGAAGCTGATCGCGTATTCGTCTGTTGCCCATATGGGGTTCGTGACGATGGGTATCTTCGCGATCAATCAGCAAGGCGTCGATGGAGCGATTTTCCAGATGCTAAGCCACGGGTTTATCTCTGGTGCGCTCTTTCTTGGTGTTGGGGTGATCTACGACCGCATGCATACGCGTGACATTGCTGCTTATGGCGGTCTCGTGAACCGGATGCCGGTCTACGCGTTGATCTTTATGTTGTTCACAATGGCGAATGTTGGGCTCCCCGGTACATCGGGGTTTGTCGGCGAGTTTCTGACTTTGGTCGGCGCCTTCCAAGCGAATACATGGATTGCCGTTGGGGCGGCCACTGGGGTGATCCTCTCGGCGGCTTATGCGCTCTGGCTCTATCGTCGCGTTGTGTTTGGAGATCTCATTAAGGAAAGCCTAAAAGGCATAAAAGATATGGATGCGCGTGAGAAGCTTTTGATGGCGCCTCTTGTTGTGATGACGTTGTTGTTGGGCGTCTATCCAGCACTTGTGACCGATTTGATCGGGCCGAGTGTCGAAAGCCTTTTGTCCAATGTGGAACTGGCGCTGGCCGCGTCGGACATCCAACTCGCGCAGAAATAGGGGACGCGCTATGATGATGACAGACCTGGCAGTCCTGACCGCCGAATTGATCCTGGTGCTCTACGCTATGGCGGCGCTGATGATCGGTGTTTACTTCGGCAAAGACACACTTTCCGGCGTGCTCTTTTGGGCGACCGCGTTGGTCATGATTGGCTGCGGCGTTTTCCTAGGCTTTTCCCCTTCGGAACCGCGAACGGCCTTCAATGGGGCCTTTGTCGATGACGCTTTTGCGCGCTATGCGAAGGTTCTGATCCTATTTGGGTCCGCCGTCATTTTGCTGCTGAGCCAGGACTATCTTAAGCGAAATGGTCTCTTCAAATTTGAGTTTCCAATTCTGATCGCGCTCGCAACTGTTGGTATGATGATGATGGTCTCCAGTGGTGACTTGATCGCGCTCTATATGGGGCTCGAATTGCAGGCCTTGTCCCTCTATGTGATCGCGGCGTTTGATCGCGATAGCGCGCGATCAACAGAAGCCGGCTTGAAATACTTTGTTCTTGGCGCCTTGTCGTCCGGTCTCCTGCTTTACGGCGCGTCTTTGGTTTACGGCTATGCGGGCACAACAAATTTTGAAGGGATCGCGACAACCGTCGCAGAGGGGGATGTTCCGCTTGGAATGCTCTTTGGTCTCGTCTTTCTTTGTGTGGGCTTCGGGTTCAAGATTTCCGCGGCACCGTTCCACATGTGGACCCCAGATGTGTATGAGGGCTCGCCGACGCCAGTAACTGCATTCTTTGCAACCGCACCGAAGGTCGCCGCAGCTGGACTGTTTGCGCGGGTTGTCCATGATGCATTTGGCGGCGCGGTAGCGGACTGGACGCAGATCGTCGCCTTTATCTCGGTTTTGTCTATGTTTCTGGGGTCTATCGCGGCGATCGGCCAGACGAACATCAAACGCTTGATGGCTTATTCCTCGATTGCACATATGGGCTTTGCGTTGATGGGCCTTGCGGCCGGCACAGAGCAGGGCGTGCAATCGATGATGATCTACATGGCAATATATCTGGCAATGAATATTGGGGTTTTTGCCTTCATTCTCACGATGGAAAAGAACGGCGAAGAAGTCACCGAAATTTCGGCGCTCGGTCTCTATTCCCGACAGGAGCCTTTGCGCGCGGCCTGTATGGCGGTCTTGCTGTTCTCGCTGGCGGGCATACCGTTTTTGGTGGGGTTCTTCGCGAAGTATTATGTCCTTCAGGCGGCGGTCGATGCCGGAATGGTTTGGTTGGCGGTAATGGGCGTCGTCGCTTCGGTGATTGGGGCATATTACTATCTTCGTCTCATTTATCTGATGTACTTTGGTGAACCGGCTGACGCGCTGGATGGCGGCATTCCGACCCTGCATTGGTTGGCTCTCGTCGGAACCTCGGCGGCGATGGTTCTTGGCATCGTTAATCTGTTTGGAATTGATAGTTTCGCCGCAAGCGCGGCGGCCGCACTCCTGCGGTGATCACAGAGGCCGAAATTCGGCATCTAGGCGCGGTCAGTAGCACGAATGATGAAGCACGCGCGCTTATCGGGGAGGTCGCGCATCCCGTCTGGTGTATTGCAAACGAGCAAACGAAAGGTATTGGGCGCCGTGGGCGTAGCTGGGTCTCTCCCAAGGGGAATTTCTATGGGAGCTTGCTGCTTCCATGCTGCGACCCACCAGATACGAGGGCCCTCCGAAGTTTCGTTGCCGCACTTGCGTTGTCTGATGCGCTCGGCGCTGCTTTGCCGGGTCTTCCCATCAGCCTAAAATGGCCGAATGATGTTTTGGTGGCGGGGCGGAAGATTGCAGGGATTCTCTTGGAAGGTTTGCCCGATCACCTCATCATCGGAATAGGTGTAAACCTTGTGACAGCGCCGTCCCCATCCTCGGTCGAGGCCCGCGCTGTTCGGCCTGTCGCGTTGAGCGATATTGGACCGAAAGTTGCCCCAGATGATCTCGCAGACGGCTTGGCACGCAGCTTTGCCCGACGCGATGCGCAATTTGTCAATTATGGGTTTGACCCAATCAGGCAGGATTGGCTTGCCCACGCAAGCGGGCTCGGCACAGAGATTACCGCGCGGCTTCCAAACCGCGAGATTGCCGGTCTATATGAAACGGTGGACGAGCAGGGTGCACTTGTCCTAAAGACGCCCACCGGTCGCGAACGCATCACGGCCGCCGATATATTTTTCAGCGGAACGGACCATGCTGCTTGCGATTGATGTTGGAAACACAAACACGGTTTTTTCCTTACATGATGGAGACGACTTTGTTGGGGAATGGCGGTGCCAGACCGTTCATCAGCGCACAGCCGATGAATACCATGTTTGGCTGAGCCAATTGATGCAGCTCAATGGTGTGCAAGCCCGCATTGATCGTGTCATTGTCTCTAGCGTCGTGCCGCGGGTTGTGTTCAATCTTCGGGTCCTGTCCGACCGATATTACAACACGCGCCCGTTGGTCGTCGGAAAAGATGAGTGCGGCCTGCCTGTACCCGTCCGAGTTGACGAAGGCACACAAGTGGGCGCGGACCGGCTTGTGAACACCGTGAGCGCATATGACCGCTATGGCGGAGACTTGATCGTTGTTGATTTCGGTACGGCGACCACATTCGACGTTGTTGACGACGACGGTGCCTATATTGGCGGTGTGATCGCGCCGGGCGTAAACTTATCGGTCGAAGCGCTCCAAGCGGCGGCGGCTGCATTGCCCTTCGTAGATGTGACACAGCCCGAAAAAGTGATTGGGACGAACACAGTTGCCTGCATGCAGTCCGGTGTATTTTGGGGCTACATCGGTCTTATTGAAGGGATTTGCGACCGCATTAAAGCGGAGCGTGGCCGACCGATGAAAGTGATCGGAACGGGTGGGCTTGCGGGCCTGTTCGATCGCGGAACAGACCTATTTTCAAGTATTGATGGCGATTTAACGATGCACGGGCTCGTCCTGATCGACGTCCACAACCGGAGTACCTAAATTTGGAAGAAAGACTAATTTACGTGCCGCTCGGCGGGGCGGGCGAGATTGGCATGAACATGTACGCCTATGGCTGGGGGCTTCCCGGGAAAGAGCGTTTTGTGCTGGTGGATATGGGGGTGACATTCCCCTCGATGGACAGCACCCCCGGCGTCGACTTGATCGTGGCTGACCCGGGATGGATCGCTGACCAGTCAGATCGCATCGACGGGATCATCATCACACATGCCCACGAAGACCATATCGGCGCGCTTGGCATGATCTATGATCGCGTGGCCGCTCCGGTATTTTGCAGACGTTTTACGTCGTTGGTTGCTCGCACCAAATTGCAGGATTGGAACCGCGATCCGGAGGTCGTCCACATGGTTGCGGCCTTTCCGGAGATGACAAAAATTGGTCCGTTCAACATTGGCATTCTGCCGGTACCCCATTCGATCCCAGAGGCGAGCGGCCTGGTGATCGACACACCAGTAGGGCGGGTCGTTCATACCGGTGATCTCAAATTGGATCCTGAACCGATTGTCGGTGAAGCCTATGATCCAAAACTCTTTGCCGATGTTGCTAAGCCCGGCATACAAGCGCTTGTGTGCGACAGCACGAACGTGTTTTCGCCACAACGCGGACGGTCAGAGGCGACCCTTAGGGAGCCGATACGCGAGATGATCGCAGAGGCGACCGGATTGATGGTTGCAACGACCTTTGCATCGAATATTGCGCGTCTTAAAACCCTCGCCCAGGCGGGTGTCGAGGCTGGCCGTTCGGTTTGTGTACTCGGCCGATCAATGCAACGAATGCTCGGATATGCGCGAGAGGCAAATGTGCTCGATGACTTTCCGCCATTGGTTGATTTAGAAGATGCGCAGGATATCCCGCGCGGCAATCTTATGTTGATTGTTACTGGATCGCAGGGCGAGCGTCGCGCCGCATCGGCCCAGTTGGCGAATGGGACGTATCTTGGGTTTACGATGACCGAAGGTGATACGTTCCTCTTTTCATCTAAAACAATTCCGGGAAACGAGGTGGGGGTCGGCCGCATTGTAAATGCACTAGCGGCGCAAGGCGTTCGCGTTATCGACGATAGCGCAGATGCCTACCACGTGTCGGGCCATGCGAACCGGCCCGATCTCTCTGAGTTACACAAGATTTTTCAGCCCAAAATGCTCGTTCCGATGCATGGGGAATATCGCCACTTGTTGGAACATAAGCGCCTGGCAAGCTCTTCTGGGATTCCATCCATTGTTGTGCCCAACGGAGCTGTTGCAGATTTATCGGGGGACACCCCCGAGATCGTTGACCACGTAGATGCTGGTCGGCTCTATCTTGATGGAACAGAGATTATCGGCGCCTTTGATGGCATCGTTTTGAATCGCATTCGGATGGCCACTCGCGGCATGGTGGCGGCGTCCGTCATCTTCGAAGACGATGCATTGTTGGGTGTTTGGGTCGAAGTCTTGGGACTCGCCGACCCGGCGGGCTCCAAGGTCGAATTGGCCGAAATCTTGGAGCGGGAGCTTGAAGATGAGATAGAGATCATTCCAGCAAAAGCCTTGCGAAACGACGATGATGTCATCGCGCGTTTGGAAAGGCGGATCGGTCACATCACGAGAGATCGTGTGGGAAAGAAACCTGTGACCCGCGTGCTTTTGACCCGGCTGGAGGCAGATACCTGATTAAGCGGCGTCCGCGGCGGTATCACCGGGCGCGTCCGGATCAGGTGCCTTCTTCGTCGAGAAGCTCACACCCATGAAGGCCGGAACGTGATCGCCCATTCCCATCACTTTCTCGCCCGCGTCTGGTGCGCGCCGCCCTCGTCTTGTGTCCGTTTTCCGCCCATCTGATTTCGCATCATCCCGGGACTTCCGCCGATCTTCTTGGGGTTCAGAGGATTTGCGGCGGCTTGTGCGAACTTCGATCTCGGGTGCCTCGAGGCGCGGAATCTCTTGTTCGACAAGTTCTTCAATTTTCGCGAGATACTTCTCTTCATGCGGCAAGCAGAGCATTATCGCAGCACCTTTGCGCCCTGCGCGTCCTGTTCGCCCGATGCGATGAACATAGTCCTCAGCATGGATCGGGACATCGTAATTGAAGACGTGGCTCACGCTTGGAATGTCGAGGCCTCGGGCTGCAACGTCTGAGGCGATCAGCAGCTGTATCGAGCCATCGCGAAAGCCGTCGAGCACTTTCATCCGAACTTTTTGGTCAAGATCACCATGAATAGCAGAGGCATTGAGCCCGTGCTTCGCGAGGGACTTTGCGACAATGTCGACATCGATCTTACGGTTACAGAAGACAATCCCATTCGTCATGCTTTCGCCATCTCGCTTGATCATTTCGCGCAACATTGCGCGTTTTTCGCGGGCTTCTTCGCTTCGGCTGGAGGCTTTAAACAAACAGACCTTCTGGTCGATATTTTCCGATGTGGTTGCTTGACGTGCCACCTCTACGCGTTCTGGGTTCGACAGAAATTCTTGAGTAATCCGAGTGATTTCTGGTGCCATCGTGGCAGAGAAGAAAAGCGTCTGGCGCGTAAACGGGGTCAGTTTAAAAATCCGCTCAATGTCCGGAATGAAACCCATATCGAGCATTCGATCCGCCTCGTCGACGACCATAATTTCGATCCCTGTCAGAAGCAATTTTCCGCGTTCGAAATGGTCAAGCAACCTGCCTGGTGTCGCGATAAGGACGTCAACGCCTTTGTCAATAAGCGCATCCTGGTCTTTGAAACTCACGCCTCCGATCAAGAGCGCCATCGAGAGCTTTACATGTTTTGCATAGGCTTCGAAGTTTTCTGCAACTTGCGCCGCAAGCTCACGTGTGGGAGCCAAAACCAAAGACCGGGGCATCCGTGCGCGTGCGCGCCCGCGTGCGAGTTTTGTGATCATTGGGAGGGTAAAACTTGCGGTTTTCCCAGTGCCAGTTTGGGCGATACCAAGAACGTCGCGGCCTGCGAGCGCATGGGGTATCGCGGCCTCTTGTATGGGTGTGGGGGTCTCGTAACCGACCTCCTCAATCGCCTTTAGAACTTTTTTATTGAGCTCGAGATCGCTGAATTTTGTCATACAGGCCTTGTCAGTTATGCGGTCCAATTGATTGGCCGCATGACTTAAGCGGCCTGCACGACCCCGAATTGGGTGTGCCAAGATTGACGGCGAGTTAGTCCGAAAATTCGGAGGAGTCAAATTTTGGGTTGGTATGAGACGACGCCAAGCTGGCGATCCACGTATCGAACATCTCTGTATACATTCGGTCGCGCCCGATGTCCGAATTGATCTCGAGGTGATCTTTGTCTGAAATGACGACATCAACCCGTTGCCCCAGTGACAGCGATTTGTGTTGATACAGGTCAGATTGGGGACAGGGTGCCGGGCGCAATGCCGAGCAAACTAGCAAAACGGGCGCACCTGCTACGGTAAGTTTTGCGAGCGGCGAGTAGTCGTCCCAGCGTTCTGCGTCCCGCCCGAAGACATCGTACCAAGTGTAGTAAGGGCCTTTGGTCATGATTCCGGTGACATCGACCGCACTTGTATCCAGCGCGATTGTTCCCAACCAAGGGCGAACACGATGTTGGCGTTGCAGCGTCTGATCCGAATGAAGGAGGAGGGCCAGATGTGCGCCCGCGGAATGACCGATGAGAACCCAGGTTTGAAACCGCGTGTCCTGTTGAATTTGGGCGACGGCGCGCGCAATATCCGCCGCTTGTTCGGCTGGAGTAACCTCTGGCACGAAGCGATAGTTTACGCTGGCGATGCTGGTTCCCAAGGGACCCCAATAGGACAACTTGTCGGGCCATATATCGCCATAGGACTTGTCCCCCTTCACCCATCCGCCGCCATGTACAAGAATGAAGAGTTGACCGTTTGGATTTGCGGGAACGTAAAGATCGTAGACTTGGCGCGGATGCTGTCCGTATGGGATGTCTAGCTCCATATGGGTGCTATCTGCGGAACTGACGCACGGAATACACCAAACACAAAACAAGAGCAAAAATCGACACGTCATGCCCACTCCGTCGGGCCATGATGCTAACGGTGACTGAAGAATACCCGAACAATAGCGAAGTATTTATCCTTTCACTAACTCGCCTTTGATCAGTCGCACTGCGTCGTACACTGTTGGATCATCAATCAACTCAAGTTGTCCGCGGATCCGGAGCTTTGTGTAATCTGGGAGGTCGTCGAGCGGCTCCTTCATCTGAACTTCGAGATAGGGACCATACCCTGATCCACCACAGAACGGACAGGTTGGGGGATCTGGTAAAATTAGAAACTCACTGAGTGCAGGTTCTGCCACAAACCGCATAAGATACCCTTCAATCACGAAATCTTCGGCAGCATCCCGAACGTCGTCCGGAAACACCTTAATCATATGTGGAATAATACCATCGCTTGTATCTCTCACCTCAATAGACGCGATCAGTTGCCAAGGGGCTGTTGTGTGCCCAAGTGGTGCAGGGCGTTGGCCGAAGAATGTCAACGTCAGTCCGAAGGCCGCGCCTACGCCGACGATGCCGCCAAAAATTGATATGAGCCGTCTCCTTGACATACCCTGTAGTAGCCAATCGAAAACCGTCGCGGAAGAGCAAGTTGTCGTGCTACAGGTCGGGGCGGATCTCTTCCAGATATTCGCGGAGAAATTCAATCGCTTCTGGGGATGTCACTGCAATCGAATGCGCGCTTCCGGCTGTTTCTCTGAATGCGCTGAGGTCGATAACAGTAACCCCTCGTTCCGCCCATGCCTCTGGATCTGTGATCTGACCTACGCGCGGGCGTTTACCCGTAATAAGACTGGAAAAATTTAGGGCGGGGTCCTTTTTCGCAGCAAGAACAACGAAATTCTCTGGGACACGATCCAACGCGTCGATCTGAACTTCGAACACATCGGGCTCCAAATCTGGCGACATAAGGAAGACGCCACCAATCATGTCGGCGGCTGAGCGATTGCTCGCGAAGTCGTTCTGGCGCATAGCCTCCATCGTAAGAAACGACCCGAGCGAGTGGGCGAGAATGACGATCGGTTTGCCGGTTTTCGAATGAACGTCATTGATCAACGCGACAAGTTGATCCCGGGCAAAGAGGGCGCTTTGCCGGTCATAGACATATCCGAGTGGATCGCCCGCTGAAGGCCAAAGGAATGCGAGGGGCAAAACAGGTTGGTCGTAGTCATGATGCATCTGGGCCATGCCATAGACAGCTTCCGCCGGATTAACGTTATAACCATGGACAAAGATCATAACAGCTGGTGCTTCGTGCTGCCGCAACCGTTCGAAGAAAGATTGTTCGGCCGGATACCGGCGGGCTTCGATCACACCAAAATGCTTCAGTGGATCGGGTTCGGAACGACCTGGCCATTCGATTTCGCCTGAAACGTGAGACGGGGGGATTGATATGTCCGTGTGCAAATAAGCCATTTCCGTGGTCCGATCCGCACCAAAGCTGGATAGGCCTGTATCGCGATCCCTGAGTGCTGCAACATAGACACGCGTAACGCTTGCCGCATCGTTCAGCGGAATGATTTGAGGTACTCCCCGTGGGGCACATGCGGCAACGCCCCCGAGAACGAAGATGCAAAGAAGTGATCTGAGTATCGTCATTGGTGCCTCCCGCGTTACTTCCCACCTCAGCGGAGCATGTGTTACCCAATTCATGTGTTAACGATTAGCGCTGAGAATAGCAGCAAAGAAGTCGGCGAGAAACGCTATCGCCTCAGTTGAGGTGGATGTGATTGAGTGGGTATCGCGACATATTTAGGTGAGCGTTTCCTTTGTCGCGCTCAGCTTAAGGTCTGGGAAATCGCGTTCAACCCTGTCGATGTCCCATTGCAGCCGCGTCATATAAACCGGGTCGCCGTCGGTGTCGCTCGCCATATGACCTTTGTTGGAATTCACAAAACCATCGATCTTATCTTGCGGCCCTGAAAGCCAGCGCGCCGAGGTGAATTGCGTCGGCTCAAACCGCACGGGGATGCCGTATTCGAGCTCAATCCGGCTGGCCAAAACCTCAAACTGGAGAGCGCCCACGACACCAATGATAAACCCCGATCCGATCATGGGTTTGAAGAGTTTCGCAGCCCCTTCTTCGGCGAATTGCGTGAGCGCCTTATCAAGGTGCTTGGCCTTCATCGGGTCGGTCGCGCGTACCGATTGCAACAGCTCGGGCGCGAAGCTCGGAATACCTGTGAAGCGGACATCTTCGCCCTCGGTCAGCGCATCGCCGATGCGCAGCTGTCCGTGGTTTGGAATGCCGATGATATCGCCCGCCCAAGCCTCTTCCGCGAGTTCTCGGTCGGAGGCCAAAAACAACATCGGTGAGCTGATCGCCATGGGCTTCTTTGAGCGCACATGGGTGAGCTTCATACCCCGTTTGAAGTGCCCCGAACAAAGCCGGACAAAGGCCACACGGTCCCGATGCTTGGGGTCCATATTCGCCTGGACCTTAAAGACAAAGCCCGAGACTTTTTTCTCGTCGGGGGAGACTTGGCGCGGCTCGGCCGGGCGAACTTGGGGTTTCGGCCCGTATTCCCCGATCCCATCCATGAGCTCTTGCACACCAAAGGAATTGATGGCCGAGCCAAACCAAATCGGCGTGAGCGTCCCGTCAAGAAAGTCCTGATGGTCAAAACGGGGGAGCAATTCGCGCGCCATTTCAACCTCTTCAAGGAACTTTTCCAACAGCGCCTCTGGCACATGCTCGGCCAGTTTGGGATCATCTAACCCTTTAATTTCAATGCTTTCGGCCACCACGTTGCGGTCGGCGCGATCCATCAGTTCCAGCCGATCATTCAACAAGTCATAACAGCCCAGGAACTCGCGCCCCATGCCGATGGGCCAAGAGGCGGGACACACATCAATCGCGAGGTTCTCTTGGATTTCATCAATGATTTCAAAGGTGTCGCGGCTCTCGCGGTCCATCTTGTTACAGAAGGTCAGGATCGGCATGTCGCGGAGGCGGCAGACCTCAAAGAGTTTGCGCGTCTGGCTCTCGACGCCCTTCGCGCCGTCAATGACCATGATCGCGGCATCGACCGCGGTGAGCGTCCGGTAGGTATCTTCGGAGAAGTCGCTATGGCCCGGCGTGTCCACCAGATTGAACCAGTAGTCCTTGAACTCAAAAGACATGGCAGAGGCCGAGACCGAGATCCCGCGATCCTTTTCCATCTGCATAAAGTCAGAGGCGGTGCGCCGCGCATCCCCCTTGGCGCGGACCTGACCCGCCATCTGGATTGCCCCACCATAAAGGAGGAATTTTTCCGTGAGCGTCGTCTTGCCTGCATCGGGGTGCGAGATGATCGCAAAGGTTCGACGGCGGTCGATTTCGGGCGGCAAGTCAGGTTGGTTCGAAGCACGATCAAGCATGAGGCGGGGCATAGCGGAAGGGGCGCAAGGGGGCAAGAAAGCCCCGTGTGATCTGCGTGGGACATCCGTAGGACATGCGTAGGACATCCGTGGGACACGCTGTGGTTACGTTTTGATAAGGATTTGACCGCGATTGGGCCTGCATGACACGAGAACGCGACAAACAAAAACAGGCGCTTATCGATTTTTTGGACAGTGCGGATGAGATGCGAAACACCTTTCCCATTTCAGATGCGCTTTGCGATTGTCCCCCGGAATGGGATGCAATCGACATCGCAACGGACACGGTTCAGACAAAGGAAAAGATCAGCATTCGGATCGACGAAGATGTGCTGAAATTCTTCCGCGCGATGGGGCCGAATTATACCACCAAGATCAATTATGTGCTGCGGACCTTTGTGATGGGCCGCTTGGCGCGGGTGCTGTTCTCGCGATCCGGAGCGCTGGACCAAGAAGAGTTGTTGTTGGGCATTCGGCAAAAGAGCGTGCGCGAACAAATGAAAGAGCTGAAGGAATGGGAGAAGCGGTTTGGGGAGCGCGGTGGGGATGATTAAACTACAACTCTTCAGGAAACGCGTCCGATACTTTTTGCATTTCTTGTAGTTTCTCATTCCTTCGAGCGAGGGTCTCGTACCAATCCTGCGCTTCACGATCTTTGAAGAACGATGCTTCCGGCGCTAGCCTCCCGACAGCGTCTTCTACGTCTTCTAATGAAACGCGGAAAAATTCTTTTCGCATGTTGGCCGCATTGACCCGATTTTCTGCAAACTCTTTATGCAGAGACGCCTCCAGCGCGGGCGCTTCATCGGAGTAAATCATTGCGTGGGTATCAAATCCAAAAGGTACACTGGCGTCGCCAAGTTCTTTCACTCTATCGTCTGGGTTAACTCTTCGCGTGAGTCCGATTTTTACGACCTCATTTCCAAAAGAGCCAATGTTTGAAATGATGTAAACATATCCAGACTTTGTTAACTGAGCCATAGCCTTAGCACGCTCACTCGTTTCATGCGCCTCTGCCAAAGCCGCTTCGAGCTCAGCTATTTTTGTTTCGTCAACTCCTGCTTCCTTGCGCGCCTTATCAAGCAGCGATTGGTACTTTCGTTCTTCTTTCTCTGCCGCCGCTGCCTCTGCCAGAAGTCGTTTCTCTTCCCTTTCCGCACGGGCTAGTTCGGCTCGTTCTTCCTTCTCCACTTTTTGTTGTTCGCGATATTCGTGCGTCAAATGAAGTTCATCAAGCTTAAGAGCAACGTACCTGTCATTTATTGCTAATTGCATCGACTCGTTGGCTGCATTTATCTGTTTTGCCGCGTTGAGAATTCGCTTTTCCATGGCATTGACATTGTTCCAGCGCGCATTTGCGATTGCTGCCTCGCATTCGTTGTTAAAGGCGCGCATTGTTAGTCTGATTTGTCGATTGATCATGGTTTGGCCCTTTGAACGACTTCCATCAACGTGCCAATCGGTTGGACTAGAGGCTGCCCTTTTCTCCGAAACCATAGTTTTTTGTTTATCGCGGACAGCTTTGATTGCGTTCTTAAATGCGTCTGTATCAGTGAAGTCGAAATGCGGTTCGTAAACGCCAAGTTCAGAAAATGCGATTTTCTCATCGAATAATGCTACCTGCGCTTCAAGCTTTTTAAGGATTTCCCGTTTTTCAGAATAGGTGTTTCGAAGACTATTCGTTTTATCAGTCCAGTTCTCAAATTCGAGTTTCTGTTCCTCAACTTCATCGCTGATTGAGATAATTGCTGAGTACTTGTCCCGCAGCATTGCACTGTCGTTTGCCGCAATTTTTTGTTTTCTTCGCGCTTTTAACCAAAGAAATAAGAGTACAAATGGTGCGAAAAACCAGACCAAAGCAAATATCGTTATAACTGTGTCGCTATTCATATCGCCCTCAAAATTTTTAAATTAATGATTTTGTCTTTTGACTGGATTGAAACCTATTACCTACTGAACATTCAAGGTGTATCTCGTTAAATTCTGCAGACGCGGAAAGAGCGACCGCCCGTGGGCGGGTGAACAGCGCGAACGCAGTGAAGCGCCCCGCCCCTCGGGACGGGCGGGCGCTCGAACCTGCCGCATAAGTTCGCTGCGCTCACGCGGTCAGGTTCAGTAGCCACTATCCAATAAGGATTGCAAAGTGATGCGAATAAACCCCTCCCCCTACCAACGCTTGCCGTCCCCCAACAGCCTCTCTAACCTGCCTCTATGCACATCTTCATCAATGGCGCGGTGACCGATAGCGCCCGGGTCGGGTGGAACAACCACCTCAATTATAGGCAAATGCAGCGCTGGCAGCCGAACCAGATTTTCAATTATGTCCTGCTGTTTTCTCGGGCCGAATTTCTGGACCTTTTCTCGGACGCTTTCGCGCAACAGGCCGCTGCCTTCCGCGAAATTGACCTTGCAGAGGGCGGGGAGCCGACCGATTTCGCCGCCTTCGATTATGGCCCCTTGGCCGAGGCGCTGGGGCGCAAACCTGCCGCGCTGTATCACTGTTTCGACGGTTTCATGATGACCGATTACGTTTTGCCGGTCCTCTTTGATCCGCCGGGGCCGGGGGCGTTTACGATCAACTGCCTCGACCGGATCGAGGTCTCAAAAGGTCGGGTGATGCTGGAGGGGCGTGGCTATACCAGGGACCAAGGGTTTATGCGCTATGAGGATTGGATGGATGGCCATGCGCCGCCTAAACTGTAGGGCCCAGGCGCGCGACCCCGATTTATGGTGTCGAGCGCCTATTGATTACGCCTTTGCGTATTCCCCAAACTCACGCCGCAGCTTCGCCAGTTTCGGATCAATATAGGTCTTGCAAAAGGGCCGCTCGGGCGCGGTTTTATAGTAATCCTGATAGTGCGGGGGCGAGGATTTGAACGCCTTGAACGGCAGGGCCACCGTCACGGGGGGCGGGTCAAATTGCGGGGCAAGCTCGGCCAGGATCTCTCTGGCGCGGGCAAGGCCCGCCTGATCAAAGCAATAGACGGCGCTGCGATATTTGGAGCGCAAGGAATGATCGCGCGTGCTGGCATGGGTGCGCAGGTGAACCTCGATCAGCACGCGCAGCGGAATTTGGCTGGGCGCGTAGTGGACGATCACCGCTTCGGAAAATGTCTCCGCCGGTGGGGTAGAGGCGATCCAGCCCTGGTCAACTTCTGTCACGCCTTTGAGCGCCTGAAACGTCGCCTCGGTGCACCAATGGCAACCGCCGCCAAAACCGATTTTCGAGGTGCCGTACATGGCGGGGTTAAAGCATGCGGGACGGTCCCCTGTGAAGGGCGGTGCGGTGCGCGCGCGTTCGGCGATCCCGTAAGCGTCTTAAATGGCGCGAACAGAGATCAGATTTCCTGTTGGCAAAGTAAGTGATACTTACTACGCTTTGTCAGGATGTATAAGGACCCCTTCCATGACGAAAGTTTTCCTGACCGGCGCGTCCGGTTTTATTGCCAAGCACATCATTCGCGAATTGCTCGAACAGGGCTATGATGTGCGCGGCTCGGTCCGATCCGAAAAGCGAAAAGCCGAGGTCGAGGCGCTGTTCCCCGATGCGCCGCTGGAATTCGCCTTCCTTGATTTGAATAAGGATGACGGCTGGGCCGAGGCGATGGAGGGTTGTGATGTGTTAATGCACACGGCATCCCCCTTTCCGATGGCAGATCCCAAAGACCCAGAAGAGGTGATCCGTCCGGCGGTAGACGGAACACTGCGTGCGATGAATGCCGCGCTGGCTGCGGGGATCAAACGGGTGGTTCTGACCTCGTCTTGTGTTGCGATCTACAAGCAGGTTGACAAGGCAATCGATGCGCCTTCTGACGAGACCTATTGGACCTCGCCCGATGAACCTTATGTCTCCCCTTATGAAGCGTCCAAGACCTTGGCCGAAAAGGCGGCTTGGGACTTTGTGGCGGAGCACCCTGAAATGACGTTGACGACGATCAACCCCGGCGTGGTGCTTGGCCCCGCCTTGGACGGGAGCTATGGCACCTCGCTGGAGTTGGTAGAGCGGATCATGAAGCGGACCGATCCGATGTTGCCGCCGATGCATATGCCCTGTGTGGATGTGCGTGATGTGGCGATGATGCATGTGGCAGCGCTGTCGACGGAGGCCGCCAAAGGGGAGCGGTTCTCGGCCACTGCGCAGACGGTGACGTTTCGGGAGATCGCAGAGATGCTGAAGACGTGGGACCCAGAATTGAAGGTCTCCACGTCCGTTGCGCCGCCTTGGCTGCTGCGGATTTTTGCGGTTTTTATGCCTGAAGCGCGGGGGGTGATCCCAAATATCGGGCGCAATTTGGAGGTATCTGGTGCTAAAGCCGAGAAGACATTTGGTTTTGCGTTTATTCCGGTGAAAGAGGCGGTTGCGGCCTCGGCGGCGTCAGTGCGGCGCTTTTCGGGGTAAGTGTCCCGTCTGGTATGAAAAGGGGATTTGTTTTATGATACTTATCTGGCGTAGCTGGTTCTCACTTTTTCTGCATAGAGTGCTAGCCTCAGTTGCACTTTTAGCAGTACTTTCCGCGACGCAGCTTTATGCAGACGCGATCTGTTCCGACAGCGATGTCGAAGTGATCGTCGGAGAAAAAACCGCAGACATTGTTTTCCCTGAAATTGACCCAATTCGTCTGCGCGTGCAAAGGCCTTGTGCTTCGCAAATACCTGCGAGTACGAGATACTTGCCAAAGCACCTTCGGGATTTGAGACGGAAAGACATGTTGAAATAACCGATTTCTGTGGATCTCTAACAAAGGAAATCATCAACAACGTCGAGTCCGAAACACAATGGGGCCAAAAGTTCTTCTACAGTAATATTGAGTACATAATAGCCGTCGACTATCCGGCTTTTAACGAAGTATCTATTTCGTTTTCATCAGACTTGTTTGGAGCAGGCAACGCTGCAGAGTATGACGGGTTAGAATTAACCCGGGAAACACGATACTTGGTGGACCGAAACTTCTATGTGGTGAGATTTAGATATAAGAGATGAGCCAGCATCAGACGCTACACAACATCGCCTTCTGCGCTTTTTTCGGATTTTTAACGTCGGCTGTAAGCGCAGATGATTTGAAGACCCTCGACATAGGCGGGATCAGTATCGATCTGCGGCTGATTGATCGCGACCGTTTAGAGCTGCACGCTGACAGTTTTGAGCTTATCTACGGGCGGCTTTTCAGCGACAACGTAAAAGGGCGGCTTTTCAGCAAAAACGTAAAAACCAAGATCCGTTCGACTATTCACCCATTTTGACTGATGTCGTTTTTTCGACCTCATTTACCTGGTCAACCATGCGCTGTGTCGAGGACCTGGACCAATGTGACACCAGTCTTTTGCATCGCGTGCCCGACAAGACCATACCACGATACCTGTATGTAGATGGTCGATTAGATGCATCCGAAGCGCTTGAACGTATTCATGATGCAAGAATTACAACACTCATTGAGCTTGGTTTTGAGATAAGGCCGGTCCGCTATCCCCGCGATGCAAATACAATTATCATTTATGGGACAGAAGATTACCTCAGGGCATCGATGGAAAATGTCAGCGACGATGAGGCGTTAGCCCGTCTTAATCAGCACTATTCGAAGTCAAATGATGATGCCGCGAATGAGTTTTGCTACGTTACGGCGTTCAGCAACTCTCCTGAGCGATCTGTACTTTATGTTTCAAATGACTTGGGAAGTCCGTGCTTAGAGACGGCACTGATGTCGACTATTGGTCTTCGTCCAATCATTGGGTACCTACCTTCAATATCGAACATCGATATGTCTTATGACTATGTAACGTTCGGAGATCGCGTTCTAGCCGCAATTCTTTATCGCGACGACTTTGTGAAGACTTTCACGAACGGAGACAGACGCATGATTTTAGAGAAGGCCGTGCGTGAAGAATACTTAAATACGCTAGAAAGACAGCCTTCTGAGTAGGGAGTGTTGTTTAGCACAATCTAAAAGGCGAGTTTGGATATCTATGTATTGATCCGTGGAGCTAGGCGCGGGCTGATAGGTTAGGTGGCCTTATCCAGCGCCTCAAAGAACTTCTCTTTCTCGTTTTTGTGCATGCCGATATTCGTTTCCGGATAGGGGAAGTTTTTGGCCGTCACCTCGGCGTGGAACTTGCCCAAGGCCGCAACGCGTTCTTGATGGATTTGCGCGTGCAGACGCCCGACATTTCCGAACGCATAGGCGTGTTTGGGGGGCTTGGCCTCTTCCGAAGGCTCGCCGCAGACATCCGCCACAAAGGACATGATCACGTCACCCGCTTTGCCCGAGCCAAGCGAAAAGGTCACGATCGAGGTTTTCTGGTTCACGGCTTCGAGGACCTCTTCGGCGATGCATTCGGCCTCCACCGCGACGACGCCCACATCTTCCATCCGTTTGAGGGTCTTGTAGATCTCCATCGCTTCATCGGCGGTGCGACCAAAGCCGCGCATCCCTGTATAGTGGCTGAAGGTGGGGATGAGGCCGATATGGGATTGGACGGGGATGCCCTCGCGCGCAAGCATTTCCATCACGTCGTAAGAGCGGAGTGTGTAATAGAGATCGCCGCCCTTGCGCATCATATCAAAAGCGTGGTCGACGATTTCGTGGGCTTGGCTGAACTGCACCCAGGTGGAGCCGACGCCGGCGAAATGGGTGGGGGTGATTTGGCGGACCTCTTCGATCTGGCTGTCCCAGACGACAAGGAGGTCGATGCCCGCCTCGAGGCAGGCGCGGAGTTCAGCGGCATTGGCCGGGTTTGCCATGGAGAGTTTGCGGTCCGAGCCCTTAAGCTCTTGCAGGTCCTTGATCGTGTAATTGCGCTCTGCCGATGTGCGGCTGAAATCATAGATCTTTTTCATGGTCCCTCCCCAAGAAAACGGGCTGCTCTTGGGCACGTCCTATGCGCTGCACAGAACCTTGCCTAGGGGGATTGTCTCAATCGTTTTGAGGTGGCCGAGGAAGGATTGGACCTTCGGTGTTCGGTGTATATCCATATGTGTGACAATGCGAAAAGGGATGGCCCACTGGTCTGAGGGTGCGATGATGGGGACCAAATCATCGAAATGATAGGCGTGGTGATCGGCCAGCCATGCAAGGCCAAGACCGCCGCGCACCGCCGGAAGAAGCGCATCTATGTCGGGGATGCGAATGTAGAGGTTTTCGGTGGGCACATTGGCATTCATCCAAGCCGAGAAGGGCGTCCAGTGGTCTTGTTGCGTCACGCCGACAAAATGGTGGTCGGTCCAATTGTGGTCGGGGTGGCCGTATGTGTCGATGTAACCCCTTGAGGCATAGAGCCCGAAGCGGACTTTGCGAAACGGGCGGACGACATAGTCCAAGTGATCATCATGTTGGCCCGCCCGGATCGCCACGTGAACCTCCCCAAACTCTAGGCTCGCGAGATCAAAGTCTGTTACGAAATTCACGTTGATGTTTGGGTTTTCGGCTTTGAACGCCTTTATGGCCGGAAGCACCAATGGCGCTATTGGCGTCAAGGACGTCACGACCAACTCGCCAGACATTTGCCCGGTTCGTGTGCGTGCCCGTTCGACCAGTTGCGCGAAATCACCATCCGCTTGTTCGGCCACTGAGAGCATGTCACGGCCGATATCGGTTAGGGCGTAACCCCGCGCATGGCGGAGAAAAAGTTTGGCCCCAAGTTTTGCCTCGAGTGTTTCGACATGCCTCAAAACTGTTGCCCGATGGATGCCGAGTTCGGTTGCCGCCGCGGTAACGGTACCTAATCGCGCAATCGTGTAGGCCGTGTGGAGTTCGTTCCAAAATCGCATTTCGAGAGCCTACAAAACGAGTTCGGCACACTCAATATCCATACCATGTGCGTCCGGGTAGATTGTCACGATTGGAGCCAGCTTCTACCCAAACACGTAAATTCAACGTGCGATCAACCGCATTTCGGAGACTGATATGAATATGAGACTCGTCGTGAAGATAGCGATCACATGTGTCACGCTGATTTACGGTGTGCTGCCTGCGATCGCGGACCTGAATGAGACCCATCTCTACAATCCTGGATGGAGCCCGCATGCACGGGTTCACGGCGTCTGGTTTTTGGTCTTTGGCGCGTCCATGGCATTTACGAGCATTTACTTTGTTTGGGTGAAAGACAATTTGGTCCTTCCAATTTTTGTAGGTCTTATGTTCGCATCCGGCTTTTGGGTCGCGTTTTTGACATCTGGTCTGTATGGCGGCGCCCTCGTTGATGAGAACGGTGTCGAAGCGCGCGTGTTGGGCTTGGAGTCGAATGTCTTTGTATTCTCTGTCGTGACAATTGTGCTTTTGAGCGCGCTTGCCTTTGCCGTCAAAAAAGAGCGGATCGTTTTCTGAGGCGAAACCCTACGTAGCCTTGGATCGAGGGAAGCCATGCTCAATTTCGACCCGGCTTTCCTCAACTGTTTTTATACCAAAACCGTCGGCTCTGCCGTAAATTGCGCAGTCACCGACCGTCTAACTTGATCAAGACTTAGTCGTGGTTCGAGAGTATCTTGGCCCGGTTCGAGGTGAACTCTGTCCAGCGATTTGATGCTCTTGTCCCGCAGTTCAAGTCGGCGTTGCGTGCGCATTTCGCCCGTAGATTGCGTTCGTCAATCCGGTTCTCAAAGCGATCAACCCTATCTTCGGCCAGGTCGCGTTTGCCGTATGTCACGCGGCTGTCGATCCGGTCTTCGACCCGATCCACGCGATCTTCCACACGGTCATAATACCGCCAAGGCCCTGCCTCTGCGACAGATGTGACCAGAAGGCCGACGGTGATGGTAGCGGTCAGTAATTTGGTCATGGTCTTCTCCGTTGTTGGTGCCGATAATACGCGGGCTTGGCCCTATTCCGTCGCGCCTTAGGGCTTGACCGATTGCGGCGGGCAGCATAGACGCCCACATCTCTGAACATGACCGGGGTTTCAGGTTGTCGCTTCGACAAAACCGAGGTCTCGAAGAAGAAAGGACATTTCGATGTCACGACGCTGCGAATTGACGGGCAAGGGCCCGATGGTTGGGAACAACGTGTCCCATGCCAATAACAAAACAAAACGGCGCTTTTTGCCGAACCTCAATGATGTGACTTTGGCGTCCGATACACTGGGCCGCTCGTTCAAGTTTCGCGTATCCGCAGCTGCGTTACGGACTGTGGATCACCGTGGCGGTTTGGATGCGTTTCTCGCAAAGGCCAGCGATTCTGAGCTGTCTCCGAATGCGCTGAAAGTGAAAAAAGAAATCGCGAAGGCCCAAACGGCCTAAGTGAATTCATTTTTGTGTTGTGACGGCCCTTCTGGGGCCGTTTTTTTATTTGGGCATTGTTCCCACGGGCAGATTTTTCTACGAAATAATCATGTTGAAAATACAAGATCTCCGCGTGCAGATTATTGTGTCGACGCTGTTTCTCTTACTTCTTGGTGGAACGGTTCTGTTTCGGATGTTGGAAGATTTCACCTGGATCCAAGCCTTCTACTTTACCGTCACAACGATGACGACTGTCGGTTATGGGGATTTGGTACCAACACGCGACGCGACGCGGCTGGTTGTGGCCGTCTACATCCTAATTTCTGTGACACTCTATGTGTCATTGGTCACGCATATTGGCCTTCGATATCTTGAGGAGCGCGAGCGCAGCGTAAAGAAAATCAAAGAAAAAAGCTGATCTTTGCCGCTCCCTTTGAATTTCGGATATGCGGGTGCATTCCCCTGGTAGCTCTGGGTGAACATGCTTAGATGTTACTTCGTAACAAATTGAAGGAAAACCAATGTTGAAATGGATCCTGGGCGGTCTTGGTGTTGCGGCGATCGCCGGTGGCGCCTTTTTCTTTATGCATGCGCATGACGATCACGATAATCACGATGACCATGGCGATATGGAAGTGGTCGAGCATGGTGATTTGGAAATCATTGATGTTTTTGTGACTTTGGGTGCGGGTACATCTGACACGGCCGCGGCTTTCTTCGTGATTGAGAACGATGGCGATACACCCGACAGATTGATCGAAGCACGGTCAGATATTGCGCGCGTTGTCGAGCTCCACACGCATATCGAAGAGAACGGCGTTATGAAGATGCGCCCCGTTGAAAACGGTTTCGACATCCCGGCGAATGGTGTACGCAAGCTCGAGCGTGCTGCAGATCACGTTATGTTCCTGGGTGTAGATTCAGAACTCGATGATGGGGATACGTTCGCGCTAACCCTTGTGTTTGAAAATGCAGGCGAGGTCACTTTTGATGTCGAAATCGGTGAAGACGGTCACGAGGGCCACAATCACTGATGCGAGATCAGCTACAGATCCGGGCGGCACGGTCCGCCCATTCTGTATAGCGTTCCCAAAACCGTTCTTTAGACGGGTTATCTGATTGCCGCGTATCTTGCGCAAGCTGGGGGTCGTCAAAAAAACGGGCGGCCTCAACCTGATCTTCGGGACTTAGACGTTCATCCGCAATTTTCTGGATACACTGACAGAGCCGAGGGGACGCGTTTTCGCGATCTGACCGAAGGCAGGCTTCTTCTATCTCGCGTGCAAATGTTGGGGTGGAAGTCGAGACAAGTGCAGCTACAAGCACGATCCAAAATCGTTTCATGTCTTTTACCTGTTGGTCGCTTTCAGCTATCCGTTACGCCGTGAACTTTGCCAAGAATGCTGGGGCGAAATCAAGGAATAGAAGGGCCGGATTGATGGCGGACGTTAAATTGGTTGAAGTCACGCGGGGTGGCGTGGTGGAATCGGAGCATTTCGGCGTCGCTGCGGTGGTCGATCATACAGGGCGCATTCGGAGGGCCTGGGGCGATCCAGAGCGGCGGATTTTTCCAAGATCGGCGATGAAGCCCATTCAGTCGTTGGTCTTAGCAGAGGCCGGTTTGAACCTGTCCCCAGAGCAATGGGCCTTGTCGGGTGCCTCGCATGATGGAGAGCCGATGCACACGGAGCGTGTTTTGTCTTGGCTGAAAGAGCTAGGGCACGCGCCATCCGATCTTGCATGTGGGCCGGCATGGCCGTCGCACAGCCCCACACGCAAAGCGTTGATTGCCGACGGGGCCGAGAAGGCGCGCATTTACCACAACTGTTCTGGAAAACACGCTGGGCAATTGGCCCTTTGTGCCCATTGCGGATGGGATCCAGTTGGTTACCAGGATGCTGACCACCCCGCCCAGACAAAGATGCTCGCCCGATTAGCAGAACTTGCAGATATGACACCTTTTGCCCTTGGTATTGACGGATGTAGCCTGCCTGCGCCGCAACTCACCTTGCAGGGTTTTGGGCGGGCTTTGGCACAGATCTCGAAAATGGCCGCGACGTCTGGGTCAGCGGCTGAAACCGTGATTGCCAACGCGATTTCTCATGTGGAGCTGACTGGCGGATCGACCCAGTGGAACGGACGTTTGACGAAGGCGACCGGGGGCAGGGCCTATGTTAAATCTGGCGCAGAGGGGGTTTTTGGCGTGATTATGCCACGGTTGGGGTTGGCCCTTGTGGTCAAAGCTACCGACGGGGCGTCGCGTGCTTCCGAATGCGCGGTCGCAGGGCTTATTCGAGAAGTGTCTGACACTCTTGATTTGGACGGATCGACGATGACACCTTTTGCCACGATCCGCCATTATAATGCCGCTGGCCTTGTTGCAGGTGACATTCGCTTTGTGGGCGGGGCAGGGCACGCCTGATCGCAACGCCACAGAGTTGTTACACACGGCTGCCATAAGCATTCGAGCACAGTAGGAGGGGCATGCATGACCGATTTCTTTTCCGCGCCGGGGCAGTTTTATCGCGGCAATCTTCATACGCATTCCAATCGATCGGACGGTGTGTTGGACCCACAGGAAGTGTGTCGAAGATACGAGGCAGAGGGCTATGACTTCATCTGCCTATCCGATCATTTTATCGGGTTTTTTCAGTACCCATTAACCGATACGAAGCCCTTTCGGACCAATCGTTTCACGACCATTATAGGCGCTGAAGTGCATTCTGGCGCGATGGAAAACGGGGAGCTGTGGCATATTCTGGCCGTCGGCCTGCCAGAGGATTTTACACCCCCCGATGTGCCGACATTCTTCCCAGAGGAGGGGCAAGAGACGGGCCCAGCCTTGGCCGCGCGCTGTGTGGAGGCGGGCGCTTTTGTGGCGATTGCCCATCCCGAATGGTCGAACCTGACGACAGCCGATGCGATGAGCATAGAAGCCGCCCATGCCGTCGAGGTCTATAACCATGGCTGTGCGACGGGATTTGATCGCCCGCATGGGTTCTATACGCTCGATCAGATGTTGTCGGCGGGTCGAAAACTGAATGTGATCGCAACGGATGATGCGCATTTCTCGGAACCCGATCATTTCGGTGGGTGGGTTATGGTCAAAGCCGAAGCGAATGATCCAACCTTGCTATTGGAAGCTTTGAAGGCGGGACATTTTTATGCCTCTACGGGGCCCGATTTTCGAAATATTGAATGGCATGATGACCATGTTGTTGTCGAAACGAGCGCCGTTTCATCGGTTATTGTTCAAGGCAAGGGGTCGGCGGCCCGCGGTGTCCACGGCAACAGTATGACCCGGACAGAGATCCCGTTCGATTACCGGTTTGAGGGCTGCAACTGGCTGCGGGTAAGCGTGATTGACCGGGCGGGCAAGCGGGCCTGGAGCAATCCGCATTATCGCTAGACTGGTATTGCGCGCTGACGCACAGCCAATGTGCGCGACGACCGTTTTGGGGAGCACACCATTTTTGTTAGCATCGCATCAGACTTTGGACAGTGTAAGGAGAGAGACAATGTCCCCGATGAAAATAATTCAAGCGATTTTACAAGGCCTTATTTCCCTCGTTTTTGTGGCAGCCGGTGTCATGAACCTGACAGGAGGGATGGAGAGCGCGTTGCTAGACCTTGGCTATCCGGCTTATCTTTCAACGATTATTGGCGGAGGATACTTGTTTGGCGTTATCTTCCTTTACCAACCATTCGTACCGGTCCTCCAAGAATGGGCGCTGGGCGGGATGGCCGTTGCACTTGTGGGCGCGGCGTCGAGCCATATTCTGCATGGTGATCCGTTTACAGCCTATGTGCCTGCTTTGGCGTTGATTTTGGTGTTCGTGATTGCAGCCGTGCTCCGCTATCGCACCTAATACGTTTTACCGTTTTTTTCAGCTTCCCCGCACTTTTAGAGTGCGCGCCCCTTATTCTGATTGTTTTTGTCAGAAAATTCTTGACTGCCGGAGCGCGAATTGTAGTTGAGTGATTATGTCAGGATTGACCTGGCCCAACTTGGTGGGAGATACCTCATGACAAAAATTTCGACATCGTTCATCGCCCTCGGCCTGAGCGCAGCGGTCGCGTTGCCCGCATTTGCGGCGGGGGAGCTGAACCTTTATTCGTCGCGTCACTACGATACGGATGAACGCCTGTACTCAGACTTTGAAGAGATGACCGGCATCACGATCAATCGGATCGAAGGGAATGCCGATGAGCTCTTGACTCGGATCGAGTCAGAGGGCGCCAACTCCCCAGCGGATATCTATTTGACTGTGGACACATCTCGTCTCGAGCGAGCAAAGGACGCCGGCATTCTTCAGCCGATCCAGTCCGATGTCCTCGAAGCGACACTGCCTGCTTACATGCAGGATGAAGACAATCAGTGGTTTGGTTTTTCTCAACGCGCACGGATCCTCTTCTATGATAAGGAAGACGTCGCGAACCCGCCGATGACGTATCAGGATCTCGCGAAGCCTGAATACGAAGGTATGATCTGTATTCGGTCATCCTCAAATGTTTACACTCAGACCATCACGGCGGCGTTGATTGAGCATCTCGGCGAGGATGCCGTTTTGGATTGGGCAAAGGCGGTCGTCGGTAATTTTGCGCGCGCGCCGCAAGGTGGCGACACCGATCAGCTTCGCGGCATTGTGTCCGGTGAATGTGAAATCGCAATGTCAAATACTTACTATTTTGGACGTGCGATCCGGAAGCCAGTAGACGGCTTGTCCGATAGCGTTGACATGGTTGGCTGGGTTTTCCCGAACCAGAACGATATCGGCGCACATATGAACCTGTCGGGTGGCGGTGTTGCTGTGAACGCGCCAAACAAAGAGAACGCGATCAAGTTCCTTGAGTATTTGGCGTCCGAGCAAGCGCAAGAGTATTTCTCTGCGGGGAATGACGAATACCCGGCGGTACCAGGGGTTGGGATCAGCCCATCTGTTGCCTCTCTTGGTTTTTTCAAACCGGATGATTTGGATGCAACAGACATCGCAAACAACGTGCCGGCCGCACAGCGGATCTTGACAGAGGCTGGTTGGGAATAATCAACACGCAGTTTTGAGAAACCCCGGAGTGTATCTCCGGGGTTTCTTCATGTTTGTCGAAGGCTTTTTCCAACTTGTCGGCAGACCAGAATGACCGGGATCAATCCAACAGCAACAATGACAAGGGAGGGGACTGCGGCGCCCTCAAGCCGTTCGTCTGCTGCCAGGCGATGCGCTTGAATGGCCAATGTATCCATATTGAAAGGGCGCATCATCAGCGTTGCCGGGAGTTCTTTCATCACGTCGACAAAAACAATGAGGAGCGCTGTCAAAACGGTTGGCCTTAAGATTGGCACGTGAACGCGGGAGATGACTTGGCCGCTTGTCGCCCCGAGAGATCGTGCAACACTATCTGTATTGCTATTGATACTTCCGAGACCGGCCTCATAGGTGTTCAGCGCCGCTGCCAGAAACCGTATCATATAGGCCATGATCATGAGCCAGATCGAGCCCGAGATCAGCAGGCCAGTGTCTATTCCGAAGCGGCCCTCCATGAACATGTCGATCCGATTATCCAGGGCCGCAAATGGCACGAACAATCCAACTGCGATAACCGTACCGGGAACCGCGTAACCGATCCTTGCAATGTTCTTTGCGCTGGCGGCAAGCGCGCCTGGCCGAATCCGATGGAACATCGCAAGAAGAACGGCAGCACCCACAGTGATCAAGGCGCCGACAGAGGCGAGGGTGACAGAGTTTCGAAGGAAGCCAATATATCGTCGCGATAGAAGATCTTGTTCTGAGCCGAGCGCGAGCTCGATAAGCAAGACCACTGGGAGCACAAATCCAAAGACGACAGGGATACCACAAAGGGTTATCGCGCCCCATTTTCGTGCGCCTTTGAGGCGTGTTGGTGTTAGGGTTTCATGGCGTTTTCCGACGCTGTGATACTGCGCATTTCCCCGTTGAACCCGCTCCAAAAGTGCAAGAAACAGAGCGAATGCCAAAAGACAGATCGCAAGTTGTGCCGCCGCGCCACGATCGTTTTGGGCCGTCCAACTGGTATAAATGCCTGTCGCGAAGGTCTGAACACCGAAATAAGAGACCGTTCCAAAATCTGCGATCACTTCCATAACCGCGAGAAGAATGCCGCCGGCAATCGCGGGCCTTGCAAGGGGTAAGGACACGCGGAAAAACGCTTCGTTGGGGCTTTGCCCTAAGGCCCGAGCTGCAAGATAGGCGGTGGAGGATTGTTGCCGAAACGCTGCGCGCGCCAGAAGATAGACGTAAGGATAAAGAACCAGCGTCAACATGGCCGCAGCCCCGCCCACCGAGCGGATTTCAGGGAACCAGTACTCTCTCGGTCCCCAGCCTGTGACGGACCGTAAGGTCGTCTGAACGGCACCGGGATGGTCCAAGAAATCGGTGTAGGCGTATGCCAAAACATAGGCCGGAAACGCCAGAGGAAGGGCCAGGGCGATTGCCAGAGCATGACGCCCGGGAAACTCGGTCATTGTGACCAGCCAGGCGGCGCCTGTTCCAATGCATCCACTGAACAGACCAACGAGTAAAACCAAAACGAGCGTGGTCAATGTGTATCGCCAAAGCTCGGTCTTTGCCAAATGGGTCAGCGTGTCCAAGTCGCCGAGAAGCGCGGTGATCAAAACAGCGCACATCGGCAACAGGCAGATACCCGCAATCACCAGAACTGCCGGGCGGATTAATCGGTCAGACCATGAGAAGTTGGCAAACATTTGAGGTTACTGGCCTAGCGTCCGAACACCGTCAATGCAGCGATCGATTAGAAACGGTATAATGTCCGGTCGAAATGGCCGAAGATGCCACTTGGCCGGCGCTGTCACGGTCGATCTGTTTTGGTGCGGGCGGCGGGACTTGAACCCGCACGGCGCTAAGGCCTCCGGATTTTAAGTCCGGTATGTCTACCATTCCATCACGCCCGCAGCGGTCTTCGACATGGGGTATAAATTCAGCCTTGTAAACCTGTGACCCGGCGATCAGAGAGAAGTCCTGGGGAACGCGGGTTTCATGTCAAAGACAACGATCAACAATACGAAAGGCATCGCATGGGCTTTGGTTTCGGTTCTGTCAGCGGGATCGATGACCGTTGGTGTGCGTGCCGCCTCTGAGGCGCTCTCATCGACCACCATTGTTCTATACCGGTTTGGCATTGCAACCGCGATACTTATGACGATGATCGCCCTTCTGCCGAAGTATCGGGCAAAACTGAGCTTCAAGCGCAAAGGGGCTCATATCTTACGCGGTGTGTTGATCGCGTTTGCAACGCATTTCGGATTTTATGCGATCACGGCCATTCCGGTGAATACGGCGGCGGTGCTGTTTTTTACCGCTCCGATCTTTGCGGTTGTCTTGAGCGTCGTGGTGCAGGGAGAAACAATCGGTCCGCGCAGGATTGTTGCGATTGCGATGGGATTTGTTGGTGCTGTGATCGTGTGCCAACCGGGAGTTGGTGCGGCAGCGACAGAAACATCTCTCTGGGGGTATGCAGCGGCACTCTGTGCCTCGGTCCTGTTCGCGCTTGCTTTGATAATGTCGCGGGGCTTGGCCGAGGTTGATGGTGTCTTTTCGACCGTTGTCTCGGCAGGCGTAATCACGACCTTGATTTCTATTCCTATTTCCTGGCCAACCCTTCAATGGAGTACCAGTGCGTGGATCATTGGCGTTGTGATCTTCTTGTCCATTGCGGGTCTGATCCGAAACGTTGCGGACATCGAGCAATATCATTGGGGTGAGGCGGCGATTGTTGGTCCGTTCTCTTATCTGCGGCTGATCGTCGTGGCTTTGGGGGCGTATTGGTTGTTTCGAGAACTGCCAGATATGCCAACCTTGATAGGTGGTGCGATCATTATTGCATCGACGTTCTACATCGCACTCCGTGAACGCATGATGGGGGGATCGGCTAGACCGCCTTCCGGGCCCTGAGTGCAGCGGAGATCGTCCCGTCGTCGAGATAGTCGAGCTCTCCTCCAATGGGCACACCCTGGGCCAATGAGGTGACTTTTACGCCCAGCGCTTCGACTTGATCGGCGATGTAGTGGGCCGTGGTCTGACCGTCGACGGTCGCATTGAGTGCTAGGATAATCTCCCGAACGTTTTCTTGATCAATCCGAGAGATGAGCTGCGGTATGCGCAGATCCTCTGGGCCCACCCCGTCCAAGGCCGACAATGTGCCACCAAGCACGTGATAACGGCCTTTGAATACAGACGCGCGTTCAATCGCCCAAAGATCGGCGACATCTTCGACCACACAGATTTCGCCCGTTGCGCGCTCTGGCGTTGCGCAGATACTACACTGATCGGCGGTTTCGATGTTTCCACAGGTCAGGCATTCGCGCGCAGATTGGGCAACTTGAAAAAGCGCATCCGCAAGTGGCATAAGAACCTGGTTTCGCTTCTTGATAAGTTGTAGCACAGCGCGCCGCGCAGATCTGGGGCCGAGCCCGGGCAATTTGGCCATCAACCCGATTAAAACTTCAATGTCGCTTTGCTTGGAGGCCATTTTAGCCGGGTAGACCAAGACCCGGCGGCAGTCCGAGCTCTTCCTGCATTTTTGCCATCTCAGCGGCCATCAACTCCCGCCCTTTCAGTTGCGCTTCGCGAATGGCCTCGACAATGGCGGCTTCGAGTTGGGAAGTTTCCAAATCAGATCCAGATGGTTGTATTTGTATATTGTTGATCGTGCCTTTGGCGTTCACAGTTGCCTTTACATGTCCGCCAATGTCAGCGCCTTCGACAAAGGTCACCTCGAATGTTGCTTGTGCCTCTTCCATGCGCTTCTTCATTTCGCCAGCTTTTGCCATCATGCCAGCCATATCGCCGAGGCCGCCCAATCCTTTGAACATCGGTTCTCCTTTTATATGTCTTCTTCGAACGGATCCCAATCATCGTCGCCGTCATCTGCGGGTTCAAGATATGTGACCGTTGCATCATCTTCGGGTGGGGTTGGTGTCACTGTTACTGTGGCGCTCGGAAAAATGGTCAACGCTTCTTGGACAAGCGGGTGCGCAAGTGCCTGCTGCTCAATTTCGTGACGCGCCTCGGCTTCGATCTCTTTCACCGTTCGCGCGCCTCCTTGGGACACGACAGAAACCGCCCAACGGGTCCCCGTCCATTCGGATAAACGGGCCGAGATGCGCTGGGCAAAGTCGCGCGGGGCATCGGGTGTTGGTTCGAATTCCAGAAAACCTGGCCGGTACTCGACGAGTTTCACGTAGCGTTCAATCTCGTCCAACAGTTTGATGTCCCGGCGTGCCCGTACAAGGCGGAGGATCGCCTCGAATGTGTCAAACCGCGCAAGTGCTGCATGCTCTGGCTGAAGTGCCATTTGCGGAGCTGTATTCCCGTCGCGACTGGTTGGGGATGTTTGTACGGAGTGTTGGGTTGTTGGGCCCTGAGTGTCCTGCCCGGGTCCTCCCTGAGGTGTGGGGGAGGGCGGCGCCGAGGTTGGCGCCGCTTCAGATGTGAGTTTCCGAACGAGATCCTCGGGGCTCGGCAGTTCCGCCACGTGAGTAAGCCGAATGATCGCCATCTCGGCAGCCATCATCGCATTCGGAGCGAGAGCGACTTCATCCAGGGATTTGAGTAACATTTGCCACATGCGCGACAGCGCGCGCATCGGGAGCGCCTCGGCCGCTGTTTTGCCGCGATCGCGTTCCGCTGGTGGGATCGTTGGGTCATCCGCGGCATCTGCGTTAATCTTCACGACTGAAATCCAATGCGTGACCTCTGCGAGATCACGAAGCACGGCCATCGGGTCGGCGCCATCTGAATATTGGGACGCGATCTCCGCAAGCGCGCCGGCCGCATCGCCCTTCATGATCATGTCGAAGAGGTCCATGATGCGTCCACGATCCGCAAGCCCAAGCATCGCACGGACTTGATCGGGGCCTGTTTCACCTGCACCATGCGCAATAGCTTGATCGAGAAGCGAGAGCGCATCTCGCACCGAACCTTCGGATGCGCGCGTAATCAGGCCGAGCGCCTCGCTGTCCACTTTGGTGTGTTCGAGGTCCGCAACTTTGGCAAGGAAATCCTGCATGACCTCGGGCTCTATCCGGCGCAGGTCAAAGCGCTGGCAGCGTGAGAGAACCGTGACAGGAATTTTTCGAATTTCTGTCGTGGCAAAGATAAATTTCACATGTTCGGGTGGTTCTTCCAATGTTTTCAACAACGCGTTGAACGCGCTGGTTGAGAGCATATGAACCTCGTCAATGATGTAAATTTTATATCGCGCGGAAGCCGCACGGTAATGAACACTTTCGATGATTTCGCGTATGTCGTTAACACCGGTTCGCGAAGCCGCATCCATCTCGAGGACATCTACATGACGTCCCTCTGCAATAGAGCGGCACTGTTCGCAGACGCCGCATGGGTCAATCGTTGGTCCGCCGGTTCCATCTGGGCCAATGCAATTCAGGCCTTTGGCAATAATGCGCGCGGTCGTCGTCTTCCCCACTCCACGCACGCCAGTCATCACAAAGGCATGGGCAATGCGATCGGCCTCAAACGCATTGCGAAGCGTCCGAACCATCGCATCTTGTCCGATGAGGTCGGCAAACGTGCTCGGGCGATACTTCCGAGCCAGGACCTGATATGAAGTTTGATCTGATGTCACTCAACCGCCTCGCTGCCTTGGGACCCTAGGCAGTCTGGTTCAAAAACACCAGCGGCTATTGGCCCGATCTGATGAAGTCGGCAGCGCGTTCGGCGATCATGATGGTGGGTGCGTTGGTATTCCCACTGGGAATGGTTGGCATGACCGAAGCATCCACAACGCGAAGGCCGGTGACCCCCCGCACTTTGAGGGATGGGTCTACGACCGCATCTGCGTCAACGCCCATTTTGCAAGTGCCAACAGGATGGTAGATCGTCTCCGCGCGTGCGCGAATATACGCCTCCCAATCGGAATCGCTCGGATTTGGTGGAAGCCAGAGCTCTTTTTTGCGGAAAGGCGCCAGGGGGTCTGCATGCATGATTTGGTGCATGCGTTTTGCGCCATTGATCATTCTCGTAAGATCATCTGGATCTGAGAGGTATTTTGGATCGATATGCGGCGCTGTCCGCGGGTTTGACGATGCCAGTTGAATTTTGCCCCGAGATTTTGGGCGTAACAGGCAGGCATGGCAGGAATATCCGGATGATCGATGAATTTTCTGGGCGTGTTGGTCCACAATTCCGATTACGAAATGCAGTTGGATGTCGGGTCGGGGGATGTCCGGCGCGGATGAGTAAAACGCGCCAATTTCGGCTGCAGGTGACGTCAGCAGCCCTGTGCCCGTGCGCCGCCACCGTGCGATTTCCTGGAGCGCGAAGCGCATATTCCCGAGCGTCAGACCCAACATCTCTGGATGGTCGGATTGATAGCCCAGCGTCACATCCAAATGGTCTTGAAGGTTTTGACCCACCCCAGGCAGATCATGGACAACTGCGACCCCGTTTTCTTTCAAGTGGTCTGCAGGACCGATCCCCGAGAGCATCAGGAGATGTGGGGACTGGAAAGCCCCTGCACAGAGGATGACTTCTGAGCCCGCAGAGAGCGTTCTTGATCTGCCCCGTTGGTGGATTGTGACTCCGGTTGCGCGATTGCCGTTAACGCAAATTTTTTCGGCAAATGTACCTGTGAGCACGGTCAGATTTGGGCGATCGCGAATCGGATCAAGATAGACAGCCTTTGTTGATGCCCGAAGCCCCCGCCGCTCATCATCGAAGAACTGGGTGACTTGATAGGGTGCGACACCTGCATTGGACCCGGTATTGAAATCTTCTGTGCGGGAAATTTGTACCGTTTCGGCAGCTGCGATGAACGCCTCTGAAACCGGGCGGAGGCGCGCCTGATTGGCAACCGAGAGTGGGCCCTCTGCGCCATGATAGGTGGTGGCGCCGTTCTCGTTATTTTCCGAAGCCCGAAAGTATGGAAGCACATCCTCCCATCCCCAGCCAGCGCATCCTTGCGCCTGCCATTCCTCGTAGTCCTCACGTTGGCCTCGCACATAGAGCATCGCATTTAATTGGCTGGATCCGCCGAGGACTTTGCCGCGAGGCTGAAACAATTTGCGTCCATTCAGCTGGGTTTGTGGCACGGTGCGAAACGCCCAATTATTGAGCTGGTAGGGCAGCTGAAGAAGCGCCGCCATTGGAATGCGCGTGACAAAGCTGTTTCCGGGCCCTCCCGCCTCGAGAAGGCAGACCTGTGCACGCGGGTTTTCACTGAGCCGCGCAGCAACGACGGCACCTGCCGATCCGCCGCCCACAATAATGTAGTCGTAGTGATCTTTCATGCCGTCCAGGCTGCATATTCCGTCGAAACATGCCAAGGCCCTCGGGCAAGATTTACGAAGCGTCAATCAAGGGGTGAGAGGCTGGACAACGACCCAAGCGGGGCTCGTTACGGCTGCTACCTTTCGGTCCTGACCGGGTTGGCGAGGTGCCTGCCCGCGCCAACCTCTCACCAGGTAATATGGCCGGAGTCGCGACGTGCTTCAAGGGGAGGTCTTTCCAAGTGTTGGGCAGGGGTCTAAACGACGTGGGGTTCTGGAGATGGGGTGCGATGTATAGCCGTGATTTCGACCAACATGTGACGTTCGGAAGTTCGGGTTTGGATCGCGATGGTTTAGTGCGCGACAATGCCGATCAGCTTAATGCCCTGTGGCGCGACCCCGCACGTGTCACGGTCGTCTTTTGGCGCGGCCAGGCCTTGATGAACAATGACGGAACGGGTTTGGCGCGATTGGTGTCAGACCATCCGCTTCTTCCCGCTGCAAGAGAGGACACTGTTTACCTTGGCCGTGACGGAGCATCTCCAGTATTTGCGGCTGTGATCGCGGACTGGCCGGAGGTTCTGAACCGGGAGAAAGGCAACCCGTTTCTTGATCAAAGAGTGACGCCGCACCCTCTTGTCGGTGTTGGGGGTTTCTCAGAGTTACGATCGGTCATGACGCGCATTTCACGACGAGATGCGGAGCTTGCGGCGTCTGCGCGGTCCTTGTTCGAATATCACCGCACCCATGTTTTTTGTGCCCGTTGCGGCGGCAAAACGGAGATGACCGAAGGTGGCTGGCGGCGGCGCTGCTTGGACTGCGACCGGCCGCATTTTCCTCGATCCGATCCGGTGGTTATTATGCTCGTGACACGGGGCAATGATGTTTTGTTGGGACGGTCGCCCGGATGGCCAGATGGAATGTACTCCCTGCTTGCTGGGTTTGTCGAACCCGGAGAAACCGTCGAGAATGCGGTTCGCCGGGAGGTTTTTGAAGAAGCAGGGATTTCTGTTGGCCCCGTTCGGTATCTTGGATCACAACCTTGGGCGTTTCCGGCGTCTCTCATGTTGGGGTATCAAGGCCATGCATTGGATGCGGAGATTGCGATTGATCCCAAAGAGCTTGATGATGCGAAGTGGGTGTCCAAAGAGGAGCTACTGTCCGATATGTCGAACACCGAACCCTCGCTGAAGGCCGCGCGAAAGGGTGCGATTGCCCATCACATTCTTCGGGGATGGGTTTCTGGGCACTATGACGGACCGCTTCCATGGAACTAAACGCAAAGCAGGATATCGATGTTCCCATCGACTTCGTGTATGCGTCGATGGTTGATTTTTCCGCTCATGAGCGTCGGGCGACTGCGGCCGGATATACGCTTAAGAGAGATGTCGCCGGTCCAGAGGTTTGGAGTTGGAGTGTTCGGTTTGAATGGCGCGGACGCTTGCGCGACCTTCAATTTTCTGCAGGTGACTTTCAGAAGCCGGAGCACTTCGCCTTGTCTGGCAAAAGCGAAAACATCGATCTCTATGTGGATGTCAAACTTATCAGACTTGCGCCGTCACTCACGCGGGTTCGCCTAAAAATGAGCCTCAAGGGAAAGTCCCTTAAGGCGCGCCTTATGATTCAATCTGCCAGGCTTGCAAAGAAAACAGTTATAAAACGTCTCGCCTCTCGCATGCGAGGTGTCGCGCGCGAGATCGAGTTCGACTATTTACAGGCTTGCCGACGCGATGCGGAACTCCGCAGCCGGGTAGACGCCTAGTATTTTTAGATGGTCGGTGAAGTAGGCGAGCTCCTCCAGGGCACGGGCCACGGGGAGATCTTCAGGATGGCCAATCACGTCTGCATAAAACTGCGTTGCGGTGAACGATCCGTCGACCATGTAACTTTCGAGTTTGACCATGTTGACCCCATTAGTCGCAAACCCGCCCATCGCCTTGTAAAGCGCGGCCGGAAGGTTGCGCACACGAAAGACGAAGGTGGTCACAACGCGATCGGTCATCGGTGCAGAGATCGCGGGCTTAGGCGCCATGATCAAAAAGCGCGTCGTATTATCGTCCCGGTCCTCAATGCCTCTGGCAACAACATCCAACCCGTAGGTGTCACCGGCAAGCTCCGACGCGAGCGCCGCTTCCTCAGGAAGCGCTTGTTCGGCAACGCGCTTTGCGGAGCCAGCGGTATCTGCACCCACGATTGGTAAAATCTCGTGTTGGCCCAAAAACTTGCTGCACTGGCCGAGAAGGACGGTGTGACTGCGCGCGCGTGTGATGTTTTCTAAGGGCGTGCCGGGCACCGCGAGAAGCGCGATCTTTACCCGCAAGAAGTGTTCGGCAACGATATGAAGCCCCGATTCTGGCAACAATCGATGAATGTCAGCCACGCGCCCATAAGTTGAATTTTCCACCGGAAGCATGGCCATTTCTGCGTCGCCCGACCTGGCCGCATCAATCGCCGCTTCAAAGGTTGGGCAGGCGACGGCAAAGGCGTCGGGAAACATCTCGACAACTGCTTGGTGGGAGTATGCGCCGGGCACGCCTTGGAACGAAACCGATTTTGGCATCTGGGTCGTCATCTTTTTGGTCTCCTGCCGATTGGTCGCGCCTGGTACATCTTGCAGACCCGGGTGGAAAGGCGTTACTTACCTCTTGGAGAGAGATTTATCTAAAGGCACTTCCATATGGACACGATGCAATGGACGAAGGTCACGGGCGCGCTTTGCGGTGCGCTCTTGTTTTTCCTGCTGGTGCACTGGGCAGCAGAAGAGCGCTATCACATTGGCGGAAAAGATCACGCGGAACATCATGGGGATGATCACGGCGACGATCATCATGAAGAAAAGACGGCCCTCGCTTGGATCGAACTTCCTGATGCGGACGCCCCTGCCGTGGTTGAAGAGGTCGTCGAAGTGCCATTCGAGGACGTCTTCGCGATGGCAGATGCGGCTGAGGGACAGAAAGTGTTCCGGAAATGCGTGAGTTGTCACAAGGTCGAAGATGGTGCGAATGGAACAGGACCGCATCTCTATAGTGTTGTTGGACGTGCCGTTGGCATTGCCGATGGATACGCTTATTCTTCGGCCCTTGCGGAGCTTGGTGGCGAGTGGACGCCGGAAAATCTGAACGGCTTTCTGACGCGTCCCGGAGATTGGGCCCCTGGAACAAAGATGAACTTCAAACTTGATGATGTTGAGGATCGGGCCAATGTGATTGCGTATCTGCAATCAATAGGTGGTTAAGGGTGTTTTAAGCCGGAGTAGAAGCCGCCCATCGGGCGGCTTTTTTGTGCAATGACGCACGCATCTGTCACAGAAACGCGTTTTGCAGTTTACGCCCAATGCGCTTTACCTAAGTATTACAAAAAGAAACTTGGGAGTGTGCGATGAAGGTACTGAGATTTGCTGCGGGAATGGCCGTGTCGGCACTTCTTGCCGGGGCTGCTTTTGCAGACGGACACGTCGTCACATCTCACGGTATTTCGTCTTTTGGCGATCTCAAATATGGGCCTGATTTTGAACATTTTGACTATGTGAACCCGAACGCGCCCCAAGGGGGTACGATCACCTTTATGGGAACCGGGGCATCCCGCACTTTCGACAGTTTGAACCCGTTTATCTTAAAAGGAGAAGCTGCGCAGGGGCTTGGCCTCCTGCATGACAGCCTTTTGACCGGTTCGTCAGATGAACCTGACAGCAGCTATGCTTATGTGGCCGAGAGTATTGAATACCCAGAGGATCGGTCCTGGGTGATCTTCAAAATGCGGCCCGAGGCGCGGTTTTCGGATGGGCATCCTATCACCGCCGATGATGTTGTGTTCAGCTTGGGTGTTTTGAAATCAGACGGTCATCCGCTTTATGCAGCGGTGATCTACCGAGATATAGAAACTGCAGAGGCGCTGGATGAGCATACCGTGAAGTTTACCTTCGCGGACGGAGCAAATATGCGGGATCTCCCGGCCACTGCGGGGGGTATTCCGATCTTGCCCGAACACTATTACGAGACCGTTGAATTCGGGGAAAGTACCTTGGATGTACCGGTGCATTCCGGTGGCCTTACGGTAAACGAGTTTGAGCCCGGCCGGTATATCGAGTATTGCAAGATCGATGATTATTGGGCGGAGGATCTGCCCTATAACGTCGGAACAGGTAATTTTGACTGTTATCGATACGAGTATTTCTCGGATACAAATGTGGCTTTCGAGGCTTTCAAAGCCGGGGAATACATCTTTCATGAAGAGTTCAGCTCCCTCAATTGGGCGACGAAATATGACTTTCCGGCGCTCAATAAGGGATGGGTGATCCGCGAGCAGCTTCCCGATTTGCGCCCGTCGGGCACCCAAGGGTTCTGGATCAATCTGCGCCGCGAGAAATTCCAAGACCCCCGCGTGCGCGAGGCGCTGGGGTACATGTTCAACTTTGAATGGTCGAACGATACACTTTTCTATGGGCTCTATAGCCGCACCGATAGTTTCTGGGAAAACTCGATGATGCAGGCCGAGGGCCTTCCAGAAGGTGAGGAGCTCGCCCTTTTGGAGGAATACCGCGATCAACTACCAGAGAGCGTTTTTGCGGAAGAGGCCTATGTGCCGCCGGTCTTCCGTCCAGACGCGGTCGATCGCAGGGCCATTCGCAACGCGGGACGTCTGCTGGACGAAGCGGGGTGGACCGTTGATGGTCAGTTCCGCACCAACGCAGCAGGTGAGACGCTTTCGATTGAAATCCTGGATGACAGTCCGGTCTTTGAGCGGATCATTAACCCGATCATCGATGTGATGCGCCGTGCTGGTGTCGATGCGAAGTTTACACTCGTTGATCCAGCGCAGATGCAAGCGCGCCAGAAGGATTATGATTTTGACCTCATGCCAGGACGTCTCGTGATGAGCCTTTCACCTGGGCCAGAATTGGAGCGGGTTTTCGGCAGCGTCGCAGCCGAGACGCCAGACACGTTGAACTTTTCCGGCGTAGCGGATCCGGTTGTGGATGATTTGATAAAGAGGATTTCTAAGGCGGAGACGCGGGAGGAGGTCGAGGTGATCGTGCGTGCGCTTGATCGTGTGCTGCGCGCGAAACACATCTGGATCCCAAACTGGTATAACCCCAACCACAACGTGGCTTATTGGGATGTGTTTGGTCGCCCGGACACAAAACCCCCATATTCTCGCGGCGTGATCAGCACCTGGTGGTTCGACCAGGAAAAGCTCGAAGCCCTTCAAGCAGAAGGCGCGCTCTGACCCCATGGGTGCCTACATTGCGCGACGCCTGCTTCTGATCATTCCGACCTTGGTCGGGATCATGGTGCTGAACTTTGCCCTAATTCAGTTTGTGCCGGGCGGCCCGATTGAACAAATCCTGGCAGAAATTGAAGACGGTGGAAGCGCCACGGACCGGATCACAGGTGGCGGTGCCGATCAGGCGGGGGCTGGTGACGAACGCTATCAAGGCGCGCGCGGTTTGCCGCCCGAGTTTATCGAGGACCTCGAACGTCAGTTCGGCTTTGATAAGCCGCCGCTAGAGCGGTTTTTTGATATGATGTGGGGGTATCTGACCTTTGACTTCGGCGAGAGTTATTTTCGATCGATCACGGTCATTGATCTTATTATCGAGAAGATGCCCGTCTCGATCACGCTTGGCCTTTGGTCCACTTTGATTGCCTATATGGTGTCTATTCCCCTTGGAATTCGGAAAGCCGTTACCGACGGGTCCCGGTTTGATGTGTGGTCCTCTGGCATCATCATCGCGGCCTATGCGATCCCCGGATTTTTGTTTGCGATCCTGCTTTTGGTGTTGTTTGCGGGCGGCTCCTATTTTCAGATATTCCCTCTGCGTGGGCTCGCCTCTAGTAATTGGGACGACCTCTCTTGGATTGGGAAAATCGGGGATTATTTCTGGCACGCGACACTTCCCATCATTGCAAGTACAATCGCAAGTTTCGCATCGTTGACGCTGCTGACCAAAAACAGCTTTATGGATCAGATCGCGCAGCAATATGTGATGACGGCGCGGTCCAAAGGGTTGGGGGAGCGCCGCGTCCTTTATGGGCATGTTTTTCGCAATGCGATGCTGTTGATCGTCTCAGGCTTTCCGGCGTTGTTTGTTGCGGTCTTCTTCTCCGGCTCACTGATCATCGAAATTGTCTTCTCGCTCGATGGGTTGGGGCTTTTGGGATACGAGGCCGCGCTCAACCGCGATTATCCAGTGCTCTTTGCGCAGCTTTACATCTTTGGTCTGATTGGCTTGCTGATCGCGTTGTTGTCCGACCTTACCTATGTGCTGATCGACCCCCGCATCGACTTTGAGGGGCGCGACACATGACCCTGTTTAAATCCCCGATTGCTCAGCGGCGCTGGGCGAATTTTAAGGCGAATAAACGCGCGTATTATTCACTTTGGATTTTTGCAATCATCTTCGGGATCACGTTGTTTGCTGAATTCGTTGCGAATGACCGGCCCATCCTCGTGTCCTATCAGGGGGAGCTCCGTGCGCCGATCTTTTCCTTTTATGCCGAAACGGACTATGGCGGAGAATTTCAGACAGAGGCAGAATACACAGCGCCAGAGGTTCAATGCCTGATTATCGCAGGCGGGCTTGAGGCCTGTTTGGATGATCCTGAAGGTGTCATCGAAGATGCCGAAGATGGTCTTGTTGGGAATGACCCGATCGAGAAGGGATGGATGCTCTGGCCGCCGATCCCGTATTCCTTTGATACAATCAATTACAACGTCGCCACAGCGCCGAGTGCACCCGACGAGTACCATATGCTTGGCACCGACGATCAGACCCGATCAGTTTTGGCCCGCATTATTTATGGGTTCAGGATTTCGGTCGTCTTTGCCGCGGTGGTTGTTGTGACGTCGACGGCGATTGGCTTGGTCGCCGGGGCGGCGATGGGCTTTTACGGGGGTTGGATTGATCTGTTCTTCCAACGGGTGGTGGAGATCTGGAATGCGATCCCGCTGCTTTATACGCTGATCATTTTGTCCGCGATCCTCACGATGAGTTTTTGGTTATTGGCTGTGATTGTTGCGCTCTTCAGTTGGACCGCGCTGATCGGGATTGTACGCGCCGAGTTTTTACGCGCACGGAACTTTGAATATGTGCGGGCGGCGCGGGCTTTGGGTGTGGGGGACTGGAAGATCATGTTCCGCCATATGCTGCCGAACGCGATGGTTGGCACAGTCACCGTGATGCCGTTCTTGATCACAGGCGCGGTAGGCACGCTGACAACGCTTGATTTTTTGGGCTTTGGCCTGCCACCGTCTTACCCATCATTGGGGGAGTTGGCCTTGCAAGCGAAGGATAATTTACAAGCGCCCTGGCTTGGCTTTTCGGCCTTCTTTTCGATCACCATCATGCTGTCGCTGCTTGTTTTTATCTTCGAAGGCGTGCGCGACGCCTTTGACCCCAGAAAGACCTTCTCATGAGCGATCCGGTTCTTTCGGTCAAAGACCTGCATATCCATTTTGGTGCGGCGCATGCGATCAAAGGCGTGAGCTTTGATCTCTCGCGTGGAGAGACATTGGCACTGGTCGGCGAATCCGGGTCTGGCAAATCTGTAACAGCGCTGTCGACCGTTGCGCTTTTGCCGAAATCCGCGACCGTTAACGGATCGATCACCTATATGGGGCGGGAACTGGTGGGGGCGACGCCCGCGTGTCTTCGGGAAGTGCGCGGCAATGACATCAGCTTTATCTTTCAAGAGCCGATGACATCGCTCAACCCGCTTCACACGATTGAGAAACAAATCGGGGAGAGCCTTCGGATCCACCAAGGAGTGGTGGGGGATCACGCGCGACCGAAGATTGTTGATCTTCTGAACAAGGTTGGCATTCGCAATCCCGAAACCCGGTTGAACGATTTTCCACATCAACTTTCGGGGGGGCAGCGCCAGCGCGTGATGATCGCGATGGCGCTTGCGAATGAGCCGGATGTGTTGATCGCTGATGAACCGACGACGGCGCTTGATGTGACGATTGAGAAACAAATCTTAGAACTCTTGGGCGACTTGCAGAAATCAGAGGGCCTTGCGCTTTTGTTCATCACCCATGATCTCGGTGTCGTGCGCTCCATCGCAGATCGGGTCTGTGTGATGCAAAACGGGGAGATCGTCGAAAGCGGGGAAACGCAGACGCTCTTCGCCAAACCAAAGCACCCTTACACACAGAAATTGTTAGGGGCGGAGCCCACAGGTGTCGCCGAGCCTGTGGACAATACGGCCGAGCCGGTATTGGCCGTGCAGAACCTTCAAGTTCTCTTTCCGATCCAGCGCGGTTTAATGCGCCGGACTGTGGGCCACGTTCGTGCCGTAGAACATGCATCCTTCACACTTGTCCCCGGAGAGACGCTCGGCATTGTCGGCGAAAGTGGATCGGGGAAGACGACTGCGGCCTTGGCTGTAATGCGCCTGATCCGCTCGACGGGATCGATCCTGTTCAATGGGGAAGAGCTTCAGGGGCTTTCGAATAAGGCGCTGCGGTCCTACCGCGCGGATATGCAGATCGTGTTCCAAGACCCGTATGGATCGCTGTCGCCCCGGCTTTCGGTGGAACAAATTATCACCGAGGGGCTTGATGTGCATCAGGCGGATCGGGCAGGAGACCGTGATGCTCTGGTAGACCAAATCCTGACCGAAGTGGGCCTGTCGCCTGATATGAAATATCGCTACCCGCATGAGTTTTCGGGCGGGCAGAGACAGCGGATTGCGATCGCGCGGGCAATGATCCTGCGGCCAAAACTTGTCATCTTGGATGAGCCAACCTCGGCGCTTGATATGACGGTGCAGGTCCAAATCGTGGACCTCTTGCGCGACCTGCAGAAACGTTACGGCCTGGCCTATATTTTTATTTCCCATGACCTTCGTGTTGTGCGCGCGATGAGCCATAAGATAATGGTCATGAAGCAAGGCGAAGTGGTTGAGGCTGGAAGTGCCGCATCGGTCTTTGACACGCCCGAGAACCCGTACACCCAGACATTGTTGTCTGCCGCCTTGAACTAGCGCTTGCATCCCTCAGATCGCTGACATAGATGGCAAAGCCTGCGGACCGATAGCTCAGCTGGATAGAGTACTTGACTACGAATCAAGGGGTCGGGGGTTCGAATCCTCCTCGGTCCGCCACTACAACGACCTTATGGTAGGCGTTCTTTCATAAATCACGTATTTTCAATGGGGTAGGTTATTGTTGACCTCTGTTTTTAAGTCTTCTCCTCAAGGAGTCTCGTAAGGACGCCGGGCTTTTAAGAAGGTTTGCGATGGTTCTGACAGGGGATCGTGGGCGTCATTATCTGAAGATGAACGCGTCCAATCATCTTTATAGAAAGGTCTTAACAGGTGATTGAGCGGAATTAGCGGCGTGCGTTTGACTGTTGCCCAAAATTCCAAGCGGGGTCCGATCCTGCGCGGGCTACTGTATCCGCGGCAAAGGCGGTTGCGAAGGACAGTACCTGTTTCAAATCCGTGTCCCCAAGCGAAGAGATCGCATTTGCACTCAACGCCTTCTTGCGATCAAGCATGGTCAGCAGACCCGCATTAAATGCGTCGCCCGCACCGACAGTGTCGATAACGGTTTGACGAGGCGCGGCAACCTCGATCGGCTCTGCCTTCATCCGGAAAGATCGCACGCCTTTATCGCCCAAGGTCAAGCAAACCCATTTGGTTTTATCGCTCAGAAATGCCGTGGCTTTGTCATTGATGTCCCGATTTGATCTGTCCCACCAGTTCAGGTCTTCGTCCGAGATTTTTATGATGTCGGCATGTTTTAGGACTTGGCTCATCCGTGCGCGGTAGCGCGGTTCATCCGCAATGAAACTTGGACGAATATTTGGATCGACCACAGTGAGCTTTTGGCCGGTATAGCGCATCAAGAGATCAAGATAACTGTCCGCGCATGGCTCAACCGCTAAGCTGATGCCGCCAAAGAACATAGCTTTCGTCACATCAGGAATGATCGGGAAATCGGCGGGCTGGATCATCCGACCTGCCGTATTTTCGTCGTAAAAGGCGTAGCTTGCCTTCCCATCGACCAGCTTCACAAAAGCCAAGGTTGTAGGCAGATCGGATCGGATCAGGTGCGTCGTCGCGACGTGGCTGTCCTGCAAACTCTGTTCAAGGACCTTGCCGAACAAATCCGTCGAAACACCAGAAACTAAACTCACGGCCACGCCCTGACGGCCAAGTCCAATGGATGTATTGAATACGGCACCGCCTGCATGCGCCATGAACGCGCCATCCGCATTCGGGATCATGTCAATCAGGGCTTCGCCGCAGCATAAGATCATGATCTATATTTTGCGCATCTCAGTAACCGCATCAAAGACATGGATATGACGCGCATCCGCCATGAAATGCATATCCTCTCCGATTTTGGTGTCCGGCACTCTGTCCATTTTGGCGATAAACCCCGTCCCATCTTTTGCGACGAAATGGGCCAGAACATTCTCGCCTAAGTTTTCGATCAGATCCAGTTTTGCCGTCATGATGGCGCTGCGCTTCGATGTGACTTGCAAATGTTCGGGGCGAATGCCGATCATATCCTCGTCTGACGCAGATTTGCTTATTTTCGATGGCGCCTTCGCCAGGGCATGGGAGCTAAAGAAATTCATCTTCGGGCTCCCAATAAAGCCTGCGACAAACATGTTGTCCGGTCGCTCATACAGATCAACCGGACGTCCGACCTGTTCGATAATCCCATTACGCAGAACCACGATTTTATCGGCAAGGGTCATCGCCTCGACCTGATCGTGTGTGACATAGATCATGGTCGATCCAAGGCGTTTATGTAGGCGTGCAATTTCAAGACGCGTTTGAACCCGCAGCGCTGCATCCAGATTTGAGAGGGGTTCATCGAATAGGAACACTTCTGGTTCGCGCACGATCGCCCGCCCGATGGCGACCCTTTGGCGTTGTCCACCGGACAGGGCACGCGGTGTGCGATCAAGATAATCTGTGATTTGCAATGTCTCGGCTGCGGCGCGCACGCGCTTGTCGATTTCCTTCGGGTCCATCTTCGCCTGCTTCAGACCGAAGGACATATTCTTGTAGACATTCATATGCGGGTAAAGCGCATAAGTCTGAAAGACCATGGCAACACCGCGCTTGGATGGTGGCACGTCATTAACGATCGTGTTGCCAATTTTCATTTCACCATCTGTGATGTTCTCAAGGCCTGCAATCATGCGAAGTAATGTGGATTTGCCGCAACCAGATGGCCCAACAAAGACCACAAATTCCCCATCTTCAACTTCCAAATCGACGCCGTGGATGACCTCGACTGCCCCATAGGATTTCTTCACATCTTTGATATCTAAACTGGCCATCTGTGTTCCATTTGTTCAATTGCCGCCGTAAGCTCCGGGACAAAGTTGTCATATTGAGTTGGGAGATTGGACCAAAGCGCCTCCAGTCCTGCGAAGGCGGCTTCTTGGCCTTCGGCGAGCAGCGGCTGCATCTGATGCCAATAGGGGTCACTGTAGGGGATGTGGGTCCGCCCTTTTGCGAAGCGACGGGCATAAACGTACCAGCTGGCGACGCTATCAAAAGCCGCGTGCGGTGTAATGTTTTGAGCGAGACAGCTTTTTATCGTCGGGCGAATAAAGATCGGGAATTTGGACCAGCCATCCATGCAAATGCGCGCCAGATCATCGGCAATCGCAGCATTAGAAAACCGCGCCGCAATCAAATCAAGATAATCCGATTTGTCGAACGGAAGATCAATCGTAAGACCCGGCAGAACATTCTTTGTCTCGAACGCATCGAAATGGGCGCGCAGATTTGTATCAGTCATCACCTGATCAAAGGTGTGATGACCCGCCAAAGCACCAAGGTAACAAAGTGCAGTATGCCCCCCGTTTAAGATCCTGATCTTCGCCTCTTCATAGGGATCGACATTATCAACGATTTCAACACCGACCTCCGAGAGATTTGGAAAGGAGGACGCGAAATCATTCTGTAAAGTCCATTGAATATAGTCTTCGCCATGTATGGCCGTCGCCGCGCGGTTGGGTGCAATTGCCAAGATTTCGTTGAACAGCGCATCCGTCGCGCGTGGTGTGATGCGATCGACCATGGAGTTGGGAAAGCTCGCTTTTGCCACCACCCAATTCAACAACTTAGTATCACCAATCTGGCGAAGATAGGTTTTGAAATTCTCCGCAAGTTTTGCGCCATTCGATCGAATGTTATCGCAGCATACCACGGTGATCGGCGCATCAATTTGGGACATCCGACAGCGCAACCCCGCCGCAAGATAGGCATAGACGCTGCGCTTTTCTCCGCCACGCAACTCGGCGGCGACCACTGGATCGTTGTCGTTCAGTGTCCAATCATCATTCAAGTAATATCCGCTTTCGGTCACTGTCATGCTAACGATATGGACCGAAGGCAAAGCCAAGAGCGCCTCGGCCGGTATTGGATCACTTGCCCAATCGGCAAAGGCAATATGGGGCCGAATTTGGGTGTAATTGGCCTCGCCCTCGGGCGTTGTCGTTTTCAAAAGATAGCCATCGGCGCGGATCAAATCTGTGAACCCGGCACTGTCTTCGGCGCGCAAGTTTACGGCTGCAATCCCCCAACTCAGGTCGCCCGTTTGGTCCATGTAACGGTCAATATAGACCGCTTGATGGGCGCGATGAAACGCGCCAATCCCAAGATGGACGACACCAATCTTGCAGGCATCTCGGTCATAGCCGCTGCTGTGAATCTTTACGGGCGATTGACGGTTCATTGCATGCGCCCCACGCCGGATCGCAGCTCTGCCCGGGCCAGGTCACGATAGGCCGTCGGTGTCATCTCCTTCATCTTTAGGAAATGACGATTGAAATTCGCGAGGTTTTGAAATCCGACATCAAAGCAGATCGCCGATACTGGATCATCTGTAGCATAGAGCATCGAACAGGCTTGACCGATGCGCACACGGTTCAGAAATTCAACGAAGTTGCTGCCTGTAGCCTTCTTGAAGTTCCGCGAAAAGGCGGCGTTGCTCATCCCTGCCATGCTGGCCGCATGATCCAAGTCGATCTCTTCTGCATAGTTTTGGGTGATGAAATCAATCACCTCGCCGATGCGGGCCTCTTTTGAATTACCCTCGGCTTGGATGAGGCCGGCAACGGATAGGGCCCGCTTTTCAGCATGTTCATTGATCCGAACCAGAAAACGGATAAAGGCCGCGATCCTTTCGGACCCGCGCGTGTTACGGATGCGTTCAAGATGACCGCGTGCGAAGGTCGCGTCGAAGCCTACAAATTCAATACCGGATTTTGCCAGCTCCCACATGGGCGCCATTTCTTTAAATTCGGCAAAAGCGCTCGTCAAATCGCGGATGCTTTCCTCGCTGAACTGTACGAGCATGTCTCGAATTTCAACTGGCTCAGGATTGCTGTACTCATCAGTGACCCAGTTGTGCGGCAGGTTTGGACCCGTCAGAAACAAGGAACCTGGCGTGAAATCGCCAATATAGTCTCCGACAAAAGCCTTGCCGCGCGTCGCTGTCACAAGGTGGAGTTCGTATTCCTTATGGCTGTGCCAACGGCATAGTTCAGTCGGCCAACCATGTTCGAGATAACGGATGCTCTCCGTCCCGCGATCCACATATTCGAACTCTGGTTGAACGATCGACATTATTTTACCGCCCCAAATGTCAAACCTTGAACCAACTGTTTCTGGCAGAACCAACCTAGGACAATGATCGGCCCTACCGCAGCGGTGGACACGGCTGAGAGGCGGCCAAAGAACAGGCCCTCTGGTGCGCGGTTCCCTTCGATCAATTTCGACAATGTTGCTGCGTCAGTCGTTGTCAGACGGACCGTCCAATACGCCTCGTTCCAGCAAAAGATGAAGCACAGAAGGGCCGTGGACGCTAAACCGCCCCAAGCAAGCGGCAACAGAATGTCTTTGATTTCGCCCCATGTGCTGACGCCATCCATTTTGCCGGCTTCAATGATCTCTTTCGGGATCTCTTTGAAATAGGTGAACAGCATCCAGATCACGATCGGTAGGTTGATCAGCATCAAAACCGTGATGACCAGGAAATGCGTGTCGAAAATACCTAGATAGTTTTTGGTCAGGAAAGTCATCGGATACAGAACGCCAGCAGCCGGCAGCATTTTCGTGGACAGCATCCACATCAACAGATCTTTGGTCCGACGTGTCGGATTAAAGGCCATAGCGTATGCAGCCGGAACGCCTACGAAGAGACAAAAGAACGTCGCAAGCGTCGCAGTGATCACCGAATTGATGGCAAAGCGCCAGTAATCGTAATTCTCAGTCATGTTGACGTAGTTTTCGAGCGTCGGTGTGAACATGAACAGGAACTCAGGCTTTACGGCGTCGGCATCGGTTTTGAAGCTCGTCAGGATCATCCAAAAGATTGGAAAGAAAAAGATGATCGCCACCATCCAGGCGGCAACGGGCCAGAACAATTTCGAAAACTTGGTTTCTTGCGCTACGATCGCCATGGTTTCTCCCTAGTCCATCAATGTCTTGCCGATCATGCGCAATAGGAAGATCGCAATAATGTTCGCCAAGATGACCGCGAAAATTCCAGTGGCGCTTGCGGCACCGATATTGTTCGTCGCGAACTCACCAATCAGGTAAGGCAAGTTCTTGTTTCCATTTCCGCGGCTGACGATTTCAATCTCTGCATAAAGCGAAAGGTGGAAAATCGCCTGTATCATCACGACAATGGCGATTGGACGGCCCAAATGCGGGATGGTCAGATTGCGAAACCGCGACCAGGCATTGGCACCATCCAAAATTGCCGCCTCGATCTGCTGCTGATCCTCGGATTGCAGCGATGTCATAAAAATCAGAACCGCAAAGGGCGTCCATTGCCATGTCACCATGATGATGACCGCATAGGCCGAGGTTTGTGTGGCTCGGAAGGAAATCGGCTCGAGCTCTGGCCAGAGAGAGAAGAAACTGCCCAATACAGGAAACTCTCTTAGCCCGTCGATCATGTCGTTAATGCCTGCAATGGCGATGCCCTGAAGGCCCAGCACCGGATCAAGGATCATGTTGATCCAAAGGACTGCGTTCACCGCTGGCATCACGAAGAATGGGGAGATCATCAGAACGCGGACAATGCCACGTCCTGGGAAATTGCGGTTGATGAGAACCGCAATGGCAAGGCCCAAGATGACCGTCAGCGCTACAATCGAACAGACGATGAAAACGGAATTATATATCGCCAGCCAGAACCCGTCATTGTTCAAGACGAACTCATAGTTTCCCCAGCCGCGCCAATTTGAGAAGCTCGGTTTGGTCCATTCGGGCCGACTAAGGCTGTTGAGCACGTAGCGGATGAACGAAAAGTAGAGCGTCAAGCTCAACGGTACGAGCATCCAAATCAAAAGAAGAAGCACGGATGGTGCCTGAAGAAGCCGTGGAAGCCGTCTGTCTGACATCTTTTACCTCCTTCGATAACCGGTCGCCAAAGTTCGCTTGATTTCGACGGTCACTTACTGAGCTTCGGCAGGGTTGGGGCCGGGGCCAAGAAAATGACTGTGGTTGAAGACCCGGATGTGATCACCGGGTCTTCTAGTGTGACTTAGTTTATTCGTAGTAGCCCGCTTCTTTCATGATCGCATCAGCTGCGGCTTGCGATGCTGCTAGAGCGTCTTCGACTGTTTTTGCACCGGATAGGGCCGCCGCCATTTCTTGTGCTACCGCAGAGCCTACTTGTGGGAATTCTGGGATGGCTGCGAACTGTACACCAACATATGGCTTGAGTGCTGTTGCCTCTGGCGCAGCTGAGTCAATCGCTGCCATCTCAGCAGATGCAAATCCGGCAACCGCTTGGAATTCCGGGATCGCATATGTGGATGCACGTTGGCCTGTTGGCACGGAACCCCAACCAAACTCTGGGTGGTTTGCTACCGCTTGAACGTAGTCTTTGGATGTCGCCCATTCGATGAAATCAGCTGCGGCGTCCGCATTTGGAGAGCCCGCTGGAATCGCCATGGCCCATGCCCAAAGCCAGTTTGCGCCGGTTGCGTTACCAGCGTTCGGGGATTGTGCATAAGCAACTTGGTCGCTTTCCAAGAAGGATGCTGCGATTGTGGCATCGATCCACATGCCGCATTTGCCTTCGTTATAAAGGGCCAAGATTTCGTTGAAGGAGTTCCCTTCGGAGCCCGGAGGACCGTAATTGCCCAAGAGGTCAACATAGAAGTTGATCGCGTCAGACCACATTTGCGTATCCAAGGTCGGACGGAAATCTTCGTCAAACCATGAACCACCGAACGAGTTCACAACTGTGGTGATGAAGGCCATGTTGTCGCCCCAACCTGGCTTACCGCGCAAACACGCACCGTATACGCCGTTGTCGGGATCGTGCATGGCCGCGGCGGCCTGTTTCACGCGGGACCAGCTGTCATTGTCGTTGATTGTGACGCCAGCAGCATCCGCAAGATCCTTGCGGTACATCACCATGGAGGACTCACCGTAGAACGGCGCCGCATAGAGTGTACCGTCATGGGATAAACCGGCGCGCATCGCGGGCAAAATGTCATCAACGTCGTAATCAGCGCCGAAGTTCAGCGGTTGGATCCAGCCTGCAGCACCCCAGATTGGCGCTTCCTGCATGCCGATATTGATAATGTCATATTGACCGCCGCCAGTTGCCGTGTCTGACGTGACCTGTTCGCGCAGCACACCTTCTTCCAAGGACACCCAGTTCAACTTAACGCCCGTTTCCTCGGTATAGGCTTCGGCAACAGTTTGCATATTGATCATGTGACCGTTGTTCACGATCGCAATTGTCAGCTCATCGGACAGAGCTGGAACTGCACAGGACGCGGCAAGCGCAAGCCCGGCAGTGGCTTTACGTGTAAAAGTCATATTCTTCCTCCCAAGACTGCGCACACCATGTGCGAGCTTGCCTTAGCAAAGTTGGATTTTTGCTCTCAGGCTAATATAAAATACGCGGGTTCTTATACTTTTCTTGCGCATTTTTAGAATTTAATAGATTTATGCGACAATATAGTATGATTGATGTCGAGTGCTCCAACCGAGGCCCATACCATATCGGGCTGTAATCGTCCCGTATGACTTCCCGTGCAACGGGATTGCTACAGACGGGTAGAGGCAGGGCAAAGGAATTGAGTCAAAGACATTTAGTCTGGATGTGGAGTTAAGAATAGCAACTGCCACGGCGCGCCACTTACCAAAGTGGTACGGCGACAGTTCAGTCAAGGCCGAGTAGGTCGCCGAGCTCTTTCTTCAACCCGTCTTCTATACTCTGGCTCTCCGACCCCTCATCGCCGGATCCAGACCCGCTGTCGTCTTCGAGGCCGAGTTGCTTACGGACCTCGCCCTCTAGGGCGTCCTGCGCCTCTTCCTTTAAGCTCTCGGTGTCGAGGCCCAGGTCTTGTTGGATGATCGCCTCTAAGTCAGGGTAGATGCGCAGGTTGCTCCAAGGACCTTCGACACGCACCGGAAAGATCGTCTTACCGCCGTCACGCTGTTTCAAAGAGGGAACCAGGGTATAGTCCATGTTTTGCCCGCCGAGCCCGATACGTCCGAGACCGGCGGATTCGATATTGGGGAGCAGCATCAGCAAGTCTTCGTTGGAGAGGACACCAGAGGCGATCGACCAGGTGGCGGATAAGCTATCGAAGATCGTCGTGCCGCCGCTTGGCTGGCCTCTGAAAAGGTTATCCAGATCGATCCCGGCAATTGTCCCAGAACCGATTTCAAGGGAACCGTCGCCGCTCAGAGAATTCATGATGGCGTTCATGGACCGACCTGACCCCAGGAATTCAAGTTGCGCATTTCCAGTGCCTGTGAAGCGGGAAACGCCGGCAGTGGCGGTCAGCAAAGGTTTCAAGTCTACATCCGCCGCATTGAGCGCGCCACCCACTGAAAGCCCGTTCCGGTTATTGACCACGAACTGGCCCGTGATCGCACCGCCATACCCGCCGAGATTTGTCAAATTCGCAACCGCACGCGCATCGTCAACGGTGACCTGAACGGCCGCAGGGGAAAACTCCAACCCGCCCGCATAGACTGTGTTCGCCGTGAGTTTGATATCGCCGTTAAATTGGTCGAGGATCGATGCGTCGATTGGATCATCTGACCATTCGGAAGACGATCCTGAACCAGAGCTATCGCCAGACGATTTCTGCCCGAGGACATTTGCAAAAATTTCAGCACTTACAAATGGCTTGTCCGCAGAGAGGTCAATGTCTGCGTCAAATTCTCCTGAAAAGGGTTCCGACGCCAAGACCCCGTTGCGGATCGAGAGCATCTCTGCGTTGGCGATTAAAACGGTTCCATCAAATTGAATGGACCCGTCGACGCCGCTTGGCCCTTGCCCAAAGGCGGCCAGCACGCGATCCAAATCTGGTATCGTGACCGATACAACACCTTCGCCGCTTGGGACCGTCGAAAGCGTGCCCTCATAAGTGGCCGTGGCGGTTGCGGCGCTTGCGTCAAGCGAAACTTGCGCAGAGTCTCCGTTGATCAATCCGGCAAGATCGTCGACTTGGGCGATTGCCTCTACGTCTTCACCATTTGATGTCAGAGAAACCGTCAATTCGGACCCGGCTGTTCCTGCCAGGCGACGCAAAGACGCCGTGACATCTGAAATGATCAAGGGGTCCTTGTCGCCCTCAAGATAGGTGATGGTCGAATTTTGTACACTGACTGCATTGATGGTGATGTCGGGCGCATCGTTTGAGGTGGATGTGCTTTCCGAGGTCCCGCCGAATGACCAATTTCTCTGTCCGTCCGATGATTGATGCAAAAAGACACTTGCTGTGTCCGCCTCTACACTCTGCACGAGGATGTCACCTCTCAGGAGTGAGGCAAGTTCCACACCCACCGAGAGCTTCCGCGCATCGAGAAGTGGCGTCTCTGAAGACCACTCCGCGTTCCCAATTCGGACATCCTGAAGCGAGACACCTATGTTTGGGAAGATTTGGAACCGGATATCTCCGTTGACCTCTACCTTGCGGTCAATCTGAGCTTCGAGCTGCGTCAAGGCCTGTGTCGTGAGCGTTTTCTTCGGCACCAGAACGACTGCAATCACGGCAATGGCAGCCAGGGCGAACACCACGAGAAATAGCCTTTTCACAAATCGCATCGACGTCTCCTGACCATTGCGTGTCGGAGCGAACCCTAAGACGCTATCAATCGGAGGGCCACTGAATTCTGCGGGGGCGCGCATTTCGGCGAAGGCTTTGCACATACGCGCGCTCGGATCCGGAGGGTTCTATACTACTGCTGCGTGTAGAACGTTGCGCCAGCGGCCCCAGCCAAGATCGCATGGTCGACGCCTTAATTTCATGGCGCACCCGAGAGGATTCGAACCTCTGGCCTCTGCCTTCGGAGGGCAGCGCTCTATCCAGCTGAGCTACGGGTGCCTGGAGGTCAGCGTATAGGGAATGTGCACCAGCACGTCTATCTTGAATTGCAGGTGGATCATTCCCGTGTACTCTTTGCGTATGGACCACCCAATTACACCTGACTTCGTTCGATTGATGGCGCAATACAATACCTGGCAGACGCGCAGTCTGGTGCGCGCTGCTGACGGGCTTTCGCAAGAGGAGAGGGAGGTGGACCGAGGCGCTTTTTTCGGCTCCATATTCCAGACATTCAATCACTTGCTTTGGGGCGATCTGGTCTGGATGGCGCGCTTTGAGGGCGTTGACCCTCCAAGCGGCGGGATCGGACAGAGCGTGGCGCTTTGCCCAAACTGGGACAGTTTCCAGGGGCTTCGGACGCGCACCAACCTGCGTATCGAGGCATGGGCCGATACGCTTTCCCATGATGGTCTTGCAGGAGATTTTACTTGGTTTTCTGGTGCGCTAGGGCGCGAAATTGGACGTTCGAAAGCGATACTGATTGTGCATTTTTTTAACCACCAAACACATCATCGGGGCCAAATTCACGCGATGCTCACGGCCGCAGGTCTGCGCCCAGAGGATACCGATTTGTTCGTTATGCCCAGCCTTGAAGATTGAGCCGTTGCTTAATGGCTTTGGCTGCGCCATGTCTGGTGCAACATAAGATTGGGGAGGCACGGTATGTCCTTTAACGCATTGCTGGTTCGCAAGGACGAAGACGGTAACACATCTGCAGCCATTGAGCAGATCACGATAGACGATCTGTCGGAGGGCAATGTTGTTGTGGATGTTGAATACTCCACCGTGAATTATAAGGACGGCTTGTGTATCGGCCCGGGCGGGGGATTGGTTCGCACCTACCCGCATGTGCCGGGGATCGATATGGCCGGGACGGTTTCGTCATCCGAGGATGATCGTTACGCGCCGGGCGATAAAGTTGCTCTGACGGGATGGCGCTACGGCGAAATCCACTGGGGGGGTTATGCGCAAAAGACCCGTGTTCCGGCGGATTGGCTGGTTCCTCTGCCTGAAGGTTTGTCGACAAAGCAGGCCATGGCTGTCGGCACCGCCGGGATCACGTCGATGTTTTCTGTCATGACATTGGAAGATCATGGCTTGGCCCCTAACAATGGACCGGTTTTGGTCACGGGTGCGGCAGGGGGCGTCGGATCTGTGGCAACGGCGCTGCTGGCAAACTTAGGCTATGACGTGGCAGCCGTGACGGGCCGCCCTGAAGCCTCAGACTATTTGAAGTCCCTTGGGGCAACGCAGATCGTTCCACGTGATGAGATCAACGAAACAGTCAAACGCCCCTTGGAATCAGAAACATGGGCGGGCTGCATTGATGCGGTGGGTGGTCCGATGCTTGCCCGGGTTCTTGGCCAGATGAAACATTCGGCCAGCGTGGCCGCTGTGGGTCTTGCGGGTGGCACGGCTTTGCCTGCCACCGTCATCCCGTTTCTCTTGCGCGGCGTGAACCTTTTGGGGATCGATAGTGTGATGCAGCCCTATGACAGACGTGTGACGGCTTGGTCGCGCATCGCCTCGGATCTGCCGATGGACAAGCTCGAAGATATGATCGTGGGGGCAAAGCTTGGGGATCTTCCCGATCTGGGACGCGACATTCTTGCAGGCAAAGTGAAGGGCCGCGTTGTTGTCGATGTGAATGCGTGACCTAGTTCCCGGAGGGGAAAAAAGACACATATGAAACGACCCATCCTTCTTTGGTTTCGACGGGACCTTCGTCTCGCTGATCATGAGGCGCTGAACGAGGCCTGTGCCGCGGGCGCACCGGTAATTCCTGTCTTCATATGCGATGATATCGTCGAGGGTTTGGGAGCAGCGCCTCAGTGGCGGCTCGGGCTTGGTGTTGAAGACTTTGCCAAAACGCTTTCGGCGAAGGGGTCCAAGCTAATCCTTCGAAAGGGGCCCGCATTATCGGTTTTGCGGGAGTTTGTCGCGGAAACGGGGGCGGCGGCGGTTTATTGGTCCCGTGCGTACGATCCCCAATCGATTGCGCGCGACAAGGCTGTTAAATCTGGGCTTTTGGACGACGGTATCGAGGCCAAGAGTTTCAAGGGGCATGTCCTCTTTGAGCCGTGGACCATCGAGACGAAGACAGGCGGGTTTTACAAGGTCTATTCGCCCTTCTGGCGGGCCGTGGCCCATGCCGAGTTGGCCGCCCCTCTCCCAGCGCCTAACACTATTGCTGCACCCGCCGATTGGCCCGAGAGCGATGAGATTGCTGGATGGGGTTTGGGTGCGCGGATGAACCGGGGGGCTGGGATTGTCGCGGATCATGTGATCGTTGGAGAGGACGCCGCTGCAAAGCGTCTTTCTGCGTTCCTTCGTGGTAGGATCGATGACTATGCAAAGTTGCGCAATTTTCCAGCGACACCGGGGACGTCGCGCCTATCGGAGAATTTAACCTATGGAGAGATCAGCCCCCGCGTGGTGTGGCACTCTGCACAGGATGGGTTGAGGCGCGGCGCTCCGGGCGCCGAGACGTTTGCAAAAGAGCTGGTATGGCGCGAGTTTGCGTATCATTTGCTCTACCACACGCCGCATATCGTAACCGACAGTTGGCGACCCGAATGGCAGTCTTTCCCTTGGGAGGTTGGGGACAGTGAAGAGGCAACGGCGTGGACGCGCGGCGAAACGGGGGTTGAAATCGTTGATGCCGGTATGCGCGAGCTTTATGTCACCGGATATATGCATAATCGAGTGCGCATGATTGTTGGATCTTATCTTACGAAGAATTTGATGACGGATTGGCGTGTCGGTCTGCGTTGGTTTGAAGACTGCTTGATCGATTGGGATCCGGCCTCGAACGCGCTGGGATGGCAGTGGGTGGCCGGAAGCGGCCCTGACGCGGCGCCGTATTTCCGTATATTCAATGCAGACACTCAGGCGGAGAAATTCGATAAAAATGGGGTCTATCGCACCATGTTTTTGCCAGGTGTCGATGGGACTTGTGGGCCCTTGGCGCAGAAATTCTACGATGCCGTACCTGTTTCTTGGCGGCTGAACCCGGCGCGCTATCGAAAGCTACCGCATGTCGATCTCAAACGGGGGCGGCAGCGTGCGCTTGACGCATATCACGCCTTCAAAGAGCCAACGGTATAAAGTTTTGGACAGGCGCGACGGGGTTTGATTTATTCGTGCAGAAGAAGGAGGTATCGATGTCGATGCTGACAACAACAAAGGGTCAACAAAACCTACCAAGGTACTTTACCGCAGCCTTTGGGACGATCAAAGGATTGCGCGCTGGAGCGATGGAAATCAGCTTACCGGACGGACGCGTGTTTTCTGCGTCTGGACCACAACCGGGTCAGACAGCGCGATTTGATGTTCACAATGTTGACGTGTTTTCCCGTTTAGTGCGCGATGGCGATGTTGGTTTCTCGGATGCCTATCTTGAAGGGTGGTGGAGCACGCCCGACCTACAAGCCTTTATGGATGTTGTTCATGACAATCACGAGGAGCTTGTTGTCGCTTTCCCGGGTGGCGGTGTTGTCAAGTTGTTTGAGAAGTTACGTCATTGGATGAACTCAAATTCCAGACGCCAAGCTCGGAAGAATATCTCGTATCACTACGACCTTGGGAATGACTTCTATTCCAAATGGCTTGATGAAACGATGACATATTCTTCGGCCTTATTCAAAACAGGACAGGAAGATCTTTCAAAGGCCCAAATCCAAAAATACGCATCAATTTGTGATCAAATGGAGATGAAGAGCGGGGATCACATTCTGGAGATCGGTTGTGGATGGGGCGGCTTCGCCGAATATGCGGCGGGCACCCGTGGGGCCCGCATCACCTGTCTTACAATTTCGCAACAACAGCATGATTACGCGACCGAACGGATGAAGCGCAAAGGTTTGGACAAGCAAGTCGAGATTGTTATGCGAGATTACCGCGACGATACCGGCAGTTACGACGGGATCGCGTCGATTGAAATGTTTGAGGCCGTTGGCGAAAAGTATTGGCCAACGTATTTCAATGCGGTCAGAGATCGTCTGAAGCCCGGCAAGCAGGCGACGTTGCAAATTATCACCGTTGCTGACGACATTTTCCCTCGCTACCGAAAGACAGTCGATTTTATTCAGAAACATATTTTCCCAGGCGGTATGTTGCCCAGCCCGTCAATATTACGCGAAGAAGTTATTCGCGCTGGGTTGGAGTTCCAGGGGTCTATCGAATTTGGGAAAAGCTATTCGCTGACGCTGCGCAGATGGTTCGACACGTTCAACGAGAAATGGGATACCATAACCGAGATGGGCTTTGATGATCGGTTCAAGCGGATGTGGGATTATTACCTGACCTCCTGCGCTTCGGGTTTCGAATACGGAACAACAGATGTCACCCAGGTGACCCTGCGCCGCCCCATATGCTGAAGATCACCACCAAGATAACCCAGGGCACCGAGCTTTGGACGGCATCGCGGTTGGTGGCTGCAATCCTAATGGCCCCGCTCGGGTATATTGTGGCGTTGATTTATACTCGGAACTACTCTGAGCTTAACGAGCAATTCGGCATTATGTTCTGGCTCGGCTGTACCGTTTGCGGGCTCTGGCTCGGCTGGAGAATCTTGGGAAAAGATCCAGGCGACGGGCGCGGTAAGAGTTTCGGCAAAGGTCTTTTTGCTGGAATTAGTTTGTTCCTTCTCTGTGTGATTTGGCAAAGCACCTTATTTACCTACGACAATTTGACAGCCGCGAGTTTCGATAGCCCTGAAATCATTCCTGGGAGGATGATGACCCATATCATTCGTTTCTTTCGCGAGTTTCTCGAACCTCCTATTTTGTTCGTCTGCGGTGTAGGTGGCCTGTTCGCCGGGCGGATTGTCGGCCTGGTGAACTACTATTGGAGATAGAGCGGGTTGAGACTGCCCTCCGCTCCTCATAGAGACGGTTTAAATACGAAAGAGACCAGCCGATGAACCGATATGCTGATATTCCACACGCGGTGGGGAACACCCCTCTCATAAAATTGCGGAAGGCGTCTGAGTTAACTGGGTGTGAAATTTATGGCAAGGCGGAGTTCTTGAACCCAGGCCAATCGGTTAAAGATCGGGCGGCATTGTCAATTATTAATCAGGCGGTTGCCGACGGTTCTCTGAGCCCCGGTGGGGTGATTGTTGAAGGAACGGCCGGCAATACGGGAATTGGTCTAGCCCTAGTGGGCAATGCGCTCGGGTTTCGAACCGTGATCGTTATCCCAGAGACGCAAAGCCAAGAAAAAAAGGACATGATCACCCTGACCGGCGCGGAACTTGTTCAGGTGCCAGCAAAACCGTACCGCGACCCAAACAATTACGTGCGGTATTCGGAACGTCTTGCCATGAGATTGGCCAAGACAGAGCCAAATGGCGCGATTTGGGCCAACCAGTTTGACAATGTTGCAAACCGACAGGCGCATATTGACACGACCGCACCAGAAGTTTGGGAGCAAACCGACGGCAAAGTCGATGGCTTTATTTGCGCGGTGGGATCGGGTGGAACATTGGCAGGTGTCGCCGAGGGTCTTCGTGCGCGCAACAAGGATGTGAAAATTGGCATTGCGGATCCCATGGGTGCTGCCCTTTACAGCTATTATACGACCGGCGAACTGAAGTCAGAGGGAAGTTCCATCACCGAAGGTATTGGCCAAGGTCGGATTACCAAGAACTTGGAGGGACTGAATGTTGATATGGCGTTTCAAGTCCCTGACCAGGAAGCGTTGCCGATCGTTTTCGATCTTCTGCGGGATGAGGGGATTTGCATGGGGGGATCGACTGGCATCAACATCGCGGGTGCGATCAGAATGGCAAAGGAACTCGGACCGGGCCATACGATTGTGACCATCCTTTGTGACTACGGGAGCCGGTATCAGTCAAAGGTTTACAATCCGACATATCTGAAATCACTCGGCTTGCCAGTGCCCGAATGGTTGGCGGCAACGCCGCGGGAGCTGCCACCCGTTTTTGAGTAAGGCAGCGCTGTGAGCCGACTGTTCAGATTAGCCCTCGCGGTTCTCTTCGTTGCTCAATCGGCTTTTGCGCAGTCAACAGAGACGTTCGATGTTGATGCGTTTACAGAGGTCGCGGACCGCGCGCGCTCCGTTCTTGAAAATGCACGCGCATCCGATGACGCGCTGACAACCCTTCGCCGCGAATTGGTGAGTTGGCGAGATGCGGCCGAAGCCGCGCGGGAGCGGCGTTCGGCCCGGCTGTCGACGGTACAAGCACAGTTGGATGGGCTTGGACCTGTTCCCGACGATGGCAGCGCAGAACCGACAGAAACCGCCGCCCGGCGCGCCGAAATTGTCGCGCAACTGGATGCCGCCGAGCCACCGGTACTGCAAGCTGTTGCGGCGTTCGAACGCGCCAACGGATTGATCAACGAAATCGATGGTTTGATTAGGGCGCGCCAAACTGATGCGTTGGTCTCGCTTGGACCAAGCCCTGCCGTGGCGGAAAACTGGACAACGGCCATTTCAACCCATCGCGAGTATTTCGGCGCGATCGTTCGTGAATTCAGAGACCTGCGATCGGCCCCAGCGTCGCGCCAATTGACCTTGGACAGATTGCCCGTGACGGTCACGTTGTTGGCGCTGTCGCTTCTTGCTCTTTGGCCATGGCAAGCGCTTCGAAATTGGGCCGATCGCTGGCGAGCGCGTCTCACGGGCCGCCAACAAGCCTGGGGTGTCTTGGCGCAGTCGGCCTTTGCGCTGATGGTTCCTGTGGTCGGGATTACGGTGGGTGTCTATGCGCTCGAAACCTCTGGCATTTTCGGCTTTCGGGGTACGCAATTGCTCGAGACGTTGCCGTTGGCAGGGTTCTGTTTCGCCGCAAGCGCGTGGCTCGGGTGGGTTCTGCGGATGGAACTCGTACGCGCAGAAGAGGATGTGAAAGACCCCCAACGAGTTCAAATCTTAACATTTGTAATGGGCATTGCACTTGGCCTCGGCACGATTTTGACGCGCGTATCAGATGCCTCTGAATGGTCAGAGGCGGCTGTTGCGGTGATGCGCTTTCCGATTATCGTTGCCTTCTCTGTCGGTTTGGCGGCGATCTGGTACTTGGTTCGGCCCGGGCGCTGGTTGTCGAATGCCCTCATCCCGCAAGAAAACCCAGCCTCACGGAGTTTGCCCTATCTGCGGGCGCTTTTAGCGATTTGTGCGCTTGCGTCCCCGATCTTGGCCGCAGTTGGTTACACCCAAGCAACGTATTTTTTGACGAGTGCGCTTCTCTTGAGTTTTGGACTTGCGTCATTTTGTGTTGTGACCTTTCGAATTCTTGGACAGCTTTCCGCCCGGTTCGAAAATGCTGCGGTCCGGCTTGATGACGATACGCCGGAGAAAAATACCGGGGTGCTTCTGAGGTTCGCTTTGGGCGCTGTGATCATTCTGGTCGCGACACCTATCTTTACGTTGATCTGGGGCGCGCGGTGGACAGATCTCGCAGATTTTTGGGCCCGTCTCCAACAAGGTTTTTCGCTTGGGGCGACGCGGGTCACTTTGGCCGATGTATTGACACTGATCGTAGTATTTATGATCGGCTATACGATTACGCGCGCGATCCAGAGCACGCTTCGTAAGACCGTTCTTCCAAACACGCGCCTGGACAGTGGCGCGCAATATGCCCTTGTCGCAGGCACCGGATATATCGGTATATTTTTGTCAGGGTTGATCGCCGTGACAACGACGGGCCTTGATTTGTCTGGCCTTGCGATTGTCGCCGGTGCCTTATCGGTTGGTATCGGTTTTGGCCTGCAGAACATTGTCTCCAACTTTATTTCCGGGATCATCCTGCTGATTGAGCGGCCGATTAAGGAAGGTGATTGGATCGAAGTGAACGGATACCAGGGCTATGTCCGGAACATCTCGGTCCGCTCGACAGAGATCGAAACATTTGATCGATCTACGGTGATTGTTCCTAACGCGGACCTCGTCACGGGGACGATGACCAACTTTACCCATCGGACACTTGTCGGGCGCGTCATTGTTCCCGTTGGCGTTGGCTATGACAGCGATCCGAAGCAAGTTGAACAGATCCTGCGTGAGATTGCAGAGGCGCATCCGAGGGTGCTTCTCAACCCGGCCCCGTCGATCGTATTTCAAGGGTTCGGTGCCAGCAGTATGGATTTTGAGATCCGGGCCATTATTCGCGATGTGAACTGGATGCTCACTGTGAAATCGGAAATGAATTTTGAGATCGCGAGGCGATTCAAAGCCGAGGGCATCGAAATTCCATTTGATCAGCGAGACGTGACGATCAAAAATCTCGCAGAGATTTCCGGAAGAACCGGTTGATTTGAAATTTATTAAAATTTGGTGTACCCGGTCTAATGAGGGTGGCTAGGGGTTTTTTGCCTGATCAATAGGAGGGGTCCATTCGGTCAATCAAACGTCCCTAGGGGGAATTGACATGATCAAATGGATGCCCGTGTTGGCGTTATGGATTGCAACCACACCGGTGCAAGCCTTGGAGTTTAAGGCGGCGGAGCTGTCCTTGTCTGCTTATGCGATTGACCCCATTAATCGTTATACGATGGACGCCAATAGGGACTGCGAAAACCCAGTTAATGATAATGATTACTGTTCGGGGTTTAAGCCGGGGTTTAGCGGGTATGCCGGATTAGAATATTCTTTTGCGGACACACATATCCTGAAGTTCGACCTTATTTATGACTACCACAAAGAGACGGCCTTAAACCGTTCTACAGATTTGAGTTCTGATGAAGAACCTGCGGAGTTTGGCAGTTTGGGTGTTCACTATATCAACACCAACCCAGCTGAGTTTGATTGGGGTGTTTTTGCTGGATTTGCCCGTGCATTTCAAAGCCAGTCAGAGGGGCAAGGCATTGGGCGCCAACCCGATACCGTGTTTGGGGGGGCAGAGCTTCTCCTGAAGGACTGGATGATCCAGGCCGGATATATGCAGTTTGTCGAAACGCGTGGGCTGAATGATACAACAAGCCCGCAAAGCGAAAATGAACAGGACGGTATGGAGAACCTATTTTTTGCAAAAGTCGCGGTGCAAAAAGATCTCTGGAATGGCCGGTTCGAGGGTGGACTTATGCTGGCCCGGGGGGATGCAAATATTCGGCCCTATGTAGCCGATCCCGATCCAACTTATGATTGGGGCCAGTTGAGCGTTGGATATTCGGCCCCGTTTCAAAATTCCAATTTATCTTGGTTTGCTGCTGCAGAGTTTGATTACCTCAATGTAATGGAAGAGTTTGCAGACGGGATGGAACAAGCGGTTTTGACAACTTTGAAGCTGGGAATTGAAATCCCGCTGAGGGGTAAATCGCATCGGTTTCGAACCCCAAATTTCGCACGTGTCATGACCAACGCCGCCGAAATGAATTAATTCCTATTGCCAACCTGTCCTAAGTCATAATGGCTTGCGAAACTCAGCCTCGAAGGATAACAGGCGCGCTACGGACAGGTGGCCGAGTGGTCGAAGGCGCACGCCTGGAACGCGTGTAGGCGGGGAACCGTCTCCAGGGTTCGAATCCCTGTCTGTCCGCCATTTGCCAAGCATTACATGGTTCAAACGCCCTTCGATATGAGGAATTGCACATTCTGGGTGAACATGCGTCGCTGGCGATGACAAGGGGGCAGGGGCTAGTTTGACATTCCGATTGTTTGGGCCGCTTCGCCACGCTTTTTGACCACGATGTCTTGTTCGTTTATTCGCCGCACGGTCCAATCTTGGATCGTATCACCATCCTTCAATCGGTGTAATGCTTGTGAATTCGATAGGCGTACGAGCGCCGTGCGTTCATTCCCATCCGTAAGAACACCGACCAATTGTAGGGTAATTACAGCCGCTTGGGGTGCTTCGGGTGCCTGTAGCGGTCGGCGGCTGCGGTCAAAGATTGGACGATTTGTGACAATTGGAGAAAGGTCGCCCAGCTTGTCGCGGTAGGTGTCCAACTCGCGGCTCGCGAACTCGGTCGAACCGGCGTTCGATGTGCGGTAAATCCCAATTGGAAACCACAAAAGCAGAATGATGATGGCAATCACCGCGGCGACCCCCGCGCTGACTTTGTCGTTGAGTGTCGGGAAGCGATCGATCATCGGTAATATCCAAACAATTTCAGTTGGAAGGCAATCCGTCGTTGGGTTGCTTCGCTACGGGATAAACGCGCTGGCCGTAGAGAGATCTGGTCAACAACGATGAGGCGTTCTTGATTGCCGAGTGCCTCAAAAAATGGGCCGACGCTTGCCTCTGGGATAGCGCCGGTAAAGACAAGGCCCAGCTGGATGAAAGGGCCGACTTGTTCGATCGTATCGGCTCGGACGACATCAATTCCAATCTCGAACCGTTCCGCCAACTTTTGAATATCCGTTTGCAACGCCACCTGCGCCAATTGGGGGGTATCCCCAACATAGAGCCGACCTTGATCAAGCCCGGAAGGCGATTGATCTCTACGGTTGTCGACTTGAGCAATGACACTTCGAAGTTCAGACATTGCAACGCGTTTGTTGTGAATGGCCACCAGCATCATGAGCGTGAGTACGGCGATAATCGCGCCCCCCGCGGCCACCGCGAACATGAATGCCTCTCGCGGCGTGACATTGGAATGGATGCGTATCTCACTCATTTTGCGACCGTAAATTCTTCCGCGCGCAACTCAGCACCGATGCGAAAGCGTTCGATATTTTGGGTGTTATCTCGTGTCAAAGGCGACGCAAATCCGACTTCTACCAAGCCGGAGAAGCCGGAGAGTATGCGTGTGACATCTGCGCCAGAGGGCCCAAAACCGCTGACCGTCATGACCTGAGAATCGATATCAATCTGTTGGAGCCAGACGTCATCTGGCAGCGCGTCCGTGAGCATGCCGGGCAACATCAGGCGTTGGAGCGAGCCCTTCTCAAGAAGGTATATCTCCCGTTGTGATTGGGCAGCGCGCGCGGCGACGGCCAATTCTGCACGGCTTCCAGATGCTTGGTTTTCCAGGCGTGATAGTGCCAGGCCGGTTTGGACATGCACAAGAAACGTGGAAATCACTAAAAGAACGCCCGCCGCGACGGGTGCGAGCATCGTCTTGGGGATGAGTGAGATAAGCGGGTCGAACGACCTTTGTGGGGCGGTAACCGCCCAGAGCGGGCGTGCGAGGTAACCTGGCATGTTTTCCTCGGGTGCCCGTCTTACGCTCGTGACTTTAGCGCCTGCAAATTTCAGCGCTTCCAATACAGGCGTGAGCGTTGATCGCAGTGTCACAGCGGCGCGAATGTCCCAGGCGCCGGTTTCGGTCTCTTCAGCCTCCCAAATGCTATAGCTTTGACCGTCTCCAAATGGGGATCGGTACAGTATCTCGGCCTCTATCATGCCTTTTAGGTCTTTCACCGGCGAGCTTGGGAGATTGAACTCCAAATCGATAGAGCTTTCGCTAGACAGCATAAGTTCGACCAATTTCCCCTTCAGGAGCTTCGCGCCCTTGTCTGAGATTGTCTTATTCGCGTTCAAAAGGTCCGGTTTTGTAAGGCCGACACCAATGATTTGAGCGTTGTCCTCTGACACCGCGATTTTAATCCCCGACGTGTTAGAGGACACGTCCGAATGGAGTGTCAGCTCATCAAATCCCTGGACGACAAGATTAACCATCCGCGTCACAATAAGACGCGGATTTATCGAAGCGGAGGCTGCGATCTTCGGTGTGTCCACTTTAACTGCTCATCCTGAGTTTTCGTCATTTTATAGACGACCCCGTACTAGGTAACTCAAGTGAGTGCTAGCTCAACTGATCATGCCGCGGAAAAGTTGTTCGTCCGAGAAGGTATGACCAGGGAAAATCGTGGAGACCAGTCCATTGGACATTCCAAGATGGTTGACCATGATCTCGGCAACAATGTCTTTGTAGTCTACCACTTCTGGAACGGAATTCCGTCCGCCGCGCCCTTGCTCGTTCACGGATTCAATGTCGCGCGCAAAGCCATAGCTTGTTGGGCCGCCAAAGGCGAACCATGCACCGCCGCGCCCGTGGTCGGTCCCATTGGAGCCGTTCTCAATAGCCGTTCTTCCGAATTCTGATCCCACCAATACGACAATGTCGGACATCATCCCTTCTGCTTGCATATCCGTGTAGAAGGTCAGAAAATCCGTCGCCCCCTGGACCAAGCGTTGGTGATACCGTTTGCCTGGATCGACAATCGGATTGGCGGAGTCCACTTCGATTTGGTTACTATGTGTGTCCCACCCGATATTCCAATCAAGCGCAGCAACTTCGACCGGCACATTCGCCTTCAACAGTTGCGAGATAAGTTTAAGGCCTCTGCCGAGATCAGAGCCAGAGTATCCGAGGGGGGGGTCGAAATTGGTTTCGGTATCTGTTGCAGCCGCTTGAATTTCGGCAATCGCCTCAAGCATAACCATTTGGCTCTCTTTTGCGGAACTCTCCCCGAAAGACAGTTCTACATCATGCGAAGAAATCTCCCGCATATACTCCGTCAGCTGGTTATCCGCGCAGCCACCACCGGAACAGAAATCATTGTTCGTGATGTCAAAACCTTCGGCAGACGAAACGGCTGGGACCAAACGGTCCCCAATCATTTCTGCGGGAACCGAATTTTTTCCCGCGACAATACCACTGAACTGGTGCGTACTTACCGCTGCGTTTTGCAGGTAACGGTTGAGATATCCATCGAGATCATTTCGACGATCACCTAATCCAATCCATCTCTGACAGTCGAAATGGGAACGGTTGCCTTGCTTTAACGCTGCCGCAGGTGCGAACATCATATTGCCGCTTTCCCAAATTGGCATCAACAGTTCCAAATTCGGGTTCAAACCACGAAAGGCCCCTTCTTCCAACTGGATTGCAGAATTCGCGTCGCCACTTGGTGGTTCAATCGCAATAGTTGGCCGAATGCCATAATATCCGTTTACAAGGTCGGGATCGCCGACTGCTGGAAGAAGGTGAAGCCCGTCAGCGCCACCACGCATGAATATTTTGATAAACGTTTTTCCACCGGTGGATTGCCCAAAGGAAAACTGCGGAGCCCCGACTACGCCTGCGGCTGCGGCAGCCGCGCTGAGCATTGTTGACCCTTTTATGAATTCTCTTCGTGTTGTCATAACTCTACACTCTTTCCGTCGAAAGTTTGATTAATGGCTACTGTACTTGGAAGTTTGGCATCACAACCAAGAGACCCTTGGCTTTGACCAGCGCATCTGTTTCGTCAGCAATCTGCGGTTCAAAGATCCCATCTTCGCCCTTTAGTACCGCAACAAGGGTATTAAATTCTTGGAGCGAATAATGGTCGGCCGTGGCGAGTGCCAACAAGTATGCTGCCACTTCCTCGGCGGTTTCCAGGCCAGCATCACGAACCTCTGACAATGTATCGATACCGAAATCATCGGAGTTTTGAACAACGTCCGACATACGTTCGAAGGCCATCTGAACAGACGCACTGCCCAACCAGGCGTCACCGACCTCGGCCAGCCCTGTCGGCACCGGATAGAACATAGGGTTAAAACCCGCGTCCTCCATCACTTGCCGGAAATCATCAAGGTAGTTGTCATCGCTGAAATCAGGAACAACGCCCAAAACGCGCACCGCAGACACCGCATATTCAAACGGTGTTTTGATCTTGTTTCGTTTGATGTCCGCATTTGTAATGTAGTTGGTATCTAAAATGATGGACCGAAGGATCTCCTTTACATCCCCATTTGTTGCTTCCCAAGCTGCTGCACAATTCGCTTGCATGCTGGGCACGGGCGTATCGGAGACCAAATAACCGACGAGTTTGCCACAGACGTAATCTCTGGTTTGTGGGAGTTGGGCAAGGATGGAGAGCAACCGCTCACCCTCTGCCTGTCCGCCGCCGACAACCTCGTTTATAAAGGCAATGGTTTTCGTGCCGTCGTCATGGCGATTGCTTTGAAACTCGAACTCCCATGTTGGCTGCGCGTCGTTTGGCGAAGCTTCGTTTGTTTGCCGATACCGCCATCCCGTGAAGACCCGTGCGACTTCAATAATGTCTTCATCGCCGTACCCACCGTCAACGCCGACGGTATGCAGTTCCAAGAGTTCGCGGGCGTAGTTTTCGTTTAAGTTTCCGGCGCGGCTGTCATCATTGTCCAAGAACTCTGACATCAGCGGGCTTTTCGCGCTGTACTGAAGCAGAGTGTCGAAATTGGTCAGAGCGAGATCGCGGAAGGCGTTCCGATCAACCAGCACCTGCTGGTATTTTCGATTACTCTTAGGCGACGCGTGAAAGTGGTTGAACCAGAAGTTTGCCATCACTTCGTTCAGCTGCTTTTGCGTAAACGCTGCATAGGCAATCTGAAGTTCGTTCAAAGACCGGAACGTTTGGTTTTGATTGTTGTCTTCTGAATAGTAGAGTTGTTGTGGGTTTTGACCCTCAAACGCGTTGTCGTTGATCGCGTCTGGGTTGAGCTGTTCGTTAACGAACGCCTCGAACCCGATCGCCTGAACGCGGGCGTAGAGTTCTGGTGTTGCGCCAAAGGTGAGGCGACCAAGCGCTTGGGCCAGCCCATCTGTTGGAGTTTGGCCCGTAAACGCATATGTAACGGGCAACGATTCAACCTCGGTATTTGTGCTATTTGCTGCGCTGAGCGTGACCTGAATATTGCTCTGGCCATCGAAATCTTCCGTAAACAGGCGAACGGCGAATTGACCGTTGGTCGCGCCCACATCTACTGTGGCAGTCCGACCTGAAGGCGCAATCGTAGCGTTTACAATGTCAAAGGCCTGGGGGTCTTGGACTTGACCAAACAGAGTTGATCCTGAATTTGCGACAATACCTTCTTCAGAACCTGCAGAGGTAAGCTGAACCGCTTGGGTAATTTGAACACCTGTTGGAGGTGTGAGCGGGCTTGCGGTCGCTGCGGTCGGATCAACTACGATCGGGGTTACTGGTGTTACCGGGGCTGGCGTGGTGGGGTTTTGCGACCCATTCCCTGGTGTGCCAGGTGCGTTGGCCGGTGGCGTTACAACAACGTTGTCGCTGCCCCCTGATGAGCCTGACCCGGTTGACGTTCCCGAACCGCTTGTGGTTGTTGAACCTCCCGATCCTTGCTGCGTGGCGGCGGCCATTTGCATCGCAGCAGCACCAGGCATCGTTGATGACCCGTCACTTGATCCGCTATTTGCGCCCGCCGCAGCGGCGTTCGTTCTTGATACTGTGCTGCTGCTACCACCGATTGTGAATGGCACGCGGCCTGCGCCAAGGGGGAATAAACCCTGTTGTCCTTGTACACCCTCTGTCGGAATGCGCCCCGTGAGGCTTGCGATCAGTTGCCGAGCCTCTGGAGATTCGACAGCCGTTGCAGCGTATGCCAGCGGCGTGCTTTGTCCGCCAACTTGGCCGATCGTAATTTGAGCTGCAAATTTGCCCGACTGATACGGCCCAAGGAGCTCAATAATATGGTCACCAGCCGTCAGCGCAACAAAGGACTTGAATGGCACGAGCGGATCCGCATCCTCCGCTGACAAACCGGACGCGTCGACGACGACATCACCATCGATCAAAATTTGTCCGCCAGGCTCACTGGGAGCGGTCACAACAAATGTCCCCGCGGTTTGCGCAACGAACTTGAGATACGTTCCTGCAGGAGACAAAAGTTGATCTGCTTCGATCGGATTTATAGGAATGCCTTCTTCATCAACTTCGACGGCCATTGTGGTGGGCGATGTTACTGATGCAACTTGTTCGAGCTCTTCGGTGTTATCACCCGACATTTCGGACCCGATAGCGAAGCCTGCGCCAACGGTCAGAAGTGCGGAGGAAAAGAGTAAAATTCCACGACCGGACAGAAAATTCATTAACCTACCCCTTTTAGTAGCGACACCATTGCGGCCGCCATATTCAGTTCTAACATCACCAATTGGACTGGCATAAGACCCACTACGCCATGATTTCGTCACAATCTTAGCACGAAAAGCAACTTTAGCAAAGAATTAAGTCAGCATTCTTGCTGATTGCTGTCGAATAAACTGTTCTAAAATAACAAGTAATTCGAAAGTACATCTTTGTTGATACAAGAAACGTCGGAACTGCGAAATGGTGTGGCATATTGATCGAGATCGCCCTACGTTTCTATGGATAGTGAAGTAATGAAGTAAACATGGGTTCGGGTGGCTATGGGATTCGCTGATCGTAATACTTCCGATAGCAGTATGGGATTTCCCAAAGAATTGCTGTCGCGGGACAAGATTTCTTCTGAGGAAATTGCACGCATAAAAGACGTGTCGAAATCGACCGATCAACCGGTACGCGTCGTCTTAGATCGATTGGGTATTTTTTCTCAAGCTGAATGGGCACGGGCGGCATCTGAAGAGTTGGCAATGCGTCTCGTTGAAGAAAGCGATTTTCCGGTGCCGCTGCCGACCGACGAACGGTTGTCGGTCGACTACATGCGGCGAAATGGGGTGGCGCCTATTCAAATCGAGCCGACACGGTCGTGTCTGGCGGTTGCCGATCCATATAACCTAGAAGTCAAGCGTGCGCTCAAGATGCTGTTTGGGACCACGCTTGAGCTCTGCGTTGCGACGGACCGGACGATCGAGGCGGTTTTTTCAAGAACGGCAGAGGATGAGACAGCTGACACCGGCGCAATCGCAACGGGTGACATCAATGCAGAGCGGTTGCGGGACCTTGCGAATAATGCCCCTACAATCAAATACTTAGAGGGCTTGTTCGCCCGCGCGGTCGAAATGGGAGCCACGGACATCCATCTGGAAGTCCTCGAAAATACACCCCGCGTTCGCCTTAGGGTTGATGGCATTTTGGAAACAACGAGTCCGCCCGAAAAACGGCATTATGAAGGTGTGGTAAGCCGGATCAAAATTCTCGGAGACATGGATATCAGCGAGCGTCGTCTGCCCCAGGACGGACGTATTCGGTACCGAATGGCAGGCCGATCCATAGATATTCGTGTCGCATCCACACCCAGCCTCCATGGAGAGGCGCTCGTGCTTCGCCTTCTCGACAACTCCGAACGGCTCAGTAAGTTGAGCAGTTTGGCGCTCCCTAGAGATGTAGAGGAACGCCTTAAGACGGCGTTGACAGCGCCAAATGGGTTGATCTTGATGACCGGTCCGACGGGATCTGGGAAAACAACGACACTGCATGCAGCGCTCAGCGAGATCAATACAGCCGGGCGGAAGATCATCACCATCGAAAACCCGGTCGAGGTGCGCACCGAGGGCCTGGTCCAGATCGAAGTGAACCATGATCTTGGGTGGGGGTTCGCAAATGCCCTGCGATCGGTCTTGCGACATGACCCTGATGTTTTGATGGTGGGCGAGATCCGAGATGCAGAAACAGCAGAGCTCGCAATCCGTGCCGCTTTGACCGGTCATCTGGTGCTGTCTTCGCTCCACACGAACAAATCGTCCGAAGCCATTGTTCGCCTGCGTGACATGGGTGTTCCCGACTATCTTTTGTATTCCGTCGTGCGAATGGTCGGTGCGCAGAGATTGATCAGAAAACTCTGTCCACATTGTGCAGCAAACGAATCACTTCCCCCAAACAGTCAGAACGAAATGGTCTTTCGCCGTTTGGCCGGCGCGTTGCCTGGCGCAAAACCTTTGGAAGAATGGGTGATAAAAAAAGAAGTGGGCTGCGCAAAGTGCAACCATACAGGCTATGCGGGCCGCGTCGCCCTGTTCGAAGCGCTCGACGGTGAGGAAGCGCGCCAAATTGCAGAGGGCGAGCAGGTCAGTCACGAAACGATGTCACAGCAAGGTTTGAAAATGGTATCGCGTGGCGAGACAACTCTTTCTGAAGTTGTTCGCGTGTTTGGGGTGCAAGAGTTTCAATGACGGTGAGTGACCAGGCGATTTCCGGAAAGCTACAGAGCTTTCGCTTTGTTGCAAGAGATGCGTTTGGGGCTAAAAAATCAGGATCGATTTCCGCCCGTAGCAAGCAGGAAGTCATCGACAAATTGCGTAAGCAGGGATTGTTTCCTGTGGCTGCGGAAATTCAATCGGCGGACTTGAGCGCGCCGTCGAACGCGACCCTTTTCCAACTGCCGAGTTCCGGAAAACTCACCAATAAGCTCGTCGCGGATATGATCGCGCGCCTGTCTGTGCTGATGGGGCGCAAGATAACCCTGGACCGGGCCCTCGGCATTATGGCCGAAGGCGAAGAAAGCGTGATCGCCGACAAGGCTGCGGATATGAGAACGCGCTTGAGAGAAGGTATCCCGTTTTCGGAGGTCTTATCCGGGGCAGGGATCACAGACGGAACGACCTTAGCGCTTGTGCGCGGATCGGAGGAGTCAGGTGACTTGGCAATGGCGCTCTCCACTGCGGCAGATATTTTACGGGAACGTTTGGCGCTGAACCGCCGGATTGTATCGGGCCTGGCCTATCCGAGCCTCCTGCTTTTACTTGCGGTGATATCGGTGGGGTTCATTATGATCTTCATCATCCCTCAGTTTCGGCCATTGGTTGAAGATCGCTTCGACTTGGTGCCACCGCTTGGCCGTTTGGTTTTCGGGTTATCCAATGTTTTGGCCACGCTTTGGCCTGTGATATTGTTTGGGCTGTTTGTGTTGGGCGGCGCAATTTTCGTACTCGCGCGTCGCGGTCACCTTCAAGAAGTGGCGCAAGGTTTGGCCGAGCGGACGCCCTTTATCGAAAGCATCATAAGGCGAAATCGGGTGACCATGTTCTTGTCTGGGTTGGCGGCATTGCTTGGTCGTGAAGTGACCTTGAGTGCCGCTCTCCGGGTTATGACGCGCACGACCCAATCGGGCGCGCTACAATCTGCATTAGACACTGCAACACGAGAGGTTGAGGGCGGTAAACCCCTCTATGAGGCCTTAAGGGATACCAACGCCTTTACTGGTCAGGTGATCGAGGTTATCCGAATTGGTGAAGAAGCTGGGGAACTGGCGGAAATGGTCGCGCGCAGTGCCGAAGACATGAAAGATCAAGCGGACAGAGATCTTGAGAGAGTTTTGACGCTGCTGCAACCGATCTTGATTATCATTGTTGGACTTTTGATAGGAGTAAGCCTCTATGCACTCTTTTCGGCAATTGTCTCGGTCAATTCGATTACCTTCTAATCGAGTACTTCCGCGGCGGAGATCGCGCGCATCGCGTGGGATATCCCTGGTAGAGATGTTGGTTGCTGTCGCGATTGTGGGCCTGTTGATCGGTCTCGTCGGGCCAGCGGCCATGCGCCAACTCCAATCAAGCCGTGTACAAACGACCGAAGCACAAATATCCCAGTTTCGGGCGGCACTGGACATCTATCTCATCGATACAGGTCGGTACCCGAACTCAAACGAAGGGCTGAACGCGCTTGTCAGCAATCCCGCAGGTATTGCGGGTTGGAATGGCCCCTATCTTCGCGATGGGCAAATCCCAACCGACCCATGGGGCGGGAGTTACACGTACATTATTGAGAATGGTCAGGTGCGGGTCATGTCCCTCGGCGCGGATGGGCAGCCTGGGGGCTCTGGGCTTGATGCCGATATCAAAGGGTAGGTTCGGTCCCAACTGCGGATATTGGGCCCGGACCCGGCGCACGCAATCTTCACGCGGATACACGACAGTTGAAATGTTGGTGGCGCTCGCGGTGTTTCTTTTGGTGGGAACCGTGGGAATTGCGTTGTTCTCGGGCGGTGATCGAGCGCGTCTGAAATCCGAAGGCGCGGATTTGGCGCTTGCCCTTCAGACGGCACGTCTGATCGCGCTTGAAAGCGGTCGCCATGTCGAGATCTTTGTCGATGAGGACGCACGTCGTTTTACCATCAACGGGGACACCTACCAGCTTGGACGCCGTGTGGCGGTATCTGCTGACCGCTCAAATGTGATCTTGCAGCCGTCAGGGACGAGTGAAGGTCTGCGGTTGGAATTGTCGAAAGGATCCGAACGACTGCTGGTCGAGCTCGACTGGTTGACTGGCCGGGTAAGGGTGGGGTCGTGACTTTGGGGCGGCGATTGCGCGGGTTCAGTCTTCTTGAGGCGTTGGTGTCGCTCGCGATTGCGGGTATGGTTCTCGGCGGATTTTACGAAGCGTTGTCGACTGGGTCCAGGTTGGAAAAACGCGCAAATGACCAAGTTTCACAGGTTTTGATCGCGACGACGGTGTTGGACCGCGTTGGTGTGGATATCCCATTGCGCTCTGGCTTTTCCGATAATGGCCTTTTGAACGGTTTTGATTGGGCGGTGCAGGTGGGTGACGTTCCACCAGGGGACATGGAGCTCGGTCCGATATTGCCGGGGGAGTTGTTGTTCGTCGCTGTCACGGTGTTTGATCCAAATGGCGGCCCGCCGGTGGTCCTCAGATCAATTAAATACGCGCAGGTGCCGCTGTGAGGCGTCGGTCTTGGTCCCGTGGATTTTCCTTGGTTGAGGCCTTGGTCAGCATTGGTGTGGCAAGCCTGACTATCCTTATGCTCACAGGAGGGATTTGGGGCCTGCGACTTGTGGCTGATGGACCGGCCACATTTGAAGAAACAGCGGCCGATTGGATGGCGGCGCGCCGCGCGCTTCAGGCGTGGTCTGCCGGGCTCACATCTGATGGCGAGGCAAGCGCAGACGGACGGTTTCGGGGAACGGCAGATCGTGCACAAATGATGATTGAACCTTACGCAACAGGCTCCTCTGAACGATTTGTCGGAGACCTGCGGATTACGGTCGAGGAAGGTGTTTATACTTTGAGCGCGCGGCGCCATTTTGATGTGCGCGATACGCGTATGGATGACGATACCCCGCAAGTATCGACGATATTGACCTCTACAAGACCAATTCGGTTGATTTACCTTTTGCCTGCACGGACCGGAGCCGGAAGAATTTGGCGCTATGAGACACAGGCCAGCGATGGGTTGCCGATCGCGATTGGGATAGAACGGGACAATGAACGCATTGTAACGGCGCGTGTTTTGAACACGGCAAGCGCGTCTTGTGTCGGCGCGTTGGGACCACCAGGAGCGAGTGATAAGCGATGCGCTCTAAGATGATACCGTCTCGGCCCCGCGGCTACGCTTTGGTCACCGTTCTTTGGATGGGGCTTGGTCTGCTTCTCGGAGCAGCAGCGTTCCTTTCGGAGTCTCGCCAATCCGCGCTTGGCGCCCGTGCGGAGATCGAGGCGGCGCGCGCATTGGAGTTGGCCCGGAGCGGGATAAACTTTGCGATGGCTGATTTGGGGCGCGTTGGGGAGAGCGCGCCAAAATCGCGGCGGGACGGGACTTGGGTGGAATTGCGAATGGCCGAAGGGCGCGTGCGCTATGCGATCCGCGATGAGAATGGAAAAGTTGATATCAATGCCGCACCCGTTCAGTTGCTGCGCCCCGTGTTCGAGGCAATAGGTGCCGAAGCGGGGTTCGATGCGTTTGATGCGTCAAATTTGGCGGAGGCTGTTGTGTCTATTCGGCAGAGCCGTGGCCAACTGGACCTGGCTCAGCTGTTAGCAGAGGTCGGGCTTGACGCTAGAACAGTGACGATCGCGCGACGGTATTTGACGAGTTTCAATTTTGATCCCCAGGTTAATCCTTTGACCGCGCCCGAGGTGGTTTTACGCGCTGTGCCGGGGCTCGGCCCCAACGATGTGGCGACCCTAATGTCAATCCGGCAGACCGGCGGCGCACTTCCGCGCTTAGGCACAGCGTCGCTCTGGTTGGTGGCGCTTGAAGGTCCTGTCTTTACAATAGAAGCCGAAGCCGAGCTCGAAGGTGGCGCGACAGCATCGATGCAAGTGCGCTTGATCCAGCAAGGTTTGAGCTTTCGCGGCGGCAAAATGCTCTACGAAGTGGTCAGCACGAGCATTCAGTTTTGATAGAATACGTTCTGTCGGCGGCGCTTATTGCGGTTGTGGTGCTTACAGGGCCGCGTCTTTTGCTCTTTCGTGCGATATTGAGAAGTGTGAGCACCGTTGATGCTGCACGGGATCTTGCACCGAAACTGGCCGTCATTGTGGGTGGCCTCCTGTGCATGAGTGCGGGCGGGGTCGGCTACGTCTTTGGGCCGACCGCCGTTTTTGGTTTCGCGGTTGTGGTGGTGCTTATCGCGCTTGCGGCCATGGATTTAGCCTGGCGTTGGCTGCCGCTCGAATGGCTTCTTGGGCTCGGGCTGGCCGGGTTTGTCGCTGCATTTGCCTCGGATATGCTGGCAGCCGCACTCCAAGCGAGCGTGGCTGGTGCGGCTTTGCTCGCCATTCCGAGAGTCGTTTTGCAGGCTTTGCGGGGCTACGAGGTGATGGGGCTCGGAGATGTCTTCCTTGCTGCTGCCATTGGCCTTCATACAGATGTTAGAACCGTTGTTTGGGCCCTAACGGGTGCCGCGATCAGCGCGTTGGTCACGCATTTTATTTTGACAACATGGTTCAGCCATCGCGTCAAAAATCGGCTTGGAGTCGCATTTGGTGCACATATCGCGCTTATCTACGCCGTGTTCCACATTATGTAGGGAATCGGGTGAGTGATCTGGAGCACTCAAAAAAATCTGTACAAGTCAATACTTTAAAGCTAGGAAAAGGACAAAATAAGAAAAAAGCCGCGAGCAGTAAAAAGCGGCATCTGAGGTGGGTTATGAGACGTCTTCTCATTATTGCTGCGCTTTGCGGCCTCGTGGGCTGCGAAGAATTTTTAGGTTCGGAAACGGGCTTTGGTCCATTGGAAAAATGGCGCGCAGAGACCATTCGTGGCGGAGGTGACGGTGGTCAAACAACGCGCCGACAAGGGCTGGTGGTTGATTCTCGTTCCGTCGAAGCGGGTGAGGGTACAATTTTCCCAGGCCGTGAGTCAGTTGTAAAACCCACAGACTTTGTAAACAGCAGCGGTGAGCGCACCGTGTCCCTTAACCTCGTTGGGGTTTCTGTCGAAGAAGCGGCGGCTGCCGTTCTTGGCGAACTTCTCAATGAAAACTACGTCATTGATCCGGGCGTGACCGGCACGGTGAATATCCGATCCAGTCGACCGATCAGCCGGACAACGGTGATCGAGGTTTTAGAGCTTGCGCTGAAGCAAAATGGCGCCGCGCTTGTGCGCCGAGGAGAGCTCTTTGCCATCACACCGATCACCGGTGATCTGACGGTCAGTGCCTCTGCGGGTCCTGACATTCCCGTCGGCTATTCGATACGGGTTGTTACGCTTTCGAATATTGGCGCCCAAGAAATGGCGGCCATTCTACAGCCGTTTGCGGGAACGGGTGTGGTTGGCGTGGATGCGCAACGTAATATTATTGTGCTTGCCGGGACAAGTGCCGACCAAAGGTCGTGGCAGCAGACCATAAACAGTTTTGATGTAGATTGGCTTTCCAACCGGTCTGTTGGGATTTTCCCAATCCGGGGGCGGTCGGCGCAGTCTATCGTGAATGGCTTAGAATCCATTGTTGAAACCGACGAAAATTTCGAACCCATTGCGGTTTTTGCGGTGATCCCAGAAAACAATTCTATTCTGGCTGTGACCAAGACGCCAAGCGCACTTGAAAGCGTCTCCACTTGGATCCAACGCTTGACCCAAGACAGCGCGAATGACGGGCAAATTTACAGCTATGACATGAAATATGCGAGTGCGTCGGATGTTGCCCCCACACTTTCGTCGGTGCTCGGCATAGAGGTTGAAACATCTGACGAAGAAAATGTTCAATCTTTGGAAGCGTCCTTGTCCGATCCATTCCAAGAATTTAATGGCACACGGATTGTCGCATCAAACGCAACAAATACGCTTTTGATCTACGGAACACGGTCAGAATATGAACGTATTTTGGGCCTTTTGCACCGCCTCGACGTGCCTCCGCGCCAGGTTTTGGTGGAGGCGACGATTGTTGAAGTAACGCTGAATGATAGTCTGCGCTACGGTGTTCAATATTTCTTTGAAGATGGGGGCGACAGTATCGGGCTTACGTCTGGTTTGACCCAGGCGATCTCGCCAACGCTTCCGGGTTTCTCTGCCGTCCTTGGGACGCCGGCAGAGGTGGTGATCGACGCCTTGGACGATGTGACCGAAGTCAATGTGATTTCATCTCCAAACCTGATGATCCTCAACAATCAGAGTGCGCGCCTTGTGGTTGGCGATCAGATCCCAATTGCAACGCGCAGCTCGTCCGATGCGAGCGACGATGACAACGTGTTCACAAACGATATTGAGTATCGGGACACAGGTGTGATCTTCGAGGTGACACCCCGCATCAACTCAAGCGGGTCGGTCGTTCTCGACATCCAACAAGAGGTATCGAATGTCGCAGACACGGCAGCCGATGCGGACACTTTGACACCGACGATCACCGAGCGGACAATATCATCATCCATCTCAGTGGACAGCGGAGAGACAATTGCTCTGGGTGGCTTGTTTGAAACGCGGAAGGAGCGTGGAAAATCTGGTGTTCCCGTGCTGAAAGATCTGCCCATCATTGGTGGCGCATTTGGCAGAACGGCGACATCCAATGACCGAACCGAGCTTTTGGTGCTGATCACTCCGCGCATTGTCAGCGGTACGATGGATGCGCGAAAGGTGACGCGTATGCTCAGAAATCGCGTGCAGGCTATTCGCCTAGACGATGCGTCGCTCTCGACGGCGATAGCTGCGCCGGAACTCCAGAGTGAAAACGCGGCGATCATTCTTCAAAATGATAGCGTGAACACCTCCACCCAAGCGGCGCCGGTCGCGGCAACCTCTGCCCAGCCAACGACGACAACCGCTGCGGTTCAGCCCACAACACAGACCGAAGCGGCGCTTCAGTCTACGCAGCCGCAAACGGTCAGCGCATCCGCACTGGTAAGCGGTGAGTATTACGCCTATTTCGGCGAATTCAGTACCCGCGCGGAAGCCAGAAACAGGTGGCGAACGTTGAGAAGCCGAAATCCAGATGCGCTCGAAGGTGTGCGCCCGCGCTATGGTCGCGTCGGTGATCGCACCGTGCTGCGTGTGGGACCCTTTAGTCAGCAAGCTGCAACAGAGATTTGCGTACGCACATTGACCGAGTGCTACACAGGGCAGTAGGCCGAAGTCCATTTTGAAGATAGCGAAGGCGATCCATTTCGGATCGCCTTCTTTTGTAAATGCAGCGCCTGAAGATAGTCTTCGGCCCCTTAATTTGGGCCTCAGATGTCAAGTTGCCCCGCGGTTGGACCGTGCTGCATCCGGGCCCCTCCCTTGGGCGCGCCCTATGAATTGTTGCGAAAAAAGAACGTTTCGGCATAGTCTTTTCGCAAGACGACTGCACGAAAGCTGCCGGGAATTAGGCAAGCAGATGACCTGAATTTTGTTGCTGGGGGCGCGCATGACGGGTTCGAGACTATTGTTGGGATTGTCGCTGGTGCTGATCCTCGCGGTTTGCGTTTGGGGAACAGTTGATACCGAAGGGTTGGTCGCGATTGCGTCGGAGATTGTGAACCAGTTCTTTGAAAGCCGAGGCTGGTTTGTGATGCTCTCGGCCTCGGCAATGTTGGCCTTCTGCCTTATTCTAGCGTTTTCACCCTATGGGACCATTAGGTTGGGCAAGGATGATGATCGACCAGAATTCTCGACGCCATCTTGGATTGCGATGTTGTTCAGCGCAGGCATGGGCGTTGGTCTCTTGTTTTGGGCGGTGGCCGAGCCAATGCTTCATTTTTCGATCGCGTCTCAATATGCGCCCCTGCCAACTGCCGCCTATGAGGCCCTGGTTGCAACGAACATAAACTGGGGTGTGCATGCCTGGGCCATTTACGGAACGACTGCGCTTGTTATTGCCTATTTCGCCTACCGAAGAGGCGCCGCAATGATGGTGAGCGGTCCGATTACTGCGGCATTTCCAGATCAAAAATGGGCTGTCTATGTTGGATGGGTGTCGGACTTTCTCGCCATTGTGGCGATTGCTATTGGTGTAGGTGGGTCCATCGCAATGGGCGTGTTTCAAGTGGCCGATGGTATTGACGTGTTGATTGGTGGCTCGGGTGTAACCACCTTCATGCTGGGCCTTATCCTTGTCGCGATGGTTGCCTGCTACGTGCCGGCGCTGTTGGTCGATCTCGGAACGGGGATGTCGCGTCTTTCCAACATGGCGATGGCCATCACGATTGCTCTTGCGATCTACGTGATCGTACTTGGTCCAACTCAGTATTTGATGAATTCGGTTGTCAATTCCTTCGGCGAGTACTTAGTGCGCGTGATCCCAAGCGGTTTTCAAACATTTACGTTCTACGATGATGCTGTGGGACAGTGGTTTAAGGATTGGACGCTGACCTATATGGTCTGGTGGATTGCTTGGGGGCCTTTTGTGGGCGTGTTTATTGCCCAGATTTCAAAGGGTCGCACCATTCGGGAGTTTGTGATTGGTGTATTACTGGCGCCCACCATTTTCTCTATCTTTTGGTTCGGCACATTTGGGGGCATCGGGCTGTTTGATGCACTTAGGGGTGACGGCTCTTTGCTTCAAATTGCGCAAAGCGATCCGGAGCGGGTCACGTTTGAATTGCTGGACCGACTACCATTTCCAAAGTTCACAACAACGCTCACGGTGCTGGCCGGGTTTTTGTTCATTGTCACCAGCGTTGTGAGCGCGGCCGTGGTTCTTGCAACCTTCGCGATGGGCGGTGTGTCAGAGCCGAAACCAGGCTTGAAAGTGGTGTGGGGGCTGCTCCTTGGCGGTCTTGGCGTTGTTATGATCCTTTCTGGTGGGATAGACGCAGTGAAGAAACTTATTGCGCTGGGTGCACTGCCTTTCGTCTTTATCATTGTGTTTTTGATGGTGTGTTTGATCCGCGGGTTGCGTGACGAGGAGGTAGGCAATGCTCGTCGGCAGCCTTCTTGATACGATGCTCAATCTCACGACGTTCGCGTTCATCGGCGCGATGGTGTGGCTTACCCTTAAGTAACCGGTGCCGCTCCTGTGGTCGCTCGGCGGTAGATGTGCCACGTCATGAAACCAAAGAGTGGCATTGTGACGTAAAGGCCAAGAAAGAAGGGCAGCATGGAGATCAGCGTCGCGAGGCCGATAAAGGCGCCCCAGCTGAGATAGATGAGCGGCTGGTTCAGCACGGCTTGCAGGGACTTTACCATTGCCGTCACGAAGTCGACCTCCCGGTCGATAATCATTGGCATGCCAAGAACCGAAATTCCAAAAACGAGGACGGAAAATCCGCCGCCGATCATCGTTCCAAAGGCCAACATCTGAAGTCCCGCTGGTGTTGTGAAGACATCGAGCGAGGACATGACGTTTCGCATCGGCGCAAGCCCTAGAAAAAGAGCAAAAATCATGTGGCCGAGAAAGAACCAAAATAAGAAAATGACAATGATAATAACGGCGAGCCAAGGCAATTGCCCGGTGCGGCTTGACCAGGCGTCGCGCCAGGCCAAAGCAACGGTTGGTTTTTCCCCAGCGGCCCGAAGGCGACTGATTTCATAGAAACCGACGGATGCGACGGACCCGATCAAAGGAAAGCCGAGTATGGCGAGGATCAACCAATAGGTCGTTTCGGTGACCCAAGTGATGTTTGAAATCACCAGTCCAAAGACAACAAATATACTGGCGAAAAACAACGCGGAGACAGGCGCAGATGCAAAATCGGAAAGCGCCTCATGGAAGCTCTCTTTCACATCAGATGCGGAGATCGGGTAAAGCTCGAGGTCTGTCATCGACTGTGTCATCTGTGCTGTGTCCGAATGCGCTGGCTTCTCACCAGCAAAGTTGAGCTCTGACCATTTTGCAACATCGTCGATCCTAACCCGCCGACTACTCTTCAGACCGCCAGGCTGTAGCGGTCGGATGTTGGGCCCGATCTATCGAGTGACGCGGCAATGATCCGCGTCAGAGAACGCATATCTCGATTTATGATCAACATCGAGTGGTCGAGTGTCACGGCATCAGGGAATGTGCGGACAAGCGCTTTGGCGCGGAGGAGCACTTCGTCGCTGAGAGCCGGATGCGCGGCCATGCAGGCCTCAAGATCGACGGCCATGTCGCACATTAATCGTTCGATCATGTCTGCGATAACCGTATCAAGGGCAGACATGACGTAACCCTTATGTCCAGCAAGGCCGCTTTGGGCTATGCGCTCCCGGTAGGCGCCTGTCGCCACCGCATTTTGCACATATCCTCCTCGGTATTTTGAAATGGCCGACGCGCCAAATCCGATAAGCGTGCCGCACGGATCGTCCGTGTATCCTTGGAAATTTCGCCGCAGTTGACCGAGTGTTGCGGCTTCAGCCAGGCTGTCTCCGACCTTTGCGAAATGGTCAATCCCGAGGGGGGTCAAGCCGTTCTGGACAAAATAGTCATAAGCCCGTTCGGATAGATCGTATCGCTTCCGCGTGTCCGGAAGGTGCGTTGTGTCGATCATTGCTTGGCGTTTGGACATCCGAGGGACATGCGCATAGCCGTAAAGGGCGATCCGATCGGGATCCAGATCGACAACATGGGCAAGCGTTGAAAGAAGACTTGCGTCGGTTTGAAAGGGCAGCCCGTACAGAAGATCTAAGTTCAAGCTGTGAATGCCCAGCTCGCGCAATGCTTTGGCCACGCGCTCGGTTTCTTCGTAGCTTTGCGGCCGCCCGATCGCTTCTTGAACCTTCGGTGCGAAATCTTGAACGCCGATGCTCGCCCGCCGGAGACCCCATGCCGCTAGGCAGTCGAGCACCTCATCCGGCGCTTCGGTGGGGTCGACTTCCACCGAAAATTCAAAGCCGGAACTGGTCGGGAAGGTTTGAAAGACGGTTGTGAGAAGATGGTCCAAAAGGTCAGCGGGCAAGAGGGTGGGAGTGCCACCACCAAGATGTAGACGGGCCATTGGAACGGTCTCTTGGAGTTTCTCCCGCGCTGCTTTTATCTCCTCACAGAGATCCATCACATAGTCGCGAAGCGGCTTTAACGTCGATGTGCCTTGGGTGCGGCACGCGCAGAACCAGCACAGCCTTCGGCAAAAAGGGATGTGGATGTATATTGAAACTGGCACGCGGGGATCCAGTTCCTGCAGCCAGGAGGGTTGCATCCTACGCCCCACATCCACTTCAAACCGGTTCGCGGGCGGATAACTTGTGTAACGCGGAACGCGGGAGTCAAACAGGCCGTACCGTTCGAAAGTGTGTAGATTTCCCATGCTAATCGTGTAAGCTAAAACCAGAAGAGAGAAATTGATACAGATCAAAAACTATGAACGCGGTGAAAGATGATTTCCGCGTGCAATGCGTTGAGTGCCCAATTCGACACAGAGCTGTTTGCGCGCGATGTGAGGTGGACGAGCTTAACCGCTTGGAGACCATGAAAAGCTACAAGTCCTTTGAAGCGGGCCAACCGATTATGTGGCGCGGGGATGATTTGACGGCGTTTTCAACTGTTGTGTCCGGCATAGCGTCTTTGTCGAAATCCTTAGACGATGGTCGTACGCAAATGGTTGGTTTGCTGCTCCCGTCGGACTTCATTGGTCGTCCCGGACGGAACACCATTGATTTTGATGTGACGGCGACGACGGATGTAACCCTCTGCCGCTTTGAGCGAACAGCCTTTGAAGCACTTATTTCTGATACGCCTCATATCGCGCAGCGGATGCTTGAAATGGCGCTTGATGAGCTTGATGCAGCACGCGACTGGATGGTGATGCTGGGCCGCAAAACCGCGCGTGAGAAAATTGCGACATTTCTTGAAATGTTGGTGCGGCGGAGCGACTTGCACGCCGCTACGGGCGCGTCCGTTGCATTGCCATTGACCCGGGAGGAGATTGCAAATTTCCTGGGCCTCACGCTCGAAACGGTTAGCCGTCAAATGACGAGTTTAAGAAAAGAAGGCGTTGTGGCCTTTGACGACCGTAAGAATGTAAGTATCCTCGATATCCCGGCGCTTCATGATGCGACGGGGGATGACAATGATGGTGACGTCATCTTCTGATTACGGATTGTTTTTGACATAGATCAAGGACCCGCACGACCTCCACATGTAGCGATATCCCATGATGGGGACATGTCTCTTCCCCAAGCGTTTTAATCGCATCGAGGGGTTCGCTCTATGGACTACGTAAAATTAGCTGCACTCGCTTTGGTTGCCGTATTCGCAGCATTTGCTGCGGATCAAGGAATTGACCTGCCGTTCAGAATACACGCTTTCATCGTGATGGTCGTGGCCGGTGGTCTTTTTATTTGGCATTTGACCCGTACAGGAGAGGCCCGCATTGCCGTTGACCCCACCGGGTACAAGGACGATGTGATCCGGGCAGGCGTGATCGCCACAGCTTTCTGGGGCATAGCCGGTTTCTTGGTTGGGGTTTTGATCGCTTTTCAACTGGCGTTCCCGGCACTCAATTTTGAATGGGCGCAACCTTATGCGAATTTCGGGCGGCTAAGGCCGCTTCATACGAGTGCGGTGATCTTTGCATTCGGTGGTAATGCGCTTCTTGCGACATCTTTCTATGTGGTACAGCGGACGAGCCGGGTATCGCTATTTGGCGGCAATCTCGCGTGGTTTGTGTTTTGGGGATATCAGTTATTTATCGTGCTCGCGGCCACCGGGTACCTGCTCGGCATCACTCAATCCAAGGAATACGCCGAGCCTGAATGGTATGTAGACCTCTGGTTGACCATTGTCTGGGTGGCCTATCTCGTGGTCTTCCTCGGAACGATATTCATCAGGAAAGAGCGGCACATCTATGTCGCAAACTGGTTCTACCTGAGCTTCATTATCACCGTTGCGATGCTCCATATCGTCAACAATCTGAGCATTCCGGTGAGCATCTGGGGCAGCAAATCGGTTCAGGTCTTCGCCGGTGTTCAGGATGCGATGACCCAATGGTGGTATGGCCATAACGCGGTGGGCTTCTTCCTGACGGCGGGTTTCCTTGGCATGATGTACTATTTCGTGCCGAAACAGGCCAACCGCCCAATCTACAGCTACCGTCTTTCGATTGTGCACTTTTGGGCGCTAATTTTCCTCTATATTTGGGCCGGTCCGCACCATTTGCACTACACCGCGCTCCCGGACTGGGCGTCCACCCTTGGCATGGTTTTCTCAGTTGTGCTGTGGATGCCCAGCTGGGGTGGGATGATCAACGGATTGATGACGTTGCAAGGCGCTTGGGACAAGATCCGCACCGATCCGATCATCCGGATGTTTGTGATCAGTTTGGCGTTCTACGGTATGTCGACCTTTGAAGGGCCGATGATGTCGATCCGTGCTGTAAACTCCCTCAGCCATTATACCGACTGGACCATCGGTCATGTGCATTCCGGTGCGCTTGGTTGGAACGGGATGATCGTCTTTGCCTGCATCTACTTCTTGGTGCCAAAGCTCTGGGGCAGGCAGCAGATGTATTCGATGCAGGCCATTAACCTTCACTTCTGGCTCGCGACTTTTGGGATCGTTCTCTACGCGGCGTCCATGTGGGTCACGGGCATTATGGAAGGTCTGATGTGGCGCGAGGTTGACGACCAAGGGTTCCTCGTGAACAGCTTTGCCGACACCGTATCCGCGAAGTTCCCGATGTACCTGGTTCGCGGCTTGGGTGGGATCCTCTATCTCGCCGGTGCGCTCGTCATGTGCTGGAACATGTGGAACACCATTCGGGGAGCGGAGCCTGCCACCCAATCTGTCATGCAAATCACACCAGCGGAGTAAGCCCCATGTCATTGATGGACAAACACGCAATACTGGAACGCAGTCCAACCCTTCTGATGGTGAGTTCGCTTTTGGTTGTCACGGTGGGTGGCATCGTCGAAATTGCGCCGCTCTTTTGGTTGGAGAATACGATCGAAGAGGTTGAAGGGGTTCGCCCTTATTCCCCACTCGAATTGGCGGGGCGTGACATATACATCCGAGAAGGGTGCTATGTGTGTCACTCTCAAATGATCCGGCCGATGCGCGACGAAGTCGAGCGGTATGGGCATTACTCCCTTGCCGCAGAGAGCATGTATGATCACCCGTTCCAATGGGGATCAAAACGAACCGGACCAGACTTGGCACGCGTGGGCGGCAGATACTCGAACGCATGGCATGTGGACCATTTGATCGATCCGCAATCGGTTGTCCCGGAAAGTGTGATGCCGAAATATGCGTTCTTGCTTGAGCGAGAGCTAGATGGAGACGGGATTTCGGATTTGATGGCGACGCATCAGTTTGTCGGTGTGCCTTATACCGATCAGCAAATTGAAGTCGCGTTTGCCGATTTCAATGCGCAAGCGGACCCAGAGGCAGATTGGGACGGATTGTTGGAGCGCTATCCCGGTGCCGTAACGGGCGACTTCGATGGTCAGCCAGAACTGACCGAAATGGATGCATTGATTGCGTATCTCCAGATGCTGGGCACCTTGGTCGACTTTTCCACGTTCACACCAGCCGAGAGCAGATAGGGGGCCAACATGGACACATATTCTCTCCTTCGTGAATTCGCAGACAGCTGGGCCCTGTTGTTCCTGTTTGCGTTCTTCCTGGGCGCCTGCATTTGGGCCTTTTGGCCCGGTCGTGGTGATGAACATTCGGATGCAGCGGGTATCCCACTTCGGGATGACAGGATCGGGTGTTCGGGAAGCTGTGATGAATGTCAGGCCAAAAACAATTTCCTAAAGGAGCGTGAAAATGTCTGATGATGAAAAACGCGTCGACGACGTTACAGGCATTGAGACCACCGGCCACAGCTATGACGGAATTGAGGAGTTAAACACTCCCTTGCCCAAGTGGTGGCTCTGGACTTTCTATCTGACATGCATTTGGGGCGTGATTTATACGATTGCTTATCCCGCATGGCCCTTGATCAACAGCGCGACCGCCGGTCTGCTTGGATACTCCACCCGGGCCGAAGTCGCAGCGGATATCGCCGCCCATGAGGAACAAAATGCGCCGCTCGTCGAGGAGCTTCTGGAAATTGAGCTCGCCTCGTTGGATTTGGGTGGGGATCTCGCACGTTATTCCACGCAGCGCGGTGCAGCCGTGTTCCGCGCGCATTGCAGTCAGTGTCACGGTGCCGGAGCGGCCGGGGCGGTGGGGTATCCGAACCTTCTTGACGATGATTGGTTATGGGGGGGCGCGCTCGAGAGCATTGCCTACACGGTTCGACACGGAATCCGGAACGAGACCGACTGGGACGCGCATTACTCCGAGATGCCGGCCTATGGCGAAATCTTGACCGAAGAGGAAATCGTAGCGGTCGTAGAACATGTCGAAACACTTTTTGCGGGAGGGCCAGCGAATGCGCTTGGCGCACAGATTTTCGAAGAGAACTGTGCGGCGTGCCACGGTGAGGCGGGTCTTGGTGACCCCGAAATTGGCGCACCGAATATCGCAGATGCAATTTGGCTTTATGGTGGCGATCGGGACACGTTGATTGAGACCGTGACCCATGCCCGGTTTGGCGTCATGCCCGCCTGGGGGCAACGCATTTCAGAAGAAGACGTCCGCGCGGTGGCCATCTATGTCCACGGCCTGGGCGGTGGCGAATAACATCCCCGCACGCAAAGGGGTTTTGGGGCCGCTCCACCCTATAGGCGGCCCCAAAATTGTGTAACTTGGAGTGAAGAGGACCATGACGATGAGCACTTCGACGCCTCTCTATGCCGATCGCGAACCCATCTTTCCGCGTCGTGTAAAGGGAGTGTTTCGAACGTTGAAGTGGTGGATCATGGGCATCACGCTGTCGATTTACTATCTCACGCCATGGATCCGTTGGGATAGGGGCCCAAACCTTCCTGACCAAGCCGTATTACTCGATTTGGCGAACCGCCGTTTCTACTTCTTTTGGATCGAAATCTGGCCGCACGAGTTTTACTTTGTGGCGGGGCTTCTGATTATGGCAGGGATCGGCCTCTTTCTCTTTACCTCTGCCCTTGGTCGGGTCTGGTGTGGGTACACATGCCCGCAAACGGTTTGGACAGATCTTTTCATACTCACGGAACGTTGGGTCGAGGGCGACCGCAACGCACGGGTACGGCTTTGGAATGCAGATTGGTCTTTTCGAAAACTCCGTCTTCGGATGACGAAATGGACAATTTGGTTGTTGATCGCGGTTGCAACGGGCGGTGCCTGGGTCTTCTACTTTGCAGATGCACCAACGCTGGCGCGTGATCTTGTGACCCTTCAAGCACATCCCGTTGCGTATTCATCGGTCGGTATTTTAACGGCAACGACGTTCATCTTCGGCGGCTTCATGCGCGAACAGGTCTGTATCTACATGTGCCCGTGGCCGCGCATCCAAGCGGCCATGATGGACCCTGAAACGATCACGGTTGGGTATCGGGAATGGCGGGGCGAGCCGCGTGGCAAACACCGTAAGGCCGAAGGTGCGGATCAATTAGGCGATTGCATCGATTGCAATGCCTGCGTGGCAGTCTGCCCAATGGGGATCGATATTCGAGATGGGCAACAGTTAGAGTGTATCACCTGTGCGCTTTGTATCGACGCTTGTGACGATGTGATGGACAAGATCGGCAAAGACCGAGGTTTGATCGACTATCTTGCCCTATCTGATGAGACCGCAGAGCGGTCAGGGGCCGCGCCCCGCGCGGTCTGGCAACATGTTCTGCGGCCAAGAACGGTGCTCTATTCGGTGGCATGGGGATTAATGGGTGTTGCGCTGATCTATGGTTTGTTCATTCGACCGGAGATCGACATGACTGTTGCAGCGGTTCGCAACCCGACCTTCGTCACGTTATCAGATGGATCAATCCGAAACACGTATGACGTGCGTCTCCGCAACAAACACGGCGAAGAGCGCCCGTTCCGGGTCGCGCTTACGGGGGCTCCGGATCTTCGTGTCCAAGTTGAAGGCACCCCCTACGACACTGTGAACGTGCCAGCGGACAATACAATGCTTCAACGTGTTCATGTTGTCGCGCCGAGGGGCTCGGTGTCTGCCTTAGGTGATCGCATCGAGTTCCGGCTCTGGGTCGAGGACATCTCAAACGGCGAGCGTGCGCACGCGGATACAACATTTAATGGCCAGGGAGGATAGCATGAAAGAGATAACGGGAACGCATGTACTTGTCGCTTTTGTTCTTGGATTTGGCATCATCATCAGTGTGAACCTCACGCTTGCCTTCAACGCCGTGCGGACGTTTCCCGGCCTAGAGGTGAAGAACAGTTATGTCGCGAGCCAAGCGTTCGAGCAGACCAGGCGTGCGCAAAATGCGCTGGGCTGGTCAGTCGATGCTTGGGTCGATGGGGAGATTCTCACCCTCTCCTTTGATAAGGATGGCACAGTCGTCCAACCGGTGATCGAAGATGCGGTCTTTGGCCGTGCCACCCATGTTGGCGCGGACCAAACGCCGGAGTTTGGGTTTGATGGTGCCGTCTTCCGTGCCCCGGTTTCAGCGGGTCCAGGGAATTGGAACTTGCGTATCAAAGCGCGTGCTCATGATGGCACTTTGTTTACGCAACGCATCATTGTGCGGACTGTGAGATGACGACGGCTTGCCCTGCATGTGTAGGCGCCGCCCCAGCGGTTGAGCGCGCGGTACGGGAGAGTTCCGCACCGAGTATAACTCTCTCGGTGCCAGGGCTCCATTGTGCGGCCTGCATGCGGACGGTCGAAAATGCGTTGGACACAATCGATGGTGTTGAAAATGCACGGGTCAACTTGACGCTCAAGCGTGTTGTGGCGCAGTCGAACCTGCCTCCGGACGCCTTGGCTCGCCGCCTGGCCGAGGTTGGCTACCAGGCGTTTCTTTATAACGCGGCTGAAGTGACATCGGACGCCGACGCGACGGCCCGCGACCTTGTTCTTAGGCTTGGTGTCTCGGGCTTTGCCATGATGAATGTTATGCTACTCTCGGTCGCGGTATGGTCAGGTGCCACGGATGCGACGCGGGATTTATTTCATTTGATCTCAGCCGGCATCGCAGTGCCTGCGGTCGCGTACTCAGCGCAGCCATTTTTCAAACACGCCTTTAGCGCATTGCGTGTCGGTCGGCTCAATATGGATGTGCCAATCTCGCTTGCCATTGTGCTTGCGGCAGGAATGTCACTTTACGAAGCGTTGCAGGGTGGGCATCATGCCTATTTCGACGCGGCCCTTGCGCTGACGTTTTTTCTTTTGATTGGCCGTGTTTTAGAACAACGAACGCGCGCCTCCGCCAAATCCGCGGCACAAGAGCTTTCGGCCCTTGAGGTTCAAACTGCGGAACGCATGCGCGGCGGACGGACGGAAACGATCCCAGTCTCCCAGTTGGTGATCGGGGACACTGTTATGGTTGCAACCGGTGCGCGCATTCCTGCCGACGGAACGCTTTTGGGTGAGACAGCGATCACCGATCGATCTTTCCTCACCGGGGAAAGCGACCCCGTCACCGTCGCCAAAGGCGCATCACTTCGCGCCGGCGAGATCAATCTTGGAGCGCCATTCACGCTCCGTGCCGAAGCCGTTGGGGATGATACCAGTCTGCGCCAAATGGCGCGACTGGTAGAAACGGCAGAGAATGCTCGCAACACATATACCTCTCTCGCGGACAAGGCGGCCCAGATATATGCCCCAATGGTGCATATCTTAGCGGCAATGGTATTCGCCGGATGGTACTTTGCCACCGGTGATCTTCGCCTCGCCCTGAATGTCGCCATCGCGGTTCTTATTATTACATGCCCCTGTGCTCTTGGCCTTGCGGTGCCCGCAGTGTCGACGGCCGCGATTGGAAAGCTCTACAAATTGGGCTTCCTTGTGAAATCAGCGACCGCGTTGGAGCGATTGGCCGAAACCGAAGAGATCGTCTTCGATAAGACCGGAACATTGACAAAACCCGGATTTGCAGCCGACATCGATAGATTGTCCGACGATCACAAATCGGTCGCTCTTGGTCTTGCACAGATGTCTTTGCATCCGGTCTCTCAGGCGTTGGCCGTGCATTTGATCGGTGTTTCGCCTGCTCCGATTTCGGATGTAGTGGAAGTCTCGGGAAAAGGGGTTGAGGGGCATTTCGACGGTGTGCCCGCCCAACTTGGCCACGCTGGGTGGGTTGTTGGCACCGGCAATGGCGTTGCATTACGTGTCGGAGAGGACGTCGTCCATCTGACCCAGACCGAACGGCTCCGAGAGGGTGCGGAAGATGCGGTGCGGGGGTTGAAAAGCCAAGGCTTCGACCTGCGCCTCTTGTCCGGAGATGGCATCTCCCGGACGACCCGGATTGCCGAAGCGCTGGGTATCTCAAGATTTTGGGGTGATCTGAGCCCGGAAGAAAAACACCAGCAGGTTCTTGCTGAAACAGAAGGGGACCATCGCGTCTGCATGATCGGCGATGGTTTGAACGATACCGCAGCGCTCGCCGCCGCCCATGCCTCGGTGGCGCCCTCTTCGGCTTTGGATGCGTCCCGCAATGCCGCTGATGTCGTTTTGATGCGCGATGGATTGTCAGATTTGCCGACACTTTTCGCAACAGCGCGGAAGGCCGTGACGCTCTCGCAGCAAAACTTCATGATCGCGACGGCGTATAATGCGATCGCAATTCCGGTTGCGGTTCTCGGATATGCAACGCCGTTCTTGGCCGCCATTTCGATGTCGATTTCATCTTTAACTGTTCTTTTGAACGCATTGCGGGTTAAGCTCTAGGGATGAATGTTCTTGTCGTCTTAATCCCGGTTTCGCTTCTTCTTGGTGGGGTGGGCTTACTCGCGTTCATGTGGGGGCTGAAGGATCGGCAATATGACGATCCAGAAGGGAATGCGGCCCGGATCCTCTTGGAGGATGAGACACCGCGCTAGGTAAATGCATGTGAAGCCGTGGACAAACGGTTGAAATGCCGCATCTTTGTTGCATGACGGACGCTACCGCGAACATAGGATTGGTTGGATGAAGTTTTTTCCGATGTTCCTAAACATGCAGGGACGCCGTGTCATCGTGCTCGGCGGTGGCGAGCAGGCGGCGCAGAAAGTTCGTCTTCTATTGAAAACGGACGCCGAGATCCTTGTTGTTTCTGATGCCCTTGATGATGAGCTTGGCGGATATCTTTCGGAGGGAAAGATCCTCTTCTCCAATGCGGAGGTCACGCCTGATCTCTTGGTCTCTGCGGTCCTAGTGTTCTCGGCAACCGGATGTGCAGGTGCAGGCGCCGCGCATGCCGGACTGGCCGCCGCTGCAAATGTTCTGGTAAATGTGGTGGACCAACCCGAAAACTGTGACGCAATTACGCCCTCCATCGTTGACCGCGACCCGCTCGTGGTTGCCATTGGCACCGAGGGCGCCGCTCCGGTTTTGGCGCGCCAGATTAAGGCCAGTTTGGAAACGCAGCTTGAACCCGATCTTGGCCAATTTGTGCGCTTTGCTGGGTCGATGCGACATGCCGTGCGCCTTGCAATTCCAAAGTCGACGCACCGAAGTTTCTGGTCGTGGGTTTTTTCCGCGCGGCCCCGGCAGCTGTTTCAGAAAGGTGCCACCGGCCACGCGTTTCAGGCCGTTAAGGCGGCTGTTAAAGATCACGGCGGCGCATTGGCCACGGGCGGGAGTTTCCACGAAGTTCGCGTGAGCGAAGATGATCCCGATCAGGTGCGTCTCGGCGACCTACGTGCATTGCAAGAGGCAGATATAATCGTGGCAACCCAAAAGAACTTTGACAAAGTTCTGGAGCTTGCCAGGCGTGATGCGGAACGCGTCTACGACCGAAGTTACGCCGACGCTGGCGAAGCGGACCTCCGAGGAAAATTGGCGCGCGATCCGTCTGCCAGAATTGTGAAGCTGGTCACGGCGCATTAAGCCCATAAGGTGTATTGGGCGGAGATTTGGACTGCGGCCACCCACGACAGAGCGTTGTCCTGGGCGTTAGAGCGAGGCTAAAAATCAAACTACTGCTGAACTGATGGCGTTGATGATCCGAGGGAAACGGGCACGTTGACGCCCCGAACCGCCCGCCTTACACGCGGCGGAAACGGCGAGGTGCCCAATGGTCGACACACCGAAATCCTTCCAAGAAATTCTTCTCCGGCTTCAAATGTACTGGGCCGGGAAGGGCTGTGCTTTGATGCAACCCTACGACATGGAAGTGGGCGCCGGGACATTCCATCCTGCGACGACGCTCAGGTCTTTGGGCTCGAAGCCGTGGTCTGCGGCCTATGTCCAACCTTCTCGGCGCCCGACGGATGGGCGTTATGGCGAAAACCCAAACCGGCTTCAGCACTATTATCAGTTTCAGGTGTTGATCAAACCGAGTCCGCCGGATTTGCAGGAGCTTTATCTTGGATCGCTCGAAGCGATCGGGATCGACATGGCGCTCCACGATATCCGCTTTGTGGAAGATGATTGGGAAAGCCCAACACTTGGCGCTTGGGGGCTCGGTTGGGAGGTCTGGTGCGATGGCATGGAGGTCAGCCAATACACCTATTTCCAACAGGTGGGTGGGCACGATTGCAGACCTGTTTCTGGTGAATTGACATACGGTCTGGAGCGGCTTGCCATGTATGTGCTTGGCATCGATCATGTTATGGATATGCCCTTCAACGATCCGCAGACCGAGATCGCTCTAAGCTATGCAGATGTCTTCCGGCAAACGGAACAAGAATACTCTCGCTGGAATTTCGACGTCGCAGATACGAAGGTTTTGCTTCAACATTTTGAGGATGCCGAGGCGGAATGCGCGCGCATCTTGGCCGAACCGGCGCAAGACCCGAAGACCGGAAAGACCGTTATCATGGTGCATCCGGCCTATGATCAGTGCATCAAAGCGTCTCATCTCTTCAATTTGTTGGATGCCCGTGGGGTGATCTCTGTCACCGAGCGCCAGGCCTATATTGGGCGCGTTCGTGCGCTCGCCAAGCTCTGTGCGGACGCCTTTGTCCAAACGGAAGCAGGGGGAGCGGCCGCGTGACCGGAAAGCTCCTTATGTCTGGCCTCATTGCGATCGCGCTCGCCATTGGCGCAGGTATTTATTACTCAGCGACAATCGCAAGCTATGATGAAGTGCGCGATGTGGACCAAGTCCGTGTCGGCGAAACCTCTTGGGGTGTGTCCAACTATCGTGGAATTGATGGAGAGACCTCGCCGCTGAAATTGCGCGCCTGTTTTGATTTCGAATTGCCCTACGTCTTCGATGCGACTCATGCCGACGACGCGACGCCCCTCGTTACACCGGGTTGGTTTGATTGTTTTGATGCGGTACAGATTGAGGCAGACCTGAGGACGGGTGACGCAACGGCCATTATCTCGACCGAAAATGAGCCTTTTGGATTTACGACATTCATTGCCCATTATCCCGATGGGCGCGGGTATCTTTGGCGCCAAATAAATGCCTGCGGCACGGCGCAGTTTGCCGGAAGTGAGTTGCCAGATGGGTGCCCGAACGCGGCGAACCCAGAAGACGCGCTCTTTGCGAAAGCTGCCGGTGGCGGCCTTGAAGATTTGCGCCCCTTTGAGGGTTCTGTGCGGGGACGCGGGGGGTTTGCATGCTTTGAGACCCCTCTATCGCTCGGCTTGATCACAGAGACCTTTTTTGTCCCTGAGGCAGTTCCAATTTTGCCTGAAGGTGCACCATCTTGTTTCACCACTGATTTGACAACCGACATTGTTTTGGGGCGTGCCGTGCCGTTGGTTGGCGCGGACCCAAATCAATATATGGCCGTTTATCCCAACGGGCGTGGCTTCGTCTGGACCGCTGAGGAATAGGACTATGGATCTCTTACTTGAACTCTTCTCGGAAGAAATTCCGGCGCGCATGCAGGCCAAAGCATGTGATGATCTGAAGCGTCTTGTGACAGATGGCTTGGTCGAGCGTGGGATCACCTATGCCTCGGCTGGCACCTTTGCCACGCCACGCCGCCTGACCTTGGTTGTCGAAGACGTGTTAGAGCGGTCTCCGGATCTTAAAGAAGAACGGAAAGGTCCGCGTGCGGACGCGCCCGAAAAAGCACTGGAAGGGTTCTTACGTTCTACCGGATTGACCAAAGACCAGTTGGAGTTGCGGGATGACAAAAAGGGTCAGACCTATTTTGCTATGATCGAAAAGCCGGGTCGCCCTGCCAGCGAGGTGATCGCCGAAACTATCCCAGAAGTTGTCTTGAATTTCCCTTGGCCCAAATCCATGCGTTGGGGCAGCGGCGATTTGCGTTGGGTGCGACCATTGCGATCCATCCTGTGTATTCTGACGAATGAAGAGGGCGCAGAGGTCGTGCCGTTTGAGGTCGCAGGATTTAAGCCTGGTGATCTGACATACGGCCATCGGTTCCACGCTCCTGATGCTATTAAAGTATCCGGTTTTGATCAGTATAGATCGGCCCTAAGTCACGCTTACGTTATGCTCGATGCAGAAGAGCGCGCGGAAACGATCTGGAATGACGCCGTGAACCAAGCCTTCGCAATTGGTTTGGAAGTTGTTCAAGATCCCAAACTGATGAATGAAATTGCCGGCCTCGTCGAACATCCCGTGGTTTATATCGGATCGATTGATGACGCCTTTTTGGAGTTGCCTCCCGAGGTATTGAAAACCTCGATGGCGGAGCATCAGAAATTCTTGTCCGTTAAAGACCCGAAAACGGATCGCATTGAAGGCTATGTTGTTGTGGCAAATCGCGAGACCAAGGACAATGGCGCGACCATTATGGCCGGGAACAAGAAGGTCCTAAATGCGCGTCTGTCCGATGCCAAGTTCTTCTGGGAAAACGATTTGCGTGTGCCCCTGTCAGACATGGCCGCAAAATTGGAGAACGTGACCTTCCACAATAAACTTGGCACTCAAAAGGAGCGGGTGGATCGGATCGCCGCGCTATCAGCGGACCTGGCGCCGATCGTTGGGGCAGATGCCGAATTGGCGAAGCAGGCTGGCGCGCTTGCAAAGGCGGACCTGAGCTCTGAGATGGTGTATGAATTTCCGGAACTTCAAGGGATTATGGGCGGCTATTACGCCCGTGCAGCCGGATTGGACAGTGCAGTCGCTGCCGCTGCTTCTGAGCACTATTCTCCACTTGGACCCAGCGATGATGTCCCAACAGCTCCGGTTTCTGTCGCGGTTGCCTTGGCAGATAAGCTCGATACGTTGACTGGATTTTGGGCAATCGACGAAAAGCCTACCGGATCGAAAGACCCGTTTGCCCTGCGCCGGGCGGCCCTTGGAGTGATCCGTTTGATCTTGGACAATTCGGTTCGTCTCCCTCTTGCTCCCCTGTTCAAGCAGGTGTTGGATGATGCGGTTGGGATCGATCTTCTGTCCTTCTTCCATGATCGGCTTAAAGTGTATCTCCGAGATCAGGGCATTTCGCATGATGTGATCGATGCGTGTTTGGAGATGCCAGGGTTCGATGATCTCTGTCTCGTCGTAGCACGTGCCAAAGCGCTACAAGCCTTCCTAAAGACCAATGACGGCGAAAATCTTCTTCAAGGGTTCAAGCGAGCAAATAATATCCTGACGGCTGAAGAAGCCAAGGACGGGGTGTCCTATGAAATGGAGCCTGATTTGAAGTTTGCGGAAGTGGAAGAGGAGCGTGCGCTTTTCGATAGATTGAAGACGACAGGCCCAAACATTGTCGAATTGATCAAGGCCGAGGCTTTTGTGGATGCAATGGCTGAAATGGCGCCCTTGAGGGCACCAATTGATGCGTTCTTTGAAGCCGTTCAGGTCAATTCTGAAAATTCTGTTGTAAGGCGCAATCGCCTCTGTCTCTTGAACCAGATCCGATCGGTCTTTGGAGGCGTTGCTGATTTCAGAAAGCTCGAAGGATAGTCTTGTGTTGGGTGAAGATGTTTCGGCCCGCTTTGCGGGCCGACCCGCGCAGCGCTTCTGCTGCTTGCAGCAGAGGCGCTGCGCGTGCTCCACTGAACGGCGCGAGGGCTTTGCCCGAGCGCGCCCCTTACTATCTTTAAAATTGCTGATCTTGCCTGAACTACATCTGCCTCTTATGGATTGCGGATGGATGGTGGTGTAACAACATATTCAAATGCGCTCCTGTTGGACGAGACAGCGGATGTTCCGTCGAGTGTCTATGGGGCGCGTGCGGAAACACTTTCGGCGCTTTTTCGGGCTGGCGCACCCGTGCCTCCGACATGGTTGATTTCTTCTGAGGCCGTCGAACACCTGGCCGAAGACGTTTTCCCGGATGATGTAAACGACATAAATCCATTTCAGACTGTGGACCTTATTGCGGTGCGAGCGAGCCCGATCGACCGCGCGTGGGGAGGACCAGAAAGTCTCCTAAATATCGGAATGACGGATGCCGCCCATGAACGGCTTGTGCCGATGTTGGGCCGCACCGCAGCGGATGCGATGTATTTTCGCTTTATTCAAGATTTCAGCGTTCAAGTCGCGCGACTTGATGGAGAGGATTTCGCAGACATCTTGGCCGATGCTGCTGGGGACTATTCGAGCGCGCTTCCCAAGGCCTTGAGCTTTTACGCACTCGAAGTCGATGAGCCGTTCCCGCAAGACCCTCAGCAGCAACTCTTCATGACGCTCGCCTCGTTGTCGAAGGCATGGAATGGAACATCTGCGCGCCTTCTCCGATCCGCTAAGGGTGCGCCAGAAGATGCTGGTCTTGGGTTAATTGTGCAGGCGATGGCACTCGGACATGGCGCGGGGGAAAGTGGGTCAGGTCTTGCACAATTCCGCTCCCCCATCACCGGCGAACGCCAGGCTTACGGGAGATATTACTCTAAAGATAAAGGTCTGGAGGTGCGCAGTGCAGATGCAGCCCGTTATCTGTCAAAGGACCCTCGGGGGCTCAGTCTTGAAGAGATCTGTCCGAAGGGTTTTCAAACCCTGCAAGCGCATGTGGAGGCTGCTCGGAAGGTCTTTAAAGATGATATGTGGTTGGAATTTACCTTGGAAGATGACGAAGTCTGGATATTAGACGCACGTCCTGCCGAGCGCTCTGGTCAGGCGGCCGTGCGTTTGGTGGTGGATCAAGTGCAAGATCAGCTAAAGTCCTCGACGGATGCACTCCTTGCGATCGACCCACGCATGTTAACGGAGCTTTTGCATCCCCGCGTGAACCCGAAGGCGGACCAAGATGTCTTGGCAAGCGGTATCGGCGCAAGCCCTGGTGCTGCGACCGGGGCGTTGGTCTTTTCGTCAACGGTCGCACTTCAAGCGGCCTCGAAAGAGCAGAAGACGATCCTTGTCCGCGTGGAAACGGCGCCCGAAGATATTCGTGGCATGCATGCTGCCCAGGGTATTGTGACCGAACGTGGCGGCATCACGAGCCATGCCGCCGTGGTTGCACGCGGTCTCGGGGTGCCGTGCATTGTGGGCGCATCTGACCTGAGTATTGATGCCAAGGAGAAGGTGGTGACCTTGCCCGATGGAACCCAACTTCGTGAAGGCGATACGGTTACGATTGACGGGACATCTGGCCATGTCATGCGGGGCGCGCCCGGTCTCGTTGAGCCAAACCTCGACGGTGCGTTCCAAACCTTTATGGAGTGGGCCGACGGGGCGCGCACTCTGGGTGTACGCGCCAATGCTGACAGCCCAAGCGACGCCCGTGCGGCCCGTCTCTTTGGCGTTGATGGGATTGGTCTCTGTCGCACCGAGCACATGTTCTTTGAGGTCGGGCGGTTGACCACGATGCGCGAGTTGATCTTCGCAGAAGATGAGGCTGACCGCCAATCCGCGCTGGATCGTTTGATGCCGATGCAGCGTGGAGACTTTATCGAGATCTTCTCGTTGATGCAGGATCAACCGGTCTGCATTCGCTTACTTGATCCCCCTTTGCACGAATTTCTTCCGCAATCACGCCAAGAGATGAAGGCGCTTGCTGAGGCGATGGATGTCTCACTCTCGCGCATTCTGGAACGGGTGGAGGCCATGCGTGAAATCAACCCGATGCTTGGAACACGGGGTGTTCGCCTCGGCATCATGCTTCCGGAAATCTATGCGATGCAATCCCGCGCAATTTTTGAAGCTGCTGCGTTTGTTCAGGAAACGGCCGGCCGCGCGGTCGTGCCTGAGATCATGATCCCTCTGGTATCTGCAAAGCGCGAAGTCGACCTGGTAAAGGCCCATATTGAGGCGGTGCGCCTGGCCGTAGAGGCAGAAGGCCATAGCCGGCTGCGCTATAAACTTGGGGTTATGGTCGAGACACCAAGAGCCGCGTTGCGGGCTGGCGATATCGCGCAAAGCACAGAATTTTTCAGCTTCGGGACAAATGATCTGACCCAGATGACTTATGGGCTCTCGCGGGACGATGCGGGCCGGTTCATGCGCGAGTATGTTGCGCAGGCGGTCTATAGCGAAGACCCCTTTCACACACTTGATCCAGATGGTGTCGGCGAACTCTTGGCAATCGCGACCGAGCGCGGGCGGACCGCACGTTCAGATTTGACGGTTGGTCTTTGCGGAGAGCATGGCGGGGACCCCGCTTCAGTTGAATTATGTCACCAAATGGGCTTTGACTACGTGTCTTGTTCCCCGTTTCGAACGCCAATTGCCCGTTTATGCGCCGCTCAAGCCGCTATTCTTGCCAAAAAGTAAAGACTTTTTCGGGAAATCAAAAACTAACCTTCACATTTTTGAAATTTTTGCACGTTTTTTCTCGACATTAAGAATCGAGTTGGTACAAGGCGCGACCCGTTAAGAGGACAAGAATAATGGTATACAGGCGGACGCTGTTTTCAGCATTCCTTTCTGCTTTTCTGATCGCAACTTCTGCGCATGCCTCGAGCTATGTTCAGATACTGCAAGGCGATTTGTTGAGCGCGCTGCGCTCAGAAAAAGATGAACTTGCTCGTGTTGATCCCGAGCTCGCGAAACGGCTGACGAACCGGCGCCCGATTTCTCGGAGCGACGCTGAGGAAGGTGTGTCGCCGACTTACGCGACGCTTCCAACCGGGGTCGAGCTTTCGGCTTTGCCGAACGTTGAAGGCGATGCGGAATTCCAATGTATGGCCGAAGCGCTTTACTTTGAGGCGCGCGGCGAAAGTGTTAAGGGAATATTTGCGGTTGCCGAGGTGATCATGAACCGGAAAGCATCGACACAGTTTCCCAATACAATCTGTGGCGTTGTCCACCAAGGGGCGCATCGGATGAACGCCTGCCAGTTTTCGTACAAGTGCGACGGAATTTCTGACGTGATTGCGGAACGGGATGCGTATCGGAAAGTTGCAAAAATTGCTGATCTCGCGATAGACCGAGCGGTTCCGAAGATTACAGAGGGTGCCCTGTACTATCACACAAATGCTGTGCAGCCGAGATGGTCAAAAGTGTTTGAGCGAACGGCCGAGATTGGCGTTCACTACTTCTACCGGCCCGGTACCTAGCCCTTAATCTGCGAAGTTCTGCGCGACATAGATTATTCCGCACGGCTTTTCGTTTGTATACGTGACTGCCAAACCGGCCCCCGATCGCTCATAAGCGCGGTTCAGACTGTTCTTTCTGTGGGCACCGGAATTGATCCAGTCTGTTACCGCAAGTTTACCCAGAGACGCGTATGTGTGCCGAGGAATGCGCTGCCCCCCACGTGAGAAATGACAGCTGTTGATGTCTCTAATGAGATAGCGCGTTCGGCCTGTCTGATAGAGGAAATACTGTGAGATATTCTCAGCTCCGCGTTTAATCCGAACGCCGTTTTTCCGATATCGTTTTTGAAGCGTTTGTTCGCCACGCGCCCGGGTTTGGTGCGACAGTATGAGATATTTCGCCATGTTTTTGGAGTGGGACGCTGCTGCCCGTTCGAGACCACGGACATTTTCCAACTCACTGCGGCGCGACTTGCAGCGGTGATAATTCGTCCATGCAAGGACAACTTCCGAGAAAAGTTTCTGATTGATCCGCTTCGGATCGATGGGTTGACTTGCATTCGAGGGCAGGCGTGGGCCTGCGCAAGCCGATGCCATACTTGCGAAGGCGAACCCTGCGAGAACACTACCTAGAATAATTACGCGCAACCGTCTCATGGGGATGTCCTATACTTCATTAAGCCGATTATTCATTGTAACGGGACAATGAATAATTCGTTTGAGGGGCAAAAAGAAGACATGAAAAAGGAATTTTTTGGCACAGATGGTATTCGTGGGCGTGCGAATATGCATCCGATGACCGCCGAAATTGCCCAACATCTTGGCGCCGCAGCCGGTCGGTTCTTTCGAAAGGACAAAAATGAGCACCGCGTTGTGATCGGTAAGGACACCCGGCGTTCGAGTTATATGTTCGAAAATGCTCTGACGGCGGGGTTCTTGTCGACCGGAATGGACGTTTTGTTGCTTGGTCCTGTTCCGACGCCCGCGGTCGGTATGCTGACACGATCCATGCGGGCGGATGTAGGTGTAATGATTTCAGCGTCTCATAACCCCCACACCGATAACGGGATCAAGTTTTTTGGTCCGGATGGGTTTAAGTTGTCGGACAAGGCGGAAGTCGAAATTGAAGCTCTTTTGTCTCAGAAGCTCACGTTGTCTGATGCGGAAAATATTGGCTATGCGAAGCGGATCGACGACGGTTTGGGCCGCTATGTGGAGTTCGCGAAAACGGCGTTTTCAGCCCGATCGCTTCTGACCGGCATGAAGATTGTCGTAGATTGTGCGAATGGCGCGGCCTATCGATCGGCGCCGACGATCCTTTGGGAACTGGGTGCGCAAGTGATCCCGCTCGGGGTTGAACCAAATGGGTTTAATATCAACAAATTATGCGGGAGTACGCATCCCGATGCGGCATCGGCGCGTGTGATTTCCACCGGGGCTGATTTGGGGATCTGCCTTGATGGCGATGCAGACCGCGTCATCCTGATTGATGAAAAAGGTCGGATCATCGACGGCGATCAAATCATGGGGCGGATCGCACTTCTTTGGCAGGAAGAGCGTCGGCTTGCGAAAGACACGTTGGTCGCCACTGTCATGTCAAATATGGGGCTCGAAAAGCGTCTTGAGGCTTCGGGCATAAACCTGTTGCGTACTGGTGTTGGGGATCGTTACGTGGTCGAGGCGATGCGGCAGTCGGGATACAATCTTGGCGGCGAACAATCAGGTCATATTGTCATGACGGATTATGTCACCACCGGAGATGGTTTGATCGCAGCGCTGCAATTTGTATCGGCCATGATTGAAACCGAAAAAAGAGCGTCAGAACTGGCGGAGGTTTTCGAGCCGTTTCCCCAAATCCTTCAGAATGTGCGCTATAGAGAGAAGGATCCGCTTTCGGCATCTTCGGTGAAAGGCGCCATTTCACGTGCGGAACAACGGCTGAAGGGGCAGGGCAGACTGTTGATCCGCAGGTCTGGTACGGAGCCGCTTATTCGGGTCATGGGGGAATGCGAGGACGAGCAGCTTCTTAAAGATGTGGTGAGCGAAGTGTCTGCGGCTGTTGAAGCGGCGGCCTGACACGTCAAAGACGCGTTCTCTCAAGGCCCAAATAGGGTGCAGAGTGCCAATAATTTGCGATTTTGAACTTGTGCGTTGCACAATATTTGTGTGCGCCGCACAATTTTCTTTGTGAAAGCTTCGCGTTTGGCAGGATCATGATGTGGGAGGTCGACTGGAAAGGACCATGCCCATGTGTATCACTGCCGAAGCGCTCGCCATGTTTTTGAACCTTATCTCCTTCGATATTGTTGAACGACTGCCGGATCAAATCGTTATCCATGCGGAGACACAGGATACAGTCTGGACTGTAGGCGCTGACGATCTCTGGTGCGTTGAACGGCCTCTGAAAGTCGCTAAGGCAAGCTAAGTTCGGTCTATTGGGCATTCGCCTTTTTGCTGTTCCGCAGCGTCGGCAAACGCCCTTGGCTGACCAAAAGCCCGAAGAGAATCAAGGTCAGCGCAACGATGAACTGCCCTGGCAAAGGTTCGCTGAGAATGACGGTCCCGAGGATGACGGCAACAATGGGGACCTGATAGTTAACGAGACTAAGGAAGGAGGGTCCGGCCGTGTTAATGCTCCAAACAAGAAGGAGTGTTGCAACCCCGGTTGACAGAAGCCCCAGATAAACGGCCGCGGACCAGGAAAGCATAGTTGCCATTGCCGGAAGCCCCTCAAAGTAGAGCGCGTAGGGTACGCCCAAAAGCGAAGCGACGAGAAGCCCGCCTGCGCTGAACGCGATCATAGACATTTTTGGGGCCCGCCGGGTGATGATCGACCCTATGGCATAGCAGCAGGCAGTGGCGACGCAGGCGAGGCGACCCAATGGTTCCAGATTGTCGCCGGTTGATGTCAGGAATGTAGATGGGCCGACGAGGACGACCGTGCCGACGAAGCCGATCAAAAACCCAACAATTTTTCGCGGTGTCAGTAATTCTCCAGGAACAAAGACATGCGCCAGCGGGAGTACGAGAAGCGGAACGACGGCCATCGAAATTCCCGCAAATCCCGACGTGACATATTGTTGTCCCCAGTTGAGCAGGTTGAATGGCAGAACATTCGTCATCACGCCCATGCCGATAATGAAGAGCCACACACGTCGATTCTTCGGGTCCAGCGGGTTGGGCAGCCGGTGACCCATGACAAACGCAATGCCAAGTAGAAGGACGGCGCCAATGATCAGGCGGAGGGCGGTCAACGTCTTGGGCCCGAAATCCGCGAGGGCGATTTTTGCAAACATAAAAGCCGACCCCCAGATGAGGGCAAGTGCGCCGAGAACGATCCAATTTAGGGGTGTGGGGGACTTCATGATGTGCGGCGCTACCGTTGCTTGTCGGATGATGCAAGAAGGTACCAAATTTCACTGTGTTTTTGTGACGGATGCGTTTCGAGAAAATGGGTCAAACGGAAGGACTTTGACATGTCGACATACTATCTAGGCTTTTGGAATCTCGAGAACCTCTTTGGGCCGGAGGACTACGAAGATCGGATTGAGTGGATCAAAAGTGACGTGAAAAGCGATCTTGAAGGATGGGATGATGCACTGTTCGAAAAGAAGCTCGATCAGCTTACGTCTATCGTCATCCATATGAACGGCGATACGGGACCGGATATTTTGGGTGTTTGTGAAGTGGAAGACGAACACATCCTAGGAAAGCTGGTTTCCAAGTTGAATGCTGCTCGTCCCGCTCGGGCCTATGATATTATCTACAAAACCCGCGATATCAGTTTCCGTGGGATCGATACAGCGATCATATTCGATGCAAACGCGTTCTCCTTCGATGATGAACTCGTTTTCAATCATTTTGTTATGCGCCGCACGGGCACGCGCGACATCTTACAATCCACCCTTAAGTCCAAGGCGACGGGATCGGAGATTGTTGTTATGGTGAACCATTGGCCGTCGCGCTATGGCGGCGGGTCAACGGCCGGTTTTCGTGCGACAGCGGCGGAGACCTTGGCCTATTGGCATGGGCGAATTTTCGAGGAAGCGCCCGGAGGCACCCGCACGCCGGTTGTGGCCATTGGCGACATGAATGACGATCCTTGGGACGATAGCATGACGGTGCACGCTTTGGCGACGCGCGAACGCGGAGATGTCATGCGGGCGAAGTCGCCAAAATTTTGGAACGCATCTTGGACATATCTGGAAACGCCGGCCGTGGACCATAAAGGTAACAACCGAGTTCTGGAAGGAACGCTTTATTACGACAATAATGGAAATGTTTTTGACCAAGTTCTCCTCAATCGACCTCTGGTTGATACAGGTGATGCGTCATTCAAGTATGTCGAAGATAGCGTAGAGGTGTTCGCACCAGCCGAGATGGTATCACATCTGACAGGAAAGGGACCTATTCGCTTCGGACTTCCGGAAGGAGATGTTGAAAAGAACATCAACGAAGATGGTTTCAGCGACCACTTTCCCGTTGGTGTAAAGGTGCGTGACACGGCCGCCTAAACGAAAAAGGGCCGCGTGGAGCGGCCCAATTCGTAAGTCGTGTGACCGGGTTTAGTTCTTGGCTTGGTCGACCAGTTTACCGGCAGAAATCCATGGCATCATTCCGCGGAGTTTTTCACCCACTTGTTCGATCTGATGCTCGTCATTGATCCGGCGCGTTGCCTTAAAGAAGGGCTGTCCAACGGCGTTTTCCTGCATGAAGTCCCGTACGAATTTGCCCTTCTGGATATCGGTCAGGATGGCCTTCATGCGGGCTTTTGTTTCGTCATAGGGAAGAACGCGCGGTCCAGAAACGTATTCGCCATATTCAGCGGTATTCGAGATCGAGTAGTTCATATTCGCGATGCCACCTTCATAGATTAGGTCGACGATCAATTTCACTTCGTGAAGGCATTCAAAATACGCCATCTCTGGTTCATAACCAGCTTCGACAAGGGTCTCGAACCCGCAGCGGATAAGCTCGACCAAGCCACCACACAGCACGGCCTGTTCGCCGAATAGATCTGTTTCACATTCTTCGCGGAAGTCGGTCTCGATAATGCCAGAGCGCCCACCACCGATCGCAGAGCAATAGGAGAGGCCAATTTCCAGCGCTTTTCCAGACGCATTGTTGTTGACCGCCACCAAGCAGGGCACGCCGCCACCTTTAACGAATTCTCCGCGCACCGTATGTCCGGGCCCTTTTGGGGCCATCATGATCACATCGACCGTATCCTTCGGTTCAATCAAACCGAAGTGAACATTCAGGCCATGCGCAAAGGCAATCGCGGCACCATCTTTCAAGTTGTCATGGACGTATTTCTTATAGGTTGCCGCTTGAAGTTCGTCTGGCATCGTAAACATAATGACGTCACAACAGGCCGCGGCTTCAGCGATGCCCATGACTTCTAATCCTTCCCCTTCGGCTTTTGCCCGGGAAGGAGAGCCTTCGCGCAATGCGACGACGATGTTCTTTGCGCCAGAGTCCCGTAAGTTCAGGGCATGGGCATGGCCTTGGGACCCGTATCCCAAGATCGCCACCTTCATGTCCTTGATCAAATTTATGTCGCAGTCGCGGTCGTAATATACGCGCATAACCCAGTCCTCCTCGCGTCGAATTTTGGGCGTCTGAACAGGAAAAACAGGGAAAGATAAAGCGAAAACGTCAGGTTTGCGCCCCAAGCCCTGTTTGCATTGCCATCCGGCGTATCGGTTTGACACCGTGCAGCGTTTGAAGGCCCTTAAGACGGAGCGCTTGAAGGTTGGGCGATCTTGTCATCGCCGCTCGGTTCAGTGCGTCAATCCCGCGGATACGAAAGGCAATATCAGCTGCACGAGCCGATGCGTACTGCGTCAGCATTGATGCGCTCCCGAGGGTGTGCGCGTGCGCGGCCTCTCGCAGGGCGAGGATATCGGCGACGCTCATGTTGAGCCCTTGGGCCCCAATCGGGGGGATCACATGGGCGGCCTCGGCCATCAATGCGGTCCGCTCTGCCTTAAGATGCGATGCTTCGCGCGTAATGATGGGCCAAACTTGACGGTCGGAAACGAGTTCGAGCGCCCCAAGCGCATGACCCGAACGTCCCGTGGCCTCCGCCGCAAAATCTTGCCGGGATAATGACATGCGACGTGTGCACTCCGACGCGAAGTCCATCCATACGACCGAACTTGCGGGACGGCCTTCAAAGTCTGGAAGAGGAACGAGGGTGAACGGACCGCCCGACTGGTGAATCTCTGTCGAGATGTTTTGATGCCGCTCAGAGTGTGTCACGGTAAAGACAAGCGCCTTCTGGCCATAGCGCGTGGTTTTGGCATTAATCCCAACCGCCTCTCTTACAAAGCTGTCCCGTCCATCTGCGCCAATAAGAAGAGGTGTAGTAATTTGGAGCCCATCAGACAGCGTAATGCGGGCCTCGGTGCTGCGGGTGAGCACGGACTTCACATAGACACCCGAAAGAAACGTAATGTTCGGACGGGCAGAGATGGCAGAGGCAAGCGTGCGCCGCATCCGCCAGTTTGCAATATTCCAGCCAAATGGCAAATCGCTGATCTCCGCGGCATCGAAATCGACGACTTCCCGGAGCGCACCGTCATCGCCCCCGGCATCGGCCAGTCGCATAACCTGAAGGCCCATTGCCCAAGGCGCGATCACGTCCCAAAGGTCCAACTCTTCCATCAAGGTTTGAGCCGGCTGGAGATAGGCCGTAGTTCGTTGGTCGGCTAACGGATCTTCACTGTCGTCGACGATGGCCTTCGGATCTGCACAAGTCACGTTCTTGCCGTCTGCACCAAATGTGAGCGCAGCCAAGAGCCCCGCAATTCCGCCACCCGCGATGAAGACATCTGTTTCAATCATGGTCGAGAGGTAGTTTTTCTAAGCGCTCTTTCGAGAGCCCGAGCATGATCTGCGTCAAAGCGTCTTCGAGTTTGGAACAGTGAAGATCAACGAAGTCGGGCGGTTCCACCCCGTCGCGAATGAGTACAGTCGCAACGCCCATTGCGGCAGGTTCGCGCAGATTTTTTGCCGTATCTTCGAAGAATGCGGTGCGCACAGGCGTGATTGCGGCCCGATCGAAAACCAGATCGAATGCTTCCCGTTCTGGCTTTGGAATGAAGTTTGCGTCTTCAATGGAGAGCATATCGTCAAAAAGATGATCAATGCCGCGCGCCTTCGCGACCTGTTCGGCATGCCCTTTTGATCCATTGGTATAGATCAGCTTGCGCCCCGGGAGCTGATCAAGGGCTGCGGCCAAATGAGGTGCCGGAGAGACATGTGTAAGATCAATGTCATGCACGTGATCGAGAAACGGAAATGGGTTCATCCCGTGGCGGTTCATCAGGCCTGACAGTGTTGTTCCATATTCATGGTAGTATCGGGCCCGGATATCATCGGCCTCCACCGCGTCGATGTTGAGGGCATCCATCACGAATGCAGTCATACGCTTGTCGATTTGATCAAAGAGCCGCAACTCCGGTGGATAGAGTGTCTCGTCCAAGTCGAACAACCACGTGTCGATGTTTGAGAACTCTCTGCCCATGTTTTGCCAATATGGCTCGCTTCGTTTAAGGGCAAGGTCTGGAGGGCAAGATGGGACAACATCCAAACCGGTTCAAAGATGCATATGAATTGATCGTAGAGGCGATCGATGTCGGCGTTTATGGTCCTGGCGATCGGTTGGTCGAGAGCGAGCTCGCAGAACGGTTCGGCGTCTCTCGGACACCCATTCGGGAAGCGCTCCAGCGCCTTGAAACACAGGACATGCTGCGGCGCGATGGGCGCTCGCTCATCGTTGCGTCCCTCGATCACAATCAGTTGTCAGATCTCTATGCGGTGCGGGCCGAACTTGAAGGGTTGGCCGCGCAGCTTGCGGCGAAACATGCGACACCCGAAGAGGTGAATGTGTTATTCGATATGATCGAGGCGGATAGAGAGATTGCGAATGACCCCAATCGGCTTGCTCGGGCCAATCGACGTTTTCACCATCAACTTCACCTTGCAAGTCACAATCAGTATCTCATTTCACAGCTCGACACTGTTCACCAATCAATGGTTTTGCTGGGCAATACGTCGCTTGCGGCGGATGGTCGGGGTGACCAAGCGCTCGACGAACATTTTGCAATCGTCACCGCGATCAAAGACGCCGATGGTGAAGCCGCAGATGCAGCGGTGAAAAAGCACTTGTCTTACGCGTTTGAAATGCGACTGAAGATCGACGCGGGAGAAGTGCAAACCATCGACTAAAGCCGCAGTTGGCCATGGAGCGTTTTGTCCCAATAAACGGGTGCGGCGATCAACTCGACGAGCGCTTTGATGGTCGCGGGTATCAATAGGAGCCGATAGATCGGCATCAAAGGCAAAAACCATCGATGACGCCTCAAATGGGGTTCGCTTAAGGCCAACCATCCGATGGTGAATTGAATGGCTTCCGCAAAGAGGCCCGCGGCGGTCAGTAAGACGAGGGTGTTGGGCACGTGACCTGAAAGCAGAGTAAGCAACCATAAAGGCGCGGTCAGGGCGGTTATCGCTGCGGAAATGATCGGTCCCAAAAGGATGATGAAGGCTGAAAGTCCTTGCTCGCGCGGCCGAGAAACGAGCCAGGTTATCATAAATCCTTTCAACCATCTGGAGCGCTGTTTGATCCACATTGTCATCCTCATCGGGGCTTCCTCGGCGGTTGCTTCGGTGATCATTGAGATCTGATGCCCCTCCGCGGCCAAGCGAAAGCCAAGATCTGCATCTTCGGTCACATTGTAAGCGTCCCATGCGCCAAGAGAGAGCAGTGCAGATCGACGGATGAAAAATGATGTGCCACCCAAAGGGATAGGTAAATTTGAACGCCCAAGGCCCGGGTTGTGCCGACGAAAGAGCATTGCGTATTCAATACAGAAGCATGTTGGCAGCAGCCCTGCTTGGGTGTTGTAAATGTCCAGAGGGGCTTGAACACAGCTGAGCTCCGGCTGCCTCGAAAATTGCCCCGCAATTACTCTCAGTTGATTGTGGTTGGGGGCATCTTCGGCATCATATACGCCGATGATGTCGCCCTGCGCAAAGGGCAGCGCGGCGTTGAGCGCCCTTGGTTTCGTGCGCGGTAGGCCGCCCGTTAACGTCAGTATCCTGATCCACTTTGGCAGCGTGTATCGTGCCAATGCGGCATGTGTTTTTACATCCTCTCGCTCCAAAACAAGTGTCACGTCGAGATGCGACCGAGGATAGTCGATTGCGGTGAGGCGGGCCAAAAGCTCGCTTACGATGCTTGCTTCGTTGTACAGGGGAATGATGATGCTGATTGTTGGGTGTTCCGCAAGCGCGCCCAGTTCATCTTTGTTCGGCAATTTGGTACGCGCCAGAAACGCCCTGAAGACTGCGTTGATCGCAAGCCAAAGAGCAGCAATCATTAGCACGATGTCAGTGAGATAGATGAGAGACAAGGCTGCTCCGATTATAATCACGCAGGGCACGATTGCGCGTTTTACAAGCGGTGTTTCGTGCCAACGTCGTGCGCCGGATTGACTTGCCGGGGTGCGCGTGGCCGCATGCGTTGCCACATGTGCGTAAACCTGTCGTTGGAACCTTTTTACATCCAGTTGTTCTGCCGGGACGGCCGTGCCGAAGACCCCCATTTGCCAGAGGTGATCTAGGATATCTTCATGCAGTGGGCCGGAGCTTGCAATTAAGGCGGTCTGGTCGTGCAGATCAATTGGACAGACAGCATGGTGAAGCGCAAGCCGCATCGGTAAAACCCGTGCAAGCTCTTCTTGCGGATGCAAAACACGCTCGGGCAGGAGATCTGCATCTTCCTGGTGCGTGCGAAGGTCGTGGGCAGGATCGGCCATAGGGTGCCTCCACCCATGTCGTCCTAAACCTTGGTAAAGTTTGGGTTAAAGCATGCCTGCAAAACGTTCGAACAGGTAAAAACTGTCCTGTGGGCCAGGCGACGCTTCCGGGTGATGTTGAACCGAAAACACAGGTCGATCGACCATCCTCAACCCGCAGTTCGAGCCATCAAACAGGGACACATGGCTTTCAATCACTCCGTCGGGAAGGGTCGCCGCATCAACCGCAAACCCGTGGTTCATTGAGGTGATCTCGACTTTTCCGGTCTCGATTTCCTTTACGGGATGGTTGGCCCCATGATGGCCGTGGTTCATCTTGATTGTCTGGGCTCCGAGGGCAAGAGCAAGCATTTGATGCCCAAGACAGATTCCAAAGACGGGTTTATTCGCGGCCAGAACTCCTTGGATCATCGGCACCGCATATTCCCCTGTTGCCGCCGGGTCGCCCGGACCGTTTGAAAGGAAGACACCGTCCGGGTTCTGGTCCAACACGTCTTGCGCAGTTGCTGTTGCCGGCATGACGGTGACGTCGCATCCGGCGGATGCAAGACAACGGAGTATGTTGCGCTTTGCGCCGTAGTCGACCGCAACGACCTTCTTTCCTGGGGTCTCTCTGCGCGGATATCCGTCTGGCCAGGCCCATCTCATTTCATCCCAGCGATAGGATTGTGCACAAGTGACGTCCTTGGCAAGATCGAGACCTTCGAGGCCCTCGAAACCACGCGCCGCGGCGATCAATGCCTCAATATCGAATTGACCGTTTGGATCATGGGCGATCGCCACATGGGGGGCGCCTTGCTGGCGGATGGCGCGGGTCAGGCGGCGCGTATCAATTCCGCCAATCCCAATTCGTCCCCTTTTTGTAAGCCATGCATCCAGAGGGTCTGTTGCCCGCCAATTTGAAGGCGCTGTCGGATCCCATTTGACGACCATCGCCCGCGCGACGGGCTCTGCGGTTTCGTCATCTTCAGGCGTGACGCCGGTGTTTCCGATATGAGGAAATGTAAACGTGATTGCTTGCCCGGCATAGGAGGGGTCAGTCATGATCTCCTGATACCCAGTCATAGCAGTGTTAAAGCAAAGCTCTGCTTCGATCTGACCGACCGCGCCGAATCCCATGCCGTAGAAAATCGTCCCATCTGCCAAGGCGAGTGCGGCGGTCGGGTTGGGCATTGACGCTCTCCTTTTGCGGCGTTTTGATGCCGTTAATTGGCGCAACGTCCCGGGTCAAGCAAGGCTGGTGAAAGGAACGACTTTCCGATATTCGTGGCATGGTGATGTAAGGGATTAGGACATGCGAGATACGCTAACTGCGGCCATGAAGGACGCGATGCGGGCAAAGGAAAGCGAACGCCTGGCAACGTTGCGTCTTGTGAACGCAGCCATAAAAGACCGGGATATTGCGGCGCGGGGCGAGGGAAACGCGGACGGCGTCGGCGATTCAGAAATTCTCGCGATCTTGGCAAAAATGATCAAGCAACGCCAAGAGAGCGCAAAAGTATACGAGGAAGCGGGCCGACTCGAATTGGCAGAGGCGGAACGCGCGGAGATCACGGTAATCGAAGAATTCCTGCCCAAGCAATTGAGCGATGATGAAGTCACCGAGGCCGTTAAAGCGGCGGTCGCAGAAACTGGCGCCAGCAGCGTTCGTGATATGGGCAAGGTCATGGGCCTCTTGAAAGAGCGCTATGCGGGCCAGATGGATTTCGGTAAAGCAGGCGCGGTGGTCAAAGCCACCATCAGTTAGTCGATTTCTCGGCGCGCAAGTTTCGCCTGATAGATTTCGCGATCAAGCGTTTGAAACAGATCTAGGCGTTCACTTGGTGTGAGAAACGCCCCTATCTCAATTTCTCTATTCGCACCGGTCAGCGTCACATAGTGTTCAATATCTGTATCTTCACGAAGCGTGACTTTCACGAAGGCCGGATGTGCATGCCAGAACTGATCGGGGGATCGCGGGTTGTGCCGATGTACAGCAATAAGATCAGGCCAAAGGCGCAGTGTCTCCGTCAGTTTTGCATCCGTGTTCGTCCGCTGAATAGCGTACCACAGGCCAGCGACCGCCGCGACGATGAACGGCAATATACCCCAGAAGAAGGTCGATCCGATGAAGGTCATAAGCGGAACGAGAAACGCAAATGACACCAAAGAGATCACCAAGACGAACCCTTCCTTAGAAAGAGACCGGTAGGGCCATAGGGTAACCTGATACAACGGAGCATCGGGCCTTTCGACGAGATCGAAAAAATCTTTGGCCAAGGGGAGGTTTGATGCACTGGTCATCCCTTTAAAATGGCCAGGTTTCGCCTCTGCGTCCAGCGCGATGGGCCACCTGCGGCGAAAGGCTGCGCATAAAGAAAGGGCCGGTGAAAACCGGCCCTTCTTATTTTAGTGCTGCGGCTGCTTGTCCCACATATCTGGCGTGGGAAGCTGTTCAAATGTGTGCTCTGGCGGTGGGTTTGGAAGTGTCCATTCCAGCGTTTCCGCGTCCTCTCCCCAATAGGCAGGCTCTTCGATCTTGCGGCCTGCAAATATGGTGTAGAAGACCACACCGAAGAAGAGCAGGAAGGATGCAAAGCTCAGGAATGCGCCATATGAGCTGACAACGTTCCAGTACTCAAACTGCTCTGGATAGTCGATGTAGCGGCGCGGCATGCCCTGGCGGCCCAAGAAGTGCTGCGGGAAGAATGTCACGTTGGTCCCGATAAAGAACATCCAGAAATGCAGTTGGCCAGCCCATTCCGGATATTGGCGCCCTGTCATTTTCCCGATCCAGTAATACGCCCCAGCAAAGAGCGCAAAGGCCGCACCGATTGCCATCACGTAATGGAAATGCGCCACCACATAATACGTGTCGTGGTAGGCCCGGTCGACCCCCGCTTGGGACAGAACGATCCCGGTGACGCCCCCAACTGTGAACATAAAGAGAAAGCCAAGGGCGAACATCATAGGCGTCTTTAAGCTGATGGAACCGCCCCACATGGTTGCAATCCATGAGAAGATCTTCACGCCCGTAGGTACCGCGATCACCATCGTGGCAAGCATGAAATATGCTTGTTGTGTCAGGGACATCCCGACGGTGTACATATGGTGCGCCCACACCACGAAGCCCAGGACGCCAATCGCCACCATCGCGTAGACCATCGGAAGGTATCCAAAGATTGGCTTGCGAGAGAAGGTCGCGATCACGTGGGAGATGATGCCAAAGCCCGGGAGGATGATGATATAGACCTCTGGATGGCCAAAGAACCAGAGAATGTGCTGGTAAAGCACTGGATCCCCACCACCGGCTGGATCAAAGAATGTTGTGCCGAAGTTCCGATCCGTCAAAAGCATTGTGATCGCGCCGGCAAGAACCGGAAGTGCGAGCAAGATCAGAAAGGCCGTGACAAAAATCGACCAGGCAAAGAGTGGCGTTTTGTGAAGTGTCATGCCGGGCGCGCGCATGTTCAGGAATGTCGTCAGAATGTTGATCGCGCCCAAGATCGAGGACGCACCAGAGGCGTGAACCGCGAAAATCGCAAGGTCCATCGATATCCCTTGTTCCGATGTTGAGAGGGGCGCATAGAGAACCCAACCAACCCCTGATCCCAATTGACCATTCCCGCCTGGGGCGATCAAAGACAAGCATGCCAGGGATAGACCTGTAACATAGAGCCAAAACGATAGGTTGTTCAGACGCGGGAAGGCCATATCAGGTGCGCCGATCATGAGTGGCATGAAATAGTTGCCAAACCCACCGAAGAGCGCGGGGATAAACACGAAGAACATCATCAAGATGCCGTGGCCCGTGATCAAAACATTCCAGAGATGGCCGTTTGGCGTACAATCCTCGACGGCCGCAGCCATCAGTGAGGCGCCTTCTTGGCACATGTACTGAACGCCGGGTTCCATCAGTTCCATCCGCATGTACACGGTGAAAGCGACCGATATAAAACCCGCGAGACCCGATACGATCAGGTAAAGGATGCCAATATCCTTGTGGTTCGTTGACATGAACCAACGGGTGAAAAATCCTAGCTTCTCGTGGCCATGTGCTGTCGCATCTGCCATGTGTTCTCTCCTCACACGTATTTGAATTGGGGATAGCGAAAGGTTTTCCTTCGCTCAAGCGCCAAACGTTGAAATTGCGGTTGTGTCGCAGACGTGTCTCAAAGCAAGATGATCGTCGGGGAGCGAAACGCCAAGCAAAAAAGGGGCTGGGACGAGATCATGCATTGGTTTTGGAGTGTTTTGACTTGCTGCTTGGTGGCGCTGCCCGCCGCTGCCGATAATTTTGGGCTGATGCGCGTTGTCAACCTTCCGACGAACGACTCATTGAACATACGCCAAGGGTCTTCGACCTCTCATTCCGTGATTGGAAACCTTCGGGATGGCGTGATTGTCGATAGCTTTGGAACTGATGAGAGCGGGCGTTGGACGAGAATTGCGGTCGGCGAGACGACGGGATGGGTTGCCAGTCGCTTTCTTGAACCGCGCCCAATGGTGTTTTCACAGTCGAATATCCCGCGCGGGATGCAGTGCGTGGGCACGGAACCCTTTTGGAACTATTATTTCGCCGGGCATGCAGATGAGGGCACATTAAGCCGTCTCGGAGTGACCGGCCCGGCAGAGCCCGTCGAAGAAGAACTTTTCTTTGCAACTCCGTCCAGTAATCGTGGGATGCATGTCCTCTCGATCGAGGGTGCGTTTCACCGCTCGCTCCTCATCTTCGAACGCTGCTCTGATGGAATGAGCGATCGGCTCTACCCATGGAGTATCCACTTGCAAGAGACAGGTGATGGCGGCGGCTGGCTCGGGAGCGGATGTTGTACTGCAGCGCCGGATCGTCCTAACTGAAGGGCAGAAAGTTTGCCTTCAGCGCGACATCCAAATCCTGCATCGTCACTGGGAGACCCAAATCCACAAGGCTTGTGACGCCGTGGTCTGAGATCCCGCACGGAATAATACCACTATAGTGGGACAGGTTCGGTTCCACATTGATGCTGATGCCGTGAAAGCTCACCCATTTGCGCAATCGGATCCCGATCGCCGCAATCTTGTCTTCGCGGAGCGAGCCATCTGGATGCAAGGGCTTATCGGGGCGGGGGACCCAAACGCCGACACGGCCCTCCCGTATTTCACCGCGCACATTGAATTCTGCAAGGGTGGCGATCACCCAAGCCTCGAGGGATTTTACGAAGCGTCGAACGTCCCGACCGCGTTTGTTGAGATCGAGCATCACGTAGACGACCCGCTGCCCGGGACCATGATACGTGTACTCACCGCCGCGCTGGCTCTCAAAAACTGGAAAGCGGTTGGCGTCAAGAAGGTCAGAGGGCCGCGCGCTTGTACCTGCAGTGTAGAGGGGTGGATGTTCTAACAACCAAATTGCTTCCTGCGCATGCCCGTCGATGATTTCGGCCACGCGCGCCTCCATACGACGGAGGGCTTCGTGGTATTCAACGGGTTTATCTTCTGTGATCCATTCGACCATGAGACTTTGCATCATCCTGTTCGGCGAATGTCGAGATCGGTACACGCTAGTCACCAAAATTTCATCGTTATGTCATACGAAAATGTGATGTCCACGGTCAGCGCTGTTTGGTTTTGGGAGGGGCAATGCGTGTTTCGACGACGATGGGCCTCATCCTAGGGGTTTGTATTGCGCTGTTCAAAGGGGCGGCTCGTATTGCGAAAGCCCCGCCAGGAGATCAGGCCTTGGGTTTAAGACACATTCTATAGTTCATCCAAGGAATGCCGCGACGCGTCGACGCCACGAGATGTCATTTACCATCTGACCGTCGGCTCAAAAACTACGGTCAGATTGCGGAATATGCGTTTCAGTTTCCGCACAACGACCACCAAAATTTGGCGATGAAATACCCGAAATCGGGCCAAGTATCCGCATGGTTCGAGGCGCTCTGGCAATTGATTTCGATCAATCAATGGGGGGCGTTCTACAATGAATCTCGGACCCGGTTTTGTTGAAGAAATTACTGCGGATGACAGAGCTCTGGCCTCGGAGATCGTCTCCGACATCGTGGCGGCATATCCGTAGATCTAGGTGCATTTTATTTGGGACTGGGCCTTCCCTTGCTCGGAAAGTTTCGCTAAAGCGCGCGCACCTTAATGTGCGGCCGTGGCGGAATTGGTAGACGCGCAGCGTTGAGGTCGCTGTTCCTTAACCGGAGTGGAAGTTCGAGTCTTCTCGGCCGCACCAAGTTTTCATAGTGATGCTCTGAACGTGCCCACGCGGGGTATCTGCAGCTCCCTTCATTGATGTAATGCTTTCGAAGGGGTCGAGAGGGTGATCTTCGCAGACAGGAACCGTTTCTGTTCGCTGCGAAATTCACTTTCGCTTTCCGGACCGACACGTCAGTGTCCGCAATAATAAATCATGAAGGATGCCATGTCGTTACAAACGACCAAAACTTCTGGTCTAGATGTTTTGGAGCTGTCCCGGGCGATCGTTGCACCTGAGACGGTGAATTTGGACGACCCTCGTAGGAGGTTTTCCGGGCTTTTCGATCAGCATGGCGAGTATGTATCTCGTGCCGTATTGCGCAGGCGTTATGGCGAGATCACGCTACAGCCACCCGACGTAGACGCGGTTCTTCACCAGTCAGAATTTATAGATAAGGACGCCGTCTATTGTGGCAGCTTTAATCCCCATTTCGGTCATTTCTTGTTGGAAACCGTTGCCCGCCTTTGGTGGGGCGTAGAGACCAACTTTCAAGGCATCTATGTGTGGTCGAGCAGCGACGGGTCGCAGATACCGAAATTTGCCGGGGATTTCTTCGACGCACTTGGGCTATCAAACCGCGTTCGGCTCTGCGATCAGCCCACACAATTTCGCCATGTTGTGGTGCCTGACCCGGCCTTCGAAATTGGTCTTCGCTCGCACCCAGAATTCTTGGCGATCTTTCGCAAAGTGCGAAAGGCTGCGCTGGCGTCGCGCCCAAAGTGCGGCCCGTCTAAGATCTATCTGAGCCGCACTAATCTCGAATTTGGGCAGATTGTGGGGGAAGACACGCTCGAAGATGTTTTTCAGCGGAACGGATATGTCTCTGCTTCGCCCGAAAAACTCCCCTTAGCGGATCAAATTGCCCTCGTATCTGACGCGCAAGAAATTGCTGGGATTGTCGGAAGCGCTTTGCATTTGCTGGTGTTTACGTCTGGAAGATCGCTTACGGGGATCACAAAGGCCCCAGCTGTTGACCCGGCATTTCATATGATCGACGGCCTTACCGGGACATCAGGCACTTACATGATTGGTGTCGACAAAGAGACATGCTTTCGTGGACGGGGGCAGTATGGGATCAAGACACCAACATGGTTGGAGATTGACACGGTTTTGAACACCCTCTCCCAGCTTGGATTTAACGTGTATGATGTTGATGCACGGCCGTTTGATGCGCGCGCGGCCGAATTTGATCGTCTCTTCTACGGCAATATCGAAAGGTATATGGCCTTGGCGCTTGAGATGCCCGACAGCATGCCGCGCAGGGATACTGTGAACTTTGTTCAGCGGCTGATCTCGAACGTATTCAAAACAGAAACGCCGCCGGAACCACATCTGTTTGATGCGTTGCGGTTTTGTCGGCGCCTTGATGAATTGGGATTTCACACTGAGGCGACATCTCTTGCCGAGGGTTGGCGGCTTTCAAACATGGCACGATCATAGGGTCACGCCCATGCGTATGCGTTGGCAGTGAACCGTTATGCGCTTTTTACACCAGTCTTGATTGCTCCAAGGCCGCGCGTACAAAGTCGCGAAACAACGGGTGTGGGGCAAAGGGTTTTGACTTCAATTCGGGATGGAACTGAACACCGATATACCAGGGGTGGTCAGGGCGTTCGACAATCTCGGGCAAGCGGCCATCTGGGCTCATACCAGAAAACTTGAGACCATGTTCTTCGAGTTTCTCACGATACTTAATGTCGACCTCGTAACGGTGGCGGTGACGTTCTGAGATGGATTGCGACCCGTAGATATCAGCGACCTGACTGCCCTCTGATAAAACTGCATTATACGCCCCAAGGCGCATCGTACCCCCTTTGTCATCTTCGACTTCGCGTTTGATGGTGCGGTTGCCTTCGACCCATTCCTTAAGGTGGTAAACGATAGGTTCAAATCGTTTGTCACCCGCCTCGTGGTCAAACTCTTCGGAGCCGGCGCTGTTGATCTTTGCCTGGTTTCGGGCCGCTTCTATAACCGCAAGCTGCATTCCAAGACATATGCCCATATAAGGGACATTGCGTGTTCGGGCGAATTCCGCGGCTTTGATCATCCCCTCGGTCCCGCGTTCGCCAAATCCACCGGGCACAAGAATTGCGTTGAACCCTTCGAGATATGGCGCGGGGTCTTCGCGCTCGAATGTTTCCGAATCCAACCATTCTGCACGAACTTTGACACGGTTGTGCATGCCTCCATGGGTGAGCGCCTCGGCAATTGATTTATACGCATCCTCAAGCTGCGTATATTTTCCGACGATCGCAATTTTTACTTCCCCGTCGGGGTTGTGGATGCGGTCGGAGACATCTTGCCACGTCTCCAGTTTTGGCGCCGGAGCGGGGGCAATATTGAACGCGTCGAGCACGGCTTGGTCCAGACCCTCTTTGTGGTACGCAAGTGGGGCATCGTAAATCGACGGCAGATCTTGCGCGGCAATCACGCTGTCTGAGCGCACGTTGCAAAATAGCGCGAGTTTATCCCGTTCTTTCTTCGGGATCGGACCCTCTGAACGGCAGACAAGTACGTCGGGCGCAATCCCAATGGACCGGAGTTCTTTAACGCTGTGCTGAGTTGGCTTTGTTTTGAGCTCCCCACTGGCCTTAATGTACGGAAGCAGCGTCAAATGCATGAAAATGCATTCCCCTCTCTGATGGTCCTGGCTGAATTGGCGGATTGCCTCGAAGAAGGGCAGACCTTCGATATCCCCAACTGTGCCGCCAATTTCGCAAAGCATGAAGTCAACTTCATCTTCGCCAATGGCGATGAAGTCTTTGATTTCATTGGTGACGTGAGGGATCACTTGAATGGTTTTACCAAGGTAATCACCGCGACGTTCCTTCTCCAAAACTGTGGAATAGACCCGTCCCGACGAGATGCTATCACTCGTTCGTGCTGCAACACCGGTGAAACGCTCGTAATGGCCGAGGTCAAGGTCCGTTTCCGCGCCGTCATCGGTCACGAACACCTCGCCATGCTCGAACGGAGACATTGTTCCCGGGTCGACATTTAGATACGGATCGAGTTTTCGGAGGCGTACGGTGTATCCACGCGCTTGCAGAAGCGCGCCCAGGGCCGCAGAGGCCAAACCTTTGCCCAATGACGAAACAACGCCGCCCGTTATGAACACAAATTTTGCCATGTAACCCCCGGTGCCTGTCGTTTTTGGTGACATGTGCCACGGGATTTCCGGTTAACCGATTCCATCTTCGCTTGCAAGGCTGACGCACGTGTCAGCGCAAGATTTAGTGGCTGATTTCAGCCGGACTTCTATAAATTGTTACTCAACGGGTGGGGGCGCCAGTGGCACATCCGTTGCCGACGGCGGCAGCAGAGTGTCCCCCGTCAAGTCACCTGGAAGCACAACGTCAGAGCCCGTATCAGCGCCGTCGCCCGCCACGAAGCCCTCAAGCACGCCACGCGACTGTGCCTCTTGGTTTGAAAGGATCGTCAGGAAAACCGAATTCGCAATAAAGGCTGCGGCGAGTACCCAGGTTACCGTCGCAAGCGGATTGGGCTTTGCACGCCCCCCAAGTGGATTTCCGCCACCTCCGCCAATGCCTAACCCACCGCCCTCGGAACGTTGAACCAAAACAACGCCGATAAGGGCCAGAATAATAATCAAGTGGATAGTCAGAACGACCGTATACATGCGCGCGCCTCATTATCTCCAGGCCGCAGCATGTAAGGACCTCGGTCGTCGATGTCGAGGGGCATTTCGAGGCCTTTTCATGACGGCTCCGATTGCGTAGAGGCAGCCTGTTGAACGAGGAAGACATATGGCAAACGTCGTTGTGGTCGGTGCCCAATGGGGCGATGAGGGCAAAGGGAAGATCGTCGATTGGCTGAGCGAGCGCGCAGATGTTATTGCCCGCTTCCAAGGCGGTCACAATGCTGGGCATACCCTGGTCATTGATGGAGAGGTCTATAAGCTCCATGCTTTGCCGTCCGGTGTTGTACGCGGAGGCAAACTCTCGGTCATCGGCAACGGTGTTGTTCTGGACCCTTGGCATCTTGTGAGCGAGATCGAGACCATTCGCGCCCAAGGAGTATCGATCACGCCTGAGACATTGATGATTGCGGAAAATACGCCGCTTATCCTGCCGTTTCATGGGGAACTTGATCGCGCGCGTGAAAACCAAAACTCAGTCGCGAAGATCGGTACAACGGGTAGAGGAATTGGTCCGGCCTACGAAGACAAGGTGGGCCGCCGCGTGATCCGCGTTGCAGATTTGGCCGATGAGGCGACCTTAGCGCGCCGGGTGGACCGCGCCCTTGTACACCACAATGCGTTGCGGAACGGTTTGGGGCTTGGCCCAATCGATCGGGAAGCATTGATTGAGAGTTTGAAAGAAGTCGCGCCAAAAATTCTCGAATACGCGGCGCCGGTTTGGAAGGTAATGAATGAGAAGCGAAAGGCTGGGAAACGGATCTTGTTTGAAGGGGCGCAAGGCGCGCTTCTCGATATTGATTTTGGCACATATCCGTTTGTGACGTCTTCAAATGTCATCGCAGGTCAAGCCTCTACGGGCGTTGGGATTGGGCCAGGATCGATCGATTTCGTTCTTGGCATCGTGAAAGCCTACACGACACGGGTCGGCGAAGGTCCATTTCCAACGGAACTGTTCGACGAAGACGGACAGCGTTTGGGCGAACAGGGCCATGAGTTTGGAACCACGACAGGCCGGAAACGGCGCTGTGGATGGTTCGATGCTGTTCTTGTGCGCCAAACCTGTGCGACCAGTGGCATCAACGGAATTTCGCTGACGAAACTCGATGTCCTCGATGGTTTTAAGGTGTTGAAAATCTGTACCGGATACGAATTGGATGGCGAAATACTCGACTATCTTCCGATGGCAGCGGACCTTCAGGCCCGTGTTAAGCCCATTTACGAAACATTACCCGGCTGGTCGGAAAGTACAGCGGGTGCGCGAAGTTGGGCTGACCTCCCGGCGACCGCAATTAAGTATGTAAAACGCGTTGAAGAGTTGATCGAGTGCCCGGTTGCTCTAGTCTCCACCTCACCGGAACGGGAAGATACCATTTTGGTGACAGATCCATTCGAAGACTAGGATAATATGTATGGCACTCAGTTACCCAGCGCGGCGCAGATTGGCTTTGATTATTCTACTGGTGGGTTTGCCTGTTTATGTTGTTGCAGCGGTTACCATTATGAACATGCTGGACCGCCCCCCGTTTTTGATCGAACTGCTGGTTTATGTGGGTCTTGGCGTGCTATGGGCACTTCCGTTCAAAGCGGTGTTTTCTGGGGTCGGGCAGGCAGATCCGGATGCCCCAAATGACGACCAAGCTTAAATTCGATCGGCCTGTTTGTCTTCTTGGTGGGGGTGATGTGCCCAAAGACCTCGCATCAGTTCTGCCGTCAGGACCGCTGATTTGTGCGGACAGTGGGGCGGACTATGCGTTGTTGGCAGGGCGAGAGCCGACCGCGATTATTGGTGATATGGATTCGATCAACCCAACCGTACGGTCCCGGTTTGCCGATCTCGTGCATTTGGTGGAAGACCAAGACAGCACGGATTTTGAAAAGTGCCTTCGCGCAATCGAGGCGCCTTTTGTTTTTGGGTTTGGGTTTTTGGGGCGGCGGATGGACCATACAATCGCCTCTCTTTCGACATTGGCGAAGTTTTCAGCGACCCCGATCGCTTTGGTCGGCGACGGGGATGTGATCGTGGCTTTAAGAACACGGGCAACATTCGAGATTGGCGCAGGTGACACGGTCGGTATTTTGCCCTGGCCAGAAGCGCAGTGTACGAGCACCGGATTGGAATGGGAACTTGATGGCCTCCATCTTCGTCTTGGCACCCAAGTAAGCAGCTCAAATCGGGCGAGAGTATCGGAAGTGACTATTGATGTGGAGGAGGGTCTTATTCTGGTCACGCTACCCTCCCGTTTGACGAAAAACCTTCCATCTGCCTTTGGCCTTTCGTCTACTCGCTGACCCGCTATAAGCGCGCCCATGAATTTGAGCCCTCAGGACATCGCGAAACTTGTCTGTGCGTCGAATGCCGCGGAATTGGTGCAACCTGGCATGAAAGTTGGACTGGGAACGGGCAGCACTGCAGAATGGTTGGTAAAATGTCTTGCCCTTCGCGCACATGCCGAGGGGCTCCGTTTTGATGCGGCGGCGACGAGTATTCGCACGGCAGGACTGGCCGAAGATCTGGGCCTTTCGATCTCATCTCTGGATACTTTGGGTCGGTTGGATCTCACGATTGATGGCGCGGATGAATTCGACCCCAACCTAAACTTGATCAAAGGGGCAGGCGGCGCACTTTTGGTGGAAAAGATTGTCGCAACAGCCTCTGACCGCATGGTCGTGATCACCGACAAAAGCAAGCAAGTCGATGTCTTGGGCGCGGGCACATATCCACTCCCGATTGAAGTCATCCAGTATGGGCACGAAACGACGGCGCGGTTGATCAATACCCTGTCACATGACCTCAGAGCGTTTCTTGGAAAAACCGACCTTCAACGGCGACTGAAAGATGGCGGGCCAGTTATCACGGATGAAGGCCATTTCTTGTATGATCTTAGAGTGGACCATATCTCGGATCCGAGCGCGCTGTCCGAGGGTTTGTTGAACATCCCAGGCGTTGTCGAAACGGGACTGTTCCTCGGGATCGCAGACGAAATTGTGGTGGGCGAGGCCGACGGCCGCTGGGAAACTATAGCGGCGTCCGGGCCTGTTGCATCCGGTACGCTTTCGTCACCGAAAGACCTTTTGAAAGACCTGGAAGCTGCGAATGTCCTTTGACTTTGATCTTTTTGTGATCGGCGGTGGTTCCGGCGGGGTGCGCGCGGGGCGAATTACGGCGGCCGAGGGGTTTAAAGTTGGCCTGGCGGAAGAGTTCCGCATGGGCGGGACCTGCGTCATTCGTGGCTGTGTTCCGAAGAAACTGATGGTCTACGCGTCGAGCTATTCTGATGCTTTCAAGGATGCGGTTGGTTACGGATGGGATGCGACGAAACCGAAGTTTGATCTGACAAAACTGATCCAGTCCAAAGATATCGAAATTGATCGCCTCGAAGGGGTCTATGAAAGCAACTACGAAAAGTCAGGCGGGACGCTTTTCAAAGCGCGCGCAGAACTGGTTGACCCGCACACGGTAAAACTCTCCACCGGGGAGACGTTTCGGGCAAAGCACGTCTTGATTGCGACAGGGGGGCGTCCATACCTTCCCGACACACCCGGAATTGAACACGTCATCACGTCGAACGAAGTGTTCCAAATCGAAGAGCAGCCGAAGCGGATGATGATTGTCGGCGGCGGGTATGTCGCGTGCGAATTCGCCGGTATTTTTAATGGCCTCGGAACAGAGGTTACCCAGGTCTATCGTGGGGAACAAATTTTGCGGGGCTTTGATGGCGAGGTTCGCGGATTTGTGGCCGAAGAAATGCGCCAGAAAGGTATTGATCTTCATCTGGGTGTCGACGTGAAATCTGTCGAGAAGATCGATGAAGGATACAAAGTCGTCTGTACGAACGGCCATATCGATACGTTTGATTTGGTTATGTATGCGACGGGCCGTGTGCCAAACACCGACGGCCTCGGCCTGGAAGCAGCGGGCGTTCAAATGGGTCGCAAAGGCGAGGTTATGGTTGATGCATATAACCAGACCAATGTGCCATCGGTTTTTGCCGTGGGCGACGTGACGGACCGCATGGCACTGACGCCGGTCGCAATCCATGAGGCGATGTGCTTTTTTGAAACAGTGTTTAAAGGCAATCCGACCAAAGTGGATCATGATCTGGTGCCAACGGCGATCTTTACGCAACCGGAGATCGGCACCATTGGCCTGGGCGAGGACGAGGCACGCGACCAAGAGGATATCGAGGTCTACCGCGCCGCCTTCCGTCCGATGGCCCATGTTCTTGCGGGTCGAAACGAACGGATGTTGATGAAATTGATTGTGTCAAAGGCGACCGGCAAGGTCCTAGGATTGCACATCGTCGGCCATGCAGCGGGCGAAATGATCCAAATGGGCGGGATTGCGATCAAAATGGGAGCAACGAAAGAGGATTTCGACCGAACGATGGCCGTACACCCTACAGCAGCTGAAGAATTGGTCACAATGCGCGCGGCGACTGTCTAGGTGACTTGATAGATCGGAAACACGACCCAACTATATCCACAAGAACATGTACTGGAGAGGACAGACACTCATGCCGAGCAATAACTCCGGCGGCCCCTGGGGCCAGGGCGGTGGCGGAAACCGCGGAAACAATGGGGGCGGGCGACCGCCATCCGGCGGCGGAGGCGGGGGTCAACGCCCTCCGCAGGTGCCCGATATCGATGAAATCGTCCGCAAAGGCCAAGATCAGCTCCGCGTATTGATGGGCGGTCGCGGAAATGGAACGCCAAACCGTGGCAACGATGGCGGAGAGTTTAAAATTGGTCGTCAGGGCTGGTTGATGATCGCACTTGCAGTAGCTGTGCTGTGGCTGTTCCTCAGCCTCTATCGCGTTGATACATCTGAACAATCGGTAGAACTTCTGTTCGGCGAATACCTGCAAACCGGTGAAGAAGGTTTGAACTTTGCGCCATGGCCTGTCGTGACCTATGAAAAGTTTGCGGTAACCCGCGAGAACACAGAGGATATCGGTGTGGGACGCGGCAGCCGTTTGGACGAAGGCTTGATGCTGACTGGTGACGAAAACATCGTCGACATTGATTTCCAAGTGGTCTGGAATGTGAATGATTTGCAGAAGTTCCTTTTCAACATTGCTGGTCCTCAGGAAACAATCCGAGCGGTATCGGAATCCGCGATGCGGGAGATTATTGCTCGGTCGCAACTGGCACCCATCTTGAACCGTGACCGTGGCGTCATTGCGCAAGAGTTGCAGGAGCTTATCCAAGCGACGCTTGATAGCTACGAATCTGGGATCAACGTTGTTCGTGTGAACTTTGATCGCGCAGATCCGCCTCGTGAGGTGATTGATGCCTTCCGCGAGGTTCAAGCAGCGGAACAAGAACGCGACACGCTTGAGAAGCAGGCGGATGCCTATGCAAACAGTGTTGTCGCACAAGCGCGCGGTACCGCGGCGCAGGTCCTAGAAGAGGCAGAGGCCTATCGTGCCCGCGTCGTCAACGAGGCTGAAGGTGAAGCGTCGCGTTTCATTGCGGTTTACGACGAGTTCGCGAAGGCCCCGGAAGTGACCCGGAAGCGTCTATATCTGGAGACGTTGGAACGCGTCCTTGGAGATGTCGATAAGGTTATTATCGACAGCGAGGCTGGTGGCGATCAAGGAGTCGTGCCTTATCTGCCCTTGAACGAATTGAACCGCTCGCGGACAACTGCCAATGCAGGAGGAACAAACCAATGACACGTTCTATGGGATTGCTGATAGGGGCCTTTATCGTCCTCATCCTTGGGCTTAGCTCTTTCTTTATCGTAGATGAGCGCGAAAAGGCACTTGTCCTTCAATTTGGTGAGGTCGTGTCCGTTAAAGAAGAGCCCGGCCTGGCGTTCAAAATTCCGCTGATCCAAGAGGTGGTGAAGTATGATGACCGGATTCTTCCGATCGATACGGACCCTTTAGAGGTTACGCCTTTGGACGACCGCCGCTTGGTGGTTGACGCGTTCGCACGCTGGCGGATCCGAGACGTGGTTCAATTCCGCCGCGCCGTTGGTGCTGGCGGAGAGATTTCGGCCTTGCCCCGTCTAGAGCGAATTTTGAACGCTGAGCTGCGAGAAGTCTTGGGTTCTGTCACGTCCGGCGCTGTTCTTTCTGCGGATCGTGTTGCCCTGATGGAGCAAATCACGGAGGCGGCACGCTTAGAAGCGGCAAATCTCGGGATTGAGATAGTCGATGTGCGAATCAAGCGCGCCGATTTGCCCGAACAAAACCTTGAAGCGACGTTCGAGCGGATGCGTGCAGAACGCCAGCGGGAGGCAGAAGACGAACGCGCCCGTGGCCGCGAGGCCGCGCAGCGTGTTCGCGCGCTTGCTGACCGTACCGTTGTCGAGACCGAGTCTGAGGCGCGCCGTCAGGCGGAGATCATTCGCGGTGAGGCCGACGCGGAACGGAATGCGATTTTTGCCGATGCGTTCGGACGCGATCCAGAGTTCTTCGCGTTCTATCGCTCGATGACAGCGTATGAGCGGTCCCTTCAGGGGGGGAACTCGACATTGGTGATATCGCCCGACAGTGAGTTTTTTGACTATCTCAAATCGGATACAGCTGCGGCCGAATGATCTATGCAATCCTACTCGGTCTCGGAATGGCCGCGGTAATTGAGGGGCTGGTGCTTGCGCTGGCCCCTTTGCGCTTCGAAGACATTGCGAAGATGATATCAGAAATTCCGCCCGAAATGCGGCGCTGGATGGGGCTGGCATTCGCGGTTTTTGGCGTGGTTTTGATTGCTGTCGCAAATTCTCTGGTCGGATAATGCGTGTACGCGATAGTATTTGTTAACGATGTGATCACGGGTCGCGTCACCGATATGTGAAGCAAAGCTGAGTGTATTTTAATTGCAATATGGCTTTTGCGTCACAACTCTATATGCACCCTGATGGGTGGAACCGAAGGCTGGCCCAAGGAGGACCACAGTGCAGTTGAACGAACAGAAAAAAGTGAAGACGATTGCCCGCGTAAGGCGCAAAGAGACCGATCGCCGCTATGGATATTTGATTTGGGCCACTCTCGTTGGTCTCTTTCTCGCAATTATCCACGCCGCAAGTGTATCGGCACAAGGGTTGCCGACCAGCTTCGCCGATCTTGCCGAAGAGGTGAGTCCGGCCGTTGTGAATATCACAACGTCTGCGATTGTTGCACAGCGCACCAGTCCAAATGGTCCTATTGTTCCCCGGGGCTCCCCGTTTGAAGATCTCTTTAGAGATTTTTTGGATCCGAATAGCCCCCGCGCACCGCGCCGCGGCAATGCACTCGGGTCTGGATTTATCATTTCATCAGATGGGTTTGTTGTCACGAACAATCACGTGATTGAAGAAGCCGATGAGATCACGATTGAACTTCTTGATGGTCGTGAACTTCAGGCTGAGCTTATTGGGACAGACCCGACGGTCGATATAGCACTTCTGAAAGTTCAGAGCGAAACTCCGCTTCCGTTCGTAGAGTTTGGAAACAGCGATCTTGCCCGAGTGGGCGACTGGGTGATGGCCGTCGGAAACCCGCTTGGTCAGGGCTTTTCGGTCACGACGGGTATTATTTCTGCGCGAAATCGTGAGCTGCAAGGGGCTTATGACGACTACATTCAAACGGATGCGGCAATCAACCAGGGTAACTCAGGCGGCCCTCTGTTTAACATGGAAGGTGATGTGATTGGCGTGAACACGGCGATTATTTCAACGAATGGTGGCGGCTCTATCGGCCTTGGTTTTTCCATGTCGTCCAACGTTGTCACCGCGGTTGTTGACCAACTGCAAGAGTTTGGAGAGACGCGCCGCGGATGGCTCGGGGTTCGGATACAAGATCTCGATGCGGACACCGCAGAGGCGCTCGGTCTGTCTGATGCGATGGGCGCCCTGGTGAGCGCAGTGCCCGAAGGGCCCGCCGCAGAAGCGGGTATTTTGGCGCGGGATGTGATCCTTTCCTTTGATGGAGAAGAGATCGAAGATACGCGCGAACTGATCCGGATTGTTGGCAATACGACCGTCGGTAAGACCGTGGATGTGATCGTGTTTCGAGATGGCCAAGAGCTGACATTGGGTGTGACGCTTTCGCGGCGCGAAGATGAGATCGCAACGGTTCCGGCAGCCGCGGAAAACTCAGAACCTCAGGAACAAAACCTGCTTGGTATCCAGATGTCAGTGCTCACACCCGAAATTCGGGAGCGTCTTGGATTGCCGTCGTCAAAGACAGGTGTGATGGTGATGGAAGTTGATCAGGCATCTGATGCGTTTGAAAAAGGCCTACGCCCCGGTGATTTGATTACAGAAGTGGGTCCGGTGAATGTGAACGCACCTGCAGATGTTGAAAAAGCAATAGAAGATGCCCGGAACGCCGGTCGTATGTCGGTGCTTCTCTTAGTGGAGCGAAACGGCAATCCACGCTTTGTTGCGCTGAGCATTGCCGGCTAATGTGATACTTGATCGGGCGTAGAAAGCTGCGCCCGATTATCCACATCGTCTAATAACATATCCAACATCGCAGAAATATCTTCGATATGTTCTGCAACAACATGAACAACTGCGCCATCACGTTGTAACCGCCCTGTTACGCGAAGTAGCCGACCAGATATCACCGCGCGCCGATACGTCTGATAGATATTTTTCCAGACAATAATGTTCGAAATGCCTGTCTCGTCTTCAAGAGTTAAAAAGATAACGCCTTTTGCTGTCCCTGGGCGCTGGCGCACCAATACCAACCCTGCCACAGTCACCCGTGCGTTTTGCGGGGGTTCAGAGAGACGGTTATGGGGCAGGGCCGCGGGCGGACGAGGCCATTTTGGAGGGGATATGATCATGAGAACATTTATAGAACATTATTTTTGTCTGACAATTCTTTTGGACTGAAAATCGTACTGGTCCTGAGCCGACACCTCGCCTACATAGGCGGATAGACTTGGGAAGAGACTATGGCAAAAATTACCTACATCGAACACAACGGAACCGAGCATGTTGTCGAGGTCGCCAATGGCCTGACCGTTATGGAAGGCGCACGCGACAACAACATTCCAGGAATAGAAGCGGATTGCGGCGGCGCTTGCGCGTGTTCAACGTGTCACGTCTATGTCGATGCGGCTTGGATTGAGAAGCTCCCTGAGAAAGAAGCGATGGAGACTGATATGCTGGATTTTGCATATGAGCCTGATGCGCAGACATCTCGTCTGACCTGCCAGTTGCGGGTGAGCGATGCGCTTGACGGCCTCATCGTCAAAATGCCTGAAAAGCAGATCTGATGATCCGCACGCTGGCCATATATCTTGGACTGTTGGCCGGTACTGCAGAGGCCTGCGATCTCGATCTTCTTGGGTTAGCAGAGTTTCCAGAGGGGGCTGTTACGGCAGACGATGCGACGGCGGTATACTATTGGGGATCAGAACGGTACCCGCATGCCGTACTTGGGGATGCATTAGAACCAACAGCCCTCGCTTTTATCAGTGATCGTGCGCGGGCCGATGGTGTTGAAGAGTGTATCGGCGCCCGAACCGTTCTTTGGGATGATATGGTGTTCGAAGACCTAACACCCCGTCTTGTCGACATGACAGGCGATGGCCATCCCGAAATCATCACAACCCGATCTCACCAAAATCAAGGCGCGCAGGTTGCGGTCTATGAATATCGCGATGGGGCGCTCGAAGTGTTGGCGGAGACGCCGTTTATCGGGACGCGTTTCAGATGGTTGGCCATCATTGGCGCCGCGGATTTGGACAATGATGGGTGGATCGAGATTGCTTACATCGACCGTCCGCACCTGGCTAAAACCCTAAGGGTTGTTGAATTCCGAGATGGGCGTCTGATCGAAGAGGCTTCCATGACGGGGTTGTCCAATCACAAGATTGGCGAGGATTTCATAACAAGTGGGCTGCGGGACTGCGCCGGTGACATGGCCCTAATTGTTCCCAATGCGGATCGGTCCGAGCTCATGGAGATCGTGCTTCAATTCGGTAAGCTCTATACCAGAAGCGCAGGCCCCTTTTCGGAAGAAAAGCTCAGTGAATTGTCGGCATGCGGATAAACCCTGTCCTAGCTCTTGTCGGATAGCCCGCGCCACCCGATATCGCGCCGATAGAACCCTTCAGGCCAGTCGATCTGATCGAGCATCTCATATGCGCGTCTCTTTGCGTCATGAAGGCTCTCGCCCCGCGCTGTGACGTTTAAAACCCGACCGCCAGACGCCAATATGTGGTTGCCCGCGGTTTTTGTTCCGGCGTGAAACACCATCGCACTTGAGCTGCTCGGTACGGCGTCCAACCCGACAATCCGGGTTCCTGTTTCGTATGATCCGGGATAACCCCGGGCTGCCATCACGACCGTAAGCGCATGGTCATTTGCCCAATGAATTTGATGCCGATCCAGGCGCCCTTCCGCGCATGCGAGAAGAGCATCAAGGACTTGGCCAGCAAGCCGCATCATGAGAACTTGGCATTCAGGATCGCCAAAACGCACATTATACTCGACCAGGCGAGGCGTTCCGGCTTCGATCATCAGTCCGACATAAAGAACGCCTTGAAAAGGCGTCCCGCGCGCGGCCATTTCTTTCAATGACGGATGGACAATGTTCTGCATCGTCTGTGCCAGAACGTCATCCGACAGGATCGGCGCGGGCGAATAAGCGCCCATACCGCCCGTGTTTGGGCCAGCATCGCCATCAAACGCGCGCTTGTGATCTTGGGCAGTTCCGATCGGAAGGGCCGTTTCCCCGTCGCAGAGCACAAAGAGAGAGGCTTCTTCCCCGTCCATGAATTCTTCGATTACAACCTCAGCCCCAGCACTTCCGAAAGCGCCACCAAAGATTGCCTCCAGGCTGGCAAACGCCTCGTCTAATTCGAAAGCAACCGTGACGCCCTTGCCGGCGGCCAAGCCATCAGCCTTGATGACAATTGGGGTGCCTTCGGTCTCGACATAGGCCCGTGCCGTCGCAAAATCGGAAAACCGTGCGTATTTAGCGGTTGGGGCCCCGCAGGCATCACAAATCTCTTTCGTAAATGCCTTGGATGCTTCCAAACGTGCAGCTGCGGCGCTTGGCCCAAACGCCAGAATGCCAGCATTGCGCAGTGCGTCGGCGACGCCTGCGGCCAAGGGTCCCTCGGGTCCAATGACGACAAAATCGATCTTTCGTTCCATGGCCGCTTGTACGACTGCGGCGCTGTTGTCCGTGTCGAGATCAAAGCATGTCGCGATAGATGCGCATCCAGCGTTCCCTGGAGCCACATAGAGCCTGTCGCATTTCGGGTTCTGCTGTATCGCCCATGCGAGGCTGTGTTCGCGCCCGCCGCTGCCCAAAATTAAAATATTCATATTGGCCTCCGATCCCGGCTCCCATAGGTTTTCCGAAATCCGAGGGCAATATGAGTGATTTGATAGACGATCCCCAGCCAGGCCAAAATGCACCCGAATTCTCCGTGTCGGAAATTTCCGGGATTGTGAAACGCATGATTGAGGGTGAATTTTCCCATGTGCGTATTCGCGGAGAGGTCGGTCGTGTTTCCCGCCCCGCATCGGGGCATCTCTATCTTGATCTGAAGGATGATCGCGCGGTTCTTGCTTCGGTCGTCTGGAAGGGAACCGCGGCACGTTTGCGCACCCCGCCGGAAGAGGGGATGGAGGTTGTGGCAACAGGACGCCTGACGACGTTCCCAGGCCAATCGCGTTATCAGCTTGTTATCGAAGATTTGGCGCCCGCTGGTGTGGGGGCACTGATGGCTATGCTCGAGAAACGAAAGCAAGCGCTCGCCAAGGAAGGGCTTTTTGATCAGGATCGAAAGCGGCCAATCCCGTATCTTCCACGTGTCATTGGGGTTGTGACATCGCCTTCTGGGGCTGTTATTCGGGATATCCTACATCGACTGCGAGATCGGTTTCCAACAACGGTTCTTGTGTGGCCAGCTGCTGTTCAGGGCGAAAAATGTGCACCGGAGGTGAGCGCGGGAATCGCCGGGTTCAACGCCCTAGATGGCAGTTCGATCCCGCGGCCTGATGTTCTCATCGTTGCTCGTGGTGGCGGTTCTGTCGAAGACCTTTGGGGTTTCAACGAAGAAGTGGTCGTGCGCGCTGTTGCAGCATCCGCGATACCCGTCATCTCAGCAGTCGGTCACGAGACCGACACGACACTTGTGGACTTCGTATCGGATGTGCGGGCGCCGACGCCGACGGCAGCCGCGGAATTGGCAGTGCCTGTACGGACAGAAATTATCAGCACCCTTGCGGCACTAGACGAGCGGCGAAAGCGTGCCGCTGGCCAAAGCATCGCGCTTCGCCGACAACGGCTTCGGGATTTGGCACGCGGTTTGCCAAAGCCCGGCGATCTTGTGGCCTTTCACGCCCAGAGGTTGGATATGGTGGCTCAGAGACTGCCGCGGGCATTGAACGCTTTTGTCGCCCAGGGCCGTGCGCATTTGACCACAGTCGGGGCAAGTCTCCGTCCAACGGCCGTTAAACAGGCAGTCGCTCAAAAATCGCGCGATCTCGCAGCGATGAAGGCACGGTTTGGACAAGCGGCAAAGTCACAAGTTGAACGATATCAAACACGTTTGGCGGCCCTGGATCGCCTGCGAGAGACCTTGGGGTACAAGGCGACACTGTCCCGGGGCTATGCTGTTGTGCGTGGCGGTGATGGTACAGTGTTGGACACAAAAGCGTCGGCACGCAAGGCGACCCATTTGGATATCGAGTTCCAAGATGGCCGGCTTGCGGTCGGAAGTTCGCCCAAGCGATCTAAGGGTAAGAGTTCAGACGATGATCCCCAAGGGAACTTGTTTTAAGAGCCGACTTCAGGTCCAGGGCAGGGCAGGTCTTCGCGGGTGATATCGACCAGTTCGAGATCAAACTGTGGTTCAGCCCCTTGAAGGCGCGCGAAATATGATCCGTCTCGTTCGATCATATACCAGCACTGGGCCTCGGGCAGGGTTTCATATTGAAAACAGATAAGGTCTTCGACCGGGTACCACGTTCCACGATCGCATTGGCCGTTTCGAAACATCCAAAGCGTCTGACGGTTCGAAAAGAACTGTTCTGCGCCGAAGAATTCCCCATCACGCTCAAAAATTTGGGTTTGACCGCGGGAAATGGCCTCGAACTCTTCGACGGAAATGATCCGCTCTGTCGGGAGGGCTGGTGTCGCGATGAGGAGAAAAGCAAATAAAAAACGCGTCATGGAAGGAACACTTTCAATTCAAAACGTGGATAGCATATCTGATCTGAACAGATTTCGAGGTCTATGGTCCAGGGTCCGCTTGCCTCAGGCCGCGGAATGACGTTGTTTTCGCCGATGCGCGCTGTATTTGATGTGGCTGTATGTCCGTCGGTAAGCAACAGATGAAGGCCGTCCTCCCGTAAAACGGCCGCGCCCGAGCGTTGAGGGAGAACTTGAACAGGCCGCGTCGGCGTTCCCATCTTTTCCGCAATCGAACGAAGCGCCATCGGACGCGCTGTTGGGGCCGCCGCAATATGCCCTGATAAGGCCGAGAGGAGATCATCATGCGCTGTCTGCCAATAAAGGTCGCCCGTTAATGTGGCCAGATCCGCAAAGACCCGAAGCGCTGAGCTTTCGCCGGCGGGCATCGCGCCATCGTCCAATTCAAAAACGGGGCCGATGGGGCCGTCCATCGACATGGCCAATCGAGAAGTTTCCGTCTTGAGAAGGAGGGCTTCTCGTGCAAGCGCCTCTGCCGTGATCAAGTGGCCTGCCGTCCCGGTTGCTGAAAAAAGCGCCAGCGCAGCGTCAGCGGCCCAAATCAGATCGGTCAAATCCGCGGGGGTCCCCTGGGCCAATTTTATCCAGCGGTCTTGATCGCGAAGTTTTTGCATGATCGCCGAAAAGGCCCGATCTGCCGCGTCAATCCAGGTTGGTCGTTCGAAAATAAGTCCGGCATCGGCCAAACTGGCGATCATAAGGCCGTTCCAGCCCAGCAAGATTTTCTCGTCTCGAAAGGGTTTCGGCCGGGACGCACGGGCGGCCCGTAAAATTTCACATGCCCGGTCGAGGGCCTCCGCATTGTCGATCGCGCCTGGCTTGAGATGAGGCACTGACCCGGCCGGTATGGTGGCTTCTTGATCGATGCCGAGTTGCCGTGCGACCGTGTCGCCGATTAGCGGCAGGGCGCTGTCCCAAGTCCAGGCATAGAAAGCGCCTTCTTCGAGATGCCCTTCGGCGTCCAAGCTATCCGCATCCTCTGCGGCGAAAAACGCACCCTCCGCGTCGACCATATCCCGGAGCACATAGGTCGCGCAGCGGTCCACCGCGCGCGCGTAGACTGGATTTGTCGTGATCGACCACGCCTCCGTGAAGCAGCGCATGAGGAGCGCTTGGTTATACAGCATCTTTTCGAAATGCGGGGTCCGCCAATTCACATCGACCGTATAGCGATGAAATCCGCCGCCCACCTGATCTTGCAACCCGCCTGCAGCGATATGATCGAGCGAATGGAGGGTGACCCGCATTGCATCCTTGTCGCCGCGCCGCGCTTGGTCGAGGAGAAAAAGATGATTGACCTCGTTCGGGAATTGCTGGCCGGTTGAAAATCCGCCGTGATCGGGGTTGTGTGCTGATACGAGATGTAGAGCGCCTTTTTCAGGGATTCCGGTCAAATCTGTCTCCGGTTGTCCCCGGGCCATTGCCGTTGCAACGGCTGTCGATAAGCGATCTGCGAAAGATAGGAATTCTGCGCGCTTCTCACTGTTCCAGGCTTTGGCGATCGCATCCAATATCTGCATGAAATGCCCGCGCTGAAAATACGTTCCCGTGTGAAACGGTCTGCCATCCGGGAGGGCCCAAACTGAATTCGGCCAACCCGCATGCTGGTTTTGGAATTGCGTGGCCAAAATGTAGGTTTGGTCCACGTCTGGGCGTTCTTCTCGGTCGAGTTTAATGGGAATAAAATGTGCGTTCAAAAGAGCGGCCACGGCTTCGTTGTCAAAGCTCTCGTCTTCCATAACGTGGCACCAATGACAGGTTGCATATCCAGCCGAGAGGAAAATCGGTTTGTCATATTTCGTTGCGGCCGCCAATGCCTCGGCTCCCCAGGGCCACCAGTCGACTGGATTGTGGGCGTGTTGACGCAAATAGGGGGAGGCCTGGAAGATGAGCCGGTTGGTGTATCGCGGCGCGTCACCTTCTTTCAAATGGGTCCTGGGCACATAATTTAGGGGTTCGGCGGCCAGCGCGGCGGCCAACGCATCTTGATCTTCTTTTGATCGGGACAATCCGGGAGGTTGGTTCATAGCGGAGGATATGGTTCGGTTCGATGGTCCTTTCCAGACGAAAACGGTCGCTTCGCGAAAACAGCCCCACAATGTCGGTTTCGGCTGGTCGATCCGGCTTCGCTTGGCTAGCGTACGGTCAAGTTGAAGAGGCGAACGTCATGGCGTTAGATCACGGGTCCGCAGACACGAAGGACGGCATCTGGAAGTCCGGCAAGGGCAAAGGGCGGCACACGCCGAAGGGCCGCCAGGTTAGCGATGAAGGTTTGGCTGAAGTTCGCCGCCTATTGGGCGATCGCCCGCGCCGCCGTGATCTGTTGATCGAACATCTTCATCTCATTCAAGACGCGCACGGGCATCTTAGCGCAGATCATTTAACGGCGCTTGCCGATGAAATGCGACTTGCCCAGACCGAAGTCTATGAAGTTGCGACCTTCTATGCCCATTTTGACGTGATCAAAGAGGGGGAGGCACCGCCGCCTGCTTTAACCATTCGTGTGTGTGACAGTCTGTCTTGTGAACTCGCAGGGGCGCAAGAATTGAAAGCGGCGCTAGAGGCGGGCTTGGATCCGTCCGAAGTGCGGGTTTTGCGCGCGCCTTGCATGGGCCGGTGCGATACTGCGCCGGTTTTGGAACTTGGACATCATCACATCGACCATGCGACGCCCGAGAAAGTGACAGCTGCGATTGCAGACGGCCACGTACATCCTGACATTCCGGATTATCAAACCTTCGATGCTTACGTGTCTGACGGCGGTTATGAGACCCTTAAGGCACTCCGAACTGGAACAAAAACCCCCGATGAGCTTCAAGAAGAGGTGCTTGCATCCGGCCTTCGTGGCCTCGGCGGCGCCGGATTTCCGTCGGGTCGAAAATGGTCTTTTGTGCGCGCCGCGGATGGCCCACGCTACCTTGCTGTGAATGGTGATGAAGGTGAGCCGGGAACGTTCAAGGACCGGTATTACCTGGAACGGACGCCGCATGTGTTTTTAGAAGGAATGCTGATCGCCGCTTGGGCGGTTGAGGCCGAAACGTGTTACATCTACATGCGCGACGAATATCCTGCGGTTCTCCATATACTCGAAAAAGAGATATCTGCGCTTGAGGCCGCTGGGATCACGGCGCCTGGTTTCATTGATCTTCGACGTGGCGCTGGTGCCTATATCTGCGGTGAAGAAAGCGCGATGATCGAAAGCATCGAAGGAAAGCGCGGTTTGCCCCGCCATCGACCGCCCTATGTGGCGCAGGTTGGTCTCTTCGGGCGTCCCACCTTGGTTCATAACGTGGAGACACTTTATTGGATCGCGAAAGTTGCAAAAGATGGGCCGAGTGTTTTGAACAGCACTGAAAAGAACGGACGGGTTGGTCTCCGCTCGTACTCAGTCTCTGGCCGTGTGGCCCGGCCCGGTGTTTATTTGCTCCCTGCAGGTTCCACGATCGTGGACATCATTGACGCGGCTGGCGGTATGGCAGCGGGTCATGTCTTTAAGGCCTATCAACCGGGGGGTCCTTCATCTGGCATTCTACCAGCCGCGATGAATGATATCCCGCTCGACTTTGATACGCTCCAACCCCATGGAACGTTTATTGGTTCTGCAGCGGTCGTGGTACTTTCCGATCAGGATCGGGCGCGCGATGCTGCGCTCAACATGTTGCGGTTCTTCGAAGATGAAAGTTGCGGTCAATGTACACCTTGTCGTGTCGGATGCGAGAAGGCGGTAAAGTTGATGCAGGCAGATACGTGGGACCAAGACCTTCTCCAAGAGCTCGGCGATGTGATGATCGATGCGTCTATTTGCGGGCTCGGGCAGGCGGCACCGAACCCTATTCGCATGGTCATTAAACACTTCCCGGACGAGATTTGATACCTCTTGTTATTGCTTCCCTTTTTGGTGCAGTCCTCGCGGGCCTTTACCAGGCGAAGTTTGTTGGTGCGCCCGTCTCTTGGCTTAGGTCCGCAATAAAGACGTTTAGCATTCTTGGGTTCGCGATGGCCTTCGCCGTATTGGCCCCCGGATATCTCGACGATACCGAATTCGTGTATCGGCAAGAAGCAAACCCACTTCTGTATTTGGTCGCGGCCTTTGGCCTGAGCGCATTCGGAGATTTCTTCCTCTCGCGTGATGGTGAGAACGCGTTTTTCTTCGGCATTCTGGCCTTTGGCCTTGCCCAGTTCTTCTTCATCGTTGCGATTTTGGTCGGGCTTCAAGGGATTCACTTTGCACCCTATTGGTATCGCTGGACGATTGCCGGTCTTGCTTTCGTGGCATTGATTTTTCTCCCGCGCTCTCTCTCTGTGCGGGTGCGCTTTGCCATCTTGTCCTACGGTGCCGCACTCTTGAGTATGGGGTGGTTTGCGGTTCAAACCCAAAGCCCATGGATTATTGGCGGTGCCGGTCTCTTTATCCTGTCGGATGCGATGATCGCGGTCGGTTTGTACGATAATCTGCCGAAACACGTTGCTCGGCTCTTCGATCAAGCTGTTTGGGCGACGTATTGGCCTGCGCAGCTTTTGTTGGCATGGGGCTTTTACTTGGCGCTCTGACGGCGTAGGTCGAAAGACCAAACGGGAGGGACGATGTCCTTTTTCAAGAAACTTAAAGAACGCCTGATCGGAAGCGCTTCAAAGATCGAGAGCGGCATCGATGCATTGGTGGAAGACGGCGCGACCGAGGAAGAGGATGTGTCGCCGACTGATGAAGTGGAACCGTCGGCACCTTCGGAAATATCTGATACTGATCCAGAGGAAACCGTCGAGACGCATGCTCCTGAACCGGACGCCGTGCCGGATGTTGAGCCTGATCCGGAACCTGACGTAAAGGCCGAAACACCGCCGCAAAAGACAAGAGGTCTTCTGGCCCGGTTGACTGGTCAGCGAGAAAAGAAAAGAGTTCCGACGCGTGTTTTTGACGACGCAATGCTTGAAGAGCTTGAGGATCTCTTGGTCTCCGCCGATATGGGCGTCGATACGGCACTTCGGGTCGCTGCGAATATAGGACAAAGCCGTATGGGGCGAAAGGTAAGTGGCCGTGAGGTGCGAGAGGCCTTAGCCGCTGAGATTTCTCGGATCATGGAGACGGTGGCCCGCCCGCTTCCGATTTATGAGAAGCGCCCGCAGATTGTGCTTGTTGTTGGCGTAAATGGGTCCGGAAAGACAACGACGATCGGGAAACTTTCAAGCCAACTCAGAGCCGCCGGTAAGTCTGTGGTGATCGCAGCGGGTGATACATTTCGCGCCGCCGCCGTTGAGCAGCTTCAAATTTGGGGGGATCGTGCCGGGGTGCCGGTTTTAACCGCAGAGGAAGGTAGTGATCCGGCTGCACTGGCTTTTCAAGCGATTGAGCGCGCCGAGCAAGATGGCGCTGACTTGCTGCTTATTGATACGGCAGGGCGATTGCAAAATCGCGCCGATCTTATGGAAGAGTTGGCAAAGATCGTACGTGTGATCCGAAAAAAAGATCCAGATGCCCCGCACAACACGGTGTTGGTTCTGGATGCAACAACCGGGCAAAATGCAATCAACCAAGTGGACGTGTTTCGTGAGGTCGCCTCTGTTACCGGTCTTATTATGACGAAGCTCGATGGCACCGCACGAGGTGGCATATTGGTTGCCTTGGCGGATAAATTTGGTCTTCCGATCCATGCAATTGGTGTTGGCGAGAGTATTGACGACCTCGATGCGTTTGATCCCGAGGAGTTCGCAGCCGCTTTGACGGGATTATCCGAATGAGCGATTGGCTCGTATCTATCGCAGGTACGAGCTTTGGCGGCCAAATTGCGATGGCTTTGGCATTGACCGGGGCGGTGATGCACGCGGTCTTCGGCGCAATTCAAAAAGGGCGGCATGATCCGTGGTTGACGCGGGGTGCTATCGACTTTGCCTATGGCATGCTCGCGATCCCGTTGGTCTTTATCGTTCCGTTTCCCGAACCCCATATGTGGCCGATATTTGCCGGAATGTTCATCATACATGTCGGCTACAAATTCGTCCAAGGCCGTGCATATCAGCACGGAGATTACACCGTTGTCTATCCCGTCGCACGGGGCCTCGGCCCATTACTGACGGTAATTGCAGCCAGCATCGTCTTTTCGGAACACTATACGACCCTTCAATGGGGTGGCGTCCTGCTATTGAGTCTATCGATTATTTCTCTTTCGCTTCTAAATTTTTGGGCGCTCAGTTCGGGTCCATCGAACATCCGTGCGGCGCTTGGCTTCGCAATCGCATCGGGGGTCATGGTGGCCATCTACACAACTTATGATGCCTATGGGATCCGCGCGACGGCCGACCCGCTCACGTTTCTTGCATGGTTTTTCCTGATTGATGGTCTTTCTGTATTTCCATGGGTTGCTCTTCACCGGTGGAAACGGATGGACGCGCCACCAACACCTATTCCGCTGCTCATGCGCGGGCTCGCAGGCGGGCTCGTTGCGTATCTCAGTTTTGGATCCGTGATGTTGGCGACACGCCTTGATAAGGTCGGAGAGGCGGCCGTCTTGCGGGAGACTTCACCTATTTTTGCTGCACTTATCGGTTGGCTTATTCTAAAAGAGCCGGTGGGGATTGTGCGGGCGGGCCTTATGGGACTAATAGCGCTCGGAGCAGTCCTTGTTGAATTTGGAGCATAAGGGTCAGGTATGTCAGAGAAATCACTTCCAGGCTGGGTGAAGCCCACTCTTGAACTCGGGCCGTTGTTGGTCTTTTTCGCGGCGTATTTTTATTGGCGGAATGACACGGTCGATCTTTTTGGACAGACCTATGACGGACTGCTCATGGCGACGATTGTGTTTATACCAGTGGTCTTGGTTGCAACGCTGGCGCTTTGGGCGCTTCGCGGGCAGGTCTCTGGTATGCAGGTCCTGACGGCCGTTATCGTTCTTGTCCTTGGTGGGCTCACGATATGGTTCAACGACAAGCAATTCATCCAAATGAAACCGACGATGATCTATCTTGCTATGTCGGCAATACTTGTATTCGGAATTCTGAACCGGCGATCTTATCTTGAAACCCTGTTGGGTGATGCGATCCCAATGTTGTGGGAAGGCTGGATGATCCTAACGCGGCGTATCGCCATACTCTTTGCGCTGCTTGCCCTGCTCAACGAAGGAGTTTGGCGCTTTCTTGGAGATGATATTTGGGTGGTCTTTAAGACCTTCGGTCTTCCGATCCTCACAATCCTGTTCTTTGTTATGCAGGCTGGTCTTTTCCGCATCTATGAAGATGAAACATCGGAAAGCTAGTCTATGGCCCTCTAAGATGGCGGGATGACATCGGTCCAAAAGCCGTGCTGAAATAAGTATCCGCGGTAAAGGGGCCGGTCTGCGGGCCCGAAACGTGTTTCGGACCGACTTTTCATTGCCGTACGCAAGTTGAAAGACTGCACATGGTTTCGGACCTTTGGCGGTATGTGACGAAGACCGTCAAGTGTTAGAAATGTCGGCAATGAAAACGCAGACGCTTCATATAGGTCAATATGGTCGATGCCCGTAATCGGCAATCTCGGGATCGTTTTAATCATTATGGTTGCGCCGCGACCTCGGGCAGAGAGCGTTATGGGAACTTGCCAAATCTCGACCAGTCCCGCGATCAAGTTGACGATTTGATCCGCGCAGTCTTCGACTTGGTATTTTTGAAGATCAGGGTTCGATATCCGGATTGAATGATGAGAAGATGGCGCGCCGGGGTCTTCCAATGCAACGGTCAGAGGGCTCTGCGGCGACAGGAAACGGCAGACCTGTCCGTGGACGTTCCGACATGGAGCGTTTCGGTCGCGAAGACCATAGGCCGTGAAGTGAAGGTCAATCATAAGCGCGTTAGACGTCGCGGCGGTTAAAGTGAGGTCGCCAACTTGACGCCGAATTAAGAGAGTTTTACCCAAGGGTCTGTGGCGATTTGTTACCGGATTGTGGGCCACGTAAAATATGCCGCTAAAGAGGTCTGGGACGCGCTTGCCGCCCCGACTGCCGGGGCAAGAATGAAGGAGTGCGTTGTGAAGGCATCGGATATAGAGAAACGGCGGATCGCAACCCGTGGTGTGCATGCCGGAATAAAACGCAGCCAGTTTGGAGAGTTGTCAGAGGCGATGTTTCTGACCCAAGGGTTCGCCTATGCCAGTGCGGAAGAGGCAGAGGCGCGATTCATCGAAGCCGGGGATGATGAATACATCTACGCCCGGTACGGCAACCCAACTGTCGCCATGTTTGAAGAACGCATTGCGGCGATTGAGGGTGCCGAAGATGCCTTTGCCGCAGCTTCGGGTATGGCCGCAGTTGCAGGTACCCTATTTTCAATGCTGCAATCGGGAGATCATATTGTATCGTCCCGCGCGTTGTTTGGATCATGTCTTTATATCCTGGAAACGGTGCTTCCCAAATGGGGCGTAAAAGTAACCTTCGTCGACGGGCGTGATCTTGAGGCGTGGCGGTCTGCAATACAGCCCGAAACCAAGGTGGTGTTCCTAGAGAGCTTGTCGAACCCAACGCTGGAACTGGTCGATATCGAAGCCGTTGCGGCAATGGGGAAGGCCGTCGGCGCAACAGTTATCGTCGACAATGTCTTTGCAACGCCTGTGTTCCAACGCAGCATTGATCTTGGTGCGGATGTTGTCATCTATTCTTCGACCAAACATATAGACGGCCAAGGCAGATGTCTTGGTGGCGTCGTTCTTGGCACACAGAACTTTATTCGCAAGATCTATGAACCGTTTAACAAACATACCGGTGGGGCCCTGTCCCCATTTAACGCTTGGGTCATGCTAAAAGGGCTCGAAACGCTCTCGCTGAGATGTGAACGCCAAGCCCAATCGGCACAGATTTTGGCAGAACGGCTTGCAGAGGAAAGGAAAGTAGCGCGCGTGCTCTATCCACATCACGCTCATCACCCCCAGATCGAGCTTGCTAGACGTCAGATGACCGCGGGCGGCACCGTTATCGCGCTGGAGCTTTCGGGGGGGAAACCGGCGGCTTTCCGGGCACTAAACGCGATGGAGACGATAACGATCTCGAACAATCTGGGCGATGCAAAGTCTTTAGCAACACATCCGTCGACCACCACACACCAACGATTGAGCGATGATCAAAAGAGTGTACTCGGCGTTACCGAGGGCCTCATTCGTCTTTCGGTTGGTCTGGAAGATGTGGAGGACCTGTGGGATGATCTTTCTCGGGCTATTTCGGCGACATAGTGTCTTTTTTGAGTGACAGAAGGGTGTGTCGTGCCATTTAGTGGAATTCGTAAGGGGTAGTCCCTATATCCATAACGAACTCACGTACTCGAAGGAGACCCGTGATGAATATTCATGATCCCGCAATCGTTGTTGAAACGGAGGACGGCAAGCAAATTGAGCGCCCGACCAAGTCCGAGGCCGAAGCGGCTGTGCGCACCCTTCTTCGATGGGCCGGGGAGGACCCAGAGCGAGAAGGGCTTTTGGAAACACCACATCGGGTGACCAAAGCCTACGCCGAGTGGTTCAAAGGATATGAAGAGGATCCGACGGCGATGCTGCAACGGGTCTTTGAAGAGGTCGAAGGATACGATGAAATCGTTCTGCTGAAAGACATACGGTTTGAAAGCTATTGCGAGCATCATCTCGCGCCGATCATCGGGAAGGCCCATGTCGCCTATATGCCAACGGACCGGGTGGTCGGTATTTCGAAACTGGCCCGTGTGGTAGATGCGTTCGCCAAACGTATGCAAGTGCAGGAAAAGATGACTGCCCAGATTGCAAATACATTGAACGATGTTCTGCAACCTCGGGGTGTCGCTGTCGTTTTGGAAGGTGAGCATCATTGCATGTCGACCCGCGGCGTTCACAAACACGGCGTCAACATGGTGACGACAAAGATGCTTGGGATCTTCAAAGAAGACCGGGATTTGAGGAAAGAGATTTTGGACCTCGTTGGGAATCCAGTAACCCGTGGATGATCCACGTTGATGTGCAGTCTTATTACGGAAATGCGGCCCGCAGCTTGACATAGGATGCGGGTCTTTTCATGTCTGACACATGATTGATTTACGCCCTGCGGGATATGTGGTGGGCTGGCTTGTCCTTGCGCTCGGCGTATCAATGTTGGTTCCATGGTTTGTTGATATGGCGGCTCCTGGGCCCGGCCGATTTGAGTTTTTGATTGCCAGCACAACATCGTCCCTGCTTGGGGCGTTCCTGATCCTGACTTGTTCCAACGCGGAACGTCGACGCCTGACGTTGCAACAGACATTTATCCTGACGGTTGGCGTCTGGGTTGTTTTGCCAGTGTTCGGCAGCATTCCAATCTTACTCGATGTTCCCGGAATTGGTTTTACCGACGCATATTTTGAGGCCGTGTCGGGGATGACAACAACAGGGGCGACCGTTTTGACCGACTTACAAACTCTTCCCCAAGGGTTGTTGCTTTGGCGCGGCATGCTGCAATGGTTTGGCGGGATCGGTATTATTGTCGTGGCTATGGTTTTTCTGCCCGAGCTTCGCGTCGGGGGTATGCAGATTTTTCGAACCGAAGGGTTTGATACGTTTGGAAAAATTCTGCCGCGCGCGGCGCAGATCGCACGGTCTGTCTTCTCAATTTATCTTGCATTAACGGTGGCTTGCTTGGTGGGATATTCCATCGCAGGCATGTCTTTTTTCGATGCGCTTGTTCATGCGATGACGACATTAGCAACTGGTGGATTTTCAAACTACGATACGAGTTTCGCGGATCTCGGCGCAGCGGCCGAATATGTGTCCGTGGTCTTTATGCTGCTGGCCAGTCTTCCCTTCGTGCGATATGTCCAACTTGTGGCCCTTGATGGTCGACCGTTGATCTTGGACCCTCAGGTACGCGGTTTTCTCATCACCGCTCTGACCATTGTTGTCTTACTTCTTATTTGGCGCGCGCTGTTTGTGACAACTGACTTTGAAGCCGCCTTTCGCAAAGCGTTGTTCAACGGGGTCTCTATTTTGACGGGGACGGGATTTGCGTCGGAAAATTACATGCTTTGGGGGAGCTTTCCGATCGTTCTTTTATTCATTGCTGGTTTGATTGGCGGTTGTGCGGGGTCCACGACCTGTTCGATCAAAATCTTCCGGTTTCAACTTTTGATCGCTGCCGTCAAAACGCAGGTGCAACGCTTGCATATGCCACATGGAGTCTTTCAGCCCCGATATGGCGGCAAACGGGTGAGTGACGAGATTCTGTCTTCGGTGATTGCGTTCTTCATGATGTTTCTGCTCTCGCTCGCGGTCATTGCCGTTCTTCTTGGAATGACCGGTCTCGATATGACCACAAGTATTTCTGGTGCGGTCGCGGCCCTTTGCAATATCGGTCCTGGGCTTGGTCCAATTATAGGGCCGGCTGGCGATTATGGTTCAATAAACACAGTTGCCAAATGGATTTTAATCTGCGCGATGTTGTTGGGGCGCTTAGAACTTATGGCCGTGTTTGTTTTATTCACACGCAGTTTTTGGAGAGCATAGCGATGGCGGTTCGAACCCTCGGGGCACAGGTTGCATTCGCATTGGCCGATCGAGATGTGACGCATGTCTTCGGAGTTCCTGGCGTTCACAACCTCGAACTCTATCGGGGCATTCACGATGCAGGTCTGACCCATATTCTCGCGCGGCATGAGCAGGGTGCAGGTTTCATGGCGGACGGCTATGCACGCGCGTCAGGCAAGCCAGGAATTGCGTTCGTTATTTCGGGGCCGGGCCTTTGCAACATTATGACCCCGCTCGGCCAAGCCTATTCCGACAGTGTCCCGATGCTTGCGGTTTCATCGAGCCTTCCAGTCCATCAGACTGCGCAGACGAAACTTCATCAAATGCGAGATCAAGTCGGTGCGGGGCGAACGGTTTCTGATTGGTCAGAAGAAGCGACGACGCCAGACGAGTGTTATGCGCTGATTGATCGTGCTTTCGAGGAGTTCACCTCCGAACGAAACCGACCAAAGCATATTCAGATCCCCCTGGATTTGTTGGCGCAAATGGTAGAGGCGCCACCAAAATATACTCCAAGTTCGGCGGACCGGCCGCACTATGATCTGACGGGGATCGCGAACGCTTTGGTGCAGGCGCGAAGGCCCCTTTTTGTTGTGGGCGCCGGCGCAAAAAGAAGCGCGGTCGCGAAGCTTCAGACCCAGATACAAGCGGCGGTGTTTGAGACCTATGCAGGTAAAGGTATTGTGCCCTTTGTAGAACCGCTCAATTATGGTGCCTTCTTGGCGCGGCCTGGAAGCGCAGATGAAATCAAAAAGGCAGACGTGGTGGTTGTTCTCGGAACGGAGCTGTCCGAAGTGGATCTTTGGCGCGATGACCTTGGCACGACGGGAAACGTATTTGTTGTCGACACCGATCCTGATGCGCATCCTTTGAACGGCAATGCCGAAATGATCCCCGCACCTTGCGAAGTTGTTGTTGATCATCTTCTGGAGCGCGTGGCTTCCAAAGACAGTGACTGGTCACGGCGCGAAATTGCGGAGGCGCGCGCGCGGTTTCGATTAGAAGTGGACCAAGAACGCCCGGGCATCGTTCCCGTTACAGAGGCCCTCGGAACACGCCTTCCAGAAGATCTTTGGCTCGTTTCTGATATGACCCAATTTGCCTATGCCGCCAAAGAAGTTTTCCCTCAAAAGAAAGCGGGTCATTGGCTTCATCCCTATGGTTTTGGGACACTCGGATATGCGCTTCCGGCGGCAATCGGTGCAAAAGTTGCGCTGGGAAACGCGCCTGTTTTAGCCATCGCGGGGGATTATGGGTTTCAATACACGTTACAAGAGCTCGGGACAGCGGCCGAGTTGGAACTTGGGCTTCCGATCTTGCTCTGGGACAATTCCGAACTGAAAGAAATTACAGCGTCGATGGCGGCTGTTCAGATGCCTCCCACCGAGACAACGGCCCAAAACCCGGACTTTTCGAAGTTGGCAGAGGCGTATGGATGTCACTTTTCGCACCCGAAGACGAGCGACGATTTGCTTGACGAAATTCTGGCAGGGTTCGAGAAAAACGACCCAACTCTTATTAGGGTAACGCCGGAGATGGTGCTATGAGCCTTGATCCAGAGGACTGGCAGGCGCTTCGTTTAGAAGCCGAGAGTGCCTTGCAAGCCGGGCTGCAGCACCTCGAGAGGATAGCAGAAGGCCGGGTTTGGACGCCGTTGCCACAAGATCTCAAGACGGCGCTGGCATTTGGAGTTCCTAAGGAGGGAATTCCGCTCTCTGACGTGCGAAAAGCGCTGGTTGAATTGCTGCCTTACGGGGTTGGGAATACCCATCCACGATTTTTTGGTTGGGTCCATGGCACAGGAGATCCCGCAGGTGTTCTGGCTGATATTGTCGCGAGTTCCATGAATGCAAATTGCGGCGGTCGGGATCATGTGGGTCTGTATATTGAAAGACAAGTTGTCGACTGGCTGCGCGGCATCATGGGCTTTCCTGATACTGCGTCGGGCTTGATGGTTTCGGGGACATCTGTTGCGACGTTAATTGCACTGAAAGCCGCGCGCGATCAGGCCTTCTCCTTCCAATGTCGTGATGATGGGATTACGGAACGCTTTGTCGCGTACGCCGCGGACGGTACGCATGCCTGCGTCGGTCAAGCCATGGATATTTTGGGCTTTGGGAGAACCGCGCTTCGTAGCGTGCCGCTTGATCGAGAAAAGCGAATGAACATCACCGCTCTCGAATCCATGATCGCGTTGGATGATGAAGCCGGACTTCGTCCTTTCGCGATCATCGGAACTGCGGGTGCTGTGAACACCGGGGCGATAGACGATCTTGAGGCCCTCGCGAAACTCTGTCAGCGCCGCAAGATATGGTTCCACATTGATGGTGCCTTTGGTGCCTCTGCTGTCATCGTTCCCGAGCTTGCGCATCGTTTGAAAGGCTTAGGCCAAGCCGACAGTATCGCGTTCGATCTCCATAAATGGTGGCATGTCAATTACGATGCAGGCTGTGTTCTGATCCGAGATAGAGATATTCATCTCAAAAGCTGGTCAGATCGGCCCGACTATCTCGCGAGTGGCGAGGCATTGGCGGCTGGCGCGCCGTGGCCGACAGATTTCGGCCCGGAATTGTCGCGAGGATTCCGCGCGTTGAAGGTCTGGGCGCATCTGTTGATCCATGGGACGGAAGCGCTCGCCATCAATATTCGCAAAAACATTCGACAGGCGCGCGCGTTATCAGATCGAATTGTGGAAATTTCAGATTTCGAACTCTCATTCGAACCGCCGTTGAACATCGTCTGCTTTCGGCTGAAGGAAGATGGTCTCGATCTTGATGGATTGAATGCCGCTGCAGTCGCCGAGGTACAACGCAATGGACGAGCTGCACCATCGACAACCCGAATTGACGGCAATCTTGTTATTCGCGTGAATATCACAAACCACCGGACTTCGGATGATGATTTGGATATCCTGTTGGACGCATTGCTGGAGGCCGGTGCAAAGCTCGCGCCAGATTACCGTTTGTCGTAATATAGACCAACGACATGCTCCGCTTCTGCGAAAAACAACCATCTGCAGATGAAGAGCCCGACAAGATGGAGGCAGAAAACGCTGACCACCATCGCAAATGACACATTGAAGAACCAGAGAATGGGCAAAGGAAGGCCGACGAGGAAGAGCATTCCAATCGTGCGGAGTTTGATCGAATGCTTACGACCGACGACGTAGACCATTTCGTTTAAAAGATAGTTTTGTCCGGTATGGGGTGGTTCAAATTCTCGGGCTTTGCCCAATCGGCCAAGCCCGGTCGCCGTCTCAATCGTGTGTCCACGCTTTGAAAAGGCGCGATCTCCGATAATCCAGTATGCAATTTGGACAACCGTCAGCATGAGCAACAACAAAAATCCAAGAAGAACCTGCCCAAGAATGATAGCGGCACCGGTGTAGCTTGAGAGAAAGAAAACAAAAGGCGTCAGCCACTGGTTCCACCTCGGCACGGTCTTGAGTTGGGTATAGATCATCGCCGTCGTGAAGATCGTGAAGCTGCAGATAATCAAACTGACGCCACCTGACAGCAGCGGATGAAACCCGAAGACCACTTTGATTGCCAAGACAAAGGTGGATTGCACCAGTGAAATGACAGCAAATACGCCCTCTCGTGAAAGCCAAGAAGATCGAAATTGAGAGAATGCTTTTATTGCGTTTTTGGGGTTCTTTAGGTGGAAAACGGAAGCGAGTAGGCCGATGACCGCAAGGGTTATGCCGACAAAATAATAGGGTATTGCTTCAAAGCCATTTACCTCTGGTTGCCCAATGCCAAGCAAGGCGAGCATCGCGAAACCGATTCCCGAAAGAACGGTGAATATGATAACCGATGGTGCGGGATGCATTAAATACGATCCAAAGTCTTATCCAACCAACCGAGAAACCCTTTGGGCGAGTTTGCAACGGGTTTCAAGAACGGGGCGAGGATATCTACCTCGTTTTGCTTTTCCCGAGGGGGAAGGTAACGATTCACCGGTTTCGTCCCTTGTTCTGGCATCAATTCCATTCCGTCGCGCTCTGCCGTCATTTTGCTGACGGCGCTATCTGGATCTGCGAAATCGCCGAAATGTCGGGCATTTGCCGGGCACGTTTTCACACAGGCCGGCTCGCGGTCTTCTTCTGGGATATTTTCGTTGTAAATGCGATCGACGCAGAGGGTACATTTCTTCATGACCCCAGCGGCAAGGTCCATCTCGCGCGCACCATAAGGGCATGCCCAGGCACATAGGCCACAGCCCATGCAGTCATCTTCATTGACCAGTACGATCCCGTCTTCGGCGCGCTTGTAGCTGGCGCCCGTTGGGCAGACCGTTACGCAGGGCGCGTCTTCGCAATGGAGGCAGGATTTAGGGAAATGGACGATTTGTGCGGGTCCGACATCAGGTTGAACTTCGTATGTGTGCACCCGATTTAGAAAGGTTCCCATTGGTGCATCGCCGTAAGGATCTTGGTCCGAAAGCTCTGCGCCATATCCAGATGTGTTCCACTCCTTACAGTTGACCACACAGGCATGGCAGCCAACGCAGATGTCGAGATCGATGACGAGGCCGAGTTTTTTGTCTGTGGAGTTGGGGAGGGAGGTCATTCTGCGGGCTCGTTAATGGGTCCAAATTCCGGTTGGCTTTGCGTTTGATCTTCGGCTTTGGCGATGCGAACGCGGAGATCGTACCACGCAGCCTGACCGGTGATCGGGTCAGAGTTTGACCAGCGCAAGCCGTCGCCCTTTGGTGGCAACAATTCGTGGATCAAATGGTTGAGAAGAAAACCTTTGGTCGCTTCCGGTGCGTTTTCGTCAAGTGCCCACGCCCCTTTACGTTTTCCGATCGCGTTCCACGTCCATACCGTTTTTGGGTTCAATGCATTCATTCGGACAACCGGTACGGTGATCTCTCCATGGTGGGAGGTTAGCGTCGCCCAATCCCCATCGTTTAGCCCATGTTGGTCACAAATGTCGCCCGATACATATAATGGATTGCGCCCATGGATCTGGCGAAGCCACGCGTTTTGGCTGCCCCAACTGTGATACATTGCAGCGGGGCGCTGCGTGATTGCGTGCAACGGATATGTATCTTGATCCACCAGAGTTTGCTCAAAGGGTTCGTACCAAATTGGCAATGGATCGAACGCCATTTTGATCCTGTCCCGATACTGCTCCGGAGGTTGCGGATCGTATTTTCCTTCTGCGGCGAGGCGGAACTTTTGAAGTGGCTCTAGGTACAGATTGAAAAGATATGGTGCGGGCTTGTCGAATATCCCGCGTTCGACGGCCCAATTTTGATACTCTTGGTTCCAGGGCTTGTAGAATTGTGCGCTCTTTGGAATGTGGTCGAGAAAGAACCCACCGTTGTCTATATAGGCCTGAAGCTGATCCGGGTTTGGTTCTCCGCGCCCCGTTTTTGACCCGTCTTTGCCCCTGAAACCCGTCAATGGGCCAACGCCCGGACGGCGCTCGTGGTTTACGATATAGTCGGCATAATCTTCGTATTTTGCTGACCCGTCTTCGTTTAAAAATCCAGGCAACTCCAAATGCGTGCCGAGCTGAATGAGCGCAGACTGAAAGCCACGCACATCTCGGTCCGGCTCGACAACCGGCCAACGGATGCTGTCGGCCATCGCTTCTGGCTCACAAATTGGTCGGTCGAGTAGGCTGATACAGTCGTGACGTTCGAGATAGGTCGTATCGGGAAGGATGAGATCCGCATAGGCGACCATTTCAGAGGAATAAGCATCCGAATAGATGATATGTGGAATGACGTAATCGCCGTTTTCGTTCTGGTCCGTCAGCATTTCCATCACACCGCGGGAATTCATGGATGAGTTCCAGGACATGTTCGCCATATACATAAAGAGCGTATCGATCTTATATGGGTCGCCTGCATGGGCGTTGGAAATCACCATATGCATCAAGCCATGGGCGCTGAGCGGGTTTTCCCACGTGAAGGCCTTGTCGATCCGGCGCGCTGTATCGCCGTCAATCATGAGATCTTCAGGCCCATGGGGGAAGCCAAGATGGGGTCCTGCCAGGGCCGTTTCTGCGGCGCTTGTGGCATGTGGCTTGGGATGGATATCGTAGGGCTTAGGGTAGGGCGGTTTAAAGCGGAAGCCGCCCGGCACTTCTACACTCCCGAGAAGGATCTGCAGGATATGGAGCGCGCGGCAGGTTTGAAAGCCGTTTGAATGGGCCGAAATCCCCCGCATCGCGTGAAAACTGACGGGCCGCCCAATCATCTTATCGTGCTTTATGCCTTTCCAATCGGTCCACTTTTGGTGGATCGTGATTTCTTCCTCGAAGGCGGTTTTGGCGAGTTCGGCCGCGATCCGTTTAATTTGCTCGACAGTGAGACCACATTGATCGGCGACGGTCTCTGGTGCGTAATCTTTTGAGAGATATTTTGACGCGAGAAGCTGCAAAACCGACTTGTATTCAACACCTTTGATCCTCTGCGTTTTGGTCGGGTCCGCCGTGACGCCCTGTGCGTCGAAATCAACGGGTTTGCCACTGCGCCGGTCAATGATCTGAGGTTTGCCGGATTTTCCGCGCAGAAAAAGGCCGTGATCTTTGCTCTTTGGATTATCGTTTACCAAAAATCCCGCATTTGTGTAGCGGAGCAGATAATCCACGTCGATTTGACCGCCCTTTAGCAATTCGTGCACGAGGGCCAAAATAAACAGACCATCCGTCCCAGGTGTGATCGGCACCCATTCGTCGGCGATGGCGTTGTAGCCGGTG
>JBCDLY010000003.1:0-269945 GCA_038744815.1 Pseudomonadota bacterium | reverse complement strand
GCGGCGTCTGGCACTTTACCGCTGGCCATGTCCGCAAAGAGTTTGTCGAAGAACTGGCTCATGTGATATGGGCGTTGCTCACTTGGTAAACCTGTATGCACACCGGGCTTCCAACCCTTGGGTCCCAAGTGTCGAATTGCCCATGACATACTGAGCTGATCTGTGACTGTGGCCATGGATTGCATGCTGCTGGAAAGCCATGCGTTGACCACGATAATCGCCATAATTTCCTGGATTTCACGGTCCGTGTAGTGCCGACGCAACTCTTCTATATGCGCAGCCGTCACGCGCGACGGAAGGCGTGCCGCGTCGCGGGCAAGGCGCATTGCAGCCTTCATCGCAGGCGTCACTGCCTCGGAGCGCTCAAAGTCAAGGAGCGATTGAATATAGGTTATCAGGCCAGGCAAATCCTCGGGCGGAATCTCGTCCTGGAAGTACTCATCTTCTGTGTAGTCAAAAATACCAAAGGCACCATGTGCCTGGCAATGCACACACCCGCTCGCAAGTTGGTAAACGAAGAAGATTGACCAGACCTCGTCATGATCGAATGTCCGTTCGGCCTGAAGGATATAGGCATCCATTGCGAGCGTGCCAAAGGCCGCTTGTCTAGGCCAATATGTGTCAAAGCGATTTCGGTCGCTGTAAGGCACAGTGCTGTTCGTCTCTGATGCGCTGACAAAATACTCGTAGTCATAGGCCGCGATATCGAAGGCTTTGCTGTCTGGCGACGGAAGGTTGGCCGAGCGAACCCCGCTGGCCTCCCATTCCAAAACAGTTGTCGGAGCTGCGTCGAAAGGCTCTTCGATGCCGTCCTGATCGCCATCGAAGGTAATCTCTGGTACCTCGTAGCCAGTGATGTAGTTCACCCAATCTGTTGCAAACGTTGGGTCAACAGCGCCGAGATCGTCTCGCTGCCATGTCGCATCGACTTCGGCCGCAGCCAACGACAAGACTTGTCCAACAAACGGGCTTGTTCGTTGTTCTTCGGGGGCGCTGGCAACATTTGGCCCAGGTGTCCATCCGACGGATGACAAGTTTTCCGTCGCCCAATCCAGCGTTTCTTGATCTGTGGCGATTGGTAAAACGGCATCATGTGTGGCGGAGGCGTTATTGATAGCGCCGAGCTGCATAAGTTCAGAGATTTGCCGATCCGTATAATTACTACGTAGGAGTGCATGAAGATCCGCAGATGCCGTGATCGGATAACTGCTGATTTCGTCGATAAAGGTGAACGCGGCCTTTAGTCGGGGGTCCTGCAGTGTTTCCACATAGTTCGGCGCGAAAATGGCCGCAATGTCGTCATTTGGGACGCCCATGAGCGAAAGTTGATACGCGCTGCGGGCGATGTGGTGGCGGCTACCTGCGCCAATCATCTGCCGCAACGTGAGCTGCCACTTTGTTTCGGCATCAAACATCGCATCGGCATGGATCATGACATCGGACATCAGCAGTCCGTTGTAGAAATCGCGCAAATTGCTGATGTCGATATTCTGACGATCATAAAACGCAATGGCTTGATCGTCCATTGGGGCGGGTGGTGTGTCCGAAAAGGCCGGTGTGTGGGACAGGCACATGGTGACCAAGGCCGTTCCAGCGAGAAGAGACTTTAGGTCCATTGTCTTATTCTCCTTCGAACAGAGTGATGAACATGCCATTCGGATTGGGCGCATGACTTGGCACAGTCTGCAGAACATCCCAGTGTTCTGTAATTTTGCCCTCTCCATCAAAAAGGTACATGTCGACCGCAGCCATCCCCATGTCATTGGGATCATCATTGTCCAAATTGCGAAAATTGACGTGCGCCATTGCGGAATCGCCAACAACGATCACCTTATGAACGTCAATTTTGACGGGGTACTCATCAACCGAACCTTTGAACAACATCGCCAGCGGCTGACGTCCATTTGGCAGCATTGTGCTGTGTTGAATGTATTGATCCGACACGTATTCACCGACGGTTTCAATCGTCGGGCGTGTCGAAAGTACCTCGTAGAATTCAATGATCCGCTCTGCGCGCGCCCGGTCCTTGTCGTTATTGACAATGATATGGGTTTCAAATCCTTCTGGGATCGAATTGCGGTAGATAAAGCCTTGGTCCTGCGACCGGGTTGGGGGCGCAAACGGGTCATTTTCCTGGGCATGCGAAGCACCCGTAATGACCAGACACAGCGTCGCTGCTTTCATGGTCAAGTTAAGTGATTTAAGCATCGTTGTTTTTCCTTTCCAAAACCAGTGACAGGTGTCGCAATTTTCTGAGGCCAATGGATAAAGGCGGCATATCTCGGCTTGAGAATTGGTTTATTCGAACAGCTCTCGAGCCGCGTCAGCAACCAACTCCGGTTTTTCGGCTTGAATGAAATGGTTCGCATCCACGATGAGAACTTTGCCATCGGGCACCATATCTGCGGTGCGCCAATACTCCTCCGGGCGTTGCCCAGGATCGTGAGCGCCCTGCATGAAAACCACGGGCATGGTCATACGCGGAAACACCTCGGCCAGACGGAATTCCAATTCTTTGTCGAAACTCGCATCCGAGTATCGGACCGCCGCAGCCTCTGCGGTCCCCTTAAATCCATACTCCCACGTCGCGCGTGCGATGTGTTCTTCACTCATTTTTACAGAGAAGTAATTGCTTTCGAACAGATCGCGAATGAGGGTTGGTCTGCTATGAAAGGCCACATCGGTCATGCCTTCATGATCAGGTCGCGGCAAACCATGCGGCTGATCTGCCGACTGCTGCATGCGCAAATATGCCAGAATGCGGGGATTGATGCTGTCCTGAGCCACCATATGGTCGCCGACCACAGACCCTCGATCATGCCCAACCAAGTTGAACTCTTCGATGCCAATTTCGGTCATCAGCGCACCGACGCCGGTCGCGACACTGCTGTAAGTTAGATCGATGTCCAACCGTTTGTCCGATTGGCCATATCCAAGAGTATCAACTGCGATCACGTAAAAATCGTCTGCCAGATAAGACATAACTTCATGCCAAGACCACCATGTGTCGGGATGTCCATGGACGAAGAGGATCACTTCATCCTTCGGATCACCTGCAGTGACAAAGTGCCAAACCGCGCCATTTGCCTCCACATACCAATGGGTTCCAAAAACATTGTGAGCCAGGTATTCGATTTCGCCGTGACGACTAACGGTGCCCTCGGGGGGCTGCGCCGCCGGGTACAAAATCTCATCTGAGATTTGCGCGAGAGGGTAGGGTTCGTAAGGATCTGTTTCCGTCATTTGTTGCGCGGATGCGGCGCCAAACATTCCCACAAAAACGACAGTCGAGAGGAGGAAAGAACGTGTCATTGGAGACCTCATGTCTTTTGACGATGTCGCGGAGATTACCGGCCTTCACCTGCCCATAAAGACCGATCAACGCGCATAGGATGACAGAAATTGAGTCATAAGGAACATGTCTATTCCGATCGCTTCAAAAAGTTTCAGAAGGGTACAGCACCGTTCATATGCTCAATCGCGATGATCGGGCTCTCCGAACGCAATAACCAAAAAAGTAAAACCGAAGGGAACGGCGAACGATCAATAAACGGCTACGGACGATCCGTGACCGGTTGTGGGTCAAGCCTTAGACAGCCGCATCCGCTTCGAGTTTGCGCATAAGACGGTCTTGAAGAGATGGCTGAAGGGCCAGCTGTGGCATCGCTTTCTCTTTTCCGTTGGAGATGTAAATCCCACTGCGCCCGCCGAACTTGACCGGATCTGCGGCATTGATCATTTTCGCTGCTTGTTTGTCAGCTTTGCCAAAAAGAAGCGGTACAAGGAACTTCAAAAGACCCGGCATTGCATCGCTGGTCTTTGTCATGGGCGTGACGACGGGGCCAGGATCCACAGAACGGAGCGTGATACCGTCAGCAGCCAAGCCTTCGGCGATTGCCGCCCCCATTGTTGTCAAAGCTAGTTTTGTTGCCGCGTATGCCCCGGTCAGCCCCCCAATCTCCTCTGGATTGGACAGACTCTCTGGTTCCAGTGATTTCACAGCATTTTGCGCAGAAGATGTCGTGTTTATGATCATCGCTTTGGACGCGTCCTTACCCCGCTTCAAAGCAGGCCGAAGGTTTTGGATCAGTACATATGGCGCCAATGTGTTTACCGCGTAGTTGGATTCGTGGCCCTGCGCACTGTTGGTTCGTTGCGAGGTTAGTACACCGGAATTGTTGTAAAGCGCGTCGATGGATGGGAAGCGTTCCTGAATGTCCTGAGACACCCTTATAATCTGGGACACATCCATAAGATCAGCTTCGAAAAGATCGACCGTAGCGTTCGGAAAGCTCTGTAGAAGTTGCTGCTTCTGATGCTCCGCTTTTTGCGCGTTGCGGTTTATTAACAAAAGCCCCCAGCCATGTGCAGCGAGTTGGCTGGAAATTGCGCTGCCGATACCGCCTGTTGAACCAGTGATCGCTGCGAGTTTAGGTTCAGGCATTTTATACTCCTTTTACACAATTGTACCGTTCACGGCTTCAAAATGTTACGCTAAGAGCGCCTTAACAACTGCATCAACGCCTTCAATATCGGCCGGTTTTGTCAGCTCTGATCCATCCCAAACGTCGTGCCAGTTTCCCACGCCGTACTTGCCTTTGATGTTCATGCCGAAATACGGTGCGGTAAATTCCTGTGTCTGAAGGACGTTTGCCCCAGCCCGAGAGCCAGGTGTGGCGGCGAATAGCGCCAATGGCTTATCTTGCCAGACCTTTTGGTCGATCCTGCTCATCCAATCATAAATATTTTTCCAAGCCGCGGTGACAAAGCCGTTATACTCAGCAAACGATACAATTAGAGCATCAGCGGCGCCTATTTGGTCGAAGAGCTGTTGCGCCAATGCGTGCACGCCATCGGCATTTTGTCTGTCGACCGAGTAAATAGGCATCTCGTAATCGTTAAGATCAATGAACTCGATCACAACGCTTGGGGAAAGGCTTTTCAGGCGAGTTGCCGCATAGCCCACCAAGGCGCGATTGATAGACTGGGAATGGTTCGACGCTGCAAAAGCCAGCACTTTCATTGGCACGTCCCTTTTGTCCGTAGCGAAACCTTAATCAGGCGCATGTAATAGCTACAACGACTTCATAACCGCACACTATGCGCGATCATGTGACATTCCAAGGGTTCAACTTTTTTCCAGGGCGCATAAACTCCGCGTTTGGAGGTGACGATGGACTACTGGAATGAAATTCATTCTGCCTATTGGGTGGCGCGCAAAGGTACTGTCAGCGGAGCTGCGAAGGAACTTGGTGTGCATCGCGCGACCGTCAGTCGGCACATCGATGTTCTTGAAGGCTCCATCAAGGCACGTCTCTTCATCCGCCATAAGCGCGGCTATGAATTGACTGACGCGGGGCGCGAATTTCTGCTGACGGCCGAACAGTCTCATGGCTTGCTCGAGGACTTCCTAGGCCGTCTTCGTTTGCAAAATTCTGAAATCGAAGGAGAGATTACCGTCGCCACTCTCGTTCCCTTAACGGACCTTATTGCGCCGGGCGTCTTAGCGTTTCGTCAAAAACACCCACAAACACGGGTAAACGTGACAACAGGCAATGAACTATCTCGGTTGGAATACGCGGAGGCACATGTCGCCGTCAGAGTTGGTGCGAAACCCGAGCAAGATGACTATGTCGTGCAGCCATTTAGTTCGCTAGAGTTCGCGCTCTTCGCGCATGAAACGTACATTGCCGATCGCGGTATGCCACAGCATCACGACCTGAAGGGCCATGACATTGTGGGAAACGCGGACATCAATAGCACTGCGCCGTTTGAAGTCTGGCTTGCTCAGAACACGAACCCGGATCAAATTGTGATACGTTCAACAAATCCCCGCGTGATAGAAGATGCATTGCATCGCGGGCAAGGCGTTGGTTTTTTACCGATTTCATTGGCTGGACGCTTGAGCGGTATGGTGCAGGTTTCGCCTGCCTTGCCAGAATGGTCGGTGCAAAGCTGGATTGTGACCCATTTGGACGTCCATTGGACAGAAAAGGTTCAATCAATGCTGACCTGTCTTAAGTCTATTGCCCCTGAAACTTCGTGCCTTACACAAACACAAACCATCTCGCAGCGATAGCAATGCCGGCATTGGGGACACCCAAGTACACCTCGGAAACGACGTGGACTATCGTGCTATGGACATCGTCGAGAAGATCCCGACTGCGGTGGGAACGAAGAGTTAAGACGAAGATCGAGAGTTCAATCACCAAGCGTTTACTTGGGGCAACAACCGTTACTTGGATGCGGCCCTTTGTGCGTCTCACCGCTAAAGCTGGCTGCGTCTCACTCCCGAAATTGATGCGGAAATCTGGTTGGACAAAAGCGCGATTGCACGTGATTGTGCAGCGGCATAGTCCGTCACTTCTGACGTGGGGAGAGGCACGCTGATTTCGAAACGTTCAATCTTTTGAAGTTGTCCACCCTTAGGAGCGGTGAGGAAGTACTGTCCTTTGAGCTCCATGGTTTGACCCGGCTTTCCAACAAAACGACGGACCTTGACGTCTACTCGCAGGTCAGCAAGGCCAAGTCCCGGCAAGGGGTCAGACGCCACGACGGCAGTTAACGACTGATCAAGTGCATCAGCCAATAACTCTGTTAAGGCGCGTGTGGGATCGTCGGCCCAAAACCCATTTGGCGCAGGGCGCAAAACGCCATCCTGGTCTTGTATATTGATTTCAATATCGCGCACGTAACTTGGCAGGTCTATGGGGCCCACCACAATTACACTTGCTGCGCTTTGTCGTTGTGTCTCCATCGTAGCTTCCGGAAGCAGGTACCGCTCAGCGTTGCCGCCGCACGCTGTAAGCGCAATCGTTGCCACAAGTAGATATGATGCGCGGATAGGGTTCAACATCGTTTATCTCCCGAAGACGAGTGAGTTGGGATTGCGTTGCACCGCTTTAATTAGGGCATCTAGTGATCGGACGGCTTGTCTTAGATCACCGACTGCGGCCCGCACTTCGGTGTTGAATGGAGACACAGGTCCATAAGCCCCAATGGTTGCCTCGGCCGTATCTGCGACTGTTTCTAAGTCTCTTGCGAGCTGCGGTAAAAGTTTGGCAGCCGCAGCAATTTCGTCTGCAGCATTGCTTGCGGAGGAGAGTGTTTGATTAAGATTTGTAACGGCGCCCCCCTCGCGGAGTTCGGCAAGCGTCAAGCGCACTTCTTCGAGAGCTCCGGACAATGACTGCGGCAAATCTTGTGTGTCGTCACTTGAGATAAACTGATCTGTCGAAGCCAAAACAGCGTTTACACTTTCGACAGTTGTATCAACGGGTAGGTCACGTATTTTTTTGATGAGCTCGTCAATATTTTGCGTAATACCTGGTGCGTTTTCGCTCGCCGAAGAAACATTAGCAGTGACGTCGCGGAGATTTTCTAAGGAAACAATCAAAGCATCTATGCCCTGTCGTTGCTCAAACTCATTGAGCAAATCCGCAACTGAGGAAATAGCAGCATTCAACTTTACGGTCAGGTCTTTCGTTTCAGGTGCGCCCGCAATTGCATTTGCGTTTTGAAGAAGCGCGCTGACTTCGCTTGGAATCTGACGCGTGTTTTCGTCTTCGACGAGCGTATTCACATGAGTGATGAGTTCGATCATTCTGTCCATAAGTTCTTCGATGGGCAGCGCAGACACCCGTTCCATAACATCGCCGGCAGCAACGCGTAGTGTATCTGGCGGCGTTGCAACGGTTGGAAGAAGGGGCAGGGGATCTGCATCGCGATCGAAAACGGCTGGTTCTGCATCAGGGTCTTCAAAGATTTCAACATAGAGGCCACCCGTGAATATTGAGTTGGGCTTTAATCTGGCTCGCATTCCGAAATCGCGAACAGCTTCATCCAATGTGTCAAAAACCTCATCAGGATTGTTGATACCAGTGATTCCCAAGCGCTTAGGCTGCATCGTGTAGCTTACGAGAAGAAGGATTTCTTCTTGACCCTCCTCAGGTTCAAGTACCGCCAAATCTTGAACTTCTCCAATCTTCAGGCCCCGATATTCAACAACGGCACCGACACTGAGGCCGCGCACAGAACCCTCGAAAGCGGACCCAACGAGGACCGTAGCACGGAGATCATCGTCGAATAAGCTGTCTTTTGCTGCGTCTTCGTTTGCAAATAGATCAAAGCGGGCGGTCCCCGAAACTGGCTCACCGCCTGAGATACTTGTGTCGAATGAAACGCCACCAGCAAGCAAAGACGATAAGCTGTCCACTTGAACGTTGAGTCCATCTTCGCCGAAGTTCACGTCAATCCCAGACGCATTCCAAAATCGAGTTCCCGTATTAATGAGTTTGTCGTATGGCGCTTCGACAAACGCAGTGATAACGATCAACCCTCCTTCTTCGCTGAGTGTTACGTCCTCGATCGATCCGACCTGGATCCCTTTATGCAGTACCGGAGCGCCTACGGAAATCGATCCCGATTCAGTTGATGTTAGGGTTATTTCTATGCCGTTGGCGCCCGGCGCGATAATCGGGGCTTTCGCTTTGGCGATGTAAAGCCGTCGCGGTTCTCCGACGTCGGCATCCCATTCGCCCTGGATGAATACTCCAGAAAAAAGTGTGTCCAGCCCAGAGACACCCTGAGCGGAGATTTCCGCCGTCACCAGCCAAAATTCCGCGCTTTGATCCAGAAACTGTGCCATGTCGCGGCGTACATCGACGACAACATTTACGTGTTCAAGACTGTCTGGGAACTCTACAGATGCTACCGTTCCCACAACAACGTCTCTGTACCTGAGGTTTGTTTTTCCTGCTTCTATGCCGCCTGCTTCTGGAAACTGAATTGTGATTTGGATGTCGCGTTCAAGATAACTTTGCACGATGAGCCCTATGGATGCGAGCAGAGCAACGACCGGCACAGCCCAAATTAGGGAAAGGCCATTTAGCCACCCTTTTCCTTTTTCCGTAACATCCATTTTCGAATGTGTTGCGTCAGACATTTGCGTGATCCTTTGGAGCGGTGTCCCAGATAGATTTAGTGTCAATGGCTTGAGCAGAGAGCATGGTGAAAATTACTGACAACGCAAAACAAATCGACCCGGCACCCGGCAAAACAGAGACCAGGGAACCGAGTTGAATAAGGCCGGCCATCAGAGCAACGACAAACACATCAATCATCGACCAACGCCCAATGAACTCGACGATCTCATACAAAACAAGTCGCATATGAGCATTCAGGTTCCAGTTAAAATGAATGCTCAGTGCGAGAAATCCGATGACGAAAAACTTTGCAACCGGGATCACGAGGCTTGCGATAGCGATGACGATCGCGACAAAGTAGTCTCCCTTTTCAAAGAAAATAATAATCCCCTCAATGATGGTGTGGCCAGCTTCGGCTCCTAAAACTCTGTTGACCAACAAGGGGTAAATATTGGCCGGGATGTAGAAGATTAACCCGGTTAAGAGCCAAGCCCAGACGGCTTGAAGGCTATTGTCTTTTCTTGAAACAAGACCAGCGCCGCAGGTTCTACAAGTGGTGTCCGTAGGCAAGTGAACTGTTCCACAGTTGTAACAACCGACATAGCCTAACTCACGTGCTGTTTTCATGATGGCGATTTCCTTATGGCTTGCCATATTGTCCAGCGACACACCGAAGCGTTTTGAAACGCGATAACGGCCACCAATATGCAGAAGAGCCAAAAAGAGACCCCAAATTGTATCTTGGCCATGCCTCCGATTTTGACGAGGGCAACCACTGTACCAAGAATAAAGATTTCTGTCATTGACCAGGGAATGAGCGTCTCTGCCCAAGAAAAAGCACGTTTAGAGTAGAGGTAGGGCTCTTTGCCATAACGAAGGGGGGCAATTGTATACATGAGCAGTGCCGTGCGTAAAATCGGGATACCTACGACGAAAAGCACAAGGAAAATTGCGAGCAGATGATACCAACCATCCGAAATTGTGGCTGCAAGGCCCAAGATTGAAGCCTCACTGCTCAGCCCGGCTCGCGACATTCCTAGGAATGGAAATGCGAGAGCCGCGCACATCAGAATTACAGTCGAAACTGACAGAGCAATCGTCCTGTCATAAGTCTCAGGTTTTGGAGATATAAGATGGGTGTGGCACCGGCTACACTTTGCCACGCAATCCGTGTGCAGCGGCTCGACGGAGTGTAAGAGGTCGCATGTCGGGCAAGCTATGAGTTTATCGAGGTCCGAATGCGTTAAGATGGCCATGGAACCCTAACCCAACGTTATCACATCTCACGCTAGTATCTCGTAAAAGACTTGTCCACGGTTAACCTGAGAACTTGGGCAGCTTGAGCGGTCCACGCCCGGCGCGATTGTCTGAACTGACGTCGAAGAATATGAAGGCCGGACCAGTAAGCTCTTGCAATGCATCGGGGGCGTTGGGACGTAGGTCATTTGTTTTTGCAAAACAGAAGTGGGAGTAACAGCAACTTTAGTCTTATTCAGATCGGAAACTGCTAAGTGCTTTGGCTGATATAAAATAATCGTATAATATATATTATGTTAAATTTACCCTGAGGTATCTTTGTTGAGTTTTCGTATTGCGTCCATTCCGCTCGATCCAAGATCAACGGCGGCAAACGGCCCGCCAATATAATACTGTGCTGGGTTCTTTGGATCGGGGTTTGGCGCGATGGCGAGGATCTGATCGGCATATTGTTCGGCGTTATCTTTGGGGTGATACCCGATATGGCGGGCTTTTGTGTTATCCACCGGCGCTCGGTCATTGTTGGAGACACCGTAAACGATGCTAAATCCGGTCACCTGTGTGGAAATCGCAGCCAGAACCAAGCGTTCGAGATCATCATACGACAGCCATGTTCCGAGCGCGCGCGCGTTTTTGACAGGCGCACAGGAGCAAATGCGAAGATGCACGCTTTCGAGCCCTCGTTTCTCCCAATACATGCGACCGAGATCTTCGGTGAAACATTTTGCCAGGCCATAAAACGTATCTGGCATATGCGGTGCATCGACCCCGACATTGTCCGTGACCGGTGCCATCCCGACAGCATGTATCGAGCTCGCGTAGATGATACGCCGCACGCCCGCTTGATACGCTGTCTCCCACACATTGTATGAGCCAATAAAGTTCGGGCCTAACAAGTCGTCAAAGGGCTTTTCGTCCACGATGGCAGCAAAATGGATCACCATGTCCGCACCGTCCATAAGCGCATGAACGGCATCATAGTTGGCGATGTCTGCTTGAATAAATCGTTCGTTTTCAAGAGGTTCGGTGATTTCATTAATGTCTGTACTGAGGAGTTCGTGACAGATTTCGGACAAAGACTTACGCAATTTGCTACCAAGATCGCCGGCAGCACCCGTCAGAACAATTTTCTTCATCATCCACCCTACCCCTTCAACTCAGCCAACACGGTGTCGAGACGGCGGGCCAGGAATCCAGCATCCGTGCCAACAGAGACAAACGTCATGCCTGCGGAGAACAAGTCTTTGGCATGCTCAGGTGTCGAGACAAGCGTTCCGGTTGGCTTTCCCAAAGCGCGGACCTTTTGTGATGCAGTCCGAATGACATCCCAAACTTCCGAACGTTGTGCGTCGCCTCTGAACCCCATGTCAGTCGCAAGATCGGCAGGACCGAAAAATACGCCATCAACACCATCCACAGCGGCGATTGCTTCAACGTGTTCAATGGCGGTCACAGTCTCTGCCTGAACAATCACGCATGTTTCTTCCTCAACGCGGGAGAGATAGTCGGTCAAGCGTCCAAATTGGTTTGCGCGTTGGACGCCCGCCATACCTCGCACACCGCGCGGTGGATACCGCGTTCCGGCGACGGCCTCTTCTGCTTGGTCGACGGAATTGACCATGGGAAAAAGAAGGCTTTGTGACCCGATATCCATCAGTCTCTTGGTGATCACGGCATCGACGGTGGGTGGGCGGACCATCGGCATTGTGGAATACGCTGCGAAAGCCTGGAGTTGGTGCATGACGCGTTCGACTTCGTTTGGCGAGTGCTCCATATCCACCACGCTCCAATCAAAGCCGGTGCTTGCAATGATTTCTGAAACATGGGGTGAATTTATCATATTCCAGGTGCCGAGTTGGGGCTTGAAACTCCGTATGGCATGAAGAAAATCGTTGTTTTTGAGATATTTGTCTGGCATTTTTCACCTATAATGTATCGCCAATGTCAAGCTCAGCGTCGAGCCGCAGGACACGTTCGATCGGTGTTCCCTGCAACGCAGCTTGGACAATCTGCGCTGCTTCGAACCCTGACGCGAACCGTCCGGCATCTGTTGTGGCAATGCGTTTCGGCAACCCGTCCAAAAGGTCCAAACCATTGAACCCGGCAAGCGCGACATCCCCAGGTACAGCAATGCCTTCGTCTAAGCAGTGCAAAAGCCCTCCCGCGGCCAATAAATCTGTCGAATAGTATATGCCATCGATTTCGGGGGAGTCTTTCAGCAGGGCCGCCGTCATATCTCGACCGCGCCGCAGTGAGGATCCGCCTGCATGAAAAACCGCATGTGTTAGCGACTGTCCAGCCGCTGCCAGAGTGTCCTCAAATCCCTTCAAACGTTTTTGTGCACGGAAATCTGCGGGCATTTTGCTGCCGATAAAGCCGATATTTTGATACCCGCGGCTCAAAAATGCCTCAGCCATCGAGACGCCAGCTTGGATCTGCGATATTCCCACATTGTAGTCTGTCGGATGCCCATCAGTATCCATAATTTCAACGATTGGAATGTCAGCGGCGGCCATTGCCCGGGTTGCGTTGGGTGTGTGTTCTAGCCCCGCAACAATGAGGCCGGACGGGCGCCAGGAGAGCATTTCAAGAATGACCTTCTCCTCGGTTTCGAGGTCGTAATGGCTGAGCCCAAAAACGGGTTGCAGGACCGACCCCTCCAATCCCTTAGAAACGCCCATAACAACCTCTGAAAACACCATGTTGGATAACGATGGAACGATAAGACCTACAAGGTCCACACGTTGAGACGATAAGGAGCCGGCAATGCGATTGGGGACATAGCCAATTTGCTTGGCCGCCTTAAGCACGCGCGCGCGCGTTGTCTCCGTTGTGTCCCCCTTCCCTCGCAAAACGCGGGAGACGGTCATTTCTGACACATTTGCAATCTGTGCGACGTCTTTGAGCGTTGGTTGCCGGGCCATTCCTGTTGGCTATCAGGAAAACAAATCGTGACACAACTCCAATGCGTCAATCAGTGCGTCCACTTCTTCGGTCGTGTTGTACAGCCCGAAGGATGCGCGTGCGGTTGCGCTGACCCCAAGATGGTCCATCAATGGCTGTGCGCAATGATGACCTGCACGAACGGCGATCCCCTTTTGGTCAAGCACCGTTGAGATATCGTGTGCATGGGCCACACCATTCATGGCGAACGAGAAAATTGCGCCTTTGCCCGGCGCTGTGCCATGTACAGAAAGCCAATTTAGACCAGAGAGCCGGGATTGTGCGTAATCCCGAAGCTCCGCTTCATGAGCTGCGATCGCATCCAACCCCAGGCCTTGCACATAGTCGATTGCGGCCCCAAGGCCGATCATCTGGACGATTGCAGGCGTACCGGCTTCAAACTTGTGCGGGGCATCATTGTACGTCACGGCGTCTCGGGACACGGTCCGAATCATGTCGCCACCGCCCATGAACGGACCCATCTCATCATGCCGATCAGAGCGGATGTATAAGGCGCCCGACGCCGAAGGTCCGTACAGTTTGTGACCAGTGATCGCATAGAAGTCACAGTTAAGATCGACAACATCGACGGCCATGTGGACGGCGGCCTGCGAGCCATCGATGACCGTGACAATCCCCTTTTCACGCGCAGCTGACGCGATTGCTTTTACGTCCACAACAGTTCCAAGCACATTGGACATATGCGTAATGGCAACAACACGCGTGCGATCCGTGAAAGCATCAATGACGCGTTCGACGGGCAAGGCGCCGGTTGCATCGGTTTCGACCCAGACAATCTTTATGCCCAATTCTTCCCGCAAAAAGTGCCACGGAACAATATTTGCATGGTGTTCCATGATCGATAAGATCACCTCGTCCCCTGCCTTAAGGTTACGATGCCCCCAGGCGCGCGCGACCAGGTTCATCGCCTCGGTTGTGCCCGTAGTGTACACGATCTCTGCTGTTGTTTTCGCAGAGAGGAAGGCCCGAAGCGTCTCACGGACCGCTTCAAATTTCTCGGTCGCAAGTGTGCTCAAAAAATGAAGGCCGCGATGCACATTTGAGTACTCATTTGCGTAGGCCCGCGTGACCGTATCGATTACGATTTGCGGCTTTTGGGCTGACGCGCCGTTGTCGAGGTAGACCAAAGGTTGGCCATGGACTTCGCGCCCAAGAATCGGGAAGTCCTTCCGGACCTGGGAAACATCATACTTCTGCAAGGTTCTGCATCTCCATACCCAACATTAACATAACGGGCTGCAACAACATGGCCGTCACCACCCCAACCAAAATGAGCCCACCAAGGACAGATAGAGGTCTTTTGAATTTGTGTGCCGCCATAACGCCGCAGACGAGATAGTAAGGCTGCGCGAAAATCGCCAAGATAACCGCGCCGAACGCCCCTAGGAACGGAACGATCAGTGTAATGGGAATAAGGGCCGCTTGCGCAAGCACCATAAGAAACTGAAACCAACCATAAATCAGTGCAACATCTACAAGGGGCGTGGACCGACCGGTGACGCGACCCATCGCCCAAATGCCTATGATTAAAAAACCGTTCAGCGCTCCGTAGAACACGGTGTCCGCGAGTGGCCCGGAACTTGAGATCCACGGTCTGACAGGCTCGTCAGAGATCGCATCGACCAGATACACCGAGGCTTGTGTGAGAAGCACAGTTAAAATGACAACCAAAATGTTGAGCTCGATCGCGCGGCGCGCGTCTAGGCCGAGGTTGACCACGTGATCAAAGCCTTTCAATGGCTCGACAACGGTCTCCCGAGCAAGGTCATAAAACCCAATATTGAGTGTCATCTACGCGAGCGATTCAAGATTAAAGATAATCAGAGCAACAATAATCCCAAATGTTACAATGGAAAGCACTGTAAACAGTACATAGGACTGGGTGAACTTATGCGCCGCACTTACCCCGCTCGAAATATACCAAACGAAGGGCACCATCGCCAGCAAGAACGGTATCACCACAGCCCAGCCGCTTGAAATCACACTTTCATCGAATTGAAGGAGGACCACTGTGACAAGTGCCGCCAGAAAGCCAAACGGGGCAGATACCAAGGACCCCCAAAACATGCCGGCCTTTGTGTCACGCCAGTTGCCCTCGCCACCGACACCTTTGCACATGATCCAAACGATCACGGAAGCGCAGTAAAACATTCCCGTCCGAACCATGAGTGCAATCAACAGCCAAATGCCGACCACAAGCGGCGCATCTGGAGTATCTTCCATCGCGGGAAAAATTACGGTCTTGAAGGTCCAAGAAAGGAAGAAGATCAGGTCGGACATGACCAAATAGAAGATCAGGCGGCCTTCGCTGGGGGCTTCGTCGATAAGGCGGCGCGTGACGCCTTCCATATCGGTCCAGGACTTGCGCATACGGGAAAATATACCGTCTGCCTGATCAGTATACGTGCCCTTAAGACCCGCGAACTCCGGCTCCATGCTCATGACATGCCCTCACTCTTTTGGTCTAGTCTATGCGTCATCCACGTGTTTGTGAAGGTTGCAATGCGCCTTCGTTCAAACGAATTGCAATGATCCAATTTACCGCAAAGATGCCGAAACCAATGGCGCCGATAAGGATGCGAATGGGTTGGTATTGTGCCTCTGATAACAATCCTGACAGCAAAACCCACGGGGACGCGACCATAAGTGACCAAATGAGCCCCCTCCGAGCCCCTGCCCCTGTTCCAACGCCGCCCATCACGCGGGCAAGCCCCCTTTGAAGGGCTGCGATCCCGTAAAGCAACAGAGGAAGCAGCGCGAGCGTCGCGTAGGCTTTTGGGAGGAGAAGGGGACCGAGAGGGAGGTCTTGAACACGTGCTTCTGCCACCGTTCCGGGCACCGCAGACAGGAAGCTCAAGAACCCAAAGGTCAGCGCAAAAGAGAGGGTCAGTATCTCATTCCCGGCGGTCGTCAACTGACCTTTCATAACCGAATTGGGGGACCATTGCGCCTTTGCAACTTCGTCAACGATTGCCATTTACGCTGGCCCAAGCGCCTTCATCCAACCCGTTAAGCGCGACATTAGATGGTCTGCGAGACCGCTATCTTCGACTTCCTCTATGGCTTCACCCAAGAACGCAAGGACAAGCATCTCGACCGCCTGGTGTCGTGGGACGCCGCGGGATGTGAGGTAGAATACCGCCTCTTCATCGATCGCACCTACCGTCGATCCATGCGAACAGGCCACGTCATCGGCGTAGATTTCCAATTCGGGTTTCGCAAGAAATTGACTGTCGTCATCAAGCAGCAATCCTTGAGAAATTTGATACCCGTCGGTTTTTTGTGCATTTGGCTGCACGAGGATCTTTCCTTGAAAAACGCCTGTTGCGCCATTCTTCAACATTTTTTTGAAGACTTGACGGCTTTCACAATCCACTGCGTCATGTGTCACAAAGACGGTGTCGTCGTGGTGAAATCCAGTTCCGTCGCCGGCCGTCGCCCCCGCAATATGTGCCGAGGCGCGATCTCCGGTAAAGGTCACGACGGCTTCGTTTCTCGTAAAACGGCCATTTACACTTATGGTAAGCGATTTTACAGCGCATTCTTTGGCCAAGCGCGCGAACAGATGCGAATGCCGAACCACCTCGTGCTCCGGTGCTTGAATGCGGATGTGGTGGACCGCGCCCTGTTCCGCGACTTGGAGTTCAATCTGGGTGTTCGACCGGCCTGACCCGGCGGTTTCCTCAATCAAAGTTGCTTCTGCATCGCTGTCGACCTTGACGACATGATGGAGGAACACCTCGTCTGTTTTTTCTGTGCAGAGGTATTGAATATAGATCGGGCGTGTCGCCGTCCCGATGACATGGATGCAAAGCCCTTCAGACGCGCGCGCCGTATTCAAGGCAGCGAGCGGGCGGTGAACGGGGTCTTGCCCGGCGGTCTCGAGCACGCCGTACATGTCTTTTGCCCAATGGATGTCGGTTTTCGCTGCATCTGAGAGCAGATCGATCACGAGGCCTGGACCTTCAAGCGGGTCAGAGGCGTCGGCGTCGAACCTTCCGTCCACGAATACCAGGCGGATCGGATCCTCCAAAGAAAGTGCGGCCGCAGATAATTGATCTGACCCCGGATGAGCTGGCACGTCTAACAGAGGCGCCGGATCGGTATATTTCCAGTACTCGTCGCGTTTTTTTGGCGCGCCCATCCCGGTAAATCGCAGCTCCGCGTCAGCGATGGCGCGTCCAAACCAAGACCCGCCCGCGGGTGTGGGGTGTCGTGACAGAAGCTCTTCAGCTCGAGACATGGTTTCCGCCGCTGCGCCCATCAAGCCACCTCGGCCAGGATGTCGCGATACCCGTTGGTTTCAACATCCAGCGCAAGCTCCGGGCCGCCCGATTTCACAATTTTTCCATCTGCCATGATGTGAACAACGTCTGGTTTGATATGATCGAGTAGCCGCTGATAATGGGTGATCACCAGGAAAGACCGCACCCCGTCGCGGAGCGCGTTCACCCCGTCGGCGACCAATTTCATAGCGTCGACATCGAGGCCGGAATCTGTTTCATCTAGGACGCACATCTTCGGTTCGAGCATGGCCATCTGCAAAATCTCATTCCGTTTCTTTTCACCGCCGGAAAAGCCAACGTTGACTGGGCGTTTCAGCATTTCAGCATCAATATTGAGGCTCTTGGCCTTCTCACGCACAATTTTAAGAAAGTCCGCCGCCGAATGCTCCTCTTCACCGCGCGCTTTTCGTTGCGCGTTCACTGCTGTGCGAAGGAATGTCATGTTGCCAACGCCGGGGATTTCCACCGGGTATTGAAACGCAAGGAAAAGGCCGGCAGCCGCACGTTCCTCTGGGTCCATCTCCAAGAGGTCTTCACCATCTAGTTTTGCGGTGCCGCCAGTGACCGCGTAACCGTCCTTTCCTGCTAAAACGTAGGATGTGGTCGATTTTCCTGACCCGTTTGGGCCCATAATCGCGTGAACTTCACCGGGTTTGATGTCCAGATCAACGCCCTTTAGGATCTGTTTTTCTTCTTCTTCCAATTGAACTTGGAGGTTTTTGATCGACAGCATCGTAATTCCTTATGAAAGTCGTCGGCTTTCAATGGCAGGTAGCGCTGAGGGTCATCGGCATCAAGGATGTTTTTTAGAATAGTTCTAAAAATCTCAAACGAACTCGAACGGGTCTATTCAATCTGCGGAAGCCGGGAACTTTGCCCACTTTCAAACCCGCCAACATCGCGTTGCGCGTCAGAGCCTTCGATAAAGCGATGTTGGCCGTCTTCATAGGTGATGTTCGCCACTTGAAGGACGTCACGAACAAGGGGGACCGGTTCTGGAAGGGTATGTGCGTAGTAGTATCCGAGGACGAGTGCCGGAAGGACGGCTACAAGATACCCCAAGGCTCCGATCGATTTGTCAATTCGAGTGAGTGTTCTGGCCGTTGATGCGAAAATCTTCGCGACTGTGATTGCAATTATGGTTGCTGCGACAACCAAAATTAACCTGATTTTGAAGTCAACTTGTGCCGCGCCATAAAGAACAATGAAGTGCGGTCGCCCGATCACGAAAAGCATAGATGCGGACACTCCAAGCACGGCCCCGAGGCCGGCATTTCCAAGGAAGTCAGCAATCTTACGCACCATCATCTAATTTGTCTTTTGTGGTGCAGTCACCACAGCTGTTCCAGATGCTGACACCATCATCATTGAATTGATCACCTCATAGTCGATATCCACACCGACGACAGCGTCTGCGCCAAGCGATGCTGCGCGATCCTCCATTTCATGAAGTGCAATTGCGCGCGCGCGACCGAGCTCTTCTTCATAGGCGCCAGAACGTCCCCCGATGATGTCTGTGACGCTGGCAAACAAATCTCGAAATACATTGGCGCCCAGAATGGCTTCGCCAACCACAATACCTTTGTAGTCGGAGATGCTGCGCCCATCGATAGAAGGTGTGGTTGTTACAATCATTTTCATGTCCTCATCTCTTTCTGAAACTGCGTGTCATTACAACGGCCACCATAATCCGAACAAAGGCGAAATAGAGTACAAATGCATAGAAGCGTTGCCGTCCAGGGGGTACCAATTCGAGCAACCAGGGCAGCAAAAACCACGATAAGACAAGACCCCCGATCACCAATAAACCGGTTATGATCCATTGAGTGAGGTCGAGAAACATACGCTCCTTTGGTTGTTCCAGAGGAAGCTCGACCTCGCGCGCGGCCCCAATATCTGACATCCTACGCCCAAAGTCGTCTCGCTGTTTCTGCGTCATGGTGTTGAACCAGCCTGGCCTGTTTTGATCGCGTCGTCGAACGAGACCCAATCTGGCTTGGTTGCACAAAAGTACGCGCCATCGGCTTGGAAAGGTTTGTCATCATCGAAGAGGATTCCTGCCACCCCGATTTTATCCGGCATAAACTCGACCTCCCACCACACTGTCGTTCCACATGTGGGACAAAAACGGAAATCTAGGAAGCGGTCTTTGTTTGATATGTAGCGAAAGAGAGTCGGGTTGCCGACTGTAGTCACGACGTTTTCTCTATCGTAATACGCACTCATTCCAAATGCAGACCCGGTTCGTTTTTGGCAGTTCGTACAGGCGCAAATAGCCGAGAAAACGGGTGCGCCGATTACCGTGATGCTGGTTTCTCCACAGCCGCAGGTTGCAATTCGTTCCATTTGTTTTGCCTCATGTTGGCAGAGCACGCCTCAAGTTTATGCCAGTCTGTTGACGGGTCAAAACACTTAAAAAATTAATCTCCGCCGCCATCACCCCATCCGCCGCTCGCGCCGCCGCCGTCGGAGAAACCTGATCCAAAATCATCCCAATCAGGGGAAGAGACCGAAGAACCATCGTCGCCCACATGACCACCGATGCGAACAGATCCGGTAAAAATTCGAACAACTAATATAATTGCGGAAAGAATGAAAAAAGGGACCGTCAGTATCCAAAGAAGCGGATGAATTAGATGAACGATAAACGGCGCAAGTAACATCAATAGTATTATAGCTATGATTGTGTCTTCGGAGCTGTTGAGTAGACCGTCAATCAACTTCATGGGATCGTCATTAAAAGATAAAATGATCAAAATACACAGGATATACATCAGCCACCACGTCACCCGCATGCCGAACCATATAGCTATCGGCATAAATAAGCCGCGAGCGATGCGTTTCGTCTGGCTGAGTCGGCGCGGTCTTTGCTTAGAGTGGTGATCGGTTATTCGTGCAATTCGGTCATGGAATTCTTTCTTCTGCGGCATGAACCCCTCCTATGCCTTCAATATAGGAGGCTTTCATCACAGTTTTAAGATGGTCAGTATGAGTTACCTAATTTCAAAAGAACTGCCGGGCGATCTTTGAACCAAAGGGGCTTGCGTCAGTCCTTCGACTTGTTCCGACTTTTGACAAAACGTTCGGTCAACTGCGCTGCATAAGAGGCCAAAATAAAGAGCAGAATCCAAATCCAAATGGATGAAAACGCCTCGGGCAAAAAACTAACCACCCCGATAATACCACTAAAGATGATAATCAGAAAGACGAGACCCCCTTCACGGGTGCCGTCATTGGGCTCGCGGAGTTTTTCGTACAGGCGTACGAAACGGCCCGATTTTTGACGAGCGGGTTTCAAAAACCCTAACCAACTGATCCTTCGAGGGAAATTGCAACCAATTGCTGTGCTTCCATTGCGAATTCCATTGGCAGTGCCTGCAGCACTTCCTTGCAGAAGCCGTTTACAACAAGCGCCACTGCCTCTTCTTCGTCCATGCCGCGCTGACGGCAATAGAACAGCTGATCATCATCAACTTTGGACGTGGTCGCTTCGTGTTCAATCCGGGCGGAATTGTTCTTCACCTCGATATAAGGCACCGTATGGGCGCCGCATTTGTCACCGATAAGAAGGCTGTCACATTGCGTATAATTCCGACCGTTCTGTGCCTTTGGATGCATCGACACAAGTCCGCGATACGTGTTCTGCGCTTTTCCTGCCGAAATCCCCTTGGACACGATCCGAGATTTCGTATTCTTGCCCAAATGGACCATTTTTGTGCCGGTATCGGCCTGCTGGTAGTTATTCGCGATCGCGATAGAGTAAAACTCTCCCTGGCTATCGTCGCCCCGTAAAATGCAGCTTGGATATTTCCATGTGACCGCAGAGCCTGTTTCGACCTGTGTCCACATCACCTTGGAGCGATCGCCTCGACAATCGGCTCTTTTGGTCACGAAGTTATAGATGCCGCCCTTGCCCTCTTCATCGCCGGGGAACCAATTTTGAACGGTGGAGTACTTAATTTCCGCATCTTCAAGAAGAACCAATTCCACACATGCCGCGTGAAGCTGCGCAGTATCACGTTGGGGCGCAGTGCACCCTTCGAGATATGAGACGTAGGAGCCTTTATCCGCAATAATCAGCGTCCGCTCAAACTGGCCAGTATTCTCGGCATTGATCCGGAAATAGGTCGACAGCTCCATCGGACAACGCACGCCTTCTGGGATATACACAAACGATCCGTCAGAGAAGACGGCGGAGTTTAGGGTCGCGTAATAGTTGTCGGATTGTGGAATGACCGATCCGAGATATTTCTTTACCAGGTCTGGGTGATCTTGGATCGCCTCGGAAATGGAACAAAAAATGACCCCGGCCTTGGCCAACTCGTCTTTAAAAGTTGTGCCAACGGAGACAGAATCGAACACCGCATCTACCGCGACTTTCCGTTCTTCTTCTGGCATCTCGACGCCCGCGAGCATGGCCTGTTCTTTCAGCGGAATGCCGAGTTTCGCGTAGGTTTCCAGCAGCTTCGGATCGACCTCATCCAAGGACTTTGGCTTCTCCTTCATCGACGCTGGGCGCGCGTAATAGTATTGGTCTTGGAAGTCGATTTTCGGGTAATCCACCATTGCCCAAGTCGGTTCTTCCATTTGCAGCCACCGGCGATACGCCACCAGTCGCCAGTCCAGCATCCATTCCGGTTCGTTGTTCCGTTCTGAGATCAGGCGCACGATGTCTTCGTTCAGCCCTTTTGGCGCGTAGTCAATTTCGATGTCAGTCTCAAAACCATACTTGTATTTGCCCGCAAGGGATTGCACTGCGGCCACGGTTTCTTCTTCGACGCCGTCTTTCGCGCGCAAAATTTCGGGCTCTTTCACATCATCCAGTCGATCTTCGCTTTTTAATTGATCCATTACGCTGCTCTCTTCTTAAAACGTTCATGGGCGGTGACCCATGCATCTACAAACCCCATGACGTCGTCTCGGGTTGTTGTGGGCCCAATGCTGACCCGAATGGCTGAACGGCTCTCGACATCGTCGAAGCCCATCGCGCGCAAAACGCGACTTTCACGGACTTTGCCACTCGAACAGGCCGAACCGGCCGAGATCGCAAATCCAGCGAGATCCATTTGCATCACTTGCGTTTCACCTTTCCAGCCTGGTGTCATCATACAGCTCGTATTGGGCAGACGCGGCGCCGTCTTCCCGATGAACGTAGTTTCCGGCGACGCCGCGGCAATGGCATCTTCCATTTGATTTCGAAGGATCTCAACTTCAGCCCAAACACCGTTGGCAATGTCCCGGGCCGCGCCATCGGCCGCACCGCCGAAGCCCGCAATTCCGATGATATTTTCTGTGCCCGAGCGCCGTCCCTTTTCCTGTCCGCCACCCTTTAACACTTTCCGCGGCTCAACGCCGGATTTCACAAAAAGCGCGCCGACGCCTTTTGGACCGCCAATCTTATGGGCAGAGGCCATCGCGAAATCCGCGCCTGACTTGTCCACTGACCAAGGCGTTTTACCAATGGCTTGAACGGCATCGACCAGAATATGCGCGCCCCTCTGAGTGGCCCAAATCTCTTGCGCGATGGGCAAGGTCCCTTGCAGCACGCCCGTCTCGCTATTTGCCGCCTGAAGGGCAACGAGATCATCCCACATCGTATTGAAAACCGATCCATGAGAGACGTCTGGCCCCGAGATTGTCCCCGTTAGGACACCGTTTTGATCAACGTCCAAAGTGAAGTTTGGGGCCACATCATTATAGCTCAGATGTGCCCAAACCGCATCATGCTCAATCCCTGATCCAATCGATCCTGACAATTCACCAAAGGCCATCGCGGCGGCTTCTGTTGCAGAGCTCGTAAAGACAATATCACCAGTGTCGCATCCCATCAGTGTCGCGACCTGCTCGCGCGCCTTCTCTAGAATACTTTTGGCTGCGCGGCCTTCTGCATGCACGCTCGACGGATTTCCAATTGCATCCATCGCTGCGATCATCGCTTCCCGCGCCTCCGGGCGCAAAGGTGCTGTCGCATTCCAATCAAGATAGACCCGATCAGATGGCATTATCGTTCGTCCTCGATTTCAAACAATTCGGGCACTGCCGGACATGGCACGAGAGCGTTCTCGAGGACATCCGACAAACGAATTTGGTGAAGGAACACATAGACATTCGCGCTAAGTGATTGCCAAACACGGTTGCTGAGCGACTGCGCGCGTGATCCTGAGGACGCGCCAGAGGCTCCGGCGCCTTTCGCGGTTGCATCAATCTGTTCATCCACAGCTTCCAAAACATCTGAAATGCGGATCACGTCAGGTGATTTATTAAGCTGATATCCCCCCGCTGGGCCTCGAACAGACCGTACAAGCTCCGCGCGGCGCAACTTCACGAAAAGCTGCTCAAGATATGTGAGAGAGATATCCTGCCTTTCCGAGATCTCAGTCAAAGAGACGGGTTTCTCTTTGGCTTCCATCGCCAAGTCGACAAGCGCGATCATCGCATACCGTCCTTTTGTCGATAATTTCATCGCACTCCATCCCTTAGCCTTACGCATTGACGACCGCGCGCTGACGCCATAGGTGCATGCGAGCACGGAGCAGTCCGTAATTTAGAATAATTCTAAAATAAGAGCCCTAGCCGGTCAATCAATATCGCGCAGACGGGGCCAGTTGTTTGGAGGCCAGATGCCTGAGGTCATCTTCCCGGGTCCTGAAGGGCGGCTTGAAGGGCGCTATCACCCACAAAAAGAAAAAGACGCACCGATCGCCGTGATTCTTCACCCGCATCCGCAGTTTGGTGGAACGATGAACAATAAGGTCGTGTACAACTTGCATTACGCGTTCCATAACATGGGTTTTACTGTGTTGCGGTTCAACTTCCGTGGTGTTGGAAAAAGCCAGGGCGAATACGATCAAGGCGTGGGAGAGCTGTCAGACGCAGCCTCCGCACTCGATTACCTTCAATCGATGAACCAGAATGCGAAGCATTGTTGGGTTGCTGGATTTTCGTTTGGAGCCTGGATCGGGATGCAGCTCTTGATGCGAAGACCTGAAATATCTGGATTTATTTCGGTGGCGCCGCCAGCGAACACATATGATTTCAGCTTCCTTGCGCCTTGCCCATCGTCCGGTTTGATCATTAACGGGTCGGACGACCGCGTTGTGCCACCGCCTGCGGTCGAAGGTCTGGTCGAAAAACTACACGAGCAGAAGGGTATCACAATCACCCATGAGGTTGTGGAAGGCGCCGGACATTTCTTCGAAAACGACCATATGGACACGTTGACAAGCAGTGTGGACGCCTATGTACGCCGTCGTTTGACGGAGAATACGCGCTAGGGGACCGAAATACGGCCCCCCGGCATCGGATACGGCACTCCGGTTGTTCCAGGAAGTGACAGCGGCAATCCGTGTTGGACACGAACGGCGAGATACGCGAACGCATTTGCCTCAAGCATATCTCCGTCGACACCAATGTATTCGACCGGGTGGATATCGGCCGCAAGGCGCGCCGCGAGGTCGCGCATAATTTTCGGATTGTGGCGTCCTCCTCCGCACACAAACACGGTCTCGGGTGCAGAGGGCAGACGAGATATCCCATCTTCAACGCTTCGCGACACCCAAGCTGTTGCCGTCGCGACCGCATTCTCTGGCGGAAGGTCAGACAGATCTTCCACAGCGCTTGAAAAGGTGTCTCGGTCGAGTGATTTCGGTATTGCGCGTTTGAAGTACGGGTGATCGAGTAGCGCGCCTTCGTGATGAGCATCGCTTTGACCGCTTTCGGCCACCTTCGCGCCGGCATCGAATGGGCGCCCATAGTGCTTTTGCATAAGGTCATTGATCGGCGCATTTGCAGGCCCAGTATCGAAAGCCAGAACGGCGCCATCTGCAAGCGGGTCTTCCCCAACCTCGCGAATCCAGGTGATGTTCCCGACCCCTCCAAGGTTGAGAAACGCAACTGTGCCGGACAGCTGGGCCCAACGGGCCACCGCATCATGAAAGAGCGGCGCAAGAGGTGCACCCTCCCCGCCGGCTGCAACATCTGCGCTCCGAAAATCCCACGCCACGGGCCGGCCGAGCGTTTTTGCCAGAGCTGCGCCATCACCAAGTTGAAAAGTCCGCTGCGACCCAGGATCATGATTGAGTGTTTGCGCATGAAAACCAATGATATCGGCGTTCACACCATTCAGGGCGGCCAAATGACTTTCTTGAACCACATCAAGCGCGAAGGCCTGTGCGTTTGATCCCTCTGTTGGCCATGTCCCCAATGCATGTCGAAGCGCCGTGTGCTCGTCCGACGAATAGGGCCGATATCCGGAGGGCCCAAATTCGACAATGTCTGTGCCATCTGTTTTCAATAGGGCCAAATCAATCCCGTCGAGCGAGGTGCCCGACATTGTTCCCGCTGCCCAGATTGCTTCCGCTTGTGACATGGCTTTCCTTCCATCCCAGGCCCGCTTATAGCGCGCCCTGCATATGGGGGCGACGCCGATGACCTACAGGCCAAAATCCGATTTTCTTCATGTCATGCAAAGCCGGGGCTTTATGCAAGACTGTACCGACTTGGAAGGTTTAGACGAGAAGCTGCTTGCGGGTGTAACCCCTGCCTATATCGGGTTTGATGCGACGGCAGACAGTTTGCACGTAGGGTCACTGATCCAAATTATGATGCTGCGCTGGCTTCAACGGACGGGTCACAAGCCGATCGCACTAATGGGCGGTGGAACGACAAAAATCGGCGACCCCTCGGGGAAGGATGAAAGTCGTCAGCTGATTACGCCCAGTATGATCGACGCGAATATCGAAGGCATTCGTAAAGTGTTTGCGAAATTTTTGGCCTTCGGTGATGGGCCCACAGATGCGATACAGCCCAATAATGCCGAATGGCTCGATCAGCTGGAATACATTCCTTTCTTGCGGGATTATGGGCGCCATTTCACGATCAATCGTATGTTAACGATGGAAAGTGTGAAACAACGATTGGATCGCGAACAGCCGCTTACGTTTCTCGAATTCAATTACATGCTTCTGCAATCCTATGATTTTATGCAGCTTAATGCGCGCTACGAGTGCGCGTTGCAGATGGGTGGAAGTGATCAGTGGGGCAATATCGTAAACGGTATTGATCTTACGAGACGGATAAACGGGGCACATGTCTTCGGGTTAACAACGCCGCTTTTGACCAAAGCGGACGGGTCCAAAATGGGTAAATCTGTCGGCGGGGCTATCTGGCTCAACGAAGATAAGCTCGGCGCCTACGACTATTGGCAGTTTTGGCGCAACACTTTGGACGCGGACGTGGGTAAGTTTCTTCGCCTATTTACGGAGATCCCATTGGATGAGGTCGCGCGGCTTGAGGCGCTCGAAGGTGCGGAAATCAACGATGCAAAGGTTCAGCTTGCTGACGCCATCACGACATTGACGCATGGGGCAGAGGCCGCGGCGGCCGCAAAGGGAACGGCGCAAGATGTGTTCGAAAAGGGCGGCGTTGGGGAAGATCTTCCGACTTTGGTTGTCCCGAGTGAAGGGATCAGCGTTACACAAGCGCTCGTGCAATCCGGTCTTGTCGTGTCGGGCAAAGAGGCAAAGCGGATAATCGCAGGTGGCGGTGCGCGATTGAACGACGAGCCGGTTTCAGACCCTGGCCTCATGATTACACGAAGTATGGTCGACATCCCTTTGAAGCTGTCCAGCAGTAAGAAACGCCACGCTCTGCTCAAATAAAGTTATGGGGCCGCGCAACGGCCCCAATATCAAATATCTCCAAGCATCCAAGTGCCATCTGGATGAAAGGCATGAAACGCGAAGGCAAAAGCGACATCATGGGGAAGGTCTTGGCCCGTTGCCGCATCGCGCACCCGGATTTGCCCGACATCCCTCCCCTGGTAAATCCGTGCTGTATCAAGGGGCGAAGCCTTCCCTGCTTCCCAGGTAATCTCAATGCCTGCTTCGGTGATCACGGGCGTTCCTTCGGTAAAACGCGTGAGCGGCCAAGCACGGTCCTCGACCACCACAACCCGCAGAAGCGGTTCAATTCCATGCGGGGGCATTTCCCCGTTGAAAAGGAATGGGCGCGCAGCGCTGTCATAGCCGCGATACGGATTTGTGCCGTATCGCCGCGCAAAATCGGGTTCATCCATGACCAATCCCCGTGGATTGCGCGCTTTGAACGACGCCCAACTTTCCATCCAGCCCGGTAACTTCACCAACTTGGCCCCGAGCAAGTCCCCGACGATCGCCTCCCCGGTAAATTGCTGCCACCATGTTTCAGTTTGGCGATCATACATAATCATGTCCGAGTTGCGCAGCATCCCAGACACACCAAGCGTAATGACGTCACCATTGACGCGGCGATCAAAGATGATCCCAGAGTTACATAACGGGCAATATGTGACCGAGACGGGAGTTCCCCCTACGGTGTCGTTCACAATTTCATGCCACATCAAGTAGCGGATCGGGTACGCGCGCGCGTCTCCATTGATTTCGACGGTCATCACGGGTTCACGATCATTCAATCGTCCCTCAGCCCCTATTCCAATGAATTTTGGATCATCAATTGCTGGGATTCCGTCTTTTCCGGGCCCGCCCGACATAATGTCGATGAAATCCACAGAGGAATTTTCAAAGTTTGTCGACCAAACGTTCTTCCAAAATTCTACTTGGGCAAACGCACTTGCTGCCGCCATGCAAATTGCTGCCGCGAGTGTAAGAACGCGCATTGCTGACCTCTCGTATATTGTGAGTGCACCATAGCGTGTATCTCCAGCGGCCCATATACCTCGACACGAGATCGTGACAGTCGGCGAGATGGAGGGTGTTACTCGTCCGCTTTCACAAAAACACGTGTCATAAAGTCGGGCGTTCCAACGGCACCATTCGCATGCTGACGCCCGGCCTGGGACGCCGCTCGGATTTCTTGGATCGTTTCGTTGAACTTTATGTTGGAAACCACATTCATCCCCTCAATGACGCGGCCAAATATCGTGTATGCGCCATCCAGGAATGATGCATCGCCGAGCGTAATGAAGAATTGTGAATTAGCAGAGTCCTCATCTTGACCGCGCGCCATTCCCACGACCCCTGTCTGAAAAGAAAGATCCGAAAATTCAGCACGAAGATCGGGGTAGATGGAGCCGCCTTGGCCCGCGTAGCGCGGGAGGAACGTCTCTCGCTTCCCAAATTTGACATCCCCTGTCTGCGCCATGAACCCGCCGATCACACGGTGAAATGCAATGTTGTTGTAATATCCTTCGCGGGCGAGGCGCTTTATCCTTGCAACATGTTCAGGGGCCACGTCCGGCAAAAGTTCGATTTCGACCCGCCCGTTTGCCTGACCTTCGATTTCTATGACAAGAATGTTCTCTGGGCTTTGCGCAAACAGTGCACCCGCCCAGATGGTCCAGAATAAGACGGCAACTGCTATGAAGCGGATCATTTCAGGTCTGCTGCGACTTTTACTGAAACCATCCAATCTGGATTGGCGGGCGGTTCGCCCCGCGTGATTTGATCCACGACGTCCATACCTTTCGTCACGCGGCCGTAGACAGTGTACTGTCCATTCAGGAAGTTGTTGTCCGCAAAATTTATGAAGAACTGAGAATTTGCACTGTCTGGCATTTGGCTCCGCGCAGCGCCGATCGTCCCTCGATCATGCGGCAGTTTCGAAAACTCTGCTTTGAGGTTTGGACGATCAGACCCTCCTGTGCCGGCGCGGGACAGGCTCGGAAGATCGCGCTTGCCGTGTGCGACATCGCCCGTTTGGGCCATAAACCCGTCAATTACACGGTGGAACACGACATTGTCATACGCACCGGCACGCGCCAGGTCCCGCATGCGATCACAATGACCTGGGGCAACATCCGGTAGAAGGGCGATTTCCACCGTGCCTTTAGATGTTTCCATTATGATTGTATTTTCTAAGTCTTGATCTGACATTTGGGTCTCCGAGCTTTGAACCTCCCTGCCCTAGGCAAACTTTTCCTGCAAGGCCTTGGCAACACCGGGCGTCACAAAACTCGACACGTCCCCTCCGAGCCGAGCGATTTCCTTCACCAAACGAGATGCAATGGCTTGGTGATTGGCATCGGCCATCAAAAAGACGGTTTCCACAGATGGGTCGATCGCGCGGTTCATTCCAACAAGCTGAAATTCATATTCGAAATCGCTGACGGCCCGAAGCCCGCGGAAAATGACCTGTGCATTCTGTTGGTGAGCGAATTCAATCAGCAGGTTTTCAAAAGGCACCACGCGGATCTCTGTTCCGGCGTCGACACGCTTTACATTCCGTTCAAGCATTTCGGTGCGTTCTTCGAGGCTGAAAAGCGGACGTTTGTTGCGATTTATGGCAACCCCAATGACCAGACGATCTACAAGCGGTGCCGCCCGCTTAATTATGTCGAGGTGGCCCAAAGTAACGGGATCAAAAGTCCCAGGATAAAGCCCAATGCGCATGAGCCTCCTCCTGCCGCTGCCCCATGGTCGCGGCACCTTTTGCTTACGCAGAGAATCCTGTCAACCCAGGGGCTTAACGCCCCGCAATCATGTCCACGAGCGCTTCACGTTCTTGTTCCAAATCCGTGAGCCGCGCTTTCACGATGTCACCGATAGAAACGACGCCCAATAAGGTGCCGTTTTCTTCGACCACGGGGACGTGTCGGAACCGCCCGTTTGTCATTTTCTTCAAGACACTGGCACTGTTGTCGTCTGCGGTGCAGGTCACCGGATCTGGTGTCATGATCTTATCAACGGGGTCCGAGAGAGACGCGGAGCCCCTTCGGGCGAGCGCCCGTACAATATCACGTTCTGATAAGATCCCCTTCGCTTTGGTCCCGTCTTCCGACACCAAAAGTGTTCCGATACCTTTATCCGCCAATGTCGCCAGGGCATCGGTGACGGTCGCATCGGTCTTGATCCATGCCACGCCCGAGACATGTTTTTGGTCGAGGATTGCTGAAATTTTCATCTATTTCCTCCCACTTTCGCCAAGCCGCGCAGCCAGCGGCCTGGGGGCCTTTATGGTGGTCGACCGATGGGCCCTCTGTCAAGGATTTTGGGTCATATCGACCAGGCCGTAGTGCTAGAATGGATTGATTGAGACAGCGATGTTTGACCCTTTCTGCCTTCACTCAAGTTCGATCCAGACCCCGCCTTGATTTACGAGCCAAGGGGATACGAAGCGGATTTGTCTATATCCGATCGCATCCAGTTCGCCGCCACTGTTTTCGAAAGAGACGGACGATGCGGACCGCTCTTCAAATCCCAAAGGACAAGGGAAATAGAAACCCCTGATACGGATTTTCTGACCATACTCGAATACGGTCGTCGCCGTTGGGAATGAATATGCGACAATATGGTCCGGAAGTTCTCGGATCTTAATGGACGGCACATCAAAGCCACCAAAACTTGCAGAGTTGGAGAACGGACGCACCACATCGCCAAAGGTCGTCAGAACCTCAACCTCAAGACCCACTGGCACCGGTTCGACATCTTGCCCAATCACGGATTGTTCGAGGAAGTAGGCACAAATTTTAGGTGATGGGCTTAGAACCTCAAATTCTAGGGTTTGTTTGTCTGAAGAAATATAGGTCGCCTTCAACAGAAGACGGGACGGTCCATCATCCGATTGCGCGATGGATGGGCCCAACCCGAACCAAAGCCCAAGAACCAAAAGCAAGGATGAAGCTCTCTTTTTCCTAAACCTCATGTTCGATCACCGCAGCGATATGTTTCAGCGGAGCGTAAGTACAAAGCGCCGATGAAACGTTAACTCTCGTCTGGGAGACAGGTCAAAATTTAGAAAATGCTACTCGGCGGCAAGTCTTTTGGGCTTCAGCATGTCTCGGAGGTAGCGCCCGGTATGGCTTTCGGCGATCTCTGCGACCTCTTCAGGTGTGCCAACGGCCACGATCTGTCCGCCACCCTCGCCGCCCTCTGGCCCAATATCAATGATATGATCCGCCGTTTTGATGACGTCGAGATTATGTTCGATGACGATAACTGTATTCCCTTGGTCGACCAACTCATGCAGGACTTCCAATAGCTTCCGGACATCTTCGAAATGAAGGCCCGTTGTTGGCTCATCAAGGATATAGAGTGTTTTGCCGGTCGACCGCTTCGAGAGCTCTTTAGACAACTTCACACGTTGCGCCTCTCCGCCAGACAGTGTGGTCGCTTGCTGGCCAACTTTGATATACCCAAGGCCAACCCGCATCAGGGCCGTCATTTTGTCACGGATCGCGGGCACAGCTTCAAAAAACGTCTCGGCATCCTCAACAGTCATATCGAGGACATCGGCAATGCTCTTGCCTTTGAAGAGCACTTCGAGCGTTTCCCGGTTATAGCGCTTTCCTTTGCAGGTTTCACATTCCACATACACATCCGGAAGGAAGTGCATTTCGATCTTAATGACGCCGTCGCCTTGGCAGGCTTCGCATCGACCACCCTTTACATTGAAACTAAAACGACCGGGCTTGTAGCCGCGCGCTTTTGCTTCGGGCAGGCCCGCAAACCAATCCCGAATTGGGGTAAAGGCGCCGGTATATGTTGCGGGGTTTGACCTTGGGGTCCGTCCGATCGGCCTCTGGTCGATGTCTATGACTTTATCAAGTTGCGTCAGCCCCTCGATCTTTTCGCAAGGCGCTGGTGTTTGCTTTGCCCCATTGAGGCGCATCGATGCGGTCTTAAAGAGCGTCTCAATCGTCAGGGTGGATTTCCCGCCTCCAGACACACCCGTGACGCAGGTAAAGGTCCCAAGCGGAAAATCGACTGTTACGTTCTTAAGGTTATTTCCGGTCGCTCCGGCGACACGAACCGTTTGCCCGTTCCCGGGACGGCGTTCTACTGGTACAGCTATTTCGCGTTTTCCGGTCAGGTAATCTCCGGTGACAGAACCCTCTGTTCCGGCGATCTCTGCGGGTGTGCCGCGCGCTATGATTTGTCCGCCATGAACACCTGCCCCAGGACCGATATCAAGGACATAGTCCGCGGTGCGGATCGCCTCTTCATCATGTTCGACGACAATCACCGTATTGCCCTGATCTCGAAGATTTTCGAGCGTCCCAAGGAGGCGGTCATTGTCGCGTTGATGCAACCCAATCGACGGTTCGTCGAGTACATAGAGAACACCCGTCAAACCGGAGCCAATCTGGCTTGCCAAACGAATGCGCTGGCTTTCTCCGCCCGAAAGCGTTCCCGCAGACCGGCTGAGCGTCAAGTAATCGAGCCCCACATTCACCAAGAAGCCGAGGCGTTCTCGAATTTCCTTGAGAATGGCCCGCGCAATTTCGTTCTTTTGGTTGGTCAGCGTCTCCGGCACCGTGTCGATCCAATCGAGGGCCGTTTTGATTGACATTTCGACCACTTCACCGATGTGGAGGTCGGCAATTTTCACCGCCAGCGCCTCCGGGCGGAGACGATAACCATCACAGGTTCCGCATGGGCGGTTGTTTTGATAACGTTCGAACTCCTCGCGGATCCAGGCGCTGTCGGTCTCGCGGTAACGGCGCTCCATATTAGGTATGACGCCTTCGAAGCTGCGCGTAACTTCGTAGACGCGCCCCCCTTCGTCATACCGGAACTTGATTTCATCTGACCCTGATCCCCTAAGCATCACATGTTGGGCGGATTTAGGGAGTTTAGACCACGGCGCGTTTTGATCGAAGCCATAGTGCTTGGCGAGGGCCTCAACCGTTTGCCGGAAGTAGGGAGATTTACCCTTGGCCCATGGCGCCAGCGCCCCTTCTAGAAGCGAAAGACGCGTGTCTGGCACAACCAGGCGTTCATCAAAGAACAGCTCCACCCCAAGCCCGTCACAATCCGGACAGGCGCCAAATGGGGCATTGAATGAGAACAATCTTGGTTCAATCTCTGGAATTGTGAATCCGCTAACAGGACAGGCGAAATTCTCAGAGAAGGTTATTCGCGCGGGCTCGTCCGATGCCGTCTCAAAAATCGCTATACCATCTGCCAGATCAAGCGCCGTTCTAAAACTATCGGCAAGTCGTGTTTCCAAACCGTCTTTAATCACCAAGCGATCAACAACAACGTCGATGTTATGTCTGAACTTCTTATCCAGTGTGGGTGGCTCTTCCAGGTCGAAAAACTCACCGTTGACCTTTACCCTCTGGAAACCTTGCTTTCGTAACTCCGCGAACTCCTTTCGATATTCGCCCTTCCGATCCCGCACAATGGGTGCGAGCAGATACCCGCGTGTGCCCGCCTCCATGGCCATGACGCGATCCACCATGTCGGACACTTGCTGCGCTTCAATTGGAAGGCCCGTTGTAGGTGAGTAAGGTGTTCCAACGCGGGCAAAGAGGAGCCGCATGTAATCGTAGATCTCCGTCACGGTCCCAACGGTAGAGCGTGGGTTCTTCGACGTTGTCTTCTGTTCTATCGAAATCGCCGGAGACAGGCCCGCAATGTGATCGACATCGGGTTTTTGCATCATATCGAGGAACTGCCGCGCGTATGCGGACAAGCTCTCCACATATCTGCGCTGGCCCTCGGCGTATATCGTATCAAAAGCGAGCGACGACTTTCCAGACCCAGAAAGTCCCGTGATCACAACAAGCTGGTCGCGCGGGATGTCGACATCAATGCTCTTGAGATTGTGCTCACGCGCGCCGCGAATTTCGATATGTTTGAGTTCGGCCATGTTCTACCTCTGTTCCCATTACATTTAGCGCGGGTCAGAGGGTTTGTCTCGCTCGAATTTTAGGCGCCTAGAATTGCGCGAACGTAGTTCTGCGTCTCCTTGAAAGGCGGCACGCCGTTATACTTCTCAACTGCCTTTGGTCCGGCATTATAGGCCGCCAGTGCAAGCCGCCAGTTTCCGAACTTACGATATTGCTCTGCAAGGTAGCGAGCCCCGCCATCTAAGTTTTGATAAGCGTCATAGGGGTTCACCCCAAGATACTCGGCTGTGCCGGGCATCAGCTGCGCCAAACCAATCGCTCCTTTGTGGGAGCGCGCACCTTGGTTCCAGGCGCTTTCTTGTTGCACGAGCCGCTTGAACAAATCGACCGGAATTCCATGGCGCTGCGCCGCGGCCGCGGCCATGGGTAGATATTTGGACTTGTTCGGACCGGTATAACGCGGAATGTAGGATTGCTCCGCCTCTGGCATCACAAGTTTTGCCGAATTACTATACTGCGTCGACAGCCGTTTATCGATCAGATTGAGATGCTTGCTGTTGAGAAGACCGGATGCCCATGCCGTGGGCGCAAGCGCCGATATCACGCATATCATGCCAATATGTCGGATCATGTCCAGGTCCTCCGACCGATCGCATAGCGAGTTTGTTCGCCTGGGTCCAGCCAATGCGTGACCCTATGTGCGTTCGTGATCTAATTTCGCCTTCCCTTCATTGGCTGTTAAACCCTAAACTCCATGGTTAACGGACATGACGAGTCGGGGAGAAAAGACATGGCGGGCAGTTTGAACAAGGTAATGTTGATCGGCAATTTGGGCCGCGACCCCGAGGTGCGCACCTTTCAAAATGGTGGAAAGGTCGTGAATTTCTCGATCGCTACGTCGGAGCGTTGGCGCGATAAGGCCAGTGGCGAGCAGCGTGAACGCACGCAATGGCACAACATCGCGGTTTTCAATGAACCGCTCGGTCGGATCGCCGAACAATATCTCCGCAAGGGCTCTAAAGTGTTCATCGAGGGACAACTGGAGACACGGAAATGGCAAGACCAATCCGGTCAAGACCGCTACACGACGGAGGTTGTCTTGCGGCCCTATACGGGAAACCTCACGTTGTTGGATGCGCGGGGTCAAGGCGCTGGGGATGATTTTGGTGGCGGTATGTCCGGCGGCATGGATCAGGGATATGGTGGCGGATCACCGGTACCTGCAGGACCGACAGATCTAGACGACGAAATCCCGTTCTAGACCTCGTGCCGCGCGCGCCGGGCGTTTGGCCGCCGGAGCTTTCCTGTTGGTATGGCTTGGCCACCATTTCTTGCGTCTATCGCCGGGTTTGTATAGTATCGATATACAAAATATAGATGACCAGCAGGCGGCAGCGTGAGCGACGATATCGATCAGCCGGAAGAAGACCTTCCCGCAACCCCAGACTATAATGGGCCTCAAATAAGCATCGAAGATGAGATGCGGTCCTCCTATCTCGACTATGCGATGTCTGTTATCGTTAGTCGCGCTATCCCTGACCTTCGGGACGGATTAAAGCCCGTTCATCGCCGCATTCTTTATGCGATGGATGTGGGCGGCTACACCCACGATAAGCCTTATCGGAAGTCAGCGAAATCTGTGGGCGACGTGATGGGATCGTTCCACCCGCATGGTGATGCGGCAATTTACGATGCCCTTGTGCGCATGGCGCAAGATTTCTCAATGTCCCTGCCCTTGATCGATGGGCAAGGTAACTTTGGATCGATGGATGGCGACAATCCGGCGGCCATGCGCTACACAGAGGCGCGGCTTGCGAAACCTGCACGCGATCTCTTGGACGATCTCGATAAAGATACTGTCGATTTTCAAGACAACTATGACGGCAAAGAAAAAGAGCCTACGGTTCTTCCGGCGAAATTCCCGAACATGCTCGTCAATGGTGCAGGTGGTATTGCGGTCGGCATGGCGACAAATATTCCGCCGCATAACTTGGGTGAGGTCGTTGATGCGACCCTTGCTTTGATCGACAATCCAGACCTCGATACGCACCAATTGATGGAATATATTCCGGGCCCCGACTTCCCAACCGGTGGTGTTATCCTCGGTCAATCAGGCGCCGTGAAGGCGTATATGACTGGGCGTGGTAGCGTCATCATCCGCGCCAAAACACGGATTGAAGATATACGCAAAGATCGCCCCGCGATCATCATTGATGAAATTCCCTATCAAGTGAACAAGGCCAATTTGGTGGAAAAGATCGCCGAATTGTCCCGGGACAAACGGATTGAAGGAATTGCAAATGTCCAAGACGAATCCGACCGCCGCGGAGTACGCGTTGTCGTCGAGCTAAAGCGCGATGCAACTCCCGATGTTGTTCTCAATCAACTCTATCGGTTCACCGCGCTTCAGACGAGCTTTGGATGTAATATGCTCGCCTTGAACGGCGGGCGCCCAGAGCAGCTCACGCTCCACCAATTCTTGTCGCTCTTCCTTCAATTCCGGGAAGAGGTCGTCGCCCGCAGAACAATATTCGAGTTGAATAAAGCGCGCGATAGAAGCCATGTGTTGTGTGGTTTGGCGGTTGCAGTGTCGAATGTCGACGAAGTTGTCACAACCATCCGCCAATCTGCCGATGCGGCAGAGGCGCGCGAAAAACTCATGACGCGTCGATGGCCTGCGCATGACATCGCGGACTACATTCGTTTGGTGGACGATCCGAGCCACAAAATGAACGATGATGGCACTTATAATCTCTCCGAAACGCAAGCGCGGGCGATACTCGATCTTCGTTTGCAACGTCTCACACAGATTGGTGTGAAAGAGGTCACAGACGAACTGCAGGCGCTTGCCGAAAAAATTAAGGACTATCTTGCGATCCTCGCGTCTCGATCCCGGATCATGGCCATAATTTCGGATGAACTGAACGCTGTTAAAGAGGCTTATGCCGTCCCCCGCCGCACCGAAATTGTAGAATGGGTCGGGGACTTGGAAGATGAGGACCTGATCGAGCGTGAGGACATGGTCGTGACTGTGACCAATGCCGGTTACATCAAGCGTACATCTCTTGCGGAGTTTCGCGAACAAAAACGCGGTGGCAAAGGCCTTCAGGGGATGAATACGAAGGACGAAGACTTCGTGACGACACTGTTTGTCGCGAACACGCATACCGCCCTCCTCTTCTTTACGACCGACGGTATGGTTTACAAATTGAAGACCTGGCGCCTACCTCTTGGGGGGCGTAACGCAAAGGGCAAAGCGATTGTGAACATCCTGCCAATCGAAACAGGCGTGTCGATTGCCGCAATCATGCCCGTAGACGCGCCGGAAGAGGATTGGACAAATCTTCATATTATTTTTGCCACGTCAGATGGGGACGTCCGGCGGAACGCGCTTTCCGATTTCACGAACGTCAAAGCGAACGGAAAGATCGCTATGAAGCTGCCGGAGGGTGTCACCATCGTAAATGTACGAACGGCCAGCGAAGGTGATGATTTCTTGCTGACCACTGCGGATGGTAAGGCGATCCGGTTTCCGACGACAGATGTCCGCGTGTTCAAAGGGCGAGATTCAACAGGTGTTCGCGGTATCAAGCTGGCCGAAGGAGATAGCGTTGTATCTATGGCGGTGATCCGACATGTGGATGCGTCCGCCGAAGAGAGGGCAGCCTATTTCAAAATGCGTCGCGCGATCACGGGCGAGGAGTCCGGAGATGCCGACGATGTATCCGACATCTCTATCAGCCAAGAGCGCTACGCAGAACTTGGTGCTCAAGAAGAATGGATCTTAACAGTGACATCGGGAGGCTATGGCAAGCGGACATCGGCACATGAGTATCGTGTGTCCGGTCGTGGTGGCCAGGGTGTGGCGGCGGCAAATCTCACACGCCGAGACGACAAGATTGTCGCTGCTTTTACGGTGGAAGATCATGATCAGATTATGCTCGCCACATCCACCGGGCAGTCGATCCGCTGCCCAGTCGATGGGATTTCTCGGCAAGGACGGGCGTCATCGGGTGTGCGGGTTTTCGATGTAGCAGAAGATGAGCACGTCGTGTCAGTCGCTTATATTGCCGAACAATCCGAAGACGATGTTTGATTGTTCGCATCGCGTTAACAGTGTGTTCGGTGAAAAACCTATTCCGTTTTTCGCGCATCCGAACTAGCGCAGGTGTGCAATAGTGGTATGTGACCACATTTGAATGAAAATAAGGGAATCCAAAATGGATCAACTTCAAAAATATAGCTACCCTCTTGGCCGCGTTCTTCTTGGCGTGCTGTTCCTTGCAGCTGGCATGGGCAAACTCCAAATGGGCGCTGACGCCTTTGCGGGTTTTATCGAATCTCAGCTTCCGCTCGGCTTTCTCGCATGGCCAACTATCATATTCGAGATCGCAGTCGGCGTGCTGTTGATCGTTGGATACCAAACCCGGTGGGTGGCGCTTGCGGCGGCGGGCTTTTGTGTCTTCACAGGAGTGATCTACCACGGTGGGGCCGATGTGACGGGCATGCTCAAGAATATCGCTCTCGCCGGCGGGTACCTCTTGTTGTTCTCCCGCGGTGGCGGTGGCTTGTGCGTGGACAAGACCTAAAGACATCCGAATTGCTTTGTCGTGAGGGGGCAATGTGCCCCCTTTTCTTTTTGAAAGCGACCTTCTAGCTACGGTCAATGACATCCGAAGTTACGATCATTGGTGGCGGCATGGCAGGGTCGGAAGCTGCATGGCAGCTCGCCGAGGCTGGTTTGTCCGTTGTCTTGAAAGAGATGCGGCCGAAAACCGCTACCTTTGCACATCAGACTGGCGATTACGCAGAACTTGTGTGTTCCAATTCCTTTCGTTCGGACGATCATGAAAGCAACGCGGTAGGCTTGCTGCATTGGGAAATGCGCGCCGCGAACTCGATCATAATGGCAAAGGGTCATGATCATAGTCTCCCCGCGGGGTCAGCGATGGCGGTAGACCGCAATGGGTTTTCGAACGCTGTAACCGCGGCGTTACGGTCCCATCCAAACATTAAACACATTGCTGAAGAAGTGTCCGAGCTTCCTCTGACAGGGCCTACAATTCTTGCCACGGGGCCTTTGACGACTGGCCCACTGGCAGAGGCGATCCTGGCGTGCACAGGCTCCGATAGCCTCGCCTTTTTTGATGCGATTGCTCCGATTGTTCATGCGGACAGCGTCGATATGTCAAAGGCCTGGTTTCAATCTCGCTACGACAAAGGTGACACCGAAGAAGATCGCAAAGCCTACCTGAACTGCCCCATGGACGAGGATCAGTATAACGCGTTCATCGACGCCATCCTCGCGGCCGAAAAAACGGAGTTTAAGGACTGGGAGAAGGATACCCCCTATTTCGACGGGTGTTTGCCGATTGAGGTGATGGCAGAGAGAGGCCGCGAAACATTGCGATTTGGTCCGATGAAGCCGGTCGGTCTGACCAATCCCCATGACCCAACCCTAAAGCCCCATGCGGTCGTTCAACTTCGGCGCGACAATGCGCTTGGCACTCTGTTTAACATTGTCGGGTTTCAGACGAAGATGAAATACGGCGAACAGGGCCGTGTCCTCTCGATGATACCAGGGCTCGAAGGGGCAAAGTTCGCGCGCCTTGGCGGCATTCACCGGAACACGTTTATCAACTCACCAACCCTGTTGGATGATCAAATGCGCTTGAAGTTGCAGCCCAATATCCGAGTGGCGGGTCAAATCACCGGTGTCGAAGGGTATGTGGAAAGTGCGGCAATGGGCCTTTTGGCGGCCCGGCTTTTGATCGCAGAGCTTGCCGGGTCTGATCGCCCTGCCCCCCCAAACACGACGGCAATGGGGGCTCTTTTATCGCATATTTCCGGCGGCGCAGAGGCCAAAACTTTCCAGCCGATGAACGTAAATTTCGGCCTATTTCCTCCGATTGATGCGAAGGGTGGGCGTCGCAACCGTAAGGACCGCTACAAAGCCTATACCGAGCGTGCAAAAGCCGACTGGACCGCCTGGTTGAATGGTGGCGCAACTCTGGCTAGCGTGACCACATGGCAGAGCACAAGAACCACCTCTCCCGCGTTTACGGGTTAGACACCCAAGAGGCGACCGACGCGTTCTATTCAGATTGGGCAGAAACCTATGATGCCGAGGTCATCGCGAACGGATATCAAACCCCGGCCCGCGCCGCAACAGCTTTGACGGTATTTGCGGAGCCCGACGCCCGAATTTTGGACATTGGATGCGGAACCGGCTACTCAGGCTATCATTTTCGGCAGGCTGGATTTCGCAACGTGATCGGAACCGATCCTAATCCTGATATGCTTACCATTGCATCGCAGCGTGGCGTTTACGAAGAGACCTGGCTGACCGATCTTGCGAGTCCGTTTCCGTTTTCGCCCGGAACATATGACGTGATCGCGGCCATCGGTGTGATTAGCACAGGTGCAGCGCCACCTGAAACACTTGCAGCCGTCTTGGAGCATCTTCTGCCCGGAGGGTTGATCTTGTTTTCCTATAACGATCATGCGCTTGACGAACCCGCCTTTCCGGAGGCGCGCAACGCGGTATTGAAGGCGGGATTGGCTGTTGAACGCTTCAGAGAATACGGTCCACATCTGACGGGTAAAGACCTGAAATCAGACGTCTACATCCTCGAACGAACGTGATCCGGGAACGTTTTGCGCCGTCTCCAACCGGCCTTATTCATCTCGGCCATGCATTTTCTGCACTCACGGCCTATGACGCCGCGCGCTCCGTTGGGGGGACCTTCTTGTTGCGGATCGAGGATATCGATCAGGCGCGATGCCGCGCGGCGTTTGAAGCGCAGATATTCGAAGATCTCAGATGGCTTGGCGTTCAATGGTCGGAGCCGGTCTTGCGCCAATCCCAGAGATTGATGGAATATCGGTCCGCTTTGATGCGCCTAGCTGAAATGGGGCTCGTGTTCCCCTGCAACTGCACACGCGGTGATATTGAGGCGGCGCTATCGGCGCGCCAGGAAGGGGATGGCGCCCCGGCCCCCTATCCCGGAACGTGCCGGACTCGTTCGATGTCGGATTGGGTGCCTGGCGATGCGATCCGTCTCAATATGTCCGAGGCGGTTAAGAGGCGACCGAAGCTCCACTATTCCGAGATTGGTTCCGGCGAACCACGCTCAGTTACCCTTGCGCCGGATATGCTCGAAGCCACCCATGGCGACGTGGTTCTGGCGCGAAAGGATATTCAGACATCGTATAATTTGGCAGTCGTTGTGGACGATGCGGAACAGGGGGTATCGCATGTGACGCGTGGCGAGGATATGGTCGATCTCACGGGCATCCACGTTCTCCTGCAAGCCCTCCTCGGCTATGCGACACCGGTCTATCGTCATCACCGATTGATCCGGGATGAAACGGGTAAACGCTTGGCGAAACGCTACGACGCCCTATCGATCAAAGCGCTTCGAGAGAATGGGCACAGCCCAGGTGATATTCGCCGTATGGTTGGGCTGTGACCGGTTTATTCTGTTTCCGGACGCATCAATTCAATTTCGTCTTGGCCCCGCAACGCCGTGTAATAGCAGCTCCGGCGGTTTGTATGACAAGCTGGGCCTATCTGGTCGACGAGAACCAGGATGCTGTCACGATCACAATCCACACGAAAATCGACCAAGTTTTGAATATGGCCCGAGGTTTCGCCTTTCTTCCAAAGGGATTGCCGTGATCGCGACCAGTAGGTCACGCGCCGCGATGAAAGAGTTTCCTCTATCGCTTGGGCGTTCATGAACGCCTGCATGAGAACCTCTCCGCTGTCATGTTGCTGGGCAATCACCGGGATTAATCCCCTGTCATCGAAACGGAGTGTGGCAATGAAATCCTTGTTCATTTCTCTCACCTTGACCTAAATGGAGTTTCATGTCGGCAAAAGCGCCGCGAAGGTCAAGGAATGAAGATGGCTGATCAAGGCCTTATATCGCTCTATTCAGAAGAACTATTGCGGTTGGCGGCATCCATGCCGGTTCTATCGCCCTTAGATGATGCCGATGCGCGCGTAAAACGCCGTGCGCCACTCTGCGGGTCTCATATCGATGTTGCCGTGACGACCGATGGTCAGAAGATTACCGGATACTGGCAAGATGTGAACGCATGCGCCCTCGGCCAGGCTGCCGCTTCCGTTTTTGCGCAGCATGCGGTTGGGGCAGATTTAGACACTGTTGAACAGCTGCGGGCCAAGATGAGCGATATGCTTAAAAATAACGGAGAAGCCCCCGCCGCCCCCTTTGAGGATCTGAGATACTTGCTTGCGGCACGTGATTTTAAGAACCGACACGACAGTATCATGCTTGTTTTTGACGCAACATATGACGCGCTTGTTCAAGCACAAAAAAAGGCGAGCGCATAAGCGCCCGCCCAGGGGGTGCAACTGAGGCAGGAACAGTCGCTAAAGCAATGCGGGCAAGTGCAGACCCACAAAAAAGATGACGATCACGGATGCCATGCCAACAGCATCCTGGACGAAGCGCTTTGGTTCACTCATGACGGTGTTCAGCAATTTGTCTAACATGGCCGTTCTCCTATGTTCACGAATGTTCTTATTGCGTTCTTAAGAACATGTAAAGAACAAATGCGAACTTTTAACCAACTTCTAAGAACTGCATTGCGCGCTCTTGATCCATTAGGTGAAGGAGCGTTCGAAGATTTTCACCGTTTGGGCCGGTGAGGTCAGGATTTTCGTGTAAAATCAAACGCGCCGTATCGTTGGCCCTGGCCATCAGCCCCCCGTGGACTTCCAAATTCGCTGTTCGAAACCGTGGCAATCCGGATTGTGCGACACCGAGCACGTCGCCTGCTCCACGTTGCTGTAGGTCCAGTTCTGCAAGCGCAAAACCATCATTTGTATCACGGAGGGCGCGCAGACGCGCTTCGGCAGTTTGTGTCAATGGCGGGCTGTATAAAAGCACGCAGGTCGATGCCTGATCGCTCCGGCCGACCCGCCCACGTAACTGATGCAGTTGTGCAAGCCCAAATCCTTCGGCCCCTTCTATGACGATAATCGTTGCGTTTGGAACATTGACGCCCACTTCAACGACCGTTGTGGCAACCAGCACGCGCGTCTCTTTCGTGGAGAACGCTATCAACGCGGCCTCCTTCGCCTCGCCAGACATTTGTCCATGCACAAGACCAACTCGCTCGCGCCCGAGCGCTCCTTTGAGCTGCGCAAACCGGGTCTCAGCCGCCATGCGTTCGCTGACTGCGCTATCTGCGACGAGCGGACATACCCAATAGGCTTGATGCCCCTCATTCATAGCAACTTTCAGCCGGCTAATAATGTCTTCGGTCCGATCTTTTGGGACCAGCACAGTTTCGATATGCTTCCGACCCGCCGGTTTTTCGGTCAGGAGGCTTACATCCATATCCCCAAACTGAGCTAGGTGCAGTGACCGCGGAATGGGAGTTGCGGACATGATCAACACATCCACGGCGTCACCTTTGTCTCCCAGTCGCTTGCGTTGAGCGACGCCAAACCGATGCTGTTCATCGATAACGACAAGGCCGAGCCGACGAAAATCGACCTCAGCCTCAAAAACGGCGTGAGTGCCGATCAAAAGATCGATGCGACCATCGGAAAGTCGCGCGATGATGTCCCGCTTCTCCGCCACAGAAGAGCGCCCGGTTAAGCACGCGACCCGCAATCCGATCGGGGCGGCCCAGGTCGATATCTCGGCGCTGTGCTGGCGAGCGAGGACCTCGGTTGGTGCCATGAGAACCGACTGTGCACCCGACGATGCGACCGCGACCATTGCAAGATAAGCGACCGCCGTTTTACCCGATCCAACATCCCCTTGAAGGAGCCTGTTCATGCGGGTTGGGGCCGCAAGATCCCCTAGAATATCTCTGACGGCAGTTGATTGACCGTCCGTAAGCCGAAATGGCAGCTGTTCGATCGCGGGGCTGAGTGTATCGGGCTTGACGTCGAAAGACTGCCCTTCTGCACGTTTTCGATCGCGCCGTGCCAAATGCAGGGAAAGTTGGTGCGCCAACAGTTCGTCGAACGCAAGTCGAAGCCGCGCCGTTGCATTTAGATCAATATCGGCCGCGCTGTTGGGTTGGTGCGCTTGTCGCAATGCCTCAACCCATGATGGCCAATCATTCGACGGAAGGGTGCCGCCCCGGGCCCAATCGGCAAGGTCTGGCAGCAAAGTCAGCCCAGTTGCGATGGCATGCCGGAGCGATTTAGGAGACACGCCCCCAATCATTGGGTAAATCGGCTCATAGGCCGGAAGTGCACTTGGATTTTCAAGGATATAATCCGGATGCGTGATCTGGACCTGATTTTCGTAAAGTTCGGCACTCCCTGAAATCAACCGTTTCGCGCCAATGGGAAGTTGCTTCCTGATGTAGTCGGGATCGGATCGAAAAAACACGAGTTGAAACCGGGTTTTGGCATCTTCAACAAACACCCGATAGAGGCCATTGCGCCGTTGGGGCGGCTGATGAGAGACTATCGTGACGTTGACCGTGACAATGGTCGGATAGTCTTGGCCGATGACAGACTCTATCGGTGTGCGATCGACGCCTGCCCGTGGCAACACCAGTAAGAGATCGATAACCCGTGAGACACCCCGATCAGCCAAGGCCTTCGTCGATTTAGGCCCAATTTTTGGTAGCGTTTCGACCGAGGCAAAGAGGGGGAAAAGGCGTTCGTCGCGTTCAATCATCCTGTGATCAGGTCAAGCCATTGATCCTCGGTCAGGACCGTTACACCCAATGCCTCCGCCTTTGCCCTTTTGGACCCCGCCGCATCCCCTGCTACGAGGAAATCGGTCTTGGCCGATACAGATCCCGAAACTTTTGCGCCCAGCGTCTCGGCGCGTGCTTTCGCTTCGGCGCGGGTCATTTGGGTCAACGTGCCCGTAAAGACGACCGTTTTACCGCTGACCGGAGATCCAGTCTCAATGGTCACTTTATAGTCCGCGATGGTCAAGTGATGGGCCAAATCCTCAATCGCTGCCCGGCTCCGCGGCTCCCTAAAGGTCTCAACCAAGGCCTCCGCCGCGCGTTCGCCAATTCCGTCTATCGAAAGCAGATCTTCCCAGGACGTCCCTGACTTTGTTTGCGCCGCAAGCAATGCCGGTACCATGGCCCCCCATGTCTCGTAATGGGCCGCAATTCGCGCCGAGGCCCCTTCCCCAACGTGGCGAATACCGAGCGCAAACAACACCCGTGGGAATGCGATCTGACGCTTGTCCCGAATGGCCTGAAATACGTTATCAGCCGATTTTGGTCCCCAGCCGTCGCGCCCTTGCAATGGATCCGAACTCTCCGAGCCGTGCTGCTCCTCAAGCGTAAAAATGTCAGCAGGTGTTCTGATCCAGCCGTCTTTGAAAAACTGCTCGACCTGCTTTGCCCCAAGGCCTTCTATGTCAAACGCGTTCCGAGAGACGAAGTGCTTCAGACGCTCTGTAACCTGGGCATCGCAGATGAAGCCGCCTGTGCACCGAATTGTGCTATCACCCGCTTCTTGATGTGCAGGCGAATTGCAGATGGGGCATGCGGTCGGAAAGACAAAGGGTGTTGCACCAGACGGGCGCTTGGAGAGGTCCACATCCCTCAATTTCGGGATTACATCACCTGCCCTGTAGACTTCGACCACGTCGCCCACACGAAAATCCTTCCCGCCACGAATGACCGTGCCGTTTGCATTCCGGGCTGCGATGTAATCTGCGTTGTGCAACGTTGCGTTTGAAACAACGACGCCACCCACCGTCACAGGCTTTAATCGCGCAACAGGAGACAATGCGCCGGTGCGGCCAACTTGAATGTCGATGCTCTCGAGGGTTGTCCAGGCGGTCTCGGCTGGGAATTTATGCGCGATTGCCCATCTCGGCGTCGTTGTCCGAAAGCCGAGGCGTTCTTGGAGTTTAAGGTCATTTACTTTGTAGACGACGCCGTCGATGTCATATCCGAGATCGGGTCGTGCGCTTGAAATCTGAGCGTAGTGGTCCAGGAGCTCCGCCGCAGACCGACACAGTGCAGTCAACGGGTTCACCGCAAACCCCAAATCGCTCAACCTTTTAACGGCGTCCAACTGTGTCGTCGCAAGTGGTTCGGACAGCGCGCCCCAGCTATAGGCGAAAAATCGTAGCGGCCTCTCGGCGGTGATCGATGGGTCAAGTTGCCGGAGGGCGCCAGCTGCCGCGTTGCGGGGATTTGCAAAGATCTTTGCGTCTTTTTTTGCCTGCGCCTCATTCAAAGACAGAAAATCTTTGTGATGCATATACACCTCTCCGCGGACTTCGAGGATGTCGGGTGCGCCGGAAATGTTTTGCGGCACATCGCGAATTGTGAGCGCGTTTGAGGTGACGTTTTCCCCCACCAATCCGTCTCCTCGCGTCGCCGCTTGGACCAAGGTACCGTTCTCGTATCGCAATGAGAGGGACAGACCATCGATCTTGGGTTCCGCGACAAAGTCGATCGGACCGGTGCTGTTCAGGAAGCGCTGTATGCCTGTCTCGAACGCGGCAATGTCATCGGCATCGAATGCGTTTGCCAGAGACAGCATTGCCACGGCATGGGATATTTTTTCAAAACCGCTCGACGGGGCTGCACCAACTTTTTCGGTGGGCGAGTCGTCGCGCTTCAACTCTGGAAAACGAGCTTCGATTTCCGCGTTACGTTGCTTCAGATCATCATACTCAGCGTCAGATATCTCTGGCGCATCAAGCTGATGATACGCGGTATTTGCCCGGTTCAAAAGCGCCGCAAGACGCACAAGTTCCTGCGCCGCTTCTTTCCGGTCCAACTCGCCGACGGTCTTGTTCATACGCCCCCCAAACAGGCTAGGACGCATTTAGAACAGCATCGCCGTTTGGTCTAGCTATCCAGTTGCCGCCAAGTCCAAACTCACGGCCGGATCGCGCAGAACGTACCCTCGGCCCCATACGGTTTCGATATAGTTTTCGCCGCCCGTCGCCTCGGCCAACTTCTTCCGAAGTTTGCAAATAAAGACATCGATGATCTTAAGTTCGGGTTCGTCCATGCCACCATAGAGATGATTTAAGAACATTTCTTTGGTGAGGGTCGTCCCTTTGCGGAGCGATAAAAGCTCTAGCATCTGGTATTCCTTACCGGTGAGATGGATGATCTCTCCGTTCACAGAGGCCATCTTTTCATCCAAATTGACCGTCACTTGACCCGTTTCGATTACAGAGGCCGCATGGCCCTTTGATCTTCGAACGATCGCATGAATCCGCGCCACCAATTCGCCGCGGTGAAACGGTTTGGTCAGATAGTCATCGGCCCCCGAACCGAACCCTTTGATTTTCTCCTCGGCCCGTCCATCACCGGACAGAATGAGTATTGGGGTTGCTATCCGGGCCAGGCGGAGCTGACGCAGGACTTCGTGTCCGCTCATATCCGGAAGCGACAGGTCCAGAATGATCAGATCATAGTCATACAGTTTGGCGAGTTCGATACCATCTTCGCCGAGATCCGTCGCAAAGATATTAAAGCTCGCATTGGATAGCATCATATCGATGCTTTTACGTGTCGTAGGATCGTCCTCTATCAATAGAATACGCATTAAATCCCTCCTTCTCTTCATAAGGGGGTGTGTGAAAAAAATTAACTAAGTGTTATGGTTACCAAGTTATTCATTGTTAAATCGATATAATGTGGAAAATGTCACTTTAATTGTCAGTAATTGGCCGACGGCAAAGCGGCTCTAGGTGTTCCTGACAGACACTTTTAAGCCATCCAAACCAGACTTTGCGCTGTCCCGCTCCCATTCACAGAGCTCATCTTCGCTGAGCGCGTAGCGACCGCAGACCTCTTCACGGGTAATGAGACCGGCGTGTAGCGCCCGAAGAATAGTCATTTTTCGCTGGGGCACCCATCGCACCGTGTTTGTCGGCGGGAGGTCCGACAAACTCAGTAATTCGCCATTTGGAAGCCGTACGGCAATTGGCGTACTCGGGCGTTTGACATACATGTGAAAGCGAATACCGCATTTGGGCTTAACGGGACCTAAAACGACTGATAACGGACCGCTCTGATTTTAGGAAAAAACGGAATGACCACGCAAAATAGCCTCGGTTTTGAGAAAGCGCCTGAAGACACCCGTGTCATCGTCGCCATGTCAGGCGGTGTCGACAGCTCGGTTGTGGCTGCGCAACTTGCGGAAGAAGGATACGATGTGGTCGGCATCACGCTTCAACTCTACGACCATGGGGCGGCCCTAGCAAAAAAGGGAGCATGTTGCGCCGGCCAAGACATCCACGATGCACGACGCGTGGCGGAACGTATGGGCTTTCCGCACTATGTTTTGGACTATGAAAACACGTTTCGCGAGAGCGTCATTGATGAATTCGCGGACAGCTATCTTGCGGGTGCAACACCGGTCCCCTGCATTCGATGCAATGAACGCGTCAAGTTTCGCGATCTCCTAGAGACGGCCAAAGATCTCGACGCCGATTGTATGGCGACGGGTCATTACATCCAACGCAAAGCGTCACTCGGGAAGGCAGAACTTCACCGGGCAGCGGATCCGGTGCGTGATCAGAGTTACTTTCTCTTTTCGACCACACAGGAACAGCTTGATTACCTGCGCTTTCCGCTTGGACACCTTGTCTCAAAATCAGAAACGCGCACGCTTGCCGAAAAATATGGGCTCGATGTTGCGGACAAGCCCGACAGCCAAGACATTTGCTTTGTACCAAATGGCTCTTATGCGGATGTCATCCAAAAGTTGCGGCCGGAAGCCGCTGAACCTGGACGGATTGTCCATCTTGATGGGCGTGTTCTAGGCGAACATACGGGCATCATCCACTATACAGTGGGGCAGCGCCGCGGGCTCGGTATCGGCGGCGGAGAGCCGCTCTATGTCGTCAAGCTGGATGCCGATAGTCGTGACGTTATTGTTGGGCCCAAAGAAGCACTTTCGACCGTTCATATTCCAGTTCGGGAGATCAATTGGCTGGGCGATACTGCGTTCTCTGACGGGCCGCACGAACTTAGCGTCAAAGTTCGCTCCACCAGGCCCCCGAAACCGGCGCTCGTCCATCCAATGGATAATGGGACAGCTATGGTTGAGCTGTTGGAACCAGAAGAAGGCGTTGCGCCAGGACAGGCATGCGTATTCTATGACAATGAGACAAGCCGAGTTTTGGGTGGGGGATGGATTTGGCGGGGTCATTGAATAACCCATTTAAACGGAGTGGCTGATGGCGCTTGAAAAGGTTCTTCAACACATTGATGACGAATTGGACGCGGCGCTTGCCCGCTTGGATGGTTTTTTGCGTATTCCGTCGATTTCCACGGATCCGGCCTATTCGGAAGACGTGGCCCGGGCCGCCGACTGGTTGGTCGGCACCCTGAATGATATTGGGTTTTCGGCCGAACGCCACGACACGCTGGGGCATCCCATGGTTGTTTCCCCGCCTATGGGCGCGGATGGCCCCCACGTGAAGTTCTACGGTCACTATGATGTCCAACCGGTCGATCCATTGGAGCTTTGGGAAAGTGATCCGTTTGATCCACAAATAATCGATACGCCCAAAGGAAAGATCATTCGTGCGCGCGGAACGGCAGACGACAAAGGCCAACTTATGACATTTGTCGAGGCATGCCGCGCTTGGAAGACTGTCACGGGGACCTTGCCGATACGGGTCAGTTTGTTTTTCGAGGGCGAGGAAGAGTCTGGCTCTCCTTCACTCATTCCATATCTTGAAGATCATAAGGATGATTTGCACTCTGATCTTGTTTTGATTTGTGACACGGGCATGGTCACACCGGAGACGCCATCAATCGTCACGATGCTCCGAGGTATGGTCTCTCAGGAAGTGACGATTACCGGTGCGGATGTGGACCTTCATTCCGGCTTTTTTGGTGGCACTGCACGCAATCCCATTCATGTTCTCGCCACGGCATTGGCTGGGCTGCATGATGAGACCGGGCGTGTGACACTGCCGGGCTTTTATGACAATGTGCGCGATGTCCCAGAGACGGTCGCACAACAGTGGCAGGATTTGCCGTTTGATGGGGACGGTTTCCTGAATGCTGTCGGCCTTTCCGTCTCCGCCGGAGAGACGGGGCGCAGTGTACTGGAGCAAACTTGGGCCCGACCAACGGCCGAGGTGAATGGCATATGGGGTGGGTATACGGGCGACGGCTTTAAGACCGTCATTCCGTCGAAGGCGTCTGCGAAAGTGAGCTTCCGTCTGGTGGCCGGCCAGGACCCGGATCAAGTGGCAAAGGCGTTTAAGGACCATGTTCGGGCGCATCTCCCGCCGGATTGCAGCGCAGCGTTCGCGGATTTCAGCCATGCAGCCGCTTCCTCTTTTGATATTTCTCTGCCCGCATTTGAGAAGGCGCGCAGGGTCTTGTCAGAAGAATGGGGCGCGCCCGCAGCGTTTGTCGGATGTGGCGGGTCTATCCCGATTGCCGGACATTTTCAGTCGCTCATTGGCACTGAACCGATGTTGATTGGGTTCGGCCAAGATGATGACGGCCTTCACAGCCCAAATGAAAAATACGATCTGCGCAGTTTTCACAAAGGTATGCGCAGTTGGGCCAGAATACTTGATGCGCTTTCGGAGTAAAATGCCATCATCGAGCGACTAAAAATCCGTTGAACGGCAGGCATTCGAACCTAGTCGCCGCCCAAACCGATCCAATCGTACTCGTCATTGACGAGATTTGCGACCGCCTCTCCGTTTTGGTGCGCGGTGATAAACTTGGAGACCCTCCTCCAAAACGGAGGTCATAGGATGGCCCGCCTGGCCATAATGGGACAGCAAGGTCGCAACATGGGCCGCAGCATCTTCACCATCGGGCACACCAAGCGCCCAATCGAAGAAAATGGTGCGGCAATCCTCTTGGGTAATGCCCTCTATACGGTACGCTTCGAAAATTAACCCTCGGGGATCACAAGCAACTTCGCCTTTGTAAATCATCGCGCATTCCCTATTCGATATGATGGATTTAAAGATAAGCGACAAAACAGACAAACGGTGTTTTTGAGAGAGAAATGTCGAAAAGCCTAGCGCGGGTCAAAGGCACAGCAGAGGCCTTGGGATTACCAATCACAGTTAAAGAAACCGGCCGCAGTACCCGCACTGCTGCCGAAGCCGCGGCAGTTATGGGCTGCGTGGTTGACCAAATTGGCAAATCCATCCTGATTGCCGGGTCTCTCACCGGCAGTCTTCATCTCTTCCTGACGCCCGGTGGTCGCCAGGTGGACCTTGCGCGGGCCGCCGATATAATGGGCGAAGAAACGGCAAAGGCGGATGCCGCAAAAGTCCGATCTGTGACCGGGTTTGCGATTGGGGGTGTTTCTCCGCTCGGCCACCTGAGCCCGATCCCGATCTGGATCGCACCCGAACTCTTGGATTTTTCGACGATTTGGGTCGCTGCGGGCACTCCCCATCACCTCTTTGAGATTGCACCCGATCTTTTGGCACAGGCCGTCAACGCGAGGTCTCGGGCCTTTTTGACAGAAATCTAAGGACAGACTTAGCGGCCGCATGGGCCTCAGGCGGATGAAGAAGACGAAGGGCCCGTGCGGCTGTCTCCTTTTGCGTCTTTGCACGGCCTGGATCGTCAAGAAGGGGGCGCAAAAAGCCCAAAATCACCTCTGGCGTGGCGTTCTCCAGCATCGCTTCGGGGATATCCCGCGTGTCTGTCAGAATATTGACCAATGTACCGGTGTCGATCAAAAGCATACGCTTTAACATGCGTGTGGTTGCCTTGTTCACTTTGAACGCGACGACTTGGGGGCAACCCACTGCCGCGACCTCGAGCGACACCGTCCCAGACATAAGCAGCGCGGCATCAGAAGCGCCTATGGCGATTTGCTTTCGCCGGTCCCAGTCATCGCCATCCGATTGGTGTACATAGGTGATCGGGACAGACCAGTCGGCGGTCATCGTGCGGACCAGTGCCTCCGAGCCAATGACGGTCGGAATAACGGCCCGTAGGGACCGCCCCTCTGCGGCGAGAGCATGCACCACGTCCGCAAATATTGGTAGCATCCGTTTGACCTCGCCCCTGCGAGAGCCGGGCAAGACCGCCAAGAGCGTGTCGGCCCGATTTTGGTCGCGAAAACTCTGGATCTGCGGTTTTGTTGGCGTTTTCGTACCGACAACCGGATGCCCAACAAAATCGCAGCTTAACCCCGCTTTCTCCATATACGGGGGCTCAAATGGAAGCAGTGCGAGGACATGATCGACATGGCGCGCCATTTTCTCTGCGCGTTCAGGCCTCCAGGCCCACACAGACGGCGCAACATAGTGAACAACAGGCATATTCGGAAGATCATATCGCACGCGTTTTGCAACCCGCAGACAGAAATCAGGGCTGTCAATCGTGATCAATACGTCCGGCTTCACCGCCCTGATTGCAGCCGCAGTTTGCCGAACGCGGCGCAAGATCTTTGGAATGCGGGGTAAGACCTCCATCAAGCCCATCACGGCAAGATCGGACATCGGAAAGAGGGATCTTAGCCCTGCCGCCTCCATCAGCGGCCCACCAACCCCTGTAATCTCGACATTTGCCTCTGCGTTCAATCCGGTGAGGAGGGCCGCGCCCAAGCGATCGCCCGATGGTTCCCCGGCGATCACAAACACGTTTATCGGGTCAGACATTCGGAAGGCCGATTATGAACAGACCCGCGTCATCTGCGGCCGCAAGAATGTCCTTCATGCCAAGAACAAGCGCGCCGCCCTCTTTCACGGCAATCCCTGAAAGACCGGCGACCTTGGCCCTCTTTACGGTCTCTTCCCCGATACTCGGGAGATCGATTCTATGATCTTGTCCTGCTTTCGGGATCTTTACCAATACACCCTGGCCGGACTGCTTGGGGGGATTGAGTGCGCTGTCTGTTTCCTCTACCGAGCGAAGAAGCGCGTCGGTGCCCTGGATCGTTTCAATGCCAAAGCACACGCCCCCCGAAATGATACAGGCCTGGCCTACGTCAAGCGGGCTGAGCGCCTCCAGGATTTGTACGCCGCGATCCATATCCAAATCATCTTGCTCGGTTGGGCTATGGCGCCCCCATATCCCAGCCGGGGCAATCAGGTCGGTGATGATGTCTTGGGCTGACTTTACAATGAACCCTTCTTCTTCGAACCATGATGCGATCACCCGCAATAGGCCATCATCGCCGCCGCGCATCGCTTTGAGCAGGCTTGGAGCCTTAGATAAAAACGCGCGATCCATTTTTAGCGGATTGAGTTTGGGCCGGGACATGCCCCCGGCGAACACGACGTAATCCACGCCTCTTTTTCGAAGCGCCGTAAACAGAACGCCTGCTTTTTCAAAGCTCGCGTCGATCACCTCGTAATTCGATATCCAATCAAGCGCGGTGGTCTTGAAATCAACGATGATCGGCGCATCCGTAAGCGCAACTTCCTCTGCTAAAAGGCGCGGTAAGACGCCTGATCCAGCTATGATCGCAGTTCTGCTCACGTATCCTGCGGGGTTGTAATGCGGCGTTTTCCCGCCTCGCCAATGAACGCCAAAACCTCCTCGATCAAAGCGTTATCTGCCGCCATGCCGCGAACATCTTCGATCGCGTCCGAAAGTGGTTTTCCCGTATTGAAGAGGAGCTTGTACGCTTGACGGAGACCATCGACATCCTCCCGGCCCACGCCCGCGCGTTTGAGGCCAATAAGATTAAGACCACCAAGACTCGCGCGCTCTCCCAGAACCGTTCCGTAGGGGATGACGTCCGAAACGACGCCGGCAAGGCCCCCGATCATGGCGCCCCGTCCTATCCGCGTGAATTGATGAATTCCCGCTAACCCCCCGATGACCACATGGTCTTCGATAATACAATGTCCGCCAAGGGCCACATTGTTTGCGATGATCACATTGTTTCCAACGATACAATCGTGACCGACATGACAACTCATCATATAGAGGCCGTTATCACCAACCTTTGTGACGCCGCCGCCGCCTTCGGTCCCTGGGTTCATTGTGACATGTTCCCGAATGCGATTTCGCTTCCCGACGATCAGTTGCGTGCGCTCCCCGCTGAACTTTAAATCCTGAGGCATATGACCGATTGAGGCGAAGGGGAAGATCTCCGTCTGATCGCCAATTTCCGTATACCCGTGCACGACAGCATGACTGTGAAGTTTCACACCGCCCAAGAGGCGCACATCTGGGCCAACCACAGCATAAGGACCAATATCGCAGTTCGCTCCAATCTCGGCGCCGTCCTCAATAATCGCTGTGTCGTGGACTTTTGCGGAAGAATCTACTGCCATCAATCATGCCTCTCCCGGGGGAACGATCATCGCAGTGAAGTCCGCCTCAGTCGTCACCAAACCATTCACGATGCCTTCACCATGAAACTTCCATAGTTTACCACGGCCACGCAAAACATGTACGTGAAGTTCCAATTGATCGGGCGGTGCCACCACGTGCCGGAACTTACAATTATCAATCGAAAGAAAGTAGACCAGGGCCCCACTGTCTTTGAGGTCCAACGATTTTGAGACCATGACCGCCGCCGTCTGCGCCATTGCCTCAATAATTGTGACCCCTGGCATAACGGGTCGATCGGGAAAATGCCCTTGAAAATGAGGCTCGTTGACCGTCACGTTCTTTATGCCGACGGCGCTCACATGGGGAACGACATCTTTGACAGCATCCACCAACAAGAAGGGATACCGATGCGGGATGAGCCGTTTTATTTCTTGGATATCAATGACATCTGAATCAGAAGTATCAGTCACGCTGCTCTCCCCTTTGGTTTACGCAGTCCTGGTTATCAACCGGCTGATGACGTCGCAAGCACTGCTATTCGGCAAATAGTGCATCAACCCTTTGGATTGCAGCATCCGTAAGATCGATATTCGGAAGAGAGACAACCACACTGTCACGATTGATGATGACTGCGACCCGAAACTCCCGCATCAATTGAAGTAAGACGGGACCGACCTGTTGAAAGAACTCTTGTTGGCGCGTCTCGCGAAACTCTACCAAATCCTGAGCGGCCTGACGGCGCTCTGCACGGATCCGATTGGCTTTTTCGTTGAAGGCCGCAGCCAACGGCCGGAAGTACTCCTCGGACTCGCTTGCACGTATCCGCGTCAGTTCCAGTTCCTCGGCTTCAAGTGCGGCCTCAATCTGGCGGTTTTCTTCGGCCAGTTCTTCTGCCTGTCTCTCAAATTCATCGATGAAACGCTGACCAAATTTACTATCTGAGAAAAGCCGCTCTTGATCGAGTGTTGCAACACCGAATTGCGGCTCGAATACAGGAAATGACTGGGCGTTTACCGTACCTGACACAAACAGAAATAGACTGAAGGCGACCCACCGCAAGCTTTAGAACCGCGCATCAACGGTAAATCGAAAATCTTCGGTCTTATCAAAGTCCTCTTTCTGAAGCGCCCGCGAGAAATTGAAGCGAAGGGGCCCAAGTGCGGTTTCCCAGAATATCGAGTATCCCAACGCGGCCCGAAGATCGGGGTCATCATTCACCGTTTCGCCCCCTACGGTGTCATCATCGAGATCCCAGACGGTACCGACATCTAAGAATACACCACCAAAGACGCCCAACTCCTCTGGAAGGCCAAGTGGGAAACTGGCCTCGAGGCGCGCGACAGCAAACTTTGTGCCTCCGAGCGGATCCCCTTGTGAATCTCGTGGCCCGATACCGGACGATTCAAATCCCCGAAGTTGGTCTCCACCAAGGCTAAAGCGCTCCAAAACCGGTATATCGGTATCGCCAAAGGCTTCCAGTATTCCGCCCTCAATTTCTGCAGAGAACACCAATTGTTCACTAAAGAACGACCGGAATGTAGTGTAAGACACGACCGTCTGTGAGTATTGCTGCGAGCCTGCGAGTCCGCCAAATTCTTGTGTCACTCGGAACACCGACCCGGCCGTCGGCTCGACCCGGGAATTTCGTCGATCGTTCACGTAAATAAACTGAAGCCCGAGCGTATCCGTTTTGCGCTCTTCGTTCGCAATGAAGCCTGTAACGGTCGCAGGATCCGCCATGGTTGCTTCGTCCGGAGTGACCTCATCGTCATCAAGCGTCACATCGTCCTGACGATAGAACAAACTTGTGGTCAATCGGCCATTCTCCGAGACTGGGAAGTTCAAGCCGACATCAATGTCAATTTGATCGTTCAACAACGCGACAAATGATGGCGAAGCTTCATTGTAATTGAAATTGAAAATAAACCTCAGATCGCGATCAAGGACAGATGGCTCAACGAAGCGCAGATTGTAATTTTGATTGTTTGGCGCCGTCGAGAAGCCTGCGCCAACGGTTTGCCCGCGCCCTAAGAAGTTCCGTTCCGTAACTCCAATCGACAGAGCGACACCACTGTCGGACGAAAACGATGCACCAAAGTTGATAGAACCGGTCGCCTGCTCTTCGACGTCGACATCGATGATCTGCTGCTCTGGTGTCGATCCTTCACGTGTCGTGACCTCTACCGAGCTAAAATATCCCAATGCGCGAATGCGGTCATTGGCTTCCCGAATTTGACGTTGGTTCAGGACGTCGCCTTCAACCGTGTCGAACTGACGACGAATAACACGGTCAAGTGTTGTACTGTTTCCTTCAATATCAATCCTCTCCACGAAGGCCCTTGGCCCCCTCACAAGGACGAAATCCACCGACACCGTCTTTGCATCATCATCTCGAATAATGCGCGGTTCGGCACGCACGAAGGCCAAACCTTGCAAGTCTGCCTCGTCATCAAGACGCTGGAGAATAAGGTCGATTTCACGCGGATCAAAAACCGAACCCTCTCGAATGCGAACCACTTGCTCGAATTCGGTTGTTTCGATGTCAGGCACTTCAGATAAAAATTGTGCCGTGCCAAAACGATATTGTTGACCTTCTTGAACCGTATAATTCACCAAGAACGCGTTTCTTTCGCGCGATAGCTCGGCGCTCGAAGAGAGAACCTGAAAATCGATGTAGCCGCGATTTGCGTAAAACTCCGTCAACTGTTGCGCATCAAACGACAGACGATCTTCAATGAAAGTGTCGTTGGCAAACAAGCCGCTAAAGATGCGGGCCTCTCGGGTCTCAATCACTCGGCGCAATCGGCGGTCCGAAAACGCACCATTCCCAATGAAGCTCACATTGTCGATTTCCGTAACTTGCCCTTCAAGTACCTCGAACACGAGATCAACGCGATTGTCTGCACGCCGAATGATGAGAGGCTGGACTTCTGCCGCTATTCGGCCTTGGGCTGTGTAGGCTTCGATAATCGCACGAACATCAGCTTCGGTTTGCGAGACCGAGAACGTCTGTCTTGGTGCAGATCCAATCAACGGCAAAAGAACTTCGTCATCGATGCGCCGATTGCCTTCGATCGATATTCTGTTGATCGTCGGATTTTCGACAACAGAGATCGTAATTGTCGAACCAAGTTGCGAGATGGACACCTGTTCAAAAAATCCACTGTCGTAAAGGCTCTGGAGCGCCCGGTTGACCTGTGCCGGCGTGACCTGGCCGCCAACTGGAATACCCGCAATGGCGCGCACGGTATTCTCCGAAACGCGCTGGTTACCGTCCACTGCAATGGTTTGAACCGTTTGAGCGTGAACCGAGACTGTAAAACCTAGGACCGCAGCCGAAGGTGCAAGTGCCGCAAAAGCAATACGCGTCGTTGCCCTCAAAATTAAAATCGAACGGCCAAGTGACGTCATGATGCAATCCCCCTAGTTGCGATTGGTCCTAAAACCTTTGTTACGCATTGAGAAGGCGCAAAACATCATTGTACGTCGCAAATACCATGAGACCGATTAACAAACTGAACCCGCCCGCCGTCAGTGCGGCGGCGATCCGTTCTCTCGGTGGTTTGCCTCGAACCGCTTCATAAGCATAGAGAACCAAATGACCGCCATCTAGAACCGGTATCGGAAACAGGTTCATGAGGCCGATTGCGGTGGAGATCACTCCGATCCAAGCAATGAGGTCCATCCAACCTCCGGCGGCAGTATCGGCGGATGCCCGCGCGATCCCGATCGGACCCTGCAAATTGTCTGCACCAAGGTCCCCGCGAATAATGTGGTACAGTCCGGTGAGACTGCCCGTGACAATGCCCCATGTGCGAATAACCCCCACATTCAGGGCCTCATAAGGAGTTGGCGTTTCCACATAGTACCCGATCGCTGACCCTGCCCCCACACCAATAAGCGGGCGACGTTCGATCGTGCCATCCGCCAACAGCTGTTCGGTGATTTCAGGAGCAAGTCGCAGCGATATCTCTGTGTCCCCTCTTAAGACCACAATGTCCGTTTCGACTTCGCCACGCTCCAGAACGGCAACTCTCAGCTGGTCAAAGCTCCCGATATCGATGCCATTAAACGACACAATAAGATCGTCCGGCTGGAGACCAGCATTCGCGGCAGGTGACAGCGGGGTCACCCACCCGACCAGCGCCGGATACGGATACGGTCCTTGAACGTCCAATACGCGGTCATCGCGTTCAATTGTAAAAATGTGCTGTTCCCCAGGGGCAGTTTCCGCAGCGAGGTCGAAAATATCTGCAAATCCTTCAATCGTTTCACCATTGAACGCAAGAATGCGATCGCCTTCTTGCAGCTCGATTGGATCCACAGTGAAATCGCCAATCCGAACAGGATCTCGTGCGATTCCAGTGACATAGAGTAAACTTGCAAACACCAATATCGAGAAAAAGAAGTTCGCGAAGGGTCCCGCAGCGACCGTTAAAGCCCGCTTCCAAAGCGACGCACCAATTAGCGTGCGTTCTTCGTCACCGCGGGCCACATTCGAGAGCCCGTTCGGTCCCGCTGCACTTGCCGCGTTCTCATCGCCAAGGAATTTCACGTATCCGCCAATCGGAAGAGCCGCGATTTGCCAGTAAGTCCCCCGTCGATCTGTACTGCCCCAGATCACCGGGCCCATTCCCACCGAAAACACCTCGGCATGAATTCCGCACCAACGGCCAACAATGTAGTGCCCAAACTCGTGCACGAAAACGACAACTGAGATGACCGCAATAAATGTTGCGATTGTATATAATGTGTCGATCATCTCTCGGCCTCGGTCAGCGTTCTCACGTAATTCCTACTCCATGTATCAGCCGCAATGATCGCGTCAATTTGTTGCGCGTCGCCGAACTTAGACCAGGCGGGGTCTTGCAGAGCACGCTCTACAAAATCTGCCATGTCGAGGAATTTGGCATCACCGTCTAAAAACGCATCCATCGATGCCTCTTTCGCGCCATTTAGCACGGCTCCTGCCAGTCCCCCTTCTTCCATAACCTCCCGCGCCAGCCGAAGTGCGGGGAACTTCACTTCATCTGGGGCTTCAAAGTCCAATCGCCCCAGCATCGCTAGATCGAGCGGCGCCACCGGTAGCGGTTTTCTGTCGGGGTAGTACAGTGCGTATCCGATGGCTCCTCGCATGTCCGGGACGCCGAGATGCGCAAGCACTGCTTGATCGACGAACCCAAGCATCGAATGAATTATAGATTGAGGATGTATGATCACCTCAATTTGTGACGGTGAAAAATTAAAAAACTCTTTTGCTTCAATAACTTCCAGTGCTTTATTAAACAACGTGGCGCTGTCGATCGATATCCGTTGCCCCATCGACCATTTTGGATGGTTCGCGGCCTGTGCTGGGGTTACATTTTCCATCGCCTCCCGCGTCCAGGATCGAAATGGTCCGCCCGATGCAGTTATGATCACGCGGTCGATCTCGGATCGCTTTTCCCCATTAAGTGTTTGAAAAATAGCAGAATGTTCTGAATCAACAGGCAACAAAACGGTGCCGTGCTCGAGACAAGTATCAGTCAAGAGCGATCCGCCGCAGACCAAACTTTCTTTATTCGCAAGGGCAAGCGTCGTTCCATGTGTCGCAAGCCGTAAACTCACCTCAAGCCCGGCAAAGCCAACAATTGCGCTCATTGCCCAATCGACAGGCTCCATCGCGGCGGCCAATAACGCCTCTCGACCGGCCAAGCAGGTCACATCGAGATCGCTACAGCGCGCGATCAGCTCATCATTCTTTTCTGAGAAAGCCGTGATAACGTATTGGGGATTCAGTATTTTTGCTTGCGCCGCAAGCAGATCAATATTTCCACCCCCAGAGATGGCCACAACATTGAACTCTGCCGCCTTGCGTTCAATGAGATCAATCGTTTGTTGCCCGATTGACCCCGTTGAACCGAAAATAGAGATCCGTCGCGCCATTTCCCTAGAAAACCCCAATCGCGTCCAATGCTGCAAGGCTTAATGCGCCAAATGCGAACCCATCAAAACGATCCCAAATGCCGCCGTGGCCAGGAAAGATACGACCGCTATCCTTCACATCGCAGGCGCGTTTCACGGCCGAAAGCACAAGATCTCCCATGATTACGCATGAAACGACGATAACCGTCACCCATTTTGGAAAAAACACACCGAGTTGCGGCATCATCAAGGTCCCAATACCGCCGCCAAGGACAAATGCACCACCGACGCCGGACCATGTTTTGTGCGGAGATAAATTCGTCCATACTTTAGGCCCTTTGAGTAGTTTTCCAAAGACATACCCGCCAATATCAGAGAGTGCTGCAACAAGGAGCATCCAAATCAACAGGACCGCCCCGTGCTGCCGCGTGCCATCGAGTGAAACCAACAAGCTCAACACCGCGAGGGCGCCCAACCCAAGGACATAGGCTTTATGCTTCGGGACCGTTAATGATATCGCGATTACGATCGCAACTGACCCAAGCAGCACCGGCCACCAAGCCCCCGCGACGGCGGCGTATAGGACCAGGCAAATCAAAAGACCGAAGCCAAACGCGAAGACGCGTTCCGAACGCCCCATCCGCGCGGCCTCATAGCCAAGTAGAAGGGCGGCAAGCCCGGCCGCAACGGTGAGCCCATGGGGTTCATACGCAAACGCAACGCCCAACAGGGCGAGAACAACGACGGCTGTCATTATTCGTAATGCGAGGTTTGACCAGGGGTTACCCTGAGGGGTCATTGCGCGGCAACTGCGCCAAAACGACGATCCCGCCCCATGAATGACGTCACAATGGATCGGAGTTCTTTGTCAGTAAAGTCGGGCCACAATGTTTCGGTGAAGGCCAATTCAGCATAAGCCGATTGCCAAGGCATAAAATTAGAAATCCTCTGTTCCCCGCTTGTGCGAATGATCAAATCTGGATTCGGTATTTCCGCTGTATCCATATAATTTGAAAGGGTCTTTTCGGAAATTTCGCTTGGTTTGAGTTCCCCTATTTGAACTCTTGCAGAGAGCTTCTGAACAGCTCGGATAAGTTCATCACGCCCGCCATAGTTCATGGCAATCGTCAGATTCAGGCCGCCATTGTCCCGCGTTTCGGCCTCTAACCAGCCCATCAGTTCCAACAACTTTGGTTCCATGCGGTCTTGACCGCCGATGAAGCGAACCCGAACGTTTTCGGCGATCAGACGATCTGCTTTCGCAGTGATGTAACGTTTAAAGAGGGTCATCAATCCTGAGACCTCAGAGGCACTTCGCTTCCAGTTTTCCGTGGAAAACGCAAAGAGCGTGAGATGTGAAATCCCGATCTCTGGGGCGGCCTCTACAACAGCTTGAACCGCTTCTGCGCCTTGCGAATGGCCCTTTAGGCGGGGCAAACCGCGCCGCGTCGCCCAACGACCATTTCCATCCATGATGATACCAACGTGAAGCGTTTCGTCGCTCATAAAACCGTCACCATCTACCATTGCGCCCGTCCTTTAGACCTGCATGATCTCGTCTTGCTTGGCCTCCAAGGCGGCATCGATGTTCTTGATTGCAACGTCAGTTGATTCTTGAATGACCTCCGACCAATATTTTTGATCATCTTCACTCATACCGTCAGACTTCATTTTCTTCACCTGATCCATCCCGTCTCTGCGTACGTTTCGGACAGCAATACGGGCATTTTCAGCATATTGTGCGGCGACTTTCGCCAGTTCTTGACGACGTTCTTCATTCAGCTCCGGTATGGGAAGGCGCAAAATTGTACCGTCGACCACGGGATTAATGCCCAATCCTGAATTGCGGATCGCTTTCTCGACAGCACCAACCAGGCCTTTATCCCAAACGTTTACCGTAATCATTCTGGGTTCCGGAACATTCACAGTGCCACATTGGTTTAACGGCATTTGGGAGCCATAGGCATCGACCATCACAGGTTCGAGAATAGACGCCGAGGCACGGCCGGTGCGCAAAGAAGAAAACTCGCCCTTTAGCGCGTTGAGAGCACCATCCATGCGTTTTTCCAGCCCATCTGTGTCAATTTCGAGCTCGTCTGACATTGCTCCTCCTTTCAGCTGCTACTTGCCTTAACGGTCGTATATGTGCCCTGGCCTGCCAATATCCCAGCAAACCCTCCGGGCTCGTCCAGCGAAAATACAATTATCGGCAGGGAATTGTCTCGTGCAAGAGCAATCGCAGAAGCGTCCATGACTTTGAGGTTTCTTTGAAGAACCTCATCATAGCTGATTGTTTCAAATCGTATGGCATCATCATGCTTTTGGGGGTCTTTGTCATAGACGCCGTCGACTTGTGTTCCTTTGAAGATAGCCTCGCATGACATCTCATTTGCCCGCAGTGTCGCTGCTGTATCGGTTGTGAAATAGGGATTGCCTGTACCCGCCGCGAAAATACAGACACGTCCCTTTTCCAGATGTCGCACGGCGCGGCGTCGAATATACGGTTCGCACACCTGATCCATAGGAATTGCTGAGATTACCCGCGTAAAAATACCTTCGGCTTCCAGTGCGCCCTGCATGGCCAGGGCGTTCATCACCGTCGCCAACATTCCCATGTAATCGGCGGTTGTTCTTTCCATTCCTTGCGCAGATCCCTGGAGACCGCGGAAAATATTCCCCCCGCCGATCACCATACAAATTTCCACGCCAAGATCGTGACAGTGTTTGATTTCGCCAGCGATGCGCTCGACGGTGGGCGGGTGCAGGCCAAAACCTTGATCCCCCATCAGCGCTTCGCCAGAAATTTTCAACATGACACGCTTATACTGCGAAACGCCCGTATGTTTTGGCTTTGCCATCGCTTGCCCTCTACTGGTCAGGCCTTGCGGTGAGACCAGATTTCATCGATCACTCGGCGCGTCTTAGGGATGGAACCCAGTGGATGCAATTACCAAACGACTTTGACCCGCTTGATCCACGGCCCGTCTTAATTGCCGGACCAACCGCTTCAGGAAAGTCATCTCTTGCCCTTCGGCTCGCGGCGGACTGTCCATCTGCCATCATTAATGCAGATGCGCTTCAAGTGTATTCGGGTTGGCACACCCTAACGGCCCGTCCGTCAGAGGCGGACCTCGCAGCGGCCCAACATCATCTCTATGGCCATATTGATATGTCAGAGACCTATTCTGTTGGCCATTGGATGCGCGAGTGTGCCCGCACCCTTGATATGATTGCCGCTGATGGACTTCGCCCTGTTATTGTTGGGGGCACAGGCCTCTATTTTCGGGCTTTGACAGAAGGTTTGGCAGACATCCCGGTCATCTCAGAGGACGTGCAGGAAGCCGCCGATGAGGTGGAGCGTCGCGAGGGGCTTGAGGGTTTTGCCAAACGCTTGCTCGAGGAAGATGTAAAAACCGCTGGTCGTTTGGATCTGAACAATCCGGCCCGCACCCGCCGCGCATGGGAGGTCCTTCATAGTACAGGCCGCCCCTTGGCCGACTGGCAAGACGACACGCCCCCACCGTTGATCCCCTTAAGGAACTCTCAACCGCTTCTCGTCTCCGGTCCACCAGATACCCTTCGCGCACGCATAGATAGGCGACTTGACCAAATGATTGAAAGCGGCGCGTTAGCAGAGGTTGACCGCGCCCGACGGACGTTCTGGGATCCCAACGCTCCGTCATGCCAAGCCATTGGTGCGGCAGAGCTGATCTCGTATCTCGACGGAGACTTGGCGTTAGACGAGGCGGTGTCCCGTGCCAAGATTGCCACACATCAATACGCGAAGCGTCAACGGACTTGGTTTCGGACCCGGATGCGGGACTGGTCTGTCATCGAAATGCAATAATTTTGCGACGCGCGGTTGCGCCGCCCGAACAACTGTGCAGTACTCGAACCACAACAGGGCGGTGCCATCCGCAAAATGAGCCGAAAAGGCCACGAGGGTTGAAGGGTATCCGATAGCGGCGCTTTCGCGTCCACTGTCTTGTTGTGACGCGACGGCTGCAACGGGAGAGATATGGGACAGTTTATTTTACGGCGCTTAGGTGTGATGTTGCTCACGGCGCTCTGCCTAACCTTCATCGTCTTTTATCTGACGAACTTATATCCAAATCTTGAGAAACTGGCGAAGACCCAGGCCAACAACCGAATGACCGACGAGGAAGTCGTAAAGTGGCTGGACACTCGTGGGTATACGCAGAATGTTTTTGTTAAGTACGGCGAGTGGCTCGGGGTTCTGCCCTCGAAGGTGACAACAACAGAACAGGGCACATTTACACGTTGTTCGAGACCGACAATTTTACCTGAAGAGGCACCTGCATTTTGTGGCGTGCTGCAAGGAAATTTTGGGTTTTCGACCGTCTTCAAAGACGAAGTCTCCAGCATTATTGGCACCCGATTGTCACTGACAGGATACTTAATGCTTTGGGTGATGCTGGTCATGGTGCCGGGCGCGCTTGTCGTCGGGGTTCTTGCAGGGATGAAAGAAGGGTCACGCACGGATCGGACATTGTCGACCTTCTCGATCATCACGACGGCAACGCCTGAATATGTCTCGGGGGTTATCTTCATTGCTGTGTTTGCATCATCTGCTGTGGGGCTCCGATGGTTCAAAGGCACGGCGACGTCGGCAATGGATGCCGCAACATTTGAGAATTTTTTCCTGCCTGTGATTACGATTGCACTATACGGACTTGGATACATTGCGCGCATGACACGGGCCTCAATGACCGAGGTTATGACTGCGCAATACATTCGTACCGCCCGTCTTAAAGGGGTGAGTTTCGGTAACATCGTTATGAAGCACGCCCTGCGAAATGCTTTGATCGCCCCATTTACGGTGATCATGCTTCAGTTCCCTTGGCTTCTGAACGGTGTTGTGATCGTGGAGACAATCTTTAACTACAAGGGCTTTGGCTGGACCTTGGTCGAAGCCGCCGGGAACAATGACATTGAGCTCTTGCTCGGCGTCTCTGTGGTGTCCGTTTTCGTAGTCCTTCTCACCCAGCTCATCTCGGATATCGGCTACGTTTATCTCAACCCGCGCATCCGCGTATCTTAAAGGAGGCGACTGATGGAACCGCTTACATGGACTGGAATACTATCTCCGTTGAACTATGCGCTCCTACTCGCAACATTAGTTCTTGCAGTCGGCGTTGTCACACAGTTGATCACCGCGCTCTTTGCAACCGATGAACCACTTGTTGTGAACCGCGATGGAACGCTTGCCGCGCAAGGCGGTTTTCGGGGGTTAACCAATGAAATTGTCCGTTGGAGTTTTCTAGCAATCGTTGGCGTTATCGTCGCTTATATCGTCGGTGGCGTCATTCTCGGCCGTGACGCCGGCATACTCGGCGCTGTCAGCCAACGCTTTCTACCAGTTTGGATCGCCCTGATTGTTACCTTTTCTCTTTCGATGACGTTCAAACGAAATCTTGGCCTTTATGGAAAGCTCTTTGACAGCCCGGTCGGAATGATCGGTTTTGGTTTGGTCATGTTCTGGGTTTTCACCGCCGCGTTCGAAGGCTTTTTTGGGATAATTTCAACGCATGAGGCGCTTGAGCAACTTGTGCGAATGAAAAATGAAGCGCCTGGGTCGCCGGTCGAAGGGGTGGACCCGGATGCAGGCTATTATTCCCATTACTTACTTGGTGGGGACAACCTCGCGCGGGACGTATTCTCGCGTATGGTCTCTGGCTCTGTCATCGTGATTTTGATCGCGCCCTTCGCGACAATTTTTGCATTCATGGTTGGTATCACATTGGGATTGCCGGCCGGATATTATGGCGGGCGGCTCGATACTATTCTCTCGTTCTTCGCCAATCTTATCCTGGCGTTCCCGGTGATCCTTCTCTTTTACCTCTTGGTGACGCCGGAAATCAGGCAAACGGGGATCCCGACCTATATGGCTGCGGTCTTGTTTTTGTTCCCAATCATCTTCTTCGGAATTTTGATCCATTCGAAGTTCAGAACCCGTCCCGAGATTAATACGCCACTCTTGGTGGGTGTGCTTGGCGTGCTGTCCATTGTCTATCTCTCGACGATCAATCAGGAGGGGACCCCGATCGACTTCCTCGGGTTTATCGATCTATTTGACATCGCGGGCGGCATTCTCACCGTCTTCGTATCGGTGGTCTTCGTAAACTCTCCGACAGTCTTCCGGATTGTTCGTGGCCTCGCGCTCGATATTAAGACACGGGACTATGTTGCAGCGGCCCAGACACGCGGAGAAGGCCCCTTCTACATTATGCTTTGGGAAATTCTGCCCAATGCGCGGGGACCGCTGATTGTCGATTTCTGCCTTCGGATTGGGTATACAACCATCCTTCTTGGAACCCTTGGGTTCTTCGGTCTCGGTCTTCCGCCAGAGAGCCCGGATTGGGGCGCGACCATCAACGAAGGGCGGAAGCTGCTATCGGTATATCCGCATCCGGCCATTGTCCCTGCGGTTGCGCTTCTCTCGTTGGTTCTGGGACTCAACCTGCTGGCAGACGGTCTGCGCGAACAATCATTGAAAGATTAAGGGGACGATCATGGAAAAGTTGGATTATGATGGACCCATCCTAGAGATCGAAAAACTGTCGATCTCGTTCTTTACCCGCGCCGGTGAGATCCCGGCGGTTATGGATTTTTCGGCCAAGGTTATGCCTGGGGAGGCGCTTGGTCTTGTGGGCGAATCAGGTTGCGGAAAGTCGACTGTTGCCCTCGGCGTTATGCAAGACCTGGGCGTGAATGGCCGGGTCGTTGGCGGGTCAATCAAGTTCAAAGGACGCGATCTCGGAAAGATGAGCCAGTCAGAGCTTCGTGATCTTCGCGGCTCAGAGATTGCTATGATTTATCAAGAACCGATGGCATCGCTGAACCCGGCCATGAAAATCGGGAAGCAATTGATGGAAGTGCCTATGATTCATGAGGGCACATCCGCAGAGGAGGCCCGAAAGCTCGCCTTGGAGGTGGTTGAAGCGGTCCGCCTTCCCGACCCGCCGCGCATCCTAGAGGCGTTCCCGCATCAGCTGTCTGGTGGTCAACAACAACGGATCGTCATCGCGATGGCGCTTATGTCGAAGCCATCTCTGCTGATCTTGGATGAGCCCACGACCGCACTGGATGTGACGGTCGAAGCAGGTATCGTCGATTTGGTCAAAGATCTTGGGAGACAATTTGGCACGTCCATGCTCTTTATCAGCCATAATCTTGGCCTTGTGCTCGAGACCTGTGACCGTCTTTGTGTGATGTATTCTGGTGAAGCGGTGGAACGTGGGTCCATTGCTGAGGTTTTTGATCAAATGCGCCACCCCTATACTGAGGCGCTCTTCCGGTCGATTCCGTTACCCGGCGCAGACAAAAATGCCCGCCCCCTTGTGGCGATCCGAGGGAACTTCCCCCTGCCCCATGAAAGGCCGCCGGGATGTAACTTCGGTCCGCGGTGCGACTACTTCGAGGACGGCCGCTGCAATCAAGGCTATATTCCGATGAGCCCGATCGACGGGAACGAGCGTCACGAAAGTCGGTGCTTGCGAATTACGGAGATCGACTGGGACGCGCCGATTGTGGCCGCAGACTCGACTGCGAAAGTCGAGGCTGGTGATGTTGTCTTGAAAGTCGACGACATGAAGAAATATTACGAAGTCGCCGCGAACGCGATGTTTGGTGGGGCGGAGAAGCGCGTTGTTAAAGCGAATGAAACGATCACCTTTGAGGCACGCGAATCTGAGACATTGGCGATTGTTGGTGAGTCCGGCTGCGGGAAGTCGACGCTCGCCAAGGTTCTGATGGGCCTAGAGACGGCGACAGATGGCAATGTCACGATGCTTAACAAAGCGATTGACCAGGTCCCGATAGAAGATCGCAGCCCAAAGGATGTCGCGACTCTTCAAATGGTGTTCCAAAACCCATTTGATACTTTGAACCCATCAATGACTGTTGGTGCGCAGATTGTCCGCGCATTGGAGGTCTTTGGCGTGGGTGAAAATCAGTCCCAACGTCGACAAAGGATGCTTGAACTCTTGGATTTGGTGAAGTTGCCGCGCGCCTTTGCCGGTCGGATGCCGCGACAACTCTCCGGTGGTCAGAAGCAGCGCGTCGGGATTGCGCGAGCCTTTGCGGGTGCGGCACAGATCGTTGTGGCGGACGAACCGGTCTCTGCTTTGGATGTATCTGTTCAGGCGGCGGTGACCGACCTTCTGATGGAGATCCAGCGGGAAAATAAAACTACGCTCCTCTTTATCTCCCACGATTTGTCGATCGTTCGCTATCTCTCCGATCGCGTGATGGTGATGTATCTTGGCCATGTTGTAGAGGTCGGCGATACCGAACAGGTATTCAGCCCGCCCTATCATCCCTATACCGAAGCGCTCCTGTCTGCGGTCCCCATTGCGGATACAAGCGTTGAGAAGAAGCGTATCGTTCTGGATGGTGATATTCCGTCCGCGATGAACCCACCGAGTGGATGCCCGTTCCAGACGCGCTGTAAGCACAAAGAAAATGTTGAGGGTGGTTTGTGTGAACGAGAGGTGCCGCCCATGCGGACCCTTGACGATGGCCATCAGATCAAATGCCATTTGTCAGATAAATGGCTCTCGGAGATGGAACCAGTAATCAAAATCGCTGCAGAGTAAGGGGCGCGCCTTCTGGGCGCCCGACTTACTTTAGGTCGGCGAGCGTGCCTTCAGAGACGTTGCCCTTTGTATCAATAAATCGCACCACTTCGCGGCGTTTTGTCATGGCGTAGCAGTCCCATCCTGCATTGGGTGGCCATTCAGAACAGTATAAGTTGCCTTGGACACGCCAGTTGCCCCAGCTGTCACGTCCAGCATTATAGAGTGTTTTGCCTGATTTGTAGAATTCCTGCCAAGCGCCATCATATTCAAGTCGCGTATCATCTAGGAGCGCTTCGATCTCCGGACCGCTCAACATGCGCCATTCTCCAGCCTGCACTGATGTTGCGCAGACAATCGCGAAAAGTCCAAACGCTCGTAAGGTATGCTTAAAAACCATCGCTCCCTCCCCCTTTAACTTCTATATCTCGCAGCCTAAACGCGCTTTTGTCAGAAAAGAAATCACAAAGGCGCGCCCATGATCCCCCGCTACTCCCGTCCAGACATGGTCAAAATCTGGTCCCCTGAAACAAAATTTCGGATTTGGTACGAGATAGAGGCGCATGCCTGTGATGCAATGGCACAGTTGGGGAGTATTCCGAAAGAGAATGCCGAGGCGGTTTGGAAAGCCAAGGATGTCGAATTCGATGTCGCGCGAATTGACGAGATTGAAGCCGTAACAAAGCATGACGTGATCGCGTTCTTGACCCATCTTGCAGAGATCATCGGAAATGAAGAGGCGCGGTTCGTGCATCAAGGTATGACGAGTTCGGACGTTCTCGATACAACATTTAACATTCAGCTTATGCGCGCGGCTGATATTCTGTTGGACGACATGGATCGTTTGCTGGCCGCCCTAAAGGATCGGGCCTTAGAGCATCGAAACACAGTTCGCATCGGACGCTCGCATGGTATTCACGCCGAACCCACGACGATGGGCCTGACCTTTGCTCGGTTTTACGCTGAGATGGATCGGAACCGGTCGCGTCTACGCACGGCACGCGCCGAAATCGCCACCGGTGCGATCTCTGGCGCGGTCGGCACGTTCGCAAACATTGATCCGGCCGTAGAAGAGCATGTTTGTGCAAAGCTCGGTTTGGTTCCTGAACCGATATCGACCCAGGTTATTCCGCGCGATCGGCATGCGGCATTCTTCGCAACATTGGGCGTGATCGCATCATCGATCGAAAACATTTCGATAGAAGTCCGACATATGCAACGGACAGAGGTTCTGGAAGCCGAAGAGTATTTCTCCAAGGGGCAAAAGGGCTCCTCTGCAATGCCACACAAGCGAAATCCGGTACTGACTGAAAACTTGACGGGCCTTGCCCGCCTGATCCGAATGGCGGTAATCCCCGCACTCGAGAATGTTGCCTTGTGGCACGAGCGGGATATCAGCCACTCGAGCGTCGAACGCAATATCGGACCAGATGCAACAATCACGCTGGATTTCGCGCTTCATCGCCTAACTTCGGTTGTCCAAAACTTAGTCATTTATCCCGATGCTATGCTCGCAAACATGAATAAGTTTCGGGGGCTTGTGCATTCGCAGCGCGTTTTGTTGTCTTTGACGCAGGCTGGTGTGTCCCGAGAGGACGCATATCGTCTGGTTCAGCGCAACGCGATGAAGGTTTGGGAAGACGGCAAAGATTTTTTGGACGAACTTAAATCCGATCCAGATGTGACTGATGTTTTAAGTCCATCCGAAATCGAAGATAATTTCAATCTTTCGTACCATACAAAGCACGTTGATACGATTTTTGCTCGGGTTTTTGGGAAATAGCTTCAAACTTTGCCGCACTGCAACGTCTGGAATTTGTGATAATAATCACTCTATACAAGTGATCTTTTCGTCAGTTTGAGGACATTAGCAGCGATGCAAAATGTGGGGGACCGGGAGACCGGGGTTATTAACCAAAGGCCAGCGTGTGGGCGATCCCAAGTTTATAGCAACGAGCCGTTGGGTCACTCCAACGGCTCGATCTTTTTGTGCTGGGTTTAAGAGTTCGTTTCGTCGAAAATCTCGGCTTTGGCTTGGGCCATGAATTCGACCATTTTTGCACGGATGACAGCCTCGTCCCCATGCGCGCCTAGATCGCCAGAGACCTTGCGAAACACGTCTTCATCGCCCGCTTCCTCAAAGTCTGATTTCACCACTTCTTGCGCATAGGCGTTCGGATCGCTTTTGCCTAAAAGTTTAGCAACCCATAGGCCAAGAAGTTTATTTCGGCGCGCTTCTACTTTGAATTGCATCTCCGCATCATGTGCAAATTTCTTTTCAAACGCGGCCTCGCGTTCATCGAATTGGGACATACCCGCCTCCTTTGTAACTCTTTGTTGATATAGGTGCCCCCGTCGATCCGCAAAAGGCCAAAGACAATCACAATCAACTTTTGAGTGTGGCTTGTAGCCTCGGTCGCAAACGCCTATAGCCCCGGTTCAACCGTCCAGGAGCAGTCGATGGCACGCGGTACCAAAATCTACGAAGGAAAAGCTAAGATTCTTTACGAAGGTCCCGAGCCTGGAACGTTCGTGCAATACTTCAAAGATGATGCCACTGCCTTCAATGCAGAAAAAAAGGACGTGATTGATGGCAAAGGCGCACTAAACAACCGCATATGTGAACATATTATGCTCGGTTTGAAGGCCATAGGCATTCCCACGCACTTTATTCGCCGCATCAATATGCGCGAACAGCTGATACGCCAGGTCGAAATCATCCCACTTGAGGTGATCGTGCGAAACGTCGCTGCGGGATCAATGTCGAAGAGGTTGGGAATAAATGAAGGCACGGCACTGCCCCGTCCGCTAGTGGAGTTTTCCTACAAGAATGATGATCTCGGGGACCCACTTGTTTCCGAGGAACACATCGTGGCATTGAACTGGGCCAGTCAGCAAGATCTTGAAGAAATAATCGCCATGGCCCTCCGTGTGAACGATTTTTTATCAGGAATGATGCACGCGGTGGGCATTCGGTTGGTGGATTTCAAGATTGAGATCGGACGGATTTATGAAGGGGATTTCATGCGATTGGTCATCGCTGATGAAATCAGTCCCGACAGCTGTAGGCTATGGGATATTGAAACGGGGCGAAAGCTCGACAAAGATGTGTTCCGTCGCGATCTTGGGAGCTTAACGGACGCCTATTCAGAAGTGGCGCGGCGGCTCAATCTCTTGCCAAAAGGGAACACCACGAAACTTGAGGAAGTCACATGAAGGCGCGCGTATTTGTAACGTTGAAATCAGGCGTTTTGGACCCGCAGGGCGAAGCCGTTCGACACGCGCTCGGAACACTTGGCTTCGATGGGGTTGAGGCCGTTCGCCAAGGTAAAGTGATTGACTTACACCTCACCGAGACCGACGCTGAAAAGGCGAAACGAGACGTCAAAGAGATGTGCGAAAAGCTCCTCGCGAATACAGTGATCGAAGATTACAGCGTGGAGCTTCTTTGATGCGTGCGGCTGTTATTCAGTTTCCAGGATCAAACTGTGACCGTGATCTAAAAGTTGCGTTCGACGCTCTGGCAGGAAACGGTCGCACAGAGATGGTATGGCACAAGGAAGCATCCCTTCCAGATGGGATTGATATTGTTGGCATCCCAGGTGGGTTTTCTTTCGGTGATTATTTGCGATGCGGTGCAATCGCCGCAAAGTCGCCTATCATGCAGGCTGTGGTGAAGTTTGCGGAACGTGGCGGGTACGTTTTAGGGATTTGCAACGGCTTTCAGGTGCTGACCGAAAGCGGCCTGCTTCCTGGTGTTTTGATGCAGAATGCGGGCCTTCGGTTCATTTGCAAAACTGTAGAGCTCCGGGTTGAGACCGCTGAAAGCGCATTCACCAGCGCGTATTCCGTGGGAACGACTTTGGCGGTTCCCGTCGCGCATCACGAAGGGAATTACCGGGCCGATGAACAAACGTTGTCTCGTTTAGAAGGCGAGGACCGGGTCGCGTTTCGATATTTAGACAATCCCAACGGTGCTGCAAATGATATAGCAGGTATCCTCTCAGCGAACCGCCGGGTCCTCGGTATGATGCCGCATCCTGAGCGGCTCAACGATCCGGCCCTCGGGGGAACCGACGGAAAAGCGCTGTTTACATCCCTGTCAGAAGCCCTTGTCGCTGCTTGAACGGCGCGCCGAAGCCCGATAGCTCCTCTATATGGCGTATGCTGCTAGATATTCTTGGTTGTTTAGGCTGGGTATTGCGCTTCTGATTGTTGCCGCGGTTCTTCTAATTTGGCTATCCAACCTCTACTTTACTCAGGTCTATAGCCAACAGACCCGTGACACCGCAGAGGGCCAAATTGCGCTCTACTCGGGCCGGATCAACGCAGAACTCCAGCGCGCCAATGTTGTCCCGCTCTTATTATCCCGTGATACCCGCCTTTTGGCGGCATTGAATTCGGGCGACTTTACGGACAGCTCGCAAAGATTGATCAGCTACCAAACCGAGCTCGGCCTGGCGACAATTATGATGCTCACGCCCGACGGTCGCGTCGTTGCAAGCTCGGACCGGCGCGACATCGGGGGTAATTTCCGCGAAGAGGCGTATTTTATCGACGCCTTGCGCTCGAACGACACGGTCTTTTCAACGGACACGGAGGAGAGGGTCTCGCGCTTTTTCTTCTCCCGGGCACTAAAGAGCGAGCGCACTACGGTGGGCGTTATTGTGGTAAAGGCCGATCTCGATAATTTGTTCAGTCAATGGTCGTCAAACGCTGCTGAAATCATCGTGACAAATACGATTGGGCAGATCATTCTATCAACCGAGCAGAGTTTCATTGGACGTACCGTCGAAGATGCGCTGCGCGCCACACCGGGCGAAAGTATATTTGATCGCGCGGTCCAGGCGACCGGAGAATGGACACCGCAAGGGCCATCGGCCGACGGTTACATACGAAACATTCCTGTATATCGACTTGACGCGCAACTCGGCTTTCGCGGCTGGACCCTGTCCTATCTCTCGGCATTCAACGCGGTCCGAGAGCGAGTGAATACAATTCTTGCACTTGAAATTACCGCTCTCGCGCTTTGTGCCGCGGGCATTTTTTACTATACGTCCCGTCGCGCGCGTCGAGAGAGTTTGGAACTTCGTGCGGAGTCGTCAGAACTCCGGGCGCTTAACGATCAATTGTCGCGTGAGATTGCAGAACGACACCGCGTCGAGCAGTCACTTAAGATGGCCGAACAAACCCTTGCCCAATCTTCAAAACTTGCGGCCCTCGGTGAAATGTCAGCTGCTGTGAGCCACGAGTTAAACCAACCTTTGGCCGCCATGCGAACCTATCTTGCAGGCGCAAAACTGTTGCTGGAACGCGCACGTCCGGATGAGGCGCTGTCGTCTTTCGGACGCATCGATGATCTGATTGAGCGTATGGGCACCATTACGAAGCAGCTGAAGGGATATGCGCGCACGGGCACCGAAGATTTGATTCCGATAGACATGCGGGACTGTCTGTCTTCAAGCCTCTCGATGATGACGCCACAACTCGAACAGATGGATGTAGAGATCCTGAAGACTGTTCCAAGGATACCCGTGATGGTCCGTGGCGACACCGTTCGGATTGAACAAGTGATTGTCAATCTTTTGCGAAATGCCCTGGATGCAATTGCCAGCGAACCCGAGAAGACGCTCGAGATTTTGCTGCTCCCGGGAGATCCGGTGACGCTGACCGTCAGAGACAATGGTCAAGGCATCAGCGACTTCGAAAATCTGTTTGAACCTTTCTTCACCACAAAAGAACCCGGTGCGGGCGTTGGTCTTGGACTTGCGATCTCATCGGGTATTGCCGCTGATCTGGGTGGGCGGCTTATTGCCCGAAATGCGGAACCAACGGGGGCTGTCTTTGAATTCCAGCTGCCCGGTCTAACGTCGGACACCTTAGAAGCCGCGGAGTAAAGAATGGTCGAGCAGATAAAAATCGCCATCGTGGACGATGAAAAAGATATGCGGGATAGTATTGGGCAATGGCTTGCGTTGTCCGGTCACAAAACGGAGACATTCGCATCAGCCGACGAGGCCCTGAAGGTGGTTGGGATTGATTATCCGGGTATCGTCATTTCCGACATTAAGATGCCGAATGTGGATGGCATTCAATTTCTCAAGAAGTTGCAATCGCTCGACAGCGCCATCCCAGTTATTTTGATCACGGGTCATGGCGATGTTGCTATGGCTGTCGAAGCGATGCGCATTGGCGCATACGACTTTCTGGAAAAGCCGTTTAACCCCGAACGGATGGCCGACCTTGCAAAACGGGCCATCCAGACGCGTCGATTAATGCTGGAAAATCGCGCGTTGCGGAGGGAATTGTCTGATGGGTCGGCGCTTATGCGCAAGCTCATTGGAACGTCTCCGGTCATGGACAAGCTCCGCGAGGATATCTTGGACCTCAGCCAAGCCGATGGTCACGTTCTGATCACTGGGGAAAGCGGAACGGGCAAAAGCCTTATCGCCCATGCCCTGCATGCTTGCGGATCCCGCCAAGGCAAGAGGTTCGTGACGGTGAATTGTGCTGCGTATGCCGAAGATGATTTGAACGAACGAATTTTCGAAGGGACAGACGGGACACCTGCTCTTGCGGAAGAGGCATCCGGAGGAACTCTTGTTCTCGAAGATATAGAGACGATGCCAGTCTCCACACAGGCGAAACTTTTGAAGCTCATTGCCGATTTGGAAGCGTCGGTCGAGGCCCTCCCCATGCGCATTATTGGGATCCAAAACGATAGCGAGCCCGAGACGGCGATTGAGAAAATTCTCCGCCAGGACCTCTACTATCGCCTCGGAGCGATGACGATAAACGTCCCGCCCCTGCGCCAACGCGGTGAAGATATCTTGACGCTCTTCAATAGATACGGAGAAACCTTTGCCGAGGAGTATGGCTGCGAACCGCCGGTCGTGTCGGCCGAAGATGCAGCGCATTTGTTGCAGGCGCCATGGCCCGGCAACATACGCCAGCTTATAAATTTAGCCGAGCGGGCCGTATTGCAAAGCCGGCGTGGTAATTTTTCGATCACGGGCTTGCTGATGAATGATGGGGAGGCCGCGGCACAAGAGCCTGAAGCGGAAAACAAACCCCTGAAGGAACATGTCGAAGCGTTCGAACGAATGTTGATCGACAACACAATGCGCCGCCACAAGGGCAGCATCCAAAACGTAATGGAAGAGCTTTGCTTGCCCCGACGCACACTGAATGAGAAGATGGCGAAATACGGCCTGACCCGTGCGAATTACGTCACTTAAGAGGTTCAGATGGCGCTGAAAGATACCCCGGTTTGCGACTTTGGCTGGAAGGCGCCGGACTTCACGATGAAGACGCCGGCTGGCTTGGCGTACACGATGTCGGACCAGCTTGGGGATAAAGGCCTGCTGATTGCGTTTCTCTGCAACCACTGCCCTTATGTAAAAGCAATCACCTCTCGGTTTGCGGAAGATACAAAAGAGCTTATGGCAGCCGGCATTAATGTCTTGGGCGTTATGTCCAATGACTATCGCGACTATCCGGAAGACGCTCCGGACAAAATGGTGGACTTCGCTGCCGCCGCCGGGTGGTCATTTCCCTATCTGGTGGACGAAGATCAATCGGTCGGGAAAGCCTACAACGCGGTCTGCACACCGGATTTCTTTGGCTTCAATGCTAAGGGCGAGCTGCAGTACCGAGGTCGCCTCGACGACGCCCGAATGAATGAGGACCCAAGTCGCACCCGGGAGCTTGTCATCGCCATGACACAGATCGCGGAAACCGGCAAAGGACCCAAAGATCAAACGCCAAGCATGGGGTGTTCGATAAAATGGAGTTAGGGAGTCTCCAACACCTTGTTATCACCGATTTTGAGGTCGACCGGGACGTCGTGAGTTAACAGCCAAGATTAACTTCTCAATTCAATGCTTTACGATAAAGCCTTGGCCTTGCGGCAGCTCAATGATGTTCTCTGGTCTTTTCGCAAAGAACTCATCCATAGCATCGCGAGCTCCTGGGAAGTTGCCGCTTCCGTAGTCGTCACAAATCAATATCGCGTACTGCGGCATGCGTTCATAGAAGAATTCAAGCGCGTCTAAAGTGGGCTGATAAAAATCCACATCAACATGAACCAATGCAAACGTCTTATCAGCCACCTCTAGAAACCGATCTGGGATCCAGCCTTTAAGCGCAGTGATGGATTTGCCTTCAAAACGGGACAGGACCTCGTCCAAATTCTCTAGCGCGAACCGCCGTTTGCCAGTTTTGGGATCAACTGCAGATTTTATATCTTTGCCTTCGGTCGGCTCTGACAGCCCCTCAAACGAATCAAAGAGGTAAATATGGCGCGGTCGAATAAGCACATCATGCATAAACAAAGCAGATTTACCGTACCTTACCCCACACTCAGCAATATCTCCTTCTACATTTTCCAAGCTGCGCAAAACGGATTGAAGGAAATAGAGACGGATATCCGGGATTCCTTTAACAAAGCCAAATTTCTGATTTGCCTCTGTCCAAAATGGCTGACGATTCCAAACCATATGATCAGAAATTGTCGGAAGTTTCTGACGTTTCTTCCGTTTCTCGATGGAACGCATCAGTTTCTTAATCATGGCATGGCCTCCTGCGAAGCCAATTGACTGATATGCTGCGCAGCCGCAACTGGGAATTAACGCTCGTTCGTTTCGCTGTGATTAGTGATAAACACTTCTAAATCGCCATAGCCCGTATAACGTCGTTCAAAGTCTAAGCCCAAACGGTCAGCGGACATCTTGGCTTTTGCAGTCAAATCAGGGTTATCGGTTTGTGCTTGGTACACCAGCTTTGTGTAGTTCCCGAAATACATCGGCAGCAATTCGGGATGCCGGTCGAGCCCCATAGGCTTCCACAGGAAAGCGTCGAACTGACGGACTAAGAAATCTGTCAGATACAAGGCCGTAAATTCATCTTCGGCGCGGGCTGCAAAAACATCATTGCCTTCGAAAAAGCTGTAGCAGTGGGGGCCTTCAATCATCGTTACCCCCAATTCCTTGCACCGTGTCTCGAGGAGACCTCCGGTGCCACAATCCGCGTAAACCACTGAAATACTCTGATAGTCGGCGCTATGCTTTCTTACCGCCTCTTCCACGGCATCGGGGATTTGATCAGGATACAGATGTAATTTCGCCGGTAGGCACTTGAGATCAAGATGCTTCCACCCATTCACGCGGATGATCGCGAGGATTTCATGGGCCAATGCCCCGCAAGCCAAAAGCAAAACGCGCCCCTTTTGGGACGCGTCCATACCGTTTTCCGTTAAGTCATGATCGCTTGGGATCATCCCGCCGCAAGCTGGTTGTGTTTCTTGGCCATGAATTCTTTGGCCGTTTCAACCGCGACAGCCGCGTCCCGACAATACGCGTCAGCACCGATTGCCTTGCCAAATTCTTCGTTCAGGGGCGCACCTCCGACGAGCACGACAAAGTCATCGCGCATGCCTTTTTCGACCATCGTGTCGATTACGACCTTCATGTAAGGCATTGTCGTTGTGAGAAGGGCCGACATCCCCAAAATGTCGTACTCGCCTGTTTCCAGCTCTGCGATGTAATTCTCAACGGGGTTGTTGATGCCAATATCTTTGACCTCAAAGCCGGCGCCTTCCATCATCATAGTAACCAGGTTTTTCCCGATATCGTGAATGTCGCCCTTCACGGTGCCAATAACCATCGAACCCAAACGCGGCGCACCGGTCTCCGCCAACAATGGCTTGAGTATTGACATACCCGCCTTCATCGCGTTCGCCGCAAGAAGAACCTCCGGTACAAACAAAATACCATCACGAAAGTCGATCCCGACGATCCGCATCCCTTCGACCAGAGCTTTGGTCAGCACATCATAAGGCTGCCATCCGCGCTCCAAAAGGATGTTAACCGCTTCCTCAATCTCTTCCTTGAGGCCATCATAGAGATCGTCATGCATCTGCAAGACAAGTTCGTCATCGTTCAGTTCCGACAGAATGATATCTTCTTCATCAGACATCGCATGTTCTCCATTTCTCTAGCCGCCACCCTGATCCGAATTTTACCAATATTACCAGTATTTTTCCGACAGATTGCGCCCAATCAGCGACTTAACGTCGCCGACGTGACCGCCGCTTCTCGGGTTGAGCGCCCGGCACCGACCCATCCCCTTCAGACGAGAAGCCACCAAGGCGCTCAGCGATCTCATCCAGCGTCGGAGGTTCAGACAACGCCCGGGTTTCGAGCGCCTCACGCATGAGTTTCAAATGCGCCGGCGTTGTCCCGCAACACCCCCCGATAATTGACGCCCCGGCCCGCGCCGCAAGTTCTGCATAATCGGCCATCAATTCCGGCGTTCCATCATAGTGGATATGACCATCGACATATTTCGGAATACCGGCATTTCCCTTCGCAATCAGCGGTTTGGTAGCGCCTGCCTTCACAAAACCCGACACCGTTCTGAGAAGATCCGATGCCCCCACACCACAGTTCGCTCCGTAAGCAATCGGATCAGGTGTCACACCCTCGGCCAACGCTACGAAGGACGGCGCTGTCATCCCCATCATTGTGCGCCCGGCAGTGTCGAAGCTCATCGTGCCACACCAGGGCATGCCCGACGCCCCGCAGGCCTCTGCCGCAGCGCGAAATTCTTCCTCTGAGGACAGGGTTTCGACCCAAAGCACATCGACGCCGCCATCAATGAGGCCCGAAATCTGCTCCGAAAACATATCGACCGCGGTCTCGTGAGAAAGCGTCCCAACGGCCCCCATAAGTTCCCCTGTCGGTCCGATTGAGCCCGCGACAACGATCGGGCGATCAGCGCGGTCTGCAACGTCCCGCGCCAGTTCCGCGGCACGTGCGTTGAGGGAATGAACCTCTTTGTCCTGCCCGTGCAGCGCGAGCCGTGATCGATTACCCCCGAAGCTGTTGGTCAAAAATACGTCGCTCCCGGAATCCACTGCACCGGAATAAAGAGATTTGACCCGATCCGGCGCCTCGACATTCCAAAGCTCTGGCGCTTCTCCGGCTTGAAGTCCCATAAGGAAAAGGTTCGTCCCCGTTGCGCCATCTGCAAGGGCCCAGCCTTGCGTCTTTAATATCGTTTCAAGTTTCGACATTGTTCCACACCGTTTCTATGTGTTTCGAGCAGCTTCGGCCAAAGCGCGCACCCGGGCCACCATGGCTTTGAGCCCATTTGACCTTTGCGCTGACAAATGCTGATCCAAACCCAATTTTGCCATTGCCTCATCCGCGTCTGTACTAAGAATTTCTTCGGCAGTTTTTCCAGAAAACAGAATACGCAAAACGGCGATCAATCCTCGAACGATAATCGCGTCGGAATCACCATCGAATGAGATCACGGTTTTTGGGCCCGCTCCCTCGACCGACGGAATGATCCAGACCTGCGACGCACACCCGTCGACCTTCGTTTCCGGTCCCTTGAGATCGTCATCAATCGGCGTCATCGCTTTGCCGAGATCGATCACATGACGGTACCGGTCTTCCCATTGGTCAAGGAATTCAAAGGTTTCAACAAGGTCATCAAATGTCGTTTGCATATCCGTCAGCTAATTTACCCAATGAAGGGCGTCGAGTGCTTTTCTTTATGGATGACCATTGGTAAACGCCGGGAGCACTGCGAGGTTTAATATGCGTACTCTGCTCGGTCTTACTTTGTTGATCGTCCTAACATCATGCGGGCCCCGAGAAACCAGCATTGAGCGAGAGGACGACCTAGTGCTCGTGCCGATCGAGGAAGAAGAAGAGGACACTCTTGGTATCCTTAATCTTCCGGATCGATCTGACCCAGTCCTTCAAGGGCGCGTTTACGGAGAGCTGGCGCAAACAGTTGACAGCTTGAGGCTTGATCGAACTGCCGATGGCGTGATCGTCGTCGCAACGACCCGCGCGGGCCCGGACGCAATTTTCGATGTATCTCTACGACCTTTGAACCAAGGGTTTCCAGACAGCGACGGTTTTATGAGCTTCGAATTTAGATATGACACAACGCAAGATTTGCGCCCCCTCTCTGGAGAGCGCGAATTGACAGCGGCACGGTATATCTCTTTAGCGCGATTAGAGGGCGTGCGCGGCATCCGCGTGTTTGCGGCTGAAAACAATCGCTCAATCAATCAATAAGATCGACCAGTTCGACCTTTCCATTGCGAACGCGAAGACCGGTCTCGCCCGATACGAGTTTAAGCGCATCTTCTCCGAATACGATCCGCCGCCATCCTTTGAGCATTGGAAGGTCACGTTCACCGCGCGCCATCGCATCAAGGTCAGATGCTGTCGCAACCAGTTTTGCTGCAACATTTTCACGATCAACCACCGCTTTCAGCAGAACGCGCAGCATATCCGCAATCGCTTCCGAGGTTGGTGTGTTTTGTGGGCTTGGTGGTTTTTCGGGCAGATCCGCCGCAGATAAATTGAGCGCCTTTTGAACGGCCTTCAGAATGCCATTGGCAATATCACCGTGACGAGCATCGCGGGTAAGCAATCGCGCGCGCGAAAGCTCTTTTTCCGTTTTTGGCCGTGTGGCTGCTACTTCCAGTAATGCATCGTCTTTAAACACCCGCCCCCGTGGAATGTTTCGATCTTGTGCAAACCGTTCACGGAATTCTGCAAGTTCGATGGCCGCCGCCAAGGTGCGCCCACCAGCATTGCGCATCCTGACGCGCGTCCAAGCATTGGTCGGGTCTATGTCGTAGAGCGCCGGATCAAGAAGCGCAGACATTTCCTCTTCGACCCAGTTTTCGCGGTTCGCGGCAATGATTTGCTCGTTCAATCTTTCGTAAATGACCCGCAAATGCGTCACATCATTTGCAGCATATGTCAGCTGCTTGTCCGATAAGGGGCGTTGGGACCAATCCGTAAAGCGCGATGATTTATCCATTTCCGCGCGGGCAACTTTGCGCACCAGCGTCTCGTATCCAACCTGATCACCAAATCCGCACACCATCGCGGCGATCTGCGTATCAAAGAAGGGTTTGGGAAGCACATTCAAGTCATGCCAGAAAATCTCGAGATCCTGACGTGCCGCGTGAAAAACCTTTACGGTATTTTGATCGTTAAACAGAGTTGCAATTGGAGACAGGTCAATGCCGTCCGCCAGTGGGTCGACCAACGCAATCTCGTCCACACCCAGTCCCGGAAACCCAATTTGAATCAAACACAGTTGTGAAAAATAGGTCCTCTCCCGCAAGAATTCCGTATCGACTGTGACGTAAGGATGTTTGGCTGCGTCATCGCAAAATCGGGCCAAATCTTCCGTTGTTGTAATAAGACCCAAGAGCCCTCACCTTGCCTGATAGTACTTTGGAAGGGTGGCTCCGGCGGTAGGGTTCGAACCTACGACCAATTGATTAACAGTCAACTGCTCTACCACTGAGCTACGCCGGACCAGCTACGTTCGGCGCAGCTAACATAGCCAAACATGGCCGTCTACACCGATTTGACAGGTCTATGACTTGTGAGATTGAGGTTTTCCGAATAGCCCAGAAAGATGTTTTCTCTGAACCTGCGCCAGTACCTTCCCAAAAGCCTGTTTGGCCGGGCGCTGCTCATCCTCGTCTTTCCGATTGTTCTTATTCAGTTCACCGTTGGGGGGATTTTTGCCGATCGTATCTTCAAGGAAATGACCGGTATAATGTCCGAAAATTACGTCCGTGTGATCAATCAAGTGGTGACAGATTTCAGCTCTGCCGAAGACCGAGCCATTTCTGTCGAACGGGCTGAGGCGCTTGGGCTCACGATTGTGGATGTCAGCGGCCTTCCCAACAGAGACCTTCGCGAGCGGGGGTTCTTTGATCTCTCTGGGCTCTACATCGAACGCAGTCTTTCTCAAAAGGTGGATGGTCTAAAGGCCATAGAACTTGACCGGGGATCGCCGTTTGGGATTTATCTCTGGATAGAGCAAAATGATCGCATCATCATGGTCAGCTTCTCTCGGCGCTTTGTGTCGGCCCGTAATCCGCACCAACTTCCAGTGATCATGGTGTTTACTTCACTGTTATTGACAGCCGTCGCGGTCTTCTTTCTTCGCAACCAAATCACACCGATCCAAAACCTCGCGGAAGCAGCCGACGCGTTTGGGCAAGGACGAAGTATTCCACTACGCCCTCGGGGTGCGACCGAAGTTCGTCGCGCCACTGGGGCATTTTTAGGGATGAGATCGCGAATAGAGCGCCATATCGATCAGCGTACATTGATGCTTTCTGGGGTGAGCCATGATTTGCGTACACCGCTTACGCGTCTGAAGCTCGGCGTGTCGATGCTGGATGACGCTGGTGCAGATAAGGACGCCCTTCGAAGCGACATTACAGATATGGAGAACATTATTGATGAGTTTTTGACCTTCGCCGGTGAAGATCAGGATGAAGGGTGGGATTCTATGTCGCCTGCGGACTTCATCGAAGATGTTCTTGCGCGCTGTCGTCGCAGCACAAAGGAAGACCAAACGATCACATTTGAAACTGAGTTATCCCGCGGGGCTATGGTCGAATGGCGCTCGACAGCAATCCAACGGGCCATTGAAAACCTTGTCGAAAACGCCCTGCGATATGGTCAAACCGTGAGCGTTCGTTTGGATCAGGTTGGCGACTCGCTTAGGATAGCTATTGAAGATGATGGGCCAGGAATAGCACCAGAAGATCGCGAGAAATCCACGAATGCCTTCGTCCGTCTCGATACAGCCCGAAATCAGAACAAGGGGGCTGGGACAGGCCTCGGCTTAGCAATCGCTCAAGACATATTAAGAGCCCATGGGGGAACATTAAGGCTTGATCAGAGTGCGGCACTTGGCGGATTATCAGTCATTCTCATACTGCCCCTTTCTCGAAAATCTCCAGGAGTCAAAACAGGTTCAGGGGTCTTTTCGTCCGCTTAGTAGCCTTCGCAATACTCATCATCTTGAATATCTTCGAGGCCTTCCCCGGTCGCGCAAATGAAAATCCGCTCGGGCATGAACGCTGCGCCTTTCTTTAGATAACCGTCATCGAAGCAGCTGCTGGCCCGCGCTTCTTCCAGAACACGCTCCCGGTCTTCATAGCCGCCAATGTAAGCAAAAAGGTAATCCGGCGCCCAAGGCGTATCCTCGTCGGACATAAGATTGGTATAAAAGACAAAGACGTCTGCTTGACATTGCTCGGACATCTGATTGGCAAGCGCTCCGGTCACCGAAAGGTAGCGGTTTCCGCCAACGGGCCCTTGAAACGCATTGAGCTCGTCTGGCGCTGGTACCGTAGAGACAACAAAATAAAATTGTTCTGGCTGCAACTCAGCAAAGGCCGGACCGGCCCCCATGAGGATCGCGAGCGCGTATGCTTTCAAATGTGTCATCATTATGGCGCAAGCTAGCGTGTGACAGAGCCGTAGGCAACAGTTCTGTCCGGTGGTAGGCCCGGAGGGACTTGAACCCCCAACCAAAGCGTTATGAGCGCTCTGCTCTAACCAATTGAGCTACAGGCCCGCCAAGCCTCCGCCTAAGCCGCGCCTTCTGTGGCGTCAAGCATCAACGGTTTTCAACAGCCAGCGGCTTCGATATGGAACCTGAAAACGGAGCAGATGATGATCAAGAACGGTCTGACATACGCCGATGCGGGTGTGGATATTGATGCAGGCAACGCGCTTGTCGATGCGATCAAGCCAAGCGCTGCGGCCACATCACGGCCTGGGGTTATGGACGGGCTGGGCGGGTTCGGCGCCATGTTCGACCTGAAAGCGGCTGGCTATGATGACCCGATCTTGGTCTCTGCCACCGATGGCGTGGGCACAAAGCTGAAGATCGCGATTGAAACCGGCAGGTTCGATACCGTGGGCATCGATCTGGTCGCCATGTGCGTCAATGATTTGATCTGCCAAGGGGCCGAGCCGCTTTTCTTCTTGGATTACTTCGCAACCGGAAAGCTGGACGTAGACCATGGTGCTGCCGTTGTGGCGGGGATCGCAGAGGGGTGTAAGCGCGCGCATACCGCCCTGATCGGCGGGGAAACGGCCGAGATGCCTGGAATGTACGCCGACGGCGATTTCGACCTTGCCGGGTTTGCCGTGGGCGCGATGGAGCGTGGCACGGCCCTGCCGACAGGGATTGCAGCGGGAGATCGACTGATTGGTCTTCCGTCCAGCGGCGTGCACTCCAATGGCTTCTCTCTCGTGCGTAAAATTATGGAGCTTGAGGGGCTTTCATGGTTCGACACGGCCCCTTCTGGTGGGACTTTTGGCGATCTTTTTCTGACACCCACAGACATCTATGTCCGCCCCGTCGTTCAAGCGCTGAAAGCAGGCGGGGTCAAAGGGCTTGCGCATATCACCGGGGGTGGCCTGACGGAAAACCTGCCCCGCGCGTTGCCAGATGGGCTGGGCGTAGATGTGGATTTGTCGGCCATCCCAAAACTGCCCGTATTCACCTGGTTGATCACTGCAGGCGGATTGTCCCAAGACGAAGCCCTCAAGACATTCAACTGTGGCGTTGGGATGGTTGTCATCACTGCGAAAGACACGGTCGATGACGTCAAAGCGGCCTTTGATGCAGCCCAACAGCCCTGCTTCGATTTGGGCCACGTTACGGAGAGCGGATGCGTCATCTTCAATGGCACCCTGAATTGACGCCGAAAGTCGCCATTCTGATCTCTGGCGGCGGCTCGAATATGGTCGCACTGGTCCAAGACATGCAAGCAGGCGACTACGCCATTCCCTCGCTTGTGATTTCAGAAAAAGCCTTGGCGCATGGCGTGATCAAAGCACAAAAGCTGGGCGTTGAGACTTTGGTCATTCCCTATGAGGCGTTCGACCGTGGCGATCGCTTCCAAGAGGAAATTCACGTCGCTCTGGTGGAGCGCAAGATCGACTTCATCTGTTTGGCTGGTTTTATGCGTGTTTTGGACGCGTGGTTTGTCGACAAATGGAAAGATCGCATTTTGAACATCCATCCATCGCTTTTGCCAAAATATAAGGGGCTGCACACCCATCAAAGGGCGCTGGATGCAGGCGACAAAGAGGCTGGATGCAGCGTTCACCTTGTGACCGCCGAACTCGATGGCGGTCCCGTTTTGGGGCAAACGCGGGTGCCGATCCTGCCGGATGATACTGCGGAAAACCTGGCGGCGCGGATCTTACCCGAAGAACACAAACTTTATCCCAAAGTCCTGCGGGAGTACCTCTCTGACTGATCGTGTCTCTTCCATTCGCAATCTGGGTCCCGCAAGCGACGCATCTTACGCCCGTGCGGGCATCCATTCAGCCGAAGAGTTGCGTGCGCTCGGGCCCGATGAGGCATATTTTCGAACACTCCAGGCGGGCGACCGCCCCCATTTTATAGTCTACTACGCATTGGTGATGGGGTTGCAGGGCCGTCCTTGGAACGATTGCCAAGGCAAGGAGAAGGATGCTTTGCGAGCGCGATTTGACGCGATCAAAGCGCGCCTGACCCCACAAGAAAAAGGCCGCTCCGAACTCGAAGCGGCCCTCAATGATCTCGGTGTTGTACCGGCTCAACCGACCAGCTCTAGCCCCGCAAAGAAGTAAGCGATTTCTTCGGCAGCCGTCTCTGGCCCGTCGGACCCATGCACAGAATTTTCACCGATGGAGAGCGCATAAAGTTTCCGAATTGTGCCCTCTGCCGCTTCGTCTGGGTTTGTGGCACCCATCACTTCACGGTTTTTGGCAATCGCGCCCTCGCCCTCAAGCACTTGAACAACGATCGGCTCGGACGCCATGAATTCACACAGCTCGTCATAGAATGGACGCTCTTTATGCACGGCGTAAAACACGCCCGCTTGCGCCTTTGTCAGATGGATACGCTTTTGCGCTACGATCCGCAGGCCCGCCTCTTCAAACTTGGCGTTGATCGCGCCGGTCAGGTTCCGCTTTGTTGCGTCGGGTTTGATAATGGAGAATGTCCGTTCGAGAGCCATCAGAGGGTCCTTTGTGGTTGGGCGCGTCACCGCGCGAATTTCGCGGGCCGGGTAACACGGAAGTTCTGGCTTGAAAAGCAGAAGCGGTTTGGGCCAACGAGGAAGCGATGCTGGTCATTGATGACATCCATTTTGCCATAGAAGGCAAACCGATCTTTGAGGGGGCCTCGGCCCGTGTGCCTGCTGGTCACAAGATTGGGCTTGTGGGTCGCAATGGCACCGGAAAGACGACGCTGTTTAAGCTCATCGAAGGGGAGTATGCGCTGGGGAGCGGTGACATTACCCTGCCCCAACGGGCCCGTATTGGCGGCGTGGCCCAAGAGGTTCCGTCCTCGGATGTCTCGCTGATTGACACAGTTCTGGCCGCCGATCGCGAACGCGCCAGTCTTATGGCCGAATTGGAAGCCGCAAACGACGCGCGTATTGCCGAAATCCACATGCGCCTGTCCGATATCGACGCCTATTCAGCCGAAGCACGCGCGGCACGGATTCTATCGGGCCTTGGCTTTGACGCCGACGCTCAACAACGCCCCTGTTCGGAATTCTCAGGTGGATGGCGGATGCGCGTCGCCCTGGCCGCAGTGCTCTTTTCCGCACCCGATGTTTTGCTGCTGGACGAACCAACAAACTATCTCGACTTCGAGGGCACAGTTTGGCTGGAAAACTATCTCGCAAATTATCCGCACACCGTCATCATCATCTCCCATGACCGGGCGCTTTTGAACCGGGCGGTAGATCACATTCTGCACCTCTATGACCGCAAGCTGACGCTCTATTCTGGGCGTTATGACGACTTCGCTGCGGCCCGCGCGGCCAAGGCCGAACAGGCCGAGGCGATGGCCGCCAAACAGGAAGCCAAGCGCGCGCATCTGCAATCCTATGTGGATCGGTTTCGATACAAAGCGGATAAGGCAAAACAGGCGCAGTCGCGCCTCAAGATGTTAGAAAAAATGACACCCATTTCGTTGGACCGCGAAGCAGGCGTGAGTGGCTTCACCTTTCCTGAGCCGCAGACGCTGAACTCCCCGATCATTGCCATCGACGGGGCGTCTACGGGGTATGATGGACCCCCAGTGTTAAAAGACCTGTCGCTTCGAATAGATCAGGACGATCGTATCGCGCTTTTGGGCGCAAATGGCGAAGGGAAATCAACCTTTGCCAAACTGCTGGTCGGGGAACTGGCGGCTCAGACGGGCACGATCACCACCGCGCGAAAGCTGGAGATCGGGTATTTCGCCCAGCATCAGCTTGATATGTTGACAGCCGAGCAGACCCCGCTGGAGCATTTGCGCGCCGCCCTGCCCGGCCAAGCGCCAGGCGCGTTGCGCAGCCGTTTGGCGCAAGGGGGCCTCGGCGCGGCAACCGCAGACGTCAAAGTTGCCAATCTGTCAGGCGGGCAGAAGGCTCGGTTGTCTTTCATTCTGGCGACCTTGAAATCCCCGCAGCTTTTGATCTTGGACGAACCGACGAACCATTTGGACATCGAGAGCCGAGATGCCCTCGTTGCGGCTCTTGCCGAATATGGCGGGGCCGTTCTGATCGTCTCCCACGACCCATGGTTGGTGAACGGCGTGGCAGATGCAATTTGGCTGGTCAAAGAAGGGCAGATCACCCCCTTTGATGGCGATGTCGAAGCCTATCGTGCTTCCACTTTGAAAGACCGCAACAAAGCGCTAGCACAGGACGAAAAACAAACTGCGCCGCCCAAGACCCATCGTCCCAATATCAAGAAGCTGGAACAAGCCGTATCGGCTGCGGAAGATCGCCTCCAAAAAATTGAAGCAATGCGAGAAAAGATCGACAAGATTTTGGCCGATCCAGCCTTATATGATCCATCGAGCGCAGATCGATTGTCCGAATTACAATCGAAACGCGCAGAGATTATGGACGGCATCGCCCGCGCAGAGGCGCTTTGGGAAGAGGCCGCGAGCGCTTTGGAAGGGGCAACCGTATGAGTTCAGACGATTATGCCCGCCTTTTGTACTTGGGACTGTTTCTAGCCGTTATTTTCGGATCCTACCTGATTTATGACCATAAACGGTTGAGCGAAACGGCCCGTGCTGCAGGAATTTGGTTTATGATATTTCTTGGCGCCGTGCTCGCCTATGGACAATGGGAGACACTGCAATCCCTGCTCTACCCCTCTCGAAGTCTGATGCTAGAGGATGGCAGGTTAGAGCTTCGTCGCCAAATGGACGGTCACTTTCATGCTCAAATCGATGTAAATGGCGTTGCGGTCGAGTTTCTCGTCGATACCGGTGCGACATCAATCGTGCTCACCCAGCAGGATGCGGAACGGGTCGGACTGTCCCCAGAGAGCTTGCGCTTTTCATCGCAGGCCTCCACTGCAAACGGGGTTGTTCGTACCGCCCGTGTGGTCTTAGAGACGATGAACTTTGGCGGGATCGAGGATCAGCGTGTGCGCGCCTTCGTAAATGGCGGGGAGCTCAACGCGTCGCTCCTTGGAATGACATATCTGGAGAGGTTCCGCGAAATCACGATCGCCGGGGACCGCCTTATCCTCCGTCGCTAGAGGCTTTCAGGTCCCACGCGCCGCTTTCTTGCGACCAATATTTGGCAATATGCCCATCGCCCGTAATCTGTTTCCACCCAGTACGCGCGTTACCAAGCTCATCAGGGTTTTGACCTGAAAAGATCACGCAAACACGTTCAAATCCGGCCACCGTCTTGGACGAAATATCGGCCATTCCGGCGAGAATAAGCGCCTGCGCCTGATTCACCAGGGTCGGTTCGTCGGAAAGTACCACAGTCTGTTCCGACGCCCGATCATCACTTTCGGTTCCATGCGGGAAGAACACCATATCGTCGAAGGTCCAGAGCGCGGTATCTATCGCCGCGACCTGCTTGGGCGCGACGATATTTACGCGCCATCCATGATCGAGACAGCGCGTTGAAAGGTCATAGATGACCCGTGGAAGCGGAGATGACCAGAGCTGATAAAAGTGAACTTCCATCAGCCGCTGAAGTGGTCGTCAATCATGCGGTTCAAGGCGCGCACGCCCCAACCCGTCGCCCCCTTCGGGGCGTAGGCGGTGGCGGATTTCACCGATGCAACACCCGCAATATCGAGATGAATCCAAGGCACGTCATCCTTGATAAATCGCTGCAAGAACTGTGCCGCCGTGATTGATCCGGCCGCGCGTCCACCGACGTTCTTAATGTCAGCGATCCGTGATTTCAGCATGTCGTCATAGGCTTTGCCAAGTGGCATCCGCCAGGCTCCTTCATCCGCTGCAGTGGCCGACGAGAGGAAGCGATCCGCAAATGCATCATCGTTGGAAAAGACACCCGCATTTTCATGGCCAAGGCCGATGATGATTGCACCCGTAAGCGTCGCCAAATCAATAACGCCTGATGGGGCGTATGTTTCTTGCGCATACCAGAGCACATCTGCCAGAACCAAACGCCCTTCCGCGTCGGTGTTGATCACTTCGATTGTATCGCCCTTCATCGACTTCACCACATCGCCAGGGCGTTGCGCCCGCGCATCTGGCATATTTTCCACAAGGCCAACGAGGCCGACAACATTTGCGGGCGCCTTACGCAAAGCCAAGGCTTTCATAACACCCGCCACGACCCCGGCGCCCCCCATATCCATTGTCATGTCTTCCATACCGGATGCGGGTTTCAAGCTGATGCCGCCCGTGTCAAAGACCACGCCCTTGCCCACCAATGCAAGCGGGGCCTCGTCTCCGCCGCCCATATGCTCCATCACAACGATCTTTGATGGGCTTTCGGACCCTTGCCCAACCCCGAGCAGCGACCCCATACCGAGGGTTTCCATCTCGGCTTCTTCGATCACCCTAACGCTGAGCCCAAGGTCGGACAGCGCCAACAGACGGTCGGCGAACTCGGTTGTTGTCAAAACATTTGCGGGCTCATTCACCAAATCTCGCGTGAAACGAACACCTTCCACTTCGGCATTCAGCGCGCCAAGATCTGCCTCTAGGTTGTCTTTCGACGTGGTGTAAACCTTCAGGTTTTTATGTGTGTCTTCCGCATCGGATTTGTGCGCAGTAAACGCGTAGTCCCGAAGGGACGCCCCCTGAACAAACGCTGAAATATGCTTTGTGTTTGGAAGGAGGAGATGCACCGTGTCACCTTCGGCTTGGGCCATAGCCTTGGCACCAGCGCGTCGCATCTGAGTTTCGGAGGGTTTTTCTCCCAGCTTTACAATAAGAACGGCCTTGGCAGACAGATTGGACGGCACTGAAATTTTGTGAACCGCACCAGTAGGTGTTTTATCAAATTCGTCCGCTTCGGTGACGCGGAGGACTTGTCCACGCGTCAAACTGTTGACCTTACGGAACGCTCGGTCGGACGCTCCACCTGCTTTGGCGAAGACGACAACAGTGCCCTCCAGCTCTTTAAGGGTATTTAGATCCAACTCCAAAAGCTCTGGCGGGTGTGTCATAGTGTTCTCCAATCATGTTGTTGCAAAACACGTAGCGCGAACTTGCCGGAGCATCCATAGCCCCTGTTACACCTTTCAAATTCTCTCTAAAGAGCATGGCGAAGGGGAACGAATGCCAATTCTGGATAGATATATTCTGCAGCAGCTGATCGGTCCGTTTCTTTTCTTTACGGTCGTTTTTGCGGCGTTATTTTGGTTGAACGCCGCGCTTCGGGTGATCGGTTTTGTTGTGGATAACGGACAATCAGGGGGCGTGTTTCTTGCGTTTTCGCTGCTGCTCCTGCCTCAGTCCATACAGTTGATACTTGCTGTCGCTGGCTTTGCCGCAAGCCTCTACTTGGCCAACGCGCTCTACAACAACTCCGAGCTCGTCGTGATGATGACAGCCGGGCAAAGCCCCCTCCGCAATCTGGTTCCATTCTTTGTTTTTGGTTTGATATGTGCACTTATTTTGGGGCTGCTCACAAATTTCGTAACGCCTTGGTCCACGAAGGTCATCGAAGATCAACGCGCCGAGATGCGGGGGGCGTTGGCCGCACGCCTCGCACAAGAGGCCCGCTTCCTGTCCCCAAACAGGGACATCACGGTCTACTTTGGCACAGTCGAAGTTGATGGCGGGCTTGGTGACGTTTTCATTGACGACAGGTCCGATGCCACACAGCGCCAAACATATTTTTCTGAGACGGGCCAGTTCGTAATGCAGGATGGCCAATCCCGTCTGCTTCTTCTGGATGGAACGACGCAAGTTCTCGACATCGAAACAGGAAAACTGTCGACCTTGAAGTTTGAGACATTATCCTACAACCTCTCCGATCTTCAGCGAAACCCAGATGATCGAAACCGCCGAATTCGCGAGTTCAGTTCCGTTGCACTCGTTAACGGAGATACTGAATTTTCTAGACACCGTGAATGGGGCGAGTTCCATCAACGATTTGGACTGTCCCTTTTCGCCATTATAACGCCGATTTTTGCAGCGATGTCATTGCTTGTGAGCGGTTATCGGCGTCAAGGATATACCTTCAACCTAATCCTCTCTTCGGCTGTCTTCATCTTTGTAGAGACGGCGCGGGGCAATATGACCCGACTGGTCAACAACGAGAACCTTCCCGGCGTGTCCATGTATGTGCCGGTCTTGGTATTGGTTGTCTTTACGGGGCTTCTGATTGCGATTGCCGCATCGAAAAACGCCAGGCGGGTTGCAGGATGACGTTGGACTTTTACATTGTACTTCGGTTTGCGCGCAGTCTCGGTCTTGTGTTCTGTGTGGTCCTTGTCCTGGTCTTGACGGTCGATACGTTGGATGTACTGGGATCGATACGGTCCGAAACAATCGGCATTCTTGATGCCGTATGGCTGTCATCGCTGCGGGTTCCAGACATTATTGTGACGGTATTCCCCCTTATAATACTCATCGCGAGCATGATCTTTTGTATGGGACTTACGAAATCAAGCGAGTTCGTTATCGTCCGTGCCGTTGGGCGCCCAATCCTTGCGGCACTTCTGGGCCCGATTGTCCTGACCGCTCTCATTGCATTTGCCGTGGTCATCAGCCTTGGACCCTGGGCCGGGAGAACAATACTCCAATTCGACAGTGCCCGGGCTCAGTTTTCCAACAACTTAGAAAATCGTTTGCAGGTCACGAGCAGTGGTTTGTGGCTCCGGGAAGCGAATGACGATCAAATTACTGTCCTCAATGCAGCCGGGAGCGCGCAAAATGGGCGGCGCCTAGAAGATGTTACCTTGTTTCGCTTCAGCACCGATGGGCGCCTGACGGAACGATTTGAAGCGCAGAATGCCTTTCTCAACAATGGTGATCTTATCCTCTCAAACGCAAAAGTTTGGGATTTCACAAAGATTGTTGAAAACCCGGAACTGACGGCGACAACCCGCGGAGTGCTTCGGATTTCAACAACGCTCTCTGCCGATCAGATTGTCGCGGGGCAACCGCAGGCCAAAACACTTTCGATTTGGGATCTCCCGAAAGAGATTGACACGTTGGAACGCTCCGGTTCGTCATCGCTCTCGCATCGTTCACACTATTTCTCACAACTCGCGGCGCCTATCCTTTATGTCGCGATGTTTTTGATCGGCGCGATATTTACTGTTCAATCTGGACGCGTTGGAAACCGGGGGCTCGCGGTGATCGGTGCGGTCTCCCTTGGATTTTTTCTTTTCTTCTTTCAAAGGACGGCCCAAACATTCGGGGAGGTCGGTGAAGTACCGCTCTTCATTGCGACGTGGTCGCCTCCTTTGGCGGCGCTTCTTGGGGGACTTGCATGGCTTTTGCGCTGCGAAGATGGTTAAGTGTGGCGCTCTGCACAGCCGGTGTCTTTCTGAGCGTCTTTGCGCCTCCGGTGTCTGCACAAGACACCGTTGGGTTGGTGGCGGACCGGATCACGGTCGACGGTGATGGAAATACGATCCGCGCAGAAGGAAACGTGGTCGTAGAGTACCGCGGAGACATTCTGGAGACGTCGTCGATTATTTACAATCGGCGGACGGGCTCGATCTCGTTTCCAGACAGTATCAAACTCACAACATCCGATGGTTCAGTTCTGACCGCAGAATCGGCCGACGTTGCAGACACGCTCGAAACGGGTGTGTTTCGTGACGTGACTTTGCTTCTTGCGGGACAATTTCAGATACTTGCAACAGAACTCGAACGACGGGACCCACAGTTCGCAACACTTCGACGCGGCATCGCGACAAGTTGCGAGTTATGCGATGACGGTCCGCCATTTTGGCAAATACGCGCGAAAGAAGTTGCGCATGACACAGACGCGCGCGAGCTCTACTTCACGGGTGCAGTGTTTGAGTTTCTGGGCATTCCAGTCTTTTATGCACCGCGATTGAGAACGCCGGACCCGTCCGTGCGCCGGGCCTCTGGGGTGCTTGTGCCTGCGTTTCGAACGTCGGACACGCTTGGTGTTGGAATTGAGATCCCCTACTACTTGGTCTTGGGCGACCATGCAGATGCAACGGTTACATCTTTTGTCACAACTGGCGGAGCACTTGTATTTGAAGGAGAGTATCGGCAGCTCTTTGAAAATGGCGCCTTAATCGCCACCGGCGCGGCGGCCGCCATTGATCCCTTGGACTCGGCCCCATTTCGGAGCTTTGGAGCCTTGCAGGGTTTTTTCGATCTGGACCGAGACTTTCAACTCGAATTTGATTTCACGTCGACGTCGGACCGTACATTCCGACAGGAGTTTGGATTTGGCGATGAAGACCGGCTGAACAACGAGGTGAAGATTTCAAAAACAACCCCCATATCCTATTTCGAGACTGCCGCTTCTATCACTCAATCACTCCGCGACGACGAAGATACGTCCGACATCCCGTTTGTCTTTCCTGAAATTTATGCGTCACGATCCGACGACATCGGCTTTGGGTGGAACCTTCGGTCCGAACTACAGTCGGTTACAATCGCACGCGACACAGATGAACGGACCAGTCGGCTGGGCGGTCGCCTGACCCTAGAGCGCCAGTTCATTTCCCGTCGAGGACTATCGACAACCCTAACCGCGCGCGCTGAAGGATCGGTGTATGACGTTGAGAACAGCAGCCTCGTGAGCGATGGCGAATATGACTATTTTGTTCCGACACTCGCAACCACGTTCAGATATCCGCTGGTGAAGTCCCATGGGGGTGGCGGGCGGAGTTTGATAGAGCCGATTGCACAATTAATCTGGACCCCGGATGATACCCAGGACGTACCGAACGAGGACTCGGTCCAACTTGAATTTGAAGAGAGTAACCTTTTTGAGTTGAACAGATTCCCCGGCTTTGACGCTGTTGAAGTTGGATCGCGCGCCAATATCGGGATCCGCTATTTGTACCAATCCCCCAATGACTGGCGCCTCGGTGTAAGTCTTGGGCAGGTTTTTCGCACAGAGGACCTTAATCAGTTCTCTGATGCATTCGTGACGGGCTTAAACTCTCGATACTCAGATACGGTTCTAGCTGTGACATTAGACTTTGGAACGGCATTGGCCCTAACAAATCGCACCCTTATTGGACGAGATTTCGAAGTGTCCAAATATGAAACCCAACTCACCTTTATATCAGAGCGGTGGGCCGTTGATCTGGATTATGTCTTCCTCGAAGACGATGTCATACAAAATAGCAATGAGACACAGAACCAGCTCGGGCTTGCGGTTGGATATCGCGCAAATCAGCGATGGACGATACGATCAGACATATCCCAGGACTTCGAAAGAGACGAACCGATCGAACAGTTCTTCGGGGCCTCCTTTAGAAACGAGTGTGTTCTTCTCGATTTCGGTCTGACATTGGATTATGCTACGGGCAGCAGCGACGAAGCCGAACGTGAGTTTAACTTGAGCATTGAACTTTTGGGATTTGGGGCAGAAACAAGCGCACCGGGGAGGAGCCGAGGATGCGGAAAATAGGTCGTTACATCATTGCCATTTGGACGATGAGTGTTTTGTTCGCAGGACCATATCATGCGAACCCGTTTGATCCCGCAATACGCGTGAACGACACTGTGATAACCGTTTTCGATCTGGAACAGCGGCAAGGTTTTCTGGCCTTTTTAGGCGCAACGGGCAATCTTCGGGCGCTCGCCGAAGAACAGCTGATCCAAGATCGCATTCGGATTGAAGCCGGGCGACAACAAGGGGTGTCGGTGTCGCAAGACGATGTTTTTCAAGGCATGGAAGAGTTCGCCTCTCGCGGGGATCTGTCTGCCGAAGAGCTTATTTCAATTATTGAAGCGCAAGGTATCTATCGAGAAACATACGAGGATTTCATTGAGGCCGGCCTCTACTGGCGGCAGGTCCTGTCCTCTCGGTTTGCGTTTCGAGGCGCGGTTACAGACGCCGAACTCAACACATCTCTTGCCCTGGGAACCGCGAACCAACAGGCTATTGAACTGCGTTTGGCCGAAATTGTTCTTCCGTATGCAAGCCGTGGGCAAGAAGGTGCTGCAGAACTTGCGGCATCCCTGCGGCGAGAAATCGTAAATGGTGGAAATTTTGCAGTTCTTGCTGCCCAGTACTCAGAAACGCCAACGGCAGCGGAAGGTGGCTTGCGAGATTGGATTTCCATTAACGCACTCGGCGAGGATGTCGTTGGTCCCCTAATCGCTGCCGGCGTCGGAAGCCTTTCTGACCCGGTCGAGGTCGGCAACGCCATGGCGCTATTTCAGCTGAGAGGTATTCGAACAAACTCCGAAGCGATCACGCCGACGACCATCGAATATATGACTGTTCCGCTTCTCGGCGCGAACAACGAGAATGCGCTGAGCGAGGCACGCGAAATTCTAAACGACGTCGATACGTGTAACGACTTGCGTGCAGATGCAAATGACCTGGCAGAGAACCTATACATTTTAACCACACTGCTCGAACGCGCAGCACCTCCGCGCTACCGCTCGGTTCTTGCGGATTTGGACTTGAACGAGGCGAAAGTCGTACCTGCATCCAACGGAGGATATGAAATTGTCATGGTTTGTTCGCGAGAGAGCGACTTGCAAGAAGACGCGCTTGTGAGATTGCGAAGTCTACTCGGAAATCAAAGGGTCGAGAGCTTTGGCGATGCCTACCTCCAAGAGCTGATCGGGAACGCGACGATTACGCGCTTTTAATGCCGCGCCTTCTGGTCACCTGCGGCGATCCGAATGGAATTGGCCCAGAAATCATCCTGAAATCCCTTGTAAGGTCACAGAGAAAGCCATTCACGATCGTCGGCGACATTGACCATTTTCTTGCGACCGCGTCAGAGCTGAGCGTGGATTTTCAATTTACGGAGAGTGATCTTCTGACGCCATCCCCCGCGGACCCAAACATTGTCCCGTTTATTAACATACCATTTGAAGATGCACGTGTTCCGGGCGAGGCCAATCCAAAACACGCGTCAGGAATAATCTCAGTTCTCGAACACGCCACGTCGTTATGTCTTTCGGGCCAGTTTCAGGCAATGGTAACAGCACCTATAAATAAAGCCGTATTGAAGGATGGGGCGCAATTCGCCTTCCCTGGTCATACAGAATTTCTCGCCGATTTGTCGGGCGCGCGGCGACCGGTCATGATGTTGGTGGGCCCCGGCCTGCGGACGGTTCCCGTGACCATTCATATTCCGTTAAAGGATGTTCCGAGCGAACTGACGCCCGACCTTTTTCGTGAAACAATAACTGTTACCCATGGCGATTTGCAAAAGAAGTTCGGCCTATCCAACCCGAAGCTGGTCGTCGCGGGGCTAAATCCACATGCTGGGGAAGATGGTAAAATCGGAACAGAAGAGCGCGACTGGATACAAACAGAGATTGAAACGCTGCGCACGAGCGGAATTGAAATCTCAGGCCCCTATCCAGCAGATACCTTATTTCACAGCAAAGCTCGGTCGCAATATGATGCTGCGATTTGCATGTATCACGATCAGGCCTTGATCCCTGTAAAAACCCTTGCCTTCGACGAGGGTGTTAATACCACGCTCGGACTTCCGTTTGTCCGCACATCACCCGACCATGGCACCGCTTTTGACATTGCCGGAACGGGTCGTGCGCGCGAAGACAGTTTCCTTGCGGCCGTCAGCTTGGCCGAAAAGATGGCGCATTGTGTCAATTGATCCCCTGCCCCCACTGCGCGATGTGATTGAGGCACATGATCTTCGCGCAAAAAAGTCTCTGGGACAAAATTTCCTACTCGACCTTAATCTCACCGCAAAGATCGCGCGCCAAGCGGGGGACCTGCGCGAGGCTAACGTCCTTGAAATTGGGCCAGGCCCGGGTGGCTTGACGCGCGGCCTTCTCGCGTCTGGCGCGTCCCATGTGACTGCAATTGAACGAGACGAGAGATGTCTGGGTGCGCTTTCAGAAATTAGTGAGGCTTATCCGGGACAACTCAACGTCATTTCTGAGGATGCGTTGCGTCTAGATGCCGTATGCTTGGATCCCAGACCAACACATATCGTCAGTAACCTGCCATACAACATTGGAACCGAGCTTCTTATTCGTTGGATGAGCCCCGACATTTGGCCGCCACCTTGGCAACGCCTCGTCTTGATGTTTCAGAAGGAGGTCGCAGACCGAATTGTGGCGGTCCCTGGAACCAAGGCCTATGGGCGACTATCCGTGTTCTGCCAATGGCGATCAGACGCGCGGATAGTTATGACGCTGCCCCCGCAGGCTTTCACCCCGCCGCCAAAAATTCATTCTGCCGTCGTTCGCATAGATATCTTGGACAGGCCAAAATATGACGCAAACGTAGTCCGGCTTTCACACATTACAGCAGCAGCTTTCGGTCAAAGACGCAAAATGCTGCGATCAAGCCTAAAGAGGGTAGCATCAGGTGTTGAACATGCCTTGGAAGCGACTGGAATTGACCCGACGCGACGTGGCGAGACGCTCACAGTGGAGGAGTTCTGCCGGCTTTCTTTGGCCCTTTAGTTAGGCCAGTGTGTCTTCGGTCGAAGCAGAGGCTTCGGGCGTTTCAACAACAAGCGAGCTCTCCGGCGTTTCGTCATCTGCGGTGGCAAGAGGATTTGCGCCGTCCTCAGCTGCGAGAGTGTTGTCGGTATCCCCATGGTTTGAATCGGACGTGGGTTGATCTTCTTGCTCCGCACGCTGTTGGGCCTGTTGGGCACGCTGTGCCTCTTGCGCCTTTTGACGTTCCGCCATTTCACGCTGCGCCTCAGACAGGAGCCGCTGATAGTGCTCGGCATGCTGTGCAAAATTCTCTGCGTTGACCCGATCCCCCGCAAGTTGGGCATCACGCGTTAAAAGGTTATATTTTTCAATAATTTGCTGGGGTGTGCCCCGAACTTTCCCTTCTGGCCCCGATGAATCGAAAACACGATTTACGACGTTGCCAACATTTCCGCGGCGATTGTTGTTTTTATTGCGCGAACGCGACTTGTTCGAAGATCTCATGAAACAGTGTACCTTGTCTGGGACATTTGCGGGGCGCATCAAGCGCAGCCTCATCACCTCACATTTAACAAGAAAGCACTTGATGCATCAAGTGCAAAGCTCATTTCCCGCAAAAATGCGATACGCGGTCCAGTCCGGAGAGATCTCTGATTAGACTTTGTCGAAAAAAACCCGCGTTCTCGGCAATGTCAGAGACCGCTTTAGCCTGCGCTGCGCCGTGCTCGAGAATGATATCGCCTCGGCCTCGCAACGCTTCAGGAGCGCCTTCAAAAATAATTCGATAACTCTCAAGTCCATCACCCCCCGGGGTGAGTGCAAGATGCGGCTCGAAATCCCTGACCGACGCAGACAATTCCGCCATCTCGTCCTGCGCTATATACGGAGGATTTGAAACGATGAGATCGAAAGTGTCTGAGAGGGTCGCGTACCAGCAGGATTCAACGAATGTAACACGGCTTGTGAGGTCCAGCTCCTCTGCGTTCTGGCGAGCGATATCGAGAGCAGATCGCGAGATATCGGTGGCGACGACATGCGCTTCTGGGAATTCTTGAGCGAGCGAAAGCGCGATCGCCCCCGACCCCGTCCCAAGGTCCAAAATCCGTGTGACGTTCGGAAGTGTAAGCGCAGCTTCGATGATATGTTCCGTTTCGGGTCGTGGGTCGAGAACATCGCCGGTGACGATAAAACGGCTTTTCCAGAAGTCTCGGTACCCGATGATTTGCGCGACGGGTTGGCCCCGCATACGCGCCTGTATCCGGTCTTTAAATCGATCAAATTCCTCGGAGGTCAGATCGCGATCGCTGCCTTCTGTAACCAAATCGGAAAACAAAAGTCGTCTCGCGTCGCCGCGCCCGTTTTTGCCATCCAAGCAAGTTGCACCCCATTCAAGGGCCTCCGACACCGTCAAGATAGGTTCATCTCTGCGAGTTTTTCGGCCTGATCATTGGCCGTCAGCGCATCGATAATCTCGCTCAAATCGCCATCCATGATCTGATCCAAGCGGTAGAGTGTGAGATTAATTCGATGATCCGTTAATCGCCCTTGCGGGAAGTTGTAGGTTCGTATCCGCTCTGAACGATCGCCGGACCCAACTTGTTCCCGACGATTGGCCGCACGTTCTTCGGCCAACTGTTGGCGCTGAAGATCGTATAACTTCGTTCGCAGAACTTGCATCGCGATCGCACGGTTTTGGTGTTGGGACTTCTCTGAACTGGTCACGACAAGCCCGGTGGGAATATGTGTGATGCGAACCGCAGAGTCCGTGGTGTTGACGTGCTGGCCACCCGCACCCGAGGCCCGCATAGTATCAATCCGAATGTCTTGCGTTGGAATGTCGATATCGACGTCTTCAGCCTCCGGCAGGACGGCGACCGTCGCCGCAGACGTATGGACGCGACCTCCACTTTCGGTGGTGGGCACCCGTTGAACACGGTGCACTCCGGATTCAAACTTAAGTTTGCCGAAGACTTGGTCGCCTTCAATATTCGCAATAAACTCTCGATACCCACCCAATTCCGTTTCCGCCGCCTCAATGATCGAAAAACGAAACCCGTTCGCTTCCGCGTATCTTTGATACATGCGCACCAGGTCCCCGACAAAGAGGGCTGCTTCATCTCCACCCGTTCCGGCGCGCACCTCCAAGATCGCTGCGCGACTGTCCGCCTCATCTTTTGGCACGAGCGCGATCTGAAGGTGTTCTTCGGCCGTAGGAAGGGCCTCCTTTAGGCGTGCGATCTCTTGCTCTCCAAGTTCCTTTAGCTCCGGATCCGCCAGCATGTCGGCGGCTTCTTCCAAATCTGCCTTCATCTGTTGGTACGTTCGAATCGCATCGACCACAGGTTTTAGATCCGCGTATTCCTTGGACGTTTGCGCAAAGTCGTTGCTGGCATCTCCCGAAGCGAGTTTCTGCTCCAGATATTCGAAATGCTGTGTAATCGATGCGAGTTTGTCTTCGGGGATCATGGGCGCGCACCTTGCGTGGGCACGCATCGGCGTCAAGTGTGAAGTGACAGATCGATTTTCGGCTGCTAGGCTCTTCCTATGAAGAGATTTGTGTTAATCGCCATCGCAATGTGCTTTGCAACTATTGCAAGTCCGGAAACGACAACAAAGCAGATCGAGTGTTACTGCACCGACAAAACCGGTTCACGCGTTGAGTTGGGGGAGACACGCTGTATGGAGATCAGTGGACGCCGGTTTACCGCGCGATGCGAAATGTCCCTTAACAACCCGATGTGGCGGGAATTGTCCGAAGATTGCCTCACCTCGTAGAGGTTTCTCACGCTAGAACATTAGTTGGACAACATGTCGATGAAAGCGCGTACCCGCTCCGCATTTTTGCCGAAGTCACGGTAGCCAAACCGAGACCGCGAATAGATCGAGAGAACGGCCTGGCCGTCCCTTTCGATCACTTTCAAAGATAGAAAATCGGGATACTTCATCAGAGGGGTTCGGACGATATACGTCACCAGATTGCGATCCGCGCTACTGGACAGACGTTGAATACTGCTGTCAGCGGATGTGATCTCGGTGATCTTTTCCCAAAGCGTATCTGATGAAACTGGGAGTACGACAGGGGGTTCGTCTGCATCGCTGCTGTCGCTGACCAAGTATTGATTTGGTTTCGCTGTCTTTTGCACAGTGTCGGGATCAACATGCCAGGTCTCTGGGTGGCTCGGCGCAAATCGAACCCATGCCCCCGCAACAAGAAATATGGCGAACGCAGATACCCCGATCCAAGCAATCTTTGACACTATTCTGCGGCCTCAATATGCGCCTTATCGGCCTCGATTTCTTGGGCGCGCTTTTCGACAAGATCGACGATGTGATCGACCATTTTTTCATTGTCGAGTTTGTGATCTTGCTTCCCAGCCACGTAGACCATACCGCTGTCCTTACCGCCGCCGGTAAAACCAATATCGGTCATCAACGCTTCTCCGGGCCCATTGACCACGCAACCGATGATCGACAACGACATCGGCGTTTTGATGTGCTCCAAACGTTCTTCCAATTTTTCAACGGTCTTGATCACGTCAAAACCTTGGCGAGCACAGGATGGACATGAAATGATGTTTACGCCGCGGTGGCGCAGGCCAAGTGCCTTCAAGATTTCAAATCCGACTTTGACCTCTTGAACGGGGTCCGCGGACAAACTGACGCGCATTGTGTCCCCAATGCCCATCCAAAGCAGATTTCCCAGCCCTATGGACGACTTAATCGTTCCAGATGTCAGGCCACCTGCTTCGGTAATGCCAAGGTGAATGGGGGCATCGGTCGCGTCGGCAAGCCCCTGATAAGCTGCTGCTGCCAAGAAAACATCTGACGCTTTCGCCGAAATCTTGAACTCGTGAAAATCGTTGTCTTGCAGAATCTTAATGTGGTTAAGCCCACTTTCGATCATCGCTTCTGGACACGGTTCTCCATACTTTTCGAGAAGGTCTTTTTCCAGCGACCCCGCATTGACCCCAATACGGATCGAACACCCGTAGTCTCGCGCCGCCTTGATGACCTCCTTTACCCGATCTTCCGATCCGATGTTACCGGGGTTGATCCGTAAGCAGGCCGCGCCGGCCTCGGCGGCTTCGATCGCTCGTTTGTAGTGAAAATGGATGTCCGCAACTATGGGCACTTCCACTTGAGGAACAATCGATTTGAGCGCTGTGCTCGACTCAATATCGGGCACCGATATCCGGACAATATCCGCACCGGCCTCTGCGCAGGCGTTTACCTGCTTCACCGTTGCCTCAACATCCGTGGTCAGCGTATTGGTCATCGTCTGAACCGAAATCGGTGCGTCGCCGCCGACAGGCACAGGTCCCACCATGATCTGACGGCTTTTTCGACGATATATATTTCGCCAAGGTCGAATGTGGTTTGTGTCCATCGCCCGCTCCCTATCTGTCTAGAGTATTAGACAGTTTCTGCTTAACTGACACGGATTATTGCGTCTGGGCAACATTCACTGGCGTCGCATTCGGATCATATCCGATTGGATCAGAGGTCGACGCATAGGTTTGGGTAATATCATTGGCGTTGAGTGGCACATTCTTGGCCACACGCGTGCTGTCGCCCAAGGGGCCGAACGCGGTTCCGTCAACCACGAGGTATACCGAACCCGAATTCCCCGCTCTTAAAACCGCGTTCAAGACGGTTTCAGGCACGCGATATCGTGTGTTTGCCTCAAGTATTTGTTCAAAAAGCGTTCCTTGATTTGGAACAGACACGGAAATCCAAGCAGGTTCTTTCGCAAACACCTCGATACCCGTGGCCACATCCACTGTCACCTGCGGTGTTTGCGCATTCTCAGCACTTTCTGCGCTGCCGGTATCAACTGTTCCGCGCAAGTCCTCACCAATAGCGATTTGTGAAATCGGCCCGTCACGGGGGGCCACAACGGGTGTGGACAGCAATTCCGGGCGGTAAAACTCAGTTACAGGGACAAGCGGCGAAGAAACCTCTTCCTCGGTGGTGGCGATGGCACTCACCTCGACGGTCGCCGCACCGCTAGAATTTAGCTCTGGGCCTGCATCTGCAATCGTGGGCGCAATGGGTGTGGGTGCCAGGCGCACTTGCTGTACTTCAGTAAAAACATAGTATCCGCCCGCTCCCAAGCCGCCGAGAATACAAAGAAGCACCGCAAGAGACCCAATCGCCGAGGGCGATATCCGTTCCCACCAACGTTCTTTCTCAAGGTTGCTGTGTCCGGCAAAAGCCGCACCCGAAAGCCCGCTTGGTTTTTTCGCAACGCGCGCAGATGTAGTCTCGAGCCGAACAGGGGGCGAAAACTGTGCCTCGTCACAAAAACGGTGGAAGACCTCATCGGGGTTCAGGCCCAAATAGCGGGCATAAGATCGAACATACCCGGAAACAAATCCAGGGGTTTCGAAAATGGACGTGTCCAAATTCTCGATTGCATCAATGTATTCGGATTTAATCCGCAGTTCCCGTTGAACATCCTCAAGGGATTTGCCGATCGTCGCACGTTCACCACGAAGGATATCGCCGACCGGAAACGCGGAGTCTCCGTCCGCTTCGAAAACGTCTGCCCGTTCAAAGCGTGCCATTATTCACCCAATTACAGCGACCGAAGAACCCCCAGCCCGTGGAAAACTGGTAACATAATCGAAATAAAATGACAGCCTCACTTTTGCGCATCGGAGGCAAATTGCCGATTTTTTGATCTCTAATTAGTATATAAAGCGGATTTGTTCGGCCCAGAACCGCTCTAAACGCCGAAGCATGTCCGTTTGTGCGGCCACTTCGTCTGTCGTGTATAAAGGCATGTCCGAAATGAGTTTTATTTGCCGTTCGAAGAGCGCACGAACGCGCTCCCGAATTTCTTGCCCATCTTCGGTGAGCTTAATGCGCACAGCGCGTCGATCTACGACGCAGCGTTCGTGATGGATATATCCGAGTTCGACCATCTTCTTGAGATTGTACGACACATTGGACCCCTGGTAATATCCTTTTGAGCGCAGTTCCCCTGCGGTCAATTCGCTGTCTCCAATATTGTAAAGAAGCAACGCCTGAACCGCATTCACATCAGATGCGCCAGAGCGTTCAAAATCATCTTTTATCACATCCAGCAACAGCCGGTGGAGACGCTCGATCAGAGACAGCGTTTCTAAGTAACCGCGTTCATATCTTAACAAACGTTTTCCTGGGTCCGACGATACGTGTGCCATTTCCATTACCATGCCCAATAGACTCCCGTCTTTTGGAACGTGTTACCGGCCAAGCGTAAACAAAGTGCAAAGGCCTAAGGAGAAAGGCTTTCAGCGTAGGTTCTCAAACGATCAACCATTGCTCGATATTCGCTCGGGCAGGGTTCTTGGCGTGTAACCCAGCTCATGACATGCGGATCTTCCTGCATCAGGAGGGCCTCAAAATCATCTAAGGCCTGCGAATCCAATCTATCCAGGTGGGCGTCCGCAAACCGACCAAAGAACAAATCCATTTCCTTTGTTCCGCGGCGCCAGGATCGTATGCGCAGGCGTTTAAGACGATTGATTGGGTCTTCCATGTCGGCCTTCGGTTGAGTTGCGCCTAAAACCGCGTAATACGATGACGATTGAAAACTCAAGGCGATACAATGTCCATCCTGTCTCAAACCGTTCAAAACCTGAAACCGTCGCAGACGATTGCCATTTCTACGAAAGCGGCTGAACTCCGCGCGGCTGGGCGCAATGTCATTGCGCTGAGTGCAGGTGAACCAGATTTTGATACGCCCGAGACCATAAAGGATGCCGCAAAAGCGGCAATGGATGCGGGTGAAACGAAGTACACAGCACCCGACGGGACCCCCGTTCTAAAAGATGCGATCATTGAGAAATTTTCGCGAGAGAATGGGCTCACCTTCACTCGTGACGACGTCATCGCATCAACAGGCGGCAAGCAGGTGATTTTCAACGCGCTGATGGCCACACTAAACCCCAGTGACGAGGTCATCATCCAGGCGCCACATTGGGTGTCTTACCCCGATATGGTTGGCCTGTGCGGCGGAACACCCGTCACCATTCAAACAACTGCCGAAGATAAATTCATTTTGTCACCCGACGCGCTTGAGGCTGCAATCACACCAAAAACGAAATGGCTGATGCTGAATTCTCCAGGGAATCCAAGTGGTGCGGTCTATTCTGCAGAAGCCCTTGCAGGCCTTGCTGAGGTTTTGTGCCGTCACCCCCATGTTTGGGTCATGTGTGACGACATGTATGAACATCTCGTCTACGGCGTCTCGTTTGCGACAATGGCCGTTGTGGCGCCCGATTTGAAAGACCGCGTTTTGACCGTTAACGGCGTCTCAAAGGCCTATGCGATGACCGGTTGGCGGATCGGCTATGCAGGCGGGCCTGCGCCTTTGATCAAAGCCATGAAGTCTGTTCAATCGCAAAGCACATCAAACCCCTCTTCCATTTCTCAGGCGGCCGCAGCAGCAGCCTTGGTTGGCCCACAGGACTATATCGCGATGTCGGTCCCAGTGTTTAATGCGCGCAGAGACATGATCGTAGCAGCCCTGAACGACTGTCCAGGCGTTGAATGCCTCACTCCAGATGGCGCGTTCTATGTTTTCCCATCAATCGCGGGCGCAATCGGCAAGAAAACGGTTGCAGGGAAAACTCTCTCGACGGACGAGGATGTCTCTCTCGCTCTTTTGGATGATGAAGATGTGGCACTTGTTCACGGCTCTGCCTTTGGCACGCCGGGGCATCTCCGGCTCAGCTATGCCGCATCGGACGCGGCTTTGTCTGAAGCGGCCACGCGCATGAAGCGCTTTTTTGAAAGTTTGACCGATGCGTGACCTTCACGGTCGTCTTTATTTCCGCACCCGAGAAAACGGGGCGGCGGTCTTTCGCATCGATACCCGGAACAAATCGAACCGGTTGGAAATGCATCCGATCGCAAGCATTGCGATCCGTAAGGGCGAGTATCGCCCCCATGGCGATGCCGAAATCTCGGACAACGAAGCGAAAGAGATAGAGGAATGGATCGCTGAGCGGCAACGACACTTAAAGGCACGCGCGGACAGCGCGATTGATCAACTTATTGACGACATCAAATCGGCTGCACACTGGCTCACCTCCCAAGCCACCGATGAGGAGGCAGAAGAAATCTCTGAGGAGCTTTTGCTGGCTATGCACGACCTGCGGAGCACGCTTGTGCGAAAGAAGGCAAACGCGCTTACGAAAGCGAAAGAGGAAGCGCCGTCGTCATCTTAATTTCTTCCATTGAAAGCAGCGCTGTGACGTTGAAAATCTTCACTTCAGAAATCAACGCCTGATAAAACGTGTCATAGGCCCGGGCGTTGGCCACACGCACCTTCAAAAGATAATCGATATCCCCCGCCAATCGATGCGCCTCTAACACTTCGGGGCGATCCTGAAGGGCCTTCAAAAACCGTTCCTGCCAGTCCGCCTCATGCTCGGATGTTCGGACCAAGACGAAAAAACAGGTCTCAAGACCGAGGGCGTCCGCATCTAAGATCGCAACTTCTTTTTGGATAACCCCCTGCTCTTTCAACCGCTTCAAGCGGTTCCAAACGGGCGTCTTCGACGACCCAACAGATTTCGCAAGCAATTCAAGCGACTGGGATGCATCCCTTTGCAATTGAGACAGAATTTTGCGGTCTAACCCATCGATCGGAACGTTCATTCTTCTATTTCCCATATATTAATATTTTTTTCCTAATTTTTACATTATAGATGTTTTTTATTCCTCGCAATAAGCCTGATCTTTAAATTGAAGGAATTTACTTCTTTCGTGCAAACGTCATATAAGATGGTCAAACGCGAGGGCGATATGGCCAAGAAGTTTACACCCAAGGTTTTAACAGCCTCCCGCCTTCTCGAAGGTGACGTTGTCTATTTTGATGGCACCAAATGGGTCTCACTTCTGGCGGAGGCGAAGCTCTTCGAACACGAAGACGCGGCAGAGGCCGCTTTGGCCCAAGCAAAGGCACGGCCCGATCTTTTCGTTGGGCCCTACCTCACGGACGCTAAAGTGGGCCCGAGCGGTGTCGAACCCCTTCATTTCAGAGAGGCGTTCCGCACCACTGGCCCAAGCAACTACGCCCATGGCAAACAAGCGGAGCATTAGCGCATGTACAGCTACAGAGAATTCGACAATAACTTCATCCAGGAACGGAACAAGCAGTTCCGCGCACAGGTAGAGCGTCGCATTGATGGATCCCTTACGGAAGATGAATTCAAACCCCTCCGACTGATGAACGGTCTCTACCTGCAGCTTCATGCCTATATGCTGCGGATTGCGATCCCTTATGGGACGCTGAACGCCCGAAAAATGCGTCAACTCGCAATGATCGCCGATCGGTGGGACAAAGGATATGGCCATTTCACGACGCGGCAGAACATTCAATTCAATTGGCCGAAATTGCAGGATGTGCCCGATATCTTAGATGCGCTGGGCGAGGTAGAGATGCATGCGATCCAGACCTCGGGCAATTGTATTCGAAACGTCACGGCGGATCATTTTGCCGGTGCCGCAGCCGATGAAATCGAAGACCCGCGCCCTGTAGCGGAGCTGCTGCGCCAATGGTCCACAGATCATCCCGAATTTGCCTACCTGCCGCGAAAGTTCAAAATCGCAATCACAGGATCCCCCAATGACCGGGCGGTCACAAAAGCCCATGATATTGGTCTTCGCATGGTGCGAGATGCAGCAGGTGCACCTGGGTTCGAAGTTGTTGTGGGCGGCGGTCTTGGCCGAACACCGATGATCGGCAAAGTAATCCGGGATTTCCTGCCAAAGGCGGACCTTCTTCCTTATGTCGAGTCCATCCTACAGGTCTATAACGCGCTTGGCCGCCGCGATAACAAATACAAGGCACGCATCAAAATCACCGTTCATGAAAACGGAATAGAGACCATCCAAGATATGGTCGAAGAACGCTTTGCCATCAATCGTGCGGCCTTCGGCGGTCAAGATCAAGTGTTGTTGGGGGAACTTGAGGCGGCATTCGCCCCGCCCAAATTCAAAAGCGCGGACACGTCCGCATTTGATACAGCGTTGAACGCCGATCCTCTGTTCCGTTCGTTCGTCGACACAAATGTGACCCAACATAAGAATGCGGACTATGCGATCGTTTCCGTATCTTTGAAAAAGCATGGTGCAACACCCGGGGACGCAACTTCCGATCAAATGCGCACGCTTGCCGATATCGCCGAAGACTTTGGCCACGACGAATTGCGGATCAGCCATGAACAGAATGTGATCCTTCCACATGTCCATAAAGCGGACCTTCCGGCGGTTTATCAGGCCCTTCGGTCCTCGGGTCTCGCCACCGCTAATATCGGTCTGATCTCTGACATTATTGCGTGCCCTGGTATGGACTACTGTGCACTTGCCACAGCACGGTCGATCCCGATCGCGCAGGAAATTGCAACACGCTTTGACGAACTGAAACTTGAGCATGAAATTGGCCAACTGAAAATCAAGATTTCCGGTTGTATCAACGCCTGCGGTCATCACCATGTGGGCCATATCGGGATCCTCGGCCTCGATCGTGCGGGGGTCGAAAACTACCAAATCACGCTAGGAGGTGATGGCTCGGAAACGGCCGCTGTTGGGGATCGCGTTGGACCGGGCTTCAGTGCAGAGGAATTGATGCCTGCGCTTGAGCGGCTCATCCACAGCTATCTTGATCTTCGTCAAAGTGCGGAGGAGACCTTTATTGATACCTATCGTCGTATCGGTGAGGCGCCCTTCAAGGCGGCACTCTATCCAGAAGAGGCTATGGCGGCAGAGTAATGCCATTCGACAGCGGAAAATACGTCGGTGCGGGCGAACGCGCGCAGTTGTTGAACGATCTTTATCGGCATCATGCAGCGGTCAATGTTCTTCGGGCTGCGCTCACCCATCCTTTGGTTGGGCGCGTGGCACTTGTGTCATCCTTTGGGGCGGAGTCGGTGGTACTTTTGCATATGATTTCCAAAATCGCGCCGGACGCTCCGGTTTTGTTGATTGATACCCAAATGCTTTTCCCCGAAACATTACAGTACCAAGCAGATGTCGCATCTGAGCTTGGGCTTACCAATGTGCAACGGATAAGTTCAGGCATACTCGAAACCGAGGATCCCCAAAACGCGCTTCATCAGAGCGACCCGGATCTGTGTTGCCATATCAGAAAGGTCGCGCCGCTCCAAAACGCGCTTCAACCTTACGACGCGTGGATCACAGGGCGGAAGCGTTTCCAGACTGCGAACCGTGCGGACCTTCCCCATTTCGAGGCAGAAACCGAAACGCGGCTCAAAATCAATCCACTCGCCTTTTGGACCAAAGACGACGTTCGAGACTATGTGATCAATAATCGCCTTCCACAACATCCTTTGGTTGCAAAGGGCTATCGCTCGATCGGATGCCTTCCCTGCACGGCGAAAGGCGAAGATCGTATGGGGCGCTGGGCCGGCCAAGACAAAACCGAATGCGGCATCCATTTCGTGGATGGACACACGATCCGACAAGGAGCATCAGAATGAGTGTCATCGTCACAGACAAGGGGTTTCACAAAGAAAACTGGGACAAAGGCTTCATCCCTTGGGATCAGGCGACCGAAACGAATTGGCACCGTGCCGCTGGCTACGCGCTTGATCTCCCAAATACAGCAAGCGCCGATCAGGTTCTGCCGTTCTTCCCGTTTGTTGAAATGATCCGCATAGCGTTTCCGTCTTCTGCGGACGGACGGGGGTTTTCGATTGCACGCCACCTGCGTCAACTCGGCTTTGAGGGGCGGCTGCGGGCCTTTGGTCACGTTTTGGCCGATCAATACACAATGGCGCGGCGCTCTGGCTTTGACGAAGTAGAAATTGACGATGCCCTTGCGACCCGGCAGCCTGAAGATCAATGGCTTTTTCGGTCCGATTGGAAAGCCCATGACTACCAAGCCCGACTGCGCGCCGGTCTGTGATTTACTTTGATATGCCGACATATCTATACAGTTTCGGAAAGAGGATAATCCGATGAACGCCCCAACCGATATCGCCCCTGCGACACCAGTATTGCCTGATGCCCAAACCGTGACCTCTGTGCGGCATTTCACAGATCGTCTGTTCTCATTTCGTGTGACGCGTCCACAATCGCTCCGCTTTCGATCCGGCGAGTTTGTTATGATTGGGCTTTTGGGAGACAATGGAAAGCCACTGCTTCGTGCCTATTCGATTGCCTCACCGTCTTGGGACGAAGAGTTGGAGTTTTACTCGATCAAAGTTCAAGATGGCCCCCTCACATCGCGGCTTCAGCATATTCAACCCGGCGATCAGGTCATTGTACGACCGAAGCCCGTTGGGACGCTTGTCCTTGATGCGCTCCTCCCTGGGAAACGTATGTACTTCATCGCAACCGGCACCGGGATCGCACCCTTTGCATCCCTGATCCGGGACCCGGACCTTTACGAACGTTATGAAGAAGTCATCCTCTGTCATACGTGCCGCGAGGTGGCCGAACTCACCTATGGGCGCGAACTTGTCGAAGGTCTGAACGAAGACCCGCTGATCGGCGAATTCGCGGACAAACTGAAATACTATCCAACCACAACGCGAGATGAGAGCCCGAAAATGGGACGAATCACGAAACTAATTACGGACGGAACGCTTGCCGCCGATCTCGATCTTCCCGCGCTCAACCCGGAAACGGATCGTGTCATGATCTGCGGGTCCATGGGGCTGAATATGGATGTGAAAGCCATCTGTGAAGACGCCGGCCTGACAGAAGGTTCCAACAGCATGCCTGCGGAATTCGTCCTTGAGAAAGCGTTCGTCGGATAGCACGCCGCGTGGGATCTAAAGGCCCCAAACTGCTTGAACATCCGCACTCCAACCCAAGGTTGTACTTGTTCCATCCGTAACAACCGGGCGTTTCATGAGCGCCGGATACTCCTCCAGCAGCGAGAGATGGGGACGCCCTCTGTCGTGATCAGAAAGTCCACGCCAAGTTGTGGACCGCGTATTCACGAGTTTTTCTCCGAAAAGATCATACAGGCCCTGCAATCTCTCCGCGCCTAAAGGATGAACTCTAACGTCCGAAATTTGGGCATTATAACCTGCTGTTGTGAGCGCCTTTTGCGCTTTTTTGCAAGTATCACAGGCATTTAAGCCAACTATCTCAATTTGCATCGCGAAGTTTCCGCATCAACTTTCTGAAAAGCACGACTAAATTCCTTGCTTTACACCCTGACCGTGTCCATCTGTGCGTAACAGAGACCATGCAGACAGGGTACTCTTTGCGCGGTCATCTGTACACTGACCTGAGGTCCATAACGGACCTCGGACTTAGAGTAAGGAACTAGAATATGCCAAGCGGCAAAGTAAAATGGTTTAATGAAACAAAGGGGTACGGCTTTATTGTGCCTGATACGGGTGGATCAGACATATTTGTCCACATCACTGCGGTGCAAGCTGCGGGCCTCAAGACTTTGATGGACAATCAAAGCATTAATTTCGAGCTCGAAACCGGTCGAAACGGCAAGGAGCACGCGACGAACTTAGAAGTCGGCGAATAACGCCGACTTTTGCTACGTCTTTTCGCCTGGCAGCGGAGTACTCTGCTCCCAGTTCTTTCCAGCGGCCAGAATGCACGACATTCCGTTCATATGCGTGATGACTGCCGTCCAGTTTCCGTCTTTCGACGCGAAGATTTCTAAGATCGCCTGCGAATTTTGAATTCCCCGAGCGGTTTGAAGTTCTCCAAACGTGGTCGCCAACTGCTCAACCATCTGTAACCGTTCAAGGCATGATGTGTCCGCATATGTTTGGGGTGCAACTGCTAGCGTCACACCCGTTAGGATTACTTTGTATATACTTTGCATATATATATACTGCAAATCCCGCAGAGATGTGTCCAGTCAAAAATCGCACCAAATGATATAAATGAATCAGTTAGGTGATGAGCGGCCCTTGCTTTTACGGCCGCTCGGCAGTGAACTTCGGTTGCTAAACCCCGCGCCGACGCAATGCAAAAATCATTGGAAGCGCAACAAGATACATTATTATCCCATAAACCGCCCCTGGAATGGCAAATTCGGATATGCCCTGGCCGCCTGATATGATTGCAGCAACCGCCAACGCGAGCGTTGCATTCTGAATTCCCGTTTCAACTGACACTGTTTTGGCCTCTTCCCAGCTGCGACCCAGCAATCTTGGGATCATAAGTCCAAGTACCAACAAGAGCCCACAGAGCACAATCAAAGCCGGACCGAGGGTCGCAACATGCTCAATAAACAGCGCCCAGTTGGCCGCCAAGGCCGCGACAACAATGACCACGAACAAGACTTTGGCGATGATGTCCATGATGGGTTCGACCGTACCTATCGCCACAGGAAAGGCCCAACGCAGCAAGAGACCCAAAACGATTGGAACAACGGTGATAAGAAACATACTGATCGCGACGCCAAGTATGTCCACAGGCGGCGCTGCCTGACCCATAAAGTGATCAACCGCCCACGCCAAAAGCACCGGCAAAGTCAAAATAGACGTCAAAGAGATAACGGCTGTCAGAGATACTGACAGCGCCACATCGCCATTGGCCAGTTTGGCAAGCATATTGGTGGTCACTCCCCCCGGACTAAAAGCCAAAATCATGAAACCGACCGCAATCGCCCCGGCAAGCCCGAACACACTCGCGACACCAAATGCAACCAGCGGCAACAGTATAATCTGATGGGCTGCCCCAATGAGAAAGGCCGTTGGGCGTTGCGCCACCCGCGCAAAGTCTTGAAAAGTGAGGCCAAGCCCGAGCGACAGCATTATAATAGCCAAGCTCAACGGCAAGGCCACTTCAGTCAAAAAATCCATTGTTCCCTCCCAAGTGCGCGGGGTGTCCCCGCATCCCTAGTCGGGCACTAATCCCGCGATGATGTCACGTGTCAACGCGGAATACGCAGTGCGTGCTAGCTTGCAGCGGCGGCCACATAGGCCGGCGAAGTGGAATATATGTCCAGCAGCGCCGCTTCGATTCCGCGACGGGCACGGTCAAAGACGGCTTGGTCCTTTGCCACCTTTGCGGCTTGATCCGTGATCGCATTCAGAAGCGATCCATTGCGGGGCAGATCCGTTGGGATCACGCCGTCGGCCGCCCGCGCCATCTCAGGCGCCGCGCCGAAGGACACAGCACGCATCCAACAGAGCCGTAAACGCGCCTGCGACAGCGCCGAATCCACTTCGATCATGTTCCAGACGGCGGTCATTTTTGGTGCAAATCCCGATCCCCAACCGGACGCCACCTGCCCCGATGCAAGTGCACGGATCAGAACCAAGGTATCAACCCACGCAGTGCTGTTGAGGGACAAGGCCATCCATTCGCCCGCAACGAAGTCCGTGACCATTTGATTGTCCGTTGTCTGGGCAAGATGTGCGAGAACCGTGGCAAGCTCCAACCCCTCGCTGACTGCGGAAGACCAAGGGCCATAGGCCGGATGTTGAACGGTCGCACCGCCCGCGATGTCGCCGTCGGTCAGAATGTCGGCGAGCGCTTCGGGCGCAACGTCGAGATCGAGCAGAACGCGGCGCATGGACGCTGGCTTTTGTCGCACCAGCAAGAGTAACCGGGCAACGACGTCGTGAAGCTCTGGCTGTTGATCAGATATAGAATATGCCATAATGACCCCAAGTTCCTCGTGTCTACGTACACGTTCTTTTTGCAGGTTTATGGATCAAAGAGAGTGAGCAGAATCACCTAAAGAGCCGAAGGCGCTCGAAAAATTAACGAATTGTTAAGGATGTGCGCCGGCTAAGAACCGGCACAGTTTGGCGCGCCGTTAATTCGCCTCTGCCGCCCAAGAAATTGGTGCCCAGAAATTCGGGGTTCTGAACGCGTTCGTTTTTTCCGCACCGAAAGCAACTTTTACGCCCAATCCAAAGGTGTGGGCACCATAAGTTTCCCGCCCGTTCGTATCGCTATTGTTCAAAACGTCAAATGCGTAGCTCCCGTAGAATGAAAACCGGCTGTCGGCGATGGGGCGCTCATACTCTGCCGAGACCTGAAACCACTTCGCGCGGTCTACTGTTTCCCCGTATTGAAGATCGCCGATTGATGCCAAAGCACCCGTCGCCAAATTGCCACCTAGAAGGTCAAAATCGCGCGTCACCCGCACATATCCGAACGTGTCGAGGGACTCATCGCTGCCACTTGCGTCTCCAGAGACCGAAAAGAGAGATCCCAGCAGAACCGTATACTGTCCGAACGAGCCTTCAACACCGACGGACATGAACTCATCGTACCGATCAGAGTCCGCTTGGGACCCTCCATCGGGCCCATACGCAATAAAGAGCCCCCCATCGAACCGCTCAAAACTCCGCCCGATATGCAGGCCGTAGACCCCATAAGTTGTGTGGCGCTCGCGGCCTACAAATCCTCCCGAGCGTGAAAGCTCCCCCATGAACAGATGCTGGCCGTCAAAATTGAAAAAATAGTCTGATCCGTCCGGCGTGTAGTGGAGCGAGAGCGTCGCAGTATACCCGTCATTGTCATCACAGAACTCTCTCTCGCCAGAGTCTGAACAACCGCTGCCATTTTCCGAGCGCAGGGAGTGATCAGAGCTCCCATAAAGCCATTGGGCCGTCAACGACCCGCCGAATTCCGCGATAGCTACGGTCGGCGCCAAAAAAAACGCCGTGATAACAGCACCAAATCGATACGTTAGATAGTCCCCTCGATATTCTCGTTAGTCTAATACGTTTAACGCCAGATGGGAAAGACATCCACTGTATCGGGACAAAATTCTATCAAATGTGAGGGTTCGGCCCAAATGCATGCTATAGTCAGACCATCCGCACCTCCCGCAAATGTGACCCGCGCGGTCTGCATTTGTCGGTAAAACGACCCTATGAAAGTCTTTCTTGTGTCCTTTGCGGTTCTTGCTGGACCGAGCTTTGCGGGGCCTCCGGTCGTTGAGGCTGCCCTTGCAACCAGCAGAACCGGCAATCAGGTAAAATTTGACGTAACACTCTCTCACGGGGACACGGGCTGGGACCACTATGCCGATGGTTGGGGCGTCTATAGCCCCGATGGGACAGAGCTTGGATATCGCACGCTCTTCCATCCCCATGTGAACGAACAACCCTTCACCCGGAGCCTGACGATCACCCTGCCCGAAGGGATCACAGAGGTGCTGATCCGCCCACGCGACAACGTCCATGGGGTTGGCGAAGACTTTATTCTAAAAATTACAGATTAAAGGCGAAACGCTTCCAGCCGTATTTGGTGGTCGCGCGTTGCGTGCCGGATCCAAAGCTGTAGCGGAGGCCGACAGCAAGGGTCGTATCAACAAATCCGTCTTCTTCAAGGCGTTGGACCTCTCCGAAGACCTGCAACTGCGTTGTGGGAACGACGTAGGCCACTTCAAGGAAGGCAACGTCGAGAACCGGAAGAAAGTCATTGTCAAACCGGTTATAAGCCACTTCGGTGGTCAGACCGAAAACAGGCGTATCAAACCGGGCCCAGACACCGATATTGTCGTCGTCATCTGGGGCGCCATCCTCGGTCAGATCGACCCGCTCCCAATGCCCGCCATAGGCATACCATGCGCCCTGAACGTCAAAGCCGATCGCATAGCGATCCACATCGGTTCCGCCTGTGCGGATATAAGCCGTACCATATTCACCGTAGAGCACAATATCGGGGGCGGAACTGCGCGCTTGCGGCAGCTGAAAACCGAGGCCAAAGCCGAACGTGTCCGCGTCCTCAGAGCCATCCCCATCGCGGTCATAGACCGTCTCGCGGGAAAAATCGACCTCCGCCAGAACCGGGCCGAAGCGCACCCCGCCATTGACCCGCCAGAACACCTCGTCCTCTGCATCGAAGACATCATTTCGAAGATCATTTGCCATGAATTCAAGCGTGATATGGGAAAATTCGGGCGCCTCGGCGAGCGCCATCCCCCCGGCGGACATCACTATAAGGGCGGGTAGTGTACTGCGTATCATAGGCGTCTCGCTCGGCCTTTATTATGGTTAATTTTCCACGTTTAATCAGGTGAACCCGAGCGTTTCAAGCCATCTGGGTTGCGCTTACGCCCCGTATAACGTCAGTACCGGCCCCCTTCCGACAGGTTTTGGGCGGTTTTGGAGCGTCAATGGCGACGAACGCACCCGCCGGAAGCGCTGCGCTAGGCGATGCTCAGAGCGTGCTGAACCCTTCCGCGCAATTTTTCGTCTCTGCCAAAACCTCTTCAGGGGTCAAGGTGAAGTATTTCCGCTCCGCCTCCAGCAGGGCTGTGAGCGCGGCCACACGATCCCCACCCGAGGCAGAGCCCATGGACTCTGCCATTTTGTTCGCAACATCCTCTGACCAGATATCGAGGCCGTGCTCTTCGATGTAAGCATCCTGCATTTCAACGGGCAGATAGCTGATCCAGAGGCCGTTGAGGTCAAAAAGAATAGTGCAGAGGGCGATTGTAGGCAGCATGGGCGGTTTCCTTTGGCATGAGTAGATTTGCGGGAGCTTACGACTTTTTTATGAAACTCATATAAATTTTTTTACTGAATGTGGGTGCGGTATGGGCCGCAGATGGGCCAAACGCCCGTGCTCTGACGTGAATACGTTCGGTCTGGAAATTGACAATGCCGGACCGCTGCCAACGACCATGATTTCGCACCAAACACTGCGATGGGTTCACCTTGGCCCAAGCCCACCTATATGCATCGAAGGCGGCTTGGAGGACAGCGTGGCCACGCGTGAGGTGCATGAAAGACAACTGACATTGGCGGTCAATCTGGCGGCCAATATGGCCCGTGTCATCATCACGGATGCGGCGACGCGGGCGCTGGTGATCCGGGCGGTGGATCGGATTTATGGGGATGTCGCGGACGAGGCGCTGCGCGACCGGACCGTGGACCGCGCCTGCACGGTGCTGCCGAAACTGACGGCCGAGCTGATTGCGATGGTGGAACGCGCCCGCCCCGCGCCTGTGGTGGCCGGATCAGATGCCGGCGGAGAGAAGATCCCGTTGGTGGTGGAGAAGCAAGCTGTGGAGACGTTTCTGGGAAAGACGGATCGGTTTTATCCGTTTTGTGCATAGAAGGAGTGTTTAAACGCGTCGTTCGGATGCTGCTTGAAAGCACACATCCTACAGCGCGAAGAAAGTCAGGACTGCTATGATCGCCCCGATGAAACTGACCATGTAGACTGGCATTTGCCAACGCATTTGCCTTTGAATGCGGGCTGTTTCAGCAATCTGTTCCGCGATAAGTGCCCGCATTTGAATATCCGCGCGCTCTTGGTCTTTTTTTGTCCATCGTCTCATGAACCCGAGTATAGAGTGAAAATTGCGCCACTCAAGCGCAGTAAGAGCGACCGGCCGTGGGCGGTTAACAGGCGCGTGCGAAGCAAAGCGCCCCGCCCCTCGGGACCGGCGGGCGCTCAACCTGCTGCGTCATGTTCGCTGCGCTCACGCGGTCAATTTACAGTTTATCCCTTCCACATTCTCGTACACTTACCCGTCCAGGTTCTCAGCCAAATTCAGCGGCAACAGTTGATATTTGCAGTACACCTTTCACGAAAAAAAATAGTGACGCTAAACCCGCTAGTGCGGATACTACGTGAAACAGTCGACCAATAATATTCCAGATACGAGCCGCCTTCGTTTCACTTGGGTAAGGTGTGTCATCATAAAATTGCCATTCGGTGAGATAAGATATGTAGCAATAATTTGTAGCATAGGCAGTCAACGACACAATGAGGCTAGAGACTAAGCCTAGTGCAAACCAGGGTAAAGAAGAAGCAACAGAAATAGCTATTTCCGAGTCCGTATCTTCGACGAAAAAAGATAAAAAACCAAGTAAAGCGACAATTGCACCACCATTGGATGCAAACAGCATCTTAACAGCTTGAATTGATGTTTCGCCAACCAAGGTATTCAGATTATGAAAATTTTGTCGGTACGACTCTCGCTCTTCGCGCGCCCTTTGTTCATCAACCATTCGTTAAACTATTTTTTGCTAGGTTTGGGCAGTGTTTTATCAGGAGTCTTATTGTCACTAGAAGTCCTTGGAGGCTTATTTACCGGCGGCTTCACGCCAAATTTCTCTTCGTAGGAATTAGAAACAATCTTCTTTTCGGACATAGTTACTCTCCTAGGCCTAACTATTCTTTTGACTTTATCACCGCCATAAACTCACGCCATTCGCCCGCGGACATGCCGGAGCTCTCTTGTGTTACTGTTTCCCCTTGGAGCATGCGTTTGAGACATTCGAGGCCCCGCTGGGACAGATGCGCGCCGCCCAGGCGGTAATCCTCAAACGCGCCATAGGCCGCGGGCACCCAGTCCTTCACGATCCGACACATCTCTTCGGCATAGACGCGGATTTCATATTGCGCATGGGCATCGGCCCGCAGGCGCAGGAAGTGGAACAGGTTGTGCAAATCCACTTTCCAATACCATTGGGTATAGACATTGGCGGGCAGGTTCATGCGGGCGAGTTCCCGGGCAAGGCCCGCCTGCCCGTCCTGGCTGATCATCGCCTCGTAATTGTCATAGGCCCGCGTCGAATCCTCTTTCAAAATCTCCAGCACGCGCGCGGCCTCGTCCCCCTGCAACAGCTCCCCCCGGCCCTGATTGTTCACAACCGATTGCGCGTTCAGATGGTCCGGCGCGGGGATGTAAAATTCACGATCAAGGATCGAATAGCGCGCGGAATATTCGTTCACATTCGCGGTGCGGTGGCGGATCCACTGGCGGGCCACGAAGACGGGCAGTTTGATGTGGAACTTCACCTCGCACATCTCAAACGGGGTGGAATGCCAGTGGCGCATCAGATAGCGGATCAGGCCTTCATCGTTTTGGACGGCTTTGGTCCCCTTCCCGTAGGAGACGCGCGCGGCCTGGGTGATGGCGGCATCATTGCCCATATAGTCGATGACGCGGATAATACCGTGGTCGAGCACCTCATGCGCCTTATAGAGGTGGTTTTCCATGCCCGGCGAGACAGCGCGCAGCGTGGGTTGGCTGTCTTGGCGGAGTTCGTCAATTTCGGCTTGCTGCTCGGGCGAAAGTGGCATTGTCTGTCTCTGAAGTTAGGAACTTAGGTCACTATATGTGGTGGTGACGCGATGTCAAAGCGCAAAATAACGTGGGGGGCCTGGGCGGTGGACCAGGTGACCTGGCAAGCACAGGCGGCTGTTTTTGGGGCGATCTTCATCCTCTCCATCGCAGGAACGGCTGCGGTGTGGGAGACGGCCTGGCCCGTTGCCCGATATGACGCGCTGGCCCTCTTTGGGGTGGCGGCTCTGACGATTATGTTTGCCCTTGGCGCGCATTCCACCAGCGACGCCCTTCCGATCGGATTGGTTTTCGCCCTTGGCGTCGTGCTGGAGCTCTACAAGATCCAGACAGGCGCCTGGATGTATCCCGAAGGCTCGGACCTTGCGATCGGTCAAAAGCCGCTTTTCGTTGGGTTTATGTATGCGGCGGTGGCAAGCTATCTGATCCGCGCGCTCCGTGTGAAAGCGTTGGAGATTAGGGGCATGCCCCCACTCTTTATTGCGGTTCTGGTGGGTGGTCTTGTCTATGGCGCGTATTTCTTGCCGTCGCAGATGTGGGTGCGCTTTGGTCTGATCGGTCTTGTGACCCTGGTGTTTTGGCGCGCAACACTGCGCGCGCCCTCTGGGTCCTGGCTGCCGTTGCCGGTGGCGCTTGGCCTTGCGGCAGCGCTGATTTGGGTGGCCGAGAATATTGGCACGTTGAGCGGCACCTGGGCCTATCCGAACGACGGCGCTTTGGGGTTGGTCACGCTCTCAAAACTCGGCGCATGGTATTTGTTGCTGAGCGTATGTTTTATTGTTGTGGTCGAGAGCCGAAGATGCGCAACACGACGATGGGTGCACACCAACGATGCGTGAGTTTCTTCGCCGAATTGATCAGGAATTTACCGAGGATCGCGCCCGGGTCATGGCAGCCGTAGGTGTTCTCCCGTTTATTATGATTATGGGCTGGGCGCTCATTCGGATGGTGGTCTGGGAATGGGACAATGGCTACACGTTTGGGTTCGACTTCACAGCATTTTGGGCCGCGGCAAAGCTCGCCGTTGCCGGGAACGCACACTGGGCCTTTGATATCGATTTGTTCGACCCACTCGCCGATCTCGCAGGGCGTGTTGGGGGGTACTTGTATTGGCATTATCCCCCCACCTGGGTGGCCCTTCTCTATCCGTTTGGATGGATGGCCCCGCCCACGGCGCTCCTGGTTTTTTCAGCGATCACCCTTTCGGTTTGGACCTGGATTGTTGTTGCGACCATCCCTGTTGGGACATGGGGCGAGCGATTGGCCGTCTTGTTGTCACCGGCGCTTTACTTGACGATTATTGGGGGACAGAACGGTGTCTTGGTGGCGGCCTGTCTCTGCTTGTTTGTTCATGGCGTATTCCAAAAACGGGATTGGATGGTCGTTCTTGCCTGCACGCTTCTGCTCGCAAAGCCCCATTTTGGGGTCCTTATGCCGGTCGTTCTCATTGCACTTGGGAGATGGAAGGCCGTCGGCGCAAGCGCCGTCTTCGGCACGGTGTTTATCGTCGCCTCGGTCGCTCTGACCGGGCGCCCCTATCTCGACGCATTCATTGCCAACTTTCACACGTTATCGACCGCCATAGACTCCGTTGGTCTGGTTCGCCTTCAATATTCGCTCTATGCATTTTTGAAGAGTTTAGGGGTCTCCCAAAGCATTGCAGTCGCCGCGCAAGTTCCCGTGGCCTTGGCAGCGATTGGCACATGCTGGATCGCTTTCCGGTCAGAGCATTACGGACGAGACCTTCAGACAGCCACCTTCCTCATCGGCAGCCTGATGATATCGCCATATGCCTTTATTTATGACCTTCCGGCCGCGGTTATCGGGATGTGGTTTCTGCATCGTGCTATAAAACACACACCTATACCGGGTTATACGTTGGTGTTCTCTTTGGTCTGGCTGACACCCGCCGTCCACCAGAAGCTGTTCAATATGACCGGTGTGTCCCTTGGATTTATTCCGATGGCCGCAGTGTCATACGTGGTCATCGCATCGCTTATGAAGAAGAACGCCCCAACCGGACAGGACGTTGCATTGGACGCCAAACATACTTAAATATGCATTGTCAGCAATGACTATGGACATAAACGCGCTCGTAATAAGCGGATCGGACCCGGGGGCGGTACCCGGCGGCTCCACCACAAGCGCACAGGGATCTGGTATAGGGTCATGTGCTTTTCTGATGGGGCCGAAATAGGATCGACGGACGTCTAAAGGGGTTAGCTTTGTTTCGGCAGGTCGCCACCGTTACCGGCACAAAATGTACAATTGCAAATGACAATCGTGCTCCAGTAGCTCTGGCAGCGTAAGCAGCCCGAAATACTGAAATCTTAAAGTCCTAGGGCCTATGCCGCTCTAGGCGGGGTTCGCAGGCGCCTGGCAACAGAAGCCTGCACTTTTAACAACATTTGCATATCCATGAAAGGTTGGGCGCCTCCCTCTCGCGGTTTTACAAACCGCTACCGGGCCCCGCATTCGTTCCGAATGCTCGGGGCAACAGAAGCCTGCACTTTTAACAACATAAGAATATGTAAGTGAATGGCCGCTTTTAGCACACCCTGCTCATTCGTCGGGGAGCGGCGAACGGAGCTTTTCTGTTGCGTAGCCGAGCCAGTTGGAGGAAAGTCAATTAGGCCTTGCTCGGGCCTCCGCCCTCCATTCGGGAAGCATCAGTCATGCTGAGCGACAAAGTCTGAACCTGTCTCGTTCGAACGCATGCATAAGGAGGGATTGCAAAAGCGGCTCGAAAGTGGAGGAAGACACATGCAGTTATCTGCTCCTATCTACATATTGAAGCGTAAGGCCAAGCTCGCAGCGCGACATAACGATATCGCTCTTCATCAAGCACTAGACAAGGTAGCCATTGAAGAGGGCTTCACCAGCTGGAGCCATTTAGTTTCGTCATCGGCAAATGAGAGCCCGGCACGACAAATTTTATCCCATCTTGAATCCGGCGACTTGGCACTTATCGGGGCACGGCCAGGACACGGAAAAACCCTTCTCGGCCTAGAGCTGGCGGCGAGAGCATCACATGTCAGCCGCAAAGGTTATTTCTTTACTCTGGACTACCATGAACGCGAGGTGGCGGATCGTTTCTCAAGCATCGGCATTGATCCACGCTCGTTCAATGGATCGGTGGTGATCGACACATCGGATTATGTTTCTGCGGACTATGTCATCAAGCGCCTGGAGGGTGAGAAAGAACCTGTACTCATTGTCGTTGATTACCTCCAACTCCTTGATCAAAAACGAACCAATCCGAGCTTAGATGATCAAATCAGGTCGCTACGGACATACGTGCTAGACGAAGGCGCGATATGTGTGATGATCTGTCAAATTGATCGGTCATTCGACTTAGCTGAGAAGTCCATGCCTGACATCTCAGATGTCAGACTGCCCAACCCTCTTGATCTGTCCGTTTTCCGAAAGCATTTCTTCTTGCACGACGGGAAAATCGAGTTTGGACAGGCTGCCTAACTGGTCGTTCCAAGGCTTTGCGGACATTTAATAAGTGTCCGCAACGTCCCGCATTGCGGACACATAGGCCAAACATTCGTTCAGAGTTCAGACGCTCTCAGCATTTTTGCGCAACGCTTGCCGCGTCCAACGCGCATGCTGCGCATACACTTGGGCAACAGACGCCTACGCTTCTCTTCCGCGCCGTCTCGAAAGCAGATCCAATACGATTTCCGTATATCTGCGCGCCGATCATTTCGTTCCACAATTTCGACATCCTCATCTGTGACAATGACTTGAGTTGTTCGTCGGGCCGCGCCGCGCTAGGAACGCCTTTATGGAAACTGTTGACGCCTTCGTTGCTTTCTTTTTCGCGAGCTTTTGGGTCAAGGTCGTTCTTGCCCCGATCCTGTTCTGTGCGATTGGATACTTTGTTTTCGGCATCAAAAGCGAGGCATCCCGACACGCCATCCAGAATGGAGCGGCCACGATCGTGTTTGCAGTGGGGAACCTTGTGTTCTTCATTTTGGTTGGAAATGTCGCAATCTATTATCTTCGGATACTTTATTACAGCATGAGCTTACCATCGATGGATGTGACTGTTTGGACGACGATGCCAGCGTGGCTCGCCTCCATCATCGTTCTGATTGTGGTCGATTTCATTGACTATTGGAGCCATCGGCTGTTCCATACACGTTGGTTTTGGCCCGTTCATGCGGCCCATCACTCCGACACGCATGTGAATGCATTTACTAGCCATCGCTTCCACTTTCTCGAAACGATGCTCGATAATGTTTTCTATATTGTCTTGCTCAGCTGGATGAACCGACCAGACGTGTTGCCGATCGTCGTTTTGGTGAACTATTTGCACGGGTTTTATGTCCATATGGACCTTCCGTTCAAACACGGTCCCTTCAAACTTCTTATAGCGTCACCTGCCTTCCATCGCTGGCACCACATGGACACACCAGAAGCCTATGGGAAAAATCTGGCTGCAACGATGCCTGTTTGGGATGTGATTTTCGGGACCTATAAAGACATTAGCCATATCGATGCCCCCATGGGCGCGCGCGCAAGCGGCGTCGAAGACAAAAACCCGATCGTCATGTTGATTGAGCCGTTTCTTATTTGGGGAAAGCTCTTTGGAGAAGAACGCGATCGACGTGAAAACCAGGTAGAAGGCTAGTTTATCGGCGCCTTGATTTGGGTGTCTGATCCGGGCAGAAATCCGCTGCATCGGCTTGCCGCTTTCAGCGGTGCCACTACCTCCTTGTTAACGTCAGTAACGAGGAGGACGTATGTCTATCACCCCAACGATATCCCGCCGCGCGTTTGTAGGGTCCACTGTAGCCACAACTGTGATCGGCACCACGGGACACGCAACGGCCCCAATGCTTGGAGCATCACAACTTCTGCACTCTCGTTTCGTCATGGGCGATTTCGAAGTGACCACACTGGCTGCCGGATCGGGTGTCCGCGACGAGCCGCAAGGCACATTTGCGATGAATGTCGAACCGGCAGAGTTCGCAGCGGTCAATGAAGAGAACTTTCTCTCTAGCGAAAAGTTCGCCCTCGGGTTTGCGCCAACAATCGTAAATACGGGCGCCGAGCTTGTGCTGTTCGACACCGGTCTTGGTGGCGACACGGGTCCGTCAATCCTTCCCGCACTTGAGGACGCAGGGTATACGCCAGATCAAATCGATGTCGTTGTGATCACGCATATGCATCCCGACCATATCGGCGGCATGATGAATGGCGGCGCGCCAACATTCCCAAATGCCCGTTATGTTACGGGCCAAATCGAGTATGATTTCTGGTCAGGCATGGATGCGGGCAACCGCGTCGGTGACATGGTTAAGGCGAATGTCACACCCATGGCAGAGAAAATGAGCTTTGTCGCGCCCGGAGACGCCCCCGTATCGGGCATTACGGCCGTCGAACAATTCGGCCATACTCCGGGACATATGGGCTATATGATCGAAAGTGGTGGGCAATCCGTTTACATCGCGGCCGATCTTGCGAACCACTACGTGTGGTCACTGGCTTATCCCGACTGGGAAGTGCGGTTTGACGCCGATAAAGCGGGCGCGGCGGCGGCTCGACGGAAGATCCTTGGGATGCTTGCGGCTGATAAAACGGCGATTATCGGGTATCATCTTCCCTTCCCTGGGGTTGGCTTTGTGTCCGTGCGCGGCGACGGGTTCGAATACACACCTGCAAGCTATCAATTCGCCTTGTAGCAAAAACATCGAGCGGCATCTGCCTCTCCCGTTTCGGGCTTTCCCTTCTGAACGGGAAAGCCCATACTGCCCGGATGAGGGTTGTATATGTCCGACTATATTGATTACGCCGCGAAAATGCACAGCGCAATGAGGGGCCTGATGAAAGAGGTCCTCGAAGACGTATCCGAGGGCGGTCTTCCGGGCGGACACCATTTCTACATAACTTTTGAAACAGAGGCCGCGGGCGTTGTTCTATCTGAATGGCTTCAGGAAAAATATCCGTCAGACATGACGATCGTTCTTCAGAACTGGTTCGACAAGCTGATCGTCATGCCAGATCGCTTCGCCGTGACGCTCAATTTTGGGGATAATACAGAGGACATCGTCGTTCCGTTCTCCGCGGTGAAAAACTTCGTTGACCCGTCGGTTGATTTTGGTCTGACATTTACGACCGATGTCGACGAAGACGTCGCCGATGAGGCGCCAATGGCAGAAGACGTGACGCCCCAGGACGACGCGGCCGAAGCCGAAGTCGTATCATTGGATCAATTTCGCAATCGGGATCGATAACACGGTCTGAATTCCCTCGGTGGCGATTGGCAAAGTCCGACGCCCAGCATATGACACCCGCGACAGAGGAGCAGCTATGACCACACGCATAGAAACCGACAGTTTTGGCCCTTTGGACGTGCCCGCAGACAAATATTGGGGCGCTCAAACCCAAAGAAGCCTGCAAAACTTTCCCATTGGGTGGGAAAAGCAGCCAATTGCCATCGTGCGGGCCTTGGGAGTGATCAAGCAGGCCTGTGCAGAAGCAAATAAGGCCAATGGGAAACTCCCCGCCGAGATTGCGGACGCCGTCATCACCGCCGCAAGAGAGGTCGTTGCCGGAAAGCTCGACGAACACTTTCCGTTGGTTGTTTGGCAAACAGGATCCGGAACGCAATCCAACATGAATGCAAATGAAGTGATCTCTAACCGCGCTATCGAGATTCTTGGGGGTGCGATTGGTTCGAAGTCGCCCGTTCACCCGAACGATCACTGTAATATGGGTCAGTCATCGAACGACACATTTCCGACGGCCATGCATATTGCAGTGGCGATGACCGCTCGGGACGTCACCCTGCCCGGTTTGCAAAAACTCCATGCAGCTCTGGCCGCCAAAGCGGACGCATTCACAGATATCATCAAAATCGGGCGCACACATACGCAAGATGCGACGCCCCTCACTTTAGGTCAGGAATTTGGCGGATATACCTATCAGGTGGAACAAGGCATCAAACGCCTTGAAGCAGCTTTGCCAAACATCTACGCGCTTGCCCAAGGGGGCACGGCCGTCGGGACTGGCTTAAATACGCCCATTGGATGGGGCGAGACCGTGGCCGCGAATATGGCGCGGATTACCGGGCTTCCTTTTTTGACCGCACCAAATAAGTTCGAAGCACTTGCAGCCCATGACGCGCTGGTCGAAATGTCCGGCGCCTTGAAAACAGTTGCAGCCAGCCTGTTCAAAATTGCCAATGATATCAGGCTGTTAGGGTCGGGTCCGCGCTGCGGTTTGGGTGAGTTGATGCTGCCTGAGAATGAACCGGGATCGTCCATCATGCCTGGCAAGGTGAACCCAACACAATGTGAAGCCCTGACGCAAGTCTGTGCCCACGTCATGGGCAACGACGCGGCAGTAGGTTTTGCCGGGTCTCAGGGTCATTTTGAACTCAATGTCTACAAACCCATGATGGCCTACAACGTGCTTCAATCCATGCAACTGTTGGGCGATGCCAGCGTCGCGTTTACTGATAATTGCGTTGTCGGAATCGAAGCAGACGAGGAGCGCATCTCGACCCTGATGTGGGAGAGCCTGATGCTTGTGACGGCCTTGGCGCCCGAAATCGGCTATGACAATGCCACAACTGTCGCAAAAACAGCCCATAAAAACAGAACCACGCTTAAAGAAGAGGCTGTACGGCTTGGATTTGTAACAGAAGAGCGTTTCGATGAGGTCGTTCAACCTAAGGACATGATCGGTCCGAAGTGAGCACCATGCGCCCCCAAAAGCATTCTCTCACACTCAGAGGACACCGAACATCTGTGTCCTTGGAGGATGAGTTTTGGGACGCATTTCGTAAGATCGCCGCACGTAAAGGTATTGGAATCAATGCATTAGCGAACGAAATTGATGCGTCTCGTGGGCCGCATGCCGGCCTTGCAAGCGCCATTCGTGTATATGTGCTGAACCACTATCGGGGCGTGAGCGACACGTAGATTCCGTCCTTCGACCGAAGCGTCAAATGCGCAACGGGTTGCGGAATATGATCTTCGAACGACGCCACTTTGAAAGCACGCAGGAGACAGAGAAGCATCGCCACGCCCTCGACCATCGCAAACCCGGCGCCGGTGCACACACGCGGTCCCGCTGAAAACGGGAGATATGCGGACCGGATCGCGTCTTTTTCGTCGCCCCGCGCCCATCGGTCGGGGTCAAACGCATCAGGGTTTTTCCAAATGCGCCGGTGGCGTTGGATATGAAATGGCGACAAAACCACCTGGGACCCAACGGGAACACGGCGGTTTCGGAACTCTTCCATCTGTGTCGCTTCCCGGATCATCATTGGCACCGGTGGATAAAGGCGCAGCACCTCCCGAAACACGTCACGCGTGAATGGGAGCTTTGAAAGATCTCCGAATTTAATATGAGGTATGTCCTTTAGTAAATTGATTTCATAAAATATTCTTTCCTGAATGTCAGGGGATCGTCCGATCAAATAGAGCGACCACGAAAGCGCCGAGGCCGACGTCTCGTGCCCGGCAAGAAAGAAGATCGCGACTTGATCAACCATTTCGTCCGTGCTCAGATGATCCCCCGTTAAGGGATCCTCGGTTGTCATAATTTTCGTGGCGAGATCGTTTGGAGCGACGCCTTCTCTGATCTCCTTGGCACGCTTTTGCGTCAATTCCGACAGTAAAGCGCGCAGTTCGTGCCCATGGGCACGTGTGTCTCGCCGCTGCGTCAACCGAATGGCCCAAGGGGATCGGAAAAAACTCCCGATTGTCATCAAAGGTTGAGTGCGCTGATAGGCTCGAAAGGCAGAATAGGTTCGGCGGGCGATCTCATCCGTGATCGGAATGGAAAACAGCGTGCGGAAGATGATATCCGCCGCCAGATGGGAGGCGTGCGCCTCAATCTCTATCCGCCGCCCGTCCGCGTCTGGACGAAGAGTGTCAACCGCGCTCTGGCTCGCCGCCAACATCGCTGGGAACGTGTCACGAAGCCGGCCGCCTTCAAAACTGGGGTCGATAATGCGGCGCTGGCGCCTCCATATATCCCCGTTGGTGACGAAAACCGAACGTCCCAGTAATGAGCGAAGGGCACCGCCGACGATCCGCGATTTTGGAAAGTCCTCCGGTCGCACCTTCAAGACTTCGTCCACAAGCTCGGGTTGATTGACGAAGAAGGAGCGGAAGAAAGGAAGGCGGAATTCAGCCATCCAGGCGTTATAGAGCCGGTCCGGCTGACTGGAGAAAAGATCATGGCGGAACCGGCGCAGATGGGCAAGCCGACCAATACCATCGGGACGCGTCGCAGGCTTTGGCGGAATTAACGGATCAGACATCGTGATATCCGCTAAAAACACGGGATATGCGTGACGGACTAGGGTGCCACGACGCAACACGCTCTGACAAGGCAATCGGCCCGGCTGTGATCGCAAAGAAATCATACGCCCCTGGGGAGGCAAATGCGCATAGATACTGAAAATGGCGTTTGAAGAACCGCCATCGCAAATGGCGAAGCTGTTCTGGGCTCAGGGTTTTCCGAAACGCCGCAGAAATTACGATGGGCCATTTTTGATCCGGTGTCGCGACGCCAGTGACCGCAACGGGGTCGGCGAGCGCGAAACAGGCACCATCCCCCGGAGCGGAGACATCTGCCCAGGTAAAATTGTCTTGCACAGAGAGAAAGCGGAGCGCGCTCCGCGTATCTTGGGCCCACGGCATGAAGCTGGTCATGGGGATCGAATGAGCAAGGGTCAACAATGCAAAAGAGGTCTTATCGGCGACCCCGCGGCGGACCAAGTCATCGGCAACAATAACGGCCATATTGGCGCCCGACGAATGACCAATGAGGAGGATTTCATCCGGGTTATCCGCTAACGAGGCCTCAATTTGATCCGCAAATTCCGATAGGCGCGTCCGGAGTTCGTGCGGCACCTGTCCATTGTCCCGCGCGAAATATCCATAGTCCAAAATAAGGTATTGGGCATAGAGCCAGCGGTCGACGTAACGCCAGAGACGGAGAAGAGCCCACATGGTCCCGGCAGCGACGATCACACCCGGGCCGATGCCGACGAGCGTTGAGACGAAGTTGGCTACGACAAAGCCCGCGGCGGCCGTCAGACCAAGTTGTGTCAGGATGACAATTGGCGGATAAAGCGCGGCTACCGCCGGCCCCGGACGAATGCGGATCATCCGCCAAAGGGCACCCGAATAGATATAGCGGAGATAGTACAGGAGTGATCGGACAAAGATGTTCCAAAAACTTGGAACCATAGAGGCCTTCACGATATCGGACCAAACAAGCACCTCATAGAGAGTGCGTACCTTTGTGCCATCAAATTCGGCATCAACCTGCCATGCAGATGGGCCATGACCTTCCGCCGGACGTTGCGCGATCTTATATCCCGATAGGTTCGCTTGAATTTGAGCTTCGCGGCGAAACAGTTCGCGGTAGCGTCGGGGCGGATTAGGGTCAAAACCCGGAATATAGAAAACCTGCCGACGTGACACCTGTTCATTCACCCGATCTTCACCCATATCCTTCCCTACATGGAGGCGAAAAGATGGTCGATAGTGTGGAAGACCCCAATTTTGTTGCGGAACTCGATGCCCGCGGTCTGCTTTGTCCGTTGCCCGTCTTGAAATTGCGCAAGCGGATCAGCGCGCTCAGATCCGGTGACCACATCCGCGTCGAGACGGACGATCCCGCAGCCGTTTTGGACGTGCCACATTTTTGCGCAGAGCAAGGTCATTCTTTGCTTTCTCAGGAATCCACGGAAAAGGGTTGCAAATTTCTAATTAAAAAGGCGTAAAAGCATTCGCATTTTGCATAGCTCCAGATAGTGTTGAGCGCGGAGGAGACTTTCAATGGACTGGGATAAGCTGCGTATATTTCATGCGGTTGCTGATGCTGGCAGCTTGACGCATGCGGGGGACAAATTGCATTTGTCCCAATCGGCTGTGTCGCGCCAAATCAGGGCCCTGGAAGAAACCCTTCATGCCACCCTCTTCCATCGCCATGCCCGCGGATTGATTCTCACGGAACAAGGAGAGTTGCTCTTCGGCGCAACGCGTGAAATGGCAAGCCGATTAGAAGCCGCCGAAGCACGGATTCGAGATTCTGAGGAAGAGGTCTTTGGCGAACTGCGTGTGACCACAACGACAGGGTTTGGCACGCTTTGGCTCGCGCCCCGTATCGGGCGCCTTTTTGAGAAGTATCCCGACCTAAAGATTGATCTTATTCTTGAAGAACGGGTGCTCGATCTGCCCATGCGTGAGGCTGATGTGGCCATCCGCATGAAGGAACCAAGCCAAGTCGATCTTGTCCGGCGTCGCTTAATGAAGGTGAATATGCGGCTCTATGCAACACAGTCGTATCTCGACGAAAAGGGCGTACCGACGAGCATCGAAGAAATATCTCAGCATCGCTTGATATCCCAGAGCCTTACGGCACGACAGGTGAATGAAAGCGTGGCCTGGCTCAAACCCCTTCTCTCGGCGAGCGATACGACCAACCTTACGGTGAACAACTATTTTGGCGTCTTGCAGGCAACACGTCATGGTGCTGGCATTGGCGTGTTACCAGATTATGTCTCGTCTGAGGTGCAAGAGCTTGTGCGCGTCTTGCCAACCGAAGAGAGCAAAGAGATCCCCGTTTTTCTGGCCTATCCCGAGGAGCTTCGTCATTCGAAACGCGTGCAAGCCTTCCGCGATTTCGTTCTCGATGAAATACGTCTGTACCGAAGCGGTCTTGCCGCCGATTTTTAGACATGACCTAGGCGACTACCGGGTATGCCCAAATAGCATGCAACCATACCTTGCTTTGCTCATTTCAGAGGCATACGTCCAGTATCGACGAAGATTGGTGGGGTCATCCCACGCTTCATCACCTCCCTGTTGGACTTATGGCCGGGTTCGTCCCGGCCTTTTTTTATGCAAAATCCAACCCTCTGACCTTTCGAATACCGTTCTGCGTGATTAGAAGGCCCCGACCGAGCGCGACGAGGCAGTATGCAAGATCCAGAAATCACCGAAGAGTTGATTGCCGCCCACGGGCTAAACCCCGACGAATATCAACAGATTATTCGCCTTCTAAACCGTGCGCCAAACTTCACCGAGCTTGGGATTTTCTCTGCGATGTGGAACGAACACTGTTCCTACAAATCATCCAAGAAATGGTTGCGGACCCTGCCCACCGACGGGCCACAGGTGATTTGCGGGCCAGGCGAAAATGCGGGTGTTGTCGATATTGGTGATGGTCAAGCCGTTGTATTTAAAATGGAAAGTCACAATCACCCGTCCTACATTGAGCCCTATCAGGGCGCGGCCACGGGCGTGGGGGGTATTCTGCGCGATGTCTTCACTATGGGGGCACGCCCCATTGCTGCGATGAATGCCTTGTCCTTCGGCGCAGTCGATCATCCAAAAACGAAGTCACTGGTGAACGGCGTGGTTGCGGGGATTGGGGGATATGGGAACTGTTTCGGTGTTCCGACCGTGGGCGGGGAACTGCGGTTCCACAGCGCCTATAACGGAAATTGCCTTGTAAACGCTTTCGCCGCAGGCCTCGCGGACACCGATAAGATCTTCTATTCGGCCGCGTCTGGCGTCGGCATGCCAGTGGTTTATTTGGGGGCCAAAACCGGACGCGACGGCGTTGGTGGCGCGACCATGGCCTCAGCCGAATTTGATGACACCATCGAAGAGAAGCGTCCGACGGTTCAAGTCGGTGATCCGTTTACTGAAAAGCGCCTGATGGAGGCCTGTCTCGAGCTTATGCAAACGGATGCGGTCATATCGATCCAAGATATGGGGGCGGCGGGCCTGACCTGTTCAGCGGTCGAAATGGGCGACAAAGGCAATCTCGGCGTGCGCCTTGAGCTCGATCGGGTGCCCGTTCGCGAAGAGAATATGACGGCTTATGAGATGATGTTGTCAGAATCCCAGGAACGGATGTTGATGGTCCTTCGCCCGGAAAAAGAAGCCGAGGCGAAAGCCGTCTTCGACAAATGGGACCTCGATTTCGCTATCGTCGGAGAAACCATCGATGAAGATCGGTTCCTCATCTATCTCGATGGGGATCTGAAAGCGGATTTGCCGCTGAAAGCCTTGTCCGGAACGGCACCGGAGTATGATCGGCCATGGGAGGCGACGAAACCGGTAGACGACGTGATCGATGTTCCGTCGCTGGGCCCAGCAAAGGCGCTTCTTAAACTTCTGGAGTCACCGAATTACGGAAGCCGGTCTTGGGTCTATGAACAATACGACACAACCGTGATGGCCGATACGGTCGTCCGCCCCGGGTCCGACGCAGGGGTCGTCCGTGTCCATGGAACGGAGAAGTCATTGGCCTTCACGAGCGATGTCACGCCGCGCTATTGTAAAGCCAACCCGTTTGAGGGCGGTAAGCAGGCCGTGGCAGAGGCCTATCGCAACCTGTCCGCCACCGGGGCCACCCCTCTTGCCACAACCGACAATCTGAATTTCGGCAATCCGGAAAAACCGGAGATCATGGGGCAATTTGTGGGATGTATCCAAGGCATCGGCGCGGCCTGCTCCGCGCTCGACATGCCAATCGTGTCTGGCAATGTGAGCCTTTATAACGAAACTGATGGTCAGGCGATCTTGCCAACACCCACCATTGGGGCGGTCGGCTTGTTGGAAGCGGGGGTCAAACCTTTACCGGTCGCAGGATCTGCGGGAGATATCGTGTATCTTCTTGGGGGGTTGGGGACCCATCTGGGACAGTCCGCTTACAGGAAAGAATGCTTCGGTCGTGAAGATGGCGATGCGCCATCAGTCGATCTTGACCAAGAGCTGATGCATGGGCGGTTTGTCCGCCAGACACACCGAGATGGATTGCTGGCAGGTGCGCATGATCTGTCTGATGGGGGATTGGCCGTGGCCCTGGCCGAAGTCGCACTCGCAGCGGGCGTTGGCATCAAGATCGATACGTCAAGTATCCCCGCACTTTTTGGTGAAGACCAAGGACGGTACCTGATCTGCGTTTCGCAGCCGAATGAACAGGGGTTTCTTTCTGCCGCAGCCCAAAAAGCGGTGACTGTGCAGCGCCTCGGCGAACTTACTGGAGATCACCTTATCTTTGGAGAAACACAGGTCGCGCTGTCCGACATGGGCAAGGCGCATGAGCGCGCCCTGCCCGATCTGCTGAACTAGATCAAGTTCCACTCGTCAATGCGTCCACGATCAACTTTGTGTTGTGGCGCATCATGTCTTGATATGTGGATGCCGGTCCATTCGCGTCTGACAAGGCATCGGAGAACAACGTTCCGCCGACCTCTGCACCCGTTTCGCTGGCAATCTGCTCAATCAAACGCGTATCGGTAATATTCTCCACAAACAATGCGGTCACCCCCCGCTCTCGGATTTGAGTGATCAAGTCTGCAACCTCTTTTGCAGACGGCTGTTCTTCAGTTCCAAGACCAATCGGCGCAAGGAATTCTATGCCATAGGCCTCCCCATAATACTGAAAAGCATCGTGGGACGTGATCACGATACGACTGTCTTCGGGAATACCCTCAAAAGCGGCCGTAATCTCGGCATCCAATGCGATGAGCGCGGCTTCTAGGGCCTCCCCATTTGCCTTGAAGAAAGCTGCATTGGTCGCATCAGCTTCGGCCAACGCCTCAGTGATTTCTTCGACATAGTGCGCTGCAAGTTCTGGATCTTGCCAAGCATGTGGATCAAACTCTCCGTGATCGTGGCCATGATGATCATGGCCGTGTTCCATCTCGGGCTCCTGTGCGATTGGCTCTACATCCGCACCGGCAATATCTTTGAAGAAGTGCTCATTCGCTTCAAACTCGAATGGCATATGCTCGGTAAAAAATGCGTAGGTGCCAGCTTCACTAATTTCAACTGAGAACACAGTCATTTCTTTTGATGCATCGAACGTCAAAGAATAGGCCATATTTGCAGCACTTAAGGTATCGCCGTCAGATTTCGAACCGGCGGTATCCGCTTCAAGCAAGCCTTCTGCATCTTCTTCCACAGCTTCAAGATCATCAGCGGCTAGAATGACCATTTTCATTGCGGGGTCAGCATAGTCGCCATCTACTTTTGCAAACGACCAGTTATACGTGCCCGCTTCCAGATTAAACAACCCACCCCATTCAAAACCATGGTCTCCATGACCGTGGCCATGATCGTCGTGATCTGCATGCTCTTCTTCACCATGGCCATGATCGTCGTGACCCGCATGCTCTTCATCACCATGGTCGTCATGATCATCTTCGCCGAAGGCGATTGGCTCAATGTGAGAGGAAACTGTCACAATTTCGCCGTCAAAACCGGAGGCTTCAATAAGCCGTTCCAACCAGCCCTCGAACTCAAGCCCATTGATGATAACGACATCCGCAGCGGCAAGCGTCTTTGCGTCCTGTGGGGTTGGTTGGAACACATGCGCGTCTTCGCCCGCTCCGACCAGAACAGAGTGATCAATCTTATCGCCACCTACCTGACTTGTCAGATCCCCGAGTATCGAGAAGCTGGAGACGACCTTGAGGTTTTCGGCATTTGCAGCTGTAGCAGCTAAAACAAATGACAAGGAAAGAGCCATTCTTTTCATGATTGTATACCTATTTTTGCGTTGGAGATGATGCCCCCGAAAGGCCCAAAAAGAACGGAGGCAAGGTAAAAAGTTCCAGCGATCAAAATGATCAGCGGGCCCGTTTCGAATGCAAAGTGGAAGGAAATTACCAAACCACTGATGCAAGAAATTGCGGCAAAAGCCGATGCAAATATGATCATCGAAGACACCGATTGCGCCCAAAGCCGCGCGGCCGCCGCGGGAACAATCATGATGCCGACCGCCATCAATGTGCCAAGCGCCTGAAACCCCGATACTAGGTTCAGAACGACAAGGGCGAGAAAGGCGTAATGCGTAAGTGCGCTCAACCCGCTGACCGACCGAAGGAACTGTGGGTCCACACATTCAAGCGTCAAAGGGCGATAGACGATTGCAAGCGTGATCAGCGTCAGGGATGTGACCGTACAGAGAAGAACAAGCGCCGCATTGTTGAGCGCGAGCACAGATCCAAAAAGAACATGGAACAGATCAATCATCGACCCTGCGCTGGAGACGATGACAACGCCGCCTGCAAGAGAAACAAGGTAAAAGGCCGCCAAGCTCGCATCCTCCCGAAGGGCCGTGCTTCGGGAAACAACGCCTGACAGCAACGCCACCGCAAGCCCCGCAGCGATCCCGCCAAGTGTCATGGCCATTACCGAGAGACCAGAAATAACGTAGCCGATGGCGGCGCCAGGAAGGATAGCATGCGCCATGGCATCGCCCATTAGGCTCATCTGTCTTAGCAGAAGAAATACGCCGACGGGCGCGGCCCCAAGCGAAATGGCGAGACTGCCGATAAGCGCCCGACGCATAAAGCCAAATTCAATAAATGGTGCGAAGATCAGATCGTAGATCAAGCGGCACCTGCGAACTTGTGCTCACAAATCTCGGGGGGTCTGTCGCATGCCTCGCACATGCGGCGCGCTTTGAGCAGGTTTGCGGACGTAAGCACTTTGGCCGTATCCCCGTGGGCCACCAAATCGCGCGCAACCATGAGTGTTTTTGGAAAATGTGAACGTACTAAATCGTGGTCGTGCAGGACGGCCAGAACAGTGCGCCCTTCCCAATGCCACCCTCGGACAATATTCAACAAATCGGCCGTTGTGGTCGCGTCGATCGCTGTGAAAGGCTCGTCCAACAGCACCAGTTTGGCATCTTGTAGCAAAAGCCGCGCAAACATGACGCGCTGCATTTGTCCACCAGACAGAGCGCCAATGCTGCGACCTTCGAGGCCACGAAGTCCAACCGCTTCAATGGCACGATTGATATCATGCGCATAGCGCGAGCCGATGCCACCAAGCGGGCCGACCTGGTGCCAGAGCCCCATAGAGACAAAATCCTTGACCGTGATTGGAAAGCTCCGGTCGACCGAGCTTTGTTGTGGAAGATATGCAATATCACGTGGATTTGGCGCATGGCGTGTAATGTGTCCCGACAGGGGGAGCAGCTCTCCGCTGATCCCACGAAGCAGGGTCGACTTCCCAGCGCCGTTGGGGCCGACAATGGCCGTTAAACTGCCGTCTGATACATCCGCGTCTAAATCACGAATGGCCGCGACCGTATCATAGCCGAGCGTTACATTCCGAAGCGATACACCGGCCATCAAGAGGCGCCCCCAGAATAAACCGCCCAGGCAAATCCAAGCCAAAGCAAAATGATAATGGCGGATACGATCGCCAAACGCGTCATCGCGCCTGCGAGTAAAAGGTCGCGTATGGTCACTTAGACTCCTCCGCACAATCCGCGCAGGAACCGTGCACTTCGATCACATGGTGCCGAGGTCGGAACCCGTCATCGCTGGCGACATGGCCAAGGCGATGAATAAGATCCTTGTCAATCTTTTCATCCACAGAACCGCAATCGTCACAAATTGTAAGGATTGCCGTCTCATCATGCGCATGACCGCGGCAAGCAATAAATGCGTTCTTCGATTCAATTCGATGCGCACGCCCCTGTTCGACCAATGCGGCAAGCGCGCGGTAGATCGTCGGAGGGGCAAGTTTGGGTTTGCCGACCTTCAGCGTACCCAGAATATCATAAGCCGTCAGCGGCGTTTCTGCCGCTTCCAAAACGCCTAATACCTCTTGCTGGGTGTGTAAGCCTTGGGTCCGCATCGCATGATTCCAAATTAGAGCCTGGTGTTATAATATAACATAACACCATACAACCCATTGCGTTCACACTTGATCGAGAAGCGTCCTGAGGTATTCGCCGTATCGGGTCTTCGCGAAGAGGTCGATCCGCCGTTCGAGCATGTGCCGATCGATCCATCCTTGGGTCCATGCAATCTCTTCCGGACAGCCGACGAGAAGTGCCTGACGGTCCTGCAAAATCTGAACGAAATTAGAGGCTTCCAAGAGAGATGCATGCGTGCCGGTATCGAGCCAGGCGTATCCCCGGCCCATTTTCTCGACCTGGAGGGCACCGTCGTCCAAATAGGTTTGGAGCACGCTTGTAATTTCCAATTCGCCTCGGGCAGATGGGACCACCTTTTCGGCCCGTTCAGGTGCGGTTCCGTCGAGAAAGTACATACCCGTGACTGCATAATTGGACGACGGGTTTTTCGGCTTTTCAACAATGTTTGTCGCTGTTCCATCTTCCGCGAACGACACGACCCCATAGCGTTCCGGGTCCGTGACATGATAGGCAAAGACGGTTCCCCCCACGGTTCTTTCGGATGCAGACGCCAACAACTCCGGCAAACCATGGCCGAAAAAGATATTGTCCCCAAGCACCATGGCAGAGGGCGCTCCATCCAGAAATCGTCGTGACAAGGTGTAGGCTTGGGCCAAGCCTTCCGGGCGGGTTTGCACAATATAGCTAAAAGAAACCCCCCATTGTGCGCCATCCCCAAGCAGGCGCTGAAACTGCGCCTGATCTTCGTCTGTTGCAATGATGGCAATATCCCGAAGGCCCGCCAGCATCAGCACCGAAAGCGGATAATAGATCATCGGTTTGTCATAGAGCGGCAGAAGCTGTTTGGAGACGCCCATCGTGATGGGATACAATCTGGTGCCTGATCCACCCGCCAGAATGATGCCTTTACGTGTCACGTCGCCCCCAACTCATCCAAAACAGCGCGCAAACCGATGCGCCAATCCGGTCCGTCTAAACCGAATGCCTCTTTCGTCGCGCGACAGTCAAGGCGGGTATTTTTCGGACGCTCCGCCGGTGTGGGATAGTCCGCGCTTGGAATGCCTATGACCGCCACATTGCAGTTTGCCATTTGAAAGATTTCGCGCGCAAACTCTGCCCAAGAAAGGGCCGGTCGCCCTGCAAAATGATAGATGCCAGAGAGAGATGGCTCCCGCACTAGGGCGGTCGCTATCGTGAGCGCCGCCGATGCAATCTCGCGCGCTGGCGTTGGCCCCCCGATTTGATCATCGACAATAGAGAGCACATCACGGGATCGAGACAGGTCCAGCATCGTTTTTACGAAGTTGCGGCCATGGGCCGAAAACACCCAAGAGGTTCGTACAACCGCGTATGTCCCGCCTGCCGCCACCACGAGGTTTTCGCCCGCGAGCTTGGTTGTGCCATACGCGTTCAACGGGGCGGCTTGATCTGCTGGCGCCTTTTCAGTCTCTCCAGAACCATCGAACACGTAATCCGTCGAAAGATGGACGAAGGGCACATGAATTTCGGCGCAGGCCTGGGCCATCATCCCTGGGGCATCGGCATTCACGGTCTGTGCACGACCCCATTCTTCTTCGGCGTGATCCACTTTTGTGAAGGCCGCCGCGTTGATCACGAATTCTGGTCGCAACAACAAAATGCGATCCCGGCAGAGATCGGGGCGTTCCAAATCAACATCTTGGCGCGAGAGAAACGTCAAATCAGGGGCCACGCGGCCGAGCTCCATGGCCACCTGGCCCGTCACTCCGAACACCAAGCCCGACATTAACGCCGTCCCAAACGTGCGCCAACGCCGTCACGATCCAACAAGGGTTCCCACCAGTCCCGATTGTCTAAGTACCACCGCACCGTCAGTAAAAGCCCCTCATCAAACGGGGTCTTCGCCTGCCAACCAAGCCGCCGCTGGGTTTCGGATGGGTCAATGGCGTAGCGACGATCATGTCCTGGGCGATCTGACACAAATCGGATGAGACCCGCGTAAGACGCGCCGCCCGGACATTCCTGGTCCATAATTCCACAGATGGCGCGGACCAGCTCAAGATTGGTTCGTTCGTTTTCGCCGCCAATCAAATAGGTCTCACCGGGCTGACCCTCTTTAATGACCTTAAGCAACGCTTCGGCATGATCGTCCACAAACAGCCAATCGCGCACATTAGCCCCTTGGCCGTAGACGGGAATGTCTGCGCCTTTCAGGGCGTTTAAAATGACGACCGGGATCAACTTTTCCGGAAATTGGTAGGGGCCAAAATTGTTGGAGCAGTTTGTGACAATCACGGGAAGGTCATAGGTGTGACCCCAGGCACGGACGAGATGATCGGACGCCGCCTTCGAGGCCGAATAGGGGGACCTTGGATCGTAGGGCGAGCTTTCGTGAAACCTGCCGCTGGGCCCGAGTGATCCATAGACCTCGTCTGTGGAGACATGAAGGAGCCGAAACCCCTGTGGTGCGTGCCCCCCCGCACAATAAAGACGCGCAACATCTAATAGGGTGAATGTGCCGACAATGTTCGTATCCACAAAACTAGCAGGACCATCGATGGACCGATCAACATGGCTTTCCGCAGCGAGATGGATCACCGCGTCTGGTTTCTCTTTTTCAAAGACATCGATCATCGCCGCGCGGTCCCGAATATCGAGATGATAGAATGTATAGGCCGGGTGTGTCTCGACTTGGTCCAAGGTCTTCAAACTTGCCGCATAGGTGAGCGCATCAAGATTGATGACTTCGTCCCCCAAATCCAGCGCCTTCCGCACGACGGCAGATCCGATGAAGCCTGAGCCCCCTGTCACAAGATACTTCATCCGAGATCTCTTCGAACAAACGGTGATTGCCACGCCGAAAATTCAGGGGCGTGTGCATCTTTGTCAGACAGAAAAGGTGTCGTGACACCTTTCCAATCGATGTCCAAACTTGACCATAGGACGCCGCCCTCATGATCCGGGGCATAGAAGCCGCTGCACTTATATTGGATCAGCGCGTTCGCCGAGAGCGTCACAAATCCGTGCAAGAACCCGTCGGGGATTAGGAACTGTCGCCCATTTTCGGCAGAGAGCTCAACCCCATGCCACTGACCAAATGTGTTTGATCCCTCTCTGACATCCACCGCGACGTCCCAAATAGCCCCTTGGAGGCACTGAACCAGCTTTGCCTGGGCATGAGGCGGCGCCTGATAATGAAGGCCGCGAAGGGTATGTTGTGCCGCTGAAAACGACTGATTGTCTTGAACAAAGCTGTAGTCCAAGCCAGCACCCTCCATGCGGCGACGGTTCCAAGTCTCGGAAAACCATCCGCGCGCATCTCCGTATCGCGCCGGTGTGAGAATGAGCAAGTCATCAATAGGGGTCGTTTCAACAATCATATCACTCACAACCCTGGAAGGGTGATGGGTCTATTTTTCTTGTAGGTGGCCTTATCAACCGCGGCGGTTTCGCCCTCATGCAAAAAGTTATGGGCATCGGTTTCGAAATCAGGAGCAAGGAAATCGACCAGATGTTTTGGATCGTCATTCTTGATATCAAAGACAATCAAACGACCCGGTTTGTCTTTAAAAAATTCCGGAACGTCCCGATGGTGAATATCCCATTGCTCCGACCAATACGCCATGATCGCGGCCTCATCGGGAAGGCGGAGCGCCTTCATATATCGGTTCATATAGTTGCCCGCGCCATGGCTTTGACGGCTGCGCAGCCATCCCTCTTTGTCCCGCGTATTGAGAATAAAGTACGAGTTCGGATAATAGTGATAGAGTTCGCGATAAAGCATCGCGCCTTCAATCACTTGTTGTTTGGAAATGCGCTGCACATCCGTGAACCCCACATACTGCCCAAGGCGCCCGTTAAGCGGTTTTCGACCGACATCAAGATTGTACCGCATCCGCATCGCCAGTCGACCCCGATTAAAGTGAGCTGAGTAGATGCCGTTTCTCTGAAGAAAACGATACAGGCTGCGCGTGCCGCATTTATTGAACCCAATCTGAAAAATGCGCGTGAGTTTTTCGCGCCGGGTGACCATCGGCACACGCGGCACCAACTCGGAGAGGCTTTCGCTGTCGGCTCCGGTATAATCGACCATACGCCCTGCAGTATTAAGGGGTTCACGGGCCGCTGTCATTTCAAGGCCTCCCGCGCTGCGCGCCGTGCTCTGCGGTCTGCCCGAATACGAGACCGCGTTGGTCGGGCTACATACTTTTGTTTTGTACGTTTCGAGAGCGCAGCAATCTCGTCCTTAACCATGGAAGGATCCAGATCGTCCCAGAGCACGTGGTGATCAATGAAGCCATGTTCGTCGAGTATGCGACCAAGCGCGGGCATGTTGATCTGCCCGATGGAGAAGCGATCCGCGCGCCCGCGGCTCTCAACGATCCAATCATAGTCAATGACATCGATGAGCGGTGGGGCCTTACCTGATGCGCCATGGAGCTGGCTGACGATATGCATCGCAGCTGTGGAGCTTCGTCGTTTAATCATCGCGACGTCTTGATCCGGACGAAGAGCAAACCCCGCAAGATGGAAAGCTGACCCATCGAGGCCCACGATTTTTTTGGCGGCCTTGTAGCGTGCCAATTGAACATCGAGGCTATACCTCTGAGGATGGAATATCTCATATCCATTCTTGGCCATCTCTGCTTCGATCGCCTCTTCGGCAATCACGCCCCCTTTTACGGCCACCAATCCCGACCGAGAGACGTATAGGCGATCTGGCCCGTCTGGCGTGATATCTTTGGCAAACGCGCTGCGAAAGAGCTTTTGGTGCGCCGCAGTTCCAAACGAAATCGGGCCAAGACCAAAACCTTGTCCCGGTATGATCAGTTCGTCGACAATGGTCGGCGTTTTTATAACCTTCAGTTCAGCTTCGATGTCGCAGAGTTTGAGAAATTGGTGGTGAAGCTCAGACACGTCCCCGTTTCGTTTGTGAATAAAGGTGATGCCCTTCACATCATCTGCAAGATCGGGGAATGCCCAAAACCGTGACGTGGCTTCGGTCAGAAAATGCCCAAAATGGTTCAGTAGAACACCGCCCCACATCCACCGGCCAGGGAGATGCGCTTCCGAGAGGGGCAGAACCTCTGACGGAGTTGTAAGAGAGACACCGCCCCTCCAAAGCGCGGCGTGATGTTGAAACACCCCGTCTTGATCATAGACACCACAAGTCTGTTTCATACCGTTTCCGTCGCTCGGCACGACCAGGGCATCTTCTATGGAAACTGACTGTGTGGACCAGCCACCTGCGGGGCTCGGGGGCTTCGTCGGGTCTGCTTGCACTGGAAAACTTGGAATAGACACGGTCAACTCTCCATATCCGCCGCGAGTACATAGGCAATGCGTTCTACATCGGTGAGATTTGCCCTGCGGGTTTGTGCGTCCAAGGTGGCGAACTCTGTATTTTCCGAAAGCTGTGCGATCCGCCGATTGTGCCAGGTGAGCCCGTCCTGATGCAAGTGGGCGAGGTCAGGATCGCCCAGAAGCATTTCCTTGATCGCCTTCATACGGGGGACATGGCGCAATATGGTGAGATCTTGATGGCTGTTCCAATCGTGACGAACCCAATAGTTGAGACCAATCGTACGGTCTGTATGCAGCGCTCGACCGCGCGCCCGCTTGATCAAATATGACTTTCGGCTGCGCAACGCATAATGGTTAAGTTGAAGAATATCGTATCCGACCGATTGTACAGAACTGCGCCACGTACCCGGCTTCATCGCCTCGGCCGTGATATCCTTCAAGGAACCGTTCAGCCATTTCACCTGGGCAAGGCCCTGCTCGGTCGGCTGGTTCGGCCGATGGCAGCTCAGTTTCTTAAAATATCCTTTGTTGCGGGTGATCGTCTTAAATCCCCACATCGTGTGAGGTTTCGGCATGTAGGAGGGCGCGCATCGGGTGAAGGTCTCCATCACGCCGCCATCGCCAATTTCTTCTATTCCCCCATTTCCGAACAAGCGCCATGTCATTGCGATATTGGTCGCTGCAGGGCCGGCGCGCTCAAAAACTTCCTGCAAGGTTCCGGTCCCCGTTCGGATGTTAATGAATTCATCCACATCAATATGGATCAGCCAATCGGCATCACTCACGACGTCCATCTTGAGCGCTTTGTTCAGCGCCGCTTGTTGCGGTGATTTTCCCTTCCAATCGGAATTGTCGACATGGGTCAGATGACCGAGCTCTTGGAGCCGCCCCAAGATTTCGTCGGTGCCGTCACTACAATCATTGGTGAAAACGACAAAATGATCGACACCAATTGCCTTGTGGTGCGCGACCCACTCCAAAATGTAGGGGGCTTCATCCTTCATACAGGCAATGACGACCGTCCCCGTCTGTGGGATATCGCGCATCACTCGGAGGCTGGGCATCGGTTGAGATTCAACGCCGGCAAATTGACCTATATCGCGGGGAGCAAACCGCCCCGTCTTGATTTTTACGAAGTTGCTCTTGGCAAGATCGTTGAGCATTCGGTGCCCGTCGGGAGACAGCAATGTCCCCAACTGGGCTTGCGTTTTCTCGCGCTCCCTGAGTTGGCTGAGCTGCTTCGACTGCCAGGCCGCGGATCGCGCCGCATGAAGCTGAGCCGCCTTCGAAAGATCGGCCAGATACGGTTCCGGATCAAAACTGAGATCGACATCCATTGGCTCGAAAGGGCCCGGTTCCGGATCTTGGGCCCATTCGTTATGATGGAGCCCTTCTGTCACCATGGCCAAGTCCGCTGCATCAAGTGGTTTATCGCCCTCCAATGGCGAAATCATTTCGTGTCGCGCGGCGCGGAGCGCATGGGGCACGTAGACATGCGATCCGTCCGTCTCGAGTATGTCTATCGCAGCGTTGAGCGCCATCGCCTTCTTCAACCATGCCTTTCCGGGTGGAGCATGCTTTGGCGCCCGAAGCGCCTCCGTGACGCGCCCGATTTTTCCAGAAAGATCGAATGCGTCTCGCATTTCGGTATGGATGGCATCAGCCGTCCAATCCGTCGCAATTGGGACAACGCGGACACATTCCGCGCCCAAGACAGCGCGCCAAATCTCAACCGCATGACGTTGGGCCAATGTCGGGTTCGGCAGAAACGCAGCGCGCCGCGGGTTTCCGTCTTTTGAACGACGCTCTCCATCCAATTTTGAGGCTGCCAACCACCAGCCCTCCGGGTCGCCCGCAATGTCCGCTTCGGCGCGTAGCGGGTCAGACCGCCCCGATGCAACTTGCCAGCCAAAGTGGTGAGCAAAAGCGACCGCCGGGCTTTCTAAATGCAGGACCGCGTGGATATCATCGCTGAAACGGCCGATCCGCCCAATAAACCGGCGCAGACGATCCTCCGTACCACACCATGTCCACATCTCTGAGATGGTCAACAGCAACGCCCGTGGGCGAAGATTTACAATTTCGGTTCCGACGGCGGACAAGACATCTTCAATAGTGGCCGAGTAAAGTCGGGGATGGGAGAGGTTCGCAGCATCCTTCAAGGGGTGCCAACCGAGGTCTTGATGCCCTGCTAAAAACAAAGCTTGATGATCGGTGACACCCGCATGGACCGGCAGTAATACGCCGTGCTCCAACAGCTTTCTTCGCTTCTCCGAAAGAGCCGTTTGAAACATCGTCAAGCGGGGTCCGTAAGTACCAGTATGAAGAATAAGTTTCATTTCGGGTGTGCGTTGCCTGTCGCGATGCTCTGCTCTGTGCTCGTGTCTTTGAGGTTCTTCTTACCGCCTCAAGAGGGAGGAATAAGGGCAAATACGCATGATTTCATGGAAAAAGCGTGAATTTCACCCCGATCAGGCCAGAACATCCTTGGATGATTGCCTCAACGCTGCCGCAAGCATTTTGTACTCATCTGTCTCGGACAAGCGCCCAATCAAAGCGCGGTGCGCCGCCACACTGGCTTCGTGCGCCGCCGCAACGCCCGGCAGCGCCTTGAGACGATGCAATTCGTCTTGCAGGCCCGGCAAATGGCGCAGCATGCGTGTCTCAGACCAGCGGCCGTCGTTGCGTTCAGTCCAGTATTCCCGCGCAAACGCGCGGCCAGAACGGTTCACATCGCCACGGTGAGATTTGACGAGATAACTCTCGAGCGCGCGCAACGTGTAATGGTTAAGCGCTGCGAAGTTTGATGCACCCTTGGCCGGAAACCTCTGTCGGCGCCGCTTCATTGCAGCTGTCTTAAATGCGTCGGGAACAGGACGGCCCGAGCCATCAGTCCATGCAATTTCTTGCCCCTCTTCTTCGGCCCGCCTTGAAATAAATGGACGGTGGGCCCCGTAGAATTTTAGCGGAAAATCGCGTCGAGTTAGCGTCTTGACCTCGATTGCGCTCTGATCATTCCAACGCTCGGGATCATGGCTTCGCGTGAACTGCGCAATGACTGGCACATCGTCAAATTGATCGACACCACAATTGGCCATCATGCGCATCGTTACAGAAATTGCCATTGGATTTCCGGTTGCCGTAATCAAATCTGGGATCGTCTGACGCCCAACGCGGATGTCGAGGAATTCATCAACATCGCACACAAAAGTCCAATCCGCGCCCTTGACGAGTTCATGATGCGCCGAGGCCTTCAACGCCGTCATTTGGTATGGCTGATCTCTCGTGGCAGGATTGTCTAGACGGGAGACAATTCCCTGCCTTTCCAAGCAATCCAGCAAATCATCGGTGCCATCCGAGCAGTCATTGGTGTAGACGAGAAAATCCGTCACGCCGATTAGGCGATTATAGGCGACCCATTCCAAGACAAACGGTCCCTCATTCTTCATACAGGTCACGATCGCGATCTTCATCATTTGGTCTTTACGCGCCTTAATCAGCATACGAAAGCGATTGCGTAATCTCTGATGTCTCGCGATAGCTCCCCCATGGAGTTTACGCGTGATCAAAAGCCATCACACGAGCGGTGCTTGTTGGTGTCTGGACAGCGGGATGAAGGCCCGTTTCTTATGGATTGGGTTTTGTACCACCGTCTGATCGGTTTCGACGATATCTTGATCTTCTCAAATGATTGTTCGGATGGATCGGATCTGTTGCTCGATAGGTTAGATCAGCACGGCTTGGTCACTCATGTGCGCGCCAAACCGAACGCAGAAACCGCTCCGCAATCCCATGTGGCGCAACTTACCAAAAACCATACTCTCTATTCGGAGGCGGATTGGGTTCTATGGCTCGATTCCGATGAGTTTCTCAACATTCACCTTGGCAAAGGACATGTAACGAATCTAACAGCGGCGATCGCCCCCAAGCAAGGTATGATCCTGAATTGGCGTATTTTTGGGGATGGGGGACAGCCAGAATGGGACTATTCCGCTCCGACGATCGCGCAGTTTCCACGGGCCGCCTCAGCGGGATCTTATGTTAATGATCCGGTGAAATGCCTATTTCGAAAGACACGTTCCATTAAACGCCTTTACGTGCATCGCCCTGTCTTTTGGCCCAAAGCCCGGGCCGAATTAACAATGATCGACTGCGATGGCGATACGGTTCCCGACGACATGCTCTTTTCAAAGCGCGGCAATGGCATGCCGACGAAAGATTATCCAAAACCTGCGCGCACCTTCGCACTCGCCCAAGTGAACCATTACGCGGTCCGAACTTATGATGTCTTCCAGTTAAAGAAATACCGGGGGTCAGCGACGCGCCCGATGAGCCATGGGCAAGACGCCCGGGGGCATCGATATCGACAGGCGTTCTGGGATCGTCGGAACTGCAACGATGTGGAAGACCGCACAATCATGCGGCACCTGCCCGCACTGTCCGAGGCGTTATCCGATGCTCTGGCCGTTCCAGATATCCGTGATGCCCATATGGCCTGTTGCGATTTTATGCGCGAACGGATTGCACGTCTGAAAGACGATCAGAATTAAGTCCGAACAAAGCCTAAAACACCACCACCGGACATATCAGACTGGGAAAACCCACTGTCGAAGAGGAGCCTTTTTATCTCTTGCACACCGTCCCGTTGGTAAATCGCACGATGGACTTCAAAGACAGCAACCCGGATGCCATCAAGATCTGCATGGCGAAAGAATTCGCGTTCAGCGCCTTCAATGTCCATCAGTAACGCTGTCGGACGAAACTCCGATTTGAGCTGGGCCCATGGCGTAACCCGCACCTCTTTTTTCTGGGCGCGACGCTGTCCGGTCGTGAGCTCGAGGGCTGAGCCCAAGAAATTGCCGCGCACGAAAAACGGCACCGTGCTCGGCGGGTCAGGCTCGGCCAAGACAACGCCGCCCCGAAGGTCAATCACCCCAGCCAGGCCGTTATGGGCGTAAAGTGCGCGGATTGAGGCATGCAGGCTTTCGTTTGGTTCGAATGCGACCATAGCGTCTGGATCGGTGTTCTTCGCTGCAATCGCGCCCACGATGCCGACGCCTGCGCCCATTTCGACGATCCGGTCCCCCGGTTTGAACAGCGCCTTCGACAGTTCGACTTCCCGCCCCTCGTACCGATTGTCCTTAATGCGGTTGACCATGCTTGGGCCAAGCTGCGGGACCGACAGCACCTTCACACCGAAGTAATCAGCGATCTCTTCATATTGGTTTTCGCTCTTCATCGTTTTCCTATCCCCTCAATTTTTGTGATCTTCAAGCATGCTTTGCTGTTTGTCGGCGCGAGACCAAAGATCCCAAGACAGAGTGCCGCCACGTCGAAAGCGTTCTTTCTTCACGATCCTAAAAATAACGTTATGGTCGTCACTTAAGCGAGATTTGGGAGGAGCTTGCGATGGCAAAACGGCCTTGGACAGCCTTTTACGAACCTGGGACGCGCACGGAAATCGAAACTTCGGCGTATCGCAACTTAGGTGATTTGATTGGATCGGTTGCGGAGACCTTTGGAAAAGCGCCTGCATTTACGTGTTGCCTTCCCAACGGAATGAACGGCACGCTGAGTTTTGCGCAGGTCGATGAAATGTCCGATGCCTTCGCCGTCTATCTTCGGGAGGTGGCCGGGTTGAAGGCTGGGGATCGCGTTGCAGTTCAAATGCCAAACGGGCTGGCTTTTCCTGTCGCTGCTTTTGGCGCCTTTAAGGCCGGCTGCATCCTCGTCAACGTCAATCCACTTTACACGGCTGACGAGATGGCAAAGCAGTTTGCCGATGCACGTCCACATGCCTTGGTGATCGTGGACATGTTCGCCGATAAAATCCCGGCAGCCACACAAGGTCATCCCATCCCAAATATTATCGTAACCCGAGTGGCCGAATTTTTACCCGCGATGCCCCGGGGAATTGTTGGACTGGTTCAAAAATATTGGGATCAGACGATTAGGCCGGTGGAGGTCGCCCATATGCGCCTGCCCGACGCTTTGGCGGCGGGTCGCAAGCGCAAAGAGGCCGAAAGGATCGAGATCAACAAGTATCACCAGTCCGTAAAACCAGAAGACATCGCTGTGCTTCAATATACAGGCGGAACCACAGGCGTGGCCAAAGGTGCGATGCTCACCCATAGCAATTTGATCATGAACATGGAGCAAACCATGGAAATGATCCCAGAATTGCAAAAAGGTAGGGAGGTCGCACTGACGGCTTTACCCCTCTATCACATTTTTGCTTTCACCGTGAATTTGCTGGGCTTCTGGTGGCTTGGCGCGCGGAATGTCCTAATCCCGAACCCGCGTCCGCTCAGCAATCTCAAGCGTGCGTTCGAGAACTATCCAATCACCTGGATGAGCGGCGTCAACACACTCTTTAACGGTCTGACCAACGAGATTTGGTTCACGGACAGTCCGCCCAAGCACCTCCGGTTTGCATCCGCCGGGGGTATGGCGCTGCAATCAAGCGTGGCCGAGAAATGGGAAGAAATTACGGGGAAGCCCGTCCTCCAGGGGTACGGCCTGACCGAAACTTCCCCTGTCCTTACATTCAATCCAGTGGGCAAAACGCGGGAAGGATCTATCGGTGTGCCGGTCCCGTCCACGGACGTAAAAATCGTGGATGACGCCGGAAAAACCCTTCCAATCGGAGGCACAGGCGAGATCGCTGCCAAAGGTCCTCAGGTGATGAAAGGGTACTGGGAGAACCCAGAGGAAACAAAAAAAGTCATGAACCGGGGGTATTTCCATACTGGCGACATCGGCGTGATGGACGAAGATGGCTATATCCGCGTCGTCGATCGCAAAAAAGACATGGTGATAGTGTCAGGCTTTAATGTTTATCCGAACGAAGTCGAAGATGTCATAGTTGCCCATCCAGGCATTGATGAGGTCGCGGTTATCGGCGTGCCAGATGCAACGACAGTCGAGGCGGTAAAGGCCTTCGTAGTGCTCCATGATCACTCCCTTTCGGCGGACGCCATTCGGACTTATGCGAAAGAACATCTCACCCCGTATAAAGTCCCGAAGCAGATCGAGATCAGGGACGAATTGCCAAAATCGAACGTTGGCAAAATCCTGAGAAAAGACCTCCGCGCCGAAGAATTGGCGCGCATCGCAGCGGAGTAACACATCATGGTCGATGAATTTACACAGGCGATGCTCGCCCTCATGATCTTTGTCATTATGCTGGGCATGGGGGCGTCCTTAACACCCCGGGATTTTGTGTTGGCCCTAAAGCGACCCTATGGGTTGGCGATAGGTGTCGTGAGCCAATACGGCTTCATGCCGTTTATTGGCTTTCTTCTGATTACGTTTCTCCCCCTGCCCGCCACGATCGCGATCGGGGTTTTGATCATGGCTTGTATGCCGGGCGGGACGACATCCAACATTTTCACATATTTTTCCAAAGGAAATCTTGCGCTTTCGGTTCTGATGACCGTGACCTCGACTGTCTTTGGTGTCGTTCTGATCCCACTGGTGTTGTTGGTCTATGCCTCCGCACTCGACTTAGAAATTCCCCGCGAAAACATTATCATCACGCTTGTCCTTCTGCTTGTGCCGGTCGCCATCGGCATGGCCCTGCGAAAACTGAACGCCAATGCGGGCGCTGTGACCGAGTTCTTTGGATCTGTGCTTGCTCTGTTCTTTATCATCTTCATCATGGTCACCTGGGTCCCCAACAACTGGCAATTCCTAACGACAACCACGCCTGCAACCTATGTGGCGGCGATTGGGCTCGGGCTTTTTGGGATTATGATTGGGTACGGGTTTGCGCGACTGCTGCAACTTCATCCGCGAAACGCCCGAACAGTCGCATTGGAGACAGGTATACAAAACGGCCCGCTGGCCATCGCCATTGTTGCCTTCACCTTCGCAGGCAGCGAGGCGCAAAGCTATATGGCGGTGCCCGCGCTCTATTCGCTCTTTATCGTGATTGTTTCAACGCTTGTTACGCTTGTCTTCCGGCGCGCGAATACAGCTGCGGAGCAAAAGATGCCGGACAGTCTTTTGTAACGGACTGATTAGGCACGGCCCCGTCTCGCCCATACAATAAGACGCGCTTCACGCGCTGGCAGATCATGGGATTGCATAAAATCTCGCAGCGGTTTCGCCAAAGACCTGCGAACTGCCAGCTGCGTTTTGCCAGTGCCGATTAAATGTATCCTTGTAGCTGGCGGAGAGCGCGCAGACAGGGAAGTTTGATCCCCACATCACGCGGCCCAACCCGAATTGCTTAAGCACTGTATCCGTGATCGGTCGCACGGTCTCGGCCGTCCAGCGATGATCAAACATTCCCAAACCAGAGAGCTTACAGTGCATCTGTGGAAGGTCAGAGAGGGCACGCAGACCTTTTGCCCATGCCTCCAGTCCCGTTTCGGACCGATCATGGGGTGAGCCAGCATGGCAGAGCACCGCGTTCAATTCAGGAACTTTGGCAAAAACGTCGGCGGTTGCATCCATGACTGGCGGGGTGAGTTGAAGATCAAAACTAAAATTATGGTCTGCTGCGCGCTTTAGGCCTTCGATAAATTTTGGATTGCCCAGCAATGTGTTGGTGCCGGTTTTCGCGTCCTCTTCTGCTGAGCGTCCAACAATTTGACGGACGCCGCGCACGGAGGGCAGCCTGGCATAGGCTGCAAGCTGATCCGCAACATCCTCGGCCGTCAGATCACAAAAGACGACCTGAACCATTGGCCAGCCATAGGCGTCGATCACAGATTGCACCCAAAGGGCCTCTTCCATCGGGTCGGCTGCACCAACTTGGATATGAACCGATGCTTCGATCCCACATGCTTCGGCATCGGCGCGAAATTCAGGGAGAAGGTAATTGCGGCGAATGGGGGCGTGATCGCCGAAGAATCGTGGCGTTGGGTCTTCGATCCAAGGATATGAAACAGCGGTCAGATCCCATAGATGATGGTGCGCATCGATCCTCATACGGTTTTCCACTCTTCTCTATGGGCGACCAACTCCACCGTGTTGCCGTCCGGGTCTTTAACAAATACCCCGCGCCAGCCAACCCACCCAAAATCCTCCACAACATATGGGATATCCCGCGATGTAAACCATGCACGCGCGGCGTCTTGGTCCTCTGCCCGGACAGTCAGGGCAACATGATGCAGGCTTGAGGTCGCCCCCGTTTTAGGCAGCGCATCATCCGTTGGGTGCACGTCCCGCATGCGTGCATCATGCGCAAAAAGGGCAAGTATCGTCGTGTGCCCGCCATAGCCACCGCCAAGCGGACTTATGTTGAAGAAGACGATGCCGCTAAGCTCGCGAAAATCCGCCATGACAGGTAATCCGATCACGTCTTTGTAAAACGCCGTCATGCGATCAATATCGCGACATCTTATTGCGATCTCCCCCAACCCTTTGATGGCGAAAGGTGGTGTCATCGCGGGCCCTCTTGTAGGGCCGTCAAGCGCCCAAGGATATCGACATCGAACTGTTTCCAAAGATGCAGGAGATCAATAAAGACCCAGTTTTCGACCAGTTTATCGCCGGCCCGCCTGTAAATGTCGATCACACGGAACTCAGCGGTCTTCCCCGTCGCGGGCATGCCCATGAAACCGCCTGTCGGCTCGGCGCTAAAATTCGGCCAACCGAAAAACCCTCCGAAATGGCCTTCTGCCAGCCGTGCAACATGACCTGTCGAACTTCGGTTTGTAAAACTTGCGCGGAAGACACCTGCATGCTGTTTGATGTATCGATCAATCGTATAGGTGGCGCCAATGCCATGCGGGCCCCACCAGATCATATCTTCCGCCCAGTCTAACCGGAGCTCTTCCTCGATCGGCAACGGACTTTGCCAGGTTCCAAGATTTTTGGCCATGCTTTCAATTCTGGCGAGTGTCTTTGCCCCCTCGGCGCGATCGGCATCGTCGAACAATAGCCCATCATGTGTCTGCGGACCGGGTTGAACCAATGTTGTACCCGTCTGATGCGGGAAAGGATCACATCCGGCCTGTGTCATGAAATGAGGGATATCAATGTAAAACGCGGTCTCTGTAATCTTGCCATTTTCCACACGCATGAATTCCGCGTATCTTAGAAATTGGAGCTTTCCTGTCGGTCGAATTCCAAGCCACGGTCTATCAAACAAGCCCATGAGATGACCCATCGACACAACCCACCGGCCCCCCGCATCGAGCGCATTGTCGCCTGCAAAAAAGATATCGACGCGTCTTTGAAGAGGGGCCAACGCCTGTATGAGCGGGACCCAAAATGTTTCAGACACAGCATCGATTCCCGACAGTTCATAAAATGGATGATATCCACGCCAGCGATGATCGGAGCTTAGGAACCGATCCAAAACGCCAGTAACTGTATCGCGCCGAGCGTCTTCCAAAGCCGTGTAATACTCTCGGACCAGTCGTTTTTCCGATTGAAACCCCGTCACGGCACTCCCCTTTTGCATACGTATGCAAAAAAACCTTGCCCAAAATTGAATCCTGAGTCTAGGCTCAAAGATCATTGGGGCAGATCGCTGCATTCAGGGGGCATTATGGCCGAAATCCAGTTGCGCAATATCACCAAGCGTTGGGGCAGCTTTATTGGTGTCGATAATTTTGATCTCACGATCGAGGACCAAGAATTCTTGGTGCTTCTCGGGCCATCTGGCTGCGGGAAAACGACAACCATGCGCATGGTCGCGGGGCTCGAGGACCCAACAGGCGGCGATATCTTAGTGGATGGTGAACGGGTAAACGATCTGGAACCAAAGGATCGGGATGTCGCAATGGTGTTCCAAAGCTACGCGCTCTATCCCAATATGACGGTCTATGAGAATATCCGCTTTCCGATGAAGGTTCGCAAAATCCCAAAGGCCGATCATCACGACCGGATTATGGCCGCAGCCGCGATGGTGGAGCTTGAAGACTTCCTGCACCGCAAACCTGCCGAGCTTTCGGGTGGACAGCGTCAGCGGGTTGCGCTCGCCCGTGCCATTGTGCGCAAGCCCAAAGTGTTTTTGATGGATGAACCGCTGTCTAACTTGGACGCGAAATTGCGCGTCAGCACGCGTGCTCAGATCAAGAACCTCAGCCATGAATTGCAGGCCACAACGATCTATGTGACCCATGATCAGATCGAGGCGATGACCCTCGCCGATCGGGTTGTGGTGATGAAAAAGGGTATCGTTCAACAAGTTGGCACCCCGACAGAGATTTACGACAACCCAGCAAACACCTTTGTTGCAAGTTTCATCGGATCGCCCGCCATGAACCTGATTGATGGGGAATTGGTCAAAGGCACATTCACCACTGAAAATGTCAGCATCAAAGGTCTCAAAGGCCGTGATGGACCGGTCACATTGGGCTACCGCGCCGAGGACGCAGAGGTCACAACACGCGGCGGCCAGATCAAAGCGCCCGTCTACACGTTGGAGCTTTTAGGCGATGCGACCATGGTAACCGTCCGCGCCGGCGGCACATTGGTGAATGTCAAAGCAAATAAAGAGTACCGCACGGATATCGGCAAAACAGCCGCCATCGCAATCAAACCAGAGATTTGTCACCTGTTCGACACAGAGACAGGTGCGCGTATCGGGTCGTGAGGCCTGAACAAAACCCGAGCATTCGGGGAGGTGAAACAGGATGTGAACTTGCAAGGCACATCCGAAAATAGGGAGAAACACATGTTTCTGAACAAAATAACGATGGCAGGTGCATTCACGGCACTGGCAACATCAGCGATGGCGATGGGCTGCTCCATTGACGGTCGCGTCTCTATCGTTGGGAACGAATTCCCGGCGATCCAAACCGTTGGTTCAGCTGCGCAGGAATGCTCTGGTGCCGAAGTGTCAACAAACCTGACCTCTGAGCATCAGAACATCAACGTGCCAGGCATGCAGGGCAACCCTGCGGAATATACGTCCGCGATCATCGCAAACTCGTCCATTGTCGCGCTGATGAACGAAGATGTCATCCGCCCTCTGGATGATCTTGTGGCCAAGCATGGCGACAGCCTTCAGAAAAATCAGCTGATCACCATCAATGGGAACATCATGGCGGTTGCGTTCATGGCGAACGCGCAACACCTTGTCTACCGCGCGGACATTCTCGAGGAGATCGGTGTCGAGCCCCCCGCGACATATGAAGAGATGCTCGATACGGCCAAAATGATCCGCGACGCGGGCATTATGGAAAACCCCGTCGGTGGTGCGTATGCCGCGGGCTGGAACCTCGCTCAGGAATTCAACAATATGTTCCTTGGCTTCGGCGGCTCTCATTTTGAGGCAGGCACAGCGGAGCCAAGCGTGAATTCCGAGGCAGGCGTTAAAGCGCTCGAAATGATGAAGGCGCTCTCTGAATACATGAACCCAGACTTCCTGACGCATGATTCCAACGCAACAAATGCCGAATACCGGGCAGGCAATGTTGCCTTGATGAACATGTGGGGGTCCCGTGCTGCAACATTGGTTGAAGCCGAAGGCATTCCACAAGAGGTTATCGACGGATTTGCCATTGCCGGCCCAATGACAGTGGGCGGCGGCGACACACCAGCGACCACATTGTGGTGGGATGGCTGGACCGTGGCCAAGAACATCTCTGATGCAGAAGCAGAAGCAACCTTTGTTGCGATGACGCATGCCATCCGTCCAGACATTCTGAATGATGAGACATCCTCGCAGGCGGTTTGGCTGATCGATGGATATGAGCCAACGGAAGCGGCTGTGGGCGTATTTGCCGCCGCGCAAGCGGGCTCGATCCCTTACCCAATGCTGCCGTACATGGGCTTGATGCACACTGCGCTTGGCGCGGAGCTTGCCGATTTCATGCAAGGCAAAGAAACGGCTGAGCAAGCTTTGGCAGATGTCGAAGCCGCTTATGAAGCCGCAGCGAAAGAAAAAGGGTTCCTCTAAAACGCGCGTCCGGGGGCACGCCCCCCGGACATCCCTAACTTTGAAACGAACGAATCCATGAAACACCGCTCCTTTTTTTGGTTTTTCCTACCCACTGCGCTGGCGATGCTGATTTTCATCGCTGCACCGATTGTTTCGGTGGTTTTGCAATCTCTGTTCGTTCCGCATGAAGCCGTCATCGTAGAGACGGAAAACTGCACCCCGTTCGGCTGCACCACCGAAACCGCTGTCGACCAAGAGGCCACCGCCGCCATCAGAGAGGCGCAACCCTTAGGCCGGTTCGCAGGCCTCGAGATTTACAAAGACCGGGGCCACCTCGCCTTTGAAGAGGTCGGGGAAGCATGGCGCAGCACCGAAAGCTGGGGCGCGTTTTGGGGGGAGATTTTCGACCTACCCTTCTATCGCGCACTGTCATTCACCTTGACCTATACTTTTGTGTGTACGCCCCTTTTGATCATGCTGGGCTTCGTAGTCGCCATCACTGTGAATGAGCTCGACAAACGCATCAAAGGACTGATGATCTTCTTCTCTCTTTTGCCCATGATCGTGACCCCTTTGCTGGGCTCCCTGATCCTCTTTTGGATGATCGACAGTCGGGGCGTCCTTGGCAATCTGATATCTTATCTTGCGAGTGATCCGTCGCTTTCGCTGAAGGCCTCCACCCCGCTGATGTGGATTTCGTTGATCGTTTACGGCGTCTGGAGTTCAGCTCCTTTTGCCTTTGTTGTTTTCTATGCGGGCCTTCAAACTGTCCCTCAAGATACTTTGGAATCGGCTCAAATAGATGGCGCCACCCGATGGCAGCGCGCCCGTTTTGTCATCATCCCGCATTTGATGCCGCTGGTGACCTTTGTGGCACTGATCCAATTGATGGATAATTTCCGCGTCCTCGAACCGATTATCGGGTTCTCAGCCGAGGCGCACGCGACCTCGCTGTCATGGATCATCCTCAATGATCTTGGCGGCGAAACACGGCAGCTCACGGCCGCCGCGACCACATCTGTTCTCACAATTATCGGCGTCGGCATTCTCTTGTCACCAGTCCTGGTACGCACCTGGCGCGACTTCAAAGGGAGGGCCTAAGCATGGCGTCAGCCGCTCAAAGAAAACCGCTCGGCCTGCGGATCAGTTTAACCATCTTCCTTGTGCTCTGGTTCATCATCGCGGCGTTCCCGTTTTTCTGGACCTTCTGGGGATCCTTCAAGGTCGAGCTAGACTTCTTCTCAATCGCCGATTGGACGAACGCCATTTTTGGGCGCAACACCCAAGAGACATATGGCCGCTCCTTTACCGGGGCCGGATATTATGGCGCCTGGGTCACAGAAGAGTTTTGGCGCAATGCGCTCAACACAAGCATCACCTGCCTTTTTGTGGTCGTCACATCTTTGACCATCGGCACATTGGGGGCTTATGCGTTAAGCCGCTCCAGCTATAACTACGTCTTTTGGTTATTGATCGTCGCGCTGATGTTTCGTGCGATGCCACCGATTACTTTGGTGTCAGGCTATTTGCCGCCCTTTTTCCAATATAATGTTTGGGGCTATTTACCGACCGGCATCATTGTTTTGGTTGCCATGAACCAACCCTTCACTTTGTGGATGCTCCATTCCTTCTTTGAAAGCATCCCAAAAGAACTGGACGAAAGCGCCAAGGTTGATGGTTGCACGCAATTCCAAGCCTTCCGAAATGTCATCATCCCGGTGATGTGGCCTGGCGTGATCACAACGGGTCTCTTCAGCTTCTTGCTGGCCTATAACGATTTTGCCGTTGGCGCGATGATCCTTGCTGAAAACAACCGCACGATGGTGGCCCAAATCGCAGCCTTCCTTGGCACAACCTATACCGAAGGGAATGTCATGTTTGCGGTCTCCGCTGTGGTCTCGGCCACGGTGCCCCTTTTCATTCTGGTCATGTTCTTCCAGCGCCAGATCGTCAGCGGCCTGACAGCAGGCGCTGTTAAGGGGTAAGATCGGATGCCTCCGGCGGGGATATTTCAAGACAGAAGAAGGGGGGGCGTATTCGGTAGCGATGTGCGCCCCGCTGATCCAAGATCAAACGAGGCGCCTTCTCCTGTCACGGCCATCGGCGTCCCCGCCTGTACCGCAGATCCTCTATGGGATGCAGAAGTGAACAAATGGTTTCTTCTTCTGTCCAAAAATATCCAATCCCAAACTCGGTTTCTTGAAAGGCGTTCAGTATGAAAGGAACCCGTCCCGAACAGGCGCTGTTGAGCCGTGACACGGATATGTCCAAAACAGAAGAGACCCGCGCCGTCATCGAAGGCATGGTTGACGGGCTAAACGACCATCGGATCGGCGATATCGGAGAGTTCTTTTCCGAGGCCTTCCGCTGGATGGGGAACACAGGGTGCGGGACGAAAAACAACCTGCGCGAATTCCAAGACAATTGGCAAAAGCCTTTCCAGGCGGCCTTCCATGATAAGGTCTGTGTGGATGAAGCGCGTCTATATATGGGCGAATGGGCGGCGGCCTTTGGTCGTCAGGAAGCCACCCATGGTGGCGAATTCATGGGCGTGGCCCCCACAGGGAAGCGCGTCGAAATCCGCTACATGGATTTCTGGAAAGTCGTCGATGGAAAGATCGTCGATAATTACGTGATGGTCGATTTTCCCCATGTGCTCGCACAACTGGGCGTCGACGTTTTCAACGGTCAAGGTTGGGAGGCGTTTGACCGGGGGGAAAGAACCCCGCCTGCGCCGGGAGGAAAGGGTTAAGCAATGGCAATCACTTATATCAAACGCGGCAAACCTGAGGCGGAGCGTGCCGAAGATGATGCAAAGGTCCGCGCGGTTGTTGAAAGCGCGCTGAGCGACATCGAGGCTCGCGGCGATGCCGCCATCCGGGAGATGTCCGAGACGTTCGATAACTACTCGCCGCCCTCCTACTTGCTCAGCCAATCAGAAATCGAAGCGGCTATGTCCAAGGTCTCGGACCGCGACATGGCCGATATCAAGTTTGCCCAGGATCAAATCCGGGCCTTCGCGCAGGCACAACGTGCCTCCATGACCGATGTGGAGGTCGAAACCATGCCGGGCGTGATCCTCGGCCACAAGAACATCCCCGTCCAATCTGTGGGCTGCTATGTTCCGGGTGGCAAATTCCCGATGGTGGCCTCGGCGCATATGTCCGTCCTGACGGCCTCTGTGGCGGGTGTGCCCCGCATCATCGCCTCCGCCCCGCCACAAAACGGGGAACCCCATCCGGCGATTGTGGCCGCCATGCATCTAGGCGGCGCGCATGAGATTTGTGTCCTTGGCGGCATCCAAGCCGTGGGCGCAATGGCGATTGGCACCGAAACCATCGATCCCGTCCATATGCTGGTCGGTCCCGGCAACGCCTTTGTGGCAGAGGCAAAGCGGCAGCTTTTCGGTCGGGTCGGTATCGACCTCTTTGCTGGTCCGACGGAAACTATGGTGATCGCCGATGATACGGTGGATGGCGAAATGGTCGCCACGGACCTCTTGGGTCAGGCCGAGCATGGGTACAACTCTCCGGCTGTTCTGGTGACCAATTCCAAAAAACTGGTTGAAGACACGCTGTCCGAGATTGATCGCATCCTCGACATTCTACCGACGGCAGAAACTGCGCGGACAAGCTGGCTGGACTATGGGGAGATCGTCCTGTGCGATACGTATGACGAGATGCTGGACGAGGCGAATTTCATCGCGTCTGAACATGTCCAAGTCATGACCGATCGCGATGACTGGTTCTTGGAAAACATGCATTCCTACGGCGCGTTGTTCCTTGGCCCGCGCACGAATGTCGCGAATGGCGACAAGGTGATCGGCACAAACCACACCCTGCCCACCAAAAAAGCCGGGCGCTATACGGGCGGCCTTTGGGTGGGTAAGTTCCTGAAGACGCATTCTTACCAAAAGGTGACGACCGACGAGGCGGCCACGCTGGTTGGTGAATACGGCTCGCGCCTCTGCATGCTCGAGGGCTTTGTCGGCCATGCCGAGCAATGCAATGTCCGCGTTCGGCGCTATGGCGGCGTCAATGTCCCCTATGGTGCGCCTGCCCCGTATCGCGAGGCGGCTGAGTGAGCTTTGAAGCAGAGAAAACGCTCGCCCGCGCCTATTGGCAGGCCTGCGATACCGGCGGGGACATATCGCAATACTTTGCAGAGCGTTTCATTTGGGACGGGCCCCGCCCAGCCCCGCGCGCGACTAACATTGCCGAGCTGAACGACGCCTGGCTGCACCCGTTCCGCGCGGCGTGCCCAGATATGACCCGCAGCATCCATATTCTGATGGCAGGTGCCTCGGACGGGAAAGTCGATGGCGGGCCCGATGGGCGCATTTGGGTGGGCGGCACCGGGTACCTAATTGGTCTGGCCAAAGCACCTCTTTGGACAATCCCAGCCAGGGACACGCCGCTTCGCATCCGCTGGGGGGAGTTCTTGTGCATTGAGGACGGCAAAATCACCGAGGTGCATTTGGCCATCGACCTGATGGACTGGCTAGAACAAATCGGCCTGTCGGTTTTGCCAAAATTCGACGGGGCCTCCCATGTTTGGCCTGCGCCGACCGCGTTTGATGGTGTCGAGTTTGACCCCGTCGGCACGACCGAGACCATGGAACTGGGCCGCGGGTTATTGTTCGGAGGTCTAAACGCGTTCGATGAATCCGCGCTGACCTCCATGGGGATGGCCGATTATTTCCACCCCAACCTGAAATGGTACGGTCCCGGCGGGATCGGCGCTTGCCTGAGCCTGAAAGAGTTTCAGGACTTTCATCAGGGTCCGTGGCTGCGGTCTTTCCCCGACCGCAAAGTCCAGGACCTCCCCTTGATTGCAGAGGGCCGGTTGCTTGGCGCTTGTGGACCAGCCGCCGTGAAAGGCACCCATGGTGGTGAGGCCTTTCGCAGTTCTGGCCCGGGACAGGGCCAGCCGATTGAATTCTCAGGCCTCGATTTTTGGCTGCGCACAGATGACGCCTTCACCGAAAATTGGGTCTTCGTCGATTTCGTGAAACTCTTTGAATGTCTGGATATCGACCTGATGGACCGGGTGGGGCAGCTCTGATGCGCCCGCCCCGAACATATACCGCCCTCGAAACGTTCGGCCGCCAGCGCCTCTCGCGTCATTTCCAGATGCGCAATTTTGTCTATTCGGAAATCAGCAACCATTTTGCGATCCCCAACATCCCAGTGGACCCGGACTTGGCCATTGCCGCGGGTCGCAAGCTCGCCGAAAAAATCCTGGAACCACTGGTGGAAACCTTTGGTCCTATCGATATTCGCTCTGGCTATCGCAGCCCGACGCTGAACGACTTTGGCGCAAACCAGGTCCGCCCCCAGAAATGTGCGCAGAATGAAAAGAATTATGGCTATCGCATCTGGGATATCCGCGACGATAAGGGCCGCATGGGGGCCTGCGCGACCGTCACTATCCCTTGGTTCGCTGCGCAATATAACGAGGGGCGCGATTGGCGGCACCTCGCTTGGTGGTTGCGCGACCACCTCGAATTTCAAGAGGTGTACTTCTTCCCCAAGGACGCGGCCTTCAACATTTCTTGGCGGGAAAACCCGCAATACCGCGTGCTCTCCTACATCGCACCCAAAGGGCATCTCCACGCCAACCCCGAGGATCGCGATCGCTGCTATGCGGACTTTCCCGAATTTCGCGCGATCCGCTACCCCTCAATCCCAACGGAGTGGCCGCAATGAGCTTGCCCAAAACACCGTCACTGCGCGTCGATGGAAAACGCGCCTTGGTTACAGGGGGCACATCGGGGATTGGCCTTGCCGCCGCCGCCGCCCTGGCCGAGGCGGGCGCGCATGTGACCATCATTTCTCGTGGCGCGGAGAAGCTGATCGCGACCGCGCAGATGTTCGACGAAGAAGGCTACAGTGTTGCGACCCAGGCGGTGGACGTGGCCGATGTGGCCGCCGTCCAGAAATTTGTCGCGACCTCGGACCCGTTCGATGTTTTGGTGAACTCGGCCGGGCTTGCCCGTAACGCACCCGCCCTCGACACGACGGTCGAGGATTTTGATGCTGTGCTCGACATCAATGTTCGAGGCGCGTTTTTCCTCACGCAATCGGTGGCGGCTCGTTTGGCCGAAGCCGGTAAAGCGGGATCTCTGATCAATATCTCCAGCCAAATGGGCCATGTCGGCGGGCTCGAACGCGCGGTCTATTCGGCCAGCAAACATGCGCTGGAGGGGATGACCAAATCCATGGCCATCGAATGGGGGCCCAACGGCATTCGGGTCAACACGCTTTGCCCCACCTTCATTCGCACGCCGCTCACGAAGCCTACATTCGACAATCCAGAGCTTGTCTCTTGGCTGACATCCAAGATCAAAATGGGCCGCGTCGGAGAGGTGGAGGATATCATGGGCGCCGTCGTCTTTTTGGCAAGCGACGCAAGTTCCATGGTCACCGGCTCCGCCCTTTTGGTGGACGGGGGATGGACCGCAGGATGAGCGAGAAGGTCACCTCCCTTGACGTGGCCCGCCGCGCGGGCGTCAGCCAATCAGCCGTCAGTCGCGTTTTCACGAAAGGCGCGTCAGCCAGCCCCGAGACAGAAAAGAAGGTGCGCAAAGCGGCAGACGAATTGGGCTATCGCCCCAATGTGCTCGCTCGGTCGCTTGTCTCTGGCAAAACACGGATCATCGGTCTGGTCGTCGCTTATCTCGATAATTACTTTTACCCCGAAGCGTTGGAGAAACTGTCTAACGCGCTTCAGGCCGAGGGCTATCATGTGCTCGTTTTCATGGCGGGCAATGATCAGGAAAATATCGATCAGGTCTTCCAAGAGATCCTCGATTATCAGGTCGACGGGATCATCGTGGCCTCTGTTGCGCTGTCCTCGGACTTGGCTGCACGGGCCCGAAATGCAGGTGTCCCAGTGGTGATGTTCAACCGGTCCCAAGATGGGCCGGATGTCACCTCGATCTCGTCGGCGAATTTTATGGGTGGGCTGCGGGTCGCCAATTTTATGGCGCTGCATCAACCTTCGCGCATTGGATATATCGCCGGATGGGAGGGGGCCTCGACCCAGCGCGACCGCGAGGCGGGCTTTGTCCACCAGCTTGAAAAGCATGGACGCAAAATTGATCGCCGCACCATCGGGGATTTCAACTCTGAGCGCGCACGCGATGCGGCGCGTGCCATGTTTGGCCGCGCAGATTACCCCGACGCCGTGTTCGTGGCCAATGACCATATGGCCTTTGCGGTGATGGATGTGATCCGGTTCGAGCTTGGGCTTTCGGTGCCAAACGATGTGTTGGTTGTGGGATATGACGACGTCCCCCCCGCCGCATGGGCCGCCTATGACCTGACGACCGTGCGCCAACCCGCCAACCGCATGGTGGCTGCAACGGTGGAGTTGCTGCTCTCCAAAATTGGTGGTCTCGAAGGGGCCCCGAAACGCATTGAAATTGACGGGCCGCTGATGATCCGCGGCTCGGCCCCCGCGCCAGAAGGATGGACAGAATGAAGGGTTTCTCAAACCGGTGGAGCGACTTCCCCGACTATATCATCGGGATCACCAAAGAGATTTGGGAAGATCGTGGCATCGCAACGCTGCATGACTACTACGCCCCTGATATCCCTGTCCGCTCGCCCGGATCGGTCGTAACGGGCAACCAAGGCGTCATCACAGCGACCATGGCAACGCTGGCCGAGTTTCCGGATCGTACGCTCTATGGAGAGGACGTGATCTGGTCCGGCACGCCCGACGAGGGGATGCTATCCTCCCACCGGCTGCACTCCACCGCGACCCATGCCAATGATGGCGTTTATGGCAAGGCGACGGGCAAGCGGCTGAGTTACCGGATCATCGCCGATTGTCACGCGATCAACAATCAGATCAATGATGAGTGGCTGATCCGCGATCAAGGCGCCATTGTCCGTCAGCTGGGGTGGGACCCCAAAGACTATGCGGCCGATCTGATCGACCGCGAAGGCGGGCCCGAGAATTGCGTCAAACCCTTCACACCCGCCATCGATATTCCCGGTCCCTACAAAGGCAAAGGCAATGACAATGAATGGGGCGTGAAACTGGTTGATATTCTGACCCGGATCATGGGGGCTGATTTTGCCGTCATCCCAGAGGCCTATGACCGCGCGGTAAACTTGGAATATCCCGGCGGGGTATCTGGCCTGTCAACGGGGGACGCGGACGAGTTCTGGATGGGTCTGCGCGCCAGCTTCCCGAATGCTAAGTTCACCATTGAACATCAGATCGGACGCGATGATCCAATGATGCCGCCGCGTGCGGCCATCCGTTGGGGGCTTCATGGGCTACACGAGGGTTGGGGCAGCTTTGGCACACCGACCGGGGCCGAGGTTTATATTATGGGTGCCACCCATGCCGAGTTCGGCCCATGGGGCCTGCGCCGCGAATACACCTTGTTCGATGAAACCGCGATCTGGAAACAAATCCACTTGGCCAGTTGAGGAGAGAAAGATGACACCGACAGAGATGGAGGCCCGCATCGTCCGCTATGGCGATCTGCGCCCGTGCAAAACCGCCTTTATCGACGCGCACACGCCGGGTTCGGACCAGAAAGAGAATTTCACGATTATCGGCGGCGGTGTGTCCGAAAGTGCCGATCAGCATGTCCATATTTCAATCCCCCACGGGTTCAATATCGGTGCGGCGGGTCAGCCGCCCAAATGCCGAAACTCGCTCCATTCGCACCGCACGGCGGAAGTGTTTTTTGTGCTGTCTGGCCGCTGGCGGTTCTTCTGGGGCCGCTGGGGGACTGCGGGCGAAGTGGTCTTGGAAGAGGGCGATATTTTCAACATTCCAACCGGCATTTTCCGTGGGTTCGAAAACATTGGCACGGACTATGGGATGATTATGGCGATCCTGGGCGGCGATGATGCCGGCGGTGGCGTGATCTGGGCCCCGCAAGTGATTGAAGACGCAACCGAACATGGCTTGATGCTGGGCGAGAACGGCAAACTTTATGATAGTAAAAAGGGTGAGAGCCTACCGGAGGATGTTGCCCCTATGCTGCTCTTGAGTGAGGACGAATTGAAAACCTTCCCCGAGCCGACAACGGCCGATGTGATCCCCAATTATGTGGCGCGCTTTTGGGACATGGCCGCTTTGGCCGATAAAGACCCAGCACTGGTGATCGGCGAAAACGGGATGCTGCGCGATAAGCCGGGTTTTGAGGTCCGCTTCATGACCCGAGGCTCTGCCCGTGCCGAGAGGCATACGCACATGCACCCCTCGGTGCTGATGCCCGTGCGCGGTCATTGGAAAGTCACTTGGGACGGAGGCGAAGCGACGCTTGCGCCCGGCGATACGATGTCCATGCCAGCAGATATGCCCCATGCTGCGGTGCCATCCATGACAGGGGAGGCCGCGCTCTATGAGGTGATTGGCACAGGAGACCCCGCCGGTTTGACATGGACCGATGCTGCATGAGCCGCGAGCTTGATACAGCCGCACTGATGTCCGACGCGCTCTGGGCAAAGCTGCGCGCGGTCGACACGCCCACGGTGTGCAACGCGATTGAAGTGGCCCAAGGCAAGCGCGGCTTTAACGCGTTCACGCGCGGCACGTTTCAAGCCAGCGCGCCGGATGCACCCGCAATGGTGGGCTTTGCACGCACGGCGAAAATCGCGGGCCGCGAACCACCCACAGAGACCCCAGATGTGATCCGCGCGCGCCGCATGGATTACTTCCGTCATATGGATGCGGGCAACTTGCCCAAATTGGCTATAACTGAAGACTTGGATTTTCCCGATGCCGTCTCTGCATGGTGGGGGGAAGTGCACACGAATGTGCATAAAGGACTGGGATGCGTCGGTGCGATAAGCTCGGGTCCGATGCGCGATCTGGGCGACATGGCCGATAGCTTTCCGGTGATTGCGGCCTCTATCGGGCCTAGCCATGCTTTCGTGCATGTGCGCGAGATTGGAACCGGAGCAACTGTTTTTGATCTGAGTTTTCAGGACGGCGATCTGGTTCATGCGGACCGCCATGGCGCGGTTGTTATTCCGCCCTCGGTCATTCCCGATTTGTTGGCGGCGATCGAGAAAATGCAATCAACCGAGCATATCGTGTTGGGTCCCGCGCGCGAGCCCGGCTTTAACTTTGAGAGACTTGAAGCCGCATGGGCAGAATTTGAAAAGGCGCGGACGTGAGGGGCGCTGCCCCTCTGCCCTTTGGGCATTCACCCCGGGATATTTCAGGAAAAGAAGAAACATATGCTTGGGTCAAATTTGGCGCACACACCAAAAAGCGAAGCGTCCCTTTCGGGAGTGGCAAGCACCCCTTTCAGGACGCTGGGCGCAGGCCCCGCGATATTTGGTAAAAGAAGAAGCTAGGGAGGGTTTCTTATGGGACAGGTTTTAACGACGCATGTGGGCAGCTTGCCCCGCACCCAAGACGTTGTCGATTTCATTTTCGCGCGCGAGCGGGAGGAAGAGTATGCCCAAGCGGATTTTGATACCGCCATGACGGCGGCCGTCGATGAGACAGTGCGCAAGCAAGTTGAAGCAGGCGTCGATATCGTCTCGGACGGAGAGACCTCCAAAATCTCCTACGCGACTTACGTGAAGGATCGATATACCGGCTTCTCCGGTGACAGCCCGCGCAATGCGCCTGCGGACCTAAAGCTTTTCCCCAGTTTTCTCCAACGACTGGCCGACGATGGTGGCACGCCCAAATATGCGCGCCCAATGTGCACCGGCCCGGTCGCATCCAAAGGCCAGGGCGAGCTTCAAAAAGACATCGACAATCTGAAAGCCGCCATGGCCAAGCATGGTGCAAAGCGCGGGTTCATGAATGCAGCATCACCCGGTGTGATCTCCCTCTTTTTGCAGAATGATTACTATCCCAGCCGCGAAGAGTACCTCCAAGCGCTCGCCGACGCGATGAAGGATGAGTACAAAACCATCACCGATGCGGGTTTGGACGTGCAGCTTGATTGCCCGGACCTGGCCCTCTCGCGTCATATGCTTTTTACCGATTTGTCGGATGACGAGTTCATCAAAATCGCGGATACCCATGTCGAGGCGCTGAACTATGCGCTCGAAGATGTCCCGCGGGATCAGGTGCGCGTGCATATCTGTTGGGGCAATTACGAAGGCCCCCATATCTGCGATATTGACATGGATAAGGTATTCCCGACGCTCATGCGCACGAAGTCGCGCTATGTCCTTTTTGAGACATCGAACCCGCGCCATGCCCATGAATGGACCGTCTTCCGCGATCGCAAAGCGGAGGTGCCCGAGGATAAAGTCCTTGTGCCAGGTGTGGTGGATACAACCACCAATTTTGTGGAGCATCCCAATTTGGTGGCGCAGCGGATCGAACGCTTTACCGACATGTTTGGGACAGACCGGGTGATTGCAGGTTCAGATTGCGGCTTTGGCACCTTTGCGGGCTTTGGCGCGGTCGACCCCGAAATCGCCTATGAAAAGTTAAAGTCGCTGTCTGAGGGTGCGCAACGGTCCACGTGACCACCCGTCTCGACGCTTGGTGCTGTTGGCTTTTGAGGTCAGACGTCAGACGGAGTTCGGCGATGGGTCCAAAGGCGTGCAACAGCCTTTGCGGAGAATACCAAAATGAAGACAAGCGTAAGCGTCAGTATGATTGTCGGCGCCGGTGCGCTGTCGAGAAAGAAACTCGCATATGTCCCAAAGAGCATTGCCGAGATGCATATTAGGACAGAAAACCACACCATCTGGCTGAACCGCCGGGTCAAAAGATAGGCGATTGCCCCAGGTGCGATCAGAAGACCAATGGCCAAAATCAGACCGACGGCGTTCAGCGTCGCAACAACCGTAAGCGACAGAAGTGCGAGAAGACCGTAATGTAGCAACCGCACCGGAAGTCCCGAAACCCGCGCGTGCGCCGGATCGAAGCTCTGCAAAATCAAATCTTTAAAGGCCAAAAAGAGCGCGAGTGAAACCACCAAGGAGAGGAGCCCGGTTGACCAAATCTCCTGCCGATCTACCCCCAGCATATTTCCAAAAAGAATATGATCGAGATGAATATCAGTCTCAACCGCCACAAAAAGAACGATACCGAGCGCGAACATACCCGCGAAGACAACGCCCATAACCGTGTCCGATTTCACGCGCGAATTTTCGGAGATGAAACCCGTCGCAAGGGCGCATATCATTCCAGCGACGAAGGCCCCAACCAGGAGTGGTATGTTGATGATATGCGCAATCACGATACCGGGGAGCACAGCGTGGCTGACCGCATCGCCCATAAGCGCCCAGCCTTTGACCACGAGGAAACAAGACAGAACAGCCGTCGGCACCGACACGATGCATGCCATCAAAAATGCGTTCTGCATGAACGCAAACTGAAACGGCAAGAGGAGCGTGTCGATATCCATTAGATCGCGCTCTTCCTGGTCTCAGTCTCTGCCGAGTGTTCGACGCCTGCGCTCTTGGCCAATCGGCGTGCCGCAAGCAAGCCGTGCTTTGGCGCGAAGACAAAAGCCAACAGGAACACAAATGTTTGGAGGAGAACGATAATGCCGCCCGTGGCCCCATCGATAAAGAAACTGAAATAAGCGCCAAACGCACTGGTGAGCGCGCCGATCATCACAGAGAGAGCCAATACGCGTGGGAACCGATCAGCGAGCAGATAGGCCGTCGCACCCGGCGTCACCACCATCGCAATCACCAAAAAGGCCCCAACGGTCTGCATCGCAGCGACGACGGCGACCGACAATAGCGCGAAGAAAAGCACCTTTAGGCCCGTTACCCGGATCCCAATGGAACGTGCATGCGCCTCATCAAAGAACGTGGCGAGAAGGTCCTTCCACTTGAGGGTCATAATCGCCAATGTCACGCCGCCGATAATAACCAGTTGAAGCGTGTCTGTCGGCGTGATCGCTAGAATGTTGCCCATAATGATTGTGTCGATCGAAACCGAAATTGGGTTAAGCGATACGATAAACAGCCCAAGGCCGAAGAAAGAGGTAAAGATCAGGCCGATGATGACATCTATTTTGAGTCCCGATCGATCGGACAAAAAGAGCATTGATCCCGCGGCAAGGGTACCCGCCAAGAACGCCCCAAGCGCGAAAGGAAGTCCTAACAAATAGGCGCCCGCGACACCTGGCACGACCGAATGCGCCAGAGCATCCCCGATCAGAGACCATCCCTTGAGCATCAAATAAGCGGACAAAAAAGCACAGATTGCACCCACAAGGGATGAGACCCAAATCGCCGTGGCCATATACCGATAGGTCAGCGGCTCCATCAGAAGCTCGATCATTTGGGATCGTCCGCTTTTTGTGTGACATCGCCATATTGCACGAACGGACGCTCATCATCGGTTAGAATGGTCACAGCACGTGCATCTTCATCGTCATGAAGCGCATCACCCCCAAGGGTGATGTGCCGTAAAACACCGCCGAACGCCGCGATGAGGTTATCGCGAGTGAACGTGGTCTCCGTGGGGCCGTGCGCAAGAACGGTTCCCTTGATCAGGACCGTTCGATCACAGAATTCTGGCACCGATCCCAAATTGTGGGTGGAGACCAGCATAACGCGACCTTCTTCACGCAACTCTGCCATGAGCGCCACGATCTGCGCCTCGGTCTTAACGTCCACACCCGTAAAGGGTTCATCAAGCAGTATGACTTGCGCGTCCTGGGCGAGCGCCCGGGCGAGGAATACGCGCTTGCGCTGTCCACCCGAAAGCTCTCCGATTTGTCGCGTACGAAACGCGCCCATATCGACCCGATTGAGCGCAGCTGTAACCGCGTCTCGGTCTGTTTTGCGTGCCCGTCGGAGAAAGCCCATATGCCCGTAGCGCCCCATCATGACGACGTCTTCCACCAGCACCGGGAAATCCCAATCGACCTCTTCTGCTTGGGGGACATACGCAACCAAATTTTTTGCAAGGGCCTGACGTACACCCTGCCCCATGATCTGAATATCGCCCGCGGAGGCAGGTACAAAGCCCATGATTGCTTTGAAGAGAGTGGATTTGCCAGCGCCATTTACGCCAACGAGCGCCGTTACCGTGCCTTTCGGAATCGAAAAGCTGGCGTCCCACAAAGCCGTCATGCCGTTTCGATACGTGACGGTCACGCCTGCAACAGACAGACCGATATCACCGGCCCCCGCAACACCTTCGCCGTGTCCGACGTGCTGAAGCATCGACCTAATTCACCGCTTCGGACAATCCCTCGGCAACTGTGGTCGCAGTCACTTTCAAGAGATCGAGATAAGTGGGCACCGGTCCGTCCGGATCACTGAGAGAGTCGACATATAGGACACCACCATAAAGTGCACCGGTATCGCGGGCCACTTGTTCCGCCGGTGCCGTGTTCACAGTACTTTCACAAAAGACCACAGGAATGGCGTTCTCCCGGACGCCATCAATTACAGCGCGCACCTGTTGCGGAGTGCCTACTTGGTCCGCATTCATTGGCCACAAATACAGCTCTTTCAGATCAAAATCTTGCGCAAGATAGCTAAAGGCGCCTTCACAAGTCACGAGCCAGCGTTGATCTTCTGGAATGGTTGCAACGATTGCACGCAATGGGCCCACGGTATCGCGCAGCTCGTGTTTGTAAGCGTCTGCATTCGATGCATAAGTATCGGCGTTCTGAGGGTCTAATCCGGAAAGCGCTTGAGTGATATTATCAATATAAATCAGTGCATTATCGAGCCCCATCCACGCATGGGGGTTGGGTTTACCCTCATAAGACCCGGACGCGATCGGAATCGGATTAATTCCTTCCGTCACGACAACGGACGGAACATCGCCAAGTGTGGCCAAGAACTGTTCGAACCAAAGTTCGAGGTTCATGCCATTCCATAGAATAAGGTCCGCATCAGACGCCCGCACCAAGTCTTGCGGCGTTGGTTCATAGCCGTGGATTTCTGCTCCCGGCTTCGTGATAGAGACCACGTCAGCGGCATCACCAGCGACATTGGATGCGATATCGGCTAAGACCGTAAATGTTGTGACAACTTTCATCCGATCCTCAGCGGCCGCCAGCGGCCCGGCCAATCCGAGAACCAAAACTAAAGTGAGAGAAAAGCGTTTCATGTCTACTCCATTACGCAGTGTACTATGATCGGGTAAATGTGATCTCCACCCTATCTGTCAATAAAAATGCGAATAAGTCGCAATAACAGTTCAGTGTTTTTTAAGCGTAATCTTCGACCGTAACGAGCAAACCCTGCTCCGTGGACAAGCGATGCGCAATACGCGCGATATCCGCACTCTGGTTGAGCCGTAGACCTTCGAAGCCACAGGCCTCTGCCCATTTCACAAAATCAGGATTGACCAATTCCGTCCCACTTACGCGTCCTGGGAAATCACGCGCTTGATGCGTCTGAATAGTACCAAAACCTCCATTATCTAAAACGAGAATGTTTGGAAGCGCGCCCTCTTGAGTTGCGGTCGCCATTTCTTGTCCGGTCATCTGCGCGTCGCCGTCGCCAGCAAAACACAGAACATGCCGCTCCGGAGAGATCAGCTTTGCGGCAATCGCCGCCGGGATCCCCGCGCCCATGGCCCCGCTTTGCGGCGCAATCAAGCGGCGACCTGCCCCAAGATCGATGTGGCGCGATGGCCAGGCGGCAAAGTTCCCAGCTCCGTTGGTCAGGATTGCACTGTCGGGAAGCGCGGCGTTCAACGCGCGGCAGAGCGCATGCATGGAGACATTAGCATTTGCGTCCCCTGCGCGCAGTCCCACGTTCGTTTCGCGATGGTGCGCCGCCCAGTTGGCATCAGTTGGATGATCACCCAAGACCTCGAACAGATCCGCTGGAGCACCCAGAAGGGCGACACTTGCTGAATAAACCTTATTGATTTCAGCAGGGTCACGGTGGAGGTGAATAATCTTGGGCATGCGATCGCGCCCTTCAAAAAGGCTCCAGGCATCTGTCATCATCTCGCCAAATCGGACGTTGACCGCAATGATGAGATCGGCCTCCTGTAAGGCGGCGCGACTTCCCGCGGGCATCCCAACACCGGCGTCGCCGACATATGTGGCCAACCGATTGTCGACGAGATCTTGATACCGAAATCCGGCAATAACGGGTGTCTTTGTACCCCGTGCCCACGCGTTCAGTGCCTGACGATCCACCTCGGTCCACCCCCCGCCACCGACGACCACAAGTGGGCGGTCCGCCAAAAGATACGCCTCTCGCGCGGCAGAGAGATCCTCTGGATGCGCCGATAGTTTTGGCAGGACAACCGAGCTTGCGGCCGGAACCGGCGTTTCCATACGCAAGACATTTTCCGGAAGAGCGACCACCACTGGGCCAGGTCTTCCTGTCATGGCAGTCGTATAGGCGCGCCGCACCAATTCGGCAGCACGGTCCGGATTATCGATCTCTGTGACCCATTTTGCGATCGGGCCAAAAACCTGACGATAGTCGAGTTCCTGAAAGGCTTCTCGATCCCGGTCACCGGATCGAATTTGCCCCACGAATAGGACCATTGGCGTGCTGTTTTGCATCGCTGTGTGAATACCGATGGCTGCGTTCGTCGCCCCCGGCCCCCGGGTCACGAAGCAAAGCCCTGGCCGCCCCGTCAGTTTACCGAAGGCCTCTGCCATGAAGGCCGCACCCCCCTCGTGCCGTGTGGGGACAAATCGGAACCGATCTCTGCGATCAAAGAAGGCATCCAGAACCGCCAGGTAGCTTTCCCCCGGCACGCCAAAGCCGATCGTCGCACCCTGCGCCAACACGCTGTCTACAATAACATCTGCAACCCGTATCATTCGGTCACGCTGTCTCAAATCTTGCGTAAAGAAAAGGTGAGAATTCACACATCGTGAACCGACGTCGTGGCCTAATCAATCTATGTCTGGTCGTCGCATCACCCATGTTCCCTGTCGGCCAGACACCCGCTTCTGGGTTTTCAAAGGAAGCATCTTTACCTCTCACCGTCTGAATTGTCTCGACAATTCAGACGGTTTTTTTTACGCGCCGCAAGCATGCGTATTTTGATTTTAAATGGTCCGAACCTAAACTTGCTTGGCACACGACAACCGGAGGTCTACGGGACCACCACGCTTTCCGAAATCGAAGACATGTGTCTCGCAAAGGCGCACGACCTGAATGTTTCGATTGAGTTTCGTCAATCAAACCACGAAGGCGTACTGGTCGACTGGATCCAAGCCGCAAAAGGCAAATTCGACGCGATCATTATCAACGCTGCTGCTTATACCCATACATCTGTCGCGATTTTGGATGCACTCCTCAGCGTAGAGATACCCTGCATGGAGTTGCACCTATCAGACATCTCGCAACGCGAGGACTTTCGCAAAGTCAGTTATATTGACAAAGCGAGCTTCGCACAGGTTATGGGGCATGGACCTGCGGGCTACCCAATGGCGATTGAAACCGCTGTTGAGCATTTGCGGTCAGCGCGGTCAGACGTTCCATCGGAACGATGAATGTCGAAAATGCGGACGAAGCTGTCGTTCATAAAATTTCACAATTGTGCGTTCTGGGCCATTAATGGATACAGCCAAGGTAGTTCTTGCCAAATCGCTTCATTGCTGCGTCGTAAATCCGGTCATCAACGCCCTCATCGATGAACAATCCCCAAGGGTAGACTTCAACGTTAGACAGATCGAAATCGTCCTTTGGGTTCGGCTTGTTGTTCGACAAGAAGGTATAACGAATTCCGGCCCACAGCTCAAAGCCGAGCTCGACTTCGAGGCCATCGTAAACACTGTCCCCAGGCATTTTCAGAACAAGTTTCTTAGCAGCATGGCCTAGTGTCTCTAGAAGAATCATGCTGCATGTGTGAGCAACTAGGTCCGCCAACTGAATACCTAAGTGCTTTCGTGAATCCTGCTCAAAGTGGAATTTGCAAAGCCGAAACTTGGGTTCGTCTTTAACCAACTGCAAAGAGGGTTTCGATGACTGAAACAAGCCTTCGTCAAAGAACACTTCGTGCGACTGCCCTTTCAAATGGGAGTGTGATAAGGCGGCAATCAGCAGTTCAAGCGCTGCAGGCCCAAGCCTTTTGTCTCGATCAACAACACATACGGCTATTTTACAGCTTCCTCCTATGAAGGACTTCAAAGCGCTTCGTAAGGCTCGGAGACTTTCGTCTTTCGCCATCTTTAAAGACGATTTGTACTCGAAAACCTCGGGGTTATATCCAAGCTTATGGAAAACAGATGTGATGTGCTCAGTCGGGTCACTATCGCAAATCACAAAAGCCGCTATAGAAAAACCAAAGCGGTGATGTTTGCTGTCATCTAGATAGAGAAAAGCCATGCTTTTTAGGTAAGTACTGTTGGATATTGCTTAAAGGGCGGGGGGCGTGTCGCTTACGCAAGTTAATCAAATCGTTCGATTGGCAAACATCGGTTTCGGGACGCTTCAAGGCGGCAGCCGAATATCAATATGAGTGTCCGGTATGGATTGCCACCGACGGTAGGTTTGAAACTCAACTTGATAATGTGGGCTCCACGCAGACATTTGATTTCACGCAACATGCATCTGAATTTACGTTCCCGCTCTACAAAAAAGCCCCGCGCTATGGCGGGGCGTTGAAACTATTGAAGATGAGCTCGCTTATCCGCCCATTGTTTTCGCAACTTCGGCTGCAAAATCCTCTTCTACTTTCTCAATGCCTTCGCCCACTTCGAGACGCACAAAACCGACAACCTCTGCGCCGGCATCCTTTGCGAATTGTTCAACGGATTTATCGGGGTCCATAACGAAGGCTTGGTTCACCAAAGTGACCTCCGAATAGAATTTCTTGATGCGGCCTTCGATCATCTTCTCAATCACAGCATCCGGCTTGCCAGATTCTTTGGCTTGATCCGTTAGAACCTTTTTCTCCCGCTCGACAACGTCCGCGTCCAAATCATCAACATTCAGCGATTGTGGGTTTGCCGCCGCAACATGCATCGCGATCTGCTTTGCGGTCCCTTCGTCGCCTCCTTTGAGCGCAACCAGAACACCAATCCGGCCCATGCCGTCGGCGGCCGCCGTGTGGATATAGCTGCCCACAACGTCGCCTTCGACCTTTGCCATACGACGGACACCCATATTCTCGCCAATCGTTGCAACGGCATCGGTCACGATTTCAGAAACCGGCTTGCCATCAATTTCCAGGGCCGCCAGCGCTTCAACATCCGAAACTGCAACCGCGTTGGACGTGATCTTAGAGACCATCGCTTGGAAATCCGCGTTCTTCGCGACGAAATCCGTCTCTGAGTTGACCTCAACCGCAACGCCAACACCGTCTTTCACCGCCACACCGACAAGACCTTCAGCCGCCGTCCGACCCGCTTTCTTTGCCGCTTTTGCGAGACCTTTGGTCCGCAGCCAGTCGATTGCGGCCTCCATATCACCGTCGGTTTCTACCAACGCTTTCTTTGCGTCCATCATACCTGCGCCGGTTGTCTCGCGCAGTTCTTTTACCAATGCAGCTGTAATCGCCATGGGAGGTCTCCAAGTCTTTTAATATGCTCGATGAGGCGGCGGGTACCGCCCCGACATGTCAGTTCTGTGACGGCTTATTCGGCCGGTGCGTCTTCGGCTGGGGCCGCTTCTGCATCCGCAGTCGCTGCCTCTTCGATCAACGCCTCCTCTGTTGGAAGTTCTTCCATCTCACCCAGATCGATACCAGCCGAGCCCATCTGAGCGGCCATACCATCCAACGCCGAGCGAGCAATAAGATCGCAATAGAGCTCGATCGCGCGCGAGGCGTCATCATTGCCCGGAATCGGATAATCAATCCCTTCAGGCGCACAGTTGGTATCGATCACGCCAACAACAGGAATGCCGAGTTTGTTCGCTTCTGCCACAGCGAGGCTCTCTTTGTTCGTATCGATTACGAAGATCAAATCTGGCGTGCCACCCATTTCGCGGATCCCGCCGAGAGACGCTTGCAATTTCGCCTGTTCGCGTTCCATGCCCAAACGCTCTTTTTTGGTCAGGCCTTCGCTCCCGCTTTCGAGTTTCTCGTCGATTTCACGCAGACGATTGATCGAATTTGAAACTGTTTTCCAGTTGGTGAGCGTTCCGCCGAGCCACCGGTGATTCATGTAGTACTGAGCGCATCGTTCCGCGGCATCCGCAACGGCCTTTGACGCTTGGCGCTTTGTTCCAACGAAGAGGACGCGCCCACCTTTGGAAACCGTTTCATGAACGGCCTGAAGAGCTGCATCAAGCAAAGGCATTGTTTGGGTCAGGTCCATAATATGGATGCCATTACGCTGGCCGTAGATATACGGCGCCATACGGGGGTTCCAACGGTGGGTTTGGTGACCAAAATGAACGCCCGCCTCGAGCAGCTGACGCAAAGAGAACTCTGGAAGAGCCATTTAAATTTCCTTTCCGGTTTCGACCTCGACGGGGGAAGGACAGATGTCCAACCGGTGGAGCATTAGGGATGTCTCCCCCAAGGCCCGCAATCCCCGCCTGTGGATTGATGGGCGGCGTATAGGGTCGAAGCCTGACACACGCAAGGGCAATTCAGACGATTGAAGCCCGCGTGATCCCGCGTTACATCGGCCTTCATGACATCGCTCACTTCGCCCCCTCCTCCGAAGCGACCTGGTTTTTGGTCTCGCCTGCGCGGTAACTTTTTTGCCGGTCTCATCATCGTCTTGCCTGTTGGGCTGACCATCTATTTCATATGGTCTTTTGTCGGCTTTGTTGATCAGCGCGTTCTACCACTTCTGCCTGATCGCTTTAATCCAATGACCTATATCGATATTAATATCCCCGGTCTTGGCTTGGTCGTTTTCCTGCTCTTTACGACCATTATTGGAGGCTTGACGAAGGGGTTGTTTGGCCGACAACTGCTGCGCTGGGTTGAAGGGATCGTCGATCGTACACCGGTTGTTCGCTCCATTTACAACGCGCTGAAGCAAATCATGGAGACCGTGTTCAACAACCAGAACACCAGCTTTGAAAAGGCTTGCTTGATCGAATATCCCCGCAAAGGTATTTGGGCTGTTGGCTTTGTGTCGACGGACACGAAGGGGGAGGTTCTGATCCGCTCAGGCCAAGGCGAAATGTTATCCGTTTTTGTGCCGACCACACCGAACCCAACATCGGGCTTCCTTTTGTTCTTTCCGAAGAAGGACGTTGTTTTGCTCGACATGGATGTTGAAGATGCGGCCAAGCTGATTATCTCGGCCGGTCTTGTCACACCACCGGTGAAGGGAGACGTCGGCACCGGTGCAAAGGGCGAAACTCCGCTGATCTTGACGGATGAGCGCGAGACGTGATTGCGGCAGCAACGACCGGCTTCTTTAGCGGGCTCTCCTTAATATTGGCCATTGGCGCGCAAAACGCCTTTGTTCTTCGCCAAGGCCTGCAACGATCGCATGTCTTTGCTGTGTGCCTTCTCTGCGCGGCATCGGACGCCATTCTCATCACATTGGGCGTCTTCGGTTTTGGCGCGTTGGTAGAGGCGCTACCGTGGCTTCCAAAAGCAATGGCCGTCTTTGGAATATGCTTTCTGATTTACTATGCTGCGATCCGCCTTATTGCGGCTTATCGAGGCGCCTATGAGATGGAAATCTCTGGCACGGCCCTTCCTCTTGGCGCGACACTTGTCACCGCGGCGGCATTTACCTGGCTCAACCCCCATGTCTATCTCGACACAGTCGTGTTGCTCGGCAGCATCTCCTTATCCTTTGAGGACAATCGAATGATATTCTGGGGCGGCGCAGTTATCGCCTCTTTTGTCTTCTTCTTTTCTCTGGGCTATGGTGCACGCTTACTTGCACCGATCATGCAAACGGCCAAGGCGTGGCGCATTCTTGATGTGGCTATCGCTATGGTCATGCTTGCCATCGTGGCGAAGCTCGTGATTTACCTGGTTTCACTACCCTAATTTACCGTTTTGGAATACCAGGTCTCTGGCATAAAACCGAGCCAATCTCCGTACATTGGAATGTAGTCTGGAAAAGCAATGTCCCGCGAATGGGCCAATCGTGAATACGGCGTGTGCCAAAACGGAATGACATATCGACCTGCCGTTAGAATACGGTCGAGTGCCTTTACAGCCGCAGTGAACTCTTCTGTGGTCTCGGCGGTTAACATCGCGTCGATCATCGCATCAATTGCCGGGGAGCGCGCACCCATAAAGTTCCGAGTTCCGGGCTGTTCGGCCGCCGCCGAGCCCCAATAAAGGCGCTGCTCATTGCCGGGGGAAAGCGACAATGACCGGCGATAATAGGTCATATCAAATCCATAGTTCTGGACCCGCTCCCGATATTGAACATCGTCAACGGCAGTGATTGTCACATCGATACCCGCTTGCTTCAGGGCATCACTATAGAGGTTCATGATCGCGATATGCTCGGTCTCATCAGCCTCCAAGAGCACATCAAAGGCAAAAGGCGTGCCCGCACGATCCGAGAGAACCCCATTTTGCACGGTCCAGCCGGCCTCTTCAAAGAGCGCCAAGGCCCGCCGGAGCGCGCCGCGATCCCGGCCAGAGACTGTGCCAGTTGGCAACGTGTACCCCTCGGTCACGCCGGGCAGCAAAACCGCGCTGAACGGGGCCAACAGTTCTGCCACCAATCCAGTAGCCGGCCCATCAGATTTCGCAAACACGGAGTTTGAAAAATAGGATGTGATCTGCTGATCAGCGCCTCCGGTGATCGTCGAATTGATAAAGTTAAAATTGAAAAGTTGGATCATTGCCTCTCGAACCCGCCAATCGTCGAAAAGCGGGCTTCGGGTGTTCATGACAAAGCCACTGATACCAGACGGCCTGTTATGCGGCACTTCGGATCTCACGACGCGACCGTCTCGACGCGCTGGAAAGTCATACGCGTTGTCCCAACGGGCGGCATTGAGTTCCCGGAAGAAGGAAAGTTCACCGCGCTTGAATGCCTCGAACAAGGCGCCAGCATCCCTAAAATACTCATAGCGAATTTCAGAAAAATTATGCTGGCCCTGATTGAACGGTAAATCATTGCCCCAATAATCTGGGTTCCGTTTCAGTGTTAAAAAACGGCCAGGTTCGAAATCACTCACCACATAAGGGCCAGACCCCGTGACCAGCTCCAACGAGCTTTCGCTAAAATCCCGTCCATCCCAGTCGGCCTTTCTCAGAACCGGTCGTAATCCCATAATCAGCGGGGCCTCCATATCAGGCTCTTTGAACGTGATCCGCAAGCTGCGATCCGATGTGGCCTCAATGGTCTCCACATTCGCCCAGCTGCCCGCGTAGCGCGGATTGTCGCTGGTGCCCAAAGTCACGAAAGACCAGATCACATCCTCAACCGTCACAGGATCACCGGTCGAGAATCGCGCTTCGGGACGAAGCGTGAACGCCACCCAAGACCGATCCTCCGGCACCTCAATGCTTTCGGCCAAAAGGCCGTAAAGCGCAAAGGGCTCATCATAATTTCGCCCCATCAAAGTCTCTACCGTATGCGCCTGGACGCCCCAAGGCGCCCGCCCTTTTCGGATGTAAGGATTCATCGAATCGAATCCCCCCAGCTCGCCCAAAACCAAGGTTCCGCCCTGAGGGGCGTCTGGGTCGGCTTGCGGCAAAGACACAAAATCTGGTGGTAAGACCGGGTCACCATACATAGAAATTGCGTGCTTGGGGCCCTCGGCCACCGCATCAAACGACGCGAGACAGAGAAGCGCAGCTGCGAATGCTCTTCGGAAAAGACGTGTCATATCAGCAACATACCATTATTGAATCGTGCTCTTAGAGGTCTTTGCGCCTCTGTTGGGAATGAGCCTACCTGTTTTTTCCTTGGCGGTCACGAGCGGGCTTCGTATAGTCGCCCTACTGCTCGATAGGTTTCTTGCCTGTATGAAACCTGCCTCAATACTGTGCGCCCTCTTCGGAGGGCGCTTTTTTTCATCCGCATGTTACAATACTGCAATAGATGCTCATGTCTGAGGGAACTACGTCATGAACATTTTGTTTTTGCATACATCAGATTCCGCTCGTTCTTTCCGGGTTGAAGGGATCCTAAACCCCTCTTCGGTACCGACAAAGGCCGCCTACTGATTGACCTCCATTCCTAATCAGAAGTTTGGTGTGTTTTTGACCCTTGATCCGACGCATCTCTATGCGGCATCGCTAAAACATGCCTTGGGGAAAGTTAGGGGGCTTTTACCGTGAAAAACTATGTCGCGGAATTTTTGGGAACAGCTTTTCTTCTGGCAACAGTGATCGGCTCTGGCATCATGGGGGACGCGCTTTCGCCCGATAATGCTGCGGTTGCCTTGCTCGGCAACACCATTCCAACCGGCGCAATTCTGTTTGTAATAATAACGACCCTTGGCCCGATTTCTGGCGCCCATTTCAACCCAGCTGTTACGCTCGCGTTCTGGATGCGTCGGCAAATCGCAACACGCGAAGCGCTGATTTATGTGGTCGTTCAAATCGTCGGCGGATGTTTAGGTGTAATCCTGGCAAACATTATGTTCGATCTTGATGCGATCATGATTTCCGAAAAGGTGCGCGCGAGCTCCGGACAGTACCTGTCAGAAGTGATCGCAACCTTCGGTTTGGTTTTCGTGATTTTCGCGGGGATCAAGTACCGACCGGAGGCCGTTCCCACCCTTGTCGGGCTCTATATCACGGCCGCTTACTGGTTTACCGCGTCCACGAGTTTTGCAAATCCAGCGGTGACGATCGCGAGAACACTTTCGGACACGTTTGCAGGCATCACCCCCAGTTCGGTACCAGCATTCCTCGCGGCCCAAATTGTTGGCGCTGTCTTAGCTGTCTACACGCTCCGCGCTTTGGCTATTGAGGAAGAGACGTGACCCATAAAATCATAGCGTCTTCTTCCGAAAGCGAGATCACGTTATGACCCATTGCCGCGTCATAATATGCGCTGTCACCACGCCGTAATTCAACTGGTTCATAGAACTCAGTAAAAAACTGCACGATCCCTGACAGCACGAACATGAACTCTTCGCCATCGTGGCGCACCCATCCGTCAAAATCATCAAAGGAGCGCGCACGGACCCGCGTGCGATACGGAAGCATCGCCTTTGCCTTCAGCTCCGGGGCCAATAGATCATGTTCATAGGTGGCGGTGACATGCTCGCGCCCCGTGCCCTGTTTAGTGACAGACAAGCGTGCCATCACTTGCTCGGATTTTGGCGGCGTAAAGAGCTGCGGCACGGATATTCCCAGACCATCGGCAAGTTTCTTTACCGCATCAAATGTTGGAGACATTTGATCATTTTCTATTTTTGACAGGGTTGAACGCGCCAGACCGGCCTCTTGCGCCGCTTGTTCGAGTGTCCAGTTTCGCTCCTTGCGAAGCTGACGCACACGCATGCCGAGGTTGAGGGGCTCGGTATGGCCTGGCGACGAGCCATCAGCGCGCGCAATACGGATAAGACTTGGTTCAGTATGATCTGTCATGGATATCGCCATATCGTGAAGGCTAAAGCGCTTGCAAGCGATCCGCCTTAAGGTCAGTCAGGGGCATGATCAAAATCGACATCATATCCGATCCGATATGTCCTTGGTGCTATATCGGAAAAACTAATCTGGATCGCGCAATGAACGCCCATCCAGAACACCCGTTTGAGATTGAATGGCACCCGTTTCAATTAAACCCTGACATGCCAGCAGAAGGCATGGATCGACGCGATTATCTTGAGACGAAGTTCGGCGGACAAGAGGGCGCAATCCGTGTTTACAGCCAGATCGACGCGGCAGCACAATCGATCGGACTAACGTTGGACTTCGCCGGGATCCGCCGCACACCCAACACGATTAACGCCCATCGGCTAATCCATTGGGCGGGACTTGAAAAGGTGCAGGGGCAGGTCGTTGACCGTCTGTTCAAAGCCTATTTCAAGGAGGGCCGTGATATTTCCGAACGCTCGGTGCTGCGCCGCATTGGAGAGGCCGCAGGCATGGACGGAAACATGATCGATCGGCTTCTCGACACCGTTCAAGATGTGGAAGACATTCGCGAGCGAGACGCACATGCCCGATCGCGTGGTGTATCCGGTGTTCCTTGCTTCATTGTCGGGGGGCGATATGCCGTTCAAGGAGCACAACCGCCCGAAACTTGGGCCCAAGTGATTGAGGACGTCTTAGCGGCCCCGACGGACGACACTTTACATTAGAACGGCCGAGGCGGCGGCGGCCTCCGCACGCGAAAACTCTAATCTGCATTTCTGAATCTGATCGAGATCTTGGCCAAAGACATCTGGAAAAATCGATACAATTTCCTGCTTTTGCGGACGTGTCATACGCGACCATGCCTCTTTTCCGAGATACAACGTCTCGACCCAAAGACCGTTCGCGCGAACAAGATCATGGGCGCCTGTCGAGAGATGCCAATAATCGACAATGTTCTTGGATGAACGCTTAATCTTGGGATGATCGCCCAATGATTTTGCTGAAATTAACGCCTCAGACACTGAAAACATAATTTCCGTCAATGCGTGATCAAACAAGATCAGATGTTCGGGCGATAGCCGCAAATCCGCATTAGGCACGCCGTCACCAAAGGCCCCCGCAGCGACCACATAAGGTCGCAACCGATCGAAATTTGCATCCGTCAAAGCGATCCTTCGTGTCCCAATCCACCGAATGACCTGATTGCCGCGATCTTTGGTCACCACACGGTCTCCAACCGACAGCTCTTCTATGGGAATCTCCCCATTTTCCGTCTCAATCCTGGTGCCTTCCCCGAAACAAATCGGACCACTATAGGGCGATGGGGGCGAAATCACGAGATACGAGCCATCCGTCTGAAGTTCCAAAGACTGCGTGCCGTTCGTTGTGTCCAACGTGACCGCCGTTTGTCCCGCAAAAGGATCAGGATCTCCAGAACCATCTGCATTCAGCGCAGCGGACGAAACCGTGTATGTGTCCCCCGTATCGAAGGTGTATAACCCAAACGTCTCCCCCGTAGCGGTATTGTACAGACCGACCGCGTCGTTCCGGTTGAGTGCGATCGCGTCACCGCTAAAGTCAAAACCGATAATATAACGCGTGAACGTGCCGTCGCTTCCCGCCGGATCAACCGCACCGTCTGATTGAATAAAATACTGATCGTCAGTGCTCGGTGTCCCTGTGGCGCTGCCATTGTCGGCCAAATCATAGATAACGACGACGAGGTTTTCTGGATCGTCGTAATCATCGGGGATCGCGACTTCCACGAAGTCGACGTCAGCCCCGCCCCGATACCGAATTTCAGAAATGACCGGTTCAGCCACGCATGATACTCCTGCTCTCCGAGCTCTTAAATCGGCCGGATGACCAAACCCTACCGCCACCGGCCCCATTTGCCAAGAATACAGCAAATGCACATCCATGACCGCAGGCCAAATGGTGCGTGAACTTCCGGCGCAGGCACATTAGGAACGCTCTATGTTTGGCGATTCTACTCTATTTGACTTTCGCGGCCCGATGGGTGTCCGGGTCGAGGTTCAAAGCTCTTTCCTGCTGCTCGTGTTGTTGGTTGCGATATTCTTTTCCAACAACATCCTCGTCGGTGTGATTTTTCTTCTCATGCTGACGCTGTCTATCTTTCTGCATGAGATGGGGCATGCATGGGCGCATGTCGCACAGAAGGTCCCGGTAAAGCGCGTTGTGATCATGGGTGGCGGCGGCTTTTGCGAGAGCTTGGTAAGCCCCACGCGCCAACAAGAAGAGTTCATCGTCGCGATGGGTCCGATTGTGAACTTGATGCTTTGGGCCATCGCGAGCGGGATTTCACAAGCGGGCCTTATTGAGCCTGAAACGGTCGCGGCTACGATCCTTAGCTACTTCGCTCTTCTGAACCTGTTTTTGTTTGTCTTCAATATGTTGCCTATGCAACCTTTAGACGGAGGTCGCCTTCTGCACCTGGTCTTAAAGCGCTTCACAAGTCCATTGCGGGCTCTAAAGATCACTGGCGGTGTTGGTTTGGTGATGTGCGTGTTGTGGATACCGACATTGATCCTATTGTTGCTCTATGTGGGAATTGCGCTCTTCTTTATTCCAAGTTTTCGACTGCATTGGGACATGTTCAAAGCTGGGAGTTAGGTCTTCGCGAGCTGTGCGAGATCCCGCGCGATGATGGTCGCACCGGACAGCTTTGCGTCATCGCTGCCCCAATCACGGCGAATGACCAGGCGATTGTCTTTGATCTTGGCCGTGCCATTGCTGTCATTAAGATATGTGACCAACCCCGCAGGTTTGGCGAAGCGATCATTGTGAAATTCGATCAGTGCGCCTTTTGGTCCACCATCGATCTTTGCAATCCCCGCTGCTCGGCAAAGGGCCTTTATACGGACCACTTTCAAAAGCATGTCCACCTCGCTCGGAAGGGGTCCGAAGCGATCAATCAACTCGGCCGCAAACCCTTCAAGCTCTACCTTCTTCGACAGACCCGACATCCGACGGTACAGGCCAAGACGGACGTCGAGATCGGTCACGTAAGTTTCGGGAATAAGGACAGGCACACCAAGCTTAATCTGAGGCGACCATTTTTCGTCTGTTTCCGCGAGCGCAACGCCCTCGCCCGATCTGAGCTTCGCAATCGCTTCGTTCAGCATGTCTTGGTAGAGTTCATACCCCACCTCTGGCACCTGGCCAGATTGCTCTTCACCAAGAATGTTTCCCGCCCCCCGCATATCGAGATCTTGCGAAGCAAGGTTAAATCCAGCCCCCAAACTGTCGAGCGCGCCCAAGACGCGCAACCGTTTCTCTGCCGCCTTCGTGATGGGTGCGCGCGGCTTTGTCGTGAGATACGCATAGGCCCGTGTTTTCGACCGACCAACGCGTCCCCGGATTTGATAAAGTTGGGCGAGCCCGAACTTGTCCGCCCGGTAGACAACCATTGTGTTCGCAGCGGGAATATCGAGCCCACTTTCGACAATCGTTGTGGCTAGCAATACGTCATAGCGCCCGTCATAGAAGGCATTCATTTTTTCGTCCAAGTCCCCAGCAGGCATCTGACCGTGGGCCACAACGACGGTTACCTCAGGAACTTGGTCACGCAGAAAGGCTTGAAGCTCGGGCAAATCACTGATCCGGGGAACCACGACAAAGCTTTGCCCCCCTCGATAATGCTCGCGTAGGAGCGCCTCTCTTATGGTGACGGGATCAAACTCGCTCACATATGTGCGTATCGAAAGTCGATCGACCGGCGGCGTTGTAATGACCGAGAGTTCACGGACACCCGCCAAGGAGAGTTGAAGCGTTCGCGGAATGGGTGTTGCGGTCAGGGTAAGCACGTGAACATCGCTTCTGAGCTGCTTCAAACGTTCTTTGTGTTGGACGCCGAAGCGCTGTTCTTCATCGATGATAAGAAGACCCAGCTCTTTGAAATGAACTTGCTTCGCGAGAACGGCATGCGTGCCGACCACAATATCAATGGCACCAGATTTCAGACCATCTCGGGTATTTGTCGCCTCTTTTGCGGACACAAACCGGGAGAGCTGGCGCACGGTCAGCCCAGTATGGCGGAAGCGTTCCGTGAAGCTCTTAAAGTGCTGTCGTGCAAGGAGCGTCGTGGGCGCAATAACGGCCACTTGCTGTCCGGAAGTGGCCGCTACGAATGCGGCTCGCAATGCGACCTCGGTTTTGCCGAAGCCAACATCGCCGCAAATAAGCCGGTCCATTGGGCGACCGGAGCTCAAGTCCTCCAAAACATCTTCAATGGCACCTAGCTGATCATCGGTTTCTGTGTACGGGAACCGCGCACAAAACTTGTCCCACTCCCCTTCGAGGGGCTCCATGACGTGCCCCTTTCGGAGCGCACGCTCGGCCGCGATACGGATCAAGCGATCGGCCATGTCCTTGATCCGCTCTTTCAGCTTGGCCTTCTTTGCCTGCCACGCACCGCCGCCCAGGCGATCCAGAAGCCCTTCTTCATGGCCATAACGAGATAAGAGTTCAATGTTTTCAACAGGAAGATAAAGGCGGTCCTCATTCGCGTATTCTAGAAGAATACAGTCATGGGGGGCGCCGGCCGCCATCACAGTTTCAAGCCCTTTGAAGCGGCCAACCCCATGATCGACATGCACAACCAAATCACCGAGCGACAAAGACGTCGCCTCGGTCAAGAAATTTTCGGCCTTTCGCTTCCGCGCAGGTTTCCGGATCAGCCGATCACCAAGAACGTCTTGTTCTGAGATAACAGTGAGGTCCGAACCCTCAAAGCCTTCGTCGAGTGGCCAAGTTGTCAAATAGTACTTTGCTTCAGCCGAAAGCGATGCGCGGTCCTTCACATGGACAACTCCATCAACCCCATTATCGCGCAACAAGCCTTCTAACCTGTCACGCGAACCATCCGAAAAACATGCAACCGCAACAGGACCCTGTTTCGATCGCTCCGCCATATGGGCCGCCAAAGCCGCAAACACGTTCTTGTCCTCTGCCTGCCGCTCGGGCGCGAAGTTGCGCCCCATGCGAAACCCTTCGTCCAAGACATCGGGACCCGTTGCTTGGGGAAGCTCGGAAATTGCGCGAATGCTCCGCGTGCAAAGAACCGTTTCAAAAGCGTCAGGCGACATATAGAGCTGTTCGGGTGGGACCGGCTTATACACGCTCGAAAGTGACGATTTCGCCCTTATGGCCTCGTCCCGCGCTGCGTATTGATCCGCGACGCTATCCCATCGATCTTGATGCGCGCGGTCAAAACCGTCGTCCAAGATAATATCCTCTGCATCAACATAGTCGAACAAGGTTCCAAGGCGATCTTGAAAGAACGGCAACCAGTGTTCGACCCCCTGATGGCGCCGACCGGATGATACTGCTTCGTATAGCGGGTCATCCGTTCCCGCAGCGCCAAAGGCCGCACGATACGTGCTGCGAAACTTCGCGACCGCTGCGTCGTCCAAAACCACCTCTGAGGCTGGGGCAAGTGAAACCCGCTCGACGGTGCCTTGTGTCTTCTGGTTCAACGGGTCGAAACGGCGGATACTCTCAATCGTGTCTCCGAAAAGATCGAGGCGTACGGGCAGTCGTTCTCCCGGGGGAAAGATATCAATGATCCCACCGCGAATGGCATAATCACCCGGTTCTGTCACCGTCGGCACCTGGTGGAAGCCCATGCGCACCAAGTAAGCGCGGAGTGCATCGACGTTAATTGCTTTGCCATTTTGCGCGCGGAAACCGGCTGCGGCCAGGTATTCTGAATGCGGCACATATTGCGTCACCGCATTAAGTGTCGTGACCAGTGCAAATCGGCTCTTCGGCTTTGCCGAGAGACGGAAGAGCAATGCAACGCGCCGCGCGGACACGTCTGCATTTGGTGAGACCCGGTCATAGGGCAAACAATCCCATGCGGGGAAATGATACACGGGCATTTCGGGGCTGAAGAACCGGATAGATCGGATCATCGCCTCTGCCCGGCGATCATCTTTCGCAACAAGGATAAGGGGCCGTTCGGCGTCTGCGCGTTTGACGACCAGGTGACCAATCGCGCCAAGCGGCATACCAGAATGAAGAATTAATTTTGAACCGGAGGAAACCATCGCCGCGGGCAGGTATCGCAGTGGCAGCGAAGCGGCAAGACGCTTTCACCTTGCCAAGCACAGCATTCCCATCAAAAACAGACGATGATGAGGAATACACAATGACATACGCACCTTTTCCACTCTCCCGCCCACGCCGTCTGCGCAGAACGCCTTGGATACGAGATCTTGTTCGCGAGAACACGCTGAGTGTGTCGGATCTTATCTGGCCCATATTTGTGCGCGATGGAGAAGACGGAGCGGAGGATGTTGCATCAATGCCAGGCGTGCAACGATTGACCGTTGACCGCGCGGTGCGCGCTGCCGAAGAGGCTGCGGAACTCGGCATTCCAGTCGTCGCGCTCTTTCCTTACACGGATCCTGCGAAAAAGACGCCGGGTTGTGAAGAGGCGTGGAATCCAGACAATCTGGTGAACACCGCAACTCGCGCGATCAAGGCCGAAGTGCCCGAGATTGGTATTCTGTTGGATGTGGCGCTCGATCCGTACAACTCAAACGGCCATGACGGGATCGTCAAGGACAGCATCATTTTAAATGACGAGACCTTGCTGGCGTTGGAGAAACAAACACTTGCGCAAGCGGAAGCGGGTGCAGATATTCTCGGGCCCTCTGACATGATGGACGGTCGGATTGGCGTCATGCGCGCCGCCCTTGAAGCAAATGAATATCAAGATGTGGCGATTATGTCTTATGCGGCAAAATACGCCTCTGCCTTTTATGGCCCCTTCCGGGACGCCGTCGGGGCAGATGGCGCGCTACAGGGAGACAAGAAAACCTATCAGATCGACCCAGCAAATTCGGATACAGGTCTGCTTATGGTCGAACGAGACCTCAAAGAGGGTGCGGATATGGTTATGGTCAAGCCCGGTCTTCCGTATCTGGACATGTGTCGCGCAGTAAGCGAGCGCTTCAATGCGCCCGTTTTTGCCTATCAGGTCTCTGGTGAGTTCGCGATGATTGAGGCGGCAGCAGCAAATGGATGGATCGACCGCGAGAAAGTTATTCTGGAAGCACTTCTTGGGTTTAAGCGCGCGGGGTGCAGCGGGATCTTAACGTATTTTGCACGTGAGGTCGCGGCGCAGCTCTAAGGCTTTTTTTTGCCGACCCAACGGCGTTCTACGGCACCCATTTATTTGGGCGCGATCTATGCTAAACTAAATTCAATACGGGCAACAGAACCCAATAACAGGTATGGAGGTGAGCTTATGTCCCTATCCCGTCGCAACTTTGTCGTGGCCGCCGGTGCGAGTGCGCTGGCCATGTCCCCATTGCCAACGGAGGCTGCATCACGATCAAAGATCAATAGCCGTGTAAATGTCGCGATGGACGAAATGTTTCGTCGATATCCATTTACCCGCAACCTCAATGCGCAAGCCGCAGGGGTGCTTATGATCCCACGTATGACCAAAGCTGGCTTCTTCCTAGGCGGGGCCTACGGTGAAGGGTCTCTTCTTATCAAGAGCGCCCCGGTCGACTATTATTCTTTGGCCGCAGGCTCTTACGGTCTGCAGCTCGGTGTCGCCACATTTAGTACGGCACTTTTTCTGATGACCGAACGGTCGTTAAAAGAGTTTCGCCAAAAAGACGGTTGGAAGCTCGGCGTCGATCTGGAGGCGGCGTTTATAGACCAAGGCGATACCGCGAGCATCGACACAAATACGCATCAAGATTCGATCTATTCTCTCAGCTTTAGCCAAAAAGGGCTTCTCTTGGGCGCGTCGGTTGAAGGTGGCAAATACTCACGTATCGTTCGTTAACTACCGCAGTCTGCGAATAAGGCTGGACGTGTCCCAGCGTCCGCCCCCCATGGCTTGAATGTCTGAATAGTATCGATCAACAAGCTCTGCGATGTCGAGCTTTGACCCGTTGCGTTCCGCCTCGGACAAACAAATCCCGAGGTCCTTGCGCATCCAATCAACTGCAAAGCCGAAATCAAACTTGTCATCGATCATCGTGTGACCACGATTGGACATCTGCCAGGACCCCGCAGCGCCTTTCGAGATGACGTCGACAACGGCCTTCGCGTCCAGACCGGCGTTCTGCGCAAAGGCGAGCCCCTCAGACAGACCCTGCACCAAACCGGCAATGCAAATTTGATTCACCATCTTGGTCAATTGTCCCGCCCCCGACGGTCCCATCAAACGAGAGGCCTGGGCAAAGGCCATAGTCGCCGGTTCTACCTTCTCGTAATCCTTTGGTTCGCCGCCGCACATCACTGTCAGCACACCATTCTCAGCCCCCGCTTGACCACCCGAAACAGGCGCGTCGACAAACCCAAATCCCGCCTCAGACGCCGCTGCGGCGAGTTCCCGTGCGATCTCTGCCGATGCGGTCGTGTGATCTACGAAAACGGCGCCTGGTTGCATATTTTGAAATGCGCCAGCATCGCCCAGTGTGACCTCTCGAAGGTCATCATCATTGCCGACGCAACACATCACAATGTCTTGCCCTTTGGCGGCATCTATTGGGGTATCGACAGCGCGACCTCCATGTTGATCCACCCAAGCATCTGCTTTCGATCTTGTTCGATTAAAGACGGTCAGCTCGTGCCCATGTGATGCCAAATGGCCTGCCATAGGAAATCCCATAACGCCAAGGCCCAAGAACGCGATTTTTGCCATTGTGTACCCCTCCCTCAGTTGTGGCATAGGATGGCCCAACCAAGAGAAGGGTCAATGGCGGCTTTCTATGCGTCTTGTCGTTAAAACACTTTATTATCTTATCCTGACGGCTCTTTTCGCGACGCTGGTCTACGGCACCTTGTGGTGGATTTTGTTCTCGCGATCCTTGCCGACCTATAGCGACAGCCGCAGTTTTGAGCGTCTAGACGCAAGAGTGGAAATTGTTCGTGACACGCACAACGTCCCGCACGTTTTTGCAAGCTCAGAAATGGATGCCTATTTTGCGCTCGGCTTCGCCCATGCCCAGGACCGCCTGTGGCAAATGGAAATTGCACGGCGTACGGCGCAAGGTCGGTTATCAGAAATATTCGGACCATCCCGCCTCGATCACGACCGCCTGATGCGACATCTCAATATCTTTCGAAATGCGCAAACAGATGTCGGTGCACTGGACGCGAGGTCGCGCAGTATTCTCGAGGCCTATTCCAACGGCGTGAACGGATATCTGAGTTCGCTCACCACCGATGCACGCGGGCGCGGCGCCCCGGAGTTTTTCTTCCTCTCGCCGGCGATTTCTCCGTGGCGCCCAGCAGACAGTCTATCGATTTTTCGCCATATGAGTTGGATGGCCAACACGAGCCTGGAGACAGAACGCCTTCAGGCGCGCGTGACACTTGGCATCGGGCGTGATCGGGCAGATGAGCTTTTCCGCCATGATCCGAGTGTCCCGTCGCCATCCGGAACGGCAATCGCACTTGCGAGCCCGCGCACCGTGACCGGTGGGACACTTTTGATTGCGGATTACGCGGCGCCACTGACAGCGCCGACACAGCTTTACATAGCGCGTCTTTCTGCCGCAGAAACAGATGTCATCGGGGCCACCGTGCCCGGTCTTCCCCTTTTTCTGGTCGGCCAATCCAACACGCTCGCGTGGTCGTTTCATATCGAGGATCGAAACAATTTGGACATCTCCATCGTCCCTGATGATCTCTTGGTCGACGCGGCAGAACGGGTCGAGCGCATTCCAATCTTTGACGCCCCCACATCCATCGAACCGATCCGCATGTGGTCCGGCGGTCACGTCATTGGCGCAGCCGTCATTGATATGACCGACCTTGTTCCAGCCCAACATCAGGTCGTTATACAATGGGCCGGCAATATTGGTGCGGATCGAAGTTTCGCCGCGCTCTCGGCCATTACAACAGCCGCAAATGTTGAGGATGCAACGCCGCAACCGTCCGATATCGTGGCCCCTATAAGAGTAACGCTTGCGGATCAAACAGCCATCAGGACGCGGTCGTATGGGCTCCTGCCATCTCGCTCCCCGTGGCAAGGTCAGCGGACCGAAATACCCTATCTCGTGGAGCGTCCAGAAGCGATGTGGAATGGTGTATCTCCAATCGAAAAGGACGTCGAAGACACGCCGATCTCTGTCGCGATCTCGACCGGCCGGAACCCGTTTCAGCGCCAGCGCCTTGATCGTCTGATTTCCGAACGTGAAATCCACAGCCTTCTCAGCCTTCGCGACATTCAACTCGATACCGTATCAGATGTCGCGCGCGCGCTTCTTCCTGTCGTTGCCCGGGAACTTTGGTTCTCTGAACTTCCCGCACCAAGCGACCCTCTCTCCAGCACACGGAGTACTGCCTTAGATCTCTTGGCAGATTGGAATGGAGAGATGTCCGAACACCTTCCCCAGCCCTTGATCTACTCTGCGTGGATGTGGGAACTCCAGAGACAGATCATCCGGGACGAGCTTGGGCCACTGACCAGGCACTTCGCCGATTTGCGACCCGGCTTTCTTCAGGCTGTTTTCACTAACCAGGACGATATGGGAACTTGGTGCGATATCGTCCCATCCGAAGCGATCGAAACCTGCGAGGAGATCGCGCTTCGTTCACTAAATGTGGCGTTGCTAAATCTAACGGACACGTATGGTGATCGGATTGACAGCTGGCTCTGGGGTGATGCGCATCAGGCCTATATGGGCCATCCCCTGTTTCCACGGGATTCCATGATGGATTGGATTGCCGGGATTTATCAGCCGGTTTCCGGCGACGCACATACGGTGCAGCAAACCTATACCGCGTCCGTTGATGGCGTCCATTTTGTGACGACCAACGCCGCATCGGCCCGCATGATCGTCGATACCTCTGGCGTAGGGCAAAGCGGCATCATCACCGCCACGGGCCAATCTGGGCACTTCCTCTCCGAATTTTATGATGACTTCACACGGTTGTGGCGTCGTGGAGAGTATCTTCCGCTTTCATTTGACGAAGATCTCGCGCGATCGGGGGCGGTCGGCGTCACGACCCTCGAACCAGCGCAGAACTAAACTTTCTCGAACCGCGCAGCCTGAGCGTCACTCCATCGCACGTGAAGCTCGATACCCTGTTCGGTCACATCTTCTTTGACGACATCTGTATTTTCAAAGAGCCATGCCCGTCTCTGCCCTTCCATATGGGACAGGAGCACGACGGCATCCGTCAGCGCCGGGGCAAGGCGCGTGGTAATCGCGTCGGTCAACTCGTCCAAGCCTTCTCCCGTAACGGCGCTGACACGCACGACCTGATTGTCCCGCGCCGCGATGTTGCGCGTTGTTGTGATGCCATCGGCATCCAGAAGGTCGATCTTATTCCAAACTTCGATGATGGGAACGGTTGCCTCCTCCGAGATCCCTAACTCCCTTAGGACGTCAATTACATCACGTCTCTGACGATCCGTTTCATGATGGGCAATATCCCGGACATGAAGGATAAGGTCCGCTTCGAGAACCTCCTCCAACGTCGCTCGGAACGCCGCGACCAATGTGGTTGGAAGATCGGAAATAAAGCCCACCGTGTCGGACAGAATTACATCCGTTCCGTTGGACAGCGTAACGGACCGCATTGTGGGATCGAGAGTAGCAAACACCATATCTTTAGACATGACATCCGCGCCGGTCATTTTATTGAACAACGTGGACTTTCCGGCATTGGTATAGCCGACCAAGGACACGATTGGATATGGGACTTTGCGCCGGGCTGAACGGTGGAGTTCGCGCGTTTTGACAACCTTAGAAAGCTGCCGCTTTAGTCTTACGATCGCATCATTGATCGCCCGGCGGTCTGCTTCGATTTGGGTCTCACCCGCACCGCCAACAAAGCCGAGCCCGCCGCGCTGTCTTTCGAGGTGTGTCCAACTGCGCACCAAGCGTGTCTTTTGATAGTTCAGCGCCGCAAGCTCCACCTGTAAAACACCTTCGCGTGTTCGCGCACGTGCGCCAAAGATTTCCAGTATAAGACCCGTGCGGTCCAATATTTTAACTTTCCAGTGGCGTTCCAAGTTTCGTTGCTGGATCGGGGTGATCGCGGCGTTGATCAAAACAAGCCCGATCCCTCCGTCTGAAATAAGATCCGCAATTTCATCTAGTTTCCCGCGGCCGAAAAACATGCCTGCTTTCGGTTCCCGCAATGGGACGACTTGTGACCCAACAAGATCGATATCGCCAAGAGCTGACGCCAGCGATATGCCTTCGTCAAGAGCATCAGATGCTGGCCGACGCCCCATTTCAGAAACTAAGTCAGGTTGAAGTAGAAGGGTACGCATTAAGATGCGCCATCATCCCCTTCGTAAAGCTGCACAGGACCCGTCGGCATAATTGTCGAAATCGCATGCTTATACACAAGCTGAGACTGCCCGTCCCTGCGCAGCAGAATACAAAAGTTGTCAAACCAAGTGATCACACCCTGAAGTTTAACGCCGTTGACTAAGAATATGGTGACCGCATTCTTTTCTTTTCGAACTGTATTGAGGAACGCATCTTGGAGGTTTTGTTTATCTGAAGCCATGTCGTCCAGCCTTTGCCCGTTCTGGGATTATCATTGATTGCTTTTAAGCATGAATTGCCCCTGCGCACTAGGCCAATCTTTGGCGCAGCTCAGGTGCGCGCCCTTGCCAAAGTATCGGATTGAAGAGCGCAAGCACGGCAAGTGTTTCCAACCTTCCGACGATCATAGCGAGTTCCAAAAAGAAGAGATCGGTTCCAGAAAGAGTGACAATCATGTCCCGCCCAATCACTGCTTCTGACAATAAAGGGCCCGTGGTTGAGAGCCCCGCAATGGTGAGGACCAACGCATCTTCGAACTGTTGTCCAAGCAAGGTGAAAATGACCGAGAAGATACCGATACTCAGCGCAAATAGCATGACGACAACCCATGCATTTAGAACCAATCGGCGATTGGCACCCGCGACTCCGAAGGAGATATCCACGGCGCTTGGTAGCGATAGTTTCTTCATCTCGCGCACGCTGTGTTGCGCCAAAGTATAGATCCGAAGAAGTTTGACCCCCCCGGCTGTTGTCGCCACCCCACCCCCACAGATAGCAAGCGACATCAATACCAGCTCTGCGCTCGAGAAATCCGACCAGTTTTGCGCTGCGGCCCAGTGTTCGGACACGAAGCCTGCGGTCGTCAGAAAGGAGAGCGCCGTGAACAACGTGCCCCAAGTTGCCCGCCAAAGCTCCACAATGCCCGTCGATGCCTCGGCATCCCAGGCCGCAATATAGTGTCGTGCAACCATAAAAATTGTAACCGAGGCGAGGATGACCAACGCCAGTTTGAACTCGGGGTTTGTGAGCCGACCAATTTGGGTGAAGCTCATGCGGTCCCCACCAAACGTAAAACGAGAAAGCGCCATCCCAAGGAAGATAAAAATCAGAGCCTCAGATAAAAATGGCATCGCAGTACCTTCCAGAAGTATCCCGCTGGTCGACAACGTTGCCATTGCGGCCATCGCTGCGGGAAGCGCCTCCTGACCACTGATGACGAGCGCGACAAATAGGGTCCCGGTTGCCCCCATATAGATGGGGACCACGCGGCGGTTAAACCTGCGAATAATGGCCTTTCGGCTGGCGTCGTAAGAGCCGATATAGCCGGCATTGGTTGACAAAGGTGTGCCGTCTTCGCGCGTATCACAGCCATTGATACGCAGCGGCCCAAGAACACTATATGCAACCACAATGAAGTAGTAACCACCAAGCCACGCGACCAAGCCGCGCCAAAGTTGTACGACATCCGAAATCGGCTCAATGCCCGCAAGTCGCGACGCCCCAGTGGTCGTGAACGCAGAGACCATATCGAAGATGACAATGCGCCATCCAAGATTTGGGTAAAGTTCTACGACCGGCGCTGCGGCCGCGATCGGCACACAGACGAACACAAGCGTCGCATCCAAAAGCGCCGCACCACTCTTTCGTGTCTTTGGGTTTGCCCCGAGCGCAAGGCCATAGATGTAGAGCATGATCGCGCAGAACAAACCGTAATACATAAAGGTTCGCGCGACGCGCCAATCCTCTTCCCCCGCAGCCAGAAGCATAGGGATAAACATTGCTATGGTGACCACCAGCAAAGACCAAAAGAGAAGCGAGCTCTGCGCGCCCTTGAGCATCAGAAGAAATCCACACCAACCTGGAACATGTTTTCAACCGCACGCAAGGCATCTGTCATCGCGAACACCACCGCCAGGTCTCCTTCTTCCAATCGAAGATCCCCAGTTGGTCGAAGGATATCTTTTCCTTTCTTGACGGCCACCACGCGCGCGCTGTCGGGAAAATTAATACTGTCCAGCGTTTTTCCGGCAATGTTGGAATTTGCGAGTGTCTGCAATTCCATGACTTCGGCCTCAGCGTCGCCAACCGCATATACCGCGCGCACACGCCCATGTCGGATATGGCGCAGGATGGACGAGACCGTCGTTGCGCGGGGGTTGAGCGCCGCATCGACGCCCAATGTTCCCATCAGTGACGTCAAACTTGTATCGTTGATCAATGCGATAGAAAGTTTTGCTCCAGCGGCCTTCGCGCGGGCAGATGCAAGCATATTTGTTTTATCATCGTCCGTCACGCTCAACACAGCGTCCGTCGCCGCGATATTGGCCTCTTGGAGGAGGTCTAGATCCAAACCGTCACCATGAAGAACGACCGTTTTTTCAAGGAGATCCGCGGCCGTTTCTGCTTGCGTGCGGTCTTTCTCGATGATCCGAGACCGTACCCGCGTGGAACTCTGCTCCAGAAGCGTCGCAACGCGCACACCGATACTCCCACCCCCAATGATGAGAACACGTTCTAGCTTCTGCGCAGCCTTGCCAAAAATCTCGATTGTCCGGGCGACATCTTCAGATCGCGTGAACAGATAAACCTGGTCGTTCGGATAAATCTGATCGTCCGGTTTCGGGACGAACAACGTGCCGTTTCGCCGTATACCAGAGACAAAGGCAGATAAGGTTGAAAACAGGTCCGTGAGCTGCCGCAAAGGGGTGTTAATCACCGGACAATCGTCGTCAATCTTAAGACCCAGCATCGTCAACTCGTCGTCGAGAAAGGATTCAACCTCGAAACTGCTCGGAGCCGAGATCTGCTGTATCGCGGCCCTTGCAACCTCAACTTCCGGCGAAATCACAACGTCGATTGGCAAGTGATCTCTTTGGTAGAGATCCGAATAGATAACATCCAAATAAGATTGCGCTCGAAGGCGGGCGATTTTGCGTGGAACACGGAAAACAGAATGCGCGATCTGACAGATCACCATGTTCACTTCGTCCGAAAAGGTCGCCGCGATCACCATTTCGGCGTCTTTGGCACCCGCCGCCTTCAACACGTCTGGATACGACGCAAATCCGGTTAGTCCAGCAACATCCAATGTATCTGTCGCGCGGGCCACCAATTCGGGTTTGTTGTCAATGACGGTGACATCATTGCCTTCCTTCGACAAATACCGCGCCAACTGCCAACCAACTTGGCCCGCGCCGCATATAATCGCTTTCATCGGGGGTTACTCCGCCGCTTCGCCAAACGCACTCTCGGTGTCATGGGTTTGCCGCTTTGTGGATTCGGAAATACCGAGGGTTTTCATTTTGCGGTGCAGCGCAGAACGCTCCATCCCTATAAAGGCGGCTGTTTTCGAGATATTCCCGCCAAACCGTGCGATTTGCGCCACCAGATAATCCCTTTCGAAGAGCTCTCGCGCTTTTCTAAGTGACATTGATGCGAATTGCAGTGGCAAAACGCGTTCGTCCCGATTTTGCGGTCGCGTTTCCACAGGAAGCTCCTCGGGACCGATCTCCTTGTCAGCATCCCCCAAAATCAAAAGCCGTTCCACTAAGTTTCGGAGCTGTCGAATATTCCCGGGCCAGGGCATGGTCTGAAGAATTGCCAACGCATCTTCGGTGAAGGTCCGGCGCTTAAGTCCCTGATCCATCTGCAAAACAGAGACAAAATGCGTGACCAATTCAGGCACATCTTCAAGCCGGGCCTCCAAAGGTGGCACATCAATCGGGACAACATTCAAGCGGTGATAGAGATCTTCTCGAAAACGCCCCTCTTCAATTTCACGCTCCAGATCCTTGTTTGTGGACGCGATGACACGCACATCAACACGGGTTTTTCCACCGCCTGGCCGCTGAAAGTTCTGATCGACCAAAACGCGAAGAATTTTCGATTGTGCCGACCCGGGCATATCTGCCACTTCGTCAAAAAAGATCACGCCATTATCCGCTTGTTCAAGCAGCCCTTTTTCATGACCGGTCGCTGCATCCATTCGGCCAAACAAAAGCGGCTCAAACTGATCGCCTGAAATTGTTGCGCAGTTGACCGATACAAAAGGTTGGGACGCGCGGTTGCTTTGCGCATGAATATATCGTGCGGCCACCTCTTTGCCGCATCCCGAAGGACCGGTGAGCATCACGCGACCGTTTGACTTTGCAACGCGATCCAAGTCCTGCCGCAAAAGTTTTGCCGCAGAGGAGGACCCGATGATATCGGCTTGGTTCACATCTTTGGATCGAAGCGACGCATTTTCGCGACGCAGCCGAGATGCCTCCATCGCCCGGGAAATAACGACAAGCAGTTGATCGATATTGAACGGCTTTTCGATAAAATCATAGGCGCCTTGTTTGATTGCCGCGACCGCAAGTTCGATATTGCCATGGCCAGAAATGATGACGATCGGAATGCCGGGATTATCTCGCTTGACCGTTTTCAGGATATCGATGCCGTCTAACCGACTGTCCTTCAGCCAAATATCGAGCACAATTAAGTCCGGCTCCGAGGATGAAATGAGGTCAAAAGCGGCATCTGAATCCGCCGCAACACGGGTTTGATACCCCTCATCATCCAAGATATCGGAAATCAGTTCCCGAATATCCTTTTCATCATCTACGATTAGTATTCCGCTCATCAGCCCCTCCTAAACCCCAAGGTCGGCTTTGTCTCCGACCGTTTTTTTCTGTGCGACCACTTTTGGCAACCTTATGCGCACGCGCGCACCGTTCTGATCCGGCGGATCAAACGAAACTGCGTCCAGCAGCTCCAGCGTTCCACCATGCTGTTCGACAATCTTCTTCACAATTGAAAGACCGAGGCCCGACCCGCCCTCTCGATTTGTCACATACGGCTCGATCAATCGTGATCTTTGTGACGACGGAAACCCGGGACCATTATCTTCAATCGTCACCACCACCGACCCGCCTTCGGCACTCAAACCAACTCTTATTTCTGCTGAAAACTCCGCGCCTTGGGAGATTGCGAAGGCGGACACCGCTTCACCAGCGTTCTTAATGACATTCATAACGGCTTGTGTCATCAAACCTTGATCGGCCATGATAAGAACATCTTCTTCAGGTGGATCAAATTGAAGATTGACGTTTGTCAGAGCATTCTTCTGTAACAGCACAACCTCAGACAACACATCCCTCACATTTGTGACCGCAACATCAGGTTCTGGCATGCGCGCAAATTTCGCAAATTCGTCTACGATCCGCCGGAGATCGCCAGCCTGTCGAATGATCACATTGGTATATTGATCAAGCGCCTCTGTCTGATCTCCGGCAATCGGTTCAAATTTCCGCCTCAATCGCTCCGCAGAGAGTTGGATTGGGGTGAGCGGGTTCTTGATTTCATGCGCCAAACGGCGGGCCACATCCCCCCAAGCGGCCATCCGCTGTGCGGAAACAAGCTCGGTCACATCGTCAAATGTCACCACATATCCGTGGATATCCTCATCAACTGCGCGCCGCGCTGTCATTTTCACTAAGAGAACCTCTGCTTTGCCGGCTCGGTTTAACTTTATCTCATCAAGGGGTTCGGCTTGGGGATCGCCCTGCATGCGCATCCAGACCCGTTCAAACTCTGGTACGGCGTCGGTGATCGCGCGCCCAAGATGTCTTCGTTTGTCCAATGACAGCAGGGCTGCGGCAGCATCGTTTAACACTTCGATCTTTCCGTCGGCCGTCAACCCGATAACACCCGCTGTCACGTTCGACAAAACGCTGTCAAAGAGAGACCGCTGCTCTTCAGTTTCTTCATTGATGGTCAATAGATCATCGCGCTGTTGTTTGACCTGACTCGTCATCTGATTAAATGCCGTCGCCAAAACGGCCAGTTCATCGACCGCAGTTTGCGGTGGAACATGGGCATCAAAATCGCCCGCACCGACACGTTCCGCTGCCGAAGCCAAATCGCCCACGGGACGCGCCAGGCGTTCGGCAAATCGGAGACCCACGAGAACCGCAGAAAACGTTACGACAATCGCGAAGAAAAAATAGACAAGGCTCAGATCGTAGAGAAGCCGACCGCTATTCTGTTCTAAGCTGCGATAGAACAGTGCAGTCTCCTGCGTTTCGTCCAACAGATTTAGAATCTGGCCATCGACACTTCGCGCCACATAGAGGTAGCGATCGACAAAATCCGAAAGCCGGTAAATCGCCCTAAATTCATTGCCATCCCAATCTTGGAGAACGACGACCCCGCCAGCTCCCGCGTCAATCATTTGATCCGGGGTTGGTCGTTCGAAATCAAAAAGGTAGCTGTTTTCACCGCGGAGCAGCAGTTCCCCTGCGCCATTAACAATATAGGCCTCTTTCAGCCCACGCTGGACCAGAGATTGGCCTTGGGCAAGCGCCTGACGCAGCTGATCGTCTTGAAGGAGAACAGATCGCCGTTTCACGTTATTAATGTAGTTGGCAAGCAATCTTGTATCCGTGACAAGGTCGTCCTTTTGTTCTGCTTCATAGGCTTCAGCTGCCGAGAGAGAGGACCCCACCACCGCCGAAACGCGGTCCGAAAACCATCCCTCTAGCGCGAAATTGAAGAAAATGGCCGCGAATACGGCAACGACGATCGTGGGCAAAAGCGCCAGCATTGCAAACATGCCACCGAGACGGAAATGTAATTTCGCACCGGCGGACCCGTGTTTCCGCGCCCTAATCAAACGAACTGTAAAAAGGCCGACCACACCAAAAACAAAGATGATGTAGGCCAGATCGGCAACGAGGATGGCCCGCGTGGACCACGCCGTTGGATCATCAACATTCATGCGAAGAACAACATACGTGATCGCGAGTAGAACGGGCCCTAGTGCCGCCGTTGCAAGCAGCGTGGCGCTATCTGCCCCCCGATCGGAAAAGACCTGATCCGGAGAATTGTCGAATTCAGTTGTCGCCAACTTGCACCACCCCCTTGGGCAAACTGTGACATCTTTACATCAATTTTTTGGACCGTGTCACCTGGATATCCAGATCCCTAATCTTTTTGCGCAAAGTATTGCGATTTATTCCCAGAAGCTCGGCGGTTTTAATCTGATTCCCACGCGTTGCGGAAAGCGACAGAGCGATCAACGGAAGCTCCACTTCTTTCAATATTCGATTATAGAGCCCTGGCGGCGGCAATGCGTCCCCATGCAAATCGAAGTACCGTTTTATATGTGCTTCCACGCTGGCAGATAACTTATCACCGGGAACGACATTTCCGGCCGGTTGTGGAGACGGCGTATCGGCCACCAAAGATGATAGAAATTCGTCCGAAAGTTGATCATCTGTCGTTAACACCACCGCTCGATCTACAAAGTTTTCAAGCTCGCGTACGTTTCCGGCCCAATGGGCGGCACGAAGAACCTCCAGACCGGGCGTGGCAATCGATCGCTTTGGGAGGCCTTTCTGCGTCGCCTTTTCAAGAAAGTGAACGGCAAGCTCTGCAATATCTTCAATACGATCACGAAGCGGCGGAAGCACAATTGGCATCACGTTAAGACGGAAGAAGAGATCTTCTCGGAAGAGGCCATCATTGACTAGGTTAACCAGTGTTTTTGAAGTCGTAGAGATAAACCTATACCCACGCTCGGCGACGACCGGGTTCTGCATCAGGCCCAAAAGTGTTGCCTGAGCGTCTTCCGACGCATCGGAGACTTCCTCGATCAAAATGGTCGACCCTTTCGGCGAAAGGTCATGATCGGCAGCGTCTTCGGTCGGCAAGAGAGTTTCGCGCAAGAGTTTCGGCGTCGCCGATCCCGCAGATATAGAGACGAGCTTATTCCCGCTGCGGTGGCCCTGGTTGTGGAGCGTCTCGGCCAGAAGCGTCTTTCCACTTCCGGCAGGACCGGAGATCATCACGTTTAAGTCGGTGTTCACGACACGCGCCACAAGTCGGTAGACCTCTTGCATGGCAGGGGAACTTCCGACCAATGCCAGATTACTGTCGGACCTCTCGGCGATGGTCGCGATTTCTTGGACGTCACCGCGCGTGAGCGCCTTGCCAACTTTTGAGAGGAGTTCCTTCAGATCAAAAGGCTTCGGCAAGTAATCGTAAGCGCCAACTTCGGAAGCGCGGATCGCGGTCATCACCGAGTTCTGTGCCGATATGATCAACACGGGCAATTCAGGCCGTTTCTTTCGGATCATGGGCATCAGCTCCAGTCCGTTGCCATCTGGCATCATGACATCTGAAACGACAACATCCCCTTCACCTTCTTCGACCCAACGCCAAAGCGTCGAGACCGACCCTGTTGACCGGACGCGACACCCTGCCCGGGTCAGCGCCTGGGTCAGCACGGTCCGAATTGTTCGATCATCATCTGCAACGAGTACTGTACCATCCATGGCTTAATTCCTGTCTTTCCATAACGGCAGACGGATACTGAACACAGTCCGCCCCGGTTGCGATTTGCAATCAATAAGGCCGCCATGCGCGGCAATCACCTTCGAGACCAGCGCAAGCCCGAGTCCCGATCCATTTGTCTTCGTCGTGATGAAGGGATCAAAAATATCGTCCACCAGTCCGGGTGGAATCCCAGGCCCGTTGTCGATGATATCAACTTGCATCGGCAGGTTGACACGACGCTTTCCAGCGAAATTCATTTTCACTCCAGAATTATATAGGCTCCGTATTTTGATCGTACCCCGCGCCTGGTCCACGGCTTCACAGGCATTTTTCAGGAGATTCTGAAAAACTTGCATCAATTGATCGCCGTCACCGGCCACTTCTGGCAATGAAGGATCATACGCCAACTGAAATGTCAGGTCGCGCCCATACCCCGCCTGCGCGGCACGGACCGCCGTATCTAAGACGGTATGAATGTTCACGGCTTCAAATGCGACAGGCGTTTGATCGCCAAACTGTTCGACGCGGGCAACCAAGTCCCCAATACGCCGTGCCTCATCCGATATCATTGCCGAAAGCTGTTTCGCCTCGGCGTCTTCGCCCATCGACAAGAGCTGAGCCGCCCCGGAAATGCCCGCCAGTGGATTGCGGATTTCGTGCGCAAGCATTGCGGCCAATCCGGAGATCGATCTGCCCGCGGTCAGGTTGTCGATCGACTGTGTGATTTTTTTGGAGCTCCCATCTGAAACCAAAACAACAAGGATGATCCCTTTTGCTTCATGCAGAAAGCTCAAATGGATCGCGCACTCAAATTGAGGGCTATCGATCACACCAAGCGTCACGCCGTAGCGCGATACGGACACTTCGCTCACGCGGGCTTGTTGGATTGTATCCAGAATGATCGACGTCGGACCAAAATGCCGTTTCAGCTCCACGCCGGCCAGTTGTCGTGCGCTTTTGCCAAGAAGATGTTCCGTCGACGTGTTGACGGTCAAAAACTTGTCATACGCATCGACAACGAAACAGGGAAACGGCAGCGCGCTCCAAATCTGATCGTAGCTGACATTGATCATGCTGCATCCGCCCAGTCTGACCAATTGATCGCGTCGAGTGCGTCGCGTGTCTCATCCACGCCCGCTGCCGTCAAAACGCGCTTCCGGCAGCGATCATCAACGCCCAGGTCCGCCATATACCACCCCAGGTGCTTGCGGGCGACGCGCACTCCGATGATCCCGCCGTAAAAGGCAATAATGTTGTCATAGTGGTGAAACACAAGTGCCTTGAGGGCCGCTCCGACAGGTGGGCACGGAACGGACGCACCGCTCAGTGCGGCGCGGATCTGCGCGAGACACCATGGTCGCCCCTGCGCCGCACGCCCAATCATAACACCGTCCGCGCCGGAGAGGGCCAAGGCCTGCTTGGCCGTCGCAACATCTATAATATCGCCATTGGCAATTACCGGGATCGATACCACGTCTTTCACAACGCGGATCGCAGCCCAATCAGATTGACCATTGTAAAACTGTGCCCGGGTTCGACCGTGCACAGTTACCATCGTCACACCAAGATCTTCCGCGATCCGCGCAAGTTCTGGCGCATTTCGCGCATCTTCGTCCCAGCCGAGCCGCATTTTCAATGTCACCGGCACGTCGACTGATCGCACGACCGCGCTGATGATCTTTTGTGCCTGACCGAGATCGCGCATGAGCGCCGCACCGGCATATCCATTGGTCACTTTCTTAGCCGGGCACCCCATGTTGATGTCGATGGTTTTTGCGCCTGCATCCGCCGCATATCCCGCTGCAATCGCCATCGCATCGGCCTCTTTTCCTGCGATTTGTACGGCCGTTTTTTCTGTACCGATTCCGAGGGCCGTCCGCAGTCGTGCGCTCGGGCGGTCGTTTACCGCCTCCGCAGTGGCAACCATTTCGGACACAACCCGATCTGCCCCGAAACTCAGAACGAGGTTTCGAAACGGTAAATCTGTGATACCAGCGAGTGGTGCCAGCATGACCAGAGGAGGCGCTGCTTGATTTTCCATCACAGTCCGGTTTTCGCCCATTATTTAATCATAGGGCGTAACCGAAGCCGGAAAAGGTTACAAGCAAGATGAGCGTCGGGTGCATCATTGTCGCGGCAGGGCGTGGAACACGCGCCGGTAGTGACATCCCAAAACAATATGTTGAAATTGGCGGGAAACCGATCCTCCGGCGCAGCCTCGATGCCATTCTCGCGAGCAAAGAGATCACAAGCGTTCAGGTTGTGATCCATTCAGAGGACGGGGTTAGATACGAGAAAGCTGTCAAAAGCGTCGACGATGCGCGGCTCAAAGCGCCAGTTTTAGGGGGAGAGAGCCGAACAGCATCGGTGAAGGCCGGGTTGTCAACGCTCGACAGAAGTGAAACCGACCTCGTCTTGATCCACGATGCGGCACGGCCCTTTGTGACCGAAGATCAGCTGTCGGCTGTCATCCTTGCGACCCGCAACACCGGGGCTGCTGTTTTGGCGATACCGGTCGTCGATGCGCTTTGGCGGGCAGAATCTGGCTTAACCCCGGTGGACCGCGAACACCTGTGGCGCGCCCAGACCCCCCAAGGCTTTCAATTGAAGGCGCTTCTTGATGCATATGATGCATTTACTGGGGACGCGCGCGACGATGTGGCCATCGCCCGGGCGGCAGGTCTTGACGTTCTCCCCGTCCCTGGATCAGAGACAAATTTCAAAATCACAACGCCAGGCGATTTTGCTCGGGCGGAACGGGAGTTGATGTCAGAAATGGATGTTCGCACGGGTACGGCCTATGACGTGCATGCTTTCGGCCCAGGTCAATCGGTGGTGTTGAATGGCATACACATCGATCACGACCAAGCGATGATCGGGCATTCCGACGCGGATGTCGCCATGCACGCCGTCACAGATGCGATTTTCGGCGCCCTCTGTGAAGGAGATATTGGTCAATGGTTCCCACCCACTGATGCCCAATGGAAAGGCGCTGCGTCGGAGATTTTCTTGGCCAAGGCTGTCGAACGCGCCACGCATCGGGGATTTGTGATTACACATATCGACAGCACGATCATCTGCGAGACCCCGAAAATCGGGCCACATAGCATGGCTATGCGTGAAAACCTTGCGCGCATTTGCCAAATTTCTATGGACCGCATCAGCGTGAAAGCCACAACGTCAGAGCAACTTGGATTTACAGGTCGGCGCGAAGGAATTGCCGCAATTGCATCAGCCACGTTGGTGAAATCATGACGAGATTGATCACGAGCTTCTTTGGCGCTGGGTTCTTGCCGATCGCGCCCGGCACCTGGGGATCCGCAGCGGCGATCCCTGTGGCCGTTGGCATCTATGCCTTGGGAGGTTTCTTTGCCCTTCTCGCGGCAACACTCATCGTCTTTTTCATTGGATTATGGGCCGTTCAACAGCGCACCGTTGGTATGGCCGATCCGGATCTTTCGGAAATCGTGATTGACGAGGTTGCTGGGCAATGGGTGGCCCTGTTTCCGCTCGCGGGCGGCCTCTGGTGGCTTGGGTCAAACCTCACATGGCTGCCTTGGCCTGGCCTTCTTTTCGCGTTTATCTTCTTTCGTCTGTTCGACATCCTGAAGCCTTATCCTTGTAATCTACTTGACCGGATGAAGACACCCTTTGGCGTCATGGCAGATGATATTATGGCCGGCATCTACGCCGCCTTGGTCACCGCAATCTCTGGCGCCATTGGGCATGGGCTTGCGGGATGACGGCGGCTGAGATCATCACGGCCTACAGGAAGGCCGGAATGATGCTTGCCACCGCCGAAAGCTGCACAGGGGGATTGATCGCAGGCGCACTTACGGATGTTCCGGGATCATCGGCCGTCGTCGAACGGGGTTTTGTGACCTATACCAACCAAGCGAAGATGGACCTCCTTGGCGTGCCATCAGAACTCTTTGAGACAGTCGGGGCGGTTTCTATTAAAGTGGCCAAAGCTATGGCAGAAGGCGCGTTGGTGCGCAGCCCGGTCGATGTCGCAGTTTCCGTCACCGGGATCGCCGGACCTGGTGGATCGGAATTCAAACCCGAGGGGCGTGTTTGTTTTGGACTGGCCGCAAAAGAGCAAGAGACGTTTGTTGAGCAAATCGACTTCGGTGCCCTCGGTCGCGCAGAGGTGCGCCGCGTTTCGGTTGATCATGCGTTAACATTGTTGGGTCAGGCCTTGCCATAGAGGTCATGCGCACGGGCTTCGAAAGCATGCACCAGACGCGCCATCGCCTCATTAAACACAACGCCGATTATGGATTGCAAAAGTACCGATTTAAATTCGAAATCAACATAGCAGGTGACATTGCAGCCCCGCTCCGTGTCCTCAAAACGCCACCGGTTCTTTAGGTACTTGAACGGCCCATCGATATAGTCCGTCTCAATCCGTTTCTCATTGCGCCAGAGCTCCACCCGACTTCCAAAACGCTCCCGAAAGACTTTGAACGCAATAATCAGATCTGCGTTCAGAACCTCTTTCTCCCCATGGTCGAGATGTGACTTGATGCGTGCGCCTGCGCACCACGGAAGAAAGTCCGGGTAACTGCCGACATCCGCAACAAGATCGAACATCTGGTCGACCGTGTAAGGAAGGGATCGTGTGACTTCATGTTTCGGCATCGGCGCGCACATAAGTCGCTCAGCGCGCAATGTCACCCCTCTCTGCGCCACGGAGTGTCGCGGCCCTGGCGTCGATCAGGCGAATGTCGCTCGACGCGCGGCCTGAAGCTTTGCGAAATCGTCACCTGCGTGATAGCTGGACCGTGTGAGAGGTGTGGCCGACACCAAAAGAAATCCTTTGCCGTAAGCCGCCTTTTCGTAGTCTGCGAAATCCTCTGGCGTTACAAAATCCATGACCGGGTAATGCTTGGGTGTTGGTTGCAAATACTGGCCAATGGTCAAGAAATCGACATCTGCCGCACGAAGATCATCCATCACCTGGTGCACAGCCGTTCGATCTTCACCAAGCCCCACCATAAGCCCAGATTTGGTAAACACGGTCGGATCGAGTTCCTTGACCCGCTGCAAAATACGGAGCGAATGGAAGTACCGAGCGCCAGGACGCACCGATGGGTAAAGACCTGGTACCGTTTCCAAGTTGTGGTTGAAAACGTCTGGACGCGCCTCTACGACCGTTTCGAGCGCACTCGGTGCGCATTTGAGAAAGTCTGGGGTGAGGACCTCAATCGTTGTCCCAGGCGATTTGCGCCGAACCGCACGGATGGTCTGCGCGATATGCTCGGCGCCACCATCCTCCAAGTCATCGCGATCTACGGACGTGATCACCACATGGTTTAGCCCGAGTTTTTCAACCGCTTGGGCGACCCGCACAGGTTCGAATACATCAAGCGCATCTGGGCGGCCCGTTGCAACATTGCAAAAGCTGCAGCCCCGCGTGCAGATCTCCCCCATGATCATCATTGTGGCGTGGCCTTGGGACCAGCATTCCCCCACATTTGGGCAGGCGGCTTCTTCGCACACCGTGACCAAGCGGTTGTCCCGCATGATGTCCCGGGTCTTTTTGTAGCCATCGCTGGTAGGAGCCTTCACACGAATCCAGTCCGGCTTCTTGAGCACCGGAACAGACGTATTTTTCTGTTTTTCCGGATGGCGCTCTTCGCGATTTTGGAGATTACGATCAGAGGCCATTAGAAATGGATCACCCGATTATACGCGTCCAAAACGCTCTCATGCATCATCTCTGACAGGGTCGGATGCGGGAAGACGGTTTGCATAAGGTCCTCTTCCGTCGTCTCGAGCTTCTGGCCGATGACATAGCCCTGAATAAGTTCCGTAACTTCTGCACCGATCATATGGGCCCCCAAAAGAGCCCCCGTCTTGGCATCAAAAACCGTTTTGACGAACCCTTCTGCTTCGCCAAGTGCGATAGCTTTGCCATTGCCAATAAACGAAAATTTCCCCACTTTGACTTCATAACCCGCATCTTTTGCTTTGGTCTCAGTCAAACCAACAGATGCAATTTGTGGTGTACAATAGGTGCATCCGGCAATGGCGGTCGGATCAACCGGATGCGGCGCACCGCCCGCAATCACTTCAGCCACCGCGACACCTTCGTGACTTGCTTTATGGGCGAGCCATGGTGGCCCAGTTATATCCCCTAACGCGAAGACACCCGGCACAGTGGTTTGACCATGAGCATCAACTGTAATGTGGCCGCGGTCCATTTGAATTCCGAGTTCCTCGATCCCAATGCCATCCGTGTTCGGCGCAATGCCAACCGCTGAAATCACGGTGTCCACATCAAGTGATTCGGCCTGTCCATCCACCTCGATATGCGCCGTAACTTTGGTTTTCGCGCGATCAAGTTTTGCGACCTTGGCAGAGGTCATAATCTTCATTCCGCGTTTTTCGAAGGCTTTCCGAGCAAAAGCCGAGACCTCTTCATCTTCAACTGGAAGAATGCGATCCATCACTTCAACGACAGTCGTCTCTGCGCCAAGCGCCGCATAAAAGGACGCAAATTCGATCCCAATTGCGCCAGATCCAATGACCAAGAGCTTCTTCGGCATGTGCTTTGGCATGAGCGCATGGCGGTACGTCCAGACGCGTTCGCCATCCGCTTCAAGACCTGGAAGCTCCCGGGCGCGCGCGCCAGTCGCAAGGACAATCGATTTTCCTGTCAGCGTGGCCTCGCCGTCTGCGCTGTTCACCGCAACTGTGTTTGCAGCGGTCAAGCGCCCCTCGCCCATGATCACGGCGATTTTGTTCTTCTTCATCAAATGCGCGACACCGCCCGAAAGCTGCCCCGCCACATCCCGCGATCGTTTGATGATCTTGTCGATATCGTAGCCAGGTTTCGCGGCCTTAAGCCCGAACTCAGACGCCCGTTCCATCAAATGGAACACTTCTGCGGAGCGGAGCATCGCCTTTGTGGGAATACACCCCCAATTCAGGCAGATTCCCCCCAAATTTTCGCGCTCGACTATCGCTGTCTTAAGACCAAGCTGCGCGCATCGGATGGCGCATACATAGCCTCCGGGCCCCGACCCTAAGATAACAACGTCAAAATCTTGTCCCGCCATGTCGACCCTATAGTTTAAATGTAAACTATCTATATCATGCACGTTTCTGACACGTTTCGCAACAGATCGAAGAGCGGCTCCGCCCTATTCGTTGGGCTCCTTCTTCTTGCTCGGCCGCCCACGTTTTTTCTTTGGCTCTGGTGCCGGTTCGGGTTCAAGCTCTGCTTCCGCCGCCTCTTCTGCTGCGGCTTCTTCCTCAGCCTCAATCGCCATCTCAATGGCGACCTCTTGTGCCACCTCAACAGCGACCGGAGACGCCGTTGGCGTTAGCGCGGCATAAGCCGAGGCCTCTTCCACAGTTGGCGCTGCACGCTGAGTGGATCGATAAAGCGCGTAAAGTGAAATGGTCGCAAGCAGTCCGCCCATAAAAAGGAAGTACGCGTTCGGCCCAAACTGCGTCATCAACGGACCAAGAATGATTGGGCCAAAAATTGCGCCCAAGCCGTTCACAAAAATTAAACCGCCAGAGGCCGCAGCCATATCTTCATGTTCGATAAAGTCATTCGTATACGCTATGACCAGTGAGTAGAGCGGATTAGTGATGCCGCCGATTAAGAAGCCCATCACCAAAATTCCAGTATAGCCCCCAGCGGTGTAGGTCCCGACAAACGTTGCGATTGCGCAAAACGCAGTTAGTACAATGATCACACGTCGGCGTTCCACACGATCGCTAATCCAGCCAATGGGATATTGGAGGAGTAAGCCGCCCACGTAGAAGCTGGCCGCAAAGCCCGAGATCTGTGCAATCGTCAGCCCCTGCTCAGTGCCGTAGACCGACGCCATCGTAAACATGGCCGAAAAGACACTCCCAACCAAAAGCATCGCAACCACGCCGAGCGGGGAGATATGATAAAGCTCCCGGATCGACATCGGACGCGTCGTTTGGAAAACTGGCGCAGGCGAGACAGACAGAAGGATCGGCGCGAAAGAAATTGAAACAAGGACGGACATCACCACAAACAGAATGTAGTCTGCCGGGTCGGCCACGTTCAGCAAGTACTGCGCTAGAATGATGCCGGCCATTTGAACGATCAAATAAACCGAGAGCGCCTGTCCGCGTGTTTCGTTCGTGGCCGCATCATTCAACCAACTTTCAGCGACGACGTAGACGCCGGCAAAGCAAAACCCCAAAATCACCCGCAAGAGAAACCAAACCCAGAGAACCGGGATTGCCGCGTATAGGATTAGGGCCGCAGAAATAAACGACGCCAAAGCGGCGAACACACGAACGTGGCCGACACCGCGGATCAGTTTGGGGGTTTGCGTAGCGCCGCCCAAAAACCCAACAAAATAGGCCGACATAACGAAAGAGAGCTGCTGTGCACTAAAGCCTTCCATGGCACCACGCACACCAACGAGCGTGCCTTGAAGGCCATTGCCCACTTGCAAAAGCATCATACCCAGAAATAGGGGCCATGAGTTGCGCAAAATAAACAGCATCGGCACCTCACGAATCTGCAGTTTATGGAATCGGCGTAAATTAGGTTTTCGTCTCTGGGAAGACGGAAAATTAGCTCGGCAAAATCAAGCTCGAATCCCCGTAAGAGAAAAACCTATAATTGTTGGAGAGCGCATGATCATAAACGGTATTGAGGCGATTCATTCCAATGAACGCGCCCACCAACATCAGAAGGGTCGACTTCGGGAGATGGAAGTTCGTGATAAGCCCATCTGAGGCCTTGAAATCATAGCCAGGTTTAATGAAAATATCTGTCTCTCCAGTATCGCCAGTAATCTGATGGCGGCCCGTCGCGGCGCTTTCCAAGCACCGCAAAGCGGTGGTCCCAACGGGAATGACCCGCCCACCAGACCGCCAGCTCTCCATTAACGCTGCCGCAGTCGCATCCGGAAGATCATACCATTCCGCATGCATCTTATGATCATCGATGTCATCGACGGTGACGGGCAGAAACGTTCCTGCCCCTACGTGGAGCGTCAGAAACGATACCTGAACACCCACGGATTTCAAATCCTGAAAGGTTTGATCTGTGAAATGAAGAGAGGCGGTTGGCGCCGCAACAGCACCTTCATTTGAGGCAAAGACCGTTTGATAATCTTCGCTGTCTAGATCATCAGTCGCCCGCTGTTTTGCAATATACGGAGGCAGAGGCATCGTTCCGATCTCTTCGAGCGTCGCAAAAGACAATGCGCCCTCCGTTGCGGCCTCCAATGTAACAACGCCGCCGTCCCGCTCTCGGACAAGAACATGATGTGGACCGATCTCCAACATATCCCCAACATTCAAGCGTTTTGCAGGTTTCGCGAGGGCGTTCCACATGTGATCGGATTTGCGTTCAATAAGGGTCAGCTCCACTTCCGAGACCCCGCTTCCATGCGCGGAGTGTCGGCGCCGAATTCCCTTTAGACGGCTCGGAACCACCTTGGTATCGTTCAAGACCAGGTGGTCGCCTGCCCGCAAAAGCCGAGGCAGGTCGCGAAATCGATGGTCGGAAATGCCACTGGGCGTGGAAAAAAGCAGCTTCGCCGAATCGCGTGGTCGCGCGGGTCGAAGCGCGATTTTGTCTTCGCTCAAACGATAATCAAATTCCGCAAGCTGCATCCTGTGCTATCGATCCCTCGCCTTTAAGCGCGGTGTTTTCGGGCGTACGATCTCTCTCATGAAACCGGGCAAAAGGATCGAAATTGGGTTCACCCGAACCCGCGGGTCAGCGGCGTCGCCCCGCATTCTATAGGTAAAGGAAAACAATCCTTCGCCCGTGTCCCGCCCGAAGGGTTTTTTGAATACCCGTTCAAAAAGGCCGTTCAAAGCGTAAATCGGCGTCACCGTACCTTCCAAGTCAACACGGTTTTCCGACGGTACATAGACGCCTGCTGTTGTGAACCCCAAAGACGCCCCAACGGCGGACACATCATCAATCTCGATGCCCTCTTCAATCATGCGAAAATTGCCTGTTACCTTGTCGAAGCGGAGCCCGGGCCCATTCATTTGCTGTAAAAGTCCGACGAGGCTGATTGCATCCAACAAAGAGACGATTGGCGATGCCGTTCGTACTCGGATGTCTTCGAGGGTAAATCTTCCGACCAATTCATCTCCGCGATCCTGCACCTTCACCAAGAACTCGCCGTCGCGTACGTCATCTATAATCCCAAGCTCCTCTAACGCGCGCCCCGCAGAACGTCCGGTAATTGTGTAAACCGGGCCTTCGCGTTCCCTGGAGATCGAAATGTCGACGGGAACACGGCCGTTTAAGCGCCCTGTGAATCTATCGACCCGCCGGGGAAGGATCTGGCCCGAAATGTCAGTCAAAAACAAACCGTCTGCGAGGATAAGGCGATCACTCGAAATGACCAGCTCTTCGGAGCCTCCGGATGAAAGCCCTGGTGGCAGAAAGCGCAAATCGATTGTTTCGCCGCGAACGCGCGGAGGTTCGCCGTCGACAAGTGTTGCACCGCCTGTGAACCAGCGCCCGACTTTTGCCTCGGCAATTTCAGTACGCCCTTTCAAAAAGGCGCCGGTTGCCGTCAAGCCGGGGGCCGACAGATCGAACTCCACGCGGCCTGGCACGCCGTTGGCAATCTGGCCCTGGGCCGAAAGGGCGCCGTCTGCATCGGCCGACTTCGCCCAACGGATTTGAGGAATCGACAGTCTTGCACCGCGCAGTGACGCATCAGCTGCGAACGTGATGGGAGTGTTCTTTTCGAGCAAAACGAGAACCTCCATCGGCGCGGCACCCTCAATCTGAATATCGTCAACGGGCACATCAAACACCGCCGCGAGATCCTGGGTAAGCTCCGTATTGACCACGACTTCGGCACCCCCAGAGACGGATAATTCTTGGGTAAACTGCACATCTGCGGGATGACCTTCGAGAGAAATTAGACCTTCGATTTCGAGGGTTTTTCCATCCGTTTTACCGGTCAGTGATTTGCCCGTAATCAACTTGCCCGCCAAAAGGTCGGTCGATCGAAAATCAGCAATGCCAAAAACAGCATCGACGACGACATCTTGCGTTTTTATGACCTCTTTCAATGGTATTTGAAGACCCAGTTCTCCCGTGACGAGTGCGGAGGCTTGGGGCGTCGTAATCTCCGACTTCGTAAGGAACTCGAAAGGTGGATGGTCGAGAATAACTTCAACCGCATCAAGTGTCGCAATCGGTCGAACGATTGCCTCTCCCATGGCTGGTTTTTGAGTGATATCAGGAACATAGAAGGTACTGCCCGCAACATCGACACCATGGATACCGCCATTGTCTTTGGGCAAATAAACCGTTCCTGCGTCGACCGACACGCGAAAGTCTTTCTCCGTGAGTTGAACCGAGCCTGACGCGTGGGAGACCGGAGGAAACTCCTTTATAACAAATGCGTTCAGTCCCGAATAGTCAAAGCTCATACGCAGCGTGACGTCTGACCCGCGTGCAGAAATCGCCGCATCCAAATTTGTCAGTGTCGCATCCTGGAGTGCGCGATAGGCCCAGGCCCGGGTGTTCGGAACAACCTCCTTCGGCCAAAAATCAAGAACCTCTCGGACAAAACGCGGATCTGATGCGGCGCGATACCTGTGAACAAACAGCCCCTCTTCTACGCCACTACTCCCTTCGATGGCCAATCGGGTGCCGTCCAGTTGCATATTTGTGCGTTGAACAACGAATGTCAGCGGATCAAATTGTAAGACTATTGGAACGTCGGTTCCGCGAAACTGATGGGCCGCCGGAAAGTACTTTGGCGCGTTCAGTGTCCCCGTAATTCGATTGGCGGTTCCGGTGAAACCTGTGATTTCCCCTTCTGGGTTTAGGGTCAATTTTGCAGTCGCATCCAGGCTCGCCGTCCAAATATCACCCGTCGCGACGGCCTCTTCGATCAAGATGCGGCGATCATCGACCGTGTAGGTGATGCCGCCCTCTGCGAACAGAACATTCAGATCTTGCGGTAAAGCCTCCCCGCTCAAACCCGCGTTTTCAACCGAGATGCGCCCCGAAAGTGATCGAAAGTTAAAGAGTTCGTCAAAGCGCAACGTCACAGTACCGGTTGCTTCGCCAGTCAGATCGAGCGGGCTGATCGGCACCAAACCACTTCGATCGAGCCGGGAGAGATCAAGCCCTGCCAGGTCCAGTTGTAGCAACGGATCACCACCAGAGCGTGGCAAGCTCAGGTTCGTGTTGATACGAGATCCAATAAAATCACCTTCTCGAACCCGGACAAGACCAAAAACCTCTGTTGTGGAAGTCAGCGAAATAATATCGATGCGTTCGGCCCGGAGCGGAAGCATCAAGCCGGTCGTCGCATCATCGATTTCGGCGTCCACATTCGTGATCAGGATTGGCGGGGGGGTGTCCATTGGGTCACCGCTGACCAAGCGACCAAACGCGCTCAGATCATCGCCAGTAAATCCGTTAATCTCTATGGTGCCGTTGTCCTTGTGAACCACCCGCGCCGTCAAGTCAGAGAGGATCACCGGACCTGCGGTCTGACCCGACAGAACGGCAGGGTGCACTTTAAAGAATATCCGTCCGAGATCGGCATGCCCGCCCGTTCCATTCACCAGAGAGAGCTCGTTGACTTCAATTTCGAGTAGTCTGTTTAGGGCATCAAACGCGACCCCTACGCGACCCGCGCTGAAGCTGATATTTTGCCCGGTACGGTCAGAGAGCGCCGCATTGACCTGGGGGGCCAAGGCATTCACCACAGGTGTCAGATTGACCGGCGCAAAGGCCAGCCAGGTCAAAAGGACCACCGCGGCAAATACAACCGTGCAGCACAGAAGAAATACGCCCGCAAGAAGCGCGCGTGCAACCCGAAGTGGCCACCCAACCGCCCGTCGTGCCTTGCGCATCTTCATCTTGCCGCTCGTTCCCACTTCGCCTTGACAGCGCGTTTTTGTCTCTATGTCGGAGAGGTATACAGAATGCGATCTAGACACAAAAGGAAGTGACCAAATTATGCCAGACGTCGGAGAAAATGCGCCGGACTTTACACTCCCATCCACCGAAGGGACTTCCAAGTCTTTGAACGACTACGCCGGACAGACCCTCATTTTGTTTTTTTACCCCAAGGACAACACGTCTGGATGCACAAAAGAGGCCGTTGGTTTCTCGGAGGCACTTGCCCAATTCAAGGACCTTGGCGCGACCGTTGTTGGCGTTTCAAAAGACAGTATGACCTCACATGAAAAGTTCGTCACAAAGCATGATTTGAAAGTTGAGCTTCTCAGCGACGAAAACGGTACGCTTTGTGAAGACTTTGATGTTTGGAAAGAAAAGTCGATGTATGGGAAAACTTATATGGGTATCGAGCGCTCTACTTTTGTCATGGATGGGACGGGAAAAATCACGCATGCTTGGCGCAAAGTTCGCGTTCCGGGACATGTGGATACTGTTCTTGAGACGCTAAAGAATGGCTAAAAATCTCTCCGAATTGGCTGTTGATGTCCTGACGACGGCCGATCCGGATAAAAAAACAAAGAAATCTCGGGCGCATGCGTCTCTCTGGTTTTCGAACGGGGTCCATGAGATTGGGGGGGCATCTCCCCCACTACGCCCATCTCGACCCGAACGCCCCGAGTTGCGCAACCCAAAGGACGTGCCGAAGCGAGGGCCCGGAACACTTGAGGGCCGCGCCGCGCTTCTTCATGCGATTGCCCATATTGAGCTCAACGCAGTCGACCTGCATTGGGATATCATTGCGCGGTTTTCGGACACAAAGATGCCTAAAGGCTTCTATGATGACTGGGTCAAGGCGGCCGATGAAGAAGCAAAACACTTTCAACTCCTCTCAGAGGTTTTGGCCACGATGGGTTTTGCTTACGGCGATTATGCAGCCCATGCCGGAATGTGGCGGGCAGCTGAAGATACCAAAGACGATCTTTTCGCTAGGCTGGCGATCGTCCCGATGGTTTTGGAGGCTCGGGGCCTAGATGTCACACCAGGGATGATCACACTCTTCGAAAGACACGGGCCTGAAATCGCCGTTGCGGCCCTCAAAACCATTTATGCAGAGGAAGTTGGCCATGTCGCCTACGGATCGAAGTGGTTTCACTTTCTTTGCGGTCGCGATGCCCTCGATCCAAAACCGGAATTCCATACCTTGGTGAAAAGGTACTTTCCAGGCGGGCTGAAACCACCCTTTAACGACGAAAAACGTGCAGAAGCTGGCCTTCCATTAGACTTCTATTGGCCGATGGCGTCGTAACTGACGAAAAACTAGGCAACAGCTTGCCGCTTTAGAGGCGGTTTGCTTTTTTAAAGTTGTGCTTTGCCTCAATTTTTGGCTTACGCTTTCGCAGGGAACTTTATTGATGAGGGTGGCATGTTGGCTCGGGTGAACCAAACGCTGTCGCGTTACGTGAACGAACAGCGCATTTACATCCGAACCGAGGATACTACACGGTATTTCCGCATCTCACCTCTCTCGCAGGTCGTCGGTGTTGGTACGATCTCTCTTTTCATTTGTTGGACGATCGTTGCGACCTCCGCTCTGGTGATCGATCGCGTTTCTGCCCAATCCGAAAGTGCACAAGCCGATGTTCTGCAGGCTGCCTACGAAAAGCGCCTAGAAGAGTTGACGGCCGAAAGAGATACCCGCGCGCTCGAAGCGCAGCGTGCACAAGAACGCTTTTACGTCTCTTTGGAACAAGTGTCTCTTCAACAAGAAGAACTCCTGTCGATCGAAGAAGAGCGCCGTGAACTGGCAACCGGTCTCAAGATCATGCAGCGCAAATTGCAAGGCGCCATCGCCGACAGGGATGAGGCCGTTGCCCTTGCAGAGGACCTTCGATCAGAACTTCAAGAAGCAACTGGAACACTGTCGTCTCGCCAAGATGCCGTGAAAGCGGTCGAAGACACGTTGGCCTTCGTCACACGGGAGCTTGAAGCGACGGTAAGCGAACGAGATTCTCTCGCGGAAAACCACGCAACGTTGAGCGAAGAGCATATCGAACTCACGTATGAGCAAGAGCTGATGCGCCAACAAGGTGAGTTCATCTTTTCTCGGTTGGAGGAGGCCGCTGAAGTAACGCTTTCGCCCCTTGAATCCGCTCTGAACCGCGAGGGCATAAACACGGAACAGCTTTTGGAGTCCGTTCGTCGAGGATATACGGGGACCGGTGGCCCAATCGTACCGCTGATGTTTGCGCCAGCGGATTTGTTCGAAGATCCGTTTACGGACCGGGCCAATGATCTGCTGATTGAGTTAGACCGGATCAACCTTATGAAGATTGCCGCAGGAAAGATTCCGCTCTTGAATCCTGTGCGCGGAAGTTACCGATGGACAAGCGGATATGGATTTCGTCGTGACCCATTTACGGGTGGAAGGCGAATGCACAGCGGCGTAGACATGGCTGGCCCGATGGGAACGCCAATCGTCGCTGCGGGTGATGGTGTCGTCACGGAGGCCGGCTGGCGTAGCGGCTATGGGCGGATTGTAATTATTAAGCATGCGCAAGGTTTCGAGAGCTATTATGCGCATTTAAACAAAATTCATGTCACTAAAGGGGAAATCGTATCTCAAGGTGACAGAATTGGTGATATGGGGACCACAGGGCGAAGCACTGGCGTCCACCTTCACTATGAAATCCGGATTGGCGGAAAGGCCGTCAACCCGATGACTTACCTAAAGGCAGCTCGTAATGTTTTCTAAATCGTCCCCCAAAACGCCCGCAACAACACCAACCAAGTCGGGCACAACCCCTCCCGCAAAGGCCACCAGCACCCCAACACCAAAGGCCGTGGAAGAAAAGACTATGACAGAAACTGCAACATCGAAACCACCCGCCTCAGTGATTTCCGCTGATTTGATGATCAAAGGAAACCTCAAAACAACCGGAGACATCCAGGTTCTTGGAACAATTGAAGGTGACATTCGTGCCCATCTCCTGACGATCGGCGATGGCGCTATGGTAAAGGGCGAAGTGATCGCCGATGATGTTGTTGTCAACGGCACCGTGAACGGTCGTGTTCGCGGGCTCAAAGTTCGTTTAACCTCAACTGCACAGGTCCAAGGCGACATCATTCACAAAACAATCGCAATCGAGAGCGGTGCGAATTTCGAAGGCTCTGTGCAGCGTCAAGAAGACCCGCTTGCGACGCAAACAAAAACAACAAAAGTCTCTGCGGCGTCAAAAGCGGCCGAGTGATCATCTGAACGCGGCGGTCACTACTCTGCCGCGTTCGCTTCGCCGCGCGATTTTCCGACGACATCTTGTGCCAGTGTCGCGGCCATAAAGCTCTGAATATCGCCATCGAGAACGCCCTTCGTGTCAGACGTCTCTACATTGGTGCGGAGATCCTTGACCATCTGATAGGGCTGTAACACGTAGGACCGAATTTGGTTCCCCCAGCCAGCTTCTCCCTTGGCCTCATGCGCATCTTGAATGTCTTGTGTGCGCTTCCGAAGCTCCAGCTCATAAAGACGAGACTTAAGCGCAGCCATACAGTTCGCCCGGTTTTGATGTTGAGATTTTTCGGAACTCGTAACCACAATACCTGTTGGAATATGCGTGATACGCACCGCTGAATCCGTGGTGTTCACGTGCTGGCCGCCTGCCCCGGATGAGCGAAACGTATCCACACGGATTTCGGATGGATTGATTTCAATATCAATATTGTCGTCGATCACTGGGTAGACCCAGACAGAACTGAAAGAGGTGTGGCGCTTTGCGTTTGAATCAAACGGCGAAATTCGCACAAGCCGATGTACGCCACTTTCCCCTTTGAGCCATCCGTAAGCGTTGTGACCTTTGACCTGGTACGTCACCGACTTGATGCCGGCTTCGTCGCCCGCACTATAGGACATTGTTTCGACCTTATAGCCCTGACGCTCTGCCCAACGGGTATACATCCGCGCCAACATCGAGGCCCAATCGCAGCTTTCGGTCCCCCCCGCGCCGGCATTGATTTCGATAAATGTATCGTTCTTATCGGCCTCGCCGCTGAGCAGCGCCTCAACTTCCTTCAGGGCAGCAAGGTCCTTGAGCGCGCGGAGCGCGTCCTCCGCGTCTGCCACAACTTCTTGATCTTCTTCCATTTCCCCAAGTTCTATCAGGTCAATGTTGTCCTGAAGGTTCTGTCGAAGGGATGTATATCCGTCGATCGCGTCCACCAACGCCTGACGGTCCCGCATCAGCGATTGCGCCCGTTCTGGATCGTCCCAAAAGTCCGGCGCCTCTGACATTGCGTTGAATTCTTCAAGGCGATGCGCGGCGGTATCCCAATCCATGCGCTGCGACAAAAGCTCCAACGACTTTTGAATCTCTTGAACGATATTTTCAATTTCAGCGCGCACGGGAAACCACCACCAAAGGAACTGTCAGCGTGAGTTAAGGATCGGAGGCGAACTAGTAAAGCCCGCCTGAATTGATTGACCCGAATGTGGCCTTCTCGGGCACAAGCGTTGTCGTGCCATCATTGCGCTCGTAAAGACCACCGCCCTGAGACGATACTCCGTCACTGAGTATAAGGTCTTCACCCATTGCAAAGCCACCATCCACGACCAATCCAACCGCGCCGACATATGGTTCAGCGCCGATACGGAAATACTCGGCGACGACACTTTCCCCGGTCGCATCGTTTGCAAGCCGCGCACCAGAAAAGCGGTCGAACTTCAAAAACCGTCCGCCTTCAGGCGGCATGAATTCGCCTTTTCCGTATTTATCAACAGCTTGTTTCATAAACGCGGTAAACACTGGGGCACACATCGACCCGCCAAAGGCCCCCGGCCCGAGCGGTTCCGGTTGATCAAATCCCATATAGCACCCCGCAACGATACGCGGTGTAAACCCCACAAACCAAACATCCTTCGCCTCGTTCGTGGTACCGGTCTTCCCGGCCACTGGTGCGCCCACACGGACTGATGTTGCGGTGCCACGCTGAACAACACCTTCCATCATTGAGGTGAGCTGATAGGCCGTAAATTCGTCCATCACACGAATGCGGTTGGACTGAACGCGCGGTCCATAATTGCCGTTGAGCCGTTGAGTCTCACAATCAATGCACCGGCGTCGATCATGACGATAGATGGTCTCACCATACCTGTTTTGGACCCGGTCGACCAACGTTGGTTCAACCCGCTCCCCGCCATTTGCAAACATTGCATATGCAGAGACCATCCGAAAAAGTGTTGTTTCTTGGGCGCCAAGGGAGGCCGACAGAAACTCATCCATATTGTCATAGACGCCAAAGAGCTCAGTCGTATCGGCCACAATATCCATGCCAACTTCTTGCGCCAAGCGAACCGTCATCAAGTTTCGAGATTGCTCAATCCCGATGCGCATGGGTGCTGGCCCATAGAACTTATTCGACGCATTTTTTGGCCGCCATACCCCCTCGGGCGTATCAATTTCGATCGGGGCATCTACAACAATCGTCGCAGGTGAGAAGCCGTTGTCCAAAGCCGAGGCGTATACGAAAGGTTTGATCGAAGAGCCCGGCTGTCGCAAAGCCTGGGTGGTACGATTGAACACTGTGTCTTGGTACGAAAATCCACCTTGCATCGCCAAAACACGGCCCGTTTGGACATCCATTGCCATAAAGCCACCTTGAATGCGGGGGACTTGGCGCAGTTCCCAGCCGGTGCGCGTGCCTCCTTCATCGGTGATCTCAGCAACATAAACGATGTCGCCCTTTGCAACCATATCCTCCATAGACCGCAGGCGTGTGAGCGTGCCATCTTCGTTTTCGCGGTTCTTAGCCCATTGGTTTTCGCGCGAAAATTGAAGCAAATCGATATCGCTCCTTTCGATACCTTCAACACCCACGCGGGCGGTTTGGTCATTGACAAAAAGGACGACGGCGGGACGCCAACCAGGTACGTCACGGACAAGCTGCATGCCTGCCATTTCATCGCGCCATGCCGCTTCGTCTTCGAGAAGAACGTCGTCGATCTTATCTTTCGCGCCAAACCACGGGCTGCGCGCGCGATCATAGGCCTCTAGACCTTCGCGCAGAGCGGAGGCAGCAACGGATTGTAAATCTGGATCCATCGTCGCGCGAATACGCAAACCACCTGTGAAAAATTCGTCTTCGCCAAATTCAGTGGACAATTGGCGTCGAATTTCGTCCGTGAAATAGTCCCTGTCAGCACGGAGCGACCGCGCAGACACGATATCTCCGGACTGGACCGTAATCAGATCCTCTTGTTGAAACCGCAGCACCTGTTCTGCAGTGAGGTATCCGTTTTCACCCATTTCCTTCAAAACAAAGTTGCGGCGGCTGATCGCCTCTCGCTTTTGACGTACGGGGTGGTAATCGCTCGGAGCCTTTGGAAGGGCCGCGAGATAGGCGGCTTCTGCAACCGTCAGCTCTTCCAAAGGTTTGGCGAAATAGGTCTCCGCAGCCGCGGTGACGCCATAGGAGTTCTGCCCCAAGAAAATCTCGTTGAGATACAGTTCAAGGATTTCTTCTTTCGAGAGGGTCTGTTCCAACCGCGCGGCAAGGATAATCTCCTTAATCTTGCGCTCCACGGACCGGGTTCCATCAAGAAGAAAGTTCTTCATAACCTGTTGGGTGATCGTGGACGCACCACGTAAGCGCTCCCCCTGAGCCGCATCGTAAAGCGCCGATAAAATACCGATCGGATCGTAACCTGAATGTTCGTAAAAATTCTTATCCTCGGCCGAAATAAATGCCTCTTTCACCACCAATGGAATTTCATCGGCTGGGGTAAACAATCGGCGCTCTTGGGCGAATTCATCGATGATTTCGCCTTTAACCGAATAGACGCGGCTTATGATCGGTGGTTCATAGGTGGACAGCCGATTATGATCTGGCAATCCTTGACCATAAACGAGGAAAATCGCCCCAAACCCAAGCGCGCCCACAAGGCCCGCAAGCGTCAATGCGTTAAATATCGTTCCAAGAAAGATCATGATCGAACGACCGAAGCCAACTTTGTAGCGCTTCGATTGCCGAGTATGTGATGCCCAAAACCGTTTATTCACGTTTTTCTCCCGTTGGGGCTGCTCTTTTATGCATGTCGACCGCCTGAAATGCACATTCTCTTTACCTGACGGTTATAAGAAAATGACCATGTTCGCCAGACCTTGGTCATAACAAGGTTGAAATCGGCGGCATGCGCTTTTCGCATTGTGTTCCCAGGACACAGCGCTTACGCATACAAAGCGGCTTTGAAAACCGCGAACAGATTTGGAGATGGACCAGAGCATTGGCGCCCTCTCCGATAAGTGGAAAACCCACTGATCGCAGCGCCACATGGCGCAAAAGGAAACGGCAGGCATGACACCAGGTACGCGCATAACCAAACCCCATACGATGGGTTCTGTGGTTATCCTCTGTGCGTCAGCCGCCCCAGCAAAATCCCAGATGACCTTACCCGCAACCGCGGCACTTAGGAGGCCTGGGTCATGAAGAGACAATGGCAAAAAAGATGCTTATTGATGCCACCCACGCGGAAGAAACACGCGTGGTCGTGGTTGACGGAAACAAAGTTGACGAATTTGACTTTGAAAGTCTGAATAAACGACAGCTTGCAGGAAATATCTATCTTGCAAAGGTAACACGGGTTGAGCCGTCTCTGCAGGCGGCGTTTGTAGACTACGGCGGAAATCGTCACGGTTTTTTGGCGTTTTCGGAGATTCACCCGGATTACTATCAGATCCCAACTGCCGACCGCGAAGCGCTTCTTGCGGAAGAAGCTGAATACAACCGCCAAATTGCCGAAGCTGAACTGGCCGAAGATATTCAGAGCAGCGACAGCGATCCCGACGTCGAGACCGAAACATTCGCGGAGGTCATTCCCACCGACGCAGCTTTCGGACCCGTCGTTGATTTAAGCGACGAAGAACCGGCCGATCTTGTTGAGGTGCCGGAAGAAGATGCGGACACTGCGGCAGAAACACCCGCCGATGCAGATAAAGATGCGTTATCCGCAAGCAATAGTGCCGATGGGACGGATGAAGAAGACCTTGGGGATCAAACCGCAACGTTAGACGACGAAGCCGACGCACGGCTCGAGACATCAGAAGTTGTAGAGTCCGCAAGCGACACGGATATTAGGGAAGACGCCCCGCGCGTTCGAAAGCCCCGTCCACGACGCTATAAAATTCAGGAAGTGATCAAAACGCGTCAGATATTATTGGTGCAGGTCGTGAAGGAAGAGCGCGGGAACAAAGGTGCCGCTCTGACCACATATTTGTCACTCGCCGGACGATACTGTGTTTTGATGCCAAACACAGCGCGCGGCGGCGGTATTTCTCGCAAGATTACCAACGCCGCAGATCGCAAAAAGCTCAAATCGATCGCCAGTGAAATCGAAGTTCCACAAGGTGCAGGACTGATTATTCGCACAGCGGGCGCAAAGCGCAGCAAACCAGAGATTAAGCGTGACTACGAATACTTGATCCGACAGTGGGAAGCGATCCGTGATCTGACGTTGAAGTCCATCGCACCGGCCCCGATCTATGCCGAAGGTGACCTGATCAAACGGTCCATCCGCGATCTCTATTCCAAAGAGATCGAAGAAATTATCGTGGAAGGCCAAGCCGGCTTCGACAAGGCGCGTGAGTATATGAAGATGCTCATGCCGAGCCACGCGAAGAACGTGAAACACTACAAAGATCCGCTTCCCTTGTTCTCCCGCTATCAAGTGGAGACTTACCTTACGGGAATGTTCAATCCGACGGTTCAACTTAAATCTGGGGGATATTTGGTGATCGGCGTCACCGAGGCCTTGGTTGCGATCGATGTCAACTCCGGGCGGTCCACGAAGGAAGGATCGGTCGAGGACACGGCGCTCAAAACAAATCTTGAAGCTGCAGAAGAAGTCGCCCGCCAACTGCGGTTGCGCGACTTGGCGGGATTGGTCGTGATTGACTTTATCGATATGGAAGAACGCCGAAACAACGCGTCGGTCGAGAAACGCCTCAAGGAACACTTGAAACATGATCGGGCGCGCATTCAGGTGGGTCGCATTTCCGGCTTCGGTCTTTTGGAAATGTCGCGGCAACGATTACGTCCAGGCATGATCGAGGCGACAACGGCGCCCTGCCCGCATTGTCACGGAACCGGACTTGTTCGATCAGACGACAATCAGGCGCTCTCAATACTGCGTGAGATTGAGGAAGAGGCCGTTCGCCAACGCTCGAAAGAAGTCTTGGTTAAAGTACCGCTGCAAATCGCGAACTACATGCACAATCAAAAGCGTGAACATATTGCGATGATTGAAGCACGCTTTGGCTTGTCAGTGCGCATAGAAGCGGACCTCCAAATGATCAGCCCGAACTTCGAAATGGAGCGTTTCAAAACGGCAACGCGGATTGTCGCGCAGCCCGACGATATCCCCGTCGTCAGTATCGACAGCGTCGAGGCCGAAGAGTTCTCAGAAGACGTTGCGCTGTCCGACGAAGAAGAAGAACAGCCCAAAAAGAGGCGGCGTCGGCGGCGTCGGCGGGGCGGCAAAGGACGCGGACAGAACGGAGAGGCGCAAACCGTAGGCGAAGCTCAATCAGATGACGCGACAGGCGCAAGCGATGGGCCGTCGGTGGAAGCAACAGCCGATGACCCAAACAGCGGGGACATCGATACAACAAACGCGCCAGCGCATGCCGATCATTCAGACGCGACACCAGAGGCGGAAAAGACGCCGAGCAAACGCCGCCGCGCACCAAAATCGCGCAAGCCAAAGGCGGACAGTGCGGCAAAAGACACAGATGCCTCAGCGGAACAAACGAACGCGTCAGAAGACGCCGCAGAAACGGCAGAGAGCAAACCGGTCAAGGCGCGACGGACACGATCCAAAAAGAAAGCAGAGGCCCCTGAACAAGAACAGATGAAGGTTGCGGCCACTGGGCAAAGCGTTGATCTGGACAGTGAAAGCATCGCCGAACCGACCGATGATACAACGCCGAAACGGCGGGGCTGGTGGTCGATGCGGGGGTGAGCGGACATTCGCTACGATCTGCCAATCCGTGGCTTCACACTGAATTGCCTTGTAAATGTAAGAACAATCCACAAGCTGCTCCTTAGCAATAGGGATATTATGCGCGCGTTACTCATTTTGCTCTTTGGATTGGTTGCGACCCCGGGCCTTTCCCAGGGCCTCATTCGTGATGCAGAGATTGAGTACGGTCTTGAAAAGATATCGGAGCCACTCTTTGAGGCTGCGGGACTTGCGTTTGGGGGGATCGACCTTTTCATCGTCAACAGCTCATCTTTGAACGCGTTTGTTTTGGGCAACGATATCTACATTCATGCAGGTCTTCTTCAAAGACTGTCTCGCGTCGAGCAGGTACAGGCCGTCATCGCACATGAGATCGGACATATCACGGGCGGTCACCTTGCGCAGCGTGGCGCCCGTATCGGCCAGACAAATACTCTTGCTGGCCTTGGATTGGCACTTGGAGTTGCGATTGCAGCCGGCGGTGGAGCCGGTGCCGGAGCCGGCGTTGCAGCCGGTCTTAGCGACGCAGCCGTGAAGGATTTCTTGGCGTTCACGCGTGCGCAAGAAGCGTCCGCAGATCAAACCGGCGCCTTAATCCTTGCCGCTGCTGGCATCAATCCTATCGCCGCACTCGAAGTTTTTGAGCTCTTTAAGGGTCAAGAGTTTGTAAGCGCATCGCGCCGCGACGCCTATGTGCGCACGCACCCTTTGACGTCTCAAAGGATACAATACCTTGAAAGTGTGGCAGAACGATACGCAAGCCTACCCCGGAACGGAGCTGAGGAAAGCCGGTATTGGTACGAAAGATCAAAAACCAAACTCGCAGGGTTCCGATCATCACCCGATAGTTTCTTGCGGCGGATTGATCCAAATGACAGTGGGGAAATTGCAACGCTAGGCCGTGCGATCGGGTATTTCAGACTCCCCGATCGCGCAAAATCGCGAGCGGCTATGCAGCGCCTGTTGGAGCTCCGACCGGATGATCCATTTTATCATGATCTAAACGCCGAGCTACTTCTGGAGGGCGGCAATGCCCAGGGCGCAATCGCAGCTTATGAGACGGCGCTCTCTTATCGCCCATTTGATGCACAAATGCTTGCCGGACTTGGCCGGGCGCAGCTTGCCCTCGGAACGGATGCCGCGGACCGCGACGCCCTTCAAACACTCCAGAAATCCTATGCACGGGACCCCCGCGACCGCCGAATGCTACGCGATCTGTCTGTCGCCTTTGCAAAAAACGGTCAAAACGCTCTGGCATCGCTTATGACGGCGGAACGCTACGCCCTCGGCGGTAACTTTAGAGAGGCCACAATCCATGCTGAGCGCGCACTGAAACAGCTGCCACCCGGAAGCTCGGGCGCTCTTAAAGCACAGGACATCCTTGTTGTTGCACAAAGACGACGTTGATCCCTCTTTCACCGCTTCATGAGGACGTCTATAGCAGGACCAGGGAACGATTGAAGGCTTGCCAGAATGACGAAGAAGACACCAAACCCCGACATCGAGTTTATTGAAGCTCTGGCAGCCGTGTTGAAAGAGAACGATCTTGCTGAAATTGAGGTCCAGCGGGACTACGGCAAGGACGACAATCTGAGCGTTCGTGTATCGCGCCACGGCACGAACGTACCGGTTGCTATGGCGGCGCCGGCCGCGGTGGCACCTACGGCGGCTCCGGTTGCCCCCGCAGCGACCACGACGGCATCATCTGGACCTGCGGCGAGTGCTGGGGATGACGATCCCGCGCAACATCCTGGTGCTGTAACGTCACCGATGGTGGGGACCGTTTATCTTCAACCGGAACCGGGGGCGCCCCCATACGTCAATATTGGAGACACCGTTCGGGAGGGGCAAACACTTCTTATTGTTGAGGCGATGAAGACACTGAACCAAATCACGGCACAAAAAGCAGGGAAAGTGGCGCGTATCCTGGTCGAGGACGCCACACCGGTTGAGTTCGGATCACCCCTAATGATTATAGAGTAAGCGCCGGAATGTTTTCCAAGATCCTGATAGCGAACCGCGGGGAAATTGCCCTTCGAGTAATTCGGGCCTGCAAAGAAATGGGGATCGCATCCGTTGCCGTTCATTCCACCGCAGACGCCGACGCAATGCATGTGCGAATGGCCGACGAAAGCGTATGCATTGGCCCTGCCCCTGGACCGCTCAGCTACCTGAACAAAGCGGCGATACTCTCTGCATGTGACATAACAGGGGCCGAAGCGATTCACCCCGGATACGGGTTTCTTTCCGAGAATGCCGAATTCGTGCAAATGGTAGAGGATCATTCCCTGACGTTTATTGGGCCAAGCGCCGAACACATCCGCGTTATGGGGGATAAGATTACCGCGAAGGACACGATGAAGGCATTGGGCGTTCCCTGCGTTCCTGGTTCAGACGGTGGTGTTCCAGATGTTGCGACCGCAAAAAAAGTCGCCGGCGATATGGGCTTTCCCGTCATTGTGAAAGCCACAGCGGGCGGTGGCGGGCGCGGGATGAAGCTCGCCCAAACCGCGGATGACCTCGAGGACGCGTTTTTGACCGCTCGAACCGAGGCGAAAACGGCCTTCGGAAATGACGAGGTTTATATCGAGAAATACTTGACCCTGCCACGCCATATCGAGGTCCAAATCTTTGGCGACGGAAAGGGACAAGCAGTGCATCTTGGCGAGCGGGACTGTTCGCTTCAGCGGCGCCACCAGAAGGTCTTCGAAGAGGCGCCAGGGCCCGCAATTTCGCCTGAAATCCGGTCAGAGATCGGAGCGGTTTGTGCGAAGGCCGTGGGTGATCTGGGGTATTCAGGCGCCGGAACAATCGAATTCCTCTATGAAAACGATGAGTTTTACTTCATCGAGATGAATACCCGGCTTCAGGTCGAACATCCCGTCACCGAAGCGATCTTTGGTGTAGACCTTGTTAAGGAACAAATTCGCATTGCGTCGGGAGAGAGCCTGTCTTTCCAGCAAGACGATCTGAAGGTGAATGGCCACGCTATCGAGGTGCGGATCAACGCGGAACGCCTTCCGGATTTTGCACCCTGCCCGGGCAAAGTAACGGCATTCCACGCGCCAGGCGGTCTTGGCGTCCGAATGGATTCTGCGCTTTACGACGGATACACGGTGCCGCCCCATTACGACAGCCTGGTTGCAAAACTGATTGTACACGCGAATGACCGTCCAGCCGCGCTCGCACGGCTGCGGCGTGCGCTGGATGAGTTGATCGTTGATGGGATCGAGACATCAACGCCACTGTTTTCCGCGTTGCTGAATGAACCAGACATTCAAGCCGGTGACTACACAATCCACTGGCTCGAACACTGGCTGGCAGCCCAGAGCGCGTGAGCGACAAGTCCCTGACACCACAGGTCCTGTTGGCAGGCTATGCATCCGGCGTATTTCCAATGGCGCATAACCAGGATGACCCTGATGTCTTCTGGGTTCGTCCAGAACGACGCGGCATTTTTGAGCTGGATCGGTTTCATATATCCCGAAGCTTGAAACGGCGTTTGCTTCGAAACGAGCACAGAGTGCGCATAAACACGCGCTTTGAGGCGGTGCTCGCGGCCTGTGCCGATCGGGAGACGACCTGGATCAGCCAACCAATCTTCGATCTTTACGTGCAGCTTCACCGAATGGGGGTCGCCCACTCCTTGGAAGTTTATGATCGGAATGATGCACTTTGGGGTGGGGTCTATGGTGTCGCTCTTGGTGGCGCCTTTTTCGGTGAAAGTATGTTCAGCAGCGCCACTGACGGGTCTAAAATTGCTTTAGCATACACGATCGCGCGCCTCCGACATGGCGGATTTACACTCTTCGACACGCAGTTCTTAACCGATCATCTGGCACGTCTTGGAGCCATTGAAATTTCACGATCCGACTATGAAGTGCGGTTGCAAGCTGCTTTGACCGAACGCGCCGATTTCGCCGCTCTTTCAGAGGGTACAGACGTTCACTCCGTGATACAGCTGATTACCCAAACATCATAGCGTGCATGTTCCAAAGCCGAGAGCGCCGGGCTAGAGGCCAGCATCCATCCCGAAAATCTTGGTGCGGTTTCACGCGGGTCCCGAATTTCGAGATAGGCAAAGGCATCGTCGGATGGATTTGCCGCGGGGTAGCGACACTCTGTCAGAGTAATCTCAATACGACCAAATGCGCGGGTTTCCCCTGCCGAGAGAGACAGATCTTCTACTCGGCCATTCAGCGTATCAATTGCTCGGACAACAGCGCCAACCCCATTTCCGGTTTCGACGGCGTTTTGTGCATAGAGCGGCGCCGAAAGACCGAGCAACAGCGCAAACGCGCGACCAATCATTGCCCACCGCCACCGACAAATTTTAGCAGTAACGAAATCAAGCTGACCGCGCCTTGTGTATCAATAAACTCGCCACCGTCTTCGATATTAAAGTCCGACGCGCCTGGAATGATCTCCACAAAGGTGCCCCCCAAAAGACCCTCGGAAGAGATGACTGCGCTCGAGTCATCGGGGATATTCAGTTGGTCATCTATCGTGAACTGCGTCTCGGCTCGGAACGTAACCGGATTCAAATCGATACCGGTAACCGAGCCGATTTTTACACCCGCCATCCGAACATCGGTCCCGACGATCACACCATCTACAGACCGAAAAGACGCGGTGACTGTTTTTGCATCACCGGTTGCGCCCAAACCGACAGATTGGCTTGCGTAAATGATAAAACCTACTGTGATAGCGAGCACAGCCGCCCCTACGAGGGTTTCCGTTGTCGAGTTTGTCATGATCTATTCCGGTTGCCAGGCTTCGTAAGCTGTTTTTGGGGTGGCTTCTGCACTCGAACTTCTCAAACTGCCTTCTGGCGCATAAGCAAGTGCCGTTCCCGTAAGGTTGGGAAGATGTGGTTCTTCCCAAGGTTGATGCTTCAGCGGATCTTCGGTCGGAGGCGCTTGGTAGGTATGATGCAACCATCCATGCCATTCGACCGGCACACGGCTGGCGTCGGAATAACCGTTATAGATCACCCACCTCTTTTCACCGCTGCGATTCTCGTAATAAATGTTGCCGTCGCGATCTTCGCCGACCCGCTTTCCATAAAGCCATGTCACAACGCGCGTATTCACGTTCTGACCATTCCACCATGTGAAAAATTGTTTCCAAAACATGCGGACACCTCTTCTTGTGAAGGTTATGCCTGAGCCAACGTCAAAGTGCCAGTGTTACGATGCGCTGGCGTTCTCACCGGCGGCTTCCGCATAGACGACGAGTGGCGCCGCATCAGTATTCACGGACTTCTGGTTGACGACGACCTCTTCGACATTTTCCAAACCTGGCAAATCAAACATCGTGTCGAGCAAGATTTCTTCCATTATGGATCGTAAGCCACGCGCACCCGTTTTACGTTCTACGGCGCGCTTCGCGATCGCCTGCAGTGCATTATCGGTAAAAGACAGCTTTACATCTTCAAGCTCAAAGAGGCGCTGGTATTGTTTGACGAGCGCGTTTTTGGGTTGCGAGAGGATGGTTACAAGGGCGTCTTCGTCCAAATCTTCCAAAGTTGCGATCACAGGCAGACGGCCCACGAACTCAGGGATCAATCCGAATTTCAAAAGGTCTTCCGGCTCCAGCTCGGCAAACATTTCACCCACGGAACGCGCGTCTTCGTCTTTTACATCTGCGCCAAACCCAATCGCCGATCCTTTGCCGCGCTGTGCGATGATCTTTTCAAGTCCCGCAAACGCCCCACCACAGATGAACAGAATATTCGTCGTATCCACCTGCAAGAATTCCTGTTGCGGATGCTTGCGTCCACCTTGCGGCGGCACCGATGCAACGGTTCCTTCCATAATTTTGAGAAGCGCCTGTTGCACGCCCTCGCCTGACACATCGCGCGTAATAGACGGATTGTCAGATTTACGTGTTATTTTATCGACCTCATCGATATAGACGATGCCCCTTTGCGCGCGCTCTACATTGTACTCAGAGGCCTGAAGAAGTTTGAGGATGATATTCTCAACATCTTCGCCGACATAGCCCGCTTCGGTGAGGGTCGTTGCATCCGCCATTGTAAAGGGCACGTCCAAAATACGCGCCAACGTTTGCGCCAGAAGCGTTTTGCCGCATCCGGTAGGCCCTATCAGGAGAATATTCGATTTCGAGAGCTCAATTTCCGAAGATTTCTCTGAATGGTTCAAACGCTTATAGTGGTTGTGGACCGCGACTGAAAGGACACGCTTCGCGACGGCCTGACCAATCACATAATCATCCAAAACTTGGCAGATCTCAGCAGGCGTCGGCACACCCCCTGCGGACTTGACGAGATTTGATTTCGCCTCTTCCCGGATGATGTCCATGCAGAGTTCAACACATTCGTCACAGATAAAGACGGTCGGACCCGCAATCAGTTTCCGCACCTCATGCTGGCTTTTGCCGCAGAAAGAACAGTAGAGCGTGTTTTTTGAGTCTGACTTCGAATCTGAACCCGACATATGCCTCTAAATCCCGTTACTTTTTTCCAGACTAAACGCGGATACGCGCAGCCACAATGCCGAAAACATCCAATTGAGCGGCGTTACAGCCCGAGTGCTTAAAAGTGATCACTCTTAATCAGAACTTTCCGGTACATCGCGTTTTTGCACAATATCGTCAATTAAACCCCATTCTTTTGCCTCTTCGGCAGTCATAAAGTTGTCGCGGTCAAGCGCCCGTTCAACTTCTTTGATCGGTTGGCCAGTATGCGTGTTGTAGATATTGTTGAGACGGTCTTTGAGTTCGAGTGTGTACTTCGCATGGATTGCGATATCCGATGCCTGACCTTGATAGCCGCCAGAGGGTTGATGCACCATTATCGAGGCGTTCGGCAGTGCAAAACGCATATCCTTCTCACCCGCCGCCAGTAGCAAAGAGCCCATCGACGCCGCTTGACCGACACAAAGCGTTGAAACCTTCGGCTGAATATACTGCATCGTGTCGTAAATCGACAAACCCGAACTTACGACGCCGCCGGGCGAATTGATGTACATCGCGATATCTTTCTTCGGGTTATCCGCTTCGAGAAACAGCAACTGGGCGACCACAAGTGTGCTCATCCCATCATGCACAGGTCCAGATAAGAAGATAATGCGCTCTTTCAGCAAGCGCGAGAAAATATCGTAGGATCGTTCCCCGCGGGAGGTTTGTTCAACAACGATGGGGACGAGTGTGTTCATATAGACGTCGATTGGATCGCGCATTGGCCTGCCCTTTTTGGTCTGCAATTATAACGGCTCAGCAGAAGTTAGCTTTGGCCCTACGCGCCTTCAAGCACAAAGGGCGTCGGGCCGAATGGCCGCTGTGGGAATTATACATCACCTCAAATGCCGTCACGTTACATCTACGTTACACGCTCGAAGATTTCCACAGGCCTGCTAGAACAGGTTCAATGTCAATTGGGAGGGACATCATGACACACTATACGAGGTTCGGTGCGATTTCCGTCGCAGCGATGCTCACTTCAACATCCGTTCTCGCAGAAGGCCTTGAACGGGCAACGTTCAGCTCAAACTACCTCTATGAAGAAGGGACTTTTGTGTCCTTATCTTTCGGTCAAGTGGAGCCGGACTTCTCTGCAACTGACGGATCTGGTACTTTTAGCACAAGTGAATCCGTTGCCGAAGATTTCTTTGTAACAACACTCCGCTTCAAAGCTGACCTTTCCGAAAAAGTATCGGTAGGTTTCTTGGCGACCAACGGAACAAACGGTGTCGATATTCAGTTCTTCGACAAGTTTGATACGCCACCAGGTGTTCTTACGGCTCCTCAAGGGTCAGTGAGTGCAACTGAGTTTCAGGTGCTTGGTCTCTATCAAGCAAGTGAGAACGTTTCTGTTTTTGGTGGCGTGAAATACGTTGAGGCAGAAGGTACGATAAACTTGGGAGACATCATTGATGGGGCATTTATGCCTGGCACTGACGGCGTCGCAGACCAGTTTGATACCGAAAGCGATAGTGGTTTTGGCTACATCATTGGCGCAGCGTATGAGATCCCGGAGATCGCGTTGCGCGTGGCACTGAGTTACGAAAGTGAAATCGACTTGACGCTTCCAACAACGCTAAACGGCGTGGATGTGGGAGATTCTGACGCATCAATTGGTGATGCGGTTCAGCTCGAATTCCAAACGGGTGTTGCCGAAAATACTCTGGTATTTGGTAAAATTCGGTATGCAATGTGGGATGATAACCAGGTTGTTATTCCTGTTGCCGGTCAAGTCTCGACTTTCGAAGATAGCACATCCTACAGCTTGGGTGTGGCACGCCGCTTCTCTGAGAGTTTTGCCGCGTCCGTTTCAGCATTCTACGAGCCCGGTGACGGCGACGGAGCAAGCCCACTTGCACCACAAGGGGAAACTAAATCCCTTTCACTGGGTGGACGCTACACGTTCCAAAGTGGAATTAGCCTGAGCGGTGGTGTGTCCTATTCATGGCGCGGAGATGCGACGACAGATCCAGGCGGATACATCCTCGATGATAGTAGCGTAACAAGCTACGGTATATCGATCAGCAAGAACTTCTAAGCTGCATCGCATGTAAAAAGAAAAGGCCCGCATCTTGCGGGTCTTTTTTTGCGCATCAATTCAAAATCGATCTTTACGCTTCCAGGGCGTCTACGGCTTTCTGAAGTGCCTCTTTGTCAATCTCTTTGTCCGTCACTTCGATGTCAGACAATATCGCGTCAATCACCTTGTCTTCGAAGATGGGTGCGCTGAGTTGCTGACGCGCACCGGCATTTTTTTGAACGAACTCAAAATATGCACGCTCTTGGCCGGGATATTTCTGCGCCTCCTGCATGATCGCCTGCTGCATTTCAGCATCGGTCACCTCAATTTCTTTCTGGGTTCCGATTTCCGCCAAATAGAGGCCGAGTTTTACACGACGGGTCGCAAGCGAAATATGTTCCTCAGTTGGCTCGATCTCTGGATGATCATGGCCCTCTACATCTGGGTTTTCGTCGTGCCAGAGCTGATGCGCAATCTGTTTGGCCTCAGCGTCAAGAAGACTTTCAGGTACATCAAAGGCGATGCGTTCGTCCAACTGATCCATGAAGTCGCGTTTCAAAACCATTCGCGCTGCACCGGAATATTCACCTTCCAACCTTTCACTGATCTGGGTCTTCAGTGCGTCAAGGGTCTCGGCGCCGAGTTTTTCCGCCATGGCGTCATCAATCGCAGCTGACTTCGGCGCTTTGACTGCATGTACTTTACAATCAAATACAGCCGGCTTTCCGGCAAGATGATCCGCCTGATAATCTTCGGGAAATGTCACCTCGACGGATTTCTCGTCGCCCGCTGATATCCCGATCAATTGATCTTCAAATCCAGGAATGAAGTTCGCTGATCCGAGGACGAGTGCAAAGCCCTCTGCGGATCCGCCTTCAAATGCGTCTCCGTCCACTTTTCCGACGAAGTCGAATACGATCTGATCGCCGTTTTCTGCAGCGCCGTCTTTCTCCTCAAAATCCTGAACCTGTGCCGCGAGCGTTTCCAACGCCTCATGAATGTCGGTGTCCGACGCCTTCACGACCAACTTGTCCAACTTCACACCTTCAAGCGACACTTCGGAAATCTCGGGCAGCTTCTCGTATGAGAGCGTAACCTCGATATCGTCCCCTTCCTTCCAGTCCTCGTTGACCATCTTTACGTCGGGTTGCATTGCAGGTTTGTCACCGGTCTCATCAAATTGTGCGCTGATCGCACCATCGATCGTTTCCTGCATTGTCTCGCCAAGAACAGATTTGCCAAACTGCTTCTTGAGCATCGCAAGCGGCACTTTCCCTTTGCGAAATCCCTTCAAGGTTACATTCGGGCGGGCCTCTTCGAGTTTCTCTGTGACTTTCGCTTCGAGTTCATCAGCGCTCACTAAAATTTTGTACTCGCGCTTCAGACCTTCATTCAAAGTTTCGGTGACTTGCATCGTGTTTTCCGTCGTACTTTCGAAAGCGAGGCGTTACCGTTGGCAGTAGTGAAACGCAAGGCTGTTCTGTATAACGATTGCGTATTTCGGAGCATTAAATCGGCATGTTGGATCGCAAATCAGAACGGTCGTATGAACCTGCACCAGAAGATGGTCTGACGCGGTCAGAATTGGACCGTCGTGAGCTTGCGCGGGCTTATACAGCTCTTCTTAAAGAATTAGCGGAGTCTGATCCCTGTTTGAATTTTGGCGTTGCCCAACGGGAGTTATGGAACCTAACCGTGCACCAGGCCCCAAAATTCAAGAAACCTTACGAACCTGCCCCCCCGAGCGTTGAGCAAGACGTTGTCGTACCTCAGAAACCCCTCACAACAAGTTCAGAAAATACCGCGCCGGCTAAGGTCAATCTTCGTGATCGGCGGAACACAATTATCTTTGGTTTTAGATTGGTCGCGACTGCGTTCCTGACCTATGTGCTCGTACGATCAATACTATGGTTGATGTAGACAATGTCCAGTTTGCAGATCCTTTCACACAATGACCTCAAGGCGGAGCTTGTATCTCGGGGTCTTTTCGATGCGCGGTGGTACACAAAGACATATTTGGAGCATGAAACGGATGAACAGGCCTTGGACAGCTACGTGCAATACGGACGTCTTATAGGGCATCACCCCTCTTCCGAATTTGATCCCGCGTTTTACCGCAAGCAGTACCTAAGCCGTCAGGCGAACATCCCAGAAATCGATCACTACATTTGCGTCGACGACAACCGCCCAACATCCGCATCACAAATTGAACACTCGTTGGATGCCAGATTGAGCGCGCGCGGCGTCACTCGAAAACACCGTTTTGAAAAGTCCGTATCTTACTGCATTCCCATTCAAAATCGCTTGCAAGATCTGCAGATTTCGCTGCGCGAGAACCTCGAAAGTAATCGCAAGTACGAAAAAGAGGTCGAGTTCGTCATCGGCATTTTCGATAAAGACAACGAGGCCGAGGACTGGCTCAAAGAGCATTTCGAAGAGGACCTTCAGACCGGCTATCTCCGGTATTTTCGGTCCGACATCTTAGACGTTTGGCACTTTCCGCGTGCAAAAAACGCGTTTCGCGGAGAACTGAAAGGCGCCGTCCATTCGAGTTTGGATGGCGACAACTTTGTATCAGAGGACGAGACCGCGCTGATCCTTCAGCTCTGGAAAGAACACGGGGATCACTTCGTGCTGCACAGTTTTTCGGGTGAGTACGGTGACGGAACATGTGGACGGGTCACGACATCCTCCAATGTTTATCAGGCCGTCGGATATGACGAAGATCTTTTAAGCACGCAGTATGATGATATCAGCTGCATTCTACGGTCGCTTCATGCGTTTCCTTGGATCCCCTTGATCACATTTGCTGGCGAAAAAAATATTCTGACGACGGACCAATCAGAGTTTCTCGGTCGGCAAGCAAACCTAAACAACAGCATTGTTTTCCTGGATCGCCCAACATGGCGTCCACCCGCGAACCCTAAGGGCGAGGCCGAGGTAAGTTCCAATGAAAAAATGCGCGCCAAAAACCATCTGAACAGCCTGTGCACTTGGAAAAAGTTGATCCCAGATGAGGTCTTTCATGTTTATTTCGACCATAACATGCGGGCCAATTTTGATTGGCTGATTGCGATTTCGGAGCGCGAGGCGCTTTACGCGGAGAGCTTTTCAATCGAACACGCCTATTTCCGCGGCTCTGAACCGTCGACGGAATTGACTGCCATTCTTTGTGTAAAGGACCAGGAAAGTATTCTGACACGGCAGATTGATCATATGCGCCGCCGTGGGGTCGAACGCTTCTTGATTGTAGATGACCATAGCAGCCCGCCGCTGTCGGAGCGCGCGTTTGGCCCGGACGTACATATTTTTGTCCCCAAGACCGGACGTTTTCGGACATCAAAGAAACTTTGGATCGAGACGCTGGCAAAAACATTTGTAAAGCCAGGAAGCTGGGTGTTGATTACGGACGCCGATGAATTTGTTGAACTGCCGGAAGAGCATGCAACATTCGCCAATTTTTTCGCATCGCTACCCGCAGGTCAGACCTTCGTACCTGGTATTCTGATCGATGTCGTCGACACGACGCGATCAAAAGATCGCGAAAGCTATCGGACACAGGTAGAGACACAGAACCTTCACTATTGCGCCAATACCAGCCCGCCAACAGATGAATATGTGGGGCATTCGTCGATCAAATGGGGGTTCGAAAATCATGCAAGAACGTCCTGGACGTTCGACACAAGGCACCATTTGGTGCACACATATGATTGTCTTCGCAAAGTGCCGCTCTTCGTCTATGATCACTATACGCATATTCACCACGGCTTTCATGTTCTCTACGATAGTCATAGCGAAACACGGCTAGGTCCCGATTGGCTCGACCGGGCTTTTGTCATCCTGAGGCACGAAAAACTTATCCAATACGATTTGGGATTGGATCCAAACGTCTCCAATGTAGAGACGGCCCTCCGTTCAAGAGAGGCCGAAAATCGGAAGCGTTTGACGGATCCGAACACATCCTACGAAAAGATTGAAAAATGGCTGAAGCCTTATTCCGTATCCTCAGTCTACGACGATGTGAGACGGTCAATCGAAGACGTCGATCCGTGAATTTTGGTGCGGGTGGAGGGACTTGAACCCCCACGCCCAAAGGCGCCAGAACCTAAATCTGGTGCGTCTACCAATTTCGCCACACCCGCAGAAAATGTGAGGGCAGCCAAAAGGCCGCCCTGACGATCCCACCTAACAAAGGCCGAAGGTAGATGTAAGTGGAAAACGTCGGATCGTCGCACTTCTGAACACAAATCATCGGGTCGCGCTTATGCCGCCCAATATGGGATATTTTACGGTACTTTCCGGCACGGGGCACAACCATAAGTCAAAAAATGCACATTTATTGACCTTTTTGCATAGTTTTTAATCAGTGACATTCAAACAAAGTCATCGTGTCAGGACAACAGCGTCTCCAGATTTGCATCCGACCTCGCAACGGGCCACGCGGTATCCGCAGTGCAATCAAGCGGGGGAATTCGTGAAAAAGATTGAAGCCGTCATCAAGCCATTCAAACTAGATGAAGTGAAGGAAGCCCTTCAAGAGATCGGCGTGCAAGGACTTTCGGTTTTGGAAGCCAAAGGTTTTGGCCGCCAGAAGGGTCATACTGAACTCTACCGCGGTGCGGAGTATGTCGTAGACTTCCTTCCGAAAGTTAAAATTGAGGTGGTTTTGTCGGATGAACAGCTCGACGACGCAATAAAATCAATCATCGAGGCAGCCCGCACCGAAAAGATCGGAGACGGAAAAATTTTCGTGTCCAATATTGAACAAGCCATCCGCATCAGGACCGGCGAGGAAGGCGCGGACGCGCTTTAACCCTTATTAACCCAGAAGGAAGAGGTGATACCCATGAGCGCAGCCGATATGCTCAAAATGATTAAGGATGAAGAGGCAGCTTATGTCGACATCCGCTTTACTGACCCGCGCGGTAAACTCCAGCACGTGACGGTTATGGAAGATCAAGTCGATGAAGACTTCCTCGCGGAAGGCTTTATGTTTGACGGGTCTTCGATCGCGGGTTGGAAATCCATCGATCAATCTGACATGAAACTTATGCCAGACACGGCATCTACATATGTCGATCCGTTCTACGCCGAGAAGACAATCGCGGTGCATTGCTCTGTTGTCGAGCCTGACGATGGTTTGCCCTACTCCCGCTGCCCACGCTCCACTGCGACGCGCGCGGAAGAATATCTCAAGTCATCCGGCATCGGTGACACGGCCTTCTTCGGACCAGAGGCGGAATTCTTCCTCTTCGACGATGTGCGTTTCTCAAATTCAATGAACAAAGTGTCTTTCGAAGTCGACGCAGCGGATGCGGCATGGAACACAGATACTGAGTACGAGATGGGCAATATGGGCCATCGTCCAGGTGTCAAAGGCGGTTACTTCCCAGTGAACCCAACAGATGCGGGCATGGATATCCGCTCTGAAATGCTGTCCACAATGAAGAACATCGGCATGTCCGTAGATAAGCACCACCACGAAGTGGCGTCCTGTCAGCACGAGCTTGGCCTGATCTTTAGCTCTCTCACCAAACAAGGCGACGAGTTGCAGAAGTACAAATACGTGATCCACAATGTGGCCCATGCGTACGGAAAATCTGCGACATTCATGCCAAAGCCAATCGCGGGTGATAACGGCACAGGTATGCATGTGAACATGTCCATCTGGAAAGATGGATCGCCATTGTTCGCAGGTGACAAATACGCCGACTTGTCCCAAGAAGCGCTGTATTTCATTGGTGGTGTTCTGAAGCACGCCAAAGCGTTGAACGCCTTCACGAACCCGTCCACAAACTCTTACAAGCGCTTGATCCCGGGCTTCGAGGCGCCGGTTCTGCGCACATATTCTGCACGGAACCGCTCGGGCTGTGTTCGTATTCCGTGGACACAATCCCCAAAAGCAAAACGTGTTGAGGCGCGTTTCCCAGATCCGTCTGCGAACCCATATCTCTGCTTCTCCGCATTGCTGATGGCCGGTCTCGACGGGATCCAAAACAAAATCGATCCAGGCGCATCAACAGACAAGGACCTCTACGAACTCTCACCAGAAGAGCTGGAAGGCATCCCAACGGTTTGTGCGTCTCTGCGCGAGGCGCTCGACGAGTTGGCAGCAGACATGGATTTCCTGACTGCGGGCGGTGTTTTCACAGCCGACCAAATCGAGGGTTACATGGAGCTCAAGTGGGAAGAAGTTTACAACATGGAGCACACACCGCACCCTGTTGAATACGGAATGTACTACAGCTGCTAAGCGAGTAGAGGGCGCGACCTTCTCAGTGCCCTGAATTTCCATTCGGCCCCGGCGTCCCGCGCCGGGGTTTTTTTTGTATCAAACTTAGTTCTGTCACATGCGTCACTTGCGCGTGAGGGGGGTTACACGGCGCAACACTTGCCTGCTATCGGATCAGAGGACGTACTGGAGAGCAGTGAATGCCGACACAAAAAACCGAATTTAAAGGACATAGCGGCGATACACTCGCCGCGCGCCTGGACACGCCAGCAGGACCAGTACAGGCAACAGCAATATTCGCGCATTGCTTCACATGCTCGAAGGATATTGCTGCTGCGAAGCGAATTTCGAGCTATCTCGCAGCCATGAATATCGCTGTCCTGCGCTTCGACTTTACCGGTCTTGGCCATTCCGAGGGCGAATTTGAGAACACCCATTTCTCGTCTAATGTAGACGATCTTATCCTTGCTGCGAAACACTTGGAAACTTTGCACAGGGCCCCGTCACTTCTGGTCGGACACTCTCTCGGCGGAGCGGCGGTTTTAAAGGCGGCCCCAGAACTGCCAAGCGTGAAAGCCGTTGTGACCCTAGGCGCACCCGCCGATCCGGGCCACGTTGTTCATAACTTTGGAACATCCCTTACTGAAATTGAAGCTGAAGGATCGGCCAAAGTCACCCTCGGTGGTCGGCCATTTGTCATTAGGAAAGAGTTTTTGGATGACGTAGCGGCCTCGGAGCTGACGCCAGCGGTCGCGAAGATGAAAGCCGCGCTTCTGGTTCTCCACTCACCCATTGATACTACCGTAGGTATTGAGAATGCCTCCGAAATCTTCCTGGCAGCAAAACATCCAAAGAGTTTCGTAACGCTCGACACTGCCGATCACCTCATCACAAAGGCCGAGGATGCGGAATATGCGGCATCGGTTATTGCGTCTTGGGCCGGTCGCTATTTGAAAATGACCAAACCTCCGGCGCCCATCGGAGCCCCAGAAGGGGTTGTACGATCTGAGGAAGCGGACAAAAACGGGTTCCTACAAGACATTTGCGCCGGACCGAAGCACCATACGCTCGCGGATGAGCCGGTGTCCTATGGCGGCACAGATCTTGGAATGTCGCCTTTCAACTTTCTCTCAGCCGGTCTTGCCGCCTGCACATCAATGACGATGCGCATGTATGCACGACGGAAGGGGTGGCCCGTGGATCACATTTCGGTCGACGTTATCCATGATAAAATCCACGCCAGCGAGTGCGAAACCTGTGAAACCTCGGACGGTAAAATCGACCAATTCAAACGGGTCATTACAATCGAGGGGGACCTAAACGATGATCAACGCGCGCGCTTGTTAGACATTGCGGATAAGTGCCCTGTTCACCGAACGCTTCATGCCGAAGTAGAGATTACGACCGAAGCGGCACTCCAATACTAAACGAACCGCGCGAGCACCCATCCTATCAATCCAAGTTGGACAAAGTTCAGCGCGACAGACGCACGATGGAGCCAATCAAAGCGGCTCTTTGCGGATGCCCCTTGGTCCCGCGCGGCATTTATGCGGGGCATCAAAATGAAATGCGCGACCATCGCAATCAGGACAACCGCAAGCATCAGTTGAGCGCCGAACGTATCGACGAAAATCAACGCAAAGGCTGAGGCCGCCCCGGCACCCATCGAGAACATATAATACCACGGGAAGGCTCTTCTCAACATAAGGCCCGCGGCTGGCGCCTCCAACTGCGTGAACACAAACGGAGCGAAGCCAAACGAATAAAGGATCATGCCCCCAAAAACGATAGCAGTCGCAAACAAAGCAATAACGGTCATAGTCACTCTCGACGTCTCTTTGAGCGTGATATGATGTTCTTAGTGGAGGTGCGGAGTGACCGATTGGCGCATCTTTGCGTCCATCTCAAACACGAATGTGTGAAGCGTAAAAATAACCACATCTGTCTTGGGGAGCTTACGCAAAATTTGGCGTTCTATACGCATGTAGTCCCCTTGGCCGGGATGGGGATGGGGCTGATGCAACTCTGGTGTGTTGTAGATGACAAAGTTTGCCCGCCAGATCGGCGCTTCTGGGCGAAGAAGGTCCATCATCCGCTGAACACCTTTCGCGATCCGATCTTCATAAAGCGGCACAGGTTCATGGATCGCAACAAGACCCCTGCCCCGTTTTTCAGAGAATATCCAATTTGCTGGGAAGCATAAAGCGCCCGAGGTCAGCACATGCTCTGCTCCTGGTTTTTCATGGATCAGGATGTCTTCTTGGATCAGACGCGCGAGACCAGCCATATCCGTAGGGTCCGGTATCGTCACGCCATCGGGCCGTGTTATTGCTGCAGGCGTCACACGGTATCCTGGGTCTTTCGCAACCTCCTCCAGGATCATACCCTTGAGCTCGGCAAAAACCTCAGAGCGCGTCTCTGCCAGAACGTCATCCGGTTTCGTTGCAATCAAATGGTCCCGATACGCCATTTGTTGGTCAAACACTTCGTCGCGCCATAGCCAGGGCGCATCGCCGAGCGGGGTCACACCGGGCAAGCGTCGCGTCGCCTCGACCTCCCAAGGACGAAAGGGCAAGACCTCGTGCAGAATTTCCCCAAATTTATGCATTTGCGACCTCTAGCCCCTTCGGAATGCCGCGTATGGACGACCGTTTTTCACCCCCCGTGAGAGCATCAACCCAGCTATACCGAGGAGGTCATGATGAACCAGCATTATCGTGAAAACCGGAAAATCGACCCAACAAAGGGTGCTTTATTAGGCGACAACACGCCAAATGATCTCAATCGTATCGAAATTGGTCCAACGCAACTGGCTTACCGGGAATGGGAAGCTGCCGGGCTGGAGTTGCCGGACTTGCAGGCCATGCGGCGCCACCGCTGGGAACGGCTGACGCGACATGTCGTGGATCGCGATTATGCTGGGTTACTGATGTTTGATCCGCTCAACATTCGCTACGCGACAGACAGCACGAACATGCAGCTCTGGAACACGCACAACCCGTTCCGGGCGGTTCTGCTCTGCGCGGACGGGTATATGGTGATCTGGGACTACAAGAACTCTCCCTTCTTGTCAGAGTTTAACCCTCTGGTGCGCGAGGCGCGATCCGGCGCTGATCTCTTTTACTTCGATCGGGGTGATAAAATCGACATTGCGGCGGATGCGTTTTCGAACGAGGTGCGTGTGCTTTTGGAAGAGCATGCAGGCGGCAACAAGCGCCTCGCGGTAGATAAGGTCATGCTCCACGGCCTCCGCGCATTAGAAGCGCAAGAATTTGAAATTATGGAAGGCGAAGAAGTCACCGAAAAGTCCCGCGCAGTCAAAGGCGTAGACGAGATCAAAGCCATGCGCTGTGCCCATGATGCCTGTGACAAGGCGATCGCAGCAATGGAAGAGGCCGCGCGTTCGGGCGTACCCAACGGTGATATGTCCGAAGATGACATTTGGGCGGTGCTGCATGCCGAAAACATCCGCCGTGGGGGCGAATGGATCGAGACGCGGTTGTTGGCCTCTGGCCCACGGACAAATCCATGGTTTCAAGAATGCGGTCCGCGGATTGTTCAAAACAATGAGATTGTCGCGTTTGATACCGACCTTGTGGGATCTTACGGCATATGTATCGACGTTTCGCGAACGTGGTGGATCGGCGATAAGAAGCCACGCCAAGACATGATCGATGCCATGAACCACGGGATTGAGCATATCCAAACCAATATGGAAATGCTGAAGCCCGGTGTGAATATCCAAGACCTGTCACGGAACTGCCACAAGCTGAAGCCAGAGTATCAAAGCGGTAAATATGGCTGCTTGATGCACGGCGTCGGGCTCTGTGATGAGTGGCCACTTGTGGCCTATCCAGACAAAATGGTCGAAGGCGCGTTCGATTACGAGCTGGAGCCGGGTATGACCCTATGTGTCGAAGCCTTGATCCAACCAAAAGGCGGTGATTTTTCGATCAAGCTAGAGGATCAGGTGCTGATTACCGAAGATGGGTACGAAAACCTGACGACCTATCCATTTGATCCACGCCTGACGGGAGAGGCTTAACTGGTACCATTGTGGGCCCTCTGATACTGTATGTTGTAACGAGCATTCAGAATCAGAGCCCCAAAAATGGCCGACGACCTATTTAATGACGACCCCAGTGAATATGACGCCTCTTCGATTGAAGTCCTTGAGGGGCTGGAACCTGTGCGCAAGCGGCCCGGCATGTATATCGGCGGGACAGATGAGCGTGCGCTGCACCATCTGGTGGCAGAGGTTTTGGACAACTCGATGGACGAGGCGGTCGCCGGGCATGCCAACCGGATCGAGGTGGAGCTGCACGCGGATTACTCGGTCACGATTACAGATAACGGCCGCGGCATTCCGATCGATCCACACCCCAAACACCCCGATAAATCAGCGCTGGAGGTGATCCTTTGTACGCTGCATGCGGGCGGAAAGTTCAGCGGCAAAGCCTATCAAACCTCGGGCGGACTACATGGTGTGGGCGTCTCCGTCGTTAACGCACTCTCCGACCATGTCCGGGTTGAGGTCGCACGCAATAAAGAGCTCTATTTTCAAGAATTTAGCCGGGGCATACCGCAAGGGTCGGTCACGTCACTGGGACCAACGCAAAACCGTCGTGGCACGTCTGTGACCTTCCATCCAGACGCAGAGATTTTTGGCCCAAAGGCCCATTTCAAGCCGAAACGATTGTTCAATATGGCGCGGTCAAAAGCCTATCTCTTTTCGGGCGTCGAAATCCGGTGGAAATGCGATCCAAGCCTTTTGAAAGATCTGGACGATGTGCCGCCAACTGCCAGCTTTCGTTTTCCCAATGGATTGGCCGATTATCTGGTCGAACAGCTTGATGGATCGGCCACCTATGCTGAAGACCCTTTTGCAGGAAAGGTCGAATTTTCTGAACGTTTTCAGGATGATACGCCCGGCTCCGTAGAGTGGGCGGTCAACTGGACACCCTCCCGGGATGCTTTTGTACACTCCTATTGTAACACGGTGCCCACCCCTGAGGGCGGCACCCATGAGAGCGGGTTTTGGTCCGCGATCCTGAAAGGCATCAAGGCCTATGGTGAGCTGACCAACACACGCAAAGCGTCCCAGATCACGCGCGATGATGTCATGTCAGGGGGCTGCGCCCTGGTCTCATGCTTCATCCGGGAGCCAGAGTTTGTCGGCCAAACCAAAGACCGTTTGGCGACCACAGATGCGGCGCGATTGGTCGAAAACTCGGTAAGAGATCGTTTCGATAACTGGTTGGCAAATAACAATAAATCTGCCGGAGCTATCCTGGACTACCTGATCCTGAAGGCGGACGAACGCCTTCGTCGTAAGGCCGAGAAAGAGACTGCCCGGAAGTCGGCCACCAAAAAACTGCGCCTGCCCGGTAAGCTGGTGGATTGTTCGGCCACAAACCGGGATGGTACCGAGATTTTTATTGTGGAAGGGGACAGCGCTGGCGGATCAGCCAAAATGGCACGAGATCGAAAAACGCAGGCCCTTCTGCCGCTGCGTGGTAAGATCTTGAACGTCCTTGGTGCGGCCGGCTCAAAAATGAGTTCTAACAATGAAATCAATGACTTATGCCAAGCACTTGGTGTGGGTGTCGGCACGAAATTCAATGTTGAGGACCTGCGTTATGATAAAGTTATCATCATGACAGATGCCGATGTTGATGGGGCCCATATCGCGTCGTTGCTGATGACGTTTTTCTTTACCCAGATGCGACCGTTGATCGACCAAGGCCATTTGTTCATGGCCTGTCCACCGCTTTATCGTCTCACCCAAGGCGGCAGACGTGAGTACGCTATGGATGACATTGAGAAAAATTCGTTCTTAGACAAAGGCTTAGGTGGAAAAGGTAAGATTGATATCTCCCGGTTTAAGGGCTTGGGTGAGATGGATGCAAAGGATTTGAAGGAAACAACGATGAATCCTGAGACGCGAAAGCTCATCCGCATCACGATTGACGAAGATGCCCCAGGCGAAACGGCGTCGTTGGTCGACCGTTTGATGGGCAAACGACCCGAGTTGCGGTTCGAGTATATCCAGGACAACGCCCGATTTGTTGAAGAACTTGATCTCTGAGCGCACGGTCATCCAGGATAGGGGCGCGCAAGCCATCTCCCGTAGAGCTCAGAGCCCTTGAGGCCGTATTTCCGACGCCCTAGACGACGCCTGCACGCTTGATTTCACAGGTGCAAAATTGTTAGCTGTCACGAGGGATTACGCGAGTTGGGGTCCGACATTGGTTGCCGAAACTACCATACGAACCGCAGCACGAGAATTTGCTTTTGCAGATGATCGGCGCGCATGGATCGAACTTTCATCGAGCCTCGGCCTTTATCTTTCAGGTCTGTTCGCCGCTATGTTCTACTTCCCAAATTGGTGGCTGATGATCCCACTTACGGTCGTCGCCGGCGCCATGCAGTTGCGGATCTATATGATACAGCATGACTGCCTTCATTTTGCATTTTTCTCCTCGCGACGATTAAACCGGTTCTGGGGGAAACTTTTGTCCGTGATTTCGATGACACCGTTCGAGATCACGCGCGCGGTGCACAACCTCCACCATACACATGTCAGCGATCTTGACCGCCGCGATACGTTCGAAATTCCGGTCATGACACTCGACGAATGGGAGCGCGCAAGCGCTTGGAGGCGCCTACATTATCGGCTTTATCGGAGCCCGATCACACTCGTTTTCGTTGGCCCATTCCTCTTCTACGGTCTTGTGAGGCGTTTACCGATCTATGGTGAGAGCAACCATTACAGTGATCTGGCTGTTCATAACCTTATGCTCGGCGGCTTTCTGGGGACAATTTGGTATCTTGCGGGATGGCCCGGTGTCGCGATTTGGGCCGCAGCATTCTACATTTCATCGCTTGGCGCGATCATCCCGTATGTCGTCCATAATTTTGAAGATATTCATTGGGGGGTCAAACCAGAGTTAGACTTTGAGACAGCCGCGCTCGAAGGATCAGCGGTTATGGATTGGGGTTGGTTTTTCGATCTCGTCGTCATGAATATCGGCTACCATGACCTTCACCATTTGAACGCCAAGATTCCCGGATACAAACTCAAAGAAGCGCATAACGAACTCGAAAGGCGCGGTTTGATTGACCCAACAAAGGTAGGTTTTTTGGATGGAATGCGAAGTTTGCGGTGGAAGCTCTATGATCGAGAAAACGCTCGGATGATCCCTTTTCCAAAGCCCGATAAATCGCTTCATGCTGTTCCGACAAATTAGATGTCACAATAAGGGCGACGGGCCGACCATCTTGGTTGTCGTCCAGATGCCAATTTTCGGCACATGAGCACAAAACCACAGTTTCTATCTTGCGACATCTGCGTGGTCGGCGCCGGTATTGGCGGACTGAATGCACTGTTTGCCGCAAGCATGCATCTTCCCGCGGGCGCCACAGCGGTTCTAATTGATCGGCAGCCGAAGCTTGGTGGAATGTGGCAAACAACATACGAACATGTGCGGCTTCACCAACCCCATCAGATGTTCACAGTTGGCGATATTCCGTGGGACTGGGATCGCCCCCCGGAGTATTTGGCGACAGGTCACGAAGTTCTGTCCCATCTTGAATACAGCTTGTCACTGCTCAAAGACCGTCTGTCGATCACCGAACTTTACGGTGTTGAGGTCACTGCAAGTGAAGAACGCGTTGGCGACACTGGGGCATCGACAGTGATCTCTGCAAAATCAGTGAACGCCAAAGATCAACACTTTGAAATTCATGCAAAAAAAACCGTTTTTGCGGTCGGCTGGGGCATTTCGAATATTCCACCGATGGACATCTCCAGCAGCAGCGTAATCTCGACCTCTGCAGACCGTCTATCGAGGGTTGATACCGACAAGACCGCGCCAGTATTCGTCATCGGGGGCGGGAAGACAGGAACGGACACGGCCCATGCGCTCTTGACTGGTACTCCCGAACGCGAAGTATCCCTCATAAACGGGTCTGGCAATGTGTTCGGCAACCGCGACTACCTCTTCCCAACGGGTCTCTCCCGCTATTGGCGCGGTCAGTTGGTCGGCAAGATCAGCTCAGACATTATAATGCGCTTTGATGGAACCAATTTTGACACGGTCTTTGATTATTTCAAAAATCGGTATGGGGTCCGCGTTGCAGAACCCTCTGACGGTTACCTGTTTAGTATTCTGTCCAAAGCGGAGGCGCGGTTTTTAGCCAATAATCTTTCGGCGATCATTCCGGACTATCTCGAAGATGTTGTTGACACACCCAGAGGACCAAACCTTCTTTTCAGAAGCGGCGAGAGGCGCCCTATAAAGCCCGGAAGCGTGATCGTGAACGCAACCGGTCATATTCTGCGAACCGATGTCCCTTATACGCCATACGCCTCCGACAGCGGAGTCATCGCTACGGTAAATCCGCGATCCGCAATTTACTTCCTGTCGACCACATCGACCTATTTCTTATCGCATTTGACGATGATGGGTTTGTTGCGCAGCCTGCCCTTGAATGCGGTCGATCTCATCGACCTCTTCAAACGCGATCGAAAGACATTCTTTCTCGTCTCTTTGACACAATCCTATCTCAACATGCTGACAGTGATGGAAAATGTACCGCTTCAGGTGTTCGGGAAATGTGGTGTCGATATGAACCGATGGTATCCAAGCGTTCGGCGCTACGCCGCCTTTGCGGAACTCAAACTCAACCAGCGCCGCTATATGGACCACTGCGAAGCGGTTCTGGAAACAGTGAGGAGAGAATACGGGATAGCGGTTGGTCCGTTGCCTGAACCGCAAGCACCGTGATCCAGACAAGCGCAGGATACGCAAGAAAGGGTGTTGAAATGAAACGGGTTCTAATCTTGTCCCTAGTGGCTTTGGTCGCTTGCGGCACGCCAATCACCCGTAACGACGACAGTAATATCCCGAATTGGGTGGCCGAGAAGTTCTACGTCCCAGAACGGTCGGTGGCGGCGCCTTCATTTGAAAATAACGAGATTGCCTTCACGCTCGCTGCGGGCAGCTGTACGCGGATCACAGATCCTACCGGCCCCAGCGACTGCGCCACAGGCACGTCAAGAACGGTTCTGGCCACCGGCCGGGATTGGCAGCTGGGATATATGAATCTTCTGACGTTCGAGGTCTTTGTTGACGCTGACTTTCAGGAAACCGGCACCCGTCAGCCCGTTACGATTGCACGCTTTCAGGGCGCAGACATTCCAAATTTACCATTGTTCGACTTCCGCTTGGATAAGACGTTCGGCGTTACCTTTCTTGGCCGCACATGCATTGCGCCCGAAGACTTTGGGACCTGGCAACGGGTCTTCGTCCGGTTGCGATGGTCCGACACTGATGACGGCTTTTTGGAGGTCCGGTGTGGTGGCGACCAAGTACATCATGCGCCTGTGGTTTTCACAAAATCAGGGTTTCCAACGAACCAATCTCTTTTGAAAGACGTGCCAGCGGCGGCTGAACGTTTTTCGTTTCAGATCGGCCTGATTGCAGAGGGCCGGGCTGTATTTCAAGGTGTCCCCAACAGGCAAGTCGAGATTAAGTTCCGCCGCCTTGCAGAACGTCGTCTCTACATCCTCTTCAATCTGGACGAGCAGAGTTAGGCCGTCGGTCTCAATATGAGAATTGCAGATCATACTCGTCGAAAATGCCAAAACCTGGCCAAAAAGTAACCTCGGCGGCGTTCCTGACGGAGCGCCCGACAGGTGCCGCCCACGGACGGGATGGCGCAGTTTATACTCTACTCAGCTGGAACTGCATCAGGTACTGCACTGGCTTTCCTGCGCTCTTCACCGATGAACAGCAAATAGTAGAACACAGGGGCCGCGATCAGCGTCAACACCGAAGCAAAGGCCAGACCGCCCATGATGGTCACAGCCATGGATTGGAAGAAGGCATCCGACAAGAGCGGGATCATCCCCAAAATCGTTGTCGCAGCCGCCAGAACAACCGGCCGCAAACGGGAGGTAGACGCCTCCACGATCGCGTTGTCCAAAGGTTTCGAGGGATCCTCCCTACGGGTAATATCGATCTCTTCGACCAGTACGATCCCATTTTTGATCAACATACCCGACAAAGACAGAAGACCGAGGAGAGCCGTGAAGGTAAATGGCAAACCGGTTCCAAGAAGCCCCAAACTGACCCCATCCACGGACATCGGAACCAAAAGCCAAATGATCAGCGGTTGTCGGAGCGCGTTGAAGAGTAAGATTGAGATCAAGACCATGACAATCAAACTAAGAGGGAGCTGTGCGGCCAAGCTCGCCTGCGAGTCCGTGGAGTTTTCAAGCTCCCCACCCCATTCCATGTTATACCCGATCGGGAGCTCCATCGCCTCGATCGTCTCCGTTAGCTGAACCTGAAGTTCAGACGCCGTAAATCCTGGCGGAGCGTTGACCTGTGCCGTGATTGTAAACAACCGGTCCTTCCGCATCAAAAGGGTATCTTGGGTTTCAAAACGGAGCCCTTCGATCACCTGTGTGAGCGGAACATAGGTGTCTGTTGCGGAAGAATAGACAACATGGTCGGTCAAGGCGACTGGGTTTTCTTGAGGTGCACGGAGGAGGATCGGAATTTGGCGATCGCCTTCCCGGAAAACGCCTGCACTCAATCCATCAGTGGCAAACTGAAGTGTTTGGGAAATGTCACTTCTGGAAATTCCGGCCTCTTGCGCGCGATCATCTGCGTAAATCGGGCGCAAAACTTGCTCCCGTTCGCGCCAATCGATCCGCGGTGCAACCAAATCATCCGATGCAGCTTTCATGCGGGCGATCGCTTCATCCGCCAGATCCCGCAGTACTTCAGGATCAGAGCCTGAGAAACGAACCGCGACGTCCGCGCCACCCCCAGGTCCGAAAGCCAGACGTTCAGCCCGCAATTCCGCTTGCGGTAGCGCGCCTTGGCCATAGTCCAACAAGCCGGCCATCAGAGGCGCAATTTCATCGATCGAGTTTGTTCGAACGATAATGTGGCCATAGCTCGGATTGGGATCTTCCGAACTATAGGTGAGCATGAACCGCGCTGCCCCGTCGCCCACAAAGGCGGTTGCCGCAACCACGTCTTCTTGATCCAGCAACCAATCCTCCAAAACGGCGAGATCGCGTGACGTCTCGTGTATGGAAGCCCCTTGGTCGAGCTTGTAGTGAACGAAGAAGAGCGGCGTATTGCTGTCAGGGAAAAACTGCTGCCGGATCTGCCCGAAAAGCGCAAAGCAAGCCACTGTGACGCCTAAAAGACCTGCAACGACCAGCCATCGCGCCTTGATACATCCACGCAAAAAACCGCCATACATGCGGAAAATGGGTCCGCCATATGGGTCGCCAATATCTTCGGTGATCTGGACAAAAAAGTAATGGCCGAGCAGCGGCGTGACGGTAATCGCCAAGACCCAGGAAAGCAAAAGCGAAATCCCGATCACCGCAAAGAGTGAGAAGAGGAATTCGCCCGTTGAATCTGGGCTAAGGCCAATTCCGGCAAACGCCATAATGCCGATAACGGTTGCGCCAAGAAGTGGGATTTGGGCCTTCCCCACAGCATCATCCGCCGCATCCTTAGAGTTCTTGCCGCGCTTCATCGCATTCTGCATGCCCTCGGCCACAACAATGGCGTTATCGACAAGCATCCCCATCGCGATGATCAACGCGCCGAGCGAAATACGCTCCATCTCGATCGCGAAAAACGCCATAAAGACCAATGTCCCAACAACCGTCAGCAGGAGGGTTGTTCCGACCACAACGGCGGCACGCCAGCCCATGAACAATGCCAAAACGACAACAACGATCGATACGGACATGCTAAGATTCACCAGGAAATCGTTCACGGATTCGTCCACAACGATATGCTGTTGATAGATGGGCGCGATGTCCACGCCGATCGGAATCTCTGTGATCAACTCATCCAAGCGTGCGTCCACGCGGTTCCCGATATCGACAATATTATCTGTGCTCACCCCGGCAACGGCAAGCGTGAACGCATCCAAACCATTATGACGAATATAGAGGTTTGGGTTTTGCTCTTGTGCCCGGTAAACATCCGCAAAATCGATGAGGTTCACAAGCTCGCCACCAACCCCAACGGTCAATCGCGCGATTTCCGAAACACTGTCATCTCCCGTCGCACGCTGAATAATCGTTCGACCTTCGGTCGATTGCAAAGAACCAGCATCTTCGATGGTATCCGTGGTCGCGAGTGCATTTTGGATTGCCGCAGGCGAAATTCCCAGATTGGTCGTAATCGCCAAATTTGGCTCTACGTAGATGACTTCATTAGGGACGTTGTCCGTCACCACATCTGCAACACCTTCGACCGCCAAAATCTCTCGCCTTAAGAAGGTTGCAATCTCATACTTTTCCTTGTCGGAGAAACCTTCGGCGGACACGGCGTAAAACAGTCCGTAAACATCACCAAAATCATCATTCACAAATGGGACGCTTGCACCATCCGGAAGCACTGTATCGCCAACCTTATTGCGCAACTCCGTCCAAACTTCCGGAAGCTCAGTGCCATCATATTGGTCTTGAATATCAACTTCGATGATTGAGAGACCAGGTTGATTGGTTGATGTGATCTCATCGATTTGGCCAAGTTTTTGGATCTGTGATTCGAGAGGTTCCGTGATTTCTCGCGCAACTTCTTCTGCTGACGCGCCAGGATACTCAGTGACAACAGAGGCCGTTTTGATCGTGAACGCGGGGTCTTCTAGTCGACCAAGCGAGTTGAAGCCCCAAATCCCTCCAAGCAAACATCCGAGAATAATGAGCCATGTGTAGATCGGGCTCTCGATGGAAAAGCGTGCGATGTTCATCGTTTGCTCCTCAGTTGCCGAGACCGTTGAAGCGACGAACGGCCATGCCCGTTTCAAGCCGACCACCGCCTGTCGCGACGATCTCTTGGCCAACCTCCAAACCACTTACGATTTGGACCGTCCCGGTGTCGCTCGGTTGGATTTCAACCGGCGTGAGTGTGATTGTTCCCTCGTCTGCGCCCGCTGGTTCAAAAACAAACACGTTTGCCTGCCCATCATTGGATGAAACCACCGCTGACGTTGGAATTTCGGGCATATCGTTCACGGATTTCAACGTCGCGGTGACTTCTGCGGACGATCCGGGTAAGATGACAAGCTCTTCGGGCGGCATCATGCCAAGCGTGATTGTAAAGGTTTGGCCAACCTGGGATGTTTCCGCGTTGAATTCACGTGGTTCAACAATGAAGCTCTGGTCACTTGCGGGGAAGGTCGCTGAGAGTTCAAGATCAGGGTCAGCGCCCGCGCGCTGGAAGAGAACCTCTGGCACATCAATTTCAATCCGAATTTCCGACATGTCGTGAAGACGTACGACCGATGTGCCCGCAGCGATCGTTTCAAAATTCGAAACCTGCCGCTCCGCAACCAACGCAAGGAATGGGGATGTCAAAGTTGCCTGTTCCAAATCCCGCTCGGCAGAGCGCGTCGAGATCGCTGCAAGCTCAGCATCCGTTCCGGCGTCTTCGATTTCCACGTCGCTTACGGCGCTGCCGCGAAGTCGCTCAAAACGATCCAGTGTTCGATTGGCCAATTCTTGGCTCGCAACAGCTTCGCCATAAGCGAGTTGGAACGGTTCGAGATCAAGTTCAGCGACCAATTCGCCCTCTTCAATGAACCCCCCCTCGATGGCCGGCAGTTTAAGTATCTGACCCCCAACTTGGAACGCCAAATCAACCGTTTCTTTTGCAACAACCCGTCCGAAAAAGCGCCGGGAGAGATCGGTCATCGGCGAATTCACCGTCGTGATTTTCACAACGGGGGGGGCGCCCTCATTCGCGACTGAAGCAACCCCAATGGCTGAAATGGCAAAGGAAAGAGCAAGAGTTCGAAAGCGCATGAGAACACCAAATTAAATTATCGATAAAGAAGTTGTAAGCGCGGTCGAAGCCACAGGTCAAATAAAGACTGGGTATTTCAGTTTTTCAGGACGAAGAAGCCGCGCTAATTTCATGAGAAAACTGTCCATATGGGCGGCTGGCTGGGGTGGTAGGATTCGAACCTACGGTACACGATACCAAAAACCGTTGCCTTACCACTTGGCTACACCCCAGCAGTGGCGGGTCAGATAAGACGCGCCGCGCGGCGCTGCAAGGGGAAATTCAACTCAAACCGGGTGAAAACCTTTGCAGCTTCGAGGTTTTAAAATCCATATATAAAAACAAGACGAAGTGTCGCTTGCTCGTAGTCGTATTCGTCATCGTAGGCACCATCGTAATCAGTGATCTTCGCTCTGACGGCAAAGGCGTCATAGTCGACATAAGAGAGTTCGAGGCGACCGATTAATTTTTCGGTGAAGGCCCGCTCTACCCCGACAAAGCCGCCGAGCCCAGTGAGTAAATCATCAATAGACTCACTGTCTGTTCTCGATCCATTTGCGTAGACATCTGTGGTAACGTGTAACAGCGAATAGTCGAGGCCGCCAATTAAGGTCACGGGCCCTAAATCATAGGTACCATATGCTCGCAGTCCTGCCTGCCAACCAACCTCGTATTCTAAAAGATAATCAGTATCCGTAACCCCATCATTCAAAAAGAAGGTGTCTGTCGAAGTACTTGCCCATTCCAGACGAGTTTCAACGCCGAACCCCAAACCTTCAGATGGGGATGTGCGCCATCCAACAACACCGCCAAATCCGAAGCCATCCATATTGGCATCAATCGTGTAATCGTTGAACGACGGAGACGCCCCGCTGATATCGAATTCTTTTGCCGTCACATCGATGGACGAGTAACTGACGGACCCACCGGCGTAGAATTGTCCGGCCGACGCCCCCCCGGCAACCAATAATGTGCTTGCAAGAACTCCAGTAAACGTCTTCATGGCCTTACTCCCCTCAATCCCAATATTTTCTATATGCGAGATAAGAGAAAAATAAACCAAATTTACGACGCGCGTTCGCTCTTCTCAGCTAAAGTCATCCATTCTTCTTCGGCGTCCAAAACGGCTTGCTGCCGTTCAACCAAACCATCCGTCGCTTTCTGAAACTTCACTGGCGCTTCCGTGAAGAGGTTCGGCGTGGCAAGAAACTCTTCGAGTTTGGCAATCTCTGCATTCAAACGGTCGATCACATCTGGTAATTCTTCGAGCCTGTGTTTTTCCGAGAAGCTCAGCTGCTGCGTCGGCGCTTTGGTCGCTTCGACCGTTGCTTTGGGTTTGGACCGCTTCGGGGTCGCTTCCGGTTCCTCCGGCGCGTGAATGCCGCCCCCTTGGGCCAGGATATCCGACCACCCGCCGGCATAAACGGTGTGCTTGCCGTCCCCTTCCAAAAGGATCGACATGGTCGCAATCCGGTCAATGAAGTCACGGTCATGGCTGACTAAAATGACCGTGCCTTGGTAATCGTCCAACAGCTCTTGCAGCAAATCCAGCGTCTCAATGTCCAGATCATTTGTCGGCTCATCCAGCACCAGAAGATTGCTTTCCTTGGCCATCAGCTTGGCAAGGATCAAACGCGCCCGCTCCCCACCCGAGAGCTTTGAAATCGGCCCCCGCGCCTGCGCCTCGTCGAACAGAAAGTCCTTCAGATAGCCCATAACATGGCGGGGCTGGCCGCGGACCATGACATGATCTGATTTGCCCACCACGCCGAGCGCCGGGTCATTGACCAAATTGTTCCAAAGCGAGGTGTCTGCGATCAGGTCCTCCCGGTTTTGGTCAAAATAGACAGGCACAAGGTTCGTGCCTTGTTTCACCGACCCGGTATCGGGTTTTTCCTCCCCCATCAAAAGGCGGATCAGGGTGGTTTTGCCCACACCATTCGGCCCGACAAAGGCGAGGCGATCACCGCGTTGCACTTTCAAATCCAGCTTGTCGATGATCGCTGTGTCGCCATAGGCCTTTGAGACATTGAACGCCTCTAGCACTTTCTTGCCCGATATTTCGGCCTCGGCCAAATCCATCGCCGCGGTGCCTTTGCGGCGAATGTGATCGGCGCGGTCCTGTTTGAGATCTTGCAACCGACGCACCCGTCCCATATTGCGTTTGCGCCGACCAGAAATCCCTTCGACGGCCCAGCGCGCCTCGGCCTTGATCAAGCGCTTTTGCTTGTGCAGTGCGGTGTCCTCTTGCTCAAAGGTTGTATCGCGCCAATCCTCAAACGCCTCAAACCCTTTGGGATGCTGGCGCACTTGTCCGCGATCAACCCAAACGATCCCACGCGTCAAGTTTCGCAAAAACGCGCGATCGTGGGAAATCAAGATATACGCCTGGCGCGTCGCCGTCAGATGCTCTTCCAGCCATTGAACAGCCAAAATATCGAGGTGGTTTGTCGGCTCATCAAGCAGCAACAACTCGGCATCCTGGGCCAAGCACGCCACCAGCGCGGCGCGACGACGCTCCCCGCCCGATGCGGTCGCGGGATCCCGGTCCAGGTTCAGGCGCAATCCTTCGGCCAGAATATCAATCCGGTATGCCTCATCGAGATGCGGCAGTTTTGAAAACGCAAAATCCCGCAGGCTCTCAAACCGGGACATATCTGGGTCCTGCTCCAGATAGGCGGCCGCCATGCCAGGCTGCACAAACCGATGTCCGCGATCGGGTTCGATCAGACCGGCAATCGTCTTCATCAAGGTGGACTTGCCCGAGCCGTTGCGCCCCACAAGGCAGAGCCGATCCCCTTGGTGCACGACCAAATCCAACCCGTCAAAGACAGGTGTCTGACCAAAAGAAAGACCAATGTCGGTGAGCGTCAGGATCGGGGGGCGTGCCATATCGCGCTAGGTGGGTTTATTTCTGCCGGGCGTCAATATTGTTTCAGTCTGATCCAATTTTGGTTTTCTTTCGACCAATAAAGGGACAAACATCCTCCATGACAAAACCACGCTTCTTTATTGTGGGCTTACCAAAGTCCGGTACAAGCACCATAGACCAAGCTTTTTCGTCAGCCGGTCTTCAGCCGGTGCATTGGTTGCACAATGGAATACCCATAGGAAAGCTAATGTACGACGGGTGGTTCGACTTCGATGATCCGTTACATTTTTTCGAAGGTGTTGATGCAATCACACAAATGGACTTTTGCTCTGCTGAACCGGGAATACCAAAAGATAGCGAACAAAAATTGGATCTTTTGAACTATTGGCCAAACCTGGATCTGGGTTTAATCGTGAGGATTAAACAGATGTATCCAGAAAGTAAGTTCATTTTGAACTATCGTAGTCCAGCTGAAACCTCCGATAGTATGGAACGGTGGCACGGATTGTCTGAACGAATGGCTTCGCAATCGATCACTGGTTTGCCTATCGGTCGCGGCAACCGACCATCAGAGCTTATGAAGTTTATCGAAAACCACCACGGCGCGTTGCGCCATTTATTCCGCGATGATCCCAACTTTCTCGAGTTAGACATAACTTCCGAGAGTGCCGGGGAGCAATTCCAAGAGTTCTTGGGCGTCGAAGTGCCTTGGTGGGGTGTTGCGAACAAGAATGAAAAGACAACCGCTCGGTCACATGCAACTTAATCCGGACCTCAAAGGAACCCAACTTCCGCCTGTGATGGAGGCGCGCCGTTGGATCGCGGATAAAGATTTTGGCAATATGCCGCTGATCAATGTCAGTCAGGCCGCCCCCCTTGATCCCCCACCCGAAGCGTTGCGCCGCGTCATGGCCGACGCCGTTATAGAAAACCCAGAGGCGCATTTATATGGCCCCGTTCGCGGCCTGCCGGCACTGCGCGAAAAGATAGCCGAAACGTGGAGCGTGTCCTATGGCGCGCCTGTTGCGGCGGATGAGGTCTCCATCACGTCGGGCTGCAATCAAGCCTTTTGCGCCGCGATCGCCTCAGTCGCGAAAAAGGGCGATGCCGTCATACTACCAACGCCGTGGTATTTCAATCACGAGATGCATCTGACCATGAACGGGATAGAGGTCATTCCGCTTCCCTGCGGCGACGGGATGATCCCAGATATAGAGCGGGCAAAGGCGCTCATTTCTGATCGTGTGAAAGCGCTTATTCTCGTGACGCCGAACAACCCGACGGGGGCCGAATATCCGGGAGGCGTCGTATCGGCATTTTTTGACTTGGCGGAAACCCACGGCCTCGCACTCATTGTCGACGAGACCTATCGTGATTTTGACAGCCGCGCTGGCGCACCGCATGACCTGTTCGCCCGGCCCAACTGGGGCGACACGCTGATCCAGCTTTATTCGTTTTCGAAGGCCTATCGCCTGACGGGGCATCGTGTCGGTGCACTGATTACAGGGGCAAACCGCCAAGCCGAAATTGAAAAGTACCTCGACACGCAAACCATCTGCCCAAATCAAATCGGTCAGATTGCAGCGCTGTGGGGGATGAACAACCTTGGCGACTGGGTGGCCGGCGAACGCCTTGAAATTCTCGATCGACGCGCTGCGATTGAAGCGGGTCTCGCCTCTCTCGACGGGTGGATTGTCAAAGGCGTGGGGGCTTATTTTGCTTATGCTCAGCATCCGTTCGCACACCGCTCCGATGTGGTCGCAAAAGCGCTGGTCGACCAGGCATCCGTTTTGATGCTGCCCGGGACGATGTTTGCGCCGCTCTCCGGCAGTCCGGACGGTTTGGCCGAAGGGCACCTTCGCATTGCCTTTGCAAATGTCGATAGAGCCGGCATTTCAACACTTATTGAACGTCTGTCTGACTTCTCGCTCTGATCCGATGTTGCGTCACCCAAAGACGCGGCATAGAACCGCGCATCGGCAGAGATAGGAGACGGCGATGATTGGATCGATGCGCAAGAAAAAGGGAAGCGTCGGTGTTTGGATTATCCTCGGCCTCCTCTGTATCGGGCTTGTTGGATTTGGAATCGGCGGCATCGGCGGTTTGGTCACACGTAGCATTGGATCGGTGGGTGATACTGAAATCCCGGTGTCCACCTATGCGAGCACGCTTTCCGCGACCCAGCAGCAAATCATTCAACAAACCGGACGCCGCGTGACATTCCAAGAATTCCAGCTGTTGGGTATCTTCGATAACGTGGTGAATGATGCGGTACGTGCAACTGCCCTTGACGATGTAAACGGCACGCTCAGTATTTCCATCGGTGATGAGGCACTTGCCCGCGCCATTACCGCAAACCCTCAATTCCGTGGGATCGACGGATCGTTCAATCAAACAAGTTACGCATTCTTTCTGCGGCAAAACGGTCTTTCAGCCCAAGAGTACGAAGATCTTCTTCGCCGAGGCACTGCGCGCCTTCTCTTAGAGCGCGCCATCCTCAGCGGCGTCGAGGCGCCGGAGGCCGCCTACGAACCGATTGTGACCTATGCGATGGAAACGCGCGATATCGCTTGGATCGAACTCAACGAAGAAAACCTTGAAACGCCGGTCCCGGAGATCGACGACCAAATGGCCGAGGACTTCTACACAGAGAACACAGATCTTTTTCAGAGCCTCGAAACGAAAAACATCACCTATGCATGGTTGACCCCTGATATGCTTGACGATGTGGAAATCAGCGAAGAAGCGCTCCGAGCGGATTACCAGACAAAGATCGCCCGTTTCAGCCTGCCCGAGCGGAGGGCAATGGAAAGGCTAACATTCCTAGACCAAGAGGCGGCTGACGAAGCGATGGCGCGCATAACCTCCGGGCAAGCGAGCTTTCCTGACCTTGTTGAAGAACGCGGCCTGGCACTCGGTGACATTGATCTTGGTATCGTCGAACGTGACGCCATCTCCGCTGAAGCGGCAGAAGTAATATTTGGCGATATTGAACCTGGTGTCTTCGGACCATACGAGACGCCGATCGGGTACGCGCTGTTTCGCGTCACTGCCCGGCTCGACGCCCAGGTCATTCCGTTCGAAGACGCACGCGATGAGCTGATTGAGGATTTATCATTTGCGGCACGGTCGGAAGTCTTGAACACAGTCATTCCCGAGGTCGACGATTTGCTTGCAGCGGGGGCCACACTTGAAGAGGTAGGCGAAGAAACCGCCCTCAGCGTTGGTGAGCTTGGCTACACCGCGATTTCGCAGGATGGGATCGCAGCCTATTCGGAGTTTCGCGAAGCCGCCAGCGTCGCCGAAGCTGGCGATTTTCCCGAGGTTGTCACTCTGTCAGATGGTGGCGTCTTCGCATTACGGGTGAATGAGATCGTCCCAAGCGGGACGCGACCCTTCGAAGAGGTCACCGAACAAGCGCGCGACTTTGCCCGTGCGGCAGCAGTGCAAGAGGCTTTGACCGATCAGGCCGCAATGCTTCAGTCACGTATTGAGGGCGGTGAAAGTATTTTTGCTCTGGGGCTCTCTAGCAGTGCGATTGCAGACATACCTCGGGGCGCACCGACAAGCGATTTCGACCGCTTTGCCGTTAGTCAAATCTTCGACATACCCGCCGGTGGCTTAACCACTGTTCCCTCGGGCGAAGGACTGGCGCTTGTTCAAGTGGAAGCTGTGAACCCGCCAAACTTCGATACGCAAGATGTGGCCGATGTTATCGTTGGTTTCCGGGGCCAGCTTACTCAGGCAATCGCGAGCGATCTGCTGGTGGCATTTGCCGACGGGGTTGCTGAAGAAGCGGGCATTGCGCTCGACTTTCCTGTTATCGAACAGATCAACATGCAGGCCTTCGGCATGAGCGTGGGCGTTGGTCACAGCCAATAATATGGGACTTCTGCCAAACTTTAGCACGTTCAAAGCGGCTTACGACGCGGGACAGAACACGTTGGTATACCAACGTGTGATTGCGGACACAGAGACGCCTGTCTCCCTGATGCAAAAGCTTTCCCGCAGCCAAGCGAACAGTTTTGTGCTGGAATCAGTCACCGGCGGAGAAGTTCGTGGGAGATACTCCATCATTGGCATGAAACCGGACTTGATTTGGCGATGCCACGGCACCCGCTCAGAAACAAATCGCGACGCTTTGTTTTCGGATACAACTTTCGAAACCGACAGCTCCGATCCGTTGACCGCGCTTCGTGGGATACTCGTCGAATCTGAGATTGAATTTGCAGATGATCTTCCGCCAATGTCCGCCGGTCTCTTTGGGTATTTAGGCTACGATATGATCCGCTTGGTCGAGCATCTGCCCGACATCAATCCCGACCCGTTAAACGTCCCAGATGCCGTTATGATCCGCCCATCGGTCATTGTGATCATAGACGGGGTGAAAGGTGATGTGACGATCGTATCACCCGCTTGGGTAAAAGACGGTGTGGATGCACGCACGGCATATAACATGGCGGCAGAACGGGTCAGCGCCATTGTTCGAGATATGGATACACCTTTCTCGGAACCCGTGGTGGACCTAAGCGAAACACCATCCTCCGCGCCGCTGACATCCAACACGACGAAAGATGCTTATTTCGACATCGTCGAAAGGGCGAAAGAATACATCCGCGCGGGCGATATTTTCCAGGTGGTTCCGAGCCAACGTTGGACCCGGGATTTTTCTTTACCGCCATTCTCGCTGTATCGCGCGTTGCGCCGAACGAACCCCTCACCTTACATGTTCTATTTTGATTTTGGCGCATTTCACGTGACCGGGGCGAGCCCGGAGATTTTGGTTCATGTTGGCCAAGGCGAGGTTACAATTCGGCCGATTGCAGGCACCCGCCCGCGCGGAAGCTCGCCAGAATTGGACCTTGCGTATGAGCGGGACCTTCTCGCCGATGAAAAAGAGCTGGCGGAGCATCTGATGCTCTTGGACTTGGGCCGAAACGATGTGGGACGTGTCGCAAAAACCGGCACGGTCAAACCAACAGAGCAGTTCATTATCGAACGCTACAGCCATGTCATGCACATCGTCTCTAACGTCGTCGGCGTGTTGCGCGATGATGAAGATGCCTTGTCCGCCCTACTCGCGGGTTTGCCCGCCGGCACCGTTTCAGGTGCACCAAAAGTCCGCGCCATGGAAATTATTGATGAACTGGAAACCGAGAAGCGCGGGGTCTATGGCGGTGGCGTCGGTTACTTTTCGTCGAATGGCGACATGGATATTTGCATCGCGCTGCGCACCGGCGTGTTGAAAGATGGGGCCTTATATATCCAAGCAGGCGGAGGTGTCGTGTTCGACAGTGACCCTGAAGCCGAATTCCAGGAGACGGTAAATAAATCTTTGGCGCTCGTCGCAGCGGCCGATACCGCGGCCGAGTTCGTCAAAGTGCGGGGCGGAAATTAGGGCGCGATCACGAGAGATACCGGAACCAACGCGGTCGCCTGGCCTTTCTGCGACACCTGGAACGCCTCGAGGGCATCAAGGGTTACGCGTTGAAGCGGCAATATCACAATGACAGAGCCATTCTGAGCGGCAACAAGGGACGCGCGTTCTAATGCGCGCGAGACGGAGCTTGGTGTGATCTCTCCGACCACGCCAAGTTCAATCGCGCCCTGCGGCAAAGCCAAGGAGGTTTGACCGAACGTTCCCGTCTGGAGCCCAGATGAAAATTCAAGATATGATCGGCCGGTCGCACCAAGTGCAGTTTGAACGGCCATAATGGCATTGCGGGGAAGATCACTGATCGGGTCCTGTGCAAACCCTATGGCTTCAGGTAACGCATCGAATAACGTCTTCAGATTTTCCGACGCCGCCTCTGCGGTGGTAAATGCAAGAACATCATCCGGTCTCAATGTCGCAAAGACTTCGTGCCCATTGGCGCGCGCAGTGCGGTACAGTGACTGCGCTTCTTCGGAATTGCCTGCAACCAGAATTGAGGAGGGAACACTTATCTCAGAAATATCAAGATCCACCGGTCCGTCTGGTTCCAACAGAACACCAATCTTTGGAAGGCTGGTCGCTTCGACCTCTGCGGAATACGCAACAAAGGGTGAAATGTTTGGGCTCGCCGTGACATCCGCTGCATTGGGAACGGTTACGCCACGCCGCCGATCAATCAGGTTATCTGAACTATCCGTCCCGTCATTTACGGTTGGAAGACGGGGCACGGCAGCCACTTCAACATCTTCGGCCACCTCTCCGTTTTGATCATCGGGCAGTTCTTCCTGTTGATCACCTGCCAGTTCTTCTTGTTGATCATCCGTTGGTTCTGCTTGCTCGGTGACGCTGTCTTCGACCACCTCCGTTTCTGCCGCTGACGCTTCTGCGCCCAACGCGCTTTGTTCTGTCTCAGGTACGATCTCTTCTTCCGGGGCGCCCTCGTCTTCGGCTGCGCGCGCCGTTTCTTCGGATGTGGCAGTGTCGGGGACCGTTTCCGTGCCCTCTACTGAAGTGCTTTGAGACAAGTCATCGTCGTTCGAGATGTCCTCTGTTGGTATCTCTGTTGTTGCGGCTTGAGTGTCTTCTATCACTTCAAGTTCGACCACTCCTGACACCGCCTCGCCCGAGACGGCCCCACTGTCCTCAACAGCTTCAACGGTATCAGCAATCTCTTCCCCGCTACCGCTTTGATCGACAACCGAGAGTTCTTCGGTACTCTCGATTTCCTCAACGTCGACCGTAGCTTCCGTGACCCTCGTCGTCTCCGGCAGAACGCCGCCCAAGAATTGGAGTGCGAAGAGGAGAAGATAACCAAGCCCCAGCGCTGTCAAAATCCCCGATATATATCGCATCTGCTGTCCCCAAAGTATTATTGTCGGCGTGCCAAGGCTTGCCTTGGCCCTTTGTATACGGTTCAAACGGTTAAATTCAAATCACCTCAAAAAGGCGCCAAAGTATGCTGTTGCTCATCGATAACTATGACAGCTTTACCTATAATCTGGTGCATTACGTGTCAGAACTGGGTGCAGATGTGAAGGTCGTTCGAAATGACGACCTGACTGTACAGGACGCGATGGGTCTTCGGCCGAGTTCGATATTGCTCTCACCCGGACCATGCGACCCAGATCGTGCCGGCATCTGTCTGCCGATGGTGCTGGCTGCTGCGGAAACGAAAACGCCGCTTTTGGGGGTGTGCTTGGGTCATCAAACGATTGGTCAGGCATTCGGCGGAAAGGTCGTCCGGTGTCACGAGATTGTACACGGTAAAATGGGATCGGTTCATCATTTCGGGGGAGGTGTGTTCAAGGACCTACCCACGCCGTTTGAGGCCACGCGGTACCATTCTTTGATTATCGAGCGCGAGACCTTGCCTGACACGTTAGAGGTGACAGCCGAATTGGACGATGGAACCATTATGGGCGTATCGCATAAGACACTTCCGATCCATGGGGTTCAGTTTCATCCGGAGAGTATTGCCTCCGAACACGGTCACGCCCTTCTGAAGAACTTCCTGAATTTTGCTCCGGTTCCAGCATGAGTGAGGCCCTGAAAACGCTTATCAGCGTCGCGGCTGACCGCCCGCTTAAAACAGCAGAAGCCCGCGAGGCTTTCGACAGCATTATGGCCGGTGAGGCCACTCCTTCGCAGATTGGCGGATTTCTTATGGCGCTTCGCACGCGCGGAGAAACCGTTGAGGAAATTACGGCGGCGGCGGCCGCGATGCGCGCTGCGGCAGTAACGGTGAACGCACCGGATCATGCGATCGACATCGTCGGAACGGGTGGAGACGGAAAATCGACCTTGAACATTTCCACGGCCACAGCGTTTGTTGTCGCCGGCGCGGGCGTCGTGGTGGCCAAACATGGGAATAAAAACCTGACATCCAAATCGGGAACGGCAGATGCGCTCTCCGAATCTGGTGTGACTGTGATGGTTGGGGCTGACATTGTGGAGCGAGCACTCTTCGAAGCGGGTATCGCATTTATGATGGCACCAATGCACCATCCAGCTGTCAAGCACGTGATGCCGACACGCATGGAACTCGGGACGCGTACGGTCTTTAACATCTTGGGACCGCTGACAAATCCGGCAGGCGTCAAGCGACAACTTACTGGCGCGTTTTCACCCCGTATGATCCGCCCGATGGCCGAGGCGCTGCGCGCACTCGGTTCGGAGAAGGCCTGGCTGGTGCACGGCTCGGATGGAACCGACGAAATGACAATTTGTGGCGAAACATCGATCGCAGCCTTGGAAAATGGTGTGGTCGAAGATAGGATCGTGCACCCCGAAGACGCCGGTCTGCCAGTGCATCCTTTTAAAGATATTGTCGGCGGAGATCCTGCCTATAATGCGGCCGCAATGGCCCGGCTTTTCGATGGAGAAAAGTCTGCCTATCGAGATGCTGTCTTGTTAAACGCCGCCGGCGCACTCGTCGTTGCGGATAAAGTCACAACCCTAGGCGACGGCGTTCATTTGGCGCGTGAAAGCATCGATAGCGGTGCCGCGAAATCCAAACTTGCGGCCCTTGCACGCATTACATCGGCGGCCTGATGACAGATATTCTCGAAAAGATCGGCGCATATAAACGCGACGAAATTGCGGCACTCAAAGCGCGTGTAACCGAAACCGATCTCTTACAAATCGCGTCCCAAATCTCCGCTCCGAGAGGGTTTACCGAGGCTCTTCGGATCGCTTCCCGCGACGGATATGGTTTGATCGCCGAAATAAAAAAGGCGAGCCCGTCGAAGGGCCTCATCAGAGATGACTTCGACGTTCCATCCCTGGCGCGAGCCTACGAGGCGGGCGGCGCGACATGCCTGAGTGTGCTGACAGACGGGCCATCTTTCCAAGGCGCCGGTGGTTACTTGGCCGCGGCCCGTGATGCGGTCGCTCTTCCCGTTCTCCGGAAGGACTTCCTTTATGATCCGATCCAAGTGGTCGAATCCCGTGCACTCGGTGCCGACGCTATTCTGATCATTATGGCCGCAGTTTCTGATCCCCAGGCCAAGGACCTCGAAGCCGCGGCCACAGAGCTTGAAATGGACGTGCTCGTCGAAATCCATAACAAGGAAGAGCTCGACCGTGCAGCAGCGTTAGACGCCCCGCTCCTGGGGATCAACAATCGCGATCTCAAGACATTCAACGTCGACCTTGGGACGACAAAAACTCTGGCGCGGCACGCAGATCCAAGCCGGCTCTTGGTGGCGGAAAGTGGGCTCTTTACGTCTAAAGATCTCGCGGAACTCTCGGAATTTGGCACCAAGTGTTTCTTGATCGGAGAGGCGCTCATGCGGCAATCTGATGTCACAGCCGCCACGCGCCGCATTCTCTCAAACCCTGAAGCCGCACCGTCGCACTGATGTCGCCAAAACTCACGCATTTTGATGAAGACGGCGGCGCCCATATGGTCGATGTGAGTAGAAAACCCGTGAGTGATCGGGTCGCGACGGCCGAAGGTTTTATTTCGCTTTCAGAGGATGCGATCGCATTGGTGCGCGCCGGAACTGCCAAAAAAGGCGATGTGATCGGTACCGCGCGCCTAGCAGCGATTATGGCTGCAAAGCGGACATCAGATCTTATCCCGCTGTGCCATCCTATTTCGATTTCGAAGGTCACCGTAGATATTGCACTTGATGACGCCACAGCAAAAATACGCGTCGCCGCGACGGTGAAAACCACCGGCCAAACTGGGGTCGAGATGGAGGCTCTGACTGCTGTGTCTGCTGGCTTACTAACGATTTATGATATGGTAAAAGCGGTTGATAAATCGATGGTTATGTCCGACCTGCGTTTACTTAAGAAATTAGGCGGCGCCTCAGGCGACTACGAGGTCCCTGAATGATTTCGGTCTCAGAGGCCCAATCTCGCCTTTTAGACCTTGTCGACCCGCTGAGTATAGAACCCACGCCGCTTGTATCCGCCACCGGACGGTTCCTTGCGAGAGAGATCGTATCGCCCATAAATCAACCGCCCTTCGATGCTTCGGCAATGGATGGATATGCCATTCAGAGATCGGACCTTCTCCCTCATGCGGCGCTGGATGTTGTCGGCTCTTCTGTGGCGGGCGCACCTTTTTCAGGACAAGTTCGTTTGGGCGAAGCGGTCCGCATTTTTACCGGCGCAAAAGTTCCAACGGGCGCCGATATGGTCCTTATTCAGGAAAGTGTATCGCAAGATGGTGACAAGATTACCATCGACGCCGCCGAACAGTCGGAGGACTACATTCGCGTCGCAGGTCAAGATTTTATGAGGGGCGCAAAAATCGCACCTGGTGTCGCGCTCACTCCATCTCGCATCTCTCAAGTTGCGGCAATGGGATTTGCGGATGTGCCCTGTATGCGGCCCGTTCGCATCGTTATTTTGTCGACCGGCGATGAGTTGCAGACACCGGGTTCACCCCTGAACGATGGCGAGATCTACGGATCTAATGGGTATGGTCTCCGTGCCGCTTTGGACGGACCTATTGCGGAAATCCAGGTGCTTCCGATCGTGCCAGACCAACTCAACACGCTCGTCGAAGCTTTTCGTATGGCCATGGAGAGCGACCTGATTGTAACAACGGGCGGCGCCTCTGTCGGCGATCATGATCTTGTGATGCCGGCCGCAAAATCGCTCGGCCTTCAAGCCCACTTTCACAAGGTGCGCATGCGCCCTGGAAAACCATTGATGGCCGGGCGCTTTGACGACGGGCCGGCATTTGTAGGCTTGCCTGGAAATCCCGTATCCGCCCTTGTCTGTGCGGAGGTTTTTGTTCGACCGATCATCCGCAAAATGGCGGGCGCACAGGATGTGATGCCAAATATGATCAAGGCGAAGCTCTCTGAAGCAATGCCAAAAAATGGTCCGCGCGAGCATTATATGCGCGCCATTTTCAGTGTTGAAAACGGTGTTATTTCGGTGGCGGCTTTTGATCGCCAAGACAGCGCGCTCACCTCCGTTCTTGCCGCTGCGAATTGCTTGGTCAGACGGCTTCCCTCGGCCCCCGAAGCCCCGGCAGGCACCCTTGTCGACATTCTTCCGCTTCAGAACATTTGACAAGAGACTAGAACAGCGGTAGAACGAAAGAGAACAAAAGTGGACCATTCTGAAAGAGGGGATGTCACCATGTTAACGAAAAAGCAGTTGCAATTGCTTGAATTCATCCATGGCCGGATGCAAAGGGACGGCGTTCCGCCCTCCTTTGATGAAATGAAAGAGGCGCTGGATCTACGATCCAAGTCCGGAATTCACCGCCTGATCACAGCGCTGGAAGAACGGGGGTTTATCAGACGCCTCGCGCATCGCGCACGGGCCATTGAGATTGTGAAATTGCCTGATCCGAATGATCGCAGCGGCTTCGTTCCACGCGTTATTGAAGGGAACCGGCCCCAATCGACGCCACAAAGAGCATTACCTGTGGAAACCTCGGGCGCATTTATGCTCGAGGTTATGGGGCGGATCGCTGCCGGTACACCTATCGAGGCCATTCAAGACGTAAGTCACAGCGTGTCGGTCCCTGGAGACATGATCCAGTCCGGAGCACGGCATTATGCTTTGGAAGTAAAGGGCGACTCGATGATTGAGGCTGGCATCAATGACGGGGACATCGTTGTTATTCTTGAGCAAAACGACGCAGAGAATGGTGACATCGTTGTTGCTCTGGTCGAGGATCAAGAAGCCACGTTGAAACGCCTCAGAAAGAGAGGGTCTGCGATCGCGTTGGAAGCGGCAAACCCGGCTTATGAAACGCGAGTCTACCGCGATGATCAGGTAAAAGTCCAAGGAAAGCTGGTCGGTTTGATCCGAACTTACTGACGCGACCAAAGGCGTGATTTTGGAGTGATGGGCCGGATGTCTGGCCCATCTTGTTTGAGCCAGACTGCAAAAGCGCCATATGTCTCAAGATCGGGCCGCGTTATAGCAGTGCACTCTCCAGATAGGCGCGTGTCGAACTTTGGCGCAATGACGATCGTCCCCTTCAAGCAGTCGACCCAAAGCCCGTCCTTCTTGGAATTGCTATAGACGATAATATCGTTCCCAAAATGAGACACCATGCCAGACGGCCATAGCGCGGCCGATCCGGCCTGATCCTGGCCCAGTCCATCGTTTTCAAGCCATTGCTCAATTTCGAATTTGCTTGATCGATCTCTGTTCACGGCACGACCTTCAGATGTCATAATCGCTACGGCGCCGGATTTGTCAGAGACCAAAATATCCGGCCTTTCAGAAAACAGCGCCAAAAGAACGCTCGCCGCAATCGGCAGGCCGCCCGCCCAACGCCACAGTCCGCGCCACAGTATGATGAATGTCCAACCGCCCGCCAAGAGCGCAAACGATGCCGGCATTATCGAGGGGACCACCGTTGTGGAGCCTTGCAACTCCGATACGTGGTCCGCGACATTGAGAATCCAAAGAATGCCCTGAGATGCAATCCAAAAGAAAGGGTCGCCAAGATGTATCAGGTCGAACACCAATCCCGCCATCAGCGATGGGATAATGATTAGCCCCATCAATGGAACGGTCAGAAGATTTGCGGGTAGTCCGTAAAATGGCACACGATTAAAGTGGAAAGCCGCGACGGGCGCCGTCGCGAGCCCTGCGAGTAAAGAGGAAATCACAATCGCGATGAGGGCGTTTACGATCGGATTGCGCGCGGTTTGCAACCAAGGGCGGAAGGCCTCAAACCCAACAATGAGCGCGGATGTCGCTGCGAAAGACATTTGAAAACCAGCATGGAGGATCATTTCTGGTTGGAAGAGCAAGAGTGCAAGCCCAGCCAGACCAAGCGACCGCAAACTGATGGCGGGTCGGTCACACATAATCGCAAGTAACATGACACCGACCATGATAAACGCGCGTTGCGTCGCAACCCCGAAACCCGACAGGGCCAGATAGATCGCGCCGATCACAAGCGCCCCGGCGGCTGCAATTTTCTTGGTAAGACGCGCATCAACCGTTCGGACAAACAGCACCATGGGCAGTCGAATGATCCCAAAGACCAGGGCGGTCATCAAACCCATATGAAGCCCAGAAATAGCGAGAAGATGCGCGAGATTGGCGTCGCGTAAGGCGTCTATATCTGATTTTTCTATGCCAGATTTGTCACCAATCAGAAGCGCTTTGACGATGCCAGCGACCCGCGCTTCGAACACCATATCGAAATAAAGCGCCAGATGTCGTCGCGTTCTTTCGATCATGATCGCAACACCACCGGAGCTCTTACCGATTACCTCAGGAGCGCTATGACTATATCCAACAGCACCCAGCCCCATGAACCACGCCGCCCTCTGAAAGTCATATCCCGAAGGATCGCTTTTCGGACTTGGCGCAGACAGGACAGCATCGACCTGAATTCGGTCCCCAATGCGAGCCGGGACATCGGTCGCATCGGAGAAGGTCACCCGAATGTGGCGAGGCGGTGGTTGACGGGTGTTCGGGATAGACGGATGCGTAAGCCAGACCCGCGGCGCACCTGAAAAACTCTGGTCGATTGAACGCACGACGCCCTCCACCGGGCCGCGATACGTCTCAACCAGTTTTGGAGCAGCGACGATATGGGCACGCGTGCCGGTCAAACTAAATCCGAAACAAACACCAGCGAGCAAAATAGCGGGCATCAAGGCCCAATCGCGCGCCTGCCAGAGGGCCACAGAGCCCGCAACACATGCAAACGTCAACGCCGATACACTCGGCTCGTGCGGGACCCCAAAATAGATGGCGGCACCAGCCCCAAATGCCGCCACAAACCAGAGGAGCGCGCGACCTGCCTGTTCCGCAAGGACGTCTTGCCAAGTCATCGGCTTGAGATTGCCTTCCGAGTTTTCTATGGCTCAGTCTGACACTCAGCGCTTAATCAAAGGTTAGCATGTCCAACATCGTTACGCGTTTTGCTCCGTCTCCTACGGGCTATCTTCATATTGGTGGGGCACGCACTGCGCTTTTCAATTGGCTCTATGCCCGCGCGACGGGCGGGACGTTCCTGCTTAGGATTGAAGATACGGATCGTGCACGCTCTACGCCCGAGGCGACCGCGGCAATCTTCGAAGGTATGTCTTGGCTTGGTTTGGACCATGATGGCGATGCGATAAGCCAGTTCGAACGCGCGGATCGCCACCGCGACGTGGCCGACCAAATGCTGGCAACAGGCCAAGCATATAAGTGCTTTTCCACCGCAGAAGACATCGAAGCTGCCCGAGAGGCGGCGCGGACAGAGGAGCGCGCGACACTCTTTCAAAGCCCCTGGAGAGATGCCGATCCTGCGACCCACCCGGATGCTCCGTTCGTTGTTCGCCTAAAAGCTCCCCGCGACGGCAAATTGGAGATAAAAGACCAAGTCCAAGGGACCGTTGCTTGGCCGATGGACAGTTTTGATGATATGGTCCTTCTCCGCTCTGACCGGACACCCACCTATATGCTCGCTGTTGTCGTTGACGACCATGATATGGGGGTGACCCATGTGATCCGCGGCGACGATCATTTGATCAATGCCGGTCGACAAACGCTGTTGTCACAGGCGATGGACTGG
>JBCDLY010000002.1:0-294325 GCA_038744815.1 Pseudomonadota bacterium | reverse complement strand
CTCGGTCAGGCTTGCGCCCATTGCCGAAGATTCCCCACTGCTGCCTCCCGTAGGAGTCTGGGCCGTGTCTCAGTCCCAGTGTTGCTGATCATCCTCTCAAACCAGCTATAGATCGTAGGCTTGGTAGGCCGTTACCCCACCAACTACCTAATCTAACGCGGGCCGATCCTTTATTCCCCCGAAGGGCGTATCCAGTATTACTCCTCGTTTCCAAGGGCTATTCTGAGCTAAAGGGCACGTTCCCACGCGTTACTAACCCGTCCGCCGCTCACCCGAAGGCGCGCTCGACTTGCATGTGTTAGGCCTGCCGCCAGCGTTCGTTCTGAGCCAGGATCAAACTCTCAAGTTGAAAAGCAATTACTTGCTTATCCTTGACGTTCGAACCTCTGCACATCGTGATCTATCCCATGGGAGGGACAGATCCCGTCTCTGTTTGTTGTGCTTTGGTACCAAAGGTACCGAAAGCCGCCAAACAGTGAAGCTGACCTTTCATCATCGGCCCCACCCAACTGGGATCAGCCTAGAAAGTCGATATGCTGAGTTTGTCACGTCGAATGTGACCAAACCGCCCGCATATCTCTTCAGATACTATCAATTTCAAAGAGCACAGAGACAACAACAACCGATGCGCCTATTTGATTTTAGGCGCGCCGCCCGCTCGATCTCTCTGTTTGACCAACGTCGCCGGTTCCCGTGAAGGCCTCTTCGCTGTCGGTGAAGGCGTATCTAGGTAAACTCGCTCAGAGCCGCAAGCACTAATTTCACTTTTTTTAAGAAAAAGCGACTTGCCCAGGCACCGAGATGTTTCGCGCCCCTGCACTGCTCTAGATATGGCGGTTATCCCCCGCCTTATGTGGATAACTATACTAGGTTTGGGGCATGCTGCATAGAAAAACTTCTTATTGGGACAAAAAATTCTTTAATCTGGTTCTCACACTAACCCTTTTCCTAAGAAGCTTTCAGAATCAGTTCGTACTTTCCTCTGAAGCGTCTCGAACAGTGCTCAAAAACTCGGCCTCGCCCATAATTTTAATAGACTGTCCCTGCTTTATTAAGTCTTCGGCTTTTCGGTGTTTTGAACTCTTAGAATGGCCTGCGAGCGAATCTAAGTCTTGATCCCCCACAACGACCATTGTGACTTTCTTCGTCACAGTTGTTTTAACTGAAATACCGACACCAGCCGCAATTGCAGAAGCTTCCTCTCGACTTAGAGTTAGGCTACCTGTGAAACAAACAGCATGGCCGTAAAGTCTGCCCAGTTGATTGCCATCTATTGATTTTGAAATCGAATAATTGCGAGCGTTCTTTTTCTTGGCGCGCGCGAGCTCCAGAAAGTTTTCACCGGTCTGAGCTTCAGCCAATAAAACCACCTCTGCAGCTGCACGCGCATCCTCCTCGGCGTCGTGATGGTTAAAACAAAGTCCAAAGTGTTCTTTTAGATTGGCCAGGCCATGCCCTCCGTTTCCTTTTAGTTCCGGCCATGCCTTCCGCGCGACAACAACACTATCAATCCATTCTGATGTGAGTTTGGGCTCACCGTACAATGCGCAAGCTGCATCAAATGCCCGTCTGTCGAATGGGCTATGTTGGATCAAAATGTTTCGTTCTAAAAACGCACGCAACGACGCCAGAACCTCTGGGAACAGCGGTGCGCCCGCAACCAAGTCCTCAGTTATTCCATGTACGGATACATTGAAATCAGAGAACTCAACGTCTGGATCAACCAAGATCGAGAAAGTCTGTATAGTGTTCGACCGATCAACACATGCCACTCCGATCTGACAAATTGTCGAATTGTCCTCATTCGCAGTTTCAACATCCACAGCTACAAATCGATACCCATCTGAACCGATTGAGTGGCTGTGGTCAGTTTTTTTCAAAGTAGATGCAGTAAATTTATCACCCAAGCCACTTGCTTGGTCATTCATAAATTGCGTGTTTCGTCGTTTTAAAAACTTGAACATATTCATGGCCTAGAAATAACGCGCTAATTGAAACACGAAATAAAATTCGAAACAAGCTGTACGCAAACTTCGCTTGGTCGCAACCCGTGCTATGCGTTTGCAATCTGTGCGCGCGAATCTAAACTCGGTGCAAAAGATGGAGCATACCATGACCAAACCAAGGGTAACCGGCTTCTTCGACGACGTGTCCAACACAATCAGCTAGGTCGTGCAGGAGCCGAACGGGCCAGCATGTGCTGTCATCGATAGCGTAATGGATATTGATTACGCGGCCGGGCGGATCACCAGCACCAGTGCCGACGAGATCATTGAATATATAACCGAGCGGGGACTGACGCTGGACTGGATTATAGAGACCCATGTCCATGCCGACCACCTCTCGGCCGCGCCGTACATTCAAGAGCGGCTTGGCGGGCAGATCATGATCAGCGAGAAGATTGTCCAAGTCCAAGACATGTTCGGCAAAGTGTTTAACGAAGGGACCGAGTTTCAGCGCGACGGGAGCCAGTTTGACCGGCTTTTGTCCGATGGCGAAACTTATATGATTGGCGGAATGGCGGCCTATGCCATGGCCACGCCGGGACATACGCCCGCGTGCATGGTGCATGTGATCGGCGATGCGGCTTTTGTGGGTGACACGCTTTTCATGCCAGATGGCGGCTCGGCGCGTGCGGATTTCCCGAGCGTGCTTTATGACTCGATCCAAAAAGTTCTGACCCTGCCAGGTGAGACGCGCCTCTTTATGTGCCACGATTACGGGCCTGGTGGGCGCGAGATAGCGTGGGAAACGACCGTCGCCGAAGAGCGGGCAGCCAATATCCATGTGGGCGGGGGCAAGACGCGCGAGGAGCCATCTTTGTCAGCGAACCTGAAAACAGAGCTGATTGCCATGTTGCCCCGGCTGCGGCGGTTTGCCTTAAACCTGAAGCGATCCCAAAGGGAGGCAGATGACTTGGTTCAGGATGCGTGCGTTCAGGCCATGAAGAATAATGCGAAATGGGACCCGAGCCTGCCACTGGATCGGTGGGTCTTTCGGATCACGCGCAATCTTTGGATCAGCGAAACGCGCAAGCGCAAAGCATGCGATGTGTTCACGAAGCACTGCTGACAAACGAGTCAAAACCGAAGAAATTAAACTGTTATTTGTCATAAGATGAATGAGTGCAGACGTGGAGTTAAGCAAGAATGATTGCTCTAAGGGACAGGTTCTTTGGTGCCCTTGCACGCTCGGACACAATACTGGCCGAGTTTCTCAGCGTATTTCATGGATTTCTCATCATCTGCCTGCTGGGCTATGCAACATATAAAACGGCGAAGTTCTGGCGTGATCTGAGCCAGTGGCGCATGACCCATATCACAGGGGAAGCTGGCAAATACCCTACAAAAATCTGGTCCTATCTCACGCCAACACCGTTTCTTGTCACCCATTTCAGCCCCGGCGCCCGCAGTGATGATCCGATCAAGGCCAAGTACCGACGCTACTATTACAAGGGTTTGCTCTGGGTGGGCGCGACTTGGTGCGGCACTGTTGCGGCCACTGTCGTACTGCGCCTGATTATGGACACCCTTGCTGTCACACTCCGTTGACCAACAAAGAGTTGTAAGCCTAGGGCATCCGTACCTATAGAATGTATGATGCGATCACAGTTTTTGTGGTTATTGACTGTCTTGCCGTGCCCGCCTCGGCACAAAATTTTGCCGCGCCGAGCAATCTCAGCAATTACATGTCCATTTCGATAATCCCCAAACCCAATCCGTGACCCTATGTGGCCAAGGGGGCGTGAAGTTCATCCGGCCAAGCGTTCGCCCCTGTCCGCACAATCTAACCGCGGTGCTCTATCCAACGCTGACAGAGGTCATAAAATGCCAAGTCACGGCTGTACCATTGTGTCAGATTGCAGAGCGTTAATCTGTGTCGAAAGGTGTTTGATCTGTGTCCCCGCATTTTTTCCAATATGGATAAAGACCACATCTTTCGGCCAAAAGACCTTGTGCCGGGTGACTTTAAAGCCAATTTTGGCAAAGCCGTTGATCATAAGCTGTTTGACCATTGTGATCTCTCTGATGCGTCGTTCGAGTGTCCTGGACGTTAGACTGCAGTCTCTTGATTGACACGCTTTGACAGTTCTTCCCGCGTTTCAACACGCTCTGAATAACGGTCCAGAAGATAATCCCTCCGGTCCCGCGTAAGGATGGTGAACTTCATCAATTCTTCCATCACGTCGACCATGCGGTTGTAATAGGGGCTGGGCTTCATACGACCGTTTGCAAATTCCAAGAAAGCCTTTGGGACCGAAGATTGATTTGGAATTGTCAAAAGGCGCATCCAACGCCCCAAAATCCGAAGTTGGTTCACGGTGTTGAAGCTCTGACTGCCGCCACAGACCTGCATAACAGCGAGAGTTTTGCCCTGGGTCGGCCGTACACCCCCCATCGACAACGGAATCCAATCGATCTGAGCCTTCATGATGCCCGTCATTGCACCATGGCGTTCGGGGCTCGACCAAACCATCCCGTCGCACCACGTCACCATATCTCGGAGTTCAGCAACCTTCTCGTGAGAAGCGTCCGCATCATCCGGGAGGGGCAGTCCGGAGGGATCAAATATCTTGCAGGTGGCGCCCAAAGCGGACAAGACCCGCGCTGCTTCTTCGGCCATCAGTTTGGAATATGATGTCTTCCGAAGGGACCCATAGAGAAGCAGAATCTTCGGTGGATCGGATGGGTCGGCACCGAGCGTGTCAAAGTCCATCGGGTTCAAGCACTCGGCGTTGATTTGTTGCAAATCAGTCATGGCAACAGCGTGTAATCGGCGGCGCTCCAGATGCCAACAAAAGTTACGGTTGAACGGCGGCTAACGCGCGTGCCTCAAAAGATTTGGCCGATCCGCGGCAAACTTGACCGGCAGCAGCCGCCGCGACCAAGTCTGGAAACTGCTCTTCAAGCTCCTGTCGCGTTTCGGGCGCTAGGGCACGAAGCGCTTCCCGACCTGGGAAAAAGCTCTCTGTCCAAATCCCGTTTGACTGTAACAGATCATGGTCATCGAGAAGGATGTGGAAATAGCGAACGTGATTACGGCGAAGGCGAACAATCGTATCTCCGTTCACAAGCTCTTTTGCGGGAACAAGAACCTCCGCCGCGCCCGTCATAAGAAGAGCGCGCCAATCGTCGATCAGAACCTTGTGATTGGGGGACACTTCAAATGCGTCCGAATTTCCAATCGCGCCCTTTGAGAAGTGGACAGGGGCGAGCTCTCCTCGGGCAAAAACCTCAGACATTCCGATCCACCCAATAGGCTTTGTGCCCCCATCTCGTGTCACAACTTCGCGGCCAACCGAGAGGTCCTCGACGGCGCAAGGCCCGGTGGGCGTAAGGATAGGCGTGCCGGCGCAGAAGCAGATCGCACTGAGCAATACCGTGCTGTCAAATGATGTATCTGCAACATCAGCAACGGCGATTTTTATCGTGTATGTTTGGCCGTTGACGACATCGATCGAGACCAAACGCTCGGTCAGAAGACCATTGAAATCCGTTTGATCTTGGAAGGGTGCCGTCGCACCGGTATTGTCGGTAAAGCCTGTGTCCGTGATCGTGTTGACGTCGAAATAACCATTGGTGGTGTTTGGAATAGGCACCACGGCGCCGTCCAAAAAGACAGCGGCAATGTCGTTAAATTGCGTGTTGAGATAATCTGGAAATTCCTCTGAACCGAAGGTCAGGACAAATTGGACTTGGCCCGTGAAATTCGCCGTGAAATTGATTTCGATACCAGATGCGTCACCCGTTGTTCCCGTAGAGATTGCGTCCAAGTCCGCATCGCCCGGATTTCCAAAAGATGCACTGACCTGATTGTTGTTCGCATCGTCGTCGTTGAAGCGATCCGCCGTTCCGGTGGAAAAAACAACTCCCTCGTTGCCTTGGGTCAGATCCGGCGCGTTTGTGTTGCCTCCCGAAAAAATACGGTATTGGTCGGCACCGCCGATGAGTGTGGCCGAATTCACGGTAACACCATCGCCGAGTATGGTTTCTGCGAACTGCGCGGCCGACCCCGTGCTGTAGGTTAGGTCCGCCATTTACTGTAATCCAACTCTCCACCTATGCGCGTTCAACCTGGGTTGATCGCAAAATAGGGCCGGACGTCCTTCTAAAGTCTGAAGCTATTTGGGCTGAATTTGTGCAAATTTGAGAGAGTTGAGAGCGCCGCGAAAGCGATAGGCGACCAAAACGGAGGCAATACAGCAATAGACAATCGGTTCAATCTGCCAGGTCTTCTTCAGCAAGACAAAATGCGCCGCACCCGCCAGAATAGCGACGTAAGACAGCTGGTGTAGGACACGCCACCGAAGTGGGCCCATTTTCCGGATCGCCAAGTTGTTTGACGTAAGTGCAAGCGGCACAAGAACAACCAACGCAGCAACACCGATGAAGATGTAGGGGCGCTTCGTGACATCTTTGATCACAGCGTCCCAGCCGATCCAGTGCACCTGATGATCAAGCAGCAGATATGCAGCGAGATGTAACAGCACATAATAAAACGCCATGAGCCCGACCGCGCGGCGATACTTGATAAAGTTCACCGAAAACCAATCTCTGATCGGCGTGATCATAAGACTGACGATCAGGAGCTGTAGCGCAAAGAGCCCAAGTTTATGTTCCAAGGCGATCGCGGGTTCAGCGCCAAGCTGATTTGTAACCGCGAGATATGTCCACCACGCGGCTGGACCAAACCCAATCACGTAGATTGGCCAGGCTGGCAAAATTCTTATCGCAGATTGGAGTGCATTTCGTACCATGAGGGGGGCCTATCAAACCAACGAATATGTTTCACCCCTTGGCACGCAATTGTCAGATGTTCGTGAAAAATCGGTGTGAGCGACAAATTTTGCAGAGCACAAATCCCACCCAACCTGATACACTGACGACATGTTATAGAAAGATCGTTATTATGAAGTATTCCAACCTCTCAGCAACACTATTTGTGCTCTTATCACTATCCGTCGCGTCGGTCTCGGCGTCGCCCGTGACAATGAGATGTGTGTTAACCGACACATCCAATAGCGGCGGATGGATCCCGCAAACCTCCGTTATTCAGTATGATCTGTCGACCAAAAAGGTTAAATTGATCGAGCCTACAGCAGATCGTTTGAACGGCACCATCGTCGAAAGATCGAGCAAGGTGGTCAATGCCAAAGAAGACCGAATTGTTCTCAGACGGCAGGTGAAGAACACCGTGGACGCGGTTGGCCAAAGAGCCGCAGCGTTCCGCTTTAGTGTTCGATACAACCCGCAAACCGGGAGCGCATTTGTTGTCGCAAAGCCGCAGGGTTACAGAAACCAATTTACCGCGTCAGGACGGTGTCTTACGCTCGGTTGACGTGGGCGGCGGTGGCGCGCCGATCCTGCATCAGAAGAATTTGGTCAGGTCCATACCTTCGTAAAGGCTTGCAACATGCTCCTCATAGCCATTGAACATCAGTGTTTCTTGGCGTGGAGCAAACAGGCCTTTTCCGATCGGGCGCTCTGTCGCTTGCGACCAGCGTGGATGGTCCACACGTGGATTAACATTGGAATAGAACCCATATTCCCTTGGCTGAATGACGTTCCACGTGGTTGGTGGCTCTTCGGCGGTAAGGGTGATTTTCACGATGCTTTTGATCGACTTGAAGCCATACTTCCAAGGCACAACCAACCGGATGGGTGCGCCCTTTTGATTTGGCATTGGCTCTCCATAAACGCCAGTTGCGAGCAAAGTTAGTGGATGCATCGCCTCGTCCAGGCGCAAGCCCTCCACATAGGGCCAGGGATACAGGTCGCGGCGTTGACCGGGCATCTCATCGGGACGGTAAAGCGTTTCAAACGCCACGTATTTCGCCTCTTCGGTCGGTTCCACCTTTTCCAAGAGCCGGGCCAATTCGAAGCCATTCCATGGCACAACCGATGACCATGCCTCGACGCAGCGGAAGCGATAAATACGATCGACCATTGGCATTTCTGAAATGAGATCCTCGAAGGACATCTTTATCGGATTGGCCACCAGGCCACCGATCTCGATGCTCCACGGGTCAGTGGTCAGCGCGTCAGCATTTTGGAAAGGATCCGACTTTCCCGTCCCAAACTCGTAGAAATTATTGTATTTGGTGATCGCGTCCCAGGATGTTGGTTCTAACTCATTGCCTTCGATCGTGGTGGCAAGGCTAGGGCCTGCAATAGCAGACGCGCCGAGACTTGCGATGAAGGCACGGCGGTTGAGCCAATCCGACTTAGGCGTGACCATATCAGCAGGCAGTGAGTATTTGGGCATGGGGCATCCTCCGACTGTTAAGAATGCTTTGCCACAGATCGGGGACGCCGCGCCATAGATAGGTTCTCACGTTGTCGTTGGAATTCTTTCAATCGAAATTCAGGCCAAAACTTCACAACTATTGACGGAACTGTGACTGGAAATGCGCAAAAGGCGCCGCTTAGCACGAAATATATACAGTCAAACACGCCCTGCAGAATACCGCCGACATCCGCATATGGGGCGACTGCGTAACGAAGGCGTGTAACATCAAAGAGGAGACACACATATGCTACGTCGTACCGTTATTGCAGCAACAGCTGCGCTCGCATTTGCACCAGTTGCTTTTGCTGGCGGCATGAAAAAAGACATCGTTGACACGGCCATCAGCGCAGGTTCTTTTGAAACCTTGGTCGCCGCTGTTCAAGCAGCAGGTTTGGTTGAGACATTGAAGGGCGAGGGCCCATTCACAGTGTTCGCACCAACAGATGAAGCCTTCGCAGCGCTTCCAGAAGGAACGGTTGAATCCCTTCTGCTTCCAGAGAACAAAGATCAGCTCGTTTCGATCCTTACATACCACGTTATCCCCGGAAAAGTGATGTCCGGCGATATCGCGGGCAAATCGCTGAGCGTCGCAACTGTCGAAGGGACAGAAGCAATGGTTGACGCGACAGACGGTGTGAAAATCGACGAAGCGACTGTTGTCGCTGCCGACGTTGAAGCGTCCAATGGCGTGATCCACGTGATTGACGCGGTGATCATCCCAGGATCGTAAGTGATTTGGGGCCGGTGATACCGGCCCCATATCATTTAATGCAATGGCGCGCCCTTCGGAACTTTCGGCGTTTTGGCCAATCCATTAATGACAAGCCCCGCGTCATCCGCAGAGACATCAACCGTCGCCCCGTCTAAGATCACTCCACCAAGAAGGAGTTCGGCCAACTCATCCTGAAGTGCTTTCTGGATGACCCGTTTCAACGGGCGGGCTCCATAGACCGGATCATAGCCTTGATTGGCGAGCCAGGTTTGTGCAGCTTCATCGACATTGAGCTCGATCTTTCGACCCGCGAGACGCTTGCCCAGAATGGCCAACTGGATGTCCACAATCCCGTCCATATTCGCGCGACTGAGGCGATCAAAGAGCACAATCTCGTCCAAACGGTTGAGGAACTCTGGCCTGAAATGGGCACGCACCGCCGCCATGACCTGATCTTTGGCCTCTTCGCTATCGGCGCCATCGGGCAACACGCTGAGCGCTTGCGCACCGAGATTTGACGTTAGAATGATCAATGTCTGCTTGAAATCGACGGTTCGGCCCTGCCCGTCTGTTAATTGCCCGTCATCCAAAACCTGGAGGAGCACGTTGAACACATCCGGGTGGGCCTTTTCGACCTCGTCAAACAACAGGACCTGGTAAGGTCGACGGCGTACCGCCTCGGTCAAGACACCACCTTCGTCATATCCAACATAGCCCGGAGGCGCACCGATCAGTCGGGCGACCGAGTGTTTTTCCATGAACTCTGACATGTCAATCCGAACCAAGGCCGTATCGTCGTCAAAGAGGAATTCGGCCAACGCTTTGGTCAATTCTGTCTTTCCAACACCCGTCGGTCCCAGGAACATAAACGAGCCTAATGGCCGCTTGGGATCGTTGAGACCGGCCCGCGCCCGACGTACGGCGTTGGACACCGCATGAACGGCGTCGGTTTGCCCGATCACGCGCTTGCCGATTTCGTCTTCCATGCGCAGCAGTTTTTCACGTTCCCCTTCCAACATCTTATCGACGGGGATCCCGGTCCACCGCTCGACAACGCTGGCAATGTGTTCGGGGCGTACCGCCTCTTCGACCATCACGTCATCGCCGGTCTGCTCTGCGGCGTGAAGATCCTTCTCGAGTTGAGGGATGACACCATATTGGAGTTCACCCATCTTCGCGAGATCGCCAGCGCGTCTCGCGGTTTCAAAATCGATCCGCGCTTGATCTAGCTGTTCTTTGATATCTCTTGCACCCGCCAGTTTATCGCGTTCGGCCTGCCAGCGCGCTGTCATCTCTGACGATTGCTGTTGAAGTTCTGCCAGTTCTTTTTCGAGGTTTTTCAACCGATCCTTTGACGCTGCATCCGTTTCTTTCTTCAGCGCTTCGGCCTCGATCTGTTTTTGCAAGAGTTCACGGTCGATCGCGTCAAGCTCTTCCGGTTTGCTGTCGACCTCCATGCGAAGACGCGACGCGGCCTCGTCCATCAGATCGATTGCTTTATCCGGCAAAAAGCGATCGGTGATGTAGCGATGAGAGAGCGTCGCCGCCGAGACCAGCGCGCTATCGGAGATACGGATGCCGTGATGGAGTTCGTATTTTTCCTTGATCCCACGAAGGATCGAAATTGTGTCCTCTACGGTTGGTTCATCCACCAGAACAGGTTGAAACCGCCGCGCCAGCGCCGCATCTTTTTCGACATGCTTGCGATACTCATCTAGCGTCGTTGCGCCAACACAGTGAAGCTCGCCGCGCGCGAGCGCAGGTTTCAACAGATTTGAGGCGTCCATCGCGCCATCTGTCTTCCCGGCCCCAACGAGAGTGTGCATCTCATCAATGAATAAGATGATGTCACCCGTCGCGGACGTGACTTCACTTAGAACCGCCTTCAACCTTTCTTCGAATTCACCGCGGTATTTTGCGCCCGCAATCAAAGCCCCCATGTCGAGGGCCATCAACATTTTGTTCTCGAGGCGTTCGGGAACATCGCCATTTACGATCCGAAGCGCGAGCCCCTCGGCAATTGCGGTCTTCCCCACACCTGGTTCGCCAATCAAAACGGGATTGTTTTTTGTGCGGCGCGATAGAACCTGCATCGCGCGGCGGATTTCTTCGTCACGCCCTATAATTGGATCAATCTTTCCGTCTCGTGCGGCCTCGGTCAGATCGCGCGCATACTTCTTCAACGCCTCGTAACTGTCTTCGGCGCTCGCGCTATCGGCAGTCCGCCCTTTGCGCACGTCATTGATGGCAGCATTTAGACCCTGGGCCGTGACACCGGCTTGTTTCAGCGCCCGTGCCGCATCAGACTTTACAATGGCAAGCGCGGTCAGCACGCGCTCTACGGGCACAAAACTGTCCCCAGCCTTGCCGGCAATTTTTTCAGCCTCGGCGAGCACCTTTCCTGTGGCCGTATCAAGATAGACGCTGTCGCTGCCCGTCACCTTGGACTGTTTCGCAAGTGCTGCATCCACTTCTGACACAACTTGTCGGGGATCACCGCCCGCCGCCGAAATAAGATTGGCGGCAAGACCTTGTTCATCATCCAAGAGCGCCTTCAGAATGTGGTCAGGCGTCAGTCGTTGATGATTTTCTCTCAATGCAATTGTTTGCGCCGCTTGAATAAATCCGCGCGCACGATCGGTGAACTTCTCTAAGTTCATATCTAGTCTCCTCGTCTAAGCACCCGCGAGTAGTCAGCGCCCTCTCAGAGGCACGCCTGATGCAGGCCTTTGGAATACAGATAAGAAAGAGGTCACGCCCGCTCAAGACTGCTTCCAAAATTCTGTTTTTCCGAGCGGCTACTGGAGGCCGGACGGATCAATAAGGCCGCCATCACACCCCACAGCGCGCGGCGTGCCCGCCAAAATGAGAGCGCCTATATCTGCAGTGGGTGTAATTTGACCGCGTAGCGCGACCCGGAGTTCTTGAATGAGAATGCGGTCACCATCCTGATAACATTTTATTTGAACGCGATCCCCTGCGCCATCGCCAAAAGCCACGTCAAATGCAAAGCGAATGATGCTCGCTGACACATAAGACCCAAGAGACTGTACAAACACATCCGAAACGGCGTCGTTTATCGCGTCCGTGACGAACAACGCGTCGTCGAAATACTCATCAGCAGCACCGTCAGCAAAATAGCAGGTGCCGTGCTTGTACCATTCATGCCGGTGCAAACCGCTGAACACGCCTGGCATGCTTTCTGCAAGGTGTTGCTGTGTTTCTTTATCTAGCTGGAGCGCTGGCAAGTCTCGCCAATCACCGTTCTGATCCCGCGCAACAATTTCACTTGAAACACCGCAATAGAACGTACCGTTTGGTTGCGGCCATAGGCCATGCAGGGACAGTTGTTGGCTTGCGCGTTGAAAACGCCCACTATTGACTAAACCACATTCACGGGCGGAGGGAACACGTTCACAGAAAGTGGGCTGCCATTGAAGAGCAATTAAAAGATCAGTCGCATTTTCACTTGAGGTGGAAACGACATTATTCTCGAGAGATCTAACGTATCCGCCACATGACGACAAAACCCATCGCTTTTCTACACCGCTTTGAGTGGGCACCCTAATTTGGTACCATTCACCGCCTGGCTTGTTTAAGGCCAGCACTTCATAGGATGATCCGATTTGTATGCGAACTTGCCCTGGGTTCGTACGTTTGTTTTTAGATTCAAATGCTTCACAGGACTTTTCAGCAAGAAGCAATCCTCCCGCTGAAACCTCTGCCCAACCGGCGGTTCCAATAACCCCCAAGGTGAGCGCTGTAGAGACAAGAACTTTCATTTACTGAACAGAGTAATTGTTTGCGGGTGTTTTTCACATCTGCGGATGACCACCACCTGTCAAGAAAATTGACTTAGATCATTGGCTCTCAAAGGTATTGACTGATACGATATCGCACTATATTAGTTCGATATCGTATTAGTTGGAGATTCAAAATGCCGTCACGCAGACAATTCCTGAAGATACTTGGTGGTGGGACAATCGTCGCGGCCGCGGCCGGAACGAGTTTCTTGGCAACCCGTACGCCGCATGCTGCATTGTCCCCATGGGATGTCGGCGTCTATGCTGATCCGCGTAAACAAGCCTTAGCCTTCGCCGTCCTCTCGCCGAACCCTCATAATATTCAGCCATGGCTCATCGAATTATTGGGCGAAGACAGTTTCTTCATCCACCGGGACAAAACGCGGGAGTTGCCAGCAACAGACCCGTTCCAGCGGCAGCTATATATCGGTTTGGGTTGCTTTATAGAAAACACGGTGCTGGCGGCAGCGGCAGGGGGCTGGGAGGCACAGATCACCCAGTTTCCCGAAGGCGATGTTGGACCGGTTGCGTTTGTAAAACTTGTGGAAGGTGGGGTGCGAGACCCGCTGGCCAGTCAAATCGTAAATCGCCACTCGGACAAAGGATCCTATAAGGCAGAGAAATTGTCCGAGGCCGACCTGTCGGCACTGGAAGGGTTTGCGGACATCTATAGTGATCCGCAAGACGTCCAGAGGCTTCGAGAGCTGACGAAACGCGCCTTCGAAATCGAAGTCCTGACCCCTTATACCTTCAAAGAGTCGGTCGACCTCATGCGCATCGGCAAAGCGGAGATTAATGCAAACCCGGACGGGATCGAGATGCGCGAACCGTTGTTTGAGGTTCTGCGCCGCGTGGGTTTGATGGATGAAGCCACGCTGAGCGATCCGACGCATTTCGGGTTTCAGGGGTTCTTAGCTGGATATTTGGAGATGCTCGATCAGACGCCGCACTACGCTGTCATTACAACAGCAGGAAACACGCGGACAGATCAACTAGAGGCTGGTCGACGTTTCATGAGGTTAGGATTGAAAACAACCGAGATCGGCGTGGGATTGCATCCGGTGTCTCAAGCCCTTCAAGAATATGTGGAAATGAAAGACGAATACACGTTAGTGCATCAAATGTTGGCCCCAGAAGGTCACACTGTACAAATGCTGTCCCGATTGGGATACGGATCGAGTGCCATCGCGACACCGCGATGGGGGCTGGAGACACGTATTTTGAATGACGCTTGAGGCAGAGCAACTGACATATCGGTTTTTCACCGAAATCGGAATTATCTTCCAGCTGAGCACGACTTTGCTGGAAGATCATCTGCCGGGTCGAATGACCTCCCGGGAATTCGGAATGCTCGGCCACTTGGTCCGAAGACCTGAAGGCCGAACGCCCCTCGAAATTGCGAAAGCCTTTCAACTTCCAAAAACGTCCGTGACGCACTCCCTGTCCATGTTGGAAGCACGGAGTTTGATTGCATTTGCACCAAATCCAGCCGATGCGAGATCAAAGATCGCCTACGCCACATCGCAAGCTGACCCTTTCGTTAAAGAGATCAATCATGTCGTCAATGAACGACTTTCGCCTTTGGTGGCAGACCTCGGGGTCGACACCTTTGCATCAGCGCTCCCGCATCTTGAGGCCATTCGTGTTGCTTTGGACGGTGAGCGGGACTAACGAAATGCGGTTTCCGCGAAGCTCCGCAACTTCCGCGAATGAAGCTGGGCCTGCGGTGTCTCCCGCAAAAGCTCCATTGCCTTAACACCAATCTTCAAATGACGAGACACTTGAGTTTGATAGAAGGCGCTTGCCATACCTGGGAGTTTCAATTCCCCGTGCAACGGCTTGTCAGACACACAGAGCAACGTCCCATAAGGCACCCGAAGCCGAAACCCGTTCGCCGCGATTGTGCCGCTTTCCATATCCAGCGCAATCGCGCGCGACATCGAAAGGCGTTGAACCGGCCCCGATTGCTCCCGCAATTCCCAGTTCCGGTTGTCGATTGTCGCAACCGTGCCCGTTCGCATGATCTGCTTGAGGTCATAACCGTTCAACTGCGTGATTTCGGCAACCGCATCTTGAAGGGCGATTTGAATTTCCGCGAGCGCGGGGATCGGAACCCATACAGGCAGATCTTCATCCAGAACATGATCTTCCCGGACATAGGCATGTGCGAGGACAAAATCGCCAAGCTGTTGGGAGTTGCGGAGCCCCCCGCAATGACCAACCATAACCCAGGCATGGGGACGCAGAACAGCGATATGATCCGTGGCTGTTTTTGCATTTGAAGGACCCACACCGATATTGACCAATGTGATCCCCATCCCGTCTGATCGTTTCAAGTGATAGCTTGGCATTTGGGGGAGTTTCGATGGCGGAAGCAATGGGGCATCTGGCGTTGTGATCTCGATATTGCCGGGCCCCACAAAACTTTCATACCCACTTTCGGGATCGCCAATCGCCTCCCTTGCGATTTCTTCAAACTCGGTGACGTAGAATTGGTAATTCGTAAAAAGTACGAATTTTTGGAAATGCTCCGGTCGCGTGGCCGTGTAATGAGAAAGGCGCGCAAGCGAATAATCCACCCGTTGGGCCGTGAATGGCGCAAGGGGTCGTTCCTCTTCGTCTTGGGTCAGATCGCCATTTGCAATCGTGTCATTGATCGTGGCGAGATCTGGGACATCAAACACGTCCCGGAGATCAAACTCATCCGGCATTTGTCCGGTCAACGAAGCGGCATCATCACCAAGTGCGAAATGGATTGGGATCGGCGTATCTGAATATCCGACGCGCACAGACACTTTGTGCGCCGACATCACTTCGCGCAACTGATGCGTCAGGTAGGATCGAAACAGATCGGGCCGCGTGATCGTGGTTTGATAGATGCCAGGCCCCGCCACGTAGCCATAGCTTTGGCGTGGCTCATGGATATCAAACGACGAGGTCTTTAACTCTATCGCCGGATAGTATGCCCTAATACGGCGCGTTGGGGCATCGCCAGAGGTTGCTGCAGAAAATGCTGCGCGGAGCTCTGTAACCGCAGCGGAATATAACGTCTCGAGCGCAGCCACGGCTGACGCCGCATCGGTGTAGTCCGTCCAGTCAGTCGTGTTCATAGCCGCTGTAAATCAGAAAAGGCCGATGCACTCCAGTCTGACTTGTCGTTCATCTGCGCCGGCGTTAACCCATGTTTCGAAAAGGACGACATATGGCCGATGACCGCCTCATAATTGCTCTTGATGTGCCAAACGTTGTTGCCGGTCTCGATTTGGCGGAACGGCTCGGCGATACTGTCTCATTCTACAAAATCGGGTTGGGGATGCTGACGGGCGGAGGGCTCGCGCTCGCAAACGAGCTCAAAACAGAGTTCGGGAAACGCATCTTTCTCGATATGAAACTCTTCGATATCAGTGCGACGATTGAAAAGGCAGTTGCGGGTTTCGCCAAATACGACATCGATTTTTTGACGGTCCATGGCGATCCTCATGTAGTGGCCGCTGCCCGGCGCGGTGCAGAAGGGTCGGGCCTGAAAATCCTTGCCGTTACAATCCTCACGTCTTTGGATCGAAACGATTTGGACGCGTGCCTTACTGTGAGCGGCGACATCAGTGATCTCGTCGCAAAGCGTGCCGAGCGTGCCTTTGATGCCGGGGCAGACGGGGTGATTTCCTCTCCCATCGAAGCTGCCTTAATCCGAAAACTGCCATCATCTCAGGGCCGTCTGATTGTGACCCCAGGTGTGCGCTCTGTGGGTGCCGATCTTGGCGATCAAAAGCGTGTCGCAACACCGAGTGATGCCGTCGCGGCGGGAGCAGATTATATCGTCGTTGGACGACCCGTCTGGGCCTCCGAAGATCCGAAGGCCGCAGTAAAAACCATCCAAGACGATCTTGCGCGAATTTAGCGCAGAGGAAGAGCCGCTTCGGAAATCAGTTTAGCGGGCGGTTCTTCGATGTTAAACGCAGTACATGCCCGCGCTCTGCCGAGATTGCTTTACCACTTTCGAAACTGGACATCGCTGTCCGAATTGTCGAAGCCCGCGTGTGCTCAACCATCCCGAACTTTTCGATCTATCGATTGCGCATATGGATTGCGATGCCTTTTACGCGAGCGTCGAAAAGCGGGACAATCCTGAAATCCGAGACAAGCCTGTGATCATTGGCGGGGGACGGCGGGGTGTTGTCTCCACCGCCTGCTACATAGCCCGGATTCAAGGCGTTCATTCCGCAATGCCAATGTTTCAAGCATTGAAGAAATGCCCAGACGCGGTGGTGATCAAACCGCGCATGTCGGCCTATGCAGAGGTTTCAGCCAAAATCCGGGCTATGATGGAAGAGCTCACCCCGGTTGTAGAGCCTTTGTCCATGGATGAAGCCTTTGTTGATCTTACGGGAACCGAACGATTACACGGGCATCCCCCGGCAGTCGCATTGGTCAAGCTGATCAAACATATGGAAACCGAACTCGGCCTATCGGGGTCAATCGGCCTGAGCCACAACAAGTTCCTCGCAAAACTTGCGTCAGATCTGGATAAGCCCCGGGGTTTTTCGGTCATCGGAAAAGCCGAAACATTGGATCGTTTGGCCCCGCTACCGATCAAGAAGATCTGGGGCGCGGGCAAAGTCCTTCAGTCTCAACTCGCGGCGGACGGGCTCGCCACATTCTCAGATCTTCGGCGCTGGGATCGCGACGATTTGATTGCGCGCTATGGGTCTATGGGACTCCGGCTCTACCATTTGAGCCGTGGCGAAGATTATCGGAGTGTGACCGCTAGAGCGCCGGTCAAAAGTATTTCGAAGGAGACAACATTCTACGAGGACCAATCCGATGTTGATGTTTTAAAAGGTTATCTCTGGCGGCTATCCGAACAGGTCTCCGATCGCGCAAAGCGGAAAGAGCTCGCGGGTTTGACGGTGACATTGAAAGTTAAACGCCAGAACCATCGGGGGCTTACCCGGAGTACAACACTGTTTGAACCGACCCAGATGGCCGAGAGGATCTACAAAACCGCAGAACCTCTTTTGGAAGGGGTCCAAGCCGAAGGTCCGTTTCGGTTGATCGGTATTGGGATCAGTCAGCTCTACCAGGCGGCCGATGGCGACCATTTCACGGATATGCTTGAGGGCGATATTCGCAAGAGAGCAACAGCTGAAAAAGCGACAGATGAAATACGGAAGAAATTTGGGTCAGAGGCGATCATGAAGGGGCGTGCCCTTCGGTGATCATTCGGCCGCCATTGCCGCCTTCGGTGAAAGGTGATCAATCAGTGCCGCAAGAACACCCGTCAAACGCGATTGGACATCCGAAAACAATTCTGATTTCGCCACAGTCACCTCATCCAAGTAGAGGCCCCGATTGACCTCGATTTGAATGACGTGGCGACCGACGAGGGGCGAGCCATATTTTTGCGCCAGATGTGCCCCCGCGAATGGCGCATTCCGTCCGGTGTTAAATCCCGCATCGGCAAAGAAGGATTCCGCGATATCCATTAAGTCACCACCACAGCTTGCACCAAAGCGATCGCCAAGAATGATGTCGTAAGGAATTGGATCGGCGCCACCGGCCTGGCTTGGCATAGAGTGACAATCCAACAACAACACAGACCCGAAGGCCTTTTGAGTTTCATCGAGCAGGTGCGTCAGCTGGCGGTGATAGGGCCAATAATATTTTGAAAGACGTGTCTTTGCCGCCATCAAGGTCATCTTACCGGCGCGAATTTCCCGACCTTCGGCCACCACCCTTGGGATGACCCCAAGGCCACAAGCCACACGCGGGTTCATAGAACGCTTCGAAATCCCTTGAATGAGCGCAGGATCAAGCTCGTCGCTCGCGCGGTTTACATCTACGAAGGCCCGAGGAAAATTCGCAGAAAGCATAGGGACGCCAAGACCGGGAGCAGCACCGAAAAGCTCGTCAACGTAAGCATCCTCAGAAGATCTGAGCTGCGTCGTGGACAAATTTGACGCAGCGACCATCGGCTCTGGATAATCACGGCCACTGTGGGCTGAATTTAACACAATACAGGCACGGTGGTTTTCTGGCTTGCGCAAAGAATACACTGTTCGCGTCATACACATGCTCCTTATGTACGAAGCTAACCCATTCATTCGAATTGTAAAACACCTTGAACGCCTCTGCGACTCTTCGTATAGGCCAGGTTCGCGAAGGCCGTCCCATAGGGGCGGCTTGCTTTGGTATCGGGCGTATAGCTCAGCGGGAGAGCACTTCGTTGACATCGAAGGGGTCACTGGTTCAATCCCAGTTACGCCCACCACCAACCCACCGGCCGAGAGGCCGAACTGCAAGGAGAGACCATTATGAAGGTCAAGAACTCGCTTCGGTCTTTGAAATCGCGCCATCGCGACTGCCGCGTTGTGCGCCGTAAAGGCCGTGTTTACGTGATCAACAAAACCCAGCGCCGCTTCAAAGCGCGCCAAGGTTAAGTTGAAGCACCATTTTCTTTGAAAAGCCGTCCCTTTGGGCGGCTTTTTTTATTGGGCAATATGTCTCTTTGAACAAGTGATCCTGCGCCTTATCTGTCGCCCATGACGATCAGCAATTACTCATATCGAGCGGACCCGAATGTCCCAAAGTTTGACGAGCGTAAAATAACCTTAGTGATGGATGGAGATTGTGCGCTCTGTTCCTGGGGTGCGCGCAATATTGCCCGCTTTGATCATTCTGATCAGTTCCGCATCGCGATTGTTTCGTCGGAATTGGGCTCCTCTTTGCTGAACCATTATGGCCTGGACCCAAAGGATCCCGACAGTTGGCTGCTTCTCGACAAGGGCGAGGCATTCACCTCGATGCCTGCGATCTTGCGCGCAAGTCGGCATCTGGGCTGGGTGCGCTATGTTTTGGCGCCTTTGGGGTGGTTGCCGCGCGGGTGGCAAGATTGGCTTTATCAACGCATTGCGCGCAATCGGTATCGGGTCTTTGGGCGCAGCGAACTCTGCGCACTTCCTGATGCAAACCTGCGTCGCAAGTTGATTGTTTGATGAGTGTTTTTCAAGACACCCTCGGAGACATATTCAACAGACTTCCGAGATCGGTTCGCGAACTTCATCGCGTGGACGGTCAGGGTAACTTCGAGGGTCGAGCGACAGTTACTGCGGGCTCGTCTTTGCTGGCGCAAGCTGTTTCACGCATCTTTGGTTTTCCAAAGACGGGCGGAGACGTGCCGGTTCACATTCATATCGAGTGTTGCGACGATTGCGAGGTTTGGGTGCGGGATTTCGATGGACATTCGTTTCGTTCTGAAATCCGTAGCGCAGGTCGCGGACGCATTTTTGAAAGGCTCGGTCTCTTTGAATTCGAGATTGATCTATCTGTGCGGGATCATCGGCTCTATTGGCCAGTTTCTAGCGCCACTTTCATTGGTCTTCACATCCCAAAGTTTGTTCTGCCAATAAGTGAAACCTGTGAGTTCGAACGCGAGGGACAGTTCTGTTTCGATGTGAAACTCCGCCTGCCAATCACCCAAGAGGAGATCGTTCACTACCAAGGTTGGCTGAAGAAGTGCTAGCTATTCAAGGATCGGTGCACCCCCTTCCGAGGTGCGTCGCTCCACAAAGGGCGCAAGCTTTTCTGCGATGCCATCACACACGCGCGGAGGCGTAAATTCATCGAGGATGTGCTGCCATTTTTGGGTGGCACGCTCTTCTGCGCGCAATTTGCCCTGCTCTTCCCAAAGTCCATAATTTGCATAGCTTGCGATCAGCGGTTCGTAAAACGCCGTCGAGAAGAGCGCCATTGTCTGCGGTTGGTCGAAGAAATGCCCGCCCGGTTGGACCCCTAGGATTGCAGCCTTGGTGGCCTCTGGGTCGATCATCGGGTGCGTTGGAAGCTCCGCCAACACCTGTAGCGCCTCCATATCCATGATGAACTTTTCATACCCAAACGTCAGCCCCCCTTCGAGCCAGCCGGCCGCGTGAATGGTGAGTGTCGCATTTCCCATAAGAGAGCCCCAGAGCGCCATATGGGTCTCTGCCGCGGTTTGCATGTCAACGGTCGGGCCCGCAGCGCCAGCGCCTGACCGCCACGGCAGTCCGAGATGGCGAGCCATCTGTCCGGTCCCCATCAGAAGTTTGATATGTTCGGGCGTGCCAAAGGCCGGTGCACCCGATTTCATGTCCACGTTGGAGCTGAACCCCCCGTAGACGACTGGTGCGCCGGGTTTGGCGATTTGGGCCAGCGTCAGGCCGGCCAACACCTCGAGATGTTGTAAAGTCAACGCCCCTTCCGCCGTGATCGGGGCCATCGCGCCCGAGAGACAGAACGGGGTGATGATCAGCATTTGGCCATTGCGGGCGAAATCTATAATGCCCTCGGCCATTGGATTGTCGATCAGCCGGGGCGAGTTGGTGTTGATCACCGTTTTCATCCAGATGTTATTCTGGAACTCGTCATCCGACAAGCCGCGCCCGATCTGAACCATGTCAAACCCATCCATACATTGCCTGCGTCCCCGCGCGTAATGGGTGAGCGGCTTGTCCGAGAGGGTCATCTGCGTTTCGAGACTGAAGTAATGGCGCAGCTCTATCGGCACGTCTTGGGGCTCGGCGGACGGTCCAAGAATATGGATCGCATCGAAATGCTGTTGCAGTTTTATTGCATCGGTAAAGGCCACAGCATCACCCGGTCGGCGCCCCCGCACAAGATCATGGGCGTTCGGGCACCCTCCGGCAGGGCCAAAAACCATGCGCCCCGTTTCGAAGACTTGATCGCGATCAGCCACCGCACCTTTGAAGACGAAACTCTTCGGGGCTGACGCGATTGCGGCACCGATCATATCACGCCCAATACGGACCATGTCTTCGTCGACACGCGCGCCCGCCTGATGCAAGAGATCGCGCGCTTCTGCGTTCAGTATACGAAGGCCCGCCTCTTCGAGAATTTCGAGCGCCGTCTCGTGTATTTGGGCCAGTTCAACGTCCGAGAAAAGGGAAGCTGGCGCGAAGGGCTGGTTCAAGTGGCGATAGTCGACTTTGCGCGCAGATTGTTCACGATCTCTTCGGGTTCTGCGCACGTGCCGCCCTCACTTTCTATGCGACCACAATTTACAAGTTCTCAGCTCTCATCAACTCTCCGAGCGACGTGGTCCAATCTATGGCTGGGCATACGCGACACTTCGCCGTTAGTTTTGATCCCCGAGCACAGAATCCATGCCGGATACTTCCACGTCTTCGCTTACGCGTAGGCCGATGAATATGTTGATCAGAACCCAAGTCAATGCAGTTAGAATTACGGTCGATGCGGCGTAAACACCGACCCCTAAAAGTTGTGCACCGAAGGAGGCGGCCCCGTTGGATAAAGGTACGACAAGCGTTCCGAACACGCCGGCGAACAAATGGACGGGGATCGCGGATACGACATCGTCAATGCGCAATCGATCTAGTAAATCGACGCCGAAGACCACAATAGCACCGCCCAACCCGCCGATCAGCGTCGCAAGCATCATAGACGGGAACAACGGTTCAGCGGTGATCGCCACAAGACCGCCCAAGCTGCCATTGAGGATCATCGGCAAGCTCATCTTTTTGTAAACAAGCGTTGTCAGCAAAAAGGCAACCAGACCGCCACCGATCGCAGCGGCATTAGTATTCACAAAGATACGCGAAACGTCTGCCACATCTGCGACCGACCCGAGGGCAAGTTGCGAGGCGCCATTGAAGCCAAACCAACCGATCCAAAGCAAGAAACCACCAAGCGTTGCAAGTGGAACGCTGTAGCCCTTTATGGGATTGATTGTTCCGTCAGCGTTATACTTGCCCAATCGTGGCCCCAAAATGATGGCGGCGGTTAAGGCGGCCCAACCACCAACCGAGTGGACAATCGTCGACCCGGCAAAATCGAGGAACCCGGCTGCGTCTAAGAACCCGCCACCCCATTTCCACGACCCTTGGATCGGGTAGATAAACGCAGCCAAGACGACGACGAAAATCAAAAACGGGCCAACCCGCATTCGTTCAGCAATAGTCCCGGATACGATCGTTGCCGCGGCTGCACAGAACATGATTTGGAAGAAAAAATCAGATCCCGTTGTTGCATAGAATATATCGACATCTCCAGCGGTTGCTGCAACCGGCTCTACCGAGGCCCAAATCCAATTCGCGGAGAGATACCCCTCCAGCACCCAATCCCCGAGCGGATACATAAGATTGTAGCCGATCAAAAAATAGCAAACCATCGAGACAAGAAAGAGACCGAAATTCTTGATCATTTGGGTGGTCAAGTTCTTCTCTTGAACAAGACCGCCCTCAAGCATCGCGAAGCCCACATGCATCAGGAACACAAGCAAACCACCCACCAACAAAAGAAGGGAGTTGAAGACGAAGGTTGCTTCGCCCGAAATACCCGTTTCTTGCGCAAGACCGAGCGTCGGTATAGCGGCAAGCACAGCAGTTGCGAAGATCAGTTTTTTCATGTGTTTTCCCCCATCACCCTTTGATGTCTTCCGGTTCCCGATCAGCGTTCAATTTCTGGGTAGGCCATGCGACACCCACATGTGAGCGGCTCATCTGCCGCGCGTTGAAAAGTTGCTCCGATCCCGACCAATTCCTCGACCAAGCGATCCATATTGTTGCCCCAACTCGGTTGGGTGTCCGCGATCAAGTCCCGAACTGCGATTGCCATGGCCGTCACATTTGTACCGCCGATGTTTTTCTTTTTCCGATTGGATTCCAGGAAATCGACATAGACGGTGTCGCCAGTGGCACAGTCCATGAAAGTATAGGTGATTTCAGTGACCGATTTCTTATTCACTTGGGTCTCAAAGGAAACATACCCCAATGTGTGGTCCCGATGGTTGACCTCCACCACCTCATTTTCCTCAGCCTCGGTGACACAGAACGTAAAGTCCTGTGCAATCGCTGCCCAACCGATCGTGGCGGCAAAAGCAGTTGCAGTACTGGCCCCAACGGGCGTGCGAAAAAACACAAAACACTGATTAAGGAACCCGAATTTCCGCAATGTGGCCGTCACCACACTGGGAACGATCCCCGAGCAAATCATATTATACCCCCCGCGCGAAAGTCTGCGCATGCATCTCAATAACGTTAAAATTTGTTTAAATGAAGGTCAGACGTCACACTTTGACGAATACTGCCACTCTGAACAGGCCTTAGGACCATCAGAGGTGGGGAGCTGAGGGGTGAATTGGGGACACCGAAGTATTCATACGCCTAAGTCCATTAGGATGCCAATGCGTCTCGCACGTTGTTGACCCGCGGAGGCGATCATCATCGAGATTGCCTACGATGATAACCGGGTCATCACCATCCGCCTCGGCAGCTGCGGTATCGAGAGCCGACACGGGAGCTGCGCTCAAACACTCGCTCGATTGTAAAATACAGCGAGATAGTCTTCCGGGCTACCGGCACCCCGCATCATTGCAGATTTCCACAAATCGGTCTCGAATTGGATCAAGCCCAGCTCCCAAACGCACCCAATAGCCGGACGGCCAATGCTGTCTTCGGCGTCGTCTTGGTACTCCGGAAAGCGCAGGAAGTGCTGGCAGAGGACAGAGCCCATGGCCCACCAATGGATGGAGATCGACAGGCCCGTATCGCCGGGATGGATGATGACAAAACCGAGCTGATTGCTTGCGCCAAAGACTTCGGCCCTCGGCAGCGCCCCTGTTTCGATTAGGTCCCGCGCTTTGGTTTTCATGGCTTCGGTCACTTGCCGCCCCTCGGCCAGCAACCCGTAGATTTTAAACTGGGTATCGCCAACCCTCCAAAGGCCAAGGGTTTCCACCGCGCGCGATTTATACGTGTCGTGTGGGCGGTTCGGCATGTCCATAAGGCGAATTAACCTATTCAGTCGAAAACTTCGAGCGCTGGCCCGTGGACGGAGCGCTCGAAACTGCGGTATCTTGTTCGCTACGCTCATGCGGTCAGGTGCATGTGCATCAAAACATGAGCAGCGTTACTCCGCCGCGATTGCCGTCTCCACTTTCTCAACCTTCACGGCTGAAAACTTGAACTCCGGAATCTTTCCGTAGGGATCAAGTGCAGGGTTGGTCAGGATATTCGCCGCTGCCTCGACGTAGGCGAAGGGCAGGAAGACCATATCCTCGGCCACGGCGCGGTCAGCGCGGGCCATCACCTCGATAGAGCCACGCTTGGTGGTGAGCCGCAGCAGCCCACCTGGCTCGACCCCAAGCCTGCGAAGCGTTTTTGGATGCAGCGAGCAATTCGCTTCGGGCTCGACCGCGTCCAGCACGGTTGCCCGTCGGGTCATGGACCCCGTATGCCAATGCTCTAGCTGGCGACCCGTTGTCAGGATCATCGGATACTCGGCGTCTGGCGTGTCATCCGGTGCAATCACATTGGCAGGCGTGAAGCGGCCCCGGCCATCGGGGCGCGGGAAACCATCGCCGAACACAATCGGTTGCCCCGGATCGTCGGGCGAGAGCGACGGATAGGTCACAGCGTTTTGCCCTTCCAGACGCTGCCATGTGATATTGTCGAGCGACTTCATATTCAGCTTCATTTCAGCAAAGACTTCACTGGGATGTGTGTATGCCCAGTCGAGGCCACAGCGCTGTGCGAGTTCAGTCGTGATCGCCCAATCCTCGCGCGCCTCTCCCGGAGGGGCGACAGCTGGACGGCCCATTTGCACCTGACGGTTCGTGTTGGTCACGGTGCCCGTTTTCTCAGCAAAGGCGGACGCGGGCAGGATCACGTCGGCATAGTTTGCCGTTTCCGTGAGGAAGATGTCTTGGACCACCAGATGGTCGAGCTTTGCTAAGGCCGCGCGCGCGTGATCGACATCGGGGTCGGACATGGCCGGGTTTTCGCCCAAGATATACATCGCCTTGATGTTGTCATCATGGATCGCGCCCATAATCTCGACCACGGTCAGGCCTTTTTCGGCAGAGAAATCGCCAGAGTTCCAGACATCCGTAAAGGCGGAGCGGACACCATCATCCGTGACGGTTTGGTAATCCGGCAGGAACATCGGGATCAGACCCGCATCGGACGCCCCTTGCACATTGTTCTGACCACGGAGCGGATGAAGCCCCGTGCCCGGGCGACCGACATGACCGCACATAAAGGCCAGCGAGATCAGGCAGCGGGAATTGTCGGTGCCGTGAATATGTTGGCTGACACCCATGCCCCAGAAAATCATGCCCGCTTTGGCGGTCGCAAAATCGCGGGCGACCGCGCGGAGCGTGTCGGCGTCGATGCCGCAAATCTCGGACATTTTTTCAGGCGTGAAATCTTTCAGATGCTCTTTCTGCGCCTCGAAGTTTTCTGTGTAGGCTTCGATATATTGACGGTCGTAGAGTTCCTCTTCAATGATGACATGCATGATCGCATTCAGCATGGAAACGTCCGCGCCCGGGCGGAATTGCAGCATGTGCGCTGCGTGGCGCTTGAGCGCCTGACCACGCGGGTCCATAACGATCAGCTTGCCGCCGCGTTTTGCGAATTGCTTAAAATAAGTCGCGGCGACGGGGTGGTTTTCGACCGGGTTCGCACCAATGACGATGGCAACATCGGCGTTTTCAATTTCGTTGAATGTCGCGGTCACCGCACCGGAGCCGACATTTTCCATCAGCGCCGCAACGGAGGAGGCGTGACAAAGCCGCGTACAATGGTCGACATTGTTATGGCCAAAACCCTGACGGATGAATTTCTGGAAGAGATACGCCTCTTCATTCGTACATTTGGCGGACCCAAAACCTGCGACTTCTTTGCCGCGGCCCTTCAGGCCCTTGGCAGCCGCGTCCAGCGCCTCGTCCCATGAAGCCTCACGGAAATGGGTCATCAGATTTCCGGGATCCACATTCAGGCCTTTTTCCGGCGCATCTTCGCGGCGGATCAAAGGTTTGGTTAGACGGTGCTTGTGGTGGATATAGTCGAAGCCGAAGCGGCCTTTCACGCAAAGGCGGTTTTCATTGGCTGGGCCGTCAATGCCATCCACCCAAGCGACCTTATCATCTTTGATCTTCAGGCTGATCTGACAGCCGACACCGCAGAATGGGCAGACGCTTTCGACCTCCCGATCATAGTCTTGGCTGTCGCCCACTTGGTTTTCATCCATCGCCCCCGCTGGCATCAAGGCCCCTGTTGGGCAGGCCTGAACGCATTCGCCGCACGCCACACAAGTGGAATTGCCCATCGGGTCATCCATATCGAAGACGATCTTGGCGTCGTGACCGCGACCCGCCATGCCGATCACGTCATTGACTTGCACTTCGCGACACGCACGGACGCAGAGGTTACATTGAATGCAGCTGTCAAGGTTGACCTTCATCGCGACATGGCTGTCGTCCAAAAGGGGCACGCGGTCTTGTTCCAGTTTCGGGAAGCGCGAGGCCTCGACCCCTTGCGCATCCGCCATATCCCAGAAATGAGAAGATTTATCGCGTGCCTCTTCGCGAGCCGGCTGATCGGCGACCAGCATTTCCATGACCATTTTACGGGCCGTTTTGGACCGCGCGTTTTGCGAATTCACCACCATGCCTTCGGTCGGCGTGCGGATGCAGCTTGCGGCCAGAACGCGCTCGCCATCAATTTCCACCATGCAGGCGCGGCAGTTCCCGTCAGAGCGATAGCCCTTTTGCCCGGAGTGGCAGAGATGCGGGATATCGGTGCCCACACGTTTGGCCACCTCCCAAATGGTTTCCCCGGCCTCAGCTGTCACTTCGCGGTCATCGAGCGTGAATTTCACGGAATCGGACATTTGCATCGCTTTCTCTCTCTTCGGGCCGAGATTAGGCGAAGGCTGGCGTCAGGCAAATCGAAAACGCGACATGAAACCCCGATTTCCCGCCAAGGGTTGCGCCCCGTACAGTTTTCCTGTTTCCGAAACGCGCATACAAGCGGACTGAACATATATGAAAACAATTACAATCGTGCGCCACGGGAAGGCGATGACCGGGGCGACCGACGAGACGTCTTACGACAACTTGTCGGAGACAGGGCAGGAACAGGCAGCACTCGTCGGGCAATATTTGAAAGCCACCAGAAAATACAAAGCCGTGATCAGCGGGACGATGAACCGGCATCAACAAACCGTGGAACATGCCGCAATGGCGCTCCCCTACACACAAGACGCCCGTCTGAACGAAATCCCATTCTTTGAACTCGGCAACGCCTTGGTTGAAGAAAAAGGATATGCGTTTCCACAAAATGACGGAGAGTTCGAGCCTTTCTTTACGGCTATGCTCACCCATTGGCCGGAACTCGCCGTGCCCCGAAAGATCACACTTCGTGACCAAATCATGTATGGGCTTATTGAGGTGCTGCGCGGGTTAGAAGAAGACTGCTTGGTTGTAAGCTCTGGCGGGATTATTGGCTTGCTTGGGGCCTATGCGCTGGATCTTTCGCCGGGCGCGACGACAAAATTTGTGATCCCCGTCGCGCATACATCCATCCATCGCTTTACCGTAAACGGCGACCGGATATTCCTTACGAAGTACTGCTCAATTCCCCATTTGGATCGGGACGATCAGCGGCATCTTGTGACGTTTGCGTAAGCCCAAAAATCCGGAAATAGAGCCATTCGGGGAACAGACGACTGGCGCGGAACAACAGTGCAAACGGCTTTGGAAAGCTGTACTCGAACTGCCGTTTTTGCATGCCTTTGATCACAAGATCAGCGGCCTCTTCTGGGTCCATAATTTGCGGCATATCAAAGTCGTTTTTGTCCGTGAGACGCGTCCGGATGAAACCTGGGTGGATCAAGCTGACCTTCACATCGGTATGGAAGAGATCGCATTGGATGCTTTCGGCCAGAGATTTCATGCCTGCTTTGGATGCGCTGTAACCGATCGAGCCACGCAGCCCGCCATAGGATGACAAGGATCCAATGAAGACAACATGCCCTTTGTTTCGTTTTGCGAAAACGGGTATCTGAGTTGCAGCGACACGGGATGCCCCTTGGAGGTTCACCTCAAACATCATCTCGGCTGCCTCGGCGTCATAGTCCTGTGCCGAAAAGGGCGTGTAGGTGCCCGCCGCATAGATAAACCCGTCCACCTCTGGCAGCTTTGACGCCGCATCCTTCACCTTTGATATGTCTGAGACATCAACCGGCAGAACCACTGTGCGATCCGACATTTCGGACGCAAGCTCGGTCAATCGCGCTTTATTGCGTGCCGATACCACAACGGCGACCCCGAGCGCGTCGAGCTTTTTCGCAAGCGCGCGACCCAGACCTTCTGAAGCCCCGACAAGCCAATAGGTTTTCCCGGACAGTTCCAACTAGGCCGCCTTTCGGATTGTCGCGACAAGCTCCGCCACTTTGATCCCAAACTTTCGCATCTGAGAGCGGTTCATGATCGTGCCATTTTCCATCAAATACATCCAATCGGTTGTATTCAGAACATGACCGCCCGATGTCTCCGGCAGTTTGATTGCGTATTTCAGCTGCACGCCAGACCCTTCTTGAGCACCTTCGCCGGTACCAATGATATCCGGAGCGGTCGCTTCGATCCGCTTGCCGTCGATGACTTTCAGCGTCCATTCCCGGTCAAGTTTTGTGCCGGAATCGTACCGGAACTCTTCCGTCATGTGACCTTCATCGCCATTCCAATTGGCATGCATATCTGCAACGAAGCGTGCACTGACACGGCCTGTTGGACCATAAATCACACCTTCGCAAATCATGTGGCCATCCAAGACCTCTCGAATGTCAAAAGGTGTTCCTTCGCCTTTATAGTCATCCGGGGACTGCGCCGCGAACGAGAGTGTTCTGTTCACGATCATCAGGATCATAAGAACCAGGACCGCGCCAATCGCGCCTGAGATGAGATAGATGGTCATGTTGGATCTCCAAGATCAGTGCGCGCAAGAAACGCAAACGCGCCTATTTTCAGTAAGCAGGGCAAACCTGCATAGAGGAGGGTGAGCCCCCATAGTGCTTGGTCAGTGTTTTGCTGGCCGGTTTCGAACCCGAAACCATCCAATGCGGGAAGTACTGTTGCAGCCGCAAGGGCGAGCGAGAGTTTCGCACAAAAGTTCCAGAGACCGAAACCAAGGCCCGGGGGCATATTGATCACTTCGATGCGGCGCGCAAAAAGCGCCGGCAAGAATGTCATATCTGCACCCAGTGCTGCACCCGACAGGACACAGATGATGGCAAATACGAAAATATCACCTTCGCCGATCAATACGGCCCAGCCAAACGCAGCAATGGACAAGGCCATACCCCACAAAAGGGTTTGCTTCATCCCAATGCGCTCCGAGAGTTTTGCCCAAACGGGTACGGATGCCGCCGCGGCGAGAAAAAAGAAGAGAAGAAGCGGTCCGGCCGCTTCGTCTGAGCCGAGCCGGTCGCCGACAAAGAACAGGAACAACGTTGACGAGACCGCGACCGGTGCCGCGTTTAGAACGCCAAGCACCATTAAGCGCCGAATGCCCCTGTCCCGCAACGCATCGAAAACAGGCGTCGGCTCGCTCTCGACACCGGTCCAGTCGAAATACATCGCGGCTGCGGCAAGCATGGCAAGTGCCGCGAATATGAAAGCAAAGTATGATAGCGGCTCGGATATCCCGAAGCCCTGAAGAAGCGTGGGCAACACAGCAGCAAGACAAATCCCAAGAAGAGCACCACCCTCCCGCCACGCGGCGAGCGTGACATGCCCACCCGTTCCGTTACGGGTCGCAGTTGCAACACCTTGAGCGTAAAACAGGATCGACAAGAAACTATAGGCGGTAAACAGCACCGCTAAGCACAGAACAAACCACCAGATCGGCGCGATCACCGCGGGGACCGCAAAGAGCGCAACCATACCGATGGCCATGGTCAAAGCCGCAATGACAGCGGCGGGCGCCTGCCAGCCACGAAGTTTATCGGCCACCCATCCGAGCGCTGGGTCTTGAATAAAATCCAGTGCACGGACCGCAAGGAGCGCACCGCCCAATAGTGATAGGCTCAGCCCATATTTATCAGCGAAAAATTTTGGCGCATGGATGTAAAGCGGCAAGCCGGCGAAGGCGAGCATGCCGGCAAACAGGCTGAACTGAGGAAAACGGGTCGCCGTCATGAAGACCCTTTCAAACGGGCGGCTCCGTCTGGGTCCCGCGTGTCCGAACCAAGCCAGATACTAAAGAAACGCTCGCGGAGGTTTTCCTGACGAAGCGCACATGTCTTGTCGCCATTTACGTAGAATTCGATAACATTTGCAGTGCGCCCTACACCTGTGACCCGTTCCCCTTTTTGTACGTCTCTGAAGCAATTCTTCAGTTGATCTCTTAGGGATCTCAATCGGCCCATTGGGACATCTTCCATCCTCGAAATTTCACGAACAGATGCCATCGCCAGAATATCCGCCGAAAAATTATACCGGTATACCAGAGTGAGGGCGAACGGCTCTGCCATCGAAAACGGCGCCCCGTTCGATGTGAATAACTCGGCATCATAAATGTCGAACGAAAAGAGGTTCGCCGTGGTTGTTCCTTTCGGCACCGGTGACTGGAGCACCGCCTTCACCTCGGGAGGCGCCGCGAAGGCCAGGCTTGGCCAAAGGAGTACAAGAAAAATAAGATACTTGAGTTGGTTCATCTGGACACTCCAAGTCGTGGTGGAAGACCGCGGACGCGGTATTGTGCACCTTTCAATTTCAAGCGAAGTGCCTGCCAATAAATGAGGGACATGACGCGCATGAAGCCAAGAGGGCGGCGCGCGAGGATACTCAACACTCGCAGGTCAGACAGAGGATGTCGCGCGCCAGTGAGTGTTGTGTAAACACCCTCATCCCCTGTGCGGAAATCGATCCAAATACCAATGCGTTCGTCTGAAATATCAAACCGAAATGAATAGTCCCCGGCCACAGTTTGAAACGGCGACACGTAGAAGATTTTTTCCGCGGTGATATGATCGGCCTTTGTAATTGGGCCAAAATCATCGCGGTGGCAAAGATAGGAATGACGCTCCCCAAAGGTGTTATTCACCTCTGCGATCACGATGCGAAGCGCACCATCAGCGTCAAAAACCAACCAAAAGCTCACGGGGTTGAAGCCCCGACCCCACATTCTGGGTTGGGCAAGTAGCTGAATGCGCCCCTCAACAAACTGGGTCAAACCTTTATCAATAAGAACGGCACGGACCCAGTCCGCACCAAAACCTTCACCCGGCGTGCCGCCATGATCCAGAGTGAAAAGCGACATAATGTTGGGACGGTTGTGGGAAAATAGGCGCAAGTCTTTGTCCGACACGTCTTCGTCCAAAAGCATATAATCGACGTCATATCGAAATGCGTTTTCGATAGCGCCCCGTCGCCCATGGAAGGTTGATCCCTGAACATGATCGAGCGTTACGCCCATGCTGCGATTGCCCCCATGTCTTCGACCACGTCGACGGCGCTGGAGTATCCATCTTCATGAAACCCATTCTTTAGATAAGCGCCACAATACCACGTGTTATTTAGACCCTGGATATCCTTGAATTTCGGCTGTGCCTCGATTGCCGCGCGATCAAATACCGGATGCGCGAAACTCGTTTCATCGTAGATCAAATCCTCGCGGATGGCTCTTTGCGGGTTGAGCGAATTCAGAATGACGTCTTGGCTTGGGATGTTTTGAAGCGAGTTCATCCAGTATGTCACACCGAGAGGGCCTGTCGGAACCGGATCATCGCTGACATAGGTCCAGGATGCCCACGCGCCTTTCCGCTTGGGCATAACGGATGTGTCAGCATGCAAAACGGATTTGTTTTCGCAGTATTTGATCGCCCCCAGAAGCCGCTTTTCATCCGTGCTTGGATCACTCAGGAGCCTTAAAGCTTGGTCAGAGTGACAGGCGAATACGACACGGTCGAATTGTTCGGCTTCCGCATAGGGGCTCTTGATCCACACGCTCTCTTGGTGACGACTCACGGAGTGAACCGGCGTTTTCACACGGGTCACCACCCCGCGGCGATGCATGTCGGAAACAAGACGATCAACATACTGAACGGACCCGCCATCCACTGTTTTCCATTGATGCTGTCCAGAAAGTTGCATCAGATGGTGGTTTTGAAAGAACCGTGTAAGAGCCGCCGCGGGGAACTCTTTCATTTGCGTGATCGGCGTCGACCAAATGGCCCCAGAGAACGGCAACAAATAGTATCGTTGGAACCAATCCCCAAGACGGAGCTTCTCGATCAACTCTCCGAGGGAAATCGACGTGTCTTTGGCAATTGTGGATGCGCGCTCGTTAAATCGAAGAATATCGCGCAACATCCCATAGAATTTAGGGCGCATAGTGTTGCGTTTTTGGGAAAAGAGCTGTGGCCATCGGTTGAGCGCATACTCAACCTTTCCGCCCTCTGCCGACACACCAAAGCTCATATTGCTGTCCTTTACTGGTATATCGAGCGTGTCGAACAAGCGGATCAGGCGCGGATAATTTGCTTCGTTGAATACAATAAACCCTGTATCTACCGGTTGGTTGCCGTTCTTACCCGCGATCACTGTACGTGCATGCCCACCAAGGCGATTGTCCGCTTCGAACAGTGTTACGCGGTGCGACTGCGCCAAAAGATGCGCTGCACCCAAACCAGAAATGCCGCCACCGATGACTGCGATCTTAAGGGGCGGTTGAGAGATGTATTCAAAAGGCATTGGAACTCGTTTCTTGTTTGGTTTGTTACGCCGGGCCCCTCTGATTGGATCATACCGAATTTTGTGATCCAAAATGTCGCACGTCACGTAACGCAAATATGTTGAAGTCTCTCTCCGATGAGAAAGCAGGTGCGCTCTTGCCTGACACGGGTTATGAAAAACCTGTCAGGTTAACTAGACGCTCGAAAGGCCCTCATCGGATGGACAGCTTTACACATTCGGATTGGACAGAGCGCATGATCGCAATACGCGACCACAGAGATAAAGACGCCTTTGCGGAATTGTTTTCGCATTTTGCCCCACGGGTGAAGGCCTTCCTTATGAAAGGGGGGGCTGACGCATCCATGGCGGAGGAATGTGCGCAAGAGGCGATGATCACTTTGTGGAACAAGGCAGCGTTGTTCGATCCGAGTAGGGCATCCGTATCGACATGGGTCTTTACGATTGCACGAAACAAGAAAATCGACATGCTGCGCCGCCGTAGTCGACCTGAACCCGAGGAGTTGCCTTGGGGTCCTGAACCTGAGCCGCAACCAAGTGACGTGATCGAACTGCAAGAGGACACTGCCCGTCTGGCAGACGCCCTTGCCGAACTGCCAGAAAAACAGCGCGACATTATAACACGCGCATTTTATGGCGATTTGACGCATCAAGAACTTGCAGAACAGACTGGACTTCCGCTCGGCACGATTAAGTCCCGTATCAGGTTGGCATTGGAACGGTTGCGGCACTCACTGGGTTAAAAGACTATGAATGTAAAACATACACTCTCAGAAGATCTCATGATGGGCTATGCAGCGGGCAACTTGCCCGAAGCGTTTGACCTGGTAATCGCATCTCATTTGTCGATGTCCGACGAGAGCCGCGCAGGTGTTGAGGCCTATGAGGCCGTTGGCGGTGCGCTGCTTGAAGATCAAATTCCGTTAGAACTCTCAGCCGGAGCTTTGGAAGCGTGCATGTGTCGTATTGATACTGGCACACCGATCCAAGCCAAGAGGGAAACCGAAGACTTTGTTTTTCCAAAACCATTGCGAGATGTGGTGGGTGGAGATTTGGATGCAGTCAAATGGCGATCCATCGGAAACGGCGTGAAGCAATCGATCATTGAGACATCCGGCAGTGCATCTGTCCGTTTGTTGAGCATTCCTGGCGGCATTCAAATGCCGGAACATGGCCATAACGGTATGGAACTCACCTTGGTCCTGAAAGGCGCGTTCAATGATGACGGCGATCGGTTTGGGCGCGGCGATATTGAAATCGCAACTGAAGATTTAGATCATCAGCCTGTAGCAGAGCTGGGAGAGACCTGCATCTGCCTTGCGGCCTCAGAAGGGGCGCTTCGGTTCAACGGGCTTTTGCCGCGGATGTTGCAACCGTTATTTAGAATTTAGCTTAAGCTTCACGCGAGTGGAGCGTGCGCCGAATTCTGCGCACCATGTACCATACGGCCCCGACGACAGGTGGGACCAAAGCGGCAGTCGCCCAAAGTTCACTCATTCCAATGCTCTCTGCGACCGGGACCAATAGATACGCCACGAGGTTTACGCCGTAGTAACTGATCGCGACAACGGAAAGGCCTTCGACCGTTTGTTGCAGACGGAGCTGAAGCGCAGCACGGTTGTCCATTTGGGACAGAAGGCTTTGGTTTTGTTCATTCATCAAAACACTCACGCGCGTACCCAGTAGGTCCGCCGCGCGCGCAACCCGTGTGGTCAATTCATCAAGGGCGCTTTCCGCCGCCGCACAGGTGCGCATTGCCGGATCAAACCGCCGCATCATGAATTCCCCAAAGGTCTGACGACCCAGTGCGCGGCTTTCGTTCAAAACCTCGACCCGTTGCGAGACAATTGCACCGTAAGCCTTTGCCGCTGAAAACCGATAAGCGTGTTGTGTGTAAAGTGTCTCCAGCTCTGCTGAAATCCCCATCAGCCGATCCAGCTTCTCGAGCGCAGTCACACTGTCATCTTTCATCCCGGAGACAATATGGGTGAGCTCTGCATTCAACTTCGGGATCCGACCAAAGACCTCACGTGCGATCGGCAGTGTCAGCATCGCCATCGACTTATAGGTTTCGATCTCCAAAAGACGCTGAACGATCCGACCAAGCCGGCGCGAGCCCACCTGGCCAATGGCAAAAATCGCCATGCGCACGTTTTCAGCTTCATCAATTCGAAAATCCGTTGCCACAACGGCCTCTTTCTCCACGACAAAGGAGGCCGCCAGGCTTTCGCCAACAAACCACTTTCGAAAATCGCTATTGATCTTCTTTTCAGCGTCTTTGGTCGTCATCGGCCCTTCGATGCGGAGCGTGACCGAGGTGATCAGCTGTCCGGGTACCTTCGCCAGCCAATCGGAAGGAAAACGGCCATGCGCCTCTCCAGAAAAGGGGATTTCGGAATTGGCATCTGCGATCAATGTATAGGTCACAAACTCCGTATGACGTTCCCATTTTAGACGAAAGCGCCCGAGATCCGCAAAATGATGGTTGGCACCATCCGCAGGAAGGGGCGCATCATAGAACGCCAGCAAGTCTTTAAGGGCCTTGCGATCTTTGCGCATGTTCCCGTCTGACGTCACAGCGATGTAATAGACAGAACCCGGTGCCTCCACCAAAGGAAATGGGCGAGCATGCAATTCATGCGAGAGGCTATAGCGTTGTGGGTGGTTCGTGAGGCCCATGAGGCGGTATCCTTAGTTCGGATCACATATGGTCCAGTTTCGAAAACCGTCTAGCGCGTTACGCTTTGACCTTGCGACGCCGCAGGCGAGGTGAAACGGTACTGCATGGCGAACACGCAACATGTCACAATTTTGGGCGCAGGCGCAATTGGATGCTACACAGGCGCGCTTTTGGCCCATGGGGGCTCTGATGTGACACTTGTTGGGCGGCCAAATATCCTCGACCCAATTCGTAAAAATGGGCTGAGAGTTGGAGGGCCAAATCCCATCCAGGTGCCGGGATCGGCGCTGCGCTTTGCTGAACGCCTTTCCGATGTCGACACCACCGATCTGATCATTGTTACCATCAAAGCACCGGGCTTAGATCGCGCGGTTGCCGATTTGACGATACAAGCCTCAGATGCACCGATTCTATCCTTAATGAACGGTATTGAACCGGCGCGACGGTTTGCGAGGGAGTTTCCCAAAAGGGCGGTGATCCCCGGCCTTGTCGCCTTCAATGTCGTTTGGACAGATTCGACAGAACTCTTCAGATCGAGCGCTGGCCAAATCGTGGTTCAAGACAATCATGGAATGGAAAGACTTGCAGAGACCAGCTCTGGTATCATGCGGATCGTGCGTGACATAGCACCCATCCAATACGGGAAGCTCATCCTCAACCTCACAAACCCGATCAACGCGCTGTCTGGGATGCCCCTTTTGAAAACGGTGGAACAAAGGCCCTTCCGGTTGATCCAATCGGCTGCTTTCACAGAGGCTCTGACAGCCTATCGCACCAATGGCATCGCGTATGAAAAGGCATCTAAATTTTCGCCAGACTTCATGGCCCGCATGTTGAAGGCCCCCGATCTGATCTTTCGGAATGTCTTTTTGCCACTACAAAAACTCGACCCCAAAAGCATCACATCCATGGCGCAAGATTATGCGGCTCACCGAGAGACCGAAATTGATGTTCTCAATGGTGAAATCGTCGCGCTGGCGGGTAAAGCGGCGGCTCCAGTGAACACGGCTCTTGTGCGCCTCATCAAAGACGGACCCCAGAAAGGCTGGCCCACATTTTCAGGCCCAGACTTGATGCGGGCTGTAGGGCTTAGCTCTTGAGTTGAAGAATTTCCGCGCCTTCATCCGCCTTGGCTTCAAAATCGAAACTGTCGAGACGTTTGGCCCGTGTACCTGCCTTTGCGGCAGATATCTTAATGTCTTCGATGTCTTTGGACGCTTGAGAGAAGTGACGATCTAGATTGCCGACGCGATCCCCCAGCCGATCCACATCTTTATAAAGCAGTGCGAGTTCGCGCCGGATCGCACCCGCTTGTTCCCGCATCCGCGCGTCTTTCAGGATTGCGCGCATCGTGTTCAATGTCGCCATGCATGTCGTTGGCGACACAATCCAAACCCGCGCGTCAAAGCCTTCGCGCACGATCTCTGGGAAGGTCGCATGAAGCTCCGCATAGACGGCCTCTGACGGAAGGAACATCAGCGCCCCTTCGGCCGTTTCGCCGTCGATAATGTATTTCGCGGCAATGTCCTTGATGTGCTTGCGAACGGATGTCCGCATTGCGGCCACAGCCCCTTTAAGCTCTGCCTCCGTGGCGGCTGCGCGCATCGCCTCATAGGCCTCCAGCGGGAACTTACTGTCAATCACGATGGAACCGGGAGGGTTCGGAAGATGGATCAAACAATCTGCGCGCGTGCCATTCGACAACGTTGTCTGAAAGGCATAGGCGTCCGGCGGGAGTGCTTTGGACACAATGTCGTTCAGTTGGATTTCGCCGAACGCACCCCGCGTTTGCTTGTTGGACAGAATATCTTGCAAGGACAAAACATCGCCTGACAATTTTTCGATCTTTGTTTGGGCCTTATCAATCGTCTCGAGCCGGGTGTGCAATTCGCCAAGCGACCGTGCGGTGCGCGTGGCGGTGCCATGCAGGCTTTCCCCCATTGCGCGCTGCACCTCTTCCAAACGACGTTCCATAATTTGCACCACTTGGGCATGCGTCGTCGCCTGGGCTTCTGACACCGCGTGGAGATTGCCCGTCAGCTGATGCTGTGCAGTCCCCAACATGGTGACGGTCTGGGTAAGTTGGTCGAGCGTTTGCGATACAGGGGCCAGCGCGTCTGCCGATCTGCGAGCGGCCCTGAGCGCAAGAACCAAAAGAACCACAACCAAGAAAAGGGTTGTGGCCGCCGCCAAGATCAATTGCGTCGTGGTATCATTGAGATCCAGTATAACATCACCAATCTTGATCATCGCCGACCAAACAGTTTTTCAATGTCAGAGAGTTTGAGTTCTACATATGTGGGGCGACCGTGATTGCATTGCCCCGAATAGGGCGTCGCCTCCATATCGCGAAGAAGCGCATTCATCTCTTCACGACGCAAAGTACGGCCCGATCTTATGGATCCATGACAGGCGATACGCGACAGTACTGCATCTAGGCGATCAGAAACACGTGTCGATCTTCCCTGATCCGATAGTTCGTCCAAAATGTCTTCAATGAGACGCCGTGCGTCGACCTGACCGAGCAAGGCAGGTGTGGCTTGAACGCAAATCGCCGTTCCTCCGAAGGCCTCAATCTCCAACCCGGCCCGCGCCAGCATCTCAGATTGAGACAAGATCAGGTCTCGATCAGTTGGTGAGAGTTCGATCACTTCGGGGATCAACAATGCCTGCGTCGCTACACCATGTTCGGACATACGCCGTTTCAACTCTTCGTAGACCAATCGTTCATGGGCCGCGTGCTGATCCACGATAACAAGCCCATCCGCCGTCTGAGAGACGATGTAGTTTTCGTGCAACTGCGCTTGAGCGACGCCAAGCGGCCCATCATCTCTACTCTCGGGCGGCTCCGACGGTCCTTTTGTCTCGAACCGAACGGCCGTTTCGGCAAATCCACTTGGTGGACGCGCAGGTGGCGATACAGCATGCCGCAGCGGCATCTGATAAATTGACGCGTTCTGTGGCTCTGATTGAAACGCGCCAAGCATGCCGTCTGACACAGTTGTTGACGCGCGATGCCCGGCTTCGGCCAAAGCATGACGAATGCCAGATACGATCAAACCGCGCACCGCGCCCGAATCTCGAAATCGCACTTCGGACTTTGCGGGGTGTACATTCACATCAACACGGGCAGGCACACAGTCGATGAACAAGGCCGCAACAGGATGTCGGTCCCGAGACAGGAAGTCCGTATACGCCCCACGCAATGCCCCCAGCATCATTTTATCCCGGACAGGCCGACCGTTCACAAAGAAGAATTGATGCGTGGCCGCGCCCCGAGAATAGGTCGGCAACCCAGCAAAACCCCAGAGCGTCAGCCCTTCTTTCGGCGCGTCGACGCGCACGGCGTTTTCGGTAAACTCGGAGCCAAGAACTTTGGTCAGACGTGCCTCAGTCGCACTGAAGAGATCACCCTGTCCTGAGGGGACCGAAAACAGGGTCCTCCGATCCCCGTCGGAACATTCGGTGAGCGTGAAGGCGACTGCGGGCTCGGCCATTGCAAGGCGTTTTATGACATCTGAAATCGCCTGAGTTTCGGCGCGATCCGTGCGCATAAATTTCAACCGGGCAGGCGTCGCATAAAAGATATCGCGAAGCTCGACCGTGGTCCCAACAGGATGTGCCGCCGGGCGAATGGGGCTAATCACGCCACCTTCCACAGAGATCGCACGCGCCCCTTCGGCGCCCTCCCCCCGCGTGGTAAGCGTCAACCGTCCAACCGCTCCAAGGGAAGGCAGCGCCTCTCCCCGAAACCCAAAGGTGCGAATATGCACAAGGTCGTCACCGTCAATCTTCGAGGTGGCATGCCGGGAAAGCGCAAGCGCGACCTGATCCGCAGGAATACCGTGACCATTGTCGACCACACGGATCAGGGACTTCCCGCCATGCGCAATCTCGATCGCGATTTCAGATGCGCCCGCATCAAGGGCATTCTCGACCAGTTCTTTGACAGCTGACGCTGGCCGTTCCACAACCTCGCCGGCCGCAATACGGTTTGCGGCATGTTCACTCAGCTGCCGGATTACAGGAATATCACGCTGTATGTTGGGGTCGGGGACGTTCATCCCACTAGGGATAGCACCCGATCCCGATTCTTGAAAGGTCTATTGGGTCGGAAGATCCTCCGGCATGCCCACAACCACAAAATGAAGGTCTTCGGTCCGCAAGAGACCGGCTGCGACCCGCGAGACATCTTCAAGCGTAACCGCGTTGACCCTCTCATTCCGGGTTTCCATGTAAGACACAGGCAACCCATTAAGCTGCATGCCGGTAAGAACATTTGCAATACGGCCGTTGCCATCAAACCGGAGCGCATAGGAGCCGGTGATAAACCGTTGCGCCGCGTCAAGCTCTTCCGGTGTTAAGCCGCCATCGGCCATGCGGGTCCATTCGGCGCGGACCAATTCGATGGCCTTTGCAATGTCTTCGTTCGCAGAAGCCACTGATCCTGCGTAGATATTGGCGTAATCCCGCTGCGCGATATAGCTCCCAACACCGTAGGTCAGGCCGCGTTTTTCTCGGATTTCCGTCGCCAGACGAGAGGTAAGACCCCCACCCCCCAATACACGGTTCATAACGAATGCCGGAAAGAAGTCCGGATCATCGAAAGACAATCCTTCCTGCATAAAGATCGCGATCGATTGCGGACTGTCGAAATCAATCGCCGTAACACCTCCTTCGAGTGCAAACTCCGCCGGATCAGGCAACTTCGCGCCAGTCTCTGGCAAACCATCGAAAAGAGTGTCCAAAAGCGGGCCGAGCTCTGCCTCGGTAATGTCACCGACCACCGAAACCATGAGGCGGTCTTCCGCGATTGCACCCTGATGGGCTGCAATCAAATCTTCCCGCGAGAGCATTTGCAGCTCGTCCAAACGACCTTGCAATGGTTTGCCATAGGGATGGTCTGGAAACGCAAGGGCGTTGATCGCCGCGCTCGCAATCTCGGTCGGGTCTTCGAGATCCGATCTGTAACCCGATTCAAGCTGCGCTTTCACGCGGTCAAAAGCATCTTGTGGGAAGCTGGGTTCGACGATCGCACGGTGCAACAGGTCGATCGACGCGTCCCGGTTTTCCGTTAGAATGCGCGCCGTGATTTCGACGCTGTCTTGGCTTGACCCAAATCCAAACCGCGCGCCGATGCTGTCCTGCGCCTTTTGAAAACCGACTGCATCTAAGTCTCCGGTTCCCTCCTCAAGCATCGACATCATAAATTCAACCGAGCCAAATTTTCCGGGTGCGTCCAATGTCGTGCCACCACGAAATGCGATGTTAATCGCCACAAAGGGGATCAAGGGCTCCTCAACCAGCCATGCAGTGATGCCCTCTTCCGACGTGACCGTCTTCACAGCCACTTGGGCTACGGCGGGCGACGCCAAAATCGCCGCAAATAAAATCGCGAGAATACGCATCAGTTCACCTCCGGAGGCATTGCATAACTTGTAACTGATTTGGTGGGATCGAAGAGACGTTCGGCCATATCAATTATCTCTTCGCCCGAAACATCTTGAAGGATATCCGGCCAGGCCAGGACGTCTTCAACGGTCAATCCCACGGCGAGCGCTTCGCCAAAGGTGCGTGCCAGCCCATTTTGGCTGTCGCGGGCATACACTTCGGAGGCACGGATCTGCGCTTTGATCCGCTCAAGCTGGGCTGCGTCAACACCCTCTTCGATAAACTCTGCAATCGCTGTGTCCATCGCAGCTTCCATATCTTCGAGGCTGATGCCCGGCTTCGGCGCAGCATACAGTCCGAAGACTTGGGGGTCGTAGGATGTGTCCCAATGCCACGCAGATGCCCCGACGGCGATGCCATCGTTCAAAACCAACTTGTCCCCGAACACAGACGTCACACCAGAACCGGCCAAAACCTCCGCCAGCATGGTGGCCACTGCGGCGTCCCTCTGATTGCCCGCTTCGCGAACAGGTGCGGGATAGGTGCGGATCAAGTAGGGCTGTGTGAAACGCGGGTCGCTGTAGCTGAGGCGCGCTTCGGCCAAACGGGGGGGTTCCGGCGGCCGCGCACGAGGTGTAATGGCGGGGTTTGCAGGTATCGCGCCGTAATACTGTTCTGCGAGTTCGAATACACGGTTCGGCTCCACGTCACCTGCGACAACCAAAATAGCGTTGTTTGGCGCATAATGCGCTTCGTAGAAGGCCATCACATCATCCGGGGACAGACCTTCGATTTCGGCCCTCCAGCCCACGATCGGGTTTCCATAGGGGTGGTTTACAAACTGAACAGCACGGCGCTGCTCGTTCAAAAGCGCCCCAGGATTGCTGTCTGTTCTTTGGTTGCGCTCGGCCAAAACAACCCCGAGCTCCGGTGCGTATTCGCTATCGGGTATCACGAGGTTCACCATCCGATCCGACTCGAGCGCGATCATCAGTTCCAAACGGTCCGCCGCGATACGTTGAAAATACCCGGTATAGTCGAATGACGTAAACGCGTTCTCTGTTCCGCCATTTGCTGCAATGATGTCTGAAAACTCTCCGACCCCGCGCGTCTCAGTACCTTTGAACATAAGATGCTCAAGATAGTGCGCGATGCCCGTTTTGCCGGGTGGTTCATCTGCCGATCCAACGCGATACCACACCATATGTGTCACAATGGGAGCACGATTGTCTTCAATGACAACGACATCCATTCCGTTTTCCAGTGTTGTGGTTGAAACTGGAATTTCTACAGCAAGAACAGTCGACGGGACCAAAGCTGCAAATAAAACCCAAATCAAGCGCATGCGCTTTCTCCTAACTTATGGCCTATGAGGTAAGCACCTTCACCCTCGTGACAATCGATCTGTCGCGTTTGTGAGAATTATTCCGACTGCGGCGGTGCAACGGGCGTCTTGACCCCCGTTTGCCGCAGACGATCAAGCTCTTCATAGGAATCGAGTGTTTGATCTTCGTAGACCCGGAAATAGACATTCACACGGGCCGCGCGTTCGAGCACACGAACAAAGGCTGTCCGTCGAATTTCCTCGTCCTCGTCGGCCAAGACCTCCCGAATATCTTCGGTGACACCAAACCTCTGGGTCGCCCGAACAAATGCTGAATCTGTCACACCCGCGGTCGCCCGTCCGCCTAAGGCATTTGCCAGGATCGCGTCGGGCGTCTGTTCTGTGCGATTTTCGCCACCGGGCTCGGGCAATTCGCGCGACGCTATATCTTCGGGGATTTCTAGCGGTTCATTCGGTATCAAAACGAACTCATCTGGGCCATCGCCCTGGTTTTGCACATTGATAAGCGATTCAGGTTCGTCGCGACCACCACATCCCGCAAGGACTAAAACGAAAGCAGCTAGTAAAATTCTGCGCATTTCCCTCTCCCAGTCGGTCCCCAAACTTATCATTCGGACCTTACACCTTCTTGATCTCTAATAGGTATATCAAACCAGCGACACCCAGAAAAACGCAAACATCAGCCACATTGAAAACGTAAGGGTTTCGAATCCCGCAACACGACATATTCAGAAAATCCCGCACTGCGCCATAGAGTACGCGATCATAAGCATTGCCCAAGGCCCCACCAGCCAACAAGCCTGCCGAGAGATGAACAAGACCTTGGGGTTTCGTTGAGGCCCAAAAGAGGGCCCAGACCGCCACGCCAATGGCGATCAAAACCAAAGCCCAACGCATGATTTCTGGCATCCCGCTTAGCAAACCAAAATTGATCCCTTCGTTCCATCCCATACGAAAGTTTAGCAGGGGCGGAACGACATCGATCGCCAATCGGTTTGCCAGATCTAGTCCGGTTACGATGCCATATTTGCTGGCCTGATCTAGGCCAAAGGCCAATACGGCGACGGATAGGGTGACGTATGTGGCGCGCATCAGTGCTTAAAATGCCGCATGTTGGTGAATACCATCGCAAGACCCGCCTCGTCCGCAGCGGCAATCACGTCTTCATCCCGCATCGCACCACCGGGTTGGATTATGGCCGTCGCCCCGGCTTCTGCGGCAGCAATCAAACCGTCCGGGAACGGAAAGAACGCATCCGAGGCAACGACGGAACCTTCTGTCAGTGGCGATGGAAGGTCCATTATATCTGCCGCATCTTTTGCTTTCCACGTAGCGATCCGCGTGCTGTCAATTCGGCTCATTTGTCCGGCTCCGATTCCAACTGTTCGGCCGCCATGTGCATAAACGATCGCGTTTGATTTTACGTGCTTCGCGACCGTCCACGCAAAGAAAAGATCCGCCATCTCTGTCTCAGACGGCACTCGCTTGGTCACGATCTGAACAGCATCCTTATGTAACTGTTGGCGATCCACATCTTGAACGAGGAACCCGCCCGAGACCTGACGCCATTCACGCCCCGTAGAATGCGGATCCGCAAGGCCATCGGTCAGCAAAAGACGAAGGTTCTGCTTTTGCGCAAAAATGGCTTTCGCCGCGTCAGATGCACCAGGCGCAATGACCACCTCGGTGAAAATATCGGTGATTTTTTCCGCCGTGTCCGCATCCAACGGCTGGTTCAGCGCAATAATTCCGCCGAAGGCGGAGGTGCGATCACAGTCAAATGCACGCGAATACGCATCGGCCAAGACATCGCCCGTTGCGACACCGCAGGGATTGGCATGCTTGATGATGGCACAGGCCGCTCGGTCTTCGGGATCAAACTCTGAAATCAATGCGAAGGCCGCATCTGTATCGTTGATATTGTTGTAAGAGAGCGCCTTGCCTTGAACCTGCTCAGCAGTGGCAACCCCAACCGCCCTGTGGCCTGCATGCGTATAAAACGCGGCGACTTGATGGGGGTTTTCACCATAGCGCAATTCCTGTTTCAATCGTGCACCAGCGGCGACTACTGGCTGAACGTCAATGTTGAACTCGTCGGCCATCCAGCCGGAGACCACGGCATCATAGGCCGCTGTGTGGGCGAAAGCCTGTTGGGCGAGACGCGCGCGATAGGGTAGAATAGTCCCCCCCAAGGCGAGCGCCTCTAAGAAGTCCGTATATTGTGACGGGTCGGTTAATACGGCAACATCGGCATGGTTCTTTGCAGCAGCCCGTATCATGGCCGGGCCCCCAATATCGATATTTTCAATGGCTTCGTCGTGATCGGCGCCCCGCGCAATCGTCGCTTCAAACGGGTAGAGGTTCACAACCAGCAGGTCGATAAACCCAATTTCATGCCGTGATGCTGAATCAACATGGCCGCGATCGCCTCGCTTTGCCAACAGACCGCCGTGGATTTTTGGATGAAGCGTTTTAACCCGACCATCCATGATTTCCGGAAACCCCGTTACACTGTCCACAGCGATCACGTTTAGCCCCGCCTCTTTGATCGCTTTGAAACTCCCGCCGGTCGAAATGATCTCAATCCCGTTTTTCGAAAGAGCCGTGCAGAGTTCAACCAGCCCGGTCTTATCTGAAACTGAAATCAATGCACGTTTGATAGGTAAATGTTCTGACACGTTCTTCCCTTAACTTAACCGTTCCAGAAGCCAGACGAGCTCGAGGCCATCTGCGGTCATATCTGCGCTGACTTGTATTTGTTTGGTCGCCAAAGGCCGCAACCGATTGGGCGCCATATGAACGCTCGGCTTCAGGGTGACCTTACCGCCTGCATGGCGAAACCCCCACACTTGCCCGTTATTCAGGGTGATCGAAATGACCGATCCCCCCAGATCACTTTGCGGTTCCGTGCTTGCGGCAAGGTGAAAATGAAGGGTCGCGGGCAATCGGAGTTTGCGCGCACCTCTCGCGCCGAGTTCGAAGAGCTTCCGGCTATCGTCATCTGGAATTGTCAGACGCTCCTCACCGGCCAGGGTTTTCCCATCTCTCGACAAAGTAAAACGCCGAGAAACACTGACACCGAATTTCTTAAGATATGCATCATGGGTGTATTCAAGGGTAACGACATCATCGGTCTCGGAGCGACGGACGTTGCCCCCGCCAAAACCAAGTTCGGTATCAGCACGATCCAAAACCAGCATCGTGTGACCCGCACTTCTTCGGCCCTTTTCTGCCCATAACGACCCAAAATCGGGCGATGCCCCAGGTGTTACAAACACGGGATGGCGCCCGACAGAAAACTCAAACGCGGACGTTGATGGCAAGGTCTTGGCAATCCCGGTATCCATCAAAAGCGTGCTCCTGGAGGCCGAAAGGCGCGCATACCCCATTGCACCTTCAGTATGCGCAGGTGTCTTAATTCGGCTGTCTGAAAGCGCTTGATCGAGACGTCCAGGGGCGCCCGGACCTCCCAATTGGAATACTGCAAGATTTCCATTTGGAAACCGCAAACTCCGCAAGCACGGCGCGACCCGCGCAACGGCGCGGCTTATACCGGTATTCGGCTCCCGCTCCAGGGCATCGATCACCCGCGCGGTCCATGACAAAAGCGAGAACACTTGCATAAGCTCTTCGGGATTGCGCGTTTCAATCCCCCCGTCCTCGGCAATGTAGGTGTCACACATTTGCGCCAGAACAGTTTCATGTTTTTCGACCTCGGCGTCGGCGGCCTGTGTTGCATGCGCCGCAAAAATGAGGGCGCAAAGCGCATTGATACGATCGAGAGCGCCCTCCGTGCGCTGCCATGTTAGCACCAAGAACCGGTAGTGTTGGGCGACGGTCTTGAAGTAAAGCTTTTGATCCTCCGCGGTTCGTCCTTTGAGAAATACAGTCCCGTGGTTCACCAGGCGGATGAGGCGATCTGCAACAATTTCAGGGCGCCATGCCTCGGCACTCCGGTCAGACGATCCCTGCAACCATTTCTGAAACCAGTCCCAGACCAACATGTGCACGTCCGGACCCCCAGATGCCACGAGATCATCAAGCCAGGCGAAGCCGAAAGCAGTCCGCCGATGCGCCTCGACATCCTGACCAACGTCCCAGATCGTCTGCCCAGGGGCCTCGACAACGTCACCATCGATAATGAAGTTTCCGGATTTGTACTGGATACCCCGCGCTGCCAAACCGCGTGGACGCGGTTCGGGAAACGAAACATAGGTGCTTGGCGTACGGGCAAACCCCGCACGCAGCAACGCCGCCCTTTGCCAGAATGCCAAAGACTGTGTCATGTTCGGGCCGTGGGTCTATAATCCAGGATGAAATTCATGTCGGCTTCTATGCTTTTCCTGTTTTTCGGTACAGCGCAAAGAAGAAGCCGTCCATGCCGCCACGATCGAAGAACATATCCGGACGCAAGCGCCCTCTATGGCCAGAAATGCCATGTGCATCGGGTGATGTGGCGGTCGTGGAAAACGGAAGCGGTTCGATGCCAAAGTCACCGTCCTGCACCCACCTGTCCAGTTTTTCGCCCTCTTGGGGCAACAAAGAACAAGTGACGACCAGCAAGCGCCCGTTCGGCGAGACCCAACTGACCGCGCGTTCCACCATTGACCGCTGCAAATCCACCAGTGCTGTGATATCTAATGTCGACTTCAAGAACGGGAGGTCTGGGTGTCGGCGCAGTGTCCCAGTGGCCGAACACGGGGCATCCAGAACGACGACATCAAACGCCTGTTCGGGCTCCCAAGACAGGATATCGGCACAAATGACTGTCGCAGAAAGGTTTGTTCGCGCGAGATTTTCGTGAAGGCGTTGAAGCCGTTTCTCGGACAGATCAACGGCCGTAACATGTGCGCCAGCCGCCGCAAGTTGCATGGTCTTTCCCCCAGGGGCCGCGCATAAATCAAGCACGTTTAGCCCCGCAATCTTTCCAAGCGACGCAACCGGACATTGGGCCGCGAAATCCTGCACCCAACATCTGCCATCAGAAAATCCTGGCACCGCGTCCAATGCCGTCGTTTCCGAAAGTCGAAGATGGTTCGGCGCAAACTGGGTTCCAAGATGCGCGGCAGTTTCGACATCATCAGCTGACGCGAAGCAAAGATCGATCGGTGGGGTCTTGGTGTGGATGGTTTCAATACGCTCCACGACCGGCTGACCATAGGCCCCAATCATCGGGCCCCTCAAATATTTCGGGAGTTTCGGCGGTTTTTTATCCGTCAAGCTCGTGGGTGGCATATCTGCGATTTTTCGTGAGACGGCATTTACCAACGCTGCGAACTTCCCCTTCGTGGCTCGATCACGCTTGGCAAGTTCCACCGCAGTATGGACCGTTGCATAGCCCTTGGCACCAAAGAGCAGGCACTCGACCATGACGATGTAGAGGATGTGACGCACGGATGGGGGCGGCGATTTTGTGAGATGCGGCTGGAGCAGCGAATCTAGGTTCGGTCGATGACGGAAGACGGCATCTGCAAGGCGCTTCGCTTCGGCCCGCTCTGCCGGCGAGAGCCGTTTTTTGGGGTCAACATCGTCTCCGGCACGTGCGGCACCCGAGAGCACATACGAGATACGCGCCAATGCCTCTTTGCGGGGATCCAAACTCACTGTGCTCGATGCCATGGGCGCGTCTGCTAGAGTGCGGGGAACCAACACTCAAGACCAGACTTGTCGTTTGCGACTGGTGACCCTACGCTTAGGGCATGGCTGAAACACCCAAAGATATCCGTATTAAGGAAGCTGCCGAGCGCGCACTGGCCGAAGCCGAGGCGCGCCGGGCCGACGCAGAAGACATCAAAAGGCCGCTCGAACTTGGAGGGCGCGACGGGCCCGAACCGACGCGATTTGGCGATTGGGAAAAAAAGGGAGTCGCGATCGACTTCTAAAATTGTCGGGTTTGTCGAACACGAACTTAAGCGCAGCGTAACATCTTCCGCAGATCAGTAGCTTATGCGGTATGGTATTCTCCCTTTTCTACCTCTCTTTCTCGCCGCTCAGGCCCAGTTCTCCCATGCGGAGAACTGGATTTGGGCAGTTTGGGAAAATGAGTCCGTCGATCCTTTGCTCTGCGCGGAGCGCGGGTTTTGCGACCCTATATCGACCTACATCTCGGTCATTCAGGAAAAACCGACACGAGAAGAGGCCAAGCGGATTATCGGCGCCCTTACACTCCACTCCAATACGCGGGCAAATCTGAAGCAGACGAAACCTCCCCCTCCGATTTGCAAGCATGTCGACGCCGCAAGCGTTCTTGGTTTTGATCCTGAACTGTGGGAGATGTCTGATCGTGCGCTTGCGCTTCGTGGCCTTGAAGGGGTCTATCTATCGGTTGAAAAAATGCGCGGACCGGAGAGCTACGGAGACTCCTTCGGAACGGACCTGCAAGCGAAGATCCAGGAACGCTTCGACCGGGTCGGACTTAAAGTCCTAACCGAGGACGAGATGTACGCCCATCCCGGACAACCGGAGATGAATATCTATTTCTCGAACACAAACCCCGATACTGGATGCCAATTTCGGCTCTATGCTGGCGTTTCTCAGACGGTGCTTCTCAGCCGCAACCACACCGTCAAAATCAAGGCGGGTACGTGGGGTATGACAGGCGGCTACGTCAAAGAAGACCCCTCGGTTGATGAAATGCGATCAATCCTGATTGTTGTAGACGCATTTCTAGCGGCCTGGGTCGATGCCAACGCCGGATAAGTTAGAGCCCGAGAACATCAACCATTGAGTAAAGACCATGTGGTTTGCCCGTTGCCCAAAGAGCAGCCTTTATGGCGCCGCGTGCAAAGATTGCTCGGTCTGTGGCCAGGTGTTTCAATACGATGCGTTCACCATCGGCTGCGAAAATCACATCGTGCTCACCCACGACATCACCGCCCCGGATTGCATGAAAACCAATCGCACCACGGCCGCGTTCCCCTGTGATCCCATCGCGGCCACGATCGGCCATATCAGGCAATGCGACGCCTCGGCCCTTCGCGGCGGCCTCGCCCAACATCAGCGCGGTGCCTGATGGCGCATCCACCTTGTGGCGGTGATGGGCTTCTACGATTTCGATATCGAAATCGTCATCCAAAGCTGCGGCAACTTTCTCAGCCAAAACGGTCAAAAGGTTGACACCAAGGCTCATATTGCCGGCGCGCACCATGACCATCGTCTCTGCGATGCCATCCAATTCCGAGAGATCTTTGTCCGAAAACCCTGTGGTACCGACGATATGGACTACATTATGCGCAGACGCAGCACGCGCAAAGCCAAGCGTTGCTGCAGGCGCCGTAAAATCGATGACCACATCAGCCTCGGCGAGGCTTTGATCCACGTTATCCGAGACACGCACGCCGCGTTCAGCTCCGCCAAGAACCGCGCCCAAATCTTGGCCGATCCAATCATGGCCCGCTCGTTCCAACACAGCGACCAATTCAGTTCGCGCATCTCTATCAATCGTTTGAACCAACATTTGACCCATCCGACCGGAGACGCCGGTGACAACACATTTCAATGGATCGGCCATATTTGGGTCTCCTTAAACAGGTCAGAGCGAATAGCCCGCTTGTCGCATCGCTGCAACTGCCTTAGAGGCCGTCCATGGCAAAACGTTTTGAGACAGAAGGGTCGGGGCCGACCCAAAGACAGCTGCGGGTGGCAGAATTGATCCGCCGGACCTTGAGCGAGGTTTTGCAAAGGGGCGATATTCACGACCCCGACTTGGCGCATGTCTCGATCACTGTGGGCGAAGTGCGTACGTCGCCCGATTTGAAGATTGCCAAAGTCTATGTCCTGCCATTGGGCGGGCAAAACGTGCAAACCGTGATTAAGGCCCTGGCCCGCAACAAGGGGGAATTGCGCCGCGCAATCAACAAAAAACTCGCGCTGAAGTTTTCCCCGGACTTGAAGTTTCTGCCCGACACCACCTTTGATCAATACGACGAGACGCGACGCCTTTTGAACCAAGACGTTGTGCGCCAAGACCTCGACGAGGAATAATGGCGCGCAAACGAACGGGCCAGCCCATCCATGGCTGGTTGATCATCGATAAGCCTTCCGGCGTCACATCCAGCACTGTGGTCAACAAACTACGTTGGCTTTTGAACGCGCAAAAGGCGGGGCATGCTGGCACGCTTGATCCGGACGCAACGGGGCTTCTGGCGGTGGCGTTTGGCGAAGCGACAAAGACAATTCCCTATCTGACGGACGCACTGAAGACTTATCGGTTTACGATCGTTTTTGGCGCGGCCACGAGCACAGATGATGCCTCTGGCGAGGTAATTGCATGCTCGGATATGCGCCCCTCTGAAGAAGCGATCAGCGATGCTTTAGGCCTGTTTCGTGGCGAGATTATGCAAGTGCCTCCGCAAGTCTCGGCCGTGAAAGTGGATGGCGCCCGGGCTTATGATTTGGCGCGAGAGGGCGAAGTTATGGACCTTGAGGCCCGCCCTCTTTTCGTCGAAACGCTCGAATTGATCGCTTTCGATGGTGCCGTGGCCGAAGTGCAGATGACCTGCGGTAAAGGCGGGTATGTCAGATCCATTGCGCGAGACTTGGGCGAAGCACTGGGCACGAAAGCGCATGTTGGGTGGCTGCGTCGACTACAGTCTGGCCCGTTCGATCTAGAGGGTGCGATCCCATTTGCGAATTGGGCCGAGACGGATCGGGAGTGGATAAGCGTTTTGGAAAACGCTTTGCGCCCCGCCGAAGCGGCGATGTCAGATTTCCCGACGGTCCAACTGGGACCAGATGCGGAAACCAAAGTCCGGAATGGAAACACCGCCCAGGTGCTGTCCAGCGACGCCCAAAACGGGGACATCGCCCTCGCTTTTGCAAACAACGTTTTAGTGGCCATTGGCGAATATCAATCCGGGTTGTTCAAACCCTCCCGGGTGCTGAACCAATGATCACCCGTGAGCATATCAAAGGCGATGCGCCGTCGATCGCAGTTTACTCCGACTGCGAGCAATACCGCTATACGCTCACGCGCGTTTGGGAGCCGGCAGGCCGCAAGGCCCTCTTTGTGATGTTGAACCCATCTACCGCAACTGAAGTGCAGAACGATCCTACGGTGGAGCGTTGCGAACGGCGCGCGCGGGCCCTTGGGTTCGGGGCATTCCAGGTCACAAATATTTTTGCATTTCGGGCGACAGACCCAAAGGTCATGCGCGCCCATAATGACCCGATTGGCCCGGCCAATGATGATGCAATCCAAGATGGCGCTGTTTGGGCGGACCAGATCATTTGCGCCTGGGGCACCCATGGCGCCCATCTGGATCGTGGATCGGCTGTCGAGAAGTTGCTTCGCGCAACTGGAGAGCCCCTTTTTCATTTGGGCCTGTCCAAAAAAGGCCACCCCAAACATCCGCTTTACATCGGCTATGAAACCCAGCCAGAGCCCTGGTCATGAGCGATCAACTTAAAGGTATTCTGATCACATTGCTGGGCGTTTTGTTCGTCGTGCCGGACAGCTTGTTCGTGCGCTTGATAGATGCCCCAACCCTGACCATCGCGTTTTGGCGCACGTTCACGCAAGGCATCGTTCTATTATGTGTGATGGCCCTCATCTTGGGGCGCCGCTATCCACAGAAAATAAAGGAGGTGGGCTGGGTCTCGATCCCCTTTGGCGTGACCGTCACAACGAGCGGCCTCCTGTTTGTCACGGCGGTGCAATATACGACCGTTGCAAACGTCGTGATCATCATTGCGACCACACCCATATTCGCAGCTTTTTTCAGCTGGCTTTGGTTGGGGGAACGGGTCTCGAAACGCATGATCTGGACCATGCTCTTTGCAATCATTGGCGTCGTGATCATCGGGTTTGGCTCGATTGAACCGGACAGCAATTCGACACTTTTGGGCGATAGCTTGGCCCTTCTGACCGCCGCGCTTTTTGCCGTTTCAATCACCTGCGCCCGAAGCGTCAGCCCGATCAGCATCACACCCGTGGTACCCGTTGCATTCCTCATCATGTCGGGCGTGCTGTTTTTCTTTGTCGATCCCTGGAATGTGGATCCGGGCGATTGGATTTGGGTCTTTCTGCATGGCGGCATCTTCGTCGCGGCAAGCTCTGCGTTGCTCTCATACGGTCCCAAATTTATCACCTCTGCGGAGGTCGCGCTCTTGATCCTATTGGAGAGTATTTTCGCCCCGATCCTTGCATGGTTTATCATCAGAGAGGTGCCAGGGGCTTGGACGCTTTGGGGCGGATCACTGGTCCTTCTGACGCTTATCATCTCTAACGCCATTGCCCTGCGCCGGGCCAAATAAACGCTTTTCATTTTTCAAAACCGGGCCTATACGCCGCGCACCTACTCCAAGGGCCTTGCTGGACGACATCCCGGCCTGCGCCATAACCCTAAACCGATAGGAGAACCCGATGTCGATTACTGCAGAGCTGAAAGAACAGCTGATCAAAGACTATGCCCTGAAAGACGGCGATACAGGCTCCCCTGAAGTTCAGGTCGCGATCCTGACATCTCGGATCACAACCCTGACCGAGCATTTCAAAACACATAAGAAAGACAATCATTCCCGCCGCGGTCTGCTGAAGATGGTGGCCCAGCGCCGGAAACTCTTGGACTACGTCAAAGGCAAAGACGAAGCGCGGTATCAGGACCTGATCAAGCGTTTGGGTATCCGTCGTTAAGCCGACGCATCCAACGGAAGAATTCGAAACGCCCGTGGAATTGATCCGCGGGCGTTTTTTCTTTTGATGAACTCAAATGGCATAATGTAAAAGTAAGTGTCCGCTTTGCGGGACAAAGCGGTCATTTTCGGTTCGCGTTTAGACAGCAACTTCCCTTGGTTCACCCAAACACAAGGCCGCCATCGACGATAAGGTTCTGGCCCGTCACAGCCCGCGCCCACGGGCTTGCGAAGAACAGGACCGCGTCGGCGGCTTCTTCTGGTGTGGTGACAGACCGTAGCGGCGTGACGCCAGCGATGTAGTCAAAGACCTCAGCCGGGGTAGCGGCGCTTGCATCCGTCGTTCTTAACAAGCCACCCGAGACCATGTTGACGGTAATGCCCTTCGGTCCAAGCTCGGCTGCGGCGGTCCGCGTCAATGAGAGCAATGCCGCCTTAGAGGAGGTGTAGTCATGATAGGGCACCACAGGGTTCTGAACGAGGTTTGTGCCAATCGTAATGATGCGTCCAAAGCCTGCATCGGCCATCCCGGGCGTGGTGGCTTGAACGACATTCAGCGCGCCCAGCACCGCTGTACTGTGTTGTGAGGTCATCTCTGCGGCGGTCAGATCCTCAACACCGGTGCGCCCATCCCCGTTGAAGCTGTAATCGGCAAGAGCGTTGTGCACGACTGTGGTGACGGAGCCCAGTTCCTTTTCAGCTTGCCTCACCATTTGCGACACGGCGTCTGCGTCTTGGACATCGGCTTGCATGGCAATGGCCTGCCCATCAAGACGGTTCGCCAAGTCTTCTGCCTCTTTCTGACTGTTACGGTAATTGATCACGACTTTAGCACCCTCCCGGGCAAAGGCACTTGCGATCGCCGCTCCCAATCCCCGGCCGGCGCCGGTGACCAAAACGGTTTGTTCGTTCAAGGGTTTGCTCATGTTCTGTCCTTCCAAAGAGTGTAGAAATGGTGGACCGGTCCGTGGCCGTGTCCGACTGTCTGCGTGTCGGCTGCCGAAATCGCGCCCGCGACATAACGCTTCGCCTCAGCGACTGCTGCGCGGGGTTCCAAGCCCTTGGCGACCTGGGCCGCGAGTGTCGAAGACAATGTGCAACCTGTTCCATGGGTGTTTTTGGTCGCTGTACGGGTGCCTTCGAACCAGTGGAGCGCGGTTCCGTCCCAGAGAACATCCGGGCTTTCTTTGCTTTGAAGGTGCCCGCCCTTCACTAGGGTGATCTTCGGCCCCAACGCCGCCAACGCGCGCGCCTGGACAGCCATTTCTTCGCGATCCTTCGCCTCGGGCTTTTGCAAAAGTCGCGCGGCCTCCGGTAGGTTCGGGGTCAGAACCGTTGCCAACGGAACAAGGCGCACGCGTAAAGAGTCCATCGCATCCTCCTGCAACAGAGGTGCGCCGCCTTTGGCGACCATAACCGGATCAAGGACAATTGGGGTGGCTGGATATGCTGACAACGCGTCGGCCACTGCGACCGCAATCTGGGCTGTGGCGATCATCCCGATCTTGACGGCATCAACGCGGATATCGGAAAAAACAGCCTCAATCTGCGCTTTGACAAAATCCGGCGAGACCAGTTCAACCCCTGTGACGCCTTGGGTGTTCTGCGCCGTCAATGCGGTCAAGGCTGCCATGCCATAGACCCCGTTGGCCGCAAAGGCTTTGAGATCCGCTTGTATGCCCGCACCGCCAGAGGGATCGGAACCAGCAATGGTGAGTACATTTTTTATCATGAGAGGGTCTTCTTTGCAGTGTGAAGAGCGCGCCAGAGATCACGGGCCGCTCCTTCGGGGTTGGGTTGCCCGCAGATCGCGGAAACAACCGCGATCCCGTTACAACCTGCGCGGAGAACATCGGCGGCATGGTCCTGCTTTAGCCCGCCGATAGCGACGGTTGGTACCTGAGCCAAACCCGCCATTTCAGCCAATCCACTCAGACCGATCGTGGGCTTGTGGTCCGCTTTAGTTGAGGTCGGAAACACGGTTCCCAAACCGAGATAATCGACAATTTGGGCGTTTGCTGCGGAAACTTGCTCTGGCGTCTCACAAGATAGGCCGAGGATCCTGCTGCGCCCCAACCGCCGGCGCGCGATCTCGGGAGATCCGTCCTCTTGACCAATATGCACGCCATGGGCGTCCGCAGCGACAGCAGCGTCGACATCATCGTTGATGACCAAAGGCACATTGGTACCCACCAAGACAGTTTTGACCGCGCGCGCGGCTTCAACCCGTTGCTGGGTTGAGGCGTCTTTATCGCGCAATTGTACAAAGCTGACACCTCCTCGGACCGCGGCCTCTACCGTTTCAACCAATGCCGGACCAGGGCAGAGACTTGGATCGGTCACGAGGTAGAGCAGAAGATGTTCAGCTTTTAGCTCCATGAGACACGCGTCTCGTCCAAATCACCCGGTTGCAGCGTGTGAAGCGCGTCCAAAAATGCAACTGAAAAACTCCCGGGTCCTTGAGCCTTTGCACCTGCCCTATCGCCCGCTTCAGCGAAGTGGACAAATGCAGCGAGGGTTGCCTCAAGGCTAGGTGCGACCGCGGCATACGCCCCCACCAACGCCGTGAGCGAACAGCCCAACGCGGTGACCTTAGGCATGAGGTCGCACCCCCCCGTGATGCGAGCGCTGCGCGCACCATCGGTGATGAAATCAACCGGGCCCGATACGGCCACCACACAGTCACATTCACGTGCAAGTGCTTGGGCCGAGCTATGGGCATCTGTAACGTTATCCCCACTATCGGCGCCCTTGCCGAAGCTGGCACCGCCTGCCAGCGCAATGATTTCTGAAGCATTTCCACGCACAATGGTTGGTTTCAGCGCGAGCAAGTCTTGCGCGGCCCTTGCGCGATAGGGCGTCGCAAAATGTGCCACCGGGTCAAGCACCCAAGGCACCTCGACTGCGTTGGCGGCTACCGCAGCCGCCTTCATACTGTTCGCCCAGGGGGTGGAAATGGTGCCTATATTGATGGTGAGCGCTCCCGCGATGGGCGCGAAATCGGCAACTTCTTCGGGAGCGTGGATCATTGCAGGGGACGCCCCGGCCGCCAACGTCACGTTCGCCGCAATGTTCATGGCCACGTAGTTTGTGATGCAATGGACAAGGGGCGCTTGGTTGCGCAACGCGTCAAGGACAGTATTGGGTTTCAAGCTGTCTTTCCTCTTCTTAACGAAGGAAAGACGTGACCGGCTCACTAAGTCGGATCTTGCCTCCCTCCGCCGGCATTATCCGGTTCAGGTTCAAAGGGTACTTCTCAGCCATAGGGCGCCCCTGACAGGGACACAGATACTCTTTTAGTGAGTGAGGTCAACCGATGTTGGGAATGCCGTGGTCAACAAATGCTGACGTTCGTGCCATGTAACGCATTCGTTAGTTTCGGCTCAAAGCGGTGGTCTATGATTACAAATAACAAACGCCCGAGAGGAAACCCGCCGGGCGTTCTTATTTTAGGAAAGCGGTCGCTTAAGACAGATCTTCGATCTTCGCACCCGGTGCGTTCCTCTTAACAGACTCGATCCCATTGTCGCGGGCGCTGTCAGAAGAGTACACTTCCGATGTACCAATCACCTGTCCATTGATCGCCTTGAGGTTGAACATAGGTCCGGATTTCGCGTCCTTGCGTTCATAGCGCACGTCATCGGGTGCGTTTTTCATCACAGAGGCAATACCGTTTTTACAGCTTGCCTTCTGTTTATATCCTTCGCTGGCCAGGATGATTTCACCATTACCTGCCTTCAGACGGAAACGGAATTGCCCGCCCTTGTCTTTGTAAATCTCGAATTTTCCAGCCATCTGTTCTGGGCCCCCAATTGTCGTTAATGCGCAGTTATGTCGTGCGCATTCTGGGCAAACAGGCAAGTGTAAATCATCACCTTCCACAAATTACCCAAAAAATGCCGACGTTTTGCCTCGGTCAAATGTCCCTTTTCTTGTCGTGCCGCAGCATATATGTGCGCCGCATCTGAGACGACGCGCGTAGGCCCGCGCGCTGCGAAAAAGATACTTTGGGCCGGTGGCAATGGGGCCACCACGAAACAGGAGACCCGGGAGGGCCCGGGGGAGCTCCACGCTAGGAAATGAAATGTTTAAAGAAGTGAAGAAATCCGTCGAGTGGGGTGAAGAGACCCTAACACTCGAAACAGGGAAAGTTGCGCGTCAAGCGGACGCGTCGGTCATTGCCACATATGGCGAGACCTCGGTGATGGCCAATGTCACCTTCGCGAAAGAAGAAAAACCAGGGCAAGACTTTTTCCCCCTGACCGTAAACTACCAAGAGAAATATTACGCCGCCGGTAAAATCCCTGGCGGCTTTTTCAAACGTGAAGCACGGCCGACAGAGAAAGAAACATTGACGGCGCGGTTGATCGACCGTCCGATCCGTCCGCTGTTCGTGGATGGCTTCAAGCATGAAGTGAACGTCGTCCTGACGGTTCTGAGCCATGATCTGGTCAACGACCCGGACATCGTGGCGATGATTGCGGCCTCTGCCGCGCTGACATTGTCCGGCGCGCCGTTCATGGGACCCATTGGCGGGTGCCGTGTTGGCTTTGAAGATGGGGACTACATCCTGAACCCAACCGTGGACGATATGTCCATGCTCAAGAACAATCCCGAGCAGCGCTTGGATCTGGTTGTGGCCGGCACCAAAGACGCCGTAATGATGGTGGAATCTGAGGCCTACGAATTAACGGAAGCGGAAATGCTGGGCGCGATCACGTTTGCGCATGAGCAAATCCAGCCGGTGATCGATCTGATTATTTCCATGGCGGAAGACGCGGCGAAAGAGCCGTTTGAGTTTGCGCCAAAAGACACGTCGGATCTCTTTGCAGCGGTCAAAGCAGCTGGTGAAGAGAGCCTGCGCGCAGCCTATGGCAACACTGACAAGCAAGAACGCGTCGCTGCTGTATCAGACGCGAAAGCGTCGATCATTGAGGGCCTCAGCGAAGAGCAAAAAGAAGACCCATCCTTGGGCGGCGTTCTTAAGAAGCTCGAAGCGGAAGTCGTCCGAGGCGATATCGTCAAAACTGGAAAACGGATTGATGGCCGCGACCTGGAGACGGTTCGCCCGATTGTGGCCGAGACACGTATCCTTCCCCGCACGCATGGATCAGCGTTGTTCACACGCGGCGAAACGCAGGCGCTTGCCATTGCCACGCTTGGCACCGGCGATGATGAGCAAATGATTGATGCTCTGGAAGGGACGTACAAATCGAACTTCCTGTTGCATTATAATTTCCCCCCTTACTCCGTGGGTGAAGTGGGCCGCATGGGCTCTCCAGGTCGTCGTGAAATTGGTCACGGGAAACTCGCTTGGCGCGCCCTTCAGGCGGTGCTGCCACCCGCAACGGATTTCCCCTACACCATTCGCGTCGTGTCTGAGATTACGGAATCCAATGGCTCGTCTTCAATGGCGTCTGTCTGCGGCGGTTCTTTGTCCATGATGGATGCAGGCGTTCCACTTCGCGCGCCCGTGGCAGGTGTCGCGATGGGTTTGATCCTGCAGGATGATGGCTCTTACGCGGTTCTGACAGATATCCTAGGCGACGAAGATCACCTCGGTGATATGGATTTCAAAGTGGCTGGAACCGAGAACGGCATCACATCCTTGCAAATGGATATCAAGGTCGCAGGCATCACGCCCGAAATCATGGAAAAGGCGATGGCACAGGCCAAAGATGGTCGGATGCATATCCTGGGCGAAATGGCCAAAGCGATTTCTGAAACGGCGCAGTTTAGTGAACATGCCCCACGCATTGAAACGATCCAAATCAATCCAGATAAAATTCGCGAGGTGATTGGATCTGGTGGCAAAGTCATTCGCGAAATCGTGGAAGAGTCCGGCGCCAAAGTCGACATCAATGATGACGGCGTGATCAAGATTGCGAGCTCCAATGGAGAACAAATCGAAAAGGCGCGCGACATGATCATGTCGATCGCAGCCGAGCCGGAAGAGGGTCAGATTTACAAAGGGAAAGTCGTCAAGGTCATGGATTTCGGCGCCTTCGTCAATTTCTTCGGCAAACGCGATGGTCTCGTCCATGTCAGCCAAATGGCCGATAAACGCGTGGGGCACCCAAGCGATGTCGCGTCCGAGGGTCAGGACGTCTACGTGAAACTTCTGGGCTTTGACGATCGCGGCAGAGTGCGCTTGTCCATGAAAGTGGTTGACCAGGAGACAGGTCAAGAAATGGAACAAGCCCCTGCTGAGGCCGAATAAACCCGGTTTCTCTAACCAAAAGATTGAAAACCCGCCAAAACTGGCGGGTTTTGTGTTTTTACATCATCCAAAGGATTAAAATGGATGAACTAACCCTCTGGACAATATCTGGACCCGCAAGTTTCGCCACGATCTGGCGCAAGCGCCTGCTCAATCTCACCCACATGAGCGGGCGCCCCTGAAACCCAGAGGAGACACGCTATGAAAACCAAAATCACAATTTCCGCTGCTGCCGCACTTTTAATCAGCACGTCAGTGCCGGCTTTGGCGACGAGCCAGCAAGAGATCATCGAAGAGATGACAGATGCAGGTTATACGCGGATCGAAATAACCCGCACGATGTTGGGTCGCACCAAGATCGAAGCGCGCGGTCCGCTTGGCGATCGCGAAGTTGTGCTCGACGGAGATGGTGACATCGTTCGCGACAATTTTGAGGCGAGCCCCGAAGTAAATGCCGACGACATCGAAGATCTCATCGATGACTTGGAGGACGAACTCTCCGAAGAAGAAATCGAAGACCTCATCGAAGAGATCGAAGATGGTCTGACCGAAAACGAGCTCGAGGACCTCATTGATCGTTTGGAAGACGAAGAAGATGAAGATGACGAGTTTGAAGATGATGACGAACTAGACGAAGAAGATGAGCTCGATGATGATGACGAGCTCGACGATGATGATGACGATGACGACGATGATGATGACGACGACGATGATGACGACGACGACGATGATGACGATGATGATGACGATGATGATGATGATGATGATGACGACGACGATGATGACGATGATGATGATGATGATGACGACGACGATGATGACGATGATGATGATGACGACGACGATGATGACGACGACGATGATGAAGATGATGACGACGACGGTGATGATGATGACGATGATGACGACGACGGTGATGACGACGGTGATGACGGCGGTGATGACGGCGACGAAGGCGGCGATGGTGGCGACGAAGACTAAGGTCTAATCCTTGAGCGGCGCTTGTTTGTCCGGCGCCGCTCTTTGCGTCTGATGACAGCTCTGATTAGAAGGAGCGTATGGTAATGCTTCTGATACGCGGCCTCCTGCTGATACAAGTAGTAGCGGCCTTGGTATATCTCGCTCAGTTCTCTGATGATGTGTTCAGAATAAATGCACTGAACATTTCTTGGGAAGTTCACGAATTTATAGAGGTCGGAACGGTATTGTCGCTCATTATCGGTTCGACATGCTCGTTATATGTCCTGATCTCTGTACGTCGGCGCAACGAGGTCGTTGAAAGCCAGTTGAAGGTTGCCGCCGGTCAATTTGAAGCCGTTCTACAGTCGAAGTTTCAAGAATGGGGTTTGAGCGAGAAAGAGAAGGAGGTCGCCCTCCTGTCATTGAAAGGGTTCAGTGTTGCTGAAGTGGCGGACATGCGCGCCAAGAGCCTTGGCACGATCAAATCACAGAATGCCAGCGTCTATCGAAAAGCGGGTGTCTCGGGGCGCGCCCAACTTATGGCATCTCTTATGGAAGATCTTCTCGACCATGCGGTCGCGCAACATGCGCGCAAGACGGAAGAGGATAATGACGATCCCGACCCGACCGTCTACACCGGAAGCGATGATCCTGTGGCCGTGCGCCTTTGACGGTAGTATTGTTCAACAAGCCGTTCAATTGCTTGTCCCAGTTCACGGATGGAGAGGCCGGCGAGCATGACAGAGAGACACTCTCACGTTACCTCTCGATCCCTGGCGTTTATCCCGCGGGACGGCTTGACCGAGATAGCGAAGGTCTTCTGATCTTGACCGATAACGGGCGATTGCAAAGCCGTCTTTCAGATCCGAAATTCAAAACGCCGAAGACCTATTTCGCACAGGTAGAGGGCATTCCCGATCAGATGGCGTTGCAGCATCTTCGAGACGGTGTCGAACTGAAAGATGGCGTGACCCGCCCCGCAGAGGTCGCGCGCGTTTTGGAACCATCTTGGCTCTGGGATCGGCATCCACCAATACGCGTTCGAAAAACGGTTCCCGAAAGTTGGATCATGCTCTCGATTTCAGAGGGGCGAAACCGGCAAGTGCGCCGAATGACCGCCCATATCGGTTATCCAACGCTTCGCCTTATTCGGTTTTCGGTCGGCGAGTGGACCTTGGATGGGCTGCCGCCCGGGAGCTATCGGCAAGTATCTTAACCGAAGACAGCTTTTCTAATCAGGTTTAGGCCGATCAATATGAAAACCACAAGGACCGCCCGGTAAAACATCCCATGGTCCAAATATCCCCTGATCCATTCTCCAAACTTAATGCCCGCAAAGACCGCGGGAACCATTGCGGCCGAATATGCGATCACACCCCATGTGAGCTCGTCGCCAACGAAAATACCGGCCATCATGAAGACGGAGCTGACCGAGAACAGCAGGCCGGTCGCTTGAACGAATTGTGCTTTGGGTACGTCACGCGCCATCAAGTACATCGCGATTGGCGGTCCCCACATGGCCGTCAGCCCCCCTAAGACACCTGAGAGAACGCCGGTTACGCCTTGACCCCATCCGTCGAAGCGTGAGGGCAAATGTGGAATGGCGCCAGAAAGCCCAACAAAACCAAATAAGATCACCGCGCAACCTGCGAGCAAAAGCAAGATATCCGTTCGGACTGTCGACGCGAAACTTGCCACAATCGCAATCGTTATGCAGGAGCAAACCGCGAGTATACGATACCTCCAAACTACCGACAGAACCGGCTCGCCCTGAAAAGCCTGACGAAAGTTCGAAAACATAATCGGAAGCAGAATGATCAAAACAACTTCACGGGGCGGAAGAAATATTGACATCGTCCCGATGAGGAACGCCGGCAGCGCGATGCCAACGATACCCTTCAAGACGCCACCGGCAAACATGAGCATCAACGTTATGAAGATAATGAGCGTGTCAGACACTTGTTCGCCATCTTTGATCGCCTTCGTATTGCACGCGTTTGCCGGGACTGTAAGGGTGCGCAAACACGAAAATGCGAGTCACGAGGTCTGACATGCTCGAGTACACGAAATTTTATATCAATGGGGCGTGGGTGGCGCCGGCGGTCGCGCGCACGCTCGATGTCGTCGATCCGTCCACAGAGGACGCCTGCGCAGTCATTTCCCTTGGCGATCAAGCGGACACCGATGCCGCTGTCGCCGCGGCCAAGGCTGCGTTTCCAAGCTGGAGCGCGACGGCACCCAAAGTGCGGTTGGATTTGATCAAGGCCATCGCATCTGAGCATGCGAAGCGCGAAAACGATATGTCTGAGGCGATCCGGCTAGAGATGGGGGCCCCGGTCGATCTTGCGCGGAACCAACAAACACCTTCGGGAACTTGGCATATCGATAACTTCATCAAAGTTTTGGAAGAGTTTGAATATGAAAGCGCGCCTTGGCCCGAGGCGCCGAGCGAGCGCATCATCAAAGAGCCGATCGGCGTTTGCGCCCTTATCACCCCATGGAACTGGCCCATGAACCAGATTGCGCTGAAGGTGATACCGGCCGTGGGTGTCGGTTGTACATGCGTATTAAAGCCCTCTGAAGTCGCGCCGCTCTCCGGTCAAATCTTCACAGAAATCATGGATGCGGCCGGTGTGCCGGCGGGCGTTTACAATATGCTTAATGGCGACGGCGTTGGCGTGGGTAGCCAATTATCCGCACATAAAGACGTCGATATGGTGTCATTCACGGGATCGACCCGTGCTGGACGTCTGATCACAAAATCAGGCGCTGAGACGATCAAACGCGTGACTTTGGAGCTCGGAGGAAAGGGCGCAAATATCGTGTTTGCCGATGCGGATGAACGCGCGGTGAAACGCGGTGTGCGCAGCTGCTTCAACAATACGGGCCAAAGTTGCAATGCGCCAACCCGAATGCTGGTCGAACGCGGGCGCTATGACCAAGCAGTCGAAGAAGCGGTCGCAGTTGCGGAAAGTACCCAGGTGCGCGAGTCTTCGGAAGAAGGGCGCCACATGGGACCTGTCGTGTCCGAAGCGCAGTTCAACAAAATCCAAGATCTTATCCAGATTGGTATGGATGAAGCGCGGCTCGTGGCCGGCGGGCTCGGACGCCCGGAAGGCCTGAACCGCGGATATTTTGTACGACCCACCGTCTTTGCGGATGTGACCAATAACATGCGCATCGCACAAGAAGAGATCTTTGGGCCCGTTCTGGCCATGATCCCGTTTGACGACGAGGACGAGGCGGTCGCAATTGCCAATGACACCGTCTATGGCCTGACAAACTATGTCCAAACCAGCGATACGGGCAAAGCCAACCGGGTCGCCCGTAAAATGCGTTCGGGCATGGTGCGGATCAACTATAATGACACCAATGTGCCATCCCCATTCGGCGGATACAAACAGTCCGGCAACGGACGCGAGGGCGGGGAATGGGGCTTGGACGATTTCTTAGAGGTCAAGCACGTCACCGGTTGGACGACTTAAGTGTGTTGCGGACGCTGACGCGCCCGCGATAGCCGAGGGGGACGCTGTCCCCCTCGGGCTCCCCCCTGGGATATTTCTGGACAGAAGAAATGGGGGCTTAGGCCACCATTTTTTCAGCCGCATCCAAGTCCACGGAGACCAGCTGTGAAACGCCCTGCTCTTGCATGGTGACCCCGAATAGTCGATCCATGCGGGCCATCGTGATCGCGTGATGGGTGATAATGAGAAACCGCGTATCCGTCTTTTCCGTCATTTTATTTAGGAGATCGCAGAAACGGTTTACGTTTGCATCGTCAAGAGGCGCGTCCACCTCGTCGAGCACACAAATTGGAGCCGGATTTGCGAGGAAGACCGCAAAGATCAGTGCAAGCGCGGTGAGTGTTTGTTCTCCGCCCGAGAGCAGCGACAGGGTCGAAAGTTTCTTACCGGGCGGTTGGCACATAATCTCCAAGCCCGCCTCCAGAGGATCATCACTTTCGACAAGCACAAGATTGGCCTCTCCACCGCCAAAGAGCGATGTGAAGAGTTGCCCAAAGTTTTTGTTCACGTCTTCGAACGCATCGAGAAGTCTTTGGCGCCCCTCTTTGTTAAGAGACGCAATTCCACCGCGAAGTTTTGCAATGGCTTCGTCAAGCTCGTGTTTTTCATACTCAAGCCGGTCTTTCTCTTCGGTCACTTCGCGCGCATCTTCCTCTGCCCGGAGGTTCACGGCACCAAGGGCATCGCGTTGGCGGCGCAACCGATTGACATCTTCTTCGATCTTGTCGGCCTTTGGCATCGCCTCGGGATCTGCAGAAAGCGTCTCTAAGAGATCTTCGGGTTTGACCTGGAGTTCGTCAACAATGCGCGCCGCCGCTGCATCCACCTGATCTTTAGCGGCGTCAGACACGGCTTCGCATCTCGCTTTGTTCTCTCGAGCTTCTGAGGCTTTCCGTTCTTCTTCGCGGGCGGCTTCTTCGGCCTGACGCAAGACCGTCTCGGCTTCTGCAACGGTGTCGCTCGCGCTTGCCCGACGTGCCTCGGCGGAGGCAATAGACCCGGCAAGTGTCTCTCTTAGCGTGGCAAGTTCGGTCGGTTGCGCCTCAGCCTCTTTCAACTCGGTCTCGGAAGAGGCGCGCCGATCAGTCAACTCTGCAATGCGTTTGCCGGCATTGTCCTGCCGATGCGTCCAACCCGAAATCTCTTGTGTAATTTCTTGGCGGCGCTTGGTGCGGTTTTCCTTTTCCCGACGCAAATCATCATAATTAGAGCGCTTCGTCAGCATCGTGACCCGTGCCGTTTCCACAGCAATCTTCCGGGTTTCGATGCTCGCGCGCGCAGCCTCTAAATCTCCAAGAGCGCCCATTGCGTTTTCTGCCTCGCGCACCGCGCCGCGCGCCGTGTTCAGATCCTCGTTGAGGCGTTCTGCATTCAACTTAGCCGTTTCCAACTTGCTCTCGCATTGGTCACGATCCGCTTCGGCACGTGATTGTTGGCGTGTGGCATCGATCACCTGATCATCTGCGGCTTTGCGCGCCGCACGAGCCGCGATGTCGGCATCATTCGCAGCCTTCAGTGCAGCGGCCGCTTCATCAAAGCCCACTTGGACCAATTCCAATCTCGATTGTGCTGCTGCGTTTGCCGAGCGCAGCTCATCTCGTCGGTTGATCTGTTGTAATCGTAGCGCCGCCGTGGACGAGACATCTTCAGCCCGGGCGACGTAACCGTCCCACCGCCACAGATCACCCTCGGACGTGACGAGGCGTTGCCCGGGCTTCAAGCTCTGCTGGAGCCGAGCGCCATCGGACGCGTCGCATAGGCCGACTTGTGCCATACGTCGCGCAAGCACAGGCGGGGCCGTGACGCGCGCGGCCAAAGGCGAAACGCCCTCTGGCAGGGATTGTGTGCTCTCATAATCCGGAAGCGCGGACCAGCCGGTACCCGCACCATGGGAAATTGGAGCGCGCAGCTCGTCTGCAAGGGCCGCGCCGAGGGCCGCTTCATATCCCGGTTCCGCCCGCACGTGATCAAGTAGCTGGCCTTCCTCGGATTGCTCCCGTGCAAGAAGGCGTTCCAGTGCCGAAAGCTCGGCACCGATCGTATTCGCTTCCCCTTCGGCCTCTGACAGCGATGCGCGCGCATCCGCGTCTTTGGAATGCGCCAGAGAGCGCGCTTGCTCGGTTTCCCTCAAATTCGTGTCCGCCTTCAAAGTGGCTTCATGCGCCGTTGCCCGTGTTGTCACGGCCTCCGACAACCGTGTTTCGGCTTCTTCTAGGGCCGCTTCGGTGACACCGAGAATTTGTACGGCCGACACCGTCTCTTCTTCACGTTTAGAGATCAGGTTTTGTGCATCTTCGAGCATGCGATGCGCCGATTGATGCCGGGCGGCGAGACGCGCGACGTCCTCGTTCTCCCGGTCCAGTTCCGCTTCTTGCTCTTGCATAAGCGCGGCTGCGGAGCGCGCCTCTTCTTGTGCTGTGCTGAGCTTTTCGTCATCGCCCTCAGAGGCTTTGACGATTTGCTCCATCTCCCAGGACAGCCGTTTTATCGTCTCTTCTGCATCGGCATTCAGCGTGGTCTCACGATCTATGTCACGGCCGAGTTGAACAATGCGCGCGTTAAGTTGCCCAATGACCTCGTGCGCCCTGCGTTCTTGATCGGCGATGCTGTCTCGTTCAATCTTTGTGCGTTGGAGGATGGCCTCGGCGATGGCAAGCTCTTCGCGCAGAGGAGGAATTTTACCTTCGGCCGCTTCGCGGAGACGTTCTGCTTTGCTCGCAGATCCTTCAGCTTCGGCCGTGCGGGTGAGCGCCCCCCGCAATTCATTTTCGGCCGCCTCTCGTGTTGTCTCCGCCTCCCGCCAACGGCGATAGAGCAACAGGCCTTCGGACTGGCGCAGCTCTGCCCCGATCTCGCGGTAGCGTTTGGCCTGTCTGGCTTGCTTAGCCAAACTGCCAAGTTGATTTTCCAACTGCTCAATCACGTCTTCGACGCGGAGCAAATTCGTCTCGGCCCCTTTGAGCTTCAGCTCGGCATCATGGCGGCGCTGGTAAAGCCCGGAAATCCCCGCAGCCTCCTCCAAAACCCGGCGCCGCGCTTTTGGCTTTGCGTTGATCAGTTCGGAGATTTGACCTTGGCGCACGAGCGCGGGTGAATGCGCGCCGGTGGAGGCATCAGCGAACAACATCTGCACATCGCGTGCGCGCACGTCCTTGCCGTTCGACTTATAGGCAGAACCCGCGTCGCGCGTGATCCGGCGAATAACTTCCAACCAATCGGCATCGTTGAACCCCGGCGGCGCCAAACGGTCCTTGTTATCAATGAACAGTGCGACCTCGGCATGATTGCGCGCCGGCCGGGACGACGCACCTGCAAAGATCACATCTTCCATTCCGCCGCCCCGCATGGCCGTGGGTCGGCTTTCGCCCATCACCCAGCGCAAAGCCTCCAAGAGGTTCGACTTCCCGCATCCATTTGGCCCAACAACGCCGGTCAAACCATCAGCGATGATCAGCTCGGTCGGGTCTACGAAGCTCTTGAAGCCGGTCAGTCGGAGTTTTGAAAAGTGCACGCGCCGCCTTTGGTAAGGGATTCTCTTTTGGACTTCGAAAGTCCCCATATGTAGGCTCTGAGTCAATGCTCAATGCGTATATGTGGGGGTTTAAGCGAAGTTATCCACAAAATATTGCTGCCATACGTCATTATCCACAGGGGTGTTTTATTTAGGATCAAAGAATTCGAATGGAAGTTTCAGGGATAGAAATTCATAAAGAGCATGAACACGGGCGCTGCGGCGGACATCAGGATGCGCCAAAAGCCACACACCCCAAGCCGAACCGTGCTCCGGCTTTTCAATGCAAACGAGGTTCGGGTTCGAATGCGCCAAATAGCACGGCATAGCGGCGATCCCAACGCCTGAACAGACCATATCGTACAAACCCATCAAGGACCCCATAACCGTCACAGGTGCGCCTTTAGGCATACAGGCTGTGGCCAACTTCGACATCGGTGACTGACTGATTTCTTGGCGAAGTGTTATCCACCGGGGAATAAAGTCTGGTTCCTCTTTTATGGTGTCGCAATACGCCTGGGTCGCATAAACCCCCATGGCAACAGGTCCCAGTTTTCGACCAACCCAGAATTCCGGCGGTTGGTCCGTCGGTCGAATGGCGATATCCGCTTCCCGACGCGCCAAATCTAGTCCGCGCGTTTCAGCCGAGATATGCAGCTCTACCTTTGGGTGTGAGTCCTGAAATTTGGCGATGACTGGCGTCAAGACATGAAGCAGCGAATCTGTAGTCGTAATTGCCAATCGTCCTTCAAGACGAAGGTCCTGCCCACCAAGATGAAGTTCGATTTCATTCATGCCAGCGCAAAGCTTTAACGCTTTGTCCAAGAAGTATTCTCCGGCAGCAGTCATTGCATAACCACGAGGTTGGCGTTCGAACAGTCGAACGCCCAGTTTGGCTTCTACGATTTCAACACGGCGAAAAACCGTGGAATGGTTTACCCCCAATGCGCGCGCAGCAGCCGACAGGGAGCCATGCTCACAAACAGCAAGAAGGAAGGGGACGTCACTCCAATCCAGTCTTGGGATTATCTGTGCATTCATGCAAATATCCTTTGCATATTCTAGTAATTTATTTGCAAAAATTAACATCTATGTTGTCGGCAATCAATAATAGGAAATCCCGATGGAACCCATTTTGACATTACCCAGTCGAAAAGGACCAAAGCCCGAAACGCTGATGCGCTTGCCACATAGCCAGCTCAGCCAACACGGACCGGATAAGGTCATCGATAAGTTGCACGCTTGGTGCTTCAGCCTGCCCAATGTCAACGAAGAGAACAGCGGCATCTCGGTACCCGGTTCGCGTGCGCTCATTCTTGCGGACGCAGTGCCGGGCAATGATGCAGCTTTCATGATCGGACGCGAATTTGCACATATTCACCCAAAACCCGACAATGGCAGCATGCATATCCAAATGCATCCCGACGATGCCCAAGCGACAATCGATACAGGTTGGGGCGAAGATCATTATCTGGTGACCCAAGGCGTTCTGCCAAAGGGTCTAATTATGGTCTATTCACCCCGCGATGAAAATGAACTGGAAACGGTCAAGCGGATCATCACAAGATCCTACGAATTCGCTACCGGAACGACACCAAGTAACTCCAGAGTGTAGCGAACCGTCACAAATTCACCGTGGAGTTGCGCAAGCGCTGCACGGTGAATGTCCTCTGTCGAAAAAGCACGGCCATCGTCAAAGCTGGTATTTGCGTTCGCGGCAAAAGCCGCGCAGGCATCGGCCACCAGATCAACCTCGAACCCAAGATTGGCAGCCATACGCGCGGTCGTCGACACGCAATGCGGTGTGGTTAGCCCGCAAATCGTCAACTTGGTCGCGCCGATGTTTTCAAGATGCGCTTGCAGCCCGGTTCCGATGAAGGCGGAGTTCACCGATTTCTGGAAAACCACTTCACCGTCCAGCGGTATCACCTTGTCTTTGAACTCCGTGCCCGCGCCCGCTAACGGGGACCCCTCTTCGATACTGACATGCTGAACATGAACAATCCGCTGTCCCGTCGCGCGCCAGTGCTGCAGTAAGTCGCCCGCGCGATCCTCGGCCCCCGGATTGTTCCGCGCGCCCCATTTTGGATCATCAAACCCTTTTTGGATGTCGACTAAAATCAGCGCATTGAGCATTGCGTCTTCCCAGCGTGTCCAATGATCGTGCCATTTCAGGGATGGGTCGCATTGTACAGCAAACTGTCGAGCTCGGTCCGAATATCACGCTCCCAAGCATCGTGATTGTAGTTGGTCACCACTGAGAACCCGTTGTCATAAAGGCCGAATTGCGCTCCGAACAAATCCGTCACACGACCTTTTACACCGCGCCAGGATCCATTGTGCCAAATATTGGGATTTGGAAAGGCGCGGCGAAAAATGGCCCCTGCACTGTAGCTGCGCCCGCGTTCCATAGATGCTGCAAAAATCTGGAACCCGCCCGGCTTGTCGACGCTGTTTTCGCCTTTGAATGTCGCCTCGGCGAATGTCAGATAATCGCGGGCCGAAATCTCCCACCCTCCCCAGGATGTCATCACACGCCAATTCAGGTTGAGCTGCGCCGTAGTAATGCCAAGCGGCTCTAACACCTCGCGCTTACAATAGTCTTCATATCCCTCACCGGTCAGTTCTTCTATCACGAGGCCAAGCGTCAGGTAATTTGCGTTGCTGTAAGTATAGGGCGCGAAACCGGGTGCGCCCTCTAAGCTCTCTGCCCCTAGCTTTGAGAATTGCCACAGTTTGTTTTCCTTCTCAAAACTCTTCAACTTGGCCAGCTCGCGGCGATGATAGGTCGAGGTGATACCGCTGCGATGCGTGATCAAATGCCCGATGGTGATATCCGAGAATTTGGCATCTGTTGGGGGATGCGCGGCCAAAGCGGCTGGAATCGCTTCCGATAGTGGCATCTTGAAATCTTTGCCCGCGGCATCGGCGGCGTGAAGTGCGCAAACAGCAGTGATCGCCTTGGACAAGCTGGCGACTTTCGCGGGATCATCCACCGTCCGGTTTATCCCGTCTTCTTTGATGACCTCTCCGTTGTAGGCGACAATGATGGAGCCTTCTGTGATGCCCCATTTGGCCATCCAGCCTGTCCATTCGGACACGACCGCTTCTGCAACCGAGTTTGGATCAAGCGCGTAAGCGGGCGCTGAAATTGCAAGAAGAACGCAATAGGCCAATATACGCATGAACATAAACACCCCCTCTGAAATAACATCCTGAACCTAAGGCGAAGGATCGTTTCATAGCAAGACACTTACAAGAGCGACCGACCGAGGGCGGGTTAACAGCGCGAACATAGTGAAGCGCCCCGCCCATTCGGGACGGGCGGGCGCTCTCATGCGCGCGATAAACTCGCTCCGCTTCGCCGCCGCGCATTAGAAGATACAAAATAATTGCCGCAAATTCCCAACGCCATGTCGAAATCCCACTTGTCGCACCCCGCCAAAGCATGCATCTCTATCGCACTACTCGGTTCCCCGAAGTGAGTCTGCGCACAGACCCGTGGGGATGAAATGGGAATGCGACGGGGTCGACCAAATGCGGGACCCCCAGACGCAACCGCCCCCGCGACTGTAAGCGGCGAGCGTCCCCCGAATGCCACTGGGCCCTGACATGGGCCTGGGAAGGTGGGGAAGACGCTGTGACCCGCAAGTCAGGAGACCAGCCAGGTGGTGACACTTCAACTCGGGCGGGGTGCCCGTGATAGGAGACCATGATGGCCTTGCGGAACCGACCGCCACAGAACACATGCCTAAGACAGCCCCCGTGCATTCGCGGAGGGCGGAATGGCATCCCCAACACACAGAATTACGGTTTGCACCTCGTGCAAACACAAAGGCAGCGACTGTCGGCCCGGTTATGAGCTGATTGCAAAATTGCGCGCGGCCATCGATGCAGCCGGAGACAGCGTAGCCGAGGATTTTGAGGTCTCGGGCGTCGCTTGCATGGCGGGCTGTGACCGGCCCTGCACGGTTGCTTATCACGGGACGCGCAAGGCGACATATCTGTTCGGCGATATCGAACCAGATGCGGATATCGATGATCTGGTTACCTTCGCGCGCCAGTATGCTGTGCTCCATGATGGCTGGTGTTACTCGGTCGATCGTCCTGGCAAGTTGCGCAAAACAACGCTCGCCCGTGTGCCCGCCGCGATCATCGCGCTGGAAGAAACCACGGTGGCCGCGCAATGAGTGCCGCAGCCCTGAAAGCTGAGCGCATCAGCTGGCGCCCTAATCTGCATGCGCCGATGCTGGTCGAGCCAACCTCGTTTGAAGTCAACGCGGGCACTGTCATGGGTGTTGTCGGCCCCAATGGTGCAGGCAAATCATCCCTATTGCGGATGATCTATCGCTTTCAAAAGCCGTCAAACGGTGTGATCAAAATCGATGGCGATGACCTGTGGGCGATGCCCGCCAAGGCAGCCGCGCAACGGATTGCTGCCGTTCTACAGGAACAGCCATCCTCTTTTGGCCTGACAGTGCGCGAGGTCGTCACGCTGGGACGCACGCCGCACCGCAAGGGCATAGCGTCTGCCGGGGCCAAAGATATATCGCTGGTCGATAATATTCTTGATCAGCTGAACCTTGGACCCGTCGCCCACCGCGACCTCGGCACGCTGTCTGGGGGCGAACGCCAGCGCGTTATGGTCGCCCGTGCGCTGGTTCAAGATCCGCAAGTGCTGGTGCTGGATGAACCCACGAACCATCTGGACATTCGCCATCAGCTCGAGGTCTTAGCACTTATAAAAAATCTCGACCTAACGATCATCACCTCGCTCCATGATTTGAACATGGCAGGCGAGATTTGTGATGCGATCCTGCTTCTGGAAAACGGCCACACCCGCGGGTTTGGCACACCAGAACAGGTTCTAACCGAGGCGCTTGTCTCGGATGCTTTCGCCGTCGACGCGCGGCGCGAGATGCTGACACCCAGCAACACAAACCAACTTTCATTCCACCTACCAAGCTAGAGAGAGAGCTCATGAAAACAACAGTTGCAACATTCGGCGCGGTCATGCTTGCGAGCGCAGCCGCCGCCCAAACCACAGTGCAAAGCTGTAACCGCGAGGTGACCTTTGACGCGCCACCACAGGCCGCGATTTCCAACGACGTGAACCTGACCGAAATGATGCTGGTCCTTGGCCTAGCCGACAACATGGTCGGCTATACAGGCATTTCCGGGTGGAAAACACTGGACGAAGAAATGACAGCTGGCGTCGAGGCGCTGCCGGAACTGTCCGAAAAATACCCATCCAAAGAAGTCATCATCGGCGCAGATGCGGATTTCTTCTTTGCGGGCTGGAATTATGGCATGAAAGTCGGCGGCGAAGTCACGCCAGAGACTTTGGGCGAATTCGGTGTTCAGGTTTATGAACTGTCCGAGTCCTGCATCCACATCATGGAAAAAGACGCAGCTTCCATGGATGACATGTATAATGACATTCTGAACCTCGGCGCGATCTTTGGCGTCAGCGACAAAGCGGAAGAACTGGTCACAGGTTACAAAGCAGAGCTGGCCGATTTCACAGCCGGCCTTGCGCCACTGAAAACCGCGCCGCGTGTGTTCGTCTATGATAGCGGCGAGGACACGCCATTTACAGCAGGTGGCTACGCAATGCCAAACGCGCTGATCGAAGCGGCGGGTGGCGTGAACATCATGGAAGATTTCGGGAAGAGCTGGGGCACCGTGACGTGGGAAGCCGTGGTCGAGAAAAACCCAGAGGTCATCGTGATCGTGAACTATGGTAATGTGACCGCTGAACAAAAGCGTGAATTCATGATGACAAATCCGGCTTTCGCTGATCTGGACGCGGTGAAGAATGACCGCTTTGTTGTTTTGGAATATGTCGAGGCGACACCCGGTCCGCGGAACATCAACGCTGTGAAGAAACTCGCAGCTGGTTTCCGGGCGAACTGATCATGGCGCGCGGGGCAGCCTTATTCGGGACATCCCCGCGTGGATTTTCAATCATGATGGGGGCTGGCGCAATCGCACTGGCCCTCTCTATTTCTTTGGCTGTGTCCGTGGGTGCCGTGGGCATTCCCTTGGATATCGTCTGGGGCGTTCTGGGCAACAAATTGGTGCCAGAAACGTTTGAGGTGACATGGTCCAAAGGTCGAGAGGCGATCGTTTGGGATATCCGCTTCCCGCGTGCTTTGCTTGCCTGTTTGGTGGGGGCTGGTTTGGCCATCGTGGGCGCGGCCCTACAATCGGTGACACGCAATCCGCTTGCCGATCCTCATCTTTTGGGGATTTCGTCGGGCGGGGCCTTTGGCGCGATCTTGGCCCTGTTGCATACGGGGCTGTTCATTGGGCTTTTGACCGTTCCACTGATGGCTTTCTTGGGTGCGTTGGTCGCGACATTAATCGTTTTGGGCGTGTCCCATTTCGCAAATGCAACCTCGGCAGATCGGTTGATCCTTGCAGGTGTCGCCGTGTCCTTCATCGTCATGTCATTGGCGAATCTTCTGATCTTTCTTGGCGATCCGCGCGCGACGCATACCGTTGTGTTTTGGATGCTGGGGGGGCTTGGCCTCGCCCAATGGTCGCACCTGATGTATCCGCTCGCGATCCTAATCGCCTGCGGAACGTATCTTTGGATCAGCTCTAGCAATTTGAACGCGATGACCATTGGAGATGAAACTGCGTCGACTTTGGGCATCCCCGTAGCCCGCTTCCGGTTGGTTGTTTTCGTTGTCGGCGCAATGATCACGGGATGCATGGTCGCCTTTTCAGGCATCATCGGATTTGTCGGCCTGATGGTTCCGCATATTGTACGCCTGATGGTCGGTGGCGACTACGCCCGCGTGATCCCGGCATCTGCCCTGTTCGGAGCCATCTTTTTGCTGTGGGCCGATATTCTGGCAAGGACTATCCTGGCCCCCGAAGACATGCCAATCGGTATCGTCACCGGGGTGATAGGGGGAGTGTTTTTTGTATGGCTCTTGGGTCGACGCAGCGCTTAAGCGTCTCCTTCGATCACTGTCACACGATCCGGGAAAAACGCGACAAAGCCTTGCAACCCATCCGCTGGCGGGATCGGCGCATCATAAGCCCAAACCAGGTTCTTCCCATCTGCGCCGGGAACCGAGAAATAGGTCGCATCGCCCTTCAAAGGACAATGCGTGCTACGATCCGTTTGGGTCAACGGCACCAAGACATCCTCTCGTGGAAAGTAGATGATGGGATCATAGATATCGCGCCCCACTTCGGTCAGGCGCACAGCATTCTTGGATTGGGCGAGCACCGCCCCATTCTTTTCAACGCGTGCCATGCGCGGCACATTCTTAACCCGCATATAGTGGCGCGGTTCATCTGTGCGGTGCAGTGTTTCAGTCGCCAGCGTAATTTCCGAATGCATCGAGAACTCCTTTTTATCAGCCTAGCGCAGACCTCAATTCACCTCTAGTTTCTTGGGGCCCGGTCGTGACACTTTTTATGACGCAAATGGCTCAAAGACGTCCGAAATTCGGATTGCGCCTACCACAACAAAAGTTATCACTTGATGAAATTCAATTGAAAGACGACTCTCATGACACGCATCACAATCGCGTCCTTCCTGATCGCAACGCCAGCTTTGGCGCATACATCCAGCGCAGGTCACATTCATGCTTGGGAAGCGGGCCTTTTGATTGCCTTGATCGCATCGGCAATCGTAACGCCACGTGTTTTGAAAGCTGTCCGCGCGAAAAGTAGAGGCTTCTGATGCCAGCGAAAATTCCAGCCACAATCGTGACCGGCTTCCTTGGGTCCGGTAAAACCACGTTGATCCGCCACATGCTGCAAAACGCAGAGGGACGGAAGATCGCGTTGATCATCAATGAGTTTGGCGATCTTGGCGTCGATGGCGACATCCTGAAAGGCTGCGGGGACGAGACCTGCTCTGAGGATGATGTGATGGAGCTGTCCAATGGGTGCATTTGTTGCACGGTCGCCGATGATTTCATTCCGACGATGGAAAAGCTGCTGGCACGCGAAGATAAACCAGATCACATCGTGATCGAGACCTCTGGCCTTGCGCTGCCGCAACCGCTGGTGCGTGCGTTCAACTGGCCGGATGTGGCCACAAAAGTCACGGTCGATGGCGTGGTCACTGTGGTCGATGGCAAAGCCGTGCATGAAGGGCACTTCGCCCATTCGGTGGAGGCCGTGGATGCCCAGCGCGCCATGGACGAAAACCTCGACCATGAGACGCCCTTGTCCGAGCTGTTCGAAGACCAGGTCGCCTGTGCGGATATGATCGTCGTGAACAAAACGGATTTGCTGGACGCGGATGAAGCAAGCGGCCTGCTGGGTCAGCTGAAATCCGACAGCCGCGATGGCGTGCAGGTGGTCAGCACGTCTATGGGCGCTTTGCCAGTGGATGTGTTGCTGGGTCAGAATATCGGGGCCGAAAGCGATCTCGAGGCACGCCACGAGGTGCATCACCACCATCACCATGATGACGACCATCATCACCATTACGATGATCACCATCACGACCACCACCATCATCACCATGATCACGGCCATGATGAGTTTGAGAGCTTCGTGGTAGAGATGGGTGAGATCAAAGATGTCGACGCGGCTTTGGAAAAAATCGCAGATACGATCCGTGCCCATGATATCTTGCGCCTCAAGGGGTTTGCCGCTGTCGAGGGTAAGCCGATGCGCATGACGATCCAAGCCGTTGGGCCGCGTGTGGACAGCTACTATGACAAGCCATTTGGGTCCGACCCGCGCAGCACGCGTTTGGTCGTTATTGGCCAAGCGGGGTTGGACCAAGCAGCAATCACGGCGGCTTTGACTGCATGATTTATGTCACGCCCGGTTACCCTTTGGACCCGGGCGCGGCCACGCTTTTGCGGGCCAGCCATGCGTTGATGGAAGAATTGTTTGAGCCTGAATCGAATAATTATTTGGACTTCGAAGCGCTAAAGGCTCCGCACATCCAGTTCTACATCGCAACCGATGGCAAGGTGACTTTTGGAACCGGCGCGATTGCGGTCTATGACGACTATGCTGAAATCAAATCCATGTTCGTGGCCGAAACCGCACGCGGCAAAGGCGTGGCATCTATGATCTTAAAGCGTCTCGAAATGGAAGCGCGGGTATTGGGCAAGCCTTGGTTGAAACTGGAATCCGGCGACAAGCTGGCGGCAGCGTTGAAAATGTATGAACGCCATGGGTTCACCTATTGCGAAAAGTTCGGCGACTATGTTCCAACCCACGAATCCATTTTCATGGAGAAGCGGCTTGGCTAGGCTCAAACGTGAACAGCTTGCCATATAACTACATTTTCGAATGTGCGACGGCGCAGCGCAAGCGAAGCTGTTCGCGCACATTCGAGCGCCTACGCACGGGCAGGGTTTGGCAAGGCCAAATCCCGAGAGGCGCCCGTCAAAGTTTTGAGTGCGCACCTTTGGTGCGACGGAGCAGGGCGCTTACAGCGCCTGTTAACCGCCCCCGGTCGTGCACTCTTTGTCAATCATTCCATTTAGGGAGCGATTAAAAATGCACCTTTTGGCAGCAGCGCCCGGTGCTATTGATGACGGGTCCGAGCCGTTTGATCTGGGCCAGACCCCTGCCGATATCGTGGTGATCTCGGCGGCGGATACGGAATTGGCCGCGCTCTCGCAGGCGAGGCAAGATTTAGAATTTGGCAAATCTCTGCGCCTCGCCAACTTGACCCATCTGGGGCATCCCATGTCGGTGGACATGCATCTCGATGACTGCACGATGAAATCGAGATTGGTTATTGCGCGGGTTCTGGGCGGTCGGGGCTATTGGACTTATGGTTTGGAACAATATGCGGCGCGTCTGCGCGAGGCTGGCGTACCTTTTGTGGCGCTTCCGGGCGATGACAAACCGGACGAAGAGTTGCGATCCTTTTCGACAGTTTCCGAAGAGGATTACACCGCGCTTTGGTCCTATCTGATTGAGGGCGGGCCAGAGAATGCGCAGAATTTTCTGACCTATGCCGCCGCAATGCTGGACGGAGTGAACAAGCCTGCAGCGGCCAAGCCCCTTTTGCGCGCAGGGCTCTATTGGCCGGGCATGATCGATCCGTCGTTGGGCAGTCTGAAAGACGTTTGGACCGAGGGTGCGCCGATTGTGCCTTTGGTGTTCTATCGCGCCTTGGTTCAGGGTGCGGGCCTTCATCCGATCAACCGTTTGGCGGCCGCCTTGTCCCGTGCGGGCTTGAACCCGATGCCGATCTTTGTGGCCTCGTTGAAAGACCCGGTATCCGTTGCGACATTGCACAGTCTCTTCGCCGACGCGCCGCCCGATGTGATCCTCAACTGCACAAGTTTTGCCGTTGGTACGCCGGACAAGCCAGGCGACAACCCTTTGGCCGCTGAGCCCGCCAATGGCGCGCCCGTCTTTCAAATCGTTCTGTCCGCCTCATCCGAGGCCGCGTGGGAAGAAAACCTGAACGGGTTATCCGCCCGTGATATCGCCATGAATGTCGCCCTCCCCGAAGTCGATGGTCGTGTTCTCACGCGGGCCGTGTCGTTCAAGGGAGAGGCCTATTACGACGAAGCGACTGAATGTCCGATCGCAACTTATATGGCACGAGGCGACCGGATCGCATTCGTGGCCGAACTGGCGAAACATTGGGCGCAGCTGCGCCGGACAGATGTGTCTGACAAAAAGGTCGCGTTGGTGCTGGCGAATTACCCGAACAAAGATGGCCGTTTGGCGAATGGCGTTGGGCTGGACACACCCGCCGCGACCGTTGGCGTGCTGAAACGATTGGCCGAAGACGGCTTGTCGGTATCCGATCTGCCATCTGACAGCGATAAGCTGATGAGGGCGATCATGGCCGGCCCCACTAATTGGCTGACCGATCGCGCGGATCGCAAAGGGGGTGAGCGCCTGTCGTTGGAGACCTATCAGGAATATTATCAAGCGCTATCGCATGATCTGAAGCTTGCCTTGGAAGAGCGGTGGGGCGCGCCGGAAGAAGACCCGTTTTTTGCGGACGGGGCATTTTCCCTTTCGATCCTGAAATGTGGAAACGCTGTTGTCGGGGTACAGCCCGCGCGGGGATACAATATTGATCCCAAAGACACGTATCATGCGCCGGATCTGGTTCCCCCGCATAACTATCTCGCCTTCTATTTCTGGCTGCGTCACGCATTTGGTGCGCAGGCTATTGTCCATATGGGCAAGCACGGCAATCTAGAATGGTTGCCGGGCAAGGCAGTAGCGCTGTCTCAGGACTGCTGGCCTGAGGCGATCTTGGGGCCGACGCCGCATTTGTACCCGTTCATTGTGAATGACCCAGGCGAAGGCACGCAGGCCAAGCGCCGGACGCAGGCCGTGATCATCGATCACCTCACGCCGCCCATGACGCGGGCCGAAACCTATGGTCCGCTGAAGGACCTCGAAGCCTTGGTCGACGAATATTACGATGCGGCGGGGGTGGACCCGCGCCGTCTGGATCATCTGCGTAAGGAAATCCTGTCGCTGACCACCGTGACAGGGTTGGATGCCGATCTTGGATTTGACGGAACAGATGCCGATGGCGATCTGGCCAAGCTCGATGAATACCTGTGCGAACTCAAAGAGGCGCAAATCCGCGATGGGCTGCACATCTTTGGCACGGCACCCGATGGGCGTTTGAAACGCGATCTGGTCCAAGCCTTGCTGCGCACCCCGCGCGGTGATGGTGCGGGTGAAAACGCGGCCCTCCCCCGTGCAATAGCGGCGGATTTGAACCTTGGATTCGATCCTTTGGATTGCGCGATGGGTGAGGCATGGACAGGGCCCAAACCCACAGAACTCGCCTCCGTCAGCGACGACCCGTGGCGCACAAATGGCGACACCGTAGAACGGATCGAATTGCTGTCGGCCAAGATTTTGGATGGAGAGGTGGCGTTTGATGGCCCAACCACACACCCATTGACGCATAAAACCAGTTTAGTGGTTCAATCGCATGTGGAGGCCTGCGGCGCTGCTGAAATGGATGCGTTAATGACGGGGCTTGCTGGTCGGTTTGTGCCGCCAGGTCCATCGGGCGCGCCGACGCGGGGCCGCCTGGATGTGCTGCCCACCGGGCGCAACTTCTTCAGCGTCGATAGTCGCGCGATCCCAACTCAAACGGCCTGGGCCTTGGGTTGGAAATCCGCGACCCTTCTGATCGAGAAGCATCTGCAAGATCATGGCGATTGGCCGCGCTCCATGTTGCTGACCGCCTGGGGCACGGCCAATATGCGCACAGGCGGCGATGACATTGCCCAAGCCTTGGCGCTGATGGGGTGCAAACCGCAATGGGATGCGGCCAGCCGTCGCGTGACCGGCTTTGAAATCTTGCCGCTGACGGTTCTGGATCGTCCCCGCGTGGATATCACCTTACGGGTCTCCGGCTTTTTCCGCGATGCCTTCCCGGCCCAAATCGCCTTGGTCGACAGTGCAGCGCGGGCAATCCAAGCGCTCGATGAACCGGCGGATATGAACCCAGCCGCGCATTCCGGGGGGGAAGCGCATCGCGTGTTCGGCTCCAAACCCGGGGCATATGGCGCAGGGCTGCAAGCCTTGATCGATGAGCGCATTTGGAATGACGCCGCCGATCTGGCCGATGCCTATCTGACCTGGGGGTCTTACGCTTACGGTAAAGAAGGTGACGGGATTGCGGCGCGCGACGCGCTGGAAACGCGCCTCTCGGGCGTGGACGCCATCGTTCAAAACCAAGACAACCGCGAGCATGATCTGCTAGATTCCGACGATTATTACCAATTCGAAGGGGGTGCTGCGGCAGCCGTCAAAACCCTGCAAGGGCAGGGCAAGCCGATCTATCACAATGACCATTCCCGCCCAGAGCGGCCCGTCATTCGAACGCTGGACGATGAGATTGCACGCGTGGTCCGCTCCCGCGTCGTGAACCCGAAATGGATCGAAGGCGTGAAGCGGCATGGCTATAAGGGCGCTTTTGAAATGGCCGCGACGCTGGATTACCTATTTGCCTTTGCGGCCACGACGGGTGCCGTCAAGCACCACCATTTCGACCTGGTTTATGACGCTTACATCGCCGACCCCGCGACGGAAGCGTTCATCGAAAAACACAACCCTGCCGCATTGCAAGAAATGCTCGACCGGTTCCAAGAGGCCCTCGACCGTGGACTCTGGGAACCACGGCGCAACTCGACCCGCAATGATGTGACCGAGCGGTTGCAAAAGCTGGGTGGTCATTCCGCGCCTGCGCGTTAGTCTTTGGACAAAGGCAGGAGGTGACCATGATCAAACTCTTTACATGGACAACGCCAAACGGGCGCAAAATCTCGATCGCCCTCGAAGAGATGGGTTTGGATTATGAGGCCATCGCCATCGATATCGGTGCTGGTGATCAGCACAAACCAAACTTTCGCGCGATGAACCCCAACGGGAAAATTCCCGCCCTCGTGATGCCAGACGGCACGACCGTCAATGAAAGTGGTGCGATCCTGATGTATCTGGCCGAGCATTCAGGGAAGTTCGCCCCAAAACATGGCACATCCGCCTATTGGGAGATGTTGGAATGGATGATGTGGCAGATGGCTGGTCTCGGGCCAATGCTGGGCCAGGCGCATCAATTCCTGAAATACAATCCGGGCAAAGCGCCATTCGCAGAAGAAAAGTATCACGCAGAGGCGCTGCGCCTTTACGGTGTTTTGAATGATCGCCTTGCGGGGCGGGAGACAATTCTAGACGAGCTTTCCATCGTCGATTTCGCTGTTTGGCCGTGGGTCTCGCGCTTTGAATGGCATCAGGTTCCGATCAATGATTTCCCGAATGTGCGGGAGTATTATGTCCGGCTGGCAGACCGTGAAGGCTTTCAAAAGGGCTATGCCCAGCCTTTGGATGTCGGCCCGATCCCAATGCCGCCCAAACACTGAACAGATTGTGACTGCCTGAACCGTGTATCATGCAGGAGCGAGAGCTCTCGTTTCGACGCGCCAAGACGTGATGGGGAAAACACAGTCGGAGCAGCAGATACTTTCAGCTCGGGGAAAATGTCATAGAGTTCTGACTGCTGTCGAGGTTCCATAGAACCAATATTGTACGCACCTGGAAGAAAACTCTCCGTCCAGGCCCCATTTGCGAGGATGACCTCGTGGCGATCAAACAGAATGTGGTAATAGCACACATCGCAGCTGTGGCTTTGGAAGACGCCCTCAATTCCAATAAGATGTTTTGCCTTTGCAAATGCTTCCCCCTCCGTCGTGACCAGCTCAAGCATGGGATGTGTAACAAGCATTTTGTGCTGTGGAGAAACGGCCAGATCCCGAGCGGGGCCGTGCGCACCGAGGGCGCCAGCGCGAATGGTGATAGGTGCAAGATGCGGGCGTACAGCCAGCTCATGTCGAAAGAGGCGGCGACTGCCAATCCAACGCACGAATTGTGGTCCATTGTCCCGTGTCAGGACGCGATCACCGACAGCGAGATCTCCGATCCAAACGTCACCTTGAGGGGTTGCGATCAGCGTATCCTCGGTGAAGCAGATGATCTCTTCGATTTCGGTATAGGTCAGCACCTCACCAGTTGGCATACCGGTGACCGGGTCTTTGAAGATGACCTGACCTGCTTCTGGATTAGACGGGTCTTTTACAAGATCGAACGTGCCCGGTACCAATTGAGTCAAGTCCAGAACATCATTGTCGCCATCACCGACATCGCTTCCGCCATCGATCATGTCAGAGCCGACACTTGCGATAATTACATCATCACCCGCGCCCGTATTAATGACATCGTCGCCGGCACCGGCATCGACAACATCTTCCCCTTCGCCGGTGTTGAAGACATCGTCACCGCGGTTTGCTTGTACATTCGCGTCGTCGAGAAGAGTTCGTGTAGGATAATCCTGCGGCGCGCCGTCCAAGCCTTGAATTTCGACGGCTAAGACGTTCTGCCCCGTATTTTCAAAATAGATAATCGTGATCTCGTGATCACCTGGGCCCAGAAAGATGTTTTCCGTTTCCGAGCGCGGCGCGTGGCGCCCATCTTCGTCGATCAGCTCAACGCCATCGACATAGAGCCGAAAGCCATCATCCGATGTTGAAGTGAAGGCAAAGTTCCCACCGTTTTCGACTGTTAGAACAGTGGAGACGCGGATGGCAAAGTTTTCCCCGCTGTTGCCAAGATCACTTGCACTGGCATTCGAAGCCAACCCAGTTGGGTCATTGCTTGCAAAGTTGCTCAACTCATCTGTGGTCCCGGCATTGTAGACAACCGTACCGGGCAATAGCGACCCATCCGAGGTGTCAAAACCGGCTTGGGTCAAATTGGCAATGCCGCCTGGCCCGGGCTCCCCACCGCTGGATGTCGTCAGCTCGATCCATTCATAATAGAATTTGCCATTGTCGAACGTGTTTTCTGCGGACTGGTTCGTGCCGCCGATATCGTCGCTGCCGGTTATGTCTGCCACTGCTTGCCACCTAAGACGGTTTTTTGTTCTGGATTGCCGCGCCTAACATGTCAAATAGGGCAAACTTATGAAGAAAATCGCAAAAAAACGGGCAAATTGAACATGGATGATACAGAACGCCACGCCATGAAGATGGCCAAGAAGAAGGCCGCGCGGGATAAGATCATGGCCGATAAGACCGAACAGAAAGGTCTGATCATTGTCCATACCGGCAAGGGAAAGGGCAAATCCTCGGCCGCGTTTGGGATGATCTTCCGCCATATCGCGCATGGCATGCCCAGCGCAGTGGTGCAGTTTATCAAAGGGGGCATGAGCACGGGCGAACGGGATTTGATTTTGGATCGGTTTTCCGACCTCTGTCAGTTCCACACAATGGGCGAAGGCTTTACCTGGGAGACGCAGGACAAAACCCGCGACACCGAAATGGCCCAAGCCGCCTGGGCGAAGGCGAAAGAGCTGATCCTCGACCCCGAGATTTCGATGGTTCTACTGGACGAGATCAACATCGCGCTGCGTTATGATTATGTGGATATAAATGAAGTGGTTGAATTCCTGTCCACGCAAAAACCCCATATGACCCATGTCGTGCTCACGGGCCGGAATGCCAAAGACGAGCTGATGGAGATCGCCGATCTGGTCACGGAAATGGAGCTGGTGAAACACCCGTTCCGATCGGGGATCAAAGCGCAAATCGGGGTGGAGTATTGATGTGAATAATTGCAAGACCACTTCAAAACGATCGTGCACGAACAGTTTGAAAAATGGGCGGCACAAAGCAGAATTGGTATCGTTCTCTTAACTGCTACCATGGATGCTACAAGTATCGGTTTCGCAAGCAATGGACATGTAGTGACTGATGCAAGCGCTAAAGGGCAGTCATTTTAGGCAAACTGGCAGGTGCTCGGGGATTATGCGTTCTGGCATATTGCAATCTCCGATGATTTCCCTGGCTTCGCTCTTCCTTCTCCGATGTATGGTTCCGGTAGAGCTTGGATTTATGATTGGGAGGTCGTTTCCGGCTATAATGGCCGATTGGGATTGCTGAGCTATCACGCAGACCCTTCCGGTACATGTATCATAGCCCTGGATAAGAATTTATGCCACTACGGTTATGTTCGAGTGAAACTGAGTTTACTTAAAGACATTCGTTTTTGTGCTTTAAAAATCTTGAAAGCCCTTGCGGTGTGACACCTAAGAATCGGGCAATGTCTTTTTGCATTACAGCGTCTATCACGTCTTTTTGGTACTCTTCCAAAAACTGATAGCGCATTTCAATCCGTTTGGATGTCTTTGCGCAAAGCAACTCCTTATCAAGAAGATGCGTGGTGATCATCTTCAATCTAAGATACGTGCCAAACGAACCACCACTGAGATATTCGGGCCGAAAGACTTGATCGGGAAAAGCCAGACCGGACACGTCTGTCAGAGCGATCAAGTCATCGGCTGCGATTTCCTGACGCCAGACGCTGGTGAAGTTGGCGCAAATGTCGCCCGGCGTGAAAAACCGGGTGATGGTTGTCGTCCCGTCGCGCCAGGTTTGCTCGGACGCAGCAATGCCTGAAACCAAAAAAACCCAAATATCTGAGATCCGCGCCTGGTTTTGGATTTGCAGGCCAGCCCGAACGTTCAGAAACGAGACTTGGCGCGCAAAATGGTTCCACTCATCTTCCAAAATCTCAACTTGGAAATGTTTAATATCGTCACGTAGACGCAACAAAGCAGATTGGTAGAGTGCATCATGTTCCATAGCGCCTTGCCTTCGCGTGAGACAGTGTTGGGTGGCATTCGCCACAACCTCCTCTATACGAACTGCTCTATACGGAAAGTCGTATTTGCGATAAATCAACGCGCATGGGGTGTATAATTGACGATTGAAACTGAACCGTCGCAGGACCTTCGGGATCTAGATGACACACTCAAGAAGCTAGGGTCCACCCGCTTCATCGCGATGCACAACTCGATCTGGCAGCTCTTGTGGATCAACTTCCTCAAGGGCGTAGCAGTGGGTCTTGGCACGGTCGTTGGGGCCACCGTGGTTCTTTCAATAATCATTTACCTTTTGTCGCAGATGGATTTCATCCCAGTTCTGGGGGAATGGGCCACGCGCCTCAAAAGCATTCTAGAAGAAGGGTAGAGACATGCTTCTCTTAATATCAGGGTCGCTCCGCACAGGATCGGTCAATACAAAACTTCTCCGCGCTGCGGCAAAGATTTACGGTGGGGACAGTGTCTTGGCCGATGTAAACTTCCCACTTTACAATGGCGATATTGAAGAAAGCGAAGGCGTTCCTCCCGCAGTACAGGCGCTGTCGGATCAGATCAAAAACGCCGAAGCCGTTGTGATCGCAAGCCCAGAATATAATCAATGCCTCTCCGGTGTTTTGAAAAACGCATTGGATTGGATCAGCCGGACCGAAGGTGGCCCTTGGCGCGGAAAACCGGTTGCCTTGGTAAATGCGGCCGCAGGCCGGACTGGCGGAGCCCGCGCGAACTACAGTCTTCGCCTTGCCATGGCCCCGTTCCAAACACGTTTGATCCAAGGACCAGAAGTGCTGGTGGCGACGGCAAGTACAGAGTTTGACGATGATGGAAACCTGACGAACGAGCGATATCTAAAGGCCCTGACGGCGCTAATGGAACGACTGAAAGAAGAAGCGCGTGGGTAAAGCGCCCAGTGCTTCTTGCATCCAAGTGCTGTGACGCTATGAGTAGCGATTGAATAAAGCGAGTTTACACCAGCACAAGGATCGCGCGTGGATCGAACACTCGAAGATATTATGGACCCTGCCCGGGCAACGGCCATGCAGGCGGCCTTGGGAATGGCGCGCAAAGAGTTTGCAAATGGGGATGCGCTTCCGCATTTTTGGCATCATGCATATTTCTGGGATATCACCCCGGAAGACCGGTTGGGTGCGGATGGTCTTCCAAAACCGAGCGGCATCCTTCCGAAAACGGGGCTTCCACGCAGAATGTGGGTCAGCGGAGAGGTCGAATTCCTCCGACCTATGACGCTTGGCAAACCAGCACGCAAAGTCAGCCGATTGAAAATGGTGGATGAACAGGAAGGCGCGACCGGGAAACTCGCCGCGGTTGTCCTGCACCATGATATCTCACAAGACGAGGCACCGTGCATCAAGGAAGATCACACATTGATTTTCCGAGATGCCTACGATCCCGAAGAACCGAAACCGATGTATGATCATACGATCGAGCAACCTGAGATTGCGGAGGAGATTGTCTTTTCGGCGGTACAGTTATTTCGATACGGATCTGTGACATTCAATGCCCATCGTATCCACTACGATGCGCCCTATGCCGAAAATGGTGAAGGTTACGAAGATGTCGTTGTCCCAACGCCGCTTCTGGCGCAGCATCTTATACAGTTTTGCGAACGGCAGGGTGGTGGGTTGAAACGCTTTCAGTACCGCTCGTCCTCACCGCTCTCGGTGATGGAGCCTGCAACCCTATGCGGGGTAAAGACCGGTGCGGGCATGCGCCTTTGGGCCGAGGGTCCAGATCGTCGGGTTTGTATGACAGCCGATGCTACGCTAGGTGATGGGTCACCGTGAAACTTGGAGGCACGTCAGGCCGTCCACCCTCCACATAGTCTGCAAGAACGTCACCCACTTTGGGAACAAGCCCTAATCCGATCTTGAAAGCACCGAGTGCAGCATAGGTGTTTCTCAAACCCGGGATTGGGCCCAACATCGGATCTCTTCGACGGGCCTTTGGCCGAAAACCGGCCCAACGCTCGAGGATCGGCGCGCCGATCAAGGATGGACAAAGCGTTCGTGCCGTCTCAAGAACATCTTCCAACTGGCCATCGGTTCCGGTGGACACCCAGGTATTTTCCGACGTGGAACCAACAGCGGTCGTGCCGTCTTTATGCGGAATGACATAGAGTCCATCAGCAAATATCTGTGGGACATCGCCCAAAGTGGCACCAAGCAATGCCGCCTGACCCTTGACAGCGCCCCCAGCCGATTTTCCAAAATGCCGCCCGAGCCATTCGAGACCCGCCACACCAGTTGCAACCACAACGGCCCCTGCCTCAAACACGCGATCCTTCGTTCTGACCACGCCCTCTCCAGATAGCGTCGCTTCGCAGTCTTCTTGAATATCCACACCATACGCGTGGCATGCCTGTGCCAAGGCCAGGGTCATGCGCCGCGGATCAATGCGCGCCGAAAGCGTCTCGTAGATAATTCCAAAAGGGGCCGTCTTCGGGTTTAGGTAGTTTGGAACCTCATCAACCACGTCCCAATCGTAGAGCCCGCGCCACAGGTCCTTGGCGGATCTTTTGCGGGCCTCGGAAAGCGCCCTATGGCTTTCGTCAAGTATAGGTATCACCCGTCCAATCCGCCCATAAGCGGGATCGACACCACAGACCTCGGCAACATCTTCCCAATACTGATCCGCTGATGCCAAAGCCTCAAACTGAAACTGTTTCTTCGCATTCCATTGGTCTGGAACATGGGGCGATAACGCGCCCACCAACCCACCGCTTGCACCCGAACCGATCCTCTGCGCCTCGACCACCCGTACCGAAAGCCCACGGCGCGCGCAGGCCCAGGCAACGCTGAGGCCCCAGGCCCCGGCCCCCATAACAATTACATCTGTGGACTTTTCCTTCATCCCTCGGTCACGTAAGGCCAAACTCTATGTCCGACCAGACGAAACAACCACACCTAGAATGGCGCGGCGGCCACGTCCCGGTCGCAACACGGTTTGACGACCCGTATTTTTCGCTTGCTGATGGTGCTGCAGAAACCCGGCACGTCTTTATCGATGGAAACGATTTACCGAACCGCATCCGAGATGGGTTCCGCGTCGGCGAACTTGGTTTTGGAACCGGGCTTAACCTCTGTGTGCTTTTGGATCTTTGGTTTTGCACGAAGCGCCCGGGCAAGATTCATTTTACAAGTTTCGAAGCCTTCCCTTTGCCGCAATATGAAAGCGCGCGGGCGCTTCGCGCCTTTCCGCACCTGGCAGCGGCGGCTTCCGTGGTTGCTTCAGGATTTCAAAACGACCCGTTTCACCTGTCACGATCAGACTGCGAGGCGAACGTCATCTTGGGTGACGCAAGGGACACCGTAGCGGCTTGGGATCACAAAGTGGACGCTTGGTTCCTGGACGGGTTCTCGCCCCAAAAGAACCCTGAACTCTGGGAAGCCGCTTTGTTGCAGTCCGTTTTCGACAAGACATCCAAGGGCGGAACGTTTGCGACCTATTCTGCGGCCGGATATATTCGGCAACGCCTGTTCGATGTGGGCTTTGAAGTCGCGCGTGTAAAAGGCTTTGGGCGCAAACGGCACATGACGATAGGACGTAAACCGTGACAACGCTTGCTCCCGAAACGAAGACCGACAATGGTCTTGGCATCATTCTGATGATCGCAGCATCCTTCGTTTTTGCGGTTCAGGACGGTATATCCCGGCATCTCGCCGCAGAGTACAATGTGATCCTCATCGTCATGTTTCGGTACTGGTTCTTCGCGGCGTTCGTCTGTTGGCTCGCCCACCGACAATCCGGGAACATCCGCGCGGTTGCGCGCACTGATCAACCAATCCTACAGATAACTCGCGGCGTGCTGCTCATCGCAGAAATCTGCGTAATGGTGACGGCCTTTGTGTATCTCGGGCTTGTCGAAAGCCTCGCGATATTCACCCTCTATCCTTTGATTATCGCGGCACTCTCCGGCCCAGTCTTAGGTGAACCCGTCGGCTGGCGCCGTTGGTTGGCAATTGGAATTGGGTTTTGCGGTGTGCTTCTGATCATAAAACCTGGACCGGGCATCCTAAGTTCGAACGCGCTGATCGCGCTCTGTTCGGCCGCCATGTTCGCGCTCTATAGCCTGCTTACCCGTTATGCGGCGCGCCGTGACAGTGCAATGACGAGCTTCTTTTGGACAGGTGTTGCTGGTGCTGTCGCGATCACACCGATCGGCCTCGCGTATTGGGAGCGGATTGTTGGGATCGACATTTTCTGGATGCTACTGTTGTCCGTCACCGGTGTCTTTGGGCATTTCCTCCTCATTAAATGCTATGAGCAGGCAGAGGCAGGCGTCGTCCAACCCTTTGCATACACCCATTTTGTGTTTGGGGCGAGCATTGGAATCCTCGTGTTTTCCGAATATCTCGACATCTGGACCGGCCTCGGGGCCGCGATCGTGATCGGCGCCGGTCTCTTTACAATTCTTCGCAGCAGGACGGCTTAGAACGCTCCAAGCCCTTCCTTTAGGTCTTGGGAGATTTGGATCATCTGCGCCTTTCCAGAAAGGCGCGCGCGGTATACGTGCAAACTTTCCATGACCCGCATCACGTAATTCCGTGTCTCTCGAAACGGAATATTCTCAACCCAATCGACCGCATCGATAGATGGATCACGAGGGTCACCGTATTCTTCAATCCAAGAATTAGCGCGATTTGGTCCCGCGTTGTAGGCCACAAACGCCAACACGAGAGAGCCGTCATACCGCGCCAGCATATCCGCGAGATACCGCGTGCCAAGGGACGCATTGTAACGCCAATCTGCCGTCAATTTTGCCTGTGAATATGCCACACCGAGATCGCGCGACACCTCACGCGCCGTGCCCGGCATAAGTTGCATAAGACCAAGTGCGCCTGCCGGACTTTCGGCATCAACGCGCAGCTCAGATTCCCGGCGCGCAATGGACATTGCAACTTCGGGAGGCAGCAGACCCGAAGCGGTCGAAAGCTCTGTGACGGGGAAGTATGACCTCGGAAGAACGATCCCGCGAAGCGCCGCTTGCTTGGCAATGCCAAGCGCCACAAAAGGTTCGTTAAAATCAAGCGCCAATTCGGCCAGCTGAGCGATCTCTTCAGGGGACAGGGTTTCTGCCAAATGGGCATAGAACCGACGCATCTCCTGACGTTCGCCTGCATGCGAGAGCAACATTCCGGCACGAACGACCGGGCGATCTATAAAGTCTGCTTTTCGCCAATCTTGGCTCGGGCCTTGCTGGCCTGCCAGGGACAGGTCCGGCTCCGCCCCAATTCGCTCAGCGGCCAACTGGCCATAATAGGCCGTTTGATGCGCGGCGGCGGCCTTGTATGCCTCTTCTGCTGATTGATTCGAACCAAGCGCCTCGTAAGCGCGGCCCAACCAATAGCCGCCGCGCGCTTTGCTGATGGGTGATTTGACCGCCGCGTCAAACCGCTGAAAATGGCTAATTGCAACACTAGGGCGGTTCAACTTCGTCAACGCCACATAGCCCGCGATCCATTCAAGATCAGCGTAATGGGAGCCAGACGACAACCCATGATTTCGTGCAATCTCATATGCGGCTTCATACCGTTCGTTCCGCATTGCCCGACGGGCAAAGCCACGTCTGCGATTGGACCATGCTTCAGGGCGGCCGAGTTCCGCTCCGGATGTGGCATAGTCCGTGATGAACGTCTCGGCTTCGTCCCAGCGCCCTTTCCGGATGCGCCACATGAAGCGATCATGCGCGAGACCAGGATGATCCGCCCATTGGTCGGGAACCGCTGCGATACGCGCGTCTACACCAGGTGACTGTCGTTGGAGCGCCGCCCGCGCGGACGCTAGTTTTTGGTACCCGCTATCCACGCGCGACATCATACGATCAGCCTGGGTCAGCTGCCCACGCCAAAGAAGATTGTTCAAGCGTGTCCGAGCGTTGCTCTTTGCAATTTCGGGATACGCGCCAGCAATCGCACGTTCTTCTTCACGCGTTAGGTTAAATTCTGTCCATGCGGTTCGAATAACGTCTTGGGCCTTGGTGACTTCACCTTCGGACGAAAGCGCCTCAGCAAGTCGCAATGCCCCCGTTCCCGATTGCGGTGGTCGTTTCTCGAAATAGGCTTTGACCGAGGACGCTCGATAGAATTGTGGGATTTTCGCTTCGCCACGCTTGTGAAGCAAAGCCAGGCCAGGCCAGTCGCTGTGTTCTTCTAGGAAGCGAACATACTCTTCGAGGGTGCCTTCGCCATCCCGCAGGCGTTTCCATTCGATCAAGACTTCCGCTGCGGGTTCCGGGATACGCCTGACCAGGCGTGTCGCTTCGCCCCAATTTCCCCTGTCAGCTGCCTCTAACGCCCGTTTGAGAACAGCACCGTTTTCGGCTTCGGACTGGGCAAAAACCGACCCCGCCATCAAGAAGATCGTCAATACTAAACTACGCAACATCATACGCTCTCCGTAGCGGACTGCTTGCCTCTGTTCAAAGGGCAACTTGGCATTTTCCCCCTTCATAGGTAGAGGAAGGGCTCTGAAAAAACAGATTATGAATCACAACACCGCGAGGGATGACATGTTCAAAGGATCGATACCGGCTTTGGTGACACCTATGAAAAATGGTGCCCTCGATAAGGACGCGCTGCGCAACCTTGTGGAATGGCATATCGAAGAGGGCACGCATGGGCTTGCCCCTGTGGGCACGACCGGCGAAAGCCCGACGCTCAGCCATGACGAACATGAAGACGTGATCCGAACCGTCGTAGAACAGGTTGCAGGACGCATCCCCGTCATTGCTGGTGCAGGCTCAAACAATACCGCCGAAGCGCTGCGCTTTGTTGAATTTGCAAAGGCGGTTGGCGCCGATGGCGCGCTGGTCGTCACGCCTTATTACAACAAGCCAACACAGGCCGGATTGAAAGCGCATTACGAAGCGCTGAATGCGGTTGGCATCCCGATCATCATCTACAACATCCCACCCCGGTCGGTGGTGGATATGTCGCCCGAGACGATGGGAGAATTGTCAAAGCTGCCCAATATCGTTGGGGTCAAAGACGCCACGGGTGACCTGCACCGTGTAAACCTGACGCGCATCTCTTGTGGTACGGACTTTATTCAACTCTCTGGTGAAGATGGCACTGCGCATGGCTTTAACGCCCAAGGCGGTGTTGGCTGTATTTCTGTGACTGCAAATGCCGCGCCCAAGCTCAGCGCGAAATTGCAAGAGGCTTGCCTTGCTGGCGATTACGCCAAAGCGCTGGACCTCCAAGATCGGTTGATGCCGTTGCACAAAGCCATCTTCACCGAGCCGGGCCTGTGCGGTGTGAAATACGCCATGTCCGTCCTTGGCAAATGCGAAGACGAGGTGCGCTTGCCATTGGTGTCTGTCACCGAGCCAACGCAGGCCCTGATCAAGGACGGCCTGCGCCATGCGGGGTTAGTCAACTAGAACGATGGCCCAAAAGAAAAAAGCCGACCCAAATAACAAGCTGATTGCTGAAAATCGGCGGGCGCGGTTTGACTATGCGATCGAGGATACGCTCGAATGCGGGATGGTGCTCATGGGCTCCGAAGTCAAATCCATGCGGGAAGGTCAGACCCAAATTACAGAGTCTTACGTGGATGTCGAAGACGGGGAGCTTTGGCTGATCAATTCCTATGTCTCGCTTTATGCACAGGCCAAGACGTTTGGTCATACAGAGCGGCGTAAGCGTAAGCTCTTGGTTTCTCGGCGCGAGATTGCGCGCCTCTGGCAAGGGAAGTCACGCGAAGGGATGACAATCGTGCCCTTGAAGATTTACTTCAACAACACGGGCAAAGTGAAATGCCTGATCGGATTGGCCAAAGGTAAAAACAAAGCCGATAAACGCGACACGCAACGCGACCGAGATTGGAACAAGCAAAAGCGCCGCCTGCTCAAGGAGCACGGGTAAGTATGACCCATTTTATATCCGTTGACGCGCTGGCAGAGCAGCAAGAGACGCGCCAAGACCTGGTGATCTTGGATGGAACCTGGCACTTGCCGACAGCGGGCCGCGACCCGCGTGCCGAATACCTCGCGGGGCATATCCCAGGGGCGCAATTTTTCGATATTGATGGCGTCTCAGACACGGACAGCGACTTGCCCCATATGCTCCCCGATGAGGTCACTTTTGGCCAGGCCGCCTCGGCGCTTGGGATTTGGAATGACAGCCCGATCGTCGTCTATGACAGCTATGGCCTGTTTTCCGCGGCCCGCGTTTGGTGGAGCTTTCGCGTCATGGGCCACAAAGATGTTAAAATCCTGGACGGGGGTCTGCCTGCGTGGACGGCAGCGGGGAACGAGACGCGCTCTGGCATGGAAGTTGCCGATGTCGCGTCTTACACAGCCCATATCCAAGCCCGCCGGATCGCGGGTCGCGATGACGTGCTCTCTGCATCGACGCACCGCTCCATGGCTATTCTCGATGCCCGACCTGCGCAGCGGTTTGCAGGGACCGCGCCGGAACCCCGTGCGGGCATGCGCGCGGGCCATATGCCGGGCGCGACCAATGTCTTTTTCAAATCACTGCTGACCGAAGAGGGGCGCATGAAAGACAAAACGGCCCTAAAGGATACATTCAAAGCGGCCGGCTTTACGCCCGGCGACCCGGCCATCACAAGTTGTGGGTCTGGCGTGACGGCTGCAATCCTAGCCTTGGCCTTGGCGGAGCTTGGACAAGACGATATCCGTCTCTATGATGGGTCCTGGGCGGAATGGGGTTCAGACCCAGACCTGCCCATTGAGACAACAGAAAGCTGATCCCATGTTCGACGCGCTAGAGGCGAAACCAGAAGACAAAATCGTCACCATCATGAAGCTGTTTCGCGAGGACAAGCGGACCGACAAGATCGATTTGGGCGTTGGCGTCTATAAAGATGCAAGCGGCAACACCCCGATCATGCGCGCCGTGAAAGCGGCCGAACGCCAACTGTGGGATGAAGAAACGACCAAAACCTATACCGCGATGATCGGTGATGGCGCGTTTCACCATGTCATGCGCGATCTGGTTCTGGGCGATACCGTGTCAGAGGATCGTTTGGCCTATGCCCATTGCCCGGGTGGCACAGGGGCCATTCACCAAATCCTTCAGCTTGTGAAATTCGCCAAGCCAGAGGCAACTGTTTGGATCAGCGATCCGAGCTGGCCGAACCATGCGACCATTATTGCGCATTTGGGTTTGAACCGGCGGGACTACCGCTATTTCGACGCCGAGACGCGTGCCGTGAATTTCGACGCGATGATGGCGGATCTGGAAGGGGCGGCAGAGGGAGACGTGGTCATTCTCCATGGCTGCTGCCACAACCCAACGGGTGCGAACTTGAACCAGGCGCAATGGGATCAAGTGGCCAAGCTGATTTTGGCAAAGAACCTGACGCCTTTCGTAGACATCGCCTACCAAGGTTTTGGCGATGGGGTCGATGAAGACGCTTATGGCGTCCGCCTTTTGGCTGCGAAATGCCCCGAACTTTTGATCGCGGCGTCATGCTCCAAGAATTTTGGGATTTACCGCGAGCGGTGCGGCATCGCGATTGCGGTAAGCGACCCAGCTCAACAGGCCATCGCGCAATCGAACTTGTTCCATTTGAACCGTCAGAATTTTAGCTTCCCGCCCGATCATGGCGCGCGCCTTGTCACCATGGTGATGAGCGATGATGCCCTGCGTGCGGATTGGGAGAAAGAGCTGCAAGAGGTGCGCGACGGGATGATCTCTATCCGCGCCAAACTTGCGGACAGCCTTCGTGCGGCCAGCGGCTCTGACCGATTTGGTTTTTTGGCCGATCATCGGGGCATGTTTTCACGTCTCGGGGCCACACCGGATCAAGTTGTAACATTACGAGACACGCACGGGATCTATATGATCGGTGATAGCCGGATCAATATCGCAGGCGTCACCGAGGATAAGGTGGATCGGCTGACCAAGGCCTTTATGGATGTCGGCGTCTGATCCAAAACTCGAATTGATCGAACAAGATGCCGAGGTCTATGCGGACTATTCAGCACGGTTTGGTGACTATAACAAGGCCGAGACCGGTTGGAAGATTGAGACGTTCAGCATCATCAATCGCGATAGTGATCGCATCATTGGCGGTGGACGCGGACATGTTTATTTAGGCATCCTTGAAATTCGGGGGCTTTGGGTCAACGAAGACAAACGCGGTACTGGGCTTGGGTCGAAGCTGCTGAGAGCGATTGAAGCCGAGGGCATCAAACGCGGCGCGACCAAAGCGTGGCTCTATACGTATTCTTGGCAGGCTGAAGATTTTTACACCCGCAAAGGTTACCGTGAATACGCGAGGTTGGACTTCCCCCAAGGCCATGCCCGTATAGACATGGCCAAAGAGTTTTGAGTTAATCTGGCTTTTTTGGCAACGCATCAAAATCCGCAGCGCTGTGACGTTCAGGCAATTGTTCCCAGTCTTCACCCCAAGCGCGGTTTACTTTACGGCCACGCTGCACGGCGGGACGGGAAAAAATCTCATCCGTCCAGCGAATGACGTTCTCATATTCATGAACGCTCAAGAATTCGGCCGCGTCATAAACCAAGCCTTTGACCAAAGCCCCATACCAAGGCGCGGTCGCGAAATCCGCAATTGTGATCTCATCCCCGCCGAGGAATTTGCTTTCGCCCAATCGGGTATCCAAAACATGCAACTGGCGCTTTGCTTCCATCGCAAACCGGTTGATCGGATATTCAAATTTCTCAGGAGCGTAAGCATAGAAGTGACCGAACCCCCCGCCAAGATAGGGCGCGGATCCTTGTAGCCAGAACAGCCAGTTCAGTGCTTCGGTTCGACCTGGACCCGAAGACGGTAAGAACGCCCCGAATTTTTCGGCCAGATAGAGTAAGATCGCGCCAGATTCGAAAACCCGCGATCCTGTGTCCTTGTCGAACAAGGCCGGAATTTTCGAATTTGGGTTTATCCCCACGAAGCCCGACCCAAATTGCTCCCCTTCTTGGATATTGATCAAATACGCGTCGTACTCGGCGGCATGGCCCGCCTCGAGCAGTTCTTCGAGCATCACTGTCACCTTCACCCCGTTGGGCGTCGCCAACGAGTGAAGCTGCAAGGGATGATCCCCTAGGGGCAGGTCTTTGTCATGGGTTGTACCTGCGATTGGGCGGTTGATACTTGCGAATTTTCCGCCGCTCTTCGTGTCCCAAGTCCAGACTTTGGGCGGTTGATATTCTTTACTCATGGTCATCCTTTCGTCACCGGAGACGATGCGCGAAGAGATGATCGTAATGGGGTTTCATCCGAGCATGGACCTCTTGCACGCGCTCCGGCGTGTTTTCGATCTCTACATATTTTCTTTTCTGAGGTTTCAAACCGTCGGAGTTGCGCAAATTTGCGTGAAAGCTGCCGCCATCCCACCAACTTACCTCGTCTCGCGCGCCCGGCTCCCAACTCAGCGCGCTTTCATAGAAGGGGATACCGACCGCCTCACACCAAAGGGCGACCATCCCGTGGGGATCCTCCAGCATATCGTCGCTGTCGATCACGGGCGGCGGTGCGCCATTGATCTCAGTCACCAAATCAAACAGTGCGCGCTGCTCGGGGAAGCCCACCTCTTTTTCATCGAAATCGGGCCATTTGTCGTACATCGACGTGATCGTTTTGGCAGGGTCACGGATCAGAAAGCTATGGGTAAAATGCGAGAGCATTTCCGGCGACCACATATGATCAATGTAATGGGGAAAATCCTTGATAAAAACTGGCTCGCGCGCACCGTGCTCAAGAAGGGACTGAAGCGTCCCTTCCAATGTCAGACCAGCAGTGCGCAGGCTGTCTTCGGTGGCGCGCGGCCAAAGCGGCGCTTCGCCTTGATACCAGGCCTCTCCGAAGGGCTCGTGATAACAGGACAGATCGCCCCGCTGGCGCATCATCCATTCAAATGCGGTCGAGGTGGATCGGGGCACAGCCCAGAGGGCAAGGATTTTGGACATAGCGGCCTCACAAAACAGTCAGAGGCATAGGGTCCTTCTTTTGGAGATGCCGTCCCGATCCGGAACGACATTCCATGTCGGATTTGAATGTTAACTCTCTTTGGCTTGAAACCAGACAATAAAACTCAGCACGATCGCCGAAGCAGAGATTAGTGTCATAACAGTGCCTGGGAAAAAGTGGACATAGCCTTGGAGGTCCAGAAAAATAAAATACCCTAAATCGGCAAGACCGCCCACCATGGCTGTGACCCAAATCGCAGTCATGTGTGCGCGCCAAATGAAAACAGCGCCGATGAGCGTGGCAAGACCAAACCACAAAAGGTTCCAGGCATGTTGATTAAGGATACCGCCAACCGCAGGTTCATAGGCATGCACCAAACTCTCTGGTGGGACCGCATCGGCGATGGCTTGAAATCCGCCGGTGGCATCGGCAGATAAAACCATGATGCCAGCAAAAGCATGAACCAATCCCCAGATGACCCAGAGCACGGCTGCGACCTTCAAAAGGACGCCTTGTGTTGATGATGACATTTGTCTTCTCCCCATCTCTCCAATAAGTTGACCGGATCAACAAAAAACTAACTAATGGACTGAGTCAACTATTTACACTTATGTCAGACGATCACCTTGCCCTGCATCTCGACCGTTTCTTCCGCCGCATGCATGGCCGCTTGCACGAGAAGGCCTTGGTTTTTGACACCCGAAAAGTAGGGCCCTTTGGTGCCATGGTCCTGCTGACATTGGCCGATCACGACGCACTGCCTATGCAAGAGATCGCAACGCGTTTAGCGCGGGACAAATCCCAAGTGACCCGGATGGTACACCTTTTGAAAGAAAAAGGGCTGATCACGCGCTCCGTCTCAGATGAAGATGCGCGTATTAACCTGATCTCCATCACCGAAGACGGGATGGACACGGTGAAGGTCCACCGCAAAGCCGTTGCAGAAACCATCGAAGAGGTTTTGGGCCCTTTGTCGGAGCGTGAAATTCAACTCATGACGGATATTTTAAAGCGTGCGTAGCAAAGCGCCCAGAGGGTCGGCCGGCTGCAGTCCCAACTCTTTAAAAATCCGCCAATAGAGCGAAACATCGGACCCGATCACTGGCACACCCGTCAGGGCCTCCAGATCGGGGGCCACGTGAAGCACTCGTTGCGGCAGACCATCTGAGCGTCGGAAATTGCACATGCCGGTAATGACGATGGCATCAGCCCCCGGCGCTTGTTCGGCCACATATTGCGTGGACTGTGCGGCCAGCGCGCCGTCGAAAATCCAAATTTGCTCATTCACTTCGTCTTGGCTCTCAAACAGGCCCTGGCTCACGAAGTTGCCCGCATAGAGCACATCAAACCCCGCGGCCTTCAAAAAGCGTTCGGCACCCTGCCACCAGGCCGGCCAATGATAGGTCGCATTGATCGCAATCTTTTCGGCCCCGATAGAGCGCAACGCCTCCACCATCGTGTAGCCCGCCATATGAAACGGGGTCTCATATTTGTCCGAAACCTCACGGCAATAGGCGGCGATCCCGTCCGGCCCCATCCCACTGGCATGGACCCAGTTCGATCCGATCTGCCCGCAGACATCGACGCCATTATTGGCCATGCATTCGACGAAATCTTCCAACAGGCCAAAGTTCTTCTTCCGGTCCGCAATCTGATGACCATAGCCCGGCGCATGCAGCATCCGGCCATGCACGCCCACCGTCTCGGGACAAATGCGCAAGAAATCCGAAGGTGCCGCGTCAAAATCATAGGGCGGCGCGGTAAACCCCACTTGATAGGGAAACAGTTTCTTCGTCGGATCGGCCCAGTGGGCAGGCTTTTGATAGGTCATGCCGCGCAAGGCACCGCGATTGGCCCGCTCTGTCAATCATTGGATCGGCAGCTCTGCGTCGTTTTTAGGCCGCTTCATCCGTGCTGAGATGCTCCAAGATACGCGCATATGTGTCTTCGCCTTGCGCACCGGTAACCAAATGCCGTCCCATGAACACCATTGCGGGTACGCCTTGGATCCCCCGCGATGTCCAAAACTGTTGTTTTTGGCGCACCGCATGGGCCCGCACCCCGTCGCGCAGACACGCCATCGCTGCCTCACGCTCCAACCCCAAGGTCGCGGCCACATTCCCAAGCTGGTCAATATCATTGAGGTTTTCCCGCCGCGTGAAGAACGCCTCGAACAAAGCCATCTTTGCATCGTGGCTGCGCCCGAAATCTTCGGCCCAATCGATCAGCTGATGCGCGCGGAATGTATTTACCATACGCATGTCATCGGCATAGCGAAACGCGAAGCCCAGCGCCGTCCCCATTTCAGTCAGTCGAGCGCGCGCTTTGGCCGAGGCTTCTGGCGTGGTACCATATTTCTCGGCCAGATGGACCTGCAGGTTCTGACCGTCCTCCCCCATATGGGGGTTCAACTCGAACGGATGCCAATGGGCATCAATCTCGATGCCAGTTTCACTCGCGGCCTTGGCCAATTGTCGGTACCCAATGATGCACCAGGGGCAGACCACGTCCGATACGATATCAACGCGGATTGGGGGTTCTGTCGCCATTGCCTAATCCTTTTTGACGTCACCAGCGAAGCGCGCAGCGTTTTCCTTTAGGAACGCATCCGCATCGGCTCTCTCGTCCCAAAACTGCGGCTGGGCTTTAGGGATCGTCAAGGCTTTCTGCACGGCAGGCCGCGCATCAATCCTCCCAAACCAAGACTTGAGATGGGGCAGATCATCCACACTGACATGCGCCCATGGATAGGCGCGCGCCCAAGGATAGGTCGCCATATCCGCAATCGTAAACTGATCAGCGGCCAGCCACTCCCGCCCCTCTAAGCGCGTGTTGAGCACTTCTAGCAAGCGACGGCTTTCATCCACATAGCGCTTGATCGCAAACGGGTTTTCCTGGCCATTGGGCGCGGCGATCCGTTGAAAATACATGGCTTGGCCCATCATCGGACCGACACCCCCCATCTGGAACATCAGCCATTGCAGCGTTTCGGATTTTGCAGTGGCGTCACTGGGCAAAAATTGCCCGTATTTTTCCGCCAGATACCACAGGATCGCGCCCGACTCGAAAACGGCAAAATCATTATTGGACCGATCCACGATTGTGGGAATGCGCCCATTGGGGTTGAGTGCCATATAGTCCGGCGCTTTCTGGTCTCGTTTGGAGAAGTCGATGACCGTCAGGTCATAGAGCACCGCTGCCTCTTCTAAGAAGATCACAGGTTTGTACCCGTTCATCGTGGCGGCTGTGTACAGATGGATATCGTTTGGCATGTTCCGTGTCCGTTTGGTCAGTGTTGCGGATCAGCTGCGCCTTGTAGATACAAAAATCAACCAGTATACTTTTAGTAACCTATTAGGAGGGACCCAATGGACGCCAAAGTGATCGAGGATGGAAAAGGGCGTCGTCACGCCTTGGATGCTTGCGACAGCCCGTGCGCAATAGAACGCGGCATGCGCATTATTGGCGGCAAATGGACTGGATCGATCCTGTGGCATCTGAAAGATGGGCCCGTGCGCTTCAATGACCTTTCCCGGATGATTGCAGGGGCAAGCAAGAAGATGATTTCCGAACGCCTGCGCCAGCTCGAAACGCAAGGATTGATCAGCCGTACTGTAAAAGAGACGACGCCAATCACAGTCGAATATGAGATCACGGATTTTGGTCGATCCGCATTGGGTGTTCTTGATGCACTCCGAGACTGGAGCAAAGGAAATGTCGTGGATCAGAGTCACTCCAACTCCAGGGCGAATACTTAAGCACTTGCCCAACTGTTGCATTTTCCTTTTATCTGACTATTTTAATCGGAAATATACATCTGGGATTGCTATGACATCTGCGAAAAAGCCTACTCCGAAAATCCTAACCGTCCTGGATGCCTGGCATCTAACCCCAAATATGATCCGTGTAACGCTCCATGGCGCCTTCATTTATGCATTGGAGCCTAGCATCGAAGGCGCGCATTGTAAGCTGTTTCTGCCGGAACGAGGTCAGTCTGTGTCAGCGTTTGAAGGTCAGTTGGCCGACGGACCACGGCCATCGGTGCGGACCTACACGATCCGACATATTCGACCTGATCTCGGTGAGATTGATATCGATTTTGTGGACCATGGCGATGCAGGGCCAGCGTCTGCTTGGGCTCGACGGGCAAAACCCGGCCACATCGTTGGGTTTAGTGGTCCAGGTCCTGTTAAACTAACAGCGTTTTACGCCAATTATTACGTTCTAGCAGCCGACATGTCGGCCTTACCCGTCGTCGCCGCCACGTTGGAGGCTATGCCAAAAGACGCCGTTGGAGTTGCGGTTTTCGAAATCACGTCAGAGGATGACAGGCAGGACATCGCTGCGCCTTCGGGCATTGAGCAACATTGGCTGATCCACGAAGAACCAAAAACCCATTCGACCCAAGCGATTTCTTTGATCAAGAACCTTCCATCATTCGAGGGTCGTATTCAAACCTGCATCGCCGGCGAAAGCAGTACAATCCGCGCGCTTCGCGAAGAGATCGTGAACAAGCGCGGTGTCCCAAAATCGGATGCATATCTCTCAGGATATTGGAAAATCGGATTGGTCGAAGACGAACATCAAGCCATCAAACGTCAAGAAAACGCCGCTTAGGGATCCGAAGATGTATATCGCAATGAACCGCTTCAAAGTAAAAGTCGAGAATGCTCACGCCTTCGAAGCGTTGTGGTTGGGTCGCGAAAGCTACCTCAAAGACATGCCGGGTTTCGAGCAATTTCATATGCTCAAAGGCCCAGAGAATGACGGACTCGTTCTTTATTCCTCGCACACAGTCTGGACCACAGAAGATGACTTCCTCGCCTGGACCAAAAGTCAGTCCTTCAGAGATGCACACAAAAGAGCTGGCCAAACAAAATCTTTGCATGAAGGCCACCCAAATTTTGAGGGCTTTACTTCCATTCAGACAATCAGCGCAGCGACTTAACCGCGCTGAATACTTGCGGCAATTTCCATGGCTTTGTCCGGGTCCAGCCGGGGAGGATGCCAATCTCGACCAGGTGCGGCATCTAGCAACCGTTTAGTATAGTCGTGTTTAGGTGCATTAAAGACCTCGTCTGCAGGCCCAAACTCGACCATCACGCCTCTTTCCATGACGGTAATATAATCGGAAATCTGGGCTGCAACGCGCAAATCATGTGTGATGAAAATAATCGCCATTTTGTACTTTGCCTGCAGCTCATTCATTAGGCGCAGCACCTGTTTTTGAACCGATAAGTCCAGTGCAGAAACACTCTCGTCGGCAATGACGACATCTGGCTCCAAGGCCAATGCCCGCGCGATTCCCACACGCTGCCGTTGCCCGCCTGAGAAATGCCTTGGCTGCCGTCGCAACGCCGCCTCTCCAAGGCCCACTTGCTCTAACAGTTCAACGGTGCGGGCCCGCGCCTCAGACGCCTTCACGCCCTGGAGTTCAAAGCCGCGAGAAATCATGTAGCCCACGGTTTGCGATGGGTTTAAAGACCCGTAAGGATCCTGGAAAATCATCTGAATGTTCTTACGCGCTTTGACCAATCGATCCCCGGACAGCCCCAAGAAATCGTCTTCATTGATGATCACCGCACCTTCGCTTGGCTCTTCAAGCCGGATCAGCGTTTTGGCCAGCGTTGATTTCCCTGAACCGCTTTCACCCACAACGCCCAACGTCTCGCCCGAGCGTAAAGCAAAACTTGCATCATTCAGCGCATGCACCTGCTTGTTGGATCCCTTGCCGTAGATTTTATGCAGCGACTTTACCTCGACCATTGGCGGGTCATTGCGTTTCAAATCGGGTGTTCTTGTGGTCTCCAGCAAGGGCATCGCATCGACCAAAAGCTGGGTGTAAGGCTCCTTTGGTTTCATAAGGATTTCCTTTTTCGGACCTTCCTCAATGAGTTTACCCCAGCACATAACCGCGACCCGATCTGCGACATCGGCCACGACGCCAAAGTCATGCGTAATAAAGATCGTCGCGTTGTCATAGACCTCTTTGAGGTCATTGATCAGACGAAGGATTTCTGCCTGTGTTGTCACATCCAGGGCTGTTGTCGGCTCATCCGCGATCAAAACGTCCGGCTTACACGCCAAGGCCATCGCAATAACGATCCGTTGGCATTGCCCGCCAGAGACTTGATGCGGGAAACTGTCATAGATCCGTTCGGGTGTGGGGAGTTTCATCTGCTCTAGCAGGCTTAGTGTCTCTTTTTTTCGATCAGACGCATTGATCTCGGGCCGATGAAGTTTGAAGACCTCGTCCACTTGCTTCCCAATTTTCATGGCCGGGTTCAAAGCAGCCATTGGTTCTTGGTAGATCATCGAAACCCGAGCGCCTCGAATTTCGCGTAGCTTCGAAGTTGGAATTCTTAGCATATCCATCTCGTCGAAAATGATTTCCCCAGATGAGACCTCAAGACGAGCTGGCACGTCGTTGAGGATCGCACTCGTCATCACAGATTTACCTGATCCGCTTTCACCGACGACGCATAGAACCTCGCCGCGGTTGATGGTCAGGTTGACGTTTTCCACAGCATATCGCCTGTCGGCACCGGGCGGCAATTCGATCGAAAGGTTTCTGATCTCTAAAATCGCCTCTTTTTTCTTCGCCATGGGTGCCTCTCTTCGTTTGCTGTCACATCGTCATTCCCGGCAGCTGAGCAGGCAACGATCGGTAAAGCAAGATAAACTTGACAATTTTTGTCAGATTTTTAAAGTTCTGTTGAGAGAGTCATGCTTGGGTCAGTTAATCTGCCCATGGCCCGGAGAATTTAAACATGAGCGGAAGAATTGATTGGGCCGACTTTGTATGTGGTTCCGGAATTGCAGAACGCAAAAAACTGAACATAGATGCGTTTGAGCAGACGTATTTGACGGTCGCACGGCATATCTTCATGAATTTCGAGCGGCCAAATGCACAGCGCTGGATGAACGCCTTTATGGAAGCCGAGCGTGCTTTTCCAGCGCCTTTCGGTGCAACCATCGCGCATGCCATTTCCGTTGCCATTCACGAAATGCGCATGTGCCGCACGAACACGTTTTCGTACTTTAACACAGACGATCCTGTGGCGCCCGTTTCGGTCACCAAAGAGGAACGGTATTTTGTCTCTGTATTGCAGGACATTCGTGGCGGGGATACTGCATCTGCAAAACTCAATGCGCTGCTATTGTGCGAAGGTGGAGACGCGGGCGCGTTTCTTGGGGCTGTCGAACGCATCGCGATTATAACGGGTGATGTGAAGGACCCACAGCTGCAAACCACGTGAAAGCCCAATTTTTGAAACTACTGGTTCTAGCGCGCAAGCGCAGTATAGAGTCTTTATGACGACTTTTCTAAAGCCCGCACTTGTCTTAATCGCAGCAATCGCCTTCGCCGCGACACCCTTCCTCGCGGAGAGTTTTAATGGGTTTGACCCGAACCGTTACCCAATCCCGCAAAGTGATCCCCCAATCCAACCCATCGGATGGGCCTTTGCGATCTGGGGGCTGATCTATCTTGTGCTGATCATTCATGCGGCTTTCGGTGTGGTCAGGCACGCCGCAGACGCCGAATGGGATCGCGGGCGCTGGCCCCTGATCTTATCCCTTGCTGTAGGGGCTATATGGATCCCGGTCGCCAACATCTCCCCGGTCTGGGCAACCGTTCTGATCTGGGTGATGCTGATCGCCGTTCTGTGGTCGCTTTACGCCAGCAAAAACGCAGAACCCTATTGGGTCGCCTCCTGGCCCGTCGCCCTCTATGCGGGATGGCTGTCTGCGGCGAGCTTCGTGGCAATCGGCCTCTTGCTTGCCGGATATGGCGTTATGTCAGAGGTCAGCGCGGCCATTCTATGCCTTGGCCTGGCGACAGGCTTCGCCATCGTGAACCAGATCAAACTTAGGCTGTGGACCTATGGCGCGGCTGTGTGCTGGGCCATCATGGGCATCGCGGTTGCCAATGCAGAGAGTTCGAAACTGCTGACCGGGCTTTCGATTGGAGCACTGATCATCATTGCGGGTCTCACGCTGTTTAACAATCGGATCAAGGCGTCGATTGGCTCGTGACACATCTTGCCGAAATCCTCTGCATCATCTAAGGCCAGCGCAACCCGACAATTCGGGGGAAAGTGTCCGCTACCTTTTCAAAACGGAGTTCAAAATGCAGCGCGGTTTTATCCTTGGCGTCATCGCCATGGGCGGCATTGTCGTCGCCTCCAACATCCTGGTTCAATTTCTCTTTGGCCAATGGCTCACGTGGGGGGCCTTTACCTATCCGCTCGCCTTTCTAGTGACCGACCTGATGAACCGGCTTTATGGCCCCTCACAGGCGCGCCGCGTGGTGTTCTTTGGCTTCCTTGTTGGGATCGTCTGTTCCTTTATCGGTACGCAAATCATGGGCGAGTTCGGACCGCTTGTGACCCTTCGGATTGCCATCGGCTCCGGCACCGCGTTCTTGGTGGCACAACTCGTCGACATCTTTGTCTTTGATCGCATGCGCCAAGGTGCATGGTGGCGCGCGCCGCTGGCCTCCACCCTCGTAGGCTCCACGCTCGATACGGCGATATTCTTTACGATCGCTTTTTCCGCCGGCCTCTCGTGGATTGAACCTGTGAATGACGTCTCTTGGGCGAATGAGGTTTTGCCGCTTTTGGGCAGCGGTCCGGACACACCGCTTTGGGTCTCACTCGCAGTGGCAGATTGGCTTGTGAAACTCACTCTCGCCCTTTTGGCACTCATCCCCTTCCGCGCCCTTACAAAGCGCTTCATGCCGCTGTCCTCTGTCTGACAAATCACTGGCACCAGATCTCCAGCACTCCTATCCTCCGGGAAACCAGGGGATAGGACATGACCGATAAACACCAAGCGTCCATGATGGAAAACCTCTATTGGTGGGGGATTCCAACGCTCTTCCGGTGTCCGAATGAGGGTCCCACAGGGGCGGACATAGCGCTGGTCGGCGTGCCCCATTCCAGTGGCAATGGCACAACCGAGAAGGATCAGCATCTCGGTCCGCGTGCGCTGCGCAATGTCTCCAGTGTGGGGCGGCGCATGCATGGCCATTTCAACCTCGATCCTTGGTCGGTCGCCAAGATCGTCGATGTGGGTGATGTCCCTTTCCCACGCGCCAATGACAATGAAGCCAGCATCGAGGCGATTACCGAATTTTACAAAGACATCGATGCAGCCGGTGCGCGGCCGGTTTCCATTGGCGGAGATCACTCAATCACCGGCGGGATTGTCCAAGCGTTGGGCAATGGCAATATCACACATGGTGAAAAGGTCTGCTTTCTGCATCTCGACGCGCATACGGATGTCTTCACCAAGGTAGATCACTTCCTGGGCGCTAAGAAATCAGCCGCCCATTGGGGGGCCTATTTGGCCGATCAAGGTCAGGTCGATCCGACCCATTCAATGCAGATTGGCCTGCGGGGCCATGCCCGCACGCTCGACTGGCTTCAGCCCTCTTATGACTATGGCTACAACGTCGTGACGATGCGGGAGTTCCGCCAACGCGGGCTTATGGATGTCGTGGCCCAAATCAAAGAGGTACTCACGGGCCGTCCGGTATACATCACCTTTGATCTCGATTGCCTTGATCCGACGATTGCGCCTGCCGTGTCCAATATAGAACCGGGCGAAAAAGGCTTTGATATCGACGAGGCGGTCGGCCTGCTGCACGCTGTGCGCGGCTTAAACATCGTCGGCGGCGATATCGTCTGCATGATGCCGACCAAAGACAGCCCAAACCAGATTACGGCGCTCACAGCCATGGCCATCATGTTCGAAATGATCTCAATGATGGCGGAAAATAGGCAGGCTACGTAAAAAATATGTAACAGCCTAAGATTTCTTTTGGAGTTATCCACATCTTGTGTATTCTTTAAGTGCGGGCAACGACCCGTAGCGTTGAGAAACAATCAGAAAGGAGGTGCCAATGATTATTGGGAAACAGGAGCAGCTGGTAAAGGTTACGAGCGAGGTTCTCACCTAAGAGGCAGCCCTTTTAGCGTCGAGGCCTGGCTTCAGGATCTGGCCGCAATCGCGCCCACCCTGCTTGCCACCTCCAAATCTCGAGAGAAGCCCGCATGACCTTGGTGCGGGCTTTTTCATTGGGAAAGGGTATCATCCCAATATGTGGCGAATAGTCACCAAATTTTAATTTGCGGTGCCATAAAATTGCTTCGAGCGATCGTTTAAGTTTATAGGACTAACATATGATCGATTGAGGCTTTAGAATGTGTACAATCTGTTCCTTGAACCCACTGAATGAATTTAACGGTGGGCATGAAATCGTTACAAATCCAACATCGATCGGCGAGAGCAGCGGTGAAATTCTAGGATCAACCAGCTATTCATTCGTGGGTGCCACAAGCGATCAGAACACGAATGGCCTCCTCTCGGGATATAAATGGACGTCCACAACGCTCACCTATTCTTTTCCAAATAGTATCAACGATTACGGCAGTTCCGATGCCGCGTTTCACGGTAGTTCGTTCAGCCAGTTCGATGCGGCCCAGCAAGCCGCTACAAAATATTGGTTGGATGAATTTGCGAGCGTGAGTGGCCTTACGTTTATCGAATATACTGGGGGGTTGGACGACGATGCGGTACTGAAATTCGCAAACGGAAACGCCTCTACGGCATTCGCGTATTATCCGAACAGTACGGCACGAGCGGGCGACAGTTGGTACGGGCCATTCACCCAAGATCCGATCATGGGCAACTATGATTGGCATACCTTGGGCCACGAGATTGGTCACACTGTTGGACTAAAGCATGGTCATGAATCGAATGTCTTTGGCGCAATGCAATACGCCTATGATTCAAATGAATACAGCATCATGACCTACCGATCCTATGTGGGACATGCGGCTGATTTTTATGAACTCGGAAGCACGTCGGGTGCGCAAAGCCTTATGGTCTATGATATCGCCGCCTTACAGCACATGTACGGCGCGAACTATTCCACGAACTCGGGAAACACGACCTATCAATTTAGCACAAGTACCGGTCAACTCTATATCAACGGCGTGGCGCAACAAGATGGAGCAGGCAACAAGATTTTCCGCACGATCTGGGACGGAAGCGGTATCGACCACTACGACTTCTCGAACTTCTCAACACAAATGCAAATTGATCTCAATCCGGGCGCATACATTGATCTGGACGTGAACGGGAACTCTTATGCCTCGTATTTGGGCGACGGAAACTACACTGACGGCCAGGTATACAATGCGCTCATGTATAACGGGAACACAGCTTCGTTGATCGAAAACGCGACCGGCGGAAGCAATAGTGACACAATCGTTGGGAACCAAATCGCGAATGAATTGACCGGTGGGGGCGGCGCAGACAAGCTCTATGGCAACGGTGGCAAAGATGTGTTGAATGGGTCGTTCGGAAATGACGACCTTTGGGGCGGGAACGACAACGATACCCTGAATGGCGGAGAAGGCGCAGACGAGCTCTGGGGCGAAAAGGGTCTTGATAAGCTCTTCGGCGACGGCGGGAACGACAAGATATATGGCGGCGCAGGTCGAGATTTTGCAAAAGGCGGGACCGGTAACGACGAAATCTGGGGCGGAACGGACGACGACAAACTCTACGGCGAAGAAAATAACGACACCCTGCACGGCGATGCAGGTGAAGATGAGTTGTATGGTGGTGATGGAAACGACAATATCTACGGCGGTGAGGACAGCGACAAAATCGGTGGTAACGACGGGGTCGATTATATCGAAGCCGGCACAGGAAACGATACTGTTTGGGGTGGCAGCGGTGATGACGATATTTTTGGCCAGGGCGACAATGATGAGCTGAAGGGCGGTAACGGTGACGACGAAATCGATGGGGGAACCGGCGATGACGCAGTGTTCGGAGGTGGTGACGAAGACATCCTCAAAGGCGGCGACGGCAAAGACAAACTCAATGGTGGATCCGAAAACGACCAACTCTATGGTGGCCTGAACAACGATACACTGATTGGTGGAACGGGTGTAGATACACTGTATGGGGATGGATGGTTCGATAAGCTCTATGGCGGAAACGATGGTGACTTTCTCTACGGTGGCGACGGGAATGACCTGCTGAAGGGCCAAGACGGGAACGACCTCCTCGCTGGTGAGACCGGAAACGATAGAATGTATGGTGGAACCGGCGTCGATACTTTCGTTTTTACTCCCAGTTTGGAAACCGGAGATGCCGATACAATTTATGATTTTGAGATTGACGTGGACGTCATACGTGCACTTGGCATCACATTTGCCGGGGTCACAATCAGCGATGCTGGCGAAGATACGTTGGTGAGTTTCGGAACGTCATCGGTAACTTTGGAAAATGTCGATCATGCGCTTCTGACGGAGGATCATTTCGAGTTCGGAGCGCTGATGGCGCCTTATCCCGAGGAATACCTCTTCGAGATCTAAAGACCGAAGACCTTTCGGCTGAACACGAATTACTCTGGTCTTTTGCGCGCCAAACGGAACGTCCCCATGCGGTTGCGCGGGCCGTTTATGTGTAAAAGCCAACGCAGACATATCGAGAGATGCGGTTCGATTAGACAAAACGAAAATTCGGAACTACGACTTGGCGTCGCGGGCACCAAATACCAAGAAGCGGGGGACTGTTTTGACTGTTGAAGAAAAGCTCAAAACGCTTGGAATAACACTTAAGAGTGCACCTGCACCTGCTGCAAACTATGTGCCCTTCACCCAATCTGGCAATCTGGTTTTTGTTTCCGGTCAAATCAGTGCAGGGGCGGACGGTCCGATAACCGGCAAACTTGGCGACACGTTTTCAATTGAAGACGGCCAAGCCGCTGCACGAATTTGTGCTCTTAATCTCTTGGCACAGCTCAAGACTGCATGTGGCGGAGACTTAAATCGCGTCAAACGTGTTGTTCGCCTTGGCGGTTTCGTGAATGCGGCTCCGGATTTCAACGACCATCCCGCAGTTATTAATGGGGCATCCGATCTTATGGTCGCGGTCTTTGGCGACGCAGGTCGCCATGCACGCGCGGCCGTTGGATGCTCTAGCCTTCCATTTGGTGTTGCCGTCGAAGTTGAAGGCGTATTTGAAGTCACATGACTTTGCCGGCGAGTTTCCTATCGCAACCCTTCGCCCATCGCGGCCTTCACACCGGTTCTCGAACGCGCCCGGAGAATTCACTCTCCGCGTTTGAGGCGGCCGCTATGTTCGGCTTTGGCATTGAACTGGATGTTCAACTCACGCGCGATGGCACCGCAATTGTGTTTCATGACTACGATCTTCAGCGACTGCTCAACACAACGGGGAGCATCCAGAACACTGATCTTGCGAATGTGAAGGCCGCGCAACTCCTCGGATCGAAGGAGGCGCCACCGACCTTGCAGGAAGTTTTGGATCATGTTGGTGGTCAGGTTCCAATTCTGATTGAGCTTAAGGACCAAAGCGGAACGCAAACGGGAACCAACGGAAGACTTGAAAAGCGCGTCGTCGAAGCATTGACGTCTTACACAGGTCCCGTAGCCGTTATGTCGTTTAACCCCGATCAAATGTTCGAAATGCGGCGGACCGCGCCAGGCATTCCCCGCGGGGTCGTCACGGAGGCGTTTGTAAGCGATAAGTGGGCCGTGGTTCCGGCGGATCGCCGCACGTTCTTGGCCCAGGGTGACTTTATTTTGGAGGTTGGCGCATCTTTTATCACTCACAAGCACACCGATCTCTCGAACCCACTTGTCGCCAGAATGAAAGAGGCCGGTCTTTCAGTTTTTTGCTGGACCATAACAAGCGAAGGCGAAGCGCAAAATGCCCGCCGCATTGTGGACAACATCACCTTCGAAAACTACCTCCCCGACGCTTGACGCAAGATCGCCTGGCGACAGTTTCTCCGCATGGATAACAGCATCACCATCTCTGTGTTTGGAAGCCTTTCGGATATAACGAAGGACGCGTGGGACGCCTGTGCGAACCCTGACGGAGGTATACCGGAAGACCCGTTCACGACGCACCGCTTCTTGAAGGCGCTAGAAGACAGTGGTTCGGTTGGTGAAGGAACGGGCTGGTATCCACGCTACATAAAGGCAGAGCGCGGTTCGGATCTTTTGGGCGTGCTGCCCTGTTACGCAAAAAGTCACAGCCAAGGTGAGTACATTTTCGATCACTCATGGGCCCATGCGTATGAAAACGCAGGGGGCCGGTATTATCCAAAGCTTCAGGTGTCTGTGCCCTTCACGCCCGCAACCGGGAGACGCTTTTTGGCGAAGCCGGGCGAAGAGGCTGTCGCCGCAGCAGCACTGCTGCAAGGGGCACAAAGCCTCGCCGCGCAAAACAATCTGTCCGGAATTCACATGACGTTTTGTACGGAAGCCGAATATGATTTTGGCCCAAATCTTGGTCTCATGCAGCGGCTTGGGCAACAGTTTCACTGGGTAAACAATGACTACCCAGATTTCGACAGTTTCTTAACAGATCTGTCATCGCGGAAGCGAAAAAACATCCGAAAGGAACGTGCAGCGGCGCACGCGTTCGGAGGCGAAATTTATGCCTTTACTGGAGATGCGCTTCGACCGGAACACTGGGACGCGTTTTGGCGCTTCTATCAAGACACGGGCATGCGAAAATGGGGAAGCCCATACCTGACCCGATCCTTCTTTGACATCGCCCAAGAGACGCTTCGGGACGACATGCTGCTCGTCATGGCCAAATATGACGGCCGTTGGGTTGCGGGCGCGCTCAACTTTTTGGGGCGCGATGCGATCTTTGGACGCTATTGGGGGTGTGTCGAACATCATAACTGCATGCATTTTGAACTCTGCTATTATCAGGCCATCGACTTTGCGATCGCGCAGGGGCTGAAGCGGGTCGAGGCGGGCGCGCAAGGGGAACACAAGCTCGCGCGGGGATATATGCCAGCCCCCACTTATTCCCTGCATTGGATGCTCGATCCGCGGTTCGGTGACGTGATAGACGACTACCTCCGCCGCGAACGCGCAGCTGTCGATGATGAAATTGAAATTCTAACGGCCTACGGGCCTTTCAAAAAACCGAACGAGGATGACTATGCCAGAGAAAATGACTGACGCTGACCGGCAGGCGCTGATCGACGCGGGTTGGTCCCATGACGCCGACCGGGATGCGCTAACAAAAGAATACAAATTCAAGAACTTTGCCGCCGCCTTTGGATGGATGGCGCAGATGGCAATTCAAGCCGAAAAAATGAACCACCATCCCGAGTGGTTTAACGTCTATTCCAAAGTCCGCGTGACGCTGACAACACATGACATCACTGGGTTATCAGAGCTCGACGCGAAGCTCGCTGTTGCCATGGATACCGCATTTTCCAGCTAAGCGGCCGCTTGGGCCACCTGGCCCAAGCGCAACGGCGTCGCGGGCAATGCCCGCGTCCGATTAGGACATCGCCTCGAGGATTGTCTCACCGGCGGAAAGCTCGCACACACCAGGGTTTTCCTCCGCATTAAAGAGGGTGACCTTGCCGTCTTCCACAACCATCGCGTAGCGTTTGGACCGCCCGAGCAACCCGACCGGTTCGGCTGTGAAATCCATACCGATCGCCTTCGTAAAGGCCCCGTCTGCATCTGAAAGCGCATGTATCTCCGCTTGGTCTGCATGGGTCTCTGTTGCCCAGGCTTTCATAACAAACGGATCATTCACGGAAACACAGACGATTTCATCGACACCCGCCTCACGCAAAGCTTCAGCATTCCTCACGAAACTTGGCATATGGGCCGAACTGCACGTCGGTGTGTAGGCACCTGGCACCGCGAAGATCACCACCTTTTTGCCTGCCGCTAAGGTTGCAAGCTCCACCGTTTCTGGCCCTTCATCGCCAATTTTTATCAAAGCTGCGTCCGGCAGCGTATCTCCAACCGAAATCCCCATGACCTCTCCCTTTCAGTATTGCACGTGGCTTTACCCAGAATATAGGCTCGCCCAAGTTCTGGGACCACAGGAAACACTATGGAACATGTCATTGTAGTTGGCGCCGGTCAGGCAGGGGCATCTTGCGTGGCTAAACTGCGTTCTGAAGGATTTGAAGGCAGGATTACCTTGATCGGCGCCGAGACCGCGCCGCCCTATCAGCGGCCACCTTTGTCGAAGAAGTACTTGCTGGGTGAAATGACCGAAGAGCGGCTCTACTTGCGTCCCCTCGCGTTCTACGAGAACCAAAAGATTGATCTGATGCTGGGCGAAAGAGTTTCGGCAATTTCGCCGGAAGACCGAACGATCACAGTTGGACGCGATACGCTCACATATTCCGATCTGGTTCTCACAACGGGGTCCGTACCGAACCGTCTGCCAGCATCCATTGGGGGTGATTTAAAAGGTGTCTATACTGTTCGGGATCTCGCCGATGTGGATGCAATGGCGATGGAATTTCAGCCAAATCGGCATGTCCTGATTATTGGGGGCGGCTATATCGGCTTGGAAGCCGCCGCTGTTGCCGCCTCCAAAGGACTTAAAGTGACCGTGGTCGAAATGGCGGATCGCATCCTCCAACGGGTGGCTGCGCCAGAGACATCTACGTTCTTCCGCGATCTTCACCGTGACCATGGCGTGATATTGTTGGAGGGAACAGGTCTGACACGATTGGTGGGCGAGGACAGGATTGTAGCTGCAGAACTTTCCGATGGAACCACTTTGGACGTGGACTTTGTTGTCGTCGGGGTGGGCATCAAACCTGCAACATCCCTGGCAGAGGCCGCGGGCCTCACGATTGAAAATGGAATAAAGGTAGACGCGCTTGGCCGGAGCTCCAACCCTCATATTTGGGCAGCGGGGGATTGCGCGAGCTTCCCCTATCGGGGCACGCGCATTCGATTGGAAAGCGTCCCTAACGCCATAGACCAGGCCGAATGCGTTGCGGAGAACATCCTCGGGCAGAGTAAGGAATACATCGCAAAGCCATGGTTCTGGTCCGATCAGTATGATGTGAAACTGCAAATTGCCGGTCTGAACGCCGGCTATGATACCGTTGTCACCCGAGAGGGCGATACAGACGGGAGTATTTCATTTTGGTATTATCGCGGCACAACCCTTCTTGCGGTCGATGCCGCAAATGACCCGCGGGCTTACATGATCGGAAAACGATTGATCGAAGCTGGAAAGTCTCCAGATGCAAGCGCCGTCGTAGATACGAGCCTGCCTTTAAAGTCGCTCATGGGATGAGGATCGTCGGCGGGCGCTTCCGTGGCAAACACTTGACGCCTGTCGGACAGGGCGACGAGAGCGCCCATTTGCGCCCCACGACCGATCGTGTGCGCGAAAGCCTTTTTAATGTGCTCGCGCACAACAAGTGGGAATTTCAAATCGACGGCGCTCGGGTGCTTGATCTCTTTGCTGGCACGGGTGCACTTGGCTTGGAGGCGCTTTCGCGCGGCGCGTCCTTCGTCCTGTTTGTTGAGAACGGAAACACCGCCCGTGCGCTCATCCGACAAAACATTGATGTGCTCAAGGCGATCGGTCCGACCAAGCTCTTTCGAAGGGACGCAACCAATATGGGTGCCGCGAAAGGCGTACCTTTCGATCTTGTATTTTTGGATCCACCCTACGGCACAGGCTTAGGGGAAAAAGCGCTGCGGTCGGCCGCAGATGGAAAGTGGCTTTCGGACGGGGCCCTTATCATTTGGGAAGACAACGCGGACCAAATCGCACCAGCAGGCTTTACACATTTGGATGCGCGGCGTTACGGCGAAACATCTATCACGATACTCCGCTATGACGGCTGATTTCACACGGGAGGGGCAGCTGATCGCCGACGGGTACGCCGCAATTGCCGGGATAGATGAGGTCGGGCGCGGTCCATGGGCGGGGCCCGTCGTGGTCGCGGGCGTCATTCTCGACGCGAAAAACATTCCAAGCGGACTAACGGATTCCAAAAGAATTTCTGCAAGCCGACGCCAAGAGCTCGCGGCGTTGATCCATCAAACAGCCCAAGTCTCGATCGTAGAAATATCGGTCGCGGAGGTCGATCGCCTCAATATCCTCGGCGCAACCTTTGCCGGTATGCGACGCGTCACAACTGCGCTCGCCCCAGACTTTGCGCTGATCGACGGCAACAAGGTGCCGCCAGAGTTCCCGACCCAAGCCGAAGCGATCATAAAAGGCGATGCGAAATCAGCCTCTATCGCGGCGGCTTCCATCGTCGCAAAAGTTCATCGCGACGCGCTGATGGCCAACTTGGCGGAGGCGTTCCCGGGATATGGATGGGAAACCAATGCAGGATATGGAACAAACGCACATAAAAATGCACTTCAAAATCTTGGGGTCACCCCACATCATAGGCGATCCTTCAAACCTATCCACAATATGTTGTGTGGAAAAAAGTGTGGATGAAACTTCGTAACCCGTTGGAATCAAAAAAGAATTTGACTGAGAATCGCCTTTGACTCATACCGACCTTAACGACGCATAAATGCGCGATTGAGGCAGAACATGACGAAAACGAGCGAACCGGTAGGGGACCTGCCGCTCGATATTATTTTGGCTGGTGATTGCATAAATGTGATGCAAACCCTTCCTGATGCGAGTGTGGATCTCGTGTTTGCGGACCCGCCATACAACCTTCAGCTGAAGGGCGACCTGCACCGGCCTGACAACTCGAAGGTCAACGCAGTCGATGACGACTGGGACCAATTCGACAGTTTCGCGACTTATGACGCCTTCACAACGGCTTGGCTGGCGGACGCGCGGCGGATCCTAAAACCCGACGGCGCGATCTGGGTTATCGGTAGTTACCACAACATTTTCCGCGTCGGCGCGGCGCTGCAAAATGCGGGGTTTTGGATGCTGAACGATGTCGTCTGGCGCAAGACAAACCCAATGCCGAACTTCAGGGGCGCGCGACTTACAAATGCGCATGAAACGCTGATCTGGGCCGCAAAATCAGAGACGTCAAAGCCCACCTTCAACTACGCGGCACTCAAATCACTCAATGATGGTGTGCAGATGCGAAGCGACTGGCTCCTTCCGATTTGCACGGGCCACGAGCGATTGAAAGACGCAGATGGGGCCAAAGCACATCCGACACAAAAACCTGAAAGCCTTTTGCATCGTGTGCTTTTGGGAACAACGAATCCGGGCGATGTTGTTCTGGATCCTTTCTTTGGAACTGGCACGACCGGTGCCGTTGCAAAGAAACTCGGCCGACACTTCGTCGGAATCGAACAGGAGGAGGCGTACCGCGAGATTGCCGAGGCACGCCTTGCGAAAATCCGGAAATGGGATCGCGAAAGCCTTGAAGTGTCTCAATCAAAGCGTGCAGCGCCCCGCGTGCCTTTTGGTCAACTGGTCGAGCGCGGGATGCTTCGGCCAGGGGAAACACTGACCGGGCCGTCCGGGAAGGCCGCGAAAGTCCGCGCCGATGGTACGTTGATCGCTCATGATGTGAAGGGGTCTATCCACCAGGTGGGCGCAGCACTTGAAGGTGCACCAAGCTGCAACGGTTGGACCTACTGGCATTTCAAGAAGGATGGAAAGGCGATCCCGATCGATATCCTCCGACAGCAAATCCGGTCTGAAATGAAGACTTAAGTTTCATGTCCCCAACGCCGCCTGTTGGGGCCATGCCTGACCTGCCCTCCCTTCGGGGAGGGCTTTTTTTATCTGGGCATGGGTGTGGACGCGGCGTTGTAGTCGGACCAATCGGTAATGTGGGGATAGAATTTCGCCCGCCATCGGTCGACCTTGGGGTTCATGCGATACCAAAACCAGGGCGGAACAAGGGCCATCAAAACCATCAAAGGATAGTTTAACGGAAGTTGCGGCGCCGAATGGCGGTCATAGGTCTGGAGAAGGGGAAAGCGCCGATCGGGTTTGTAATGGTGGTCTGAATGGCGTTGCAAGTTGATAAGCAGATAATTCGTGAAGGCGAAATCCGTGTTCCAGCTGTGGTGTGGTTTCACATGCTCGTACTTGCCATCGCCAAGATGTTCCCGGGTGAGCCCGTAGTGCTCGACATAGTTGATGAGCTCGAGATGCGCGATCGCAACGAAAGCCTGGAGAACGAAGAGCCCAAGGCCCAACCATCCGCCAAGGATAACGGCCAAGATCAAGAACCCAGATTGCAGCGCGGCATAACGCCAAAACGGATTGCTAAATTCGAAGGGCGATTTGCCCTTGCGTGACAAAAGCTCTGCCTCCGCCCGCCAAGAAGATTGCGCGCATTGCACAAGAACGCGTGGGAAAAACCAATGAAAGCTTTCCCCATAACGCGCGGTGACAGGGTCGCGCGGGGTGCCAATATAACGATGATGGACAAGTAGGTGCTCTGATCGAAAATGGCTGTAGAGGACCGAGGCCATCAAAAGATCGGCAGACCAGCGTTCGATCCGGTTTTTTTGGTGCATCATTTCATGAGCGAAAGTGATGCCAATACCGCCCGTTGCAACACCAAGCGCCACCATCGTGAGCGCCTTTTCCAGGCCGTTCAAATGCGCCGCCGCTGGCACATACCAGAGACACCAGAGGATCATCCCAATTTGCGATGGCACCCAAAGGAGCGTTATCATTCGATACGGGGTCAGTGCCGCTTCGTCGGTCAAGGGGTCGATATTTTCCGAGTTCTTTCCGTTGATAAAATCAATCAAACCGGTGACATACCAGGCATAGGCCGGCACGACCAACAACCACCATCCGCCCTGGGTCGCCGCAATCACAACCAAAGGCACAAACAAAAAACATGCGGTGAAAGGCGCGATATCCGCAAAACCAAAGGACCGCGTTTGTTCCGTCACTGCCATTCCAAAACCTCCTTCTCGACCAGGGCCCAGACCTTCCGCATCACAGTTGGCAGCGCATTTGGATCAAAATCTGACGCTGCAATGAACCCTTGGGTCTCGTCTACACGAGCTTGGTAAATCTCTAAAATAAGGTGAAAATGGGTGAAAGTGTGACGCACGGTCCCACGCACCAGAAGCCACGCTGCGTCAAATGGCGGTAGGGGGGGTTCGGGTGTCTCTGACCATGTATTGCCTGGGAATCCCATCATGCCACCAAGAAGGCCACTCTCTGTTCGACGCTCTAGAAAAACGCCGCCAGTTGAATTTGTGGCAACGTAGACGGTTCCAAAACGGGTAGGTTTATTTGGTTTTCGCTTTTTCTTGGGAAGCTCCGCTGCGGTTCCGGCCCGCCGCCCAGCGCAATCGTCCAATAAGGGGCAGATCCCGCAACTCGGGCTCCGGGGTGTGCAGACTGTCGCGCCCAAATCCATCACGGCTTGCGCGTAGTCGCCCGGACGCGCGATCGGCGTTTTGGACGAGGCAAAGGCCCGCAAGACGTCTTTCGCATCCGGCAGCGGGTCATGGTGATCATGAAACCGCGCCATCACCCGTTCGACATTTCCGTCGAGCACTGTGGCTGGTTGATCAAAGGCAATCGACGCGATCGCGGCCGCCGTATAGGGACCGATGCCCGGGAGATTCAAAAGCGCTGCTTCCGTATCGGGAAACACCCCACCGAAATCAGCCGTTACAACACGAGCACATTTCAAAAGATTCCGCGCGCGCGCATAGTATCCCAGGCCCGCCCAAGCGGCCATAACATCATCGTCTTTGGCCGCGGCCAAATCTTGGACCTTTGGCCATTTGGATGTGAATTTAACGAAGTAATCCCGCACCGCGGCAACGGTTGTTTGCTGCAACATCACTTCGGACATCCATACGGAATAGGGATCGGGAGCGACCCCGCTTTTTCGTGCGCTGGGGCCCACCCGCCATGGCATCTCCCGCGCGTGAACATCATACCAAGCCAGCATGACACGAGAGAAATTGTTCGAATGCGATGGATCGGTGCTCAAAGAGATTTTCCTTTCACCCAAACCAATGTAGCTTGAGCGGAGCAAAGCAAAGGTGAGCTGTGCCTACACCGCGTAAAGGAAAGTTTACCCAAACGGGGACATATCTCAAAGACGCCATTCGACGCGTCTCCGAAACACGTGGCTTTGCCGAAACGAGGTTGCTCACCCATTGGGTCGACATCGTCGGGCCCGAATTCGCTCCGAGGGTTCAACCGGTGAAAGTAGCGTTTCCCAAAGCAGGCTTTGGCGCCGTACTTACTGTATTGTGTAAAGGCGCGGATGCACCAATGATCGAAATGTCGATCCCGCGCATGATCGAACGTGTAAACTCCGCTTATGGGTACCGAGCAATTTCGCAAATCCGCGTAACGCAAACGGCGCCCAGTGGTTTTCAAGAAGAACAACGGCCATTTGAGGTACAGACGCGCAACCAACGAAAAGTTGATTCAAAAACAGAAGCCGCGATTGATAACCTTAATGATGATGGTTTGCGAGATGCACTCGCGGCATTAAGTCAAAACTTGAGCGGATCAGATCAAAAAGGATAGTCACATGAACAGAATTTCACGGAGATTAGTGCTCGGCGCGACATCGGCGTTTTTTGCGTTTCCGGTATTTGCGCAAAGCATTGTCAATGAAGACGGCCTTGTTGACGATATCGTTCTCGGAAACCCAGACGCCGCTGTTACAATCATCGAATATGCGTCCTTCACATGCCCCCATTGCAAGCGGTTCCATGAAGGACCGTTTAAGCAGCTTAAAGAAGAGTACATCGACACAGGCAAAGTAAAGTTCATCTACCGCGAGGTATTTTTCGACCGCGAAGGGCTTTGGGCCTCTATGCTGGCGCGCTGCGCTGGCCCCGAAAAATATATGGGCATTGCCGATATGATCTATACAGAGCAACGCAATTGGCCCGTTCGTGACAATCCGGCGCAAACAGAAGCAAACCTAAAAAAGATGGGTCTTGTGGCGGGCATGGAGCAAGAAACGATTGATGCATGCTTCCAAGATCGTGCGCTCGCACAAGCATTGGTGACCACGTACCAGAACAACGCATCGCAGGACGGCGTGAATTCCACACCCACATTCATCATTAACGGTCGGCAATATGGCAACATGCCTTACGGAGAATTGAGCCAAATCATTGAACGTCGCCTCTAACTGAGGTTTTCCTTCTCCCAAGGGCGGCGCTGATGACCGCGGATAGTTTCAGGAGAAGGGTCATGACCAAACCACTGGCAGGTATGCGCGTTATTGAGTTGGCGCGCGTTCTAGCGGGACCATGGGCGGGACAAATCCTTGCTGATCTCGGCGCTGACGTGATCAAGATCGAAAGTCCGGCAGGAGACGACACTCGATCATGGGGTCCCCCATTCATCGGGGAAGGAGAGGACAGGACCGCCGCATATTACTATGCGTGTAACCGTGGTAAGAAATCTGTTGTCATCGATTTTAGAACCGAACGAGGGCTCGCCGATCTCAAGATGCTCATCGAAGATGCCGATATTTTGATCGAGAATTTTAAGTTCGGAGGACTGGCAAAATATGGGCTCGACTATGAAAGTGTACGGCAATTCAACCCTCGACTCATCTACTGCTCAATTACTGGGTTTGGGCATTCTGGACCGGATGCGCATAAAGCCGGCTATGATTTTCTGACCCAAGGCATCGCCGGGTTGATGTCCATAACGGGCGAACCCGATCAACAACCACAGAAAGTCGGGGTCGCTCTGACGGACATCATCACAGGTCTCTACGCTGTGATCGGGATCCAGGCTGCTCTAAAAACACGGGATAGCACAGATAAAGGGCAACATATCGACGCCGCTTTGCTGGACGCCGCCGTGGCACTCACGTCAAACCAAGCGATGAACTACCTCGCGTCCGGTGTCGCGCCCAAACGGATGGGCAACGACCATCCAAACATTGTGCCTTACCGCGTTTTTGAAGTGGTTGATGGTTATATCATCTTGGCCGTGGGTAATGACGGTCAGTTCCATCGGCTTTGCGCCATCCTCGGCGAAACCGACCTCGCGGACAATCCACGGTATAACACAAACGAGGCCCGCGTTGAGCATAGGGAAGAGATCGTGTCGATTTTGGTCGCGCTCATAAAGACATGGAAACTCGCGGATCTTTTGGACGCGTGCGGACGCCATGCAGTTCCAGCCGCCCCAATCAACGACATGGATGCGGTGTTCAGTTATCCACAAGTGGTGGACCGCGGATTGCAAATTGAACGGCGTGGTGTCCCCGGCGTGCGCCTGCCGATTCTTATGTCTGAAAGTGAGCTGGTGTCTGATTTGCCTGCACCCGATCTTGGCGAACACACCGAAGAGGTTTTACGCGCGTCGAAGAAGACCGTCTAACATCGTCTTTAGGATATCGTCTTGGGACACAGTAAGGCGGACGGGAAAAGTGAGGATCTCGGCTCGCATGTCGGGAGGAATGCGCGCTGCATCCTTTTCGGTGGTGACCAAGTGGCAATCTTTCGTCCATGCCTCGGCTTGCATCCGGCGGAGGATCGCTAAGGTGTAGGGTTCATGATCATCGAAGGCGCGGGTTTGAACCAACTGAACGCCGGCCGCCCTAAGGCTCTCGAAGAACTTTTGCGGTCTCCCAATACCGGCGAAGGCATATGCCCTTACGCCGGACCAGGCAAAGCCAGTGCTCAAAGGCTCCAAATGACCAGAGAGCAGAGGAAAATTTCTAAGCGCGGGCCAATCACGCAAGACGGTGTCGACGTCTTCTTGGCGTCCAATTCCAAGCAAAATATCGGTTCTTCCAAGCGCGTCATTCACGGGTTCGCGCAAAGGGCCTGCCGGACAGACCCGGCCATTCCCAAACCCAACTTTAGCGTCAAAAACCGTTACCGTAAGATCATGGTGCAGGGCCGCATTCTGCAGTCCATCATCCAAGATGATGACATCAGCGCCTGCATCCCGCGCCGCTTTTGCCCCCTCGGCTCGGTTTTTCGCCACCCAAACCGGTGCAAACGCCGAGAGAAGTAAAGGTTCATCACCGACTTGGGTCGCCATATCCCGTCGGTCATTGACGCGATGTGGGCCGTCGATACTCCCCCCATATCCCCGAGATACGACATGGGCCTGAACATCCATGTCCTGGAGAATTTTAACGAGGGCCATGACCGTTGGGGTCTTTCCAGTACCGCCCAAATTGACATTACCAACAGCAATAACAGGAACGCCGAGACGTTCACGGGGACCCTCGCGCAGTTGCCGCCGGGTCACAGATGCCCAGATCGCTGCTGCGGGCAGCAGTAAAGATGACAAGAGCCCCGGACGGCTCGGTGGACGATTCCAAAAACTAGGCGGCTTCATCATGTCGAGTGTCGTTCGGGAGTAAATCCATCACCAGCGCAGTTGCACGATCCGCAACGGCTGCGCCTTCTGTACTGACATCCCAAGCGGCATGCGCCAAGAGAGCTGCCCGATCTGGTGCCAGCGTTTGCACCAAACTGCGGGTTAGGCTTTGCGCGCCCGCGACGACCTCCAACGCCTCGCGCTGATCCAAGCGTTCGTACAAATCACGGTAGCGCGTCCAACTCGGACCCGTCAAAATCGCCGACCCCAGCGAAGCGGGTTCAAATGGATTGGGGCTGTCATCCTCGCTCAAGTTGCCACCAAGATAGGTGACCGGTGCCAAGCGATACCACATCCCGAGATCTTTCTTTCTTACGATCATCACGTCGAACTCTCGTTCATAATTGCTCGGCTTCGCTTTGTCCGAAATATAGAGCTGTGAGCCGCGCAGACCGTCGGGCCGTGACGACGTGCTTTGGAGAACCATCAGAAGGCGATGCGACTGACGTCGCGCCTTCAGAAACGTATCGTAGACCAAATTCAGCTCGCCCGGCGGCACATGCGCCGCGAGCCAAATTTGACGATCTTTCAAAAGCGTCGACCAGCGCGCACGGGTTGAGCGGGCATCATCGGGTATGGTCGTCCCACTGACAAACGACCCAACGACGTGGACAGCACCTTTGCGCACGCCGAAAGACCGCACCATCTTCATCGTGGTTTTGTCCTGGCAGAGGATAAGATCAAATCTTCGCAAGATGGCGCGATGATATCGCCGTGCCCAGAGCATCCGGCGCCGTTTTTGGGCACTAATGCGAAGATTGACCCAACATGTCGGGATCCCCGCGCCCATCGTTTCATGCAGAACTCGGAACGACGCCTTGTCCGACACCCAAATGAGAATGGCGGGCCGCCAATGATCCAAAAACCGCCGCATCACAGACCGGAGATTTAATGGCGCGCGCTGATAGATCACACCTTCCGGCAGGCGCTTGCGGATCAGTTGCTCGGACAGATCGAGATCGGATGTCAAAAGGATTCTAGCGCGATGGGCCCGGGACATCTCGAACGCAAAACTCGAGATCCCGAGAGCCCCCTCCGATCCGTGAACATGTATCCATATCAGCGGCCCTTCTGGACGAGGCCCGCATTTCGTTGCAAGCCTTTGGCCCTCGTACCGACGGTCCAACACGCCATTTTGAAACTGTTTTTCAAGCCAGTTTCGCTGGGTCACACCCAAATAGGACGTGGAAAACAAGCGGAGCGCATAAGAAACAGACCAACTCCGCATTGATCGCTAAGTGATCTTTTCCGTCGGGCTTGCGGCATCACTTTCTTCACGCAGGCGATGGAGATGGGCGATGAAATAACGGGTATGTGCGTTATCCACCGTTCTTTGCGCGGCAGACTTCCAGGCGTCATATGCCGCTTGATAGTTCGGATACATCCCAACGATATCGATTTCACTCACATCGCGGAACTCTTTCGTGGTTGGGTCGCGAAGCTCCCCTCCAAAAACCAAATGCAAACCCTGCGCCATAACACATTCCTTTTCTGAAAGACGTACTCGCCAGAAACCTATTTTTCAATCATCCATTCAAGTGGTTCATTAACTCCTTATGGAGACGGGGATTGGCCACCATCAAACCATCTTGAGCCGCCGTCTGAGAGTTATACACGGGGTCCTTGCCCCGTTGGTCGGTCACTCTCGCACCTGCCTCTCGTGCAATGAGATCACCCGCCGCAATATCCCATTCCCATGTTGGTCGCAGCGACGCCGTCGCATCAAAGCGACCCTCAGCGATTAAGCAAATCCGATATGCGAGCGACGCCCGAAAATGTCTTTCGACGGAAGGCAATCGTTTCCAGTTTTCGGCTTCGAAAGTAGGTCCGCTTGCCAAAACCCGCGCCCCTGGGGTGCCGCTGCGTCCCGAGACACGCATGGGCCTTCCGTTCTTGGTTGCCCCTTCCCCCATGCCGGCTGCATAGGTTACGCCTTTGATCGGCATATGAACCACGGCCGCTGTTACGACGCCTTTTTCGGCAACCGCCACAGCTATCGCGAAATTGTCATGGCCTGCGATGAAGGACCGCGTGCCATCAATTGGGTCCACTATGAAAACCCGATCACGGTCCAGTCGCATTGGATCGTCATCGGTTTCTTCAGACAACCAACCATAGTCGGGTCGTGCGGTTGTAAAGACGCTGTTCAACTCCCGATCGATTGCCAAATCAGCCTCTGTGACAGGGCCTTGGCCATCGGATTTGTCCCAAATCTGCGGGTCGGCGCGAAAATAGCGTTTGGCGATTGGTTCGGCGGCCCGCACGCCTTCCAAGAGCAACTCAAGATCAGTCACCGGCAATGGTTAACCCTTCTACCAAAAGGCTTGGGACCACACGTGACAAATGCGGCCGCGCGTCATTGGCCGGAACGATGCGCATCATAAAGTCCAAGAGATTCCCGGCGATTGTCGCCTCGTTGACCGGGCCTTTCACCTCCCCATTCTCCACCCAGAACCCCGAAATCCCGCGGGAGTAATCGCCCGTATTTGGGTTGATTGTGGATCCAATCATGGACGTGACCCAAAGCCCGGTCCCCATGTCGGAAAGCAACTGTTCCTTTGTCTTTGACCCTTCGGTGAGTGCTACATTGCCAACTGACGGGCTTGGCGGGCTGCTCATGCCCCGTCCGGCATTTCCCGTGCTTGAACGACCCAATTTGCGCGCTGTGGCTAGGTCCATAATCCACTCAACAAGAACACCGTCTTCGATCCATGCGCGTTTTTGCACGGGCAAACCCTCTCCATCAAAAGGACGGGACCCTGCCGCGCGTGGACGTGCCGGATCTTCAACGACTGACAAGCCAATCGGCAAAATCTTCTGCCCCAATTTGTCCTTCAAAAAACTCGACCCTCGGGAAATTGCAGCGCCATTCATGGCCGCCAGAAGATGGCCGATAAGGGACGACGAAATGCGTTCATCAAAGAGGACAGGGTATGTCCCCGTCTTCGGTTTCGTCGCTCCCGAACGGGCCACGGCCCGTTCCCCGGCAAGGGTTCCAATCTCAGAAGCTGGCGGCAAGTCGCTCTGAAATGCCCGTGCCTCCCCGGCGTAGTCACGTTCCATCGACAAACCCTCGCCCGAGATTGCAACACATGAGACGGATGTTGTCGTTTTGCGATATCCACCTGAAAAGCCATTCGTCGCTGCAAGCCATATATGCGTATCGCTCATGCCTGCGCCCGCACCTTGGCTTTGGGTGATCCCATCAACCGCAAGGGCCGCCGCCTCTGCCTCTAGCGCCAACTGTTTTAACCCTGCGGGATTCGGGTGATCCGCCGTGTCAGCCAACTCAAGGGCCTCCGTATTCCAGTTCTGAGCCAATGACGCCGGATCGGCCAGGCCAGCATAGGGATCATCCGGAGCTTCCTGGGCCATCGCGACCGCCCGTGCCGCCATTTCGCGAAGCGCGTTGTCAGATGTATCAGAGACCGACATAGATGCTTGGCGTGCTCCAACAAGCACACGTAACCCAACATCTAGACCTTCCGACCGATCAGCATGCTCCAATTCGCCCGCTCTCACTTCAATCGAGAGCGTTTGACCATCCGCCACCAGGACATCCGCAGAGTCGGCACCAGCTTTAAGCGCCATGTCCAGGGCACGGCCCGCAAGTTCATTCAAATTCTTCATGGACTTGTCTATAGACCGTCCGCAGAAATGTACCAGCCACCGTGACACCACACCGGCGGTTCGGCACACTACGGAAAGCAACGGAGGACTGCATCAAATGATCGAATTGTCGGGAAGGACCGCCTTAATCACGGGCGCATCGGGCGGTATTGGTGCGGCCGCGGCATATGCATTCGCCGAGGCGGGCGCGAATGTTGTTCTCGCGGCACGGTCTCTCAAAAAAACGGAGGCGATCGCCAAAGAGATTGGCGAAACCGCGCGCGCGGTTCAATGCGATGTGTCGAATGAAAACGATGTTATCTCCGCAGTCACAACTGCGGTCGATCAGTTTGGCGGCCTCGACATATTGATCAATAATGCAGGCGTCATAGAACCAATCGATCGCCTTGAAATAGTCGACAGTGTCTCCTGGGGGACGTTGATCGATATTAACGTCAAAGGTGTTTTCTACGGAATAAAGGCAGCTTTGCCGGTCATGAAATCCGCGGGGGGCGGCACTATCATATCGATCGGATCGGGGGCTGCACGTTCCGCGTTAGAAGCGTGGTCTGCGTATTGCGCATCAAAGGCGGCCGTCCACCATCTTCATGCTGTTCTTCACAAGGAGGAAGGTGAGAACGGGATCCGATCTTTGGTAAATTCGCCGGGTACAGTTGCGACCAATATGCAAGGTGCGATCCGGACGAGCGGCATCAACCCCGTGAGCCAAATACCTTGGGAGAATCATATTCCTCCAGAATGGGTTGCCAAAACACTTGTATGGATGTGTGGCCCAGATGCGGACGCTTATCTGGGAGAGGTCGTCGCCCTTCGGGGGGACGAGCTTCGCAATGTGATCGGTGTTTAGCGGCTCCGCCTCGGATTACCGAATGTGCGTGAATAAAATCCTGGATCCTTCTTACGAATGAAACGGATAAACCGCGCGAGATCCGGATGCGACCGGAGCGCCTCAGGCGTGTTGTAAGTTCGGGCCAGGTCGGTTTCTGATACCCGCGCGTGTATTTCGTTGTGACAAATCTGGTGAAGTAATACCTGGGCGCCATGTTTGCCGCCGCGAAGTTTCGGTATCAGATGATGCTTCGATTGTCTGACATCCGGAGGTATGGGCCGACCGCACAATGCACAGATAGGGTTGGTCTGCGAAAGATTATTACTGGAACTTTGTTTCATATTTTATTAACTAACGCCAATGCATCGGACTGGGGCGAATATTATCAGGTCCGGGTTGCTTGTAGTGATGTCGGTTGTTTTTCTAGTAGGTAGCAACACGGAAGAAGTGCTGGCAGAAGAGCTATTTGATGGCGGCTCTTTCACAATTGCCGTGCCGGAAGGGTTTATCGTTGAGCCCGCATTAATTCATCCGACAGATCCTGGTGTTTTCGAAAGTGTCCATTTTCATAGCCCCGACGGATCGATGACCTTTTACGTCTTTGCCCCAAAAACCGGAGGAGCACCGGCCGATATCGTATTGAAACCAGATCAAGAAGTCATGGTTTCCGAAATGGGTGAAGTGGTTGATGGGACAAGCCATACATGGTGGACAATTCAGGATCGGGAAAAGACCTACTTCCGTTCGTATCATTCGCGATCCAACCTCGTTGGAAATGATGTTCTGATCTTCGGGGTCACATACCCAGATGGTAAAGTGCTCGGCGCACATAAAGAACAGTATATCGAGTTTAAGAAGTCATTCCGGCGGAAGGCCGACAGCTAGTTTAGCTTTTCGATAATAGCAAATCCGTGACTTGGTCCTATCCATTGCTGTGATTTCCAAAGAACACCGCCACGATCCGTCCAGTACCTGTTCTTGAAGGCAACACCGCCGCCGCGACACGTTTCTTCTCGTAACGTTGTGGAATACGTCCGCTCGATAATTTCAATGCGCTCAACACCTACTACTTCGGACCGACAGCTGACACGTAACTCCGTAAGCGCGTTTGCAACATTCAGGTAGCGATAAACGCGGTCAGAATCGTTCCTGATATCCGTCTCTAGAAGATCGAACGGCAAACCCCGCGTCATTCGGAGCTGGCCATTCTGAAGCGTGATCGTGCGATCCCCGGGCGACAAATAGGTCACATTGCCCCGACGGTTTGCAACCTGTGTATAAAAGCCCGTTGAGCCGTATCTCGTGAGCTGCACCCGCACCAGTTTTTGAGGAATCTGATTGAGCGATGCCCGCGTTATCGGGGCTTGTTCGGACTGTGTACTTACGTTCCGTCCGCGCGCCGCGCGTATCGTTTCCATCATGCGACCAACACCAAAGTCACCCTGTCCGCCCGATCCGACGCGAAGATCACAACCGGCAAGCGCGAGACCTATAAGGACAAAGAAGCCAACTTTAAGAGTTCTCATTGCCAGAAAGTCCCCCATGTACCCGAAACATTATCCGTCTGGAAACGGCTCACCGTGCTAAACAAATCTGACCCAGGGGTGTTTAGGCGTGCACCGCCATTCCCAGAGGTTGATGCAATGCGGGACCCGATAGAGCGGCGTGTTTGCGTCCCAATCGCCCAACCAACCGGGATTTGAATGGAGAACCCCTTTTGGAAACGCCCGTCCCCGAATTCCACGGGCGCCACATCGGTTGCGGCTGCGAAAACCCCAACAACCCAGCCATTATCGAAGGTTCGATCAACCTCAAAACGGGCACCCCAATCTTCATCAAGGAAACGTCCAGCGTTGATCTGATATTCAAACCCATTTCGAGCAGAGTAGTAACCGGAGATATGGCCACTGACGATGTTATCACCGATCGTGTCAAAGAAAGTGTCACTTTCACGCAGTCGGACAGAGTTTATGTCAAAGCCGATACCCCATCTTTGATCAGCTGGCTTCCACACAACTTCGCCGGCGACGCCGATAAACTGAGACGTCAAAACGCCTGCATTGAATTTCGTATATATGTTGTTTGTGACCTTCGACACGTAGTCCGCAGAAAGACGCGTCAGGGTCAGTTCAAGTTCGGTAAAATAGACACTGTCGTCGGGACCAACGTTTTCGCGGTCTGACGTGTTACTTTGGGTCGTTCCATCCAAGATTGGAACACGGACCGACGCACCGAAGGACAGGCGGTCGGACAAGTTTAAACCGGCACTGCCTTGCAAGCCCGCGCGCGCCGCTGGCTGATCGCCGGAGCTGAAAAATATGACGCGCAGAAACGGTCGAACGCTCCAGTTAAACCTTGGATAACTTCTCGGGAATTCGGTGAACCCTTGTAGATCAGCAGGCACATCCGATAATTCGAACGTTCTCGCACTTTGTTGAACGCCATTCGGCGATAGCTCAAAACGCTCCAAATCCGTGCGTTGCATCGTCATCTGGGCGGTGTCCATCGTGCCGCCCTGAACGCCAATGACAAATGTCTCCACACTTTCGGGCATAACATAGGTCAGGGCCCGTGCGACGCGCCCATATGTTTGAGCGGCGGGTTGAAGACGGTTGCTCGAGACGATGATCTGAACCTCACGGCCTGTAAGCTTTATCTTTCGAACAGTAATGCCGTCCTTAGCTAACGTTCGTCGCAAGGCCTCTGCCGCAACTGTTTCCACGTCCGGGTCATCCAGCCAACTCAAATCAGACCGAGCGGACTGGTCTCGTGCTTGGATGGGCAATGGGGACGGAACGACATATCCTTGGGGCCGCCCACGCTTTGGATTGAGCGTGGTCGAAATCCGAAAACCAAACTCGGAGCCATAAAGATAGTAGGCGCCAAAAATGAGGTTCAATCGAGACTTATATTCGACGCCGAAATTATAATCGCTTTCTCGGTCGAAGGCCGTGTTGATCCCATTCTTGTTTTCTTGAACGTAGCTATCTGACGAATACTCGGCCTTGAGTGTCAAACCCTCTACGGGCGTCTGCCATTCTAGCCCGCCAAAATATCCCTCGGGCCCGTCAAAATACTCATCCCAACGGAAATCTCCGCCCGATTGAGAGAAGTCGGTTTGTATTTCATCGCTATCGGAAAGTCGCCCCCAACCAATACCTGCTGTAACCTTGAGCTGATCGGCCAAGGTCTTCGTCGCAACGATATACTGGCTTGCGGTGCGTCCTGTCGCCAAAAAGTCACGAAACCCGATCAAAACAGCTGGGTAGACCTCTCCCTCGGGCAAGATCTGATAGTTCAGGTCCCAACTACCATCATAGGTCGAGCTAATGCTCCCGAAGCTGGTGAGCTTTTGAATGCGATAATTGAGGTTGAGTTGTGGTAAGAACTGAAACGATACAGCAACGTTGCTGGCCGTCGCAAACTCGGAATAGGTAACCGATAACTCCGCGTCGGGCATCATATCCGCGGTTGGCATTTCGACCAAACCTGCCGTGCCGTAGAAGCCCAGTGTGGTTTCCATCTCCGCAGACGCAAGTTGCGGCAGCGTCGCGAGGCCGAGACCAAAGCATGCTCCAGCAATTATTCGAGACATTTGACCCCCCAACTTTCCAGAATCCTTCTAACCTGAGTGATTTGAAAGGCAAACCATCATACTTGCTCCAGCTCTATCAAGCTGCCTTGAAAGTCCTTTGGATGCAAAAAGAGCACAGGTTTTCCGTGTGCCCCGCGTTTTGGAGTGCCGTCCCCTAATACCCGTGCGCCCGTCTCTATCAGACGATCTCGGGCGGATATAATATCATCAACTTCATAACACAGATGGTGAATTCCACCGGCCGGGTTCTTTTCCAAGAAGCTCGAAATCGGACTGTCTTCACCCAATGGGAATAACAGCTCAATTTTGGTGTTGGGCAAGTCAATGAAAACCACAGTTACCCCATGTTCAGGTATATCCTCAGGGTTGCCTACTTTGGCGCCAAGAGCATCCCGATATTGGGATGCCGCAACGGTTAAATTTGGCACCGCGATAGCGACGTGATTAAGGCGACCAATCACGCAACGTTCCTCCGTTGACCTTGAATTTGCGACACAACAGCATTCGCGGCTTCGATCACGTTCGAGCCCGGACCGAAGATTTCAGCGACACCGGCATCGTAGAGATCTTGATAGTCTTGTTCAGGGATAACGCCGCCCGCAACGACGATAATGTGGTCGGCTCCACGTGCATGCAATAGGTCGATAATTTCAGGAATGAGGGTTTTGTGGCCCGCCGCAAGCGATGAAATGCCAACCATGTCAACATTCAGAGATATCGCCTTTTCCGCAATTTCTTCTGGTGTTTCAAACATCTCTGAGAGGTCAACTTTGAAACCCATATCCGCAAACGCCGTTGCGATGACCTTGGCGCCGCGGTCATGTCCATCTTGTCCCACCTTTGCGATAAGCACATGCGGGAGCTTCGGCATTTCCTGAATGCGCGACTGAAGGTTCAAAAACTCTGGGTCAGCTTCATATTCAGATGCGTAAACGCCCGAAATCACGCGGGTTGTCGCAGAATGGCGCGAAAAGGCACGCTCCATTGCGTCTGAGATTTCGCCCAATGTTGCACGCGCGCGCGCTGCTTCCACGGCGGCTTCTAAGAGATTCCCGTCGCCGCTTTCCGCCACCCGCTCGAGATCGGCAATTGCTTGTTTAAAACTGGATGGATTGCGTGACTTTTTGAGGCGTTCAATGCGTGCGACTTGTGCTTTGCGCACTTTTTCGTTGTCAATTTCTAAGATATCAACGGGCGGTTCATCATCCAATCGATACTTGTTCACGCCAACAATCACATCCTCACCACGGTCGACCCGGGCCTGACGGCGCGCGGCCGCCTCTTCAATTCTCATCTTTGGCAAACCTGCTTGGACGGCTTTGGTCATGCCACCCATAGCTTCGACTTCATTGATAAGCTCCCAGGCTTTTGCCTCCAGCTCGTCTGTAAGGGCTTCAACATAGTAGGACCCTCCGAGCGGATCGACCACATCCGTCACACCGGTTTCATGCTGCAAGATAAGCTGAGTATTTCTCGCAATCCGAGCCGAGGTTTCGGTCGGAAGGGCGATCGCCTCGTCAAAACTATTGGTATGAAGCGATTGCGTTCCACCCAGAACCGCTGCCAGGGCCTCTACTGTCGTGCGGATAACATTGTTATAGGGGTCTTGCTCGGTCAGGCTGACACCGCTCGTCTGACAATGCGTGCGCAACATTTTGGAACGATCTTTTTTCGCACCTAAGTCCGTCATTATTTTCGACCACATCCGCCGCGCCGCACGCAGCTTTGCTGCCTCCATGAAAATGTTCATTCCGATGCAAAAGAAAAAGGACAGTCGCCCCGCAAAAACATCAACATCTAACCCGCGGGACTTTGCGGCTCTCACATACTCCATCCCGTCTGCGAGTGTATATGCAAGCTCCTGAGAAAGGGTCGCTCCGGCCTCCTGCATGTGATACCCAGAAATCGATATCGAGTTGAACTTGGGCATTTCAACAGCCGTGTAGGCGATAATGTCGGAGACAATCTTCATCGAAGGTTCAGGTGGGTAAATGTAAGTGTTTCGAACCATGAACTCTTTGAGAATATCGTTTTGAACAGTGCCCGAGAGCGCGGCGCGATCCACGCCTTGCTCTTCGCCGGCAACAATGAACATGGCCAAGACGGGGATGATCGCCCCGTTCATGGTCATGGACACAGACATCTGATCAAGGGGGATTCCATCGAAGAGGATCTTCATGTCGTCGATGCTGTCTATGGCAACACCGGCTTTGCCGACATCGCCCTCCACTCTGGGATGATCGCTGTCATAGCCACGATGGGTGGCGAGATCGAACGCGACGCTCAACCCTTTCTGGCCGGCGGCCAAGTTTTTCTTATAGAATGCGTTGCTCTCTTCTGCGGTCGAAAACCCAGCATATTGACGAATTGTCCAGGGGCGCCCGGTATACATCGTCGCCTTTACGCCCCTGGTAAACGGGGCATCCCCCGGAACCTCGTCATCTCCGTCGCCAAAATACACCGGATCGATAGAAATTCCCTCCGGTGTCGATCGCGATTTCGGGGGGTTTCCCTTCGCTTCGGCAATGGCCAGTTCGGTCCAGCGGTCTTGACGTTTTTTTGTCATAAGGGCCCCTCGTCTCCGCGCGTCGGGCTGCTTATATCAGACATGTTATGAAAAAGACCATGCATCTCCTCTTCTTGGCGCTTCTGGCGGCGTCTCCTGCGTCTGCAAACGGTTCTCTATCGGATTACCTTTGGACGCATCGCCCAATTATTGTTTTTGCGGACTCCCCAAACGACCCAAATTTCATCGAGCAAATGGACCTTCTCGATCAAGGTGCAGAGGAATTGGCAGAACGAGATGTTGTCGTTCTGACCGATACAGACCCCTCTGCTCGAAGTGAGTTGCGCACCGAACTGCGCCCACGCGGCTTCGTGATCGTGCTCGTTGGAAAAGATGGTGGTGTGAAGCTCCGCAAAGCAGCGCCTTGGGATGTGCGCGAGTTGTCCCGTGTTATCGACAAAATGCCCATGCGGCAGCAGGAAATGCGGGCATCTGGCAACATACGCTGACGTCGCATCGACGGCACTCGTCGAAGTCAGACCAGGTCATGCCAATGTCGCATGATTTTGGGGCGTTTAGGCCTCGAACTCCATGATCACCTGATCGACGGCCAAGCTCTCGCCCACTTCGACGGGGATGTTCGAGACGACAACTTTTTTTTCGGCGCGCAGGACGTTTTCCATTTTCATTGCCTCAATAATGGCAAGCGCCTGGCCCTCTTCAACAGACTGACCTTCCTCTACCATCAAGGATACGACCAAGCCCGGCATCGGGCACAACAACAAATTAGACATGTCAGGCGGCAACTTTTCCGGCATCAAATCCGCCAAAGCAGAAACGTTTGGCGTCATCACCTGCGCGACTTCGTCGACACCTTTGGCACGCAACCGATATCCGCCGACCACACGGTCAATCTTGATTTTGTGGTGAACGCCATCAACAGAGATATCCATCAATGTATCGCCAACCCGGTAAGCCGTTAGGACCTCGTAAGTCTCGCCATCGATATCGCACATGTAGCCGGACGCCTGCGCATCAAGACGGATGGGCTTGTTGACCCCCGCCAGACGAACCACGCGGCTTTCTTGGGGTGGAAGGTGTCGCTGAAAGATCGCCGAACGTTTATTGATACGTTCGTATTTCCGGCGATCCGCAAGCATGGCCGCGAGACGAAACACTGTATCCGTCTCGCCTTCCAGTCTTACGCCTTCAAATCCTTCGGGATATTCCTCTGCAATGAAGGCTGTCGTAATCTCGCCGCTCTTGAACCTCGGATGGGCCATGACTGCGGATAAGAACGGGATGTTGTGGCCAATCCCCTCCAGCTCAAACCCGTCTAGCGCCCGATCCATAGCATCGATCGCCTTTTCTCTATCCGACGACCACGTACAGAGCTTCGCGATCATGGGATCATAGAACATCGAAATCTCGCCGCCTTCATAGACCCCGGTATCGTTGCGAATGGTCCCGTTTTCAAACTGCCCCTCCGCCGGTGGGCGATAGCGGGTTAAGCGCCCGATCGATGGCAGAAAATTGCGGTACGGGTCCTCGGCATAAATGCGACTCTCAAGCGCCCATCCATTGATGGAAATATCACCCTGTCCGAGAGAGAGTTTTTCCCCGGCCGCGACGCGGATCATCTGTTCGACCAAATCCACACCCGTGATGAGCTCTGTCACCGGGTGTTCAACTTGCAGACGCGTATTCATTTCGAGGAAATAGAAGTTTCTATCTTTGTCGACGATGAACTCTACCGTGCCTGCGCTGGTATACCCTACGGCCTGCGCCAACGCGCAGGACTGATCGCCCATCGCTTGCCGCGTACCCGCGTCCAGAAAGGGTGACGGGGCCTCTTCGATGACCTTTTGGTTTCGGCGTTGAATCGAACACTCGCGCTCGTTAAGGAAGACGCAATTCCCATGCTGGTCTGCGAGGACCTGGATCTCGATATGCCGGGGTTCAACGACGAATTTCTCAATGAAAATTCGGTCATCGCCAAAGCTGCTGGCCGCTTCTGATTTTGAGCGTTCAAAGCCCTCGCGCGCTTCGGCATCGTTCCATGCGATGCGCATGCCTTTGCCGCCGCCACCAGCGGAGGCTTTGATCATAACCGGATAGCCAATTTCGGTACTGATTTTTACCGCATGATCGGCATCATCAATCAGTCCCATATGGCCGGGAACAGTAGACACGCCCGCATCATCTGCGATTTTCTTTGACGTAATCTTGTCGCCCATGGCCTCGATGGCCTTTGGCGGTGGTCCGACGAACGCGATACCCTCTTTTTCAAGTGCATCACAAAACTCAGCCCGCTCAGATAGAAAACCATATCCTGGGTGAACGGCATCTGCGCCGGTCTGCTTACATGCCGCGATAATCTTCTGGATCTGAAGATACGACTCCGAGGCAGGCGACGCACCGATATGCACGGCTTCATCGGCCATTTGGACGTGAAGTGCGTTACGATCGGCATCGGAGTACACAGCCACCGTTGCGATACCCATGCGCTTCGCTGTCCTAAAAACGCGGCAAGCGATCTCGCCTCTGTTGGCCACAAGAAGTTTTTTGAACATGGTACCCCTCCTGATCTTGCGTTAAACCGCGCCTGAGTTAGAGAGTAAACTCTATTATGTGACGGGGAGATTGGCCCGCTTGGCCAGACGGTATGAGTTTTAATCTTCCAACTGCCAAAGAGATCAGGTTGTATCGCCGCCAATTCAAGCTCCGGCTTCTGGCCACGAAGTGGCGCCTTCGGCACAGCGCTCCGGGTCCCCCTAAAGACCTGGTAGTGACGTTCATGATCCCGTTGATACCGAAGAAACGCACCGATGATTGGAACCGGGTACAATATTTGCTGAATGCGACCCTTCGGAGCTTAACAAATCAAACCAATGGACACTGGCAGGCATTGGTTTGCTGCCAAGATGTGCCTGAGATGCCGGCGGACCCGCGCATTCACCATGTCCCTTTCAGCGACGCTCGGTCGGTCACCACCAGAACCGATAAGTGGGCAAAAATTCGAGAGATGTGCGAGGTTTGGAAATCGGACTATCCGACCGATGGATATCACTTTCTCTTGGATGCTGATGACCTTATGCATCCAACGCTTGTGGAGGAAATCTTGCGGGACACGCGTGGGGGCGCTCTGATGTTAGAGCACGGTTTTATCGCCAATGCGCGCACTGGACAGATCGCCCCAATGCCCAATCCCTTAAGCGATCACGGTCACATGGCCGGGAAATTCTTCAGCACATGCGGCTCAAGCGCAGCCATTCGGGTCTCACCTTCTTCGGGGCCGCGCCCGCATCTGATCACGAGCCGTTATCGCCGTCACTATGCGCCTCAAGATCACTTTCCGCTTTTTGGTTACGACGTCCATCTCATTAAGCCCGCATTGGGAATGTACGTCGTGAACCATGGAGACAACATGGACTGGGAGAAGCGCAAGGATTATCGGATCAAGTATATTAATAACAACGCCCTCGACGCCGAAAAGCGCATGGAGATCATAAAAGCGTTCAAGCTAGAAGACTACTTCGACGACCTCAGCCGCATCTTAAAGAAAGCGACCTAAAGTGGAATATTGTCGTGCCGCTTATAGGGTTGGTGCACTTTTTTCTTCTTTAGCAACTCAAAACTCCGCGCAATCCGCGCCCGAGTGTTGTGTGGCCGGATCACCTCATCCACAAAACCACGCTGCGCCGCAATGAAGGGATTTGCGAACCGGTCTTCGTAATCCTTGGTGTGTTGAGCGATCTTGTTTTCGTCACCCAAATCGGACCGATGCAGAATTTCTGTTGCACCCTTGGCGCCCATCACAGCGATCTCGGCCGACGGCCACGCGTAATTCACATCCGCTCGCAAATGTTTAGGGGCCATAACGCAGTAGGCGCCGCCATAGGCCTTCCGTGTAATAACCGTGACAAGGGGTACAGTGGCTTGTGCATACGCAAAGAGAAGCTTTGCGCCATGTTTAATAATGCCACCATATTCTTGCGCAGTACCTGGCAAGAACCCCGGAACATCCTCGAGCGTGAGGATTGGAATGTTGAAGGCATCACAGAAGCGAACAAAACGCGCGCCCTTTCTCGAAGCAGCAATGTCGAGACACCCTGCAAGGACCATAGGCTGATTTGCGACGACGCCGATTGTCTCCCCATTGATACGAATGAATCCCACAAGAATGTTCCCAGCGTGATCCTTTTGTACTTCAAAAAACTCGCCCTCGTCCGCAATCTTTAGAATGACTTCGCGCATATCATAGGGCTGGTTTGGATTATCCGGGACCAAGGTATCGAGACTCATTTCTTGACGATCCCAGGGATCGGCGGTTTCGAGCTTTGGCGGTTTTTCGGAGGCCGATTGGGGCAAGAACCCGAAAAAGCGCCTCAAGTCCAGAAGCGCCTCGACATCGTTTTTGTAAGCCCCGTCAGCGACCGAGGACTTCTTGGTGTGGGTGGAAGCGCCACCCAGCTCTTCAGCGGTGACAATTTCGTTCGTCACCGTTTTCACCACATCCGGCCCAGTTACGAACATGTAGGAGCTGTCTTCGACCATGAAGATAAAGTCGGTCATCGCAGGCGAATAGACAGCCCCGCCCGCACATGGCCCCATGATCATCGATATCTGGGGGATCGCACCTGACGCCTGGGCGTTGCGCCAAAACACTTCGGAATATCCTGCAAGAGATGCAACACCCTCTTGGATACGCGCGCCACCGGAATCGTTCAGCCCGATCACCGGCACACCATTTTGCATCGCCAAGTCCATAATTTTGCAGATCTTTTCAGCATTGCTTTCAGAGAGCGAACCACCAAAAACCGTAAAATCTTGGGAATATAGATAGACTGGGCGGCCATTGATTGTGCCCCAACCGGTCACGACGCCATCGCCCGAAACTTGCTTATCTGCCATTCCGAAGTCGCTGCAACGGTGGGTCTTGTACATATCGTACTCTTCGAAAGACCCTTCATCGAGAAGGACTACGATCCGTTCCCGCGCGGTGAGCTTCCCTTTCGTATGTTGTGCGTCGATACGATCTTGGCCACCCCCCAAACGCGCCTCTTCACGCTTCTCTTCAAGCGCTTCGATAATCGTTTGGCTCATCGGCTTTCCCCCCAAATGTTCCGCTACGTCATTGCCTTATGTCGATGGGCGAAACGTGACCATCCGTCAATCAGTTTTGGTCTAGCTCAGGCTTGGCAACCAAAGAACAATCCACGGGAAAGCGACAAGCAGAGCAATGGTGATTGCGTCTGCGACAAAGAATGGCATCACCCCTCTGAAGACGTCTTGGACCGACAAATCATCGCGAACACCGGCCACCACAAAGCAATTGAGGCCTATGGGCGGGGTAATCAGGCAGAGTTCGGCCATTTTCACCACTAAGATACCAAACCAGATCGCACACATTGGGCCAGACATCCCAAAGGTACTGTCGGCAGCAGATACAAATTCACCTCCGTTGAGCGCCATTACCGCCGGATAAACAACCGGCAAGGTCAGCAAAAGCATCCCAATGGCATCCATAAACATGCCCAAGATCGCATAGGCCAGCAGGATCATAACTAACGTCATCATGGGGTTTTGATCCAAACCCGTTATCCAGTCAGAGAACGCATCTGGAAGTTGGGCAAAGCCCAAGAACCGCACATAAATTAAGACACCCCAAATGATCGTAAAGATCATCACCGTGAGTTTGGCGGTTTCGATCAACGCGTCGCGCAGCTCTGGCCAACGCATTCCGCGGTAAATCGCCATGCAAAAGACGATAAAGGCCCCAATCGCGCCGCCCTCGGTCGGAGTGCCCCATGCGTCGCCCCCAAACGGGTTGTACACAAACAAGATAATGATGGCGACCACTGCAAAGATAGGCAGTGCCGGGGGCAGCGCAGTGAAGCGTTCGCGCCAGGTAAATCCACCCACCGGCGGACCAAAACTTTTTATGGTCAGCGCCATCGAAATGATGAGCAGCCCATAAATGAACGCGGAAAACATGCCAGGTATAAAACCCGCCAGCAAAAGTTTACCGACATCTTGCTCCACGATAATCGCGTAAATCACCAAAATTGCGGAAGGCGGGATCAAACTTGCCAATGTGCCGCCCGCTGCGACCACGCCGGCAGCAAAACGTTTATCATACCCAATCTTCAACATCTCGGGGATCGCAATGCGCGCAAAGACCGCCGAGGTCGCAACCGATGCGCCAGACACAGCCGCAAAGCCTGCCGTTGCAAAGACAGTTGACACGGCCAAGCCGCCTGGAACCCAGGCAATCCATTTCTTGGCAGCATCAAACAGCGCCCGCGTCAGCCCAGCATAATAGGCCAAATACCCGATCAGAATAAATGTCGGGATCAGCGACAGGACCTGGTTGGCAACTTTGGAATGGGGCACTTGTCCCGCTGTTTTGGTGGCAACTGTTAAGGCCCAACCAAACTCTTCTGGATCCATGCCCTTTTTGGCCCAGAAAATCCACACAAGTCCCACAAGACCTGCAAGCGCTGCTGCAAACGCAACCCGCATGCCGAGGACGACCATAACCAACAGGCCACCGGTGACCCAAAGACCAATCTCAATCGGTTCCATTATTCGCCCCCTACAGACCGGGCCTCACGGGCAGCTTGGCTCGCGGCGTCTTCCACCAATGGCACAGCAACGGGTGCGTCGTCGTTTCTGACGAAAGCACGGGCATACCCCCAAAGTTGCAATAGCAGGCGGACACAGATCACACTGAAGGCAATGGGCGCTAAAAGTTTCGCGGGCCAAAGCGGCAATCCAATATCGATAGAACTGTCACGGCTCCAATTCGGTGCGGCCCAATCAAAGCTGCGCTCGAAATGGGCCCAACTTCCCCAAACCAAAAGCAGCAATAACGCCAACATAAAAAACGCAGTGATGAACTCGGCGGTCCATAACAGTCGACCCTTTAAGGCGCCCACCACAATATCCATCCGAATATGGCCGCCGTCGCGCTGGGCGTAAGATATCCCCATGAATGCAATCAGCGGCATCAGCTGCTGTATCCAATCAACATAGCCTGGAAGAGGTTGGTTCAACGCGTGGCGGCCCGTCACCGAAATCGCCGCGAAGAACATCAAAGAGAAGACCGCAAGCCCACTGACGATAGCCAATTTGCGCTCCAGCGAGTAAAGTGCGCGGTCAAGACGACTGATGGTGCTGTCGTCTTCAAAAACGTTAGAAGATCCTGCCATGATAGAATAGGCCGCCCCCGACCTCGGGGACGCGAGCGGCCAAACTCGCGTTACTGACCGATCATTCCGGTCACGAGGTCATAAAGCTCCTGTGCCGGCAAGCCCCGGGCAGTGTTCGCTTCAATCCATGCCGCCGCAGCCGGGCCGGCAACAGCCTCCTCAAAGGCGGCCAACTCGTCGGCACTATAGGTCACACGTTCGATGCCTTTTTCATCCAAAGTCGGGCCCCAAGCGTCCATCGTTGCACCATTATAGGTCGCAACATAGTGGTCCAACGCCTCGTCGACGGATCCCAAAAGTGCTTCACGATGCTCATCAGAGAGGGCATCCAACGCGTCGGTGTTCACAACAACAGGACAGTTCACCGTTCCGGGGTTGAGGTTTGTGGTCCACCACGTCCCCGTTTCCACGGTGCCGAAGGACATGTGGGCATGCGGCGCGAAAGCCACGGCCTTTACCACACCACCGTCCAAGGATTGACGCACCTCTGAGGCGGACATGGATGTCGGCACAGCATCAACGGCCTTCATCGCCTCGCCAATTCCGCCCGTTGCGCGCACTGTCAGGCCTTCGTAATCGTCCAGAGTTTTTGGCGCATCGCCGACACCGACCAGGTTATACTGTGGCAAAGGAGACGGCATCAAAAGCGTCGCGTTCCAACGGCCCAAATCTTCTTGCGCTGCAGGGTGGGCGTAAAGCGCCTGGCTGATTTTTCGTTCTTCCTCCAGGGTTGTTACGCCCAAAAATGGCAGTTCCAGAACTGTGATGGATGGGTTTTTATCTGCGTGATAGCCTGCGCAAAACTGCGCCATTTCAAACGCACCAATGGAAATCCCATCCAGGTTCTCGGTGTTTTTGGACAAACCGCCATAAGAGATCGCAAGCGTGAACTCTCCGTTTGTTTTTTCTGAAACCAGCTCTGCCAGTTTTTCCACGTGCTCGGTGAACGCCCGGCGCTTACCCCATAAAGACACGTTCCATTCTGTGGCTATTGCTTCGCTTGCAAAAGCCAGAACCACTGCGGATGCGACCGCAGTTTTGAAAGTATTTTTCATAATATCCTCCCAGATATCAGTTTTTGTGGACCGATGTTCTCTCTCTTACAGGTTCCAGAGCATTTTCCATTGAAGAAATTTGCATGCATCCGCGTCGGGGGTCTGCGGAAAGCCGCAGGGTAAGGTCACAAAATTTTGTCGCGGTTTAGACCCAGCTTTACCATCTTTTCGTTTAAAGTCCGTCGACCGATCCCGAGGGCCGCAGCTGCATCATCCATGCGTCCTTCATGGGCTTTGATGGCCCGCATCAAAAGTGTTTTCTCAAAAGCTGCTACGGCACCGCGCAAATTCTCTGGCACGTCTTCTTGCTCTCCCTCCGGAGCAAGCAAAGTCGCGACTTCTCCACCCCCGACCCGAGTTGAGAACAAAAACCTCTCAGCGGTAGAGCGCAACTCTCGGACGTTTCCAGGCCAATCATGCGCCAAAAGCGCCGCGAGATCTTCCGCGGCAAGCTCTGGGGGCGGCATCTCAAAACTCCGGGCCATATCGTCAAGAAAATGCTGAAATAGGATCGGAATGTCCTCTTTGCGGTCTCGAAGCGCAGGCAATGGCAATTCAAGGCGCTGTATCCGATAGAGGAATTCTTCGCGCAAGCGACCGTCACGCACCAACTTCTTGGGGTCTTCGCTGAGCGAAGAAATCAGTCGAAATGACACGCTTTCATCAAGATCAGAGCCAAGCGGCGTGAACCGCTGCTCTTCCAGAACACGGGAAAGTTTTGCTTGAACCTCCAATGGGGCTGCATGCACTTCGTCTAGGAAAAGCGTACCCCCATCTACAGCCTTCAGCCAACCGCTGGTCTCACCTTTGCGCCCAAACATCAGCGCTTCGAACTCTTGAACAGGTATTGTTGCGCAGTTGATTGCACGGAAAATTTGATCCGACTTGCGCGACAGATCATGAAGCGCGCGGGCGATCAGGTCTTTGCCAGTGCCTGTTTCACCTGAAATCAGAATTGGCACATTCACGTCAGCAAGCCCGATCACGCGTTCGCGCAGGTCTTGCGCAGCTTGTGATCCCCCGAGATATATCCGGTTTAACCCCGACAAATCGGCCAGGCGCGATTTCAGCCTTTCGGTCATTTTCGACAGCCGGAACTGATCTGCGGCATGGGACAAGACAGTGACCAACCGGCGCGGATCAAAGGGTTTTTCCAAAAAAGTATAAGCGCCCATTTGCATCGCATCGACCGCCATCGGGATATCCGCATGCGCTGAGACCAAAATGACCGGTGGCGATGCGTCGGTGCTAAGACTTTGCAACAATTCGATCCCCGAGCGCCCCGGCATCCGCACATCTGTTAAGATCGCATCTGGAAGATGCTGCTTGATGAGGTCCTCCGCTTGAACGGCACTTGCCGCCATAATGGGATCAAACCCGGCGCTCGAAAGCAAATCTTCAAGCGAAGCGCGCATGCCCTTGTCATCGTCAAATACAAGGACTTTGGCTTTTTGTGCGCTCTCACCTGTCATCGTCGGCCCCCAATGGCACAATGACCTCAAAACTGGCACCATGGTCATGATCGAAGGCTTGGATTTGTGCGCCATGTTCACGAATGATGGCGTCAGAGATGGCAAGTCCAAGGCCCATACCCTCTCCGGATGCGGCGGTCGTGTGGAACGGCTCGCGCATTTGATCCATGCTTTGGCCGTTTAGGCCAACTCCTGTATCGGCAAACTTCACATGCATCGCCCCGTTACTGTCCCAAATTGTAACGTCGATCCGTTTGTTTGGTTGATCCTTCATGGCCCGTGCACTGTTTTGAAGGAAATTTACAAACACCCGCTCCATGCGATCCGCGTCGACAATAAAGTCACTCTTCGTTTGGGTGTCGATAGTGACATCGATGCCCTGCTCTTCAAAGTCATGCATCAATAGTCCAAGCGCGGATCTGACCAACTTTTCGGGCGAAACAGGCTGCTTCTTTCCAAGGCTCTTGACCGAGAAAAAGCGCAACTGGCTTGTGATGTTCTCCATTCGAGAAACGAGCCCGGTTATCCGTTCCAAAAAGGGAGGCTGGGCGGATTGGCTCATTTCGGCAGCTGCTATATGGTTTCGCAGTGCCGAAATTGGTTGCCCCAATTCGTGGGTGACGGACGCTGCCAACTGACCCAAAGCAGCCATTTTCGAAGAAGTCTCAAGGTCGGCTTGGGCCTTTTCAAGCCGTGTTTGTGTTTCGACCCGTCGGTCAATCTCTGCTTCCAGGCGACTTCGGTCCCTTTGTGAAATGTCCAAAGCACGGCGTACCCGGTTTTCTCGAAAGAGCCCGGCCACTAAGGCCAGCAACACCAGAGCCGCACAAAAGATCGCCGAAACCGCAAGCGAGGGGAGCAATGCTTCTTGCACATCAACAAGGTAATGCAAGGTCCACGCCTCAAAGCTTATGGGCAACTCAAACAGATAGTTTACCGTTCCATTGAAATAGACGCGCTCCCCGGAAGGCTGCCATGCCAACTCTGTCAGCGGTTGACTTCCAAACTGGCGTTCTTCGCTCATCTCCAAGCGACGCTCCGCGGAAATGGGACGGATGGCATGATAGAGCGTCTCACTGCTATCAGACAGAACAACCACCCCATCAAAATTTGAAACGAGAACCCGTTGAGACGCATTCTCCAGAATTGAATTCAGCGCGGTCAGATCAAGTTTTAGGGCTACGACACCAATGATCTCTCCTTGATCTCTGACCGGCGCAGACAAAAAATACCCAGGGCGCGATGTTGTTGCACCTATCGCAAAAAACCGCCCCTCCCATCCGGCGAGCGCTGTTTTGAAATAGGGCCGAAAGCTGTAGTTTTGGCCAATAAAGGTTTGCGGTTCGCGATAGTTCGACGCCGCAAGCGTCAGGCCGTCACGATCCAGCAAATAGATGGCCTCGCTTTTGGACGACTCTGCCAAGGCAAGATATTTGCGGTTGATTGCGTCAAACTCACCTTGACGCAATGCTGCAATAAGATCGGGGTCATTGGCCAGCAGGCTTGGCAAATGTGCGAGGCGTCCAAGTTCGTTTTCGATCGCGTTCTGGTAAATTTGCGCTTGGGAAAGCCCGCTTTCCCGCACGGAATTTTGAAAGAATACGGAAGCCGCCCAGAACGCAAGCGCCGTCAGGATCGCAACAACAGCAAGACTAATCCAAGCCCAGGGTCGAATGCGGTTCGATATAGGTGCTTGATTCTGTTCAAGAAAACGAGCTTCCAACTGGGCCATAGTGGCAGCTTAATCGTCTTTTGCTTTGCTGTAACGTGGCAAAAGTGCGGAGAAGTCCATGGCGCCTTGTCCATCTACTTCGGCAAACTTTGCGTAAATCTCTTCGGCTTTTTCGCCCATTGGGGTCTCCGCCGACACCAGGCGTGCGGCCGTTTGGGACAGGCGCAAATCTTTAAGCATCAATTCCGAGCTGAAGCCGGGTTTATAGTCATTGTCCGAAGGGCTTTGCGGCCCGACACCGGGCGCTGGGCAATAGACATTCATGGCCCAATTGAACCCAGATGATGTGCTGACCACGTCAAAAAGTTTTTGACGATCCAAACCCAGCCGATCCGCCAGCGCGATCGCCTCGCAGGTGCCCGCCATATTGATACCGGCCAGCATGTTGTTACACACTTTTGTCGCCTGACCCGCGCCTGTATCCCCGCAATGGATGACACGTTTGCCCATAAGCTCCAGAATGGGTCGGGCACGTTCGAAACTGGCATCTGATCCACCCACCATAATGGTCAAAGTGGCGGCTTCTGCGCCCATCACACCCCCAGATACAGGCGCATCCAGAGCTTCAAATCCCATGCTATGCGCTTGGGCCGCGACCTCCTTCGCGGTCGCCACATCAATTGTTGACCCTTCGATGAACAGCGCACCAGGCTTCGCATGATCAAGCGTATCGTGGTAAACTTGAACGACATCCGGTGCGTCAGGCAGCATTGTGATCACAAGATCCGCATCTGACACGGCGTCGGCATATGACCCGACCATTGTCACGCCTACTGCAGATCGCTCTGCGATATCATAGCCCAACACCACGTGCCCTGCCGCAGACAGATGTGCAGACATGGGTGCCCCCATGTTTCCAATACCGATGAATCCGATCTTCATGCTGCCTCCCTTTACTTCGGTGGGGCCAGTGGCGGGGATCGGTCGCAACGCGACCGACACCTATTCCATTACCGGCATCTTAAATTCGGACCCTTCTTTGATGCCAGAGGGCCAGCGGGCTGTGACCGTTTTGGTCCGCGTGTAAAACTTGATCGAGTCTGGCCCGTGCTGGTTCAAATCGCCAAAGGCCGATTTTTTCCAACCGCCAAAAGTGTGATAGGCCAGAGGCACAGGGATTGGCACATTTACCCCAACCATCCCGATATTCACACGATGCGCAAAATCACGCGCCGTATCGCCATCGCGGGTGAAGATCGCCGTCCCGTTCCCGTATTCGTGATCAACAACCATATTGATCGCCTCGTCATAGCTTTCCGCACGCACTGTGGACAGGACAGGGCCAAAAATCTCTTGCTTGTAGATGTCCATATCCGTGGTGACTTGATCAAAAAGATGCGGACCCACGAAGAAGCCGTTTTCATACCCTTGAAGGCTAAAATCGCGCCCATCGACCACCAGTTTCGCACCCTGCTCGACACCTGAATTCACCAGGCCGAGGATACGCTCTTTTGCGGCGGCAGTCACAACGGGCCCCATATCGACGTCTTCACCTGCCGTGTAAGGTCCAACCTTCAGTTTCTCGATCCGAGGGACCAGCTTGTCGATCAGCCGATCTGCCGTCTCGTGGCCCACTGGAACGGCAACAGAGATCGCCATGCAACGCTCTCCTGCGGCCCCGTAGCCCGCGCCCACAAGCGCATCCGCAGCTTGATCCAAATCGGCATCTGGCATGACAACCATATGGTTCTTGGCCCCGCCAAAACACTGCACGCGTTTGCCCGACGCCGCGGATCGTTCGTATACATATTGCGCGATCGGGGTGGAGCCCACGAACCCAATCGCTTGCACCGTTTCATTATCCAAAAGCGCGTCCACGGCCTCTTTGTCGCCATGCACAACGTTAAACACGCCTTCGGGCAAACCCGCCTCGATCAAAAGCTCTGCCAACATCACGGGGACCGTCGGCGCGCGTTCTGAAGGTTTCAGAATAAACGCATTCCCGCAGGTGAGCGCAGGGCCAAACATCCAAAGCGGCATCATCGCAGGGAAGTTAAAGGGCGTAATACCACCGCACACACCTAAGGGCTGGCGCATAGAGTAAAGATCAATCCCAGTCCCAGCGGCGTTTGTATATTCACCTTTCAAAAGATGCGGCGCCCCGATGCAAAACTCGATACATTCCAATCCGCGCTGCACATCCCCGCGCGCATCTGGGATCGTTTTGCCGTGCTCTCGCGACAGCGCCTCGGCGAGTTTGTCCATGTCTCGCATCAACAATCCCACGAATTTCATCATAACCCGCGCGCGTTTTTGCGGGTTCGTGGCGCCCCAAGCGGGTTGCGCCGCAGCAGCAACGGCAATGGCGTGATCCATGTCCGCCTTAGAGGCCAAAGGACAAGAAGCCTCCACCTCGCCCGTTGCCGGATTGAAAACATCGCTCGTTCGGCCAGATGATCCGGTTTGACGCTTCCCGTCTACGAAATGTGAAACTTCATACATCTGCAATCCTCCGCAATTCGAACGACAGGTTTTTCAGACACGCCTGAAAGTCAAGTAAATGGCTGTTGTGGGCCCGAAAAATGCGCCCTATCCACACACCGACGACTGTATCGGAGGATCACCGTGAAAATTGCAATGATCGGCACGGGGTATGTTGGCCTGGTTTCTGGCGTCTGCTTTTCAGACTTTGGTCATGACGTGGTCTGCGTAGATAAAAATGCGACCAAGATTGACCATCTGAATGCCGGTATTGTTCCGATATACGAACCTGGGTTGGACGTTCTCATGAAGAAGAATGTGGATGCAGGACGGCTCTCCTTCACCCTTGATCTTGCCGATGCGATGCAGGGCGCCGACGCCATATTCATCGCCGTGGGCACGCCGACCCGTCGCGGGGACGGCCATGCGGATCTAACCTATGTCTTTGCCGCAGCCGAAGAGATCGCACAGAATTTGACCGATTACGCCGTTATCGTCACCAAATCGACCGTACCTGTTGGCGCGAACCGGCAAGTCCAGGCGGTCATTTCAAAGGCAAATCCGAATGCCGATTTTGACGTCGCCTCCAACCCCGAGTTTCTGCGGGAAGGGGCGGCAATCGACGACTTCATGAAACCAGACCGTGTTGTCGTTGGCGTTGAGAACGATCGGGCATCCGCCGTCATGGAAGATATTTATCGCCCGCTTTATTTGCGCGACTTTCCAATCGTAACAACCGATCTGGAAAGTGCAGAAATGATCAAATACGCAGCCAACGCCTTTTTGGCGACCAAAATCACCTTCATCAACGAAATCGCCGCGCTCTGCGAAAAAGTGGGGGCGGACGTGAAACAAGTTTCCAAGGGAATGGGGCTCGATGGGCGTATCGGAAACAAATTTCTTCACGCTGGCCCCGGCTATGGTGGATCCTGCTTTCCCAAAGACACAAAGGCGTTGGCCCGCATAGGACAGGACCACGCATCTCCGATGCATATCACAGAGACAGTGATTGAGGTGAATGAAGCGATCAAACGTCGCATGATCGATAAGCTGCTCGATTTGATGGATGGGTCTTTTAATGGAAAACGCATAACAGTGCTTGGGGTCACCTTTAAGCCAAACACCGACGACATGCGCGATGCGCCCAGTCTGACGATCGTGCCCGCGCTTGTCGGCGGTGGGGCCGAGGTCCGTATTGTTGATCCCCAAGGACAGAAGGAAGGGCGCGAGCTTTTGCCAAACGTTATTTGGCACGACGACCCTTACACGGCGGCAATTGAATCCGATGCGATTGTTATTCTAACCGAGTGGAACGAATTTCGCGCTCTTGATCTGACGCGTCTTTCTCAATCCATGCGAGGCGCAAAAATGGCCGATCTCCGAAATATCTACAGCACTGACGATGCCGCGCGCGCGGGTTTCGCCGAATACGTTGCTGTCGGGCGATAGTCAGATCACATGATTGACTGTCTCGTCATCGGAGGCGGTCCCGCCGGCCTCATGGCGGCGGACGAGGTTTCGAAAGCGGGCCATAGGGTGACCGTTATTGACGCGATGCCAAGCCTGGGTCGAAAGTTTCTGATGGCGGGGAAATCAGGACTGAACCTGACAAAAATGGAAAGTCGCGACACATTTGTCGCGCGCTACTTCCACCTGCCAGAACCTTTGCAGATGGCATTGGCGGGTTTTGGTCCCGAGGATGTTGTCACCTTCGCAGAGGATCTTGGGCAGGCGTGCTTTGTCGGAACAACAGGCCGCGTGTTTCCGAAAGTGATGAAGGCCTCTCCAATGCTTCGGGCCTGGCTTGCCCTGCTTCAGAACCAGGGGGTCCGCTTCGAGACCCGGACCAAATGGATTAATCAAAGCGACGGTCACCATTGCGTTGAGACGCCAGAAGGCCAGAAGACGATTCCGTCCCGATCGGCCGTTTTTGCCATGGGCGGGGCGAGTTGGCCAAAACTCGGTTCAACCGGGAGCTGGCGCGGTGCATTTAACGATATGCATCTAGAATGTCGTGATTTCGCACCATCCAATGTCAGTATACGGATCGATTGGTCGACGCATATGTCCCTCTATTTCGGACGGCCCCTTAAGGCCGTTCGCTTCTCATGTCGCGGCCGCGTATTAGAGGGTGAGGCAACACTCACGAAGCACGGACTAGAAGGTGGGCCGATCTACGCTGCAAGTCCCGATCTTCGAAACTCAGAACAACTTTTTGTCGATCTTGTTCCGGCCAAAAATATTACGGATATAGAAACAGTGCTCGCCAAAGCACGTCCAAAGGAGACCCTGACAAACACATTGCGCAAAGGGCTCGGTATGTCGTCCGAAAAGCTGGCGCTGCTTCACGAATGTGGTCGCCCACTTCCACAGGGCACGGAATTGGCGGCGCTGATCAAGGCACTCCCGGTCAGATACGATGGGGTTGGATCGTTGGAGCGCGCTATTTCATCGGCGGGCGGGCTGGATTGCAGCCTGCTATCGCATGAGTTTATGCTGCAAGGGTATCGCGGTCTTTTTGCGGCCGGTGAGATGTTGGACTGGGATGCTCCGACTGGTGGCTATCTTCTGACGGCATGTTTTGCGAGTGGGCGCGCCGCCGGACAAGGTGTGAACCGGTACCTCAGCGCGCCTTCGGCTTAAGCATGGCAACGCGTATAAGGGTGCGTTGCAGCAAGGGTCCGTAGGGATATGAATGCGTGCTCCGCAAGAGACGCTCCGTCTCAAAAATCGTGTCCAAAGCCAGCTCTAAGCGCGACTGCCCCCAATCGCGAATTTGTTGCAACATAGTGTCCTTTCGCGGACCAAAAACCGGGGGACGCGCACGTGACAGTGCATTCGCTGCACCGTCTGGATGTGATGCTGCGCTGTGCAACGTTCGGAAATGGCGCGACATAGAGATCATGACAGAAATTGGCGTTACACCCTGACCTGCAAGACGTGTCATGAGCGGACCAACGTCAGCCGCTTGGCCGTTTGCAACCGCGGTCACCAATTGATCAATCCCCGCATCGGTCACAGCCGGTGCAACAGCTGCAATGTCAGCCTCTTTCACCGGGGTCGTGTCTGAGAGTTTGTAGAGCGACAACTTTTCTGCGGTCTGCACTAAATCGCCAAGTTCAATCTGGCGTCCAAGCGCGAGCGCAGCTTCCCGCCCCATACCATCAAAGTCCGTCACGCCTGCATCTGCGAAGATTTTCAGTATTGCATCAGGACGCGGAGGATCGTCGTAGATCCCAATGGCGACGGTCGTCTGCCCATTTTGAAAATATTTACGCAGCTTAGATGTCGCCCGGAGCGCGCCCGCTAGGACAACAATTGTCGCATCTTCTGCAGTCCAATCGGCAAGCGCATCTTGTATGATTTGCGTATGGCCATCCCCAGCATCCTCGACCAATACAATGCGCTTTCCTGGAAAGAACCCGACCGCCTTCACGGCGTCGGCAAGGGCGGCTGGGTCCTTGCGAAGTTCAGAACCCGGCACGCGCGTTAGCCGCATATCCACTTCCAAATTCGGTCCACCGAGGGCCGCAACAACACGATCTTTCGAAAGGCCCACACGGACGCCATCTTGGCCAAATATGAGAACACCAGAGATGTCATCGCCCGGTTTATCCAGAAATGCGTCAGCTTTGGCCCCAGACAGTTTCAAGCCGGAAAACCACTTGCCGATAGCTGAAGCAACTGAACCAGTTGGTCGGCTAAAGAACGCGACAGCCGAATGGCGGCGTCTCGCTCTGCCACTCGCGTTGGAAATGTGTCCGAGGTTGTCGAATATCCGGCCGACGCCCGGATGACGTCAGACAGCACCACATCCCCACTGTCCCGATCTGTCACAGTGAAACGGACCGTTCCGAGAAGCGTAAAGCGCTCGATATCGGCATCTTCGCTGACGGTCACAGCCGTATCCCGAACCACGTAATCGTATGTGACAAGATAACGAGCAGAGCTCCCCCCGCGACCAAGTCTCTCCTCTAATCGTGCGCGAAATTCAAAGTTTTCCCGCCCATCACGATCAATAATGTCGACATTGTTCTGAAGACGCGTCGCGAAGGTCTCTGGCGCGAGCAGCGGCGTGTACCCGCAGCCCATAACCGATAGTCCAAGAAGGACAAAGCCACGCCTAGACCACGACATTGATAATGCGCCCCGGTACAACGATGACTTTCTTTGGGTTGCCTCCGTCCAAGGCCTTTTGAACCGCCAGATTCTTAAGCGCGAGCGCCTCAATATCGTCCTTGGACGCGTCGGCAGCCACACGAATTTCGTCGCGACGCTTTCCATTGATTTGGATGGGCAACACAATTTCATCATCTACAAGAAGTTTTGGATCGGCTGTGGGCCATTCCGCATTGGCGACCAAGCCCGCACCATCCATCGCGGCCCAAACCTCTTCCGCCAAATGGGGGGTCATGGGTTGCATCAAAACGGCAAGCGTTTGAAGCGCATCCTTGATGTCAGAATTTGGCGCATCAGACTTCGCGATCGTATTTGTAAATTGATAAAGTGCTGCCACAGATTTGTTGAAGGCAAATCCCTCGATCCCGTTCGTCACTTCATCGATACATCTGTGCGTGGCCTTCAAAAGTGCTTCAGCTTCTAACGCATCACCGGCCAAATCACCCTTCTCGACGGCTTCTGCAGTCAGGCGCCAAACGCGCTGTAGGTGTTTCCAAGCGGCCTCGGCCCCTGATGCCGTCCATTCTACATCCCGTTCAGGCGGGCTGTCTGACATGACAAACCAGCGCGCTGTATCCGCGCCATATTGGTCGATGATATCTTCGGGATCGACGACGTTCTTTTTGGATTTGGACATTTTGATCACGGGACCAATATCAACGGCTTCGCCGGTCTCGATCAAACGGGCTGTGCCGTCTTCCAAACGCACTTCATCAGGTGTACGCCAAACCGGACGACCATCTTTGCCTTTGGTCGAATACGTTTCATGTGTGACCATACCTTGCGTGAAAAGCTCATTGAACGGCTCAATCGCTTTCTCGGGGAGATGGCCCGTCTTCTGCATCGCACGCGCAAAGAAGCGTGAGTACAGCAAGTGCAAAATAGCGTGCTCAATGCCGCCTATATACTGATCGACATTCATCCAATACTCCGCCTCTTCCATCACAGTTGGTGTCTCAGCGCGCGGCGCAGTGAAGCGTGCAAAATACCATGACGAATCGACAAAGGTATCCATCGTATCTGTCTCGCGCAGCGCATCCGCGCCACATTTGGGACAGGCCACATTTCGCCAAGTCGGATGACGATCGAGCGGATTACCCGGCGTATCGAAAGATACATCCTTGGGCAGAACAACGGGCAGGTTCTCTTTTTTCTCGGGCACGACACCGCAAGAGGGGCAGTGGACAACAGGAATCGGACAGCCCCAATAGCGCTGGCGCGACACACCCCAATCCCGCAGGCGATATTGTGTCTCTGCCGATCCCGCTTTCATCTCTGCGATGCGCTTCGTGACTTCTGTTTTGGCGTCTTCGATGGTTTTTCCATCCAAAAAACGCGAATTGATCATGCGGCCTGGGCCCACATAGGCCTCGTCGCCGATTGTAAAACTGTCAGCGTCAGCGTCTTCAGGGCACACCACGGGTGTAACGGTCAGCCCATACTTCCGTGCAAAATCGAGATCACGCTGGTCATGGGCGGGACAGCAGAAAATCGCACCCGTCCCATACCCCATCAAGATAAAGTTCGCGATATAGACCGGAAGTTGCCAATCTGGGTGGAAGGGGTGGGTGACAACAATCCCTGTGTCGAACCCTTTCTTCTCCGCCTTTTCCAAATCCTCTTCAGATGTGCCGGTTTTTCGGCATTCGGCGTTGAAGGCGGCAATCTCCGGATTGTCTTCAAGCGCTTTGGCCAGAGGATGGTCGCAGGAAATCGCCGCGAAACTCGCGCCAAATAGTGTATCTGGCCGCGTCGTATACACTTCGAGCCCGCCAAACCCTTCAGGCGCGCCCATCATCTCAAACGCGAACCGCAAGCCCTGGCTTTTTCCGATCCAATTTTGCTGCATCAGTCGGACTTTCTCCGGCCAGCCTTTCAAATCGTCGATCGCAGTGAGGAGTTCTTCGGAATAGTCACTGATCCGGAAGAACCATTGTGTCAGTTCTTTACGTTCAACCGGCGCCCCCGACCGCCAGCCTTTTCCGTCGATCACCTGTTCATTGGCCAAAACGGTCATATCGACCGGGTCCCAGTTTACGACCGCATTTTTGCGATACACGAGACCCGCTTCCATCATATCGATGAACATGGATTGCTGTTGGCCGTAATATTCAGGGTCACAAGTCGCAAATTCCCGTGACCAATCAATAGATAGGCCCATAGGTTTCAGCTGATCACGCATATCAGCGATGTTTTGGTAGGTCCAATCGCCCGGATGGACCTTCTTCTCCATCGCGGCGTTCTCAGCTGGCATGCCAAAGGCATCCCACCCCATGGGATGCAAAACGTTGAAGCCGCGGGCCGATTTATACCGCGCCACGACGTCGCCCATCGTGTAGTTGCGCACATGTCCCATATGGATACGGCCTGACGGATAAGGGAACATTTCTAAGACATAATATTTTTCCCGCGCGTCACGCTCGGCCATGAATGTCTGGGCATCTTCCCAGGCCTTCTGCCATTTCGGCTCTACGACTTTGGCATTGTACCGTTCCATATCATCCCCAAACAAAAACGCCGGGCGTTCCCGGCGCTCGTTTACGCTATAACCCAGAACGATCTTATAGACCTGTATCTCTTATCCGCAACTGGCGCGCACGTGTCAGAATGGCATTTTCAACGGCGCGTGTCATCTCGGCGGATGCGGGGCCGCCCCGTGTTTGAAGGCCGACTTTCAGCGATCGCGCGTCAAGCGCCGGATCTTGAATAAGAACGGTCGCTCGGAATGCGCGGCCGCTTCCCGGTGCCGTTCCGAAGCCGTAGGTGATGATACCAGTAAAAGGGTCTGCGCTTTCGAGCGGCAGGAAGTTCAGCGTCTCGAGTGTTGCACTCCAGAGGTATCGATTTACCCTAATTTGCCCGTCGGACGAAGGTGTATTGAACAAATCAAAAATGCTGTCCCCATCATTGTTGAACTGCTCGTCAACGTTTTGGGATTGGTCGGCTGTATTGCGATCACCACAGGCCGTCAAACCAATCAAAGACACCACCAAAATGATACCAACAAAATGACGTAGCATGTTTGTCCCTCCGTACGCCCGCTCGCTATAGAAACCGCCCAACTCTCGCAATAGCGCATCAAAACCAATCCACGTCGGCACATTTTTGCCACTGTGTCCTCTTTGCATCAATCTGGCATCACTTATGGCGAAAACGCCCCGATTTCTTGACCATCCGCCGCAAAAAAAGGAGGACAAACTTACTGACTCGGATACTCCGGGAAAGGTGCACCTTTTTGAAAGCTTACGAGGGAAAACATGAAAAAGCTTCTCATGACGTCCACAGCGCTTGTTGCCGGTACAGGCATCGCGTTTGCTGACGGTCACACAGGCGTTACGCTGTCTGGTTACGCAGAAATGGGTATTTCTTACGTTGAAGACCGTGATGAATCATTCGGCACATCTCTTGAAGAAGAGTTCCTGCTGCACTCTGACTATGACGTAACATTTAAAGGCGCCGGCGAAACAGACGGCGGTATCGAGTTCGGTTTCGCCATCGACTTGGACGAAGTTAACAACGGTATCGGCGCACAAGGTTCAGACGGTTCTGTATTCATCAAGGGTGAATTTGGTACTTTGACACTTGGCGACACAGACGACGCGTTTGACAAAGCTCTGCAAGAAGTTGGAATGCTGACATCTTTGACAGATGACCATACAACACACGCTGGTTACTCATTCAACGGTGGTGGTAACCTCGTTGGTTTGTTTGCTGGTCTGGAAGGTTTCGCTTCTGGCTTCAACGGCCTGGAAGAAGAGTTCGTTCTTCGTTACGACTACTCTTTCAACGAGTTCACATTCAGCTTGTCATTCGAGCAAGGCTATGAGTTCACAGGTACGGAAATCGACGACACATACTCTGTAGGTGTTGCATATGATGGTAACCTGGGTGGAACAGACTTCGGTCTCGGTCTTGGTTATTCCGATAACTCAGATCTCGGTTCCGCATATGGTATCTCCGTGGACTTCGCGGTTGCAGATTTCGAAGTTGTGCTGAACTACTCGTTCACAGATCTGGACGAGCTCACGTCAGAAGCTGAAGTCACACACTACGGCATCGGTATCGGTTACACAATCGATGCTCTGTCCCTGCACGCAAACTACGGTGTGTTTGACATTGATCTTGATGGCGCTCCAGATGCCGAAATTAGCGGCTTCGGTCTTGCAGCGAACTACGATCTCGGCGGCGGTGCTGTTGTAATGTTCGGTTACGGTCACAACGATCTTGACGAGGACACAACAACAGTCGACGATTTCGCAACGTTCTCTTTCGGTCTCGGTCTGTCCTTCTAAGAACAACCGAAATCAAAGTATTAAGGGCGGCTTCAAGTCGCCCTTTTTTTATTTTACTTAGTGGTGGTTCGAAGAGGTAAGAGATGAACATGATATCACCCAACCAGGTAGGCAACCTATTCAAATCAGCATTGTCGGATCAATCGGAAGGCAATGTCAGCTCCGCTCTTCGCAAGTACAGCGAAATCTTGAAGGCATACCCAAAGTTACCAGAACCATACTTTCAGGTCGGTAGAATAGAGCTGCAACGCCATCGGTACAGCTCTGCTTCGGCGCATTTCGAACGCGCGATAGCTCTTCGTCCAGGTGAAATTGCCATTTGGTTACATTTTGCACGGGCGCTTAGGCTGCTAAATGTCAAGAAACACATCCAAACTGCGCTAAAGAACTTGAAGGTTGCCCCACTGGCGTCGGCAGACAAGGAGAAGGTGGAGAAAATACTCCGCCAACGGTCGCTGCCGCCCAAACCACCATTGGGGGGTGCATCTCCTGAGAAGGTAAACCAACTTACAGGATTGCTCCAGAATTCAGAGTATGATGCAGCGCTGAAATTGGGAACAGACCTTCTGCGAAAGTTCCCCGACTCTGTTATTGTCAACAACATCCTGGCATGCGCCCAGATTCAACTGCGGGATTACGCATCAGCGCGAAAAAATCTCGAAAAGGCGATTGGCAAATATCCGAACTACTTAGAGGCGTGTACGAACCTAGGTCGTGTCTATTTTGACATGGGTGACAACAAACGGGCCATTGAACTGGCCGAAAAAGTTCGGGCGATCGATCCCAACCAAATCCAGGCCGTGTCCATTACCGCACAGGTGCTCCATATGGATGGTGCGACCGAAGAAGCCATCCGCCTTTTGGAAACCGTGATTTCCACAAAATCAACGGACCAACCTGACGCAATGGTTTCTATGTCTGACTTATATTCACGCGCCGGAGAACACGAAAAAGCCATTGCCATGGCCAAAGCGCTCTTCAAAAGCCAAAAGTCTGTGAAAGCATATTTTGCGCTGAGTTTAGTTTACGACAAGTCCGACCAACTCGACAAAGCCGTGCAAGTGACAAGGGACGGCATTGAAGCACACCCACATGAACCTGTTCTTTACAATAGACTGGGTGCGTTGCTTCAGGTTCAGGGCGATTTTGACACCAGCGAGGAGTATCTGCGAAAGGCCATCGAAATGGCCCCTGACCGCGGTCAGTTTTATTCAAACTATCTCACGGCCAATGAGCTGGACAAAGATCATCCCGTTTATGCGATTATGATGGATCAGTATGAGCGGACCGATCTGCCGGATCCGAGCCGCGAGGCATTTGGCTATGCTATTGCCCGTGTGCATGAACGGGCGAAAGAGTACGACAAAGTTTTTCCATATCTTAATGCAGCGACTGCGATCCAGCGCAAGCGGTTCCCCTATGATATCGACACGCGTTACCAAGCCTTAAGTGCATCTCGAAAGTTCTACGAGACCTTCGATCCCGATCAGTTCGAAGGTGTGGGTGTTACGGATTTCAGTCCCATCTTTATTACCGGCATGCCACGGTCCGGAACGACCTTGGCCGAGAGAATAGTCTCGGCGCATAGCACTGTTGTTGCAGGTGGAGAGGATGGTCAAACGCGGGCCTTCATAAACAAAATTCGTGAAATGCCAGGTGACCAACTGGAACACTTCGACAAGGTGAGACCAGAAATCGTCAAGCGTATAGGCGAAGTAACCAAAGAGCACTTCAACGAACGGTTTCCCAGTTCGGACATCGTAACTGATAAAGCAATTGGGACATATACCGAGATAGGTTTGATCAAAGCAGCCCTGCCAAACGCCAAATTTGTCGTATTGAGGCGCGATCCGCGCGATAACCTTCTTTCAATTTACAAGAACAGGTTCACCCAAGGGACACATCTTTACTCCAACGATATGGTCGCTCTGACGAAGTACTATCACACATTCCTGGATTACCTGGATATGTGGAGAGAGTTGATGCCGGGCGGTTTTTACGAACTCTTCTACGAGAAGCTCACGGAGAACCCGGAAGAAGAAACCCGAAAACTGATCGACTATTGCGGGCTGGAATGGGAAGACGCATGCTTGAGCTTCCATGAGCAAGAGTCCACAGTTCGAACGCTCTCGATCTATCAGGCGCGCCAGCCCATTTATAAATCATCGGTCGCTTTGTGGGAGAACTACAAAGAAGAACTCAAACCGATGCTCGAGATATTGGAAAGTCGGGGCGAATGAGCCTTTCCAAAATTCTGTCGCGGGTAAACGCGGCAGAAACAAGGGCGGGGCGCGTCGGCGAAACCCAGGTCATTGCTGTATCCAAAGTTCAACCGAATGAGCGCGTTCAAATGGTCCTAGAAGCAGGGCACCGGGAATTCGGGGAAAACAAAGTACAAGAAGCCGCTGGAAAATGGCCCAATTTTCGGGCGCAATTCGATGGGATCACGTTGCATCTGATCGGCCCGCTTCAAACCAATAAGGTTAAGCAAGCCGTTGGTTTATTCGATACCATTCACTCGGTCGACCGCCCAAAACTTGCCCAAAAGATCGCGGCAGAGGTTCAAGCTCAGGGTAAATCGCCAGAGCTTTTCATTCAGGTGAACACTGGGGAAGAGGAACAGAAATCGGGTGTTCTTCCTGCGGAGGCTGACACTTTTATCGCGGACTGTCGTGGGATGGATTTACCCCTTCGGGGCCTGATGGTCATTCCCCCCGTTGATGAAGAGCCCAGCCTCCACTTCGCCTTGCTTGCCAAAATTGCAGAGCGAAACGGGCTTTCGGGTCTGTCCATGGGAATGAGTGCCGATTTTGAAAGTGCAATCGCGCTCGGCGCGACGCATGTCCGTGTCGGATCAGCGATTTTTGGGGATCGCGTCTACGCTGATCGCACTTAACACCGGATCACCACGCGCGCTCTCGGATCCCAAGTCGCGCAAATATGTGCTACTACACCTGGATCAAAAGCAATGCAGCCTTCTGTGGGATGGCGGGGTTTCCGCCAAGTGTGCAAAAAGATTGCAGACCCCGCACCGGGAGAGGCCTCTGGCCAGTTAAAGTCTAAGACACCGATCAGGTCATAAAGAGGATCTGATCGACGGAGTGCTTCGTGGCTGAATCGCGCAAACGGCCCTTTCTGCCATGAATTGTAGCCATCGTGCTTCGGATCATCAGACCAGATGTCGCGTGGACCGATCGGCCGTTGCGGGACGTCTGAGTAAAGTGAAACACGATCTGGGCGCAGTCCAATCAAGCACAACCGATAGATTCCGACTGGTGTCACCCCATCGCCTTCGCCCAATTTTGCACCAATTCCACCGCGTCCAATCGCGCAAGAAAAGGATCGACCACGATACCGCGCAGCCCATTTCGTTACAACCAGGTCAGAAGGTTTCACAAGAGGTGTCCCGATTTTGCCGCCTTCGTCGCAAGGTAGGCTGTGTTATCTTGGGTCTGACCGACTTTCAAAGGCACACGTTCGACGACCTCGATCCCACATGCGTTCAATCTGTCCACTTTGGTCGGATTGTTCGTCATCAATCGCACCGCGCCAAAACCAAGTTGTTTCAAAATATCCGCGCCGATCCGAAAGTTGCGTTCATCATCCTCGAACCCAAGGCGGTGATTTGCCTCGACCGTGTCAAACCCTAGGTCCTGGAGCGCATAGGCGCGCAGCTTATTGGCCAGGCCAATCCCACGCCCTTCTTGATTAAGATACAATAGAACGCCCGAACCATTCTCTCCCATAGTTTGCAAAGCATGCCGAAGCTGCGGACCACAATCGCATTTCAACGACCCAATCACATCGCCGGTGAAACATGCCGAATGCAATCGGGTGAGAACGGGATCATCCCGGTTCGGGGATCCAATCTCAATCGCGTAATGCTCTTCCGCGCCATCATCGGGTCGAAACACATGGACACGCGAGTCCCGACTTACGCCAAGGGGGACCCGCGCGGCGGACACCGCGGAGAAATCTGGTGCGCGATCCAACTCAAGAAGAAGGTCCGCAACCGTCATGGCGGTCAGATCGGCTGGGATGTCTTCCACATCCACAGATACCACGCTCGGCAACAAATGTGCCTGCTTGCACAATCTCAATCCGATGGACGCCGGAAGAGGATTACCGTCTCTCAGCGCGGTAAACGGCCCTTTCATCGGTACGGAAAAGTCAAGCTGCGGATCCGCCATGCCGCGAACCCAACGGGGATCCGCGTCAGATGGCAAACGCAATCGGGTCAAGTCCCCATCATAGGCCGCGATCCCAAGCCCATCGGCCCGCCACTTGGTAAGGCTTAATGACATTGGCCCGGCCGCTTTTAAGGCCGCAAACCGCACATCCGTCATAAGTTCGCTCGCCATTACCAAGGTGATCCGATCCCCGACGATCACGACCGGCAATCCCGTCCGCAAGTCGGAGCGCATGCGGGCAATCCGTTCACGGGGCGATAGCGAAAACGTCATCTGGGTGACACCTTGTTACAGAATTGGCCGCCTCTTTAGGGTATTTGACGCCGGAGTTGAAACAAAACCATGTTCCCCAACACATGGCGGTGAGCAATCTTGCTGTAACATACCTCACGCGCCACATTGCCCCTCAAGAACTGAAACACTCCACAGGGGCTTACTGATGAGCAACTTGAAAAAAATTCTTCTGGTCGATGACGACGAAGACCTTCGTGCGGCGCTGGCCGACCAACTGATCCTGTCCGATGAGTTCGATGTGTTCGAAGCGGAAGACGGCGCAGCCGGGCTCGCCCGCGCGAAAGAACAAATCTATGACTTGATTATCCTTGATGTCGGCCTGCCTGATATGGATGGGCGCGAGCTCTGCCGTTTGATGCGCAAACAAGGTGTGAAAAGCCCGATTGTGATGCTGACCGGACACGACACGGATGCGGATACGATCCTGGGTCTTGATGCAGGCGCAAATGATTACGTGGCAAAACCGTTCAAATTCCCTGTCTTGCTTGCACGTTTGCGGGCGCAGCTTCGGACCCATGAACAATCGGAAGACGCGGTCTTCACGCTTGGGCCATACACATTCAAGCCAGCGGCGAAACTTTTGACAGACGAGCAGGACAAAAAGATCCGCCTGACCGAAAAAGAGACAAATATCCTCAAATTCCTCTACCGCGCGCAAGACGGTGTCGTCCCTCGGGATGTCCTTCTGCACGAGGTTTGGGGATATAATGCAGGTGTCACAACCCACACGCTTGAGACGCATATTTACCGCTTGCGTCAAAAAATAGAACCAGAACCGGGAAATGCCCGACTCCTGGTCACAGAAAGCGGCGGCTATCGGCTTGTTGCTTAACCCAGCGCACTAAGACGCGCTTTTTCATACTCCCTCCCTCCTCCTTTGGCCCGTTGCACTGCAGCGGGCCTTTTTCCATCGTCATCCGAAGCCGAACACGGTAGGACATGTGAACTACTCGGAAGGGAACGCGATGGCGACAAAGATCTGCACTTGGAACATCAACTCGGTTCGACTGCGCGAAGGAATTGTCCTCGATCTTTTAAAAGAAACCCGTCCCGATGTACTGTGCCTCCAAGAGGCGAAATCGCCGGTTGAGAAAATCCCAACCGAGGGGTTCGGGAAGCTCGGCTACCATCACATGGTTGCTCGGGGTCAAAAGGGCTACAATGGTGTGATGATCCTGGCCCGTCACCCATTGGAGGATGCCGGGTCGCGCGATTTCTGCGAAAAAGGCGATGCCCGCCATGTGGCCGCCCGAATGGAAAACGGCCTCACGATCCATAATTTCTACGTGCCCGCTGGGGGCGACGAACCCGATCGTGAAAAGAACGAAAAATTTGACCACAAGCTCAGATTTCTGACCGAAATGGCTGAGTGGTTCCGGACTGACCCCCCTACAAAATCCGTCCTTGTCGGGGATCTGAACATCGCCCCTCTCGAAGATGATGTGTGGTCCCACAAACAATTGTTGAAAGTCGTCTCCCACACCCCGATTGAGGTAGAGCATCTGCAGACCACGCAGAATGCAGGTGCTTGGATCGATACAACTCGGCGGGACATTCCGGATGGCAAACTCTATTCTTGGTGGTCTTATCGGGCGAGGGATTGGTCGGCGGCCGATAAGGGCCGCAGGCTCGACCATATTTGGGTCACACCCGATTTGGATCAACCAAACTACCAAAGCTCTGTCATGCGCGCGGCGCGCGGCTGGGAGAAGCCATCGGACCACGCACCGGTCTTCGCAACACTCGAGATCTAGCGATCTAAGGGCGTGACTTGCTCTGACGGCACCCCCGCCTTACATGCAGCCCAACCGAGGAGATAACCCATGCTCAATTTTGGCGGCGGCGCATCCGCGCCCCCAACGAACACCGATCTGATTAAAGACAGCAGCGAAGCAACTTTCATGGAAGATGTGGTCGAGGCATCGGCCGAGGTTCCGGTCATTGTGGACTTTTGGGCGCCCTGGTGCGGCCCGTGTAAGACACTTGGACCTGCAATCGAAACGGCGGTCACCAAAGCCGGCGGCAAAGTTAAACTCGTGAAGATCGACATCGATCAAAACCAAATGATCGCGGCGCAAATGCGTGTTCAGTCGATTCCAGCCGTCTTTGCATTTGTAAATGGGCAACCGGTGGATGGGTTCATGGGCGCATTGCCGCCATCCCAAGTTGAAGAGTTCGTCAATAAGATCGCCTCTATGGGTGCAGGCGGTGCAGGCGGTGGCCTGGACGAGGCCGTCGCCGCAGCAGAAGAAATGCTCGCCGAAGGGGCGATTGCGGATGCTGCGCAAACCTTTGCGGCGATTGCGCAGGAAGACCCAAATCGGGCGGATGCTTATGCAGGTTTGGTAAAGTGTCATCTTGCGATGAAAGACCTCGATCAGGCGCAAGGCCTTCTGGACACGGCACCCGATCCTATTTTTAACGCTCCTGAACTTGTCGCGCTTCGCGCACAGATTGATCTGCAACGCGCCGCAGAAGATGCCGGTGATACCGCCGATCTGCGCGCAAAACTCGAAGCAAATCCAAATGATCACGAAACGCGTTTCGAACTCGCTACGGCGTTGCTTGCCGCAGAAAAGGCAGAAGAGGCTGTCAGAGAGCTTCTTGAACTGTTCCGCAGGGATCGCGAATGGAACGAAGACGCAGCCCGACAGCAGCTCTTCAAAATCTTTGACAGCCTTGGTCCGCAGGACCCAATTGCACAGGCTGGTCGGCGAAAACTGTCATCTATGATCTTTGCTTAACGTTTTTGGGCGCTAATTCTCGGTCATGTTAACCGCATCTGACCTACCAGAGACGATCCCGCTGTTTCCCTTACCGGGGGCTTTGTTACTGCCGCGTGCGCGGCTGCCCTTGAACATCTTTGAACCGCGATATCTCGCGATGATCGAAGATACATTGAAGACAAGTCATCGCTTGATCGGAATGATCCAGCCCCGCGATGTCCCACCAGGCACAGGCAACCCGCCTTTGCATCAGATTGGCTGCGCTGGGAGACTGACATCCTTTTCAGAAACGGAAGATGGACGGTATTTGATCACATTGGCCGGGGTCAGCAGGTTTCGCATTCTCGCGCAGAACGAAGGATTTACGCCATACCTGCGCGGGGATGTCGAATGGGACAGTTTCCACAGAGACCTCAACAAGAAGGACCCAGATCACGACTTTGACCGAGCGAAGTTTTTAAAGCTCCTTAAGAGGTACTTCGATCACGCAGGTCTTACATCCGATTGGGACAGTATGAAGGACGCCGAGGAAGAATTGCTGATCAATTCGCTGGCCATGCTTTGCCCTTATACAGCGGAAGAGAAACAAGCACTTCTTGAAGCGCCGTCCCTTCAGACGCGACGTGAAACACTTATGACGCTTATGGAATTTGCGCTCGCGGGTGACGATGTCGAAGGATCTATGCAATGAGCGTTTCGGAAATCGACAGGAAAATGCTGGAGGCCCTGATCTGCCCCGTGACGCAAGGCCCGCTCGAATACAACAGCGATGCACAAGAGTTGATCAGCCCAAAAGCAAGACTTGCATATCCCATAGAGAACGGAGTGCCAATCATGCTGCCGGATGAAGCGCGGAAACTAGACGACTAGACGGCGCGACCTAGCATCATCTGTGGAAGCGTTCCGTTCAATCCCGCCGCTTGTCGCATAAATCCACGTCGCAGAGCCGGGACAGCATTGATGGCCCCGATACCAACGTTCCGCATTGTGCTTATCCCCGGTGTCACCTTGCCATAAAGCCGGTTCAAACCATCTGTTGCGAGTGCAAGGGCCGTTGCATCTGGCCGTCGCCACTGCTCATAAGATCGCAATACATCCAGGGTGCCGATGTCTTGACCGCGCCTGCGCGCACTGGCCAGAAGTTCTACCAAAGCGGCAGTGTCGCGAAAACCAAGGTTCAATCCTTGTCCTGCGAGGGGGTGAATCCCGTGTGCTGCATCCCCCACGAGGGCAACGCGATTTGCGATGAAACGGCGCGCCAAACTCAAGCCAAGCGGGTATGAAAATCGTTCGCCATCCAGTTTTATATCTCCAAGATATCCGCCGATCAGCGGGCGCAGCGCCGCCAAGTACCCTGCTTCATCCCGCGCCTGGATCTCTTCGGCTTTCGACCGCTCCTCGCTCCAAACGATTGAGGATCTGTTTCCGCGGAGAGGAAGAACGGCTAGCGGCCCCGATGGGGCAAAAAACTGATGTGCTGTGCTCAGATGGGGACGTTCATGTGCAATCGCACAAACCAACCCAGTTTGCCGATAATCCCAAGCAACACGCCCGATGCCTGCCCGCGCTGCCACGCGCGAGCCCCGGCCATCGCAACCAATCAACACGGACGCGCTGAACGCATCGCCCTGCGCCGTCGTCACATCTACAGTGGTACCATTCACACTCTGGCCAACCACATCGGTGCTGGAGTGCCATGTGATAAGATCGCTTGATGCAATCGCCTCCATCAGAATCGAGCGGAGATGGCGGTCTTCAATCATCTGGCCCATAGGCCCTTCTTCAAGTTCCGCATGGTCAAAATGCAGCGTGAAGGGTGCCGCTCCGCGGCCCACACGTCCTTCAGACACTTTAATGTCGCGAATGGGTTCCGCGTTTGGAGCGATTTGATCCCAAAGACCAAGCGCGCGAAAAATATTCACAGATGTTAGCGCGATTGCATATGCACGTCCGTCAAACGCCGCAGCCGTAATGTCTGGGGCGGCACGATCCAGGACAGTTGAGGAAAGACCGACAGAGGCAAGTGCCAAGGACAGAACTTGCCCGTTTAACCCGCCGCCGACAATGATAAGGTCACTCTTATTAGCCATGATGCAACTATGGTGTTGCAGCGTGGTTTGTCCACGGTCGACGAGACGCAGGGGAGGCACGCAACAATGGACACCTCACTTTCAGCGGTTGAGATCGGGCGAAGGATAGACAACGGACACCTTGATCCCGTCGACGTCACGATGGCGTACTTAGACGCAATCGCATCTTCGGCAGACACCCCGTCGATCTATACGGCACTCACCAAGGACCGTGCCCTGGCAGAGGCAGAGGCCGCGAGAGCGCGTCAGAAAGTCGGTTCGAGACGCAGCCCTTTGGACGGGGTTCCAATCTCTTGGAAGGATCTGTTCGATTCTGCTGGAACCGCAACAGAGGCAGGGTCGGCGCTTCTGAGAGGGCGGGTTCCAGATCACGACGCGCTCCTCTTGGCACGCGCATCGTCCGCGGGCCTGGTCTGCCTCGGCAAGACCCATATGTCCGAACTCGCTTTCTCTGGCCTCGGACTCAATCCAATCACGGAAACGCCACCCAACATTCACGACCCACGTCTTGTACCCGGAGGGTCGAGTTCGGGGGCCGCCGCGTCTGTCGCATTCGGCTTGGCGTCAGCGGCGATTGGGTCTGATACTGGCGGGTCTATTCGGATTCCATCCGCTTGGAACGACCTTGTTGGCTTTAAGCCACGACACGGTGTTTTGCCAATGGCAGGAACTGTTCCTCTCTGTCCACGCTTCGACACAGCGGGACCGCTGTGTCGGTCCATCGAAGATGCGAAAGCAATTTTTGACATATTGAATGGGCAGATCGACCACAACGCAGAAAAGATCGAGGCATCCGCACTTTCTCTTGCGGTATTGCGAAGCCCAGCGCTGCAAGAGATGGATGACGACGTCTCGCTTGCCTTCGAGACCGTGTTGGGGCGCCTTGGACGGGCGGGCGTGACCCTGACAGATGTTGAACACAGAGAGACAAGCTCCGCCCTCGAACTCTCGGGTGTCCTCTTCACAACAGAAGCCTATGGAACATGGGGCGATCGTATCGAGACCAATCCAGAAAAAATGTTTGCGGAAATTCGCGATCGCTTTCGGTCTGGCGCGCAGTATTCGGGCGCCGAATACGTTAAAGCATGGCAGGCCCTTGAAAGATATCGCGCATCATTTGAACGCACATTCTCGGCGTTCGACGGTGTTATCCTTCCCACCTCGCCAATCACCCCGCCCGAAAAAGAACGGCTGCTGACTGACGCCGAATACTATAAAAGATCCAACCTTTTAGCACTTAGAAATACACGTGTTGGGAATCTTATGGGCGTCTCCGGAATTTCACTCCCAACGGCAACGCCATCGGTCGGATTTATGATTTTGGACCCGCTGGGTGCAGATCATCGCCTTTTCTCGGTCTCAACCGCCATAGAAGGCGTTCTAAAGGATTAGTTTTTGTTTGCCGCCCTGTGGTTGGTTCCGCTAAACTAGGGAAAAGGGCGTAAGACCCGATTTGAGGCAACATGGAAAAACCAGAGCGGTTCTCAAACCTGCCGGAATATGCATTCCCGCGTTTGCGGTCACTCCTTGATGGACATGCACCGGGTGCTGAGCCAATCCATATGACGATCGGTGAACCCACACATCCAATGCCGCAAAAGCTAGGTGAGGTGCTTACCTCACATCTGTCAGGTTTCGCGAAATACCCCGCGAATAACGGTGTGCCCCATTTGTTGGAGGAGATTGGCGCATGGGTCTCTCGGAGATATGGCGTCACTTTGGATGTCGCCGAAAACATCCTCCCCTTGAACGGCACGCGTGAGGGTTTGTTCAACGCTGTCCTTGCGGTATCGCCAGAGCGCAAGGTGCACCATCGTCCCTCGGTGCTGATCCCGAACCCATTTTATCAGGCATATGCCGTCGGCGCCCTCGCAGCGGGCGCAGAACCATATTTTGTCGCGGCCACGGAGGCATCCGGGTTTTTGCCAGACTATCACTCTGTTCCAAGCGACATCTTAGATCAAACAAGCATCGCCTTCATTTGTTCTCCGTCCAATCCCCAAGGGGCGATTGCGTCCGAGGCGTATTTGCGAGAGCTTTTAGAGCTTGCCGAAAAACATGACTTCGTGACTTTTGCGGATGAATGCTATTCTGAAATTTATGATGATGCCGCGCCACCTGGTCTTCTTTCTGTTGCTAGGGAACACGGGTTTGGCCTCGACCGCGTCGCCGTTTTTCACTCTCTTTCAAAACGGTCAAATCTCCCAGGACTTCGGTCAGGGTTTGTTGCGGGCGGTGCAGAGCTCATCAAGGAACTTAAGACACTTCGTGCCTATGCGGGCGCACCGTTGCCCGAACCTCTTCAACATGTTGCAACTTATGCGTGGTCAGACGAGGAACACGTAGACCACAACCGATCACTCTATCGGGAAAAGTACAAAATTGCGCGAGACGTCTTTGGTGATGTCGCCGAGGTCACGGTGCCCAAGGCAGGCTTCTTCCTGTGGTTGCCCGTTGATGACGGTGAGCGGGCGGCACTCAATCTTTGGAAAACGACCGGTGTCCGTGTTTTGCCCGGCGCTTATCTATCCAGAAAAATGGGTGAAAAAGATCCCGGTTTCGGATATGTACGTGTCGCCATGGTTGCGGACAAAGAAACTGTTGAATCGGGACTAACTCGGATCAGAGACCAGCTTTATAAGGGAGATAGTCGTGACTTATAGCCTCGGTGACAACCAGGACCCCGATTACACTGCCCCTCGTGGTCTCCGTCGATATGTGACCCAACTCATCGGATGCGTCATCCTCGCAGCGGGTGTCGGCTTCATGGTTCTTCTCGGAACCTATTCCCCATTTGACGCAAATTGGTTCGCGGCAACCGGGAACCCACCCGAAAACCTTCTTGGTGGTTTTGGCGCCTCAGTTGCGGGGGTTCTTATGCTCTCGATTGGTTGGGCATCCTGGACCATACCTGTTGTTTTAATTGCATGGGGTCTTCGGTTTCTTGCGATGCGTGGAAATGAGACGGCCTTCACGCGGTTCATCGCAATTCCATTCCTTCTATTCGTGGGGGCAACCTTTGCCGCTGTTCACACTCCACCAACCGGTTGGCCGCATGATTTTGGTCTCGGCGGGTTGGCGGGCGACGCCACGCTTGACCTGCTTCTTGCATATTTGCCAGCCGACTTACGAACCAACTTGGTCATCGTCAGCTTAGGTTTGGCGGGAACATCGGCTTTGCTTCTCCTCATCGCAACGGGCGTCACATTCCGCGAAGTCTACTGGTTCTTCGACATGAGCATTTGGTCCCTTGGAGCTGTATTTAATGTTCTCGGCCGGGCCTTCGGCGGGGGATCTAGTACGCCAAAAACACCGTCGAAAAAGACCGTCCGAAAAGAGAAAGCGATAAAAAAACGGTTGGAGGAAGAAGCCCCGCCAAAGGTCACTTCTGATAAACAAGAGATCGATCCTTTTGAAAGCCGCATAAGTTCAGACGAGATTGATGAGCCAATATTGATTGATCGATCGGAGCGTCAGAGCGATATCATTTCTCGTGTTGCAGAACGCGCGCTCGCGAAGCCAAAAACCGCAAAGAAAGGGCGAACATTCGTCAAGCCGAAGGGCCAAGCAAGTTTCAAAGCAGGCGCAGGAGAAGGGCCTAAGTCCGGCCTGAAGGCAATGTTCAAAAAACCATCCCCACAAACCACGATGGACATACCTGAAAATACGGAACCAGCGCGGTCCACCGATCAAATCGTCGACCCAAATGAGAGTTTGGAGGATCGCCTAAAGCGTAAGATCAGCGACGCAATACAAGAGCGCATTCAAGAGACGGAAGAACTTTCGGCCGCCGAGGAAGAGCAACTGCGCGAAGATGTGGCGATCCAGGTGGAAGAGGAAATGGCAGAGGAAGAGCAACTGCGCGAAGATGTGGCGATCCAAGAGGAAGATGACTTGGTAGAGGAAGAGCTTGAAGCCAACGTTTTTGCCGAAGCGCCGGAAGTAATCGCAACCTCTAACGGCGTGCCCGAACCAGCCCCACGAAGAAGCCTTTTCGAACGCGGCGAGAATCTGTTTTCCAGCTTTGGACGCGCGAGAAAGGCGCGCGCGGAACCGTTGATCCGTGAGAAAGCCGAGCCGCCAGTCCAAGCCGATCCCTCGCTGATGTCGGAGGATCGGACAAATATCATCGAGTACCCAAAGCCAAAGAAACAACAACAAAGCCGTAAGGCCAAAAAAGAAGAACAGCCTGAATTGTTCGAGGAGAGCGCTGAGGGGTTCACGCTTCCGCCATTCTCGTTGCTCGCAACGCCCGTCAAAATCGACAGAGCATCCCTAAGCGACGACGCTTTAGCAGAGAACGCCAAACTGCTGGAAACCGTCCTTGATGACTACGGCGTAAAGGGTGAAATCGTTTCCGTGCGCCCCGGTCCTGTCGTCACGATGTACGAGCTTGAGCCTGCACCTGGTCTCAAAGCAAGCCGCGTTATCGGCTTAGCAGATGACATTGCGCGGTCAATGTCGGCGCTGTCGGCACGGGTATCTACGGTACCGGGCCGCACCGTCATCGGAATTGAGCTTCCAAATGAACAAAGAGAGACTGTCTATCTGAGGGAAATACTCTCCGGCCGGGACTATGGAGATGGAAAGTACGCCCTACCGCTGGCACTCGGAAAAGACATCGGCGGAAGTTCAATCGTGGCTGACCTTGCAAAAATGCCCCATCTCTTGATCGCCGGGACGACCGGGTCCGGGAAGTCCGTGGCGATCAACACAATGATCTTGTCGCTCGCCTATAAGCTCTCCCCGGATGAATGCCGCATGATCATGATTGATCCGAAAATGCTCGAGCTTTCGGTTTATGACGGTATTCCGCATCTCCTGTCTCCGGTTGTCACGGACCCCAAGAAAGCTGTTGTTGCCCTGAAATGGGTCGTCGGAGAAATGGAAGAACGATATCGAAAAATGTCCAAAATGGGTGTTCGGAACATCGGCGGGTACAATAGTCGCGTGCAGGAAGCCCTCGATAAAGGGGAGGATTTTGAACGAACGGTTCAAACCGGCTTTGATGACACAACCGGAAATCCGATCTTTGAGACGGAGACGTTCAAACCAGAGAAACTGCCCTTCATTGTCGTTGTCGTTGATGAAATGGCCGATCTCATGATGGTAGCCGGCAAAGAAATCGAAGCCTGCATTCAACGTCTTGCCCAGATGGCGCGCGCGTCTGGTATCCACCTCATAATGGCGACCCAGCGACCATCTGTGGATGTGATCACGGGTACAATCAAAGCCAATTTCCCAACCCGGATATCGTTTCAAGTGACATCGAAAGTCGATAGCCGCACCATCCTTGGGGAAATGGGTGCCGAACAGCTCTTGGGAATGGGCGACATGCTCTACATGGCCGGTGGGGGTAAGATCACCCGTATTCACGGTCCTTTTGCCAGCGACAAAGAAGTTGAGGATGTTGCAAACCATCTCCGCAAGTTCGGACCTCCTGAATATGTCGGGTCGGTGGTCGAAGGCCCACGGGATGAAACAGAGACAAAGATAGACGAGGTGTTGGGCCTGGGCGGCAATACAGGCAAGGAAGACGCACTCTATGACGAAGCCGTCGCAATTGTGGCGAGAGATCGTAAAGCCTCCACGTCCTACATCCAGCGCCGTCTCTCGATCGGCTACAATAAAGCGGCGCGGCTCATGGAGCAAATGGAAGAAAACGGGGTTGTTAGCCCCGCAAACCATGTCGGCAAACGTGAGGTATTGGTGCCCGAACAGGACTAGGCCTTGGCGCGCACCCGCCGCAATTTAGTGCTCACGGGAGGGTGATTTAACGTCGCTTGGTGATTAATGTTCCTTAGTGGAAAAAGAGGCAGAAATGACACGCAGGACAGGCAAACCAACACGACGGCAGCTGATGGTTTTGGGCGGATCGACCCTGATCAGTCTTGCAGCAAGACCGTTGTGGGCAAACCTGTCTGCAAATGAAATTTCCGATTACTTCAATGGACTGAAGCACGCGAAGGCCCAGTTTTCGCAATTTAACTCGGACGGGTCAAAATCTTCGGGTATGTTCTATATCAGACGACCCGGTCGAATGCGGTTCGAGTATGATGGTCCGAGAGGGAGCGTTCTGATCGCCGGCAACTCGAAAATTGCCGTGATCGAAGATCCATCACGCAATTCGGCCGTCAAGATATATCCGCTTAGTCAAACGCCACTCTGGTTGTTGCTCAAACGAGATGTTGATCTTACGTCAAAAAAATATTCGCTCGGCCTCAAAAACACTGAGAACGCCACAATTCTAACGGTGCATGATCCCGACAAACCTAAGTATGGTCAAATGCAGCTGGTCTTTACGCCGGACCCTGTCACGCTTCGACAATGGGTGGTCACGTCGCCAAGGGGAGAAAGAACGACCGTCATTCTCGGGCCTCTTGATACAAAGACCCGCCTGAACAATTCTTTGTTCGATATTCCAGGCTTAGACGATCGGGAAGATCGAGACTAATCCTTATTGGCAATAGAGCAGCTGTGTATGGTAAAGGATCGCACGTTCTTCCACACGGCGTGCAACGTCCATCAACCAACCTTTGCGCTTATACGACCCCCTCAACCATCCCGTCTGGCCATCATGATAGGCGAGATACTGGTTGTAGGTATCGTTAAGTGGCACTTCTGTGCGGCGTGTTGTTTCCGTCATATACCATCCCATAAAGTCCACAGCATCGCCAAAATCGTTCCGCTTGGCGCCCCGACGTCCCGTATCGCGTTTGTACCAATCCCAGGTACCGTCGATGGCCTGCGCGTATCCATACGCAGAAGACACACGCCCCGTTGGAATGATACCTAACTTATATGTTTGTGGGGTCCGCGCATTTGCGACAAACTTACTTTCTTGATACATCATGGCCAACATCGTGGCCTTCGGGATGTTGTATTTGCGCTCGACACGATCAAGTTCGCGGAACCAGCCAGACCGCTCGGACTTCATCGAACATGCATCATTTAGGTTCCTGGGGGGGTTATCGCGGTCGCCCCCAGCACTACAGGCAACAACAAATAACAATAATCCAATTGGAAGGAGTTTCCGGAACATCACCAGCCTACCTTTTCTTTGTCTTTGGTCTTTCGCCAAATTTACATTTGGATACCCCAGGCCAGAGAAAAAACCAAGATCAAATCAAAACAGAAAGCATGGGCGGAAGCACAATCAAGAAAATGAGGGTCGATGTCATGACCAAGGCAGCCACGGCTTCAGGTTCGGCATCATATAACTCGGCCAACATATAGGACGTGACGGCAACGGGCGTCGCCATCTGCAGAATAAGAACCGATCGCGCAAGTGGTGGAAGGCCGAACATTACGCCAACCCCCCATGCGACAGCGGCACAAAGTGCGATCTTCGCACAGGATAAACCAGCGGCCACGGGGAGTTTCGGGGCGCGTAACCGCGCGAGACTGACGCCCAAAGTGACAAGTACCAGTGGAATGGCCATTTGTCCTACCAAGTCAAGAAATGACATCAGCCAGTCGGGCACATCCGTATCGGTGAACAGCAAACCCACACCCAGAAGCGTAGCCCACAGGATTGGTTCTTGAAACACACGCCGTCCCGAGACCTGTCCGGCCACAATGGCAACGCCCGCGGTGAAGGCGAGCACCGACGTCACCGTAAAGATGATAACTGCGGACGCCAGACCTTCATCTCCAAAGGCAAAAAGAGCCAGAGGCAAGCCAAGGTTTCCGGTATTTCCAAACGTCATCGGGGCCAAATAGGTCTGAAACGAGAGACCAAGGCCCGCGAGCAAACCACAGAATACAGCCAGTGCGAGAATATAGGAAACGAAGGCTGCGCCAAACAAAGTGGTTGCATTGGTAGGGTCTAAATCGGACGCGGCGAGAACGGAAACGATGAGTGCCGGAACCGCAATCCGTGTGGCAAAAGTTGTAATAAACTCGGTTGGAAAAGGGCGTCCAACCCAAACCCAAATCGCACCAACCGATACCGTTAAGACAACTGGAGCAATCGTATTAAAGATGTGCAGAACGATCCCCATTAGTCCCCCGTTATAGACTCCAGACCTAGAAAAGCGTAACGACGCGTACGTAACAAGGGCACCCGGTATGGATCATATAACGACCAAATTTGGTATTGGGGACATTGTTCGCCACCGTGTTCATCCATTTCGCGGTGTTGTGTTCGATATCGATCCTGTTTTTCAAAACACTGAAGACTGGTGGCAGTCGATCCCGGAAGATCATCGTCCAAGAAAAGATCAGCCGTTCTACCATTTGCTCGCGGAAAACGAGACCAGCTACTACGTCGCTTACGTTTCTGAACAGAATCTGCTCAATGATGCGGCCGGGGGTCCGGTCGAACATCCCGACGTGCAAGAGATGTTTGGGTCTATGGCAGACGGTCGATATTCCGTTGCTGCCCAGATGAACTGACTAATACCCGATCGCGCATCCATCTTTCCGAGGGTCACTCGCCCCCAGAAGGACGCCGCTTTTGCGATCAATGTAGATGGCCTGCGCTCCTCCGATGGCGCGATAGGGTTCGATAACCGGATGCCCTAAGTCGTGAAGAGCGTTGTGAACGGATGGACTATATCCGCGCTCCACTTTCAACTGACCTTTCTCAAAGAAACAGCGCGGCGCGTCTATAGCCGCCTGCGCGTCCATTCCGAAGTCAATCATGTTGGATATAATGCGGGCATGGCCCTGTGGTTGGTATCCCCCACCCATGACGCCGAAAGGCATGCGTATCCCGTCCGCATCTGCAAGCATCGCCGGAATAATTGTGTGCATAGGTCGCTTCCCACCGCCTGCTTCGTTTGGATGGCCGCGCTCAAGTGTGAAGCCCGCGCCGCGGTTTTGGAAAAGAATGCCGTATTTCTCTGACGCCATTCCAGAGCCAAAATCCTTAAACACAGAATAGATGAGAGAAACACACATCCGATCGCGATCAACCACCGTCAGATAGACCGTTTCTTTGTGGACATTTTCTGCAAGACGAGACGGAACCTCCGCCGCCCAATTTGGAGAAATCAATTCCGCAAGCTCCGCGCCCGTTTTGGGATTCAACATATGTTCAAGCCGGGTGACATAGTCATGATCGGCAATGAAGCGGTCGCGTGCATCATAGGCGAATTTGGCGGCCTCTACCTCTAAATGCGCACGATCGGCGCCGACCGGGTCCAATTCCGAGAGATCAAACGCGCTTAGGATATTGTTCAAAAGGATTGCGGTCGCGCCCTGACCGTTCGGGGCATGCTCAATTAGGCGGGACCCTCTATACTCCCCCTCAATTGGAGCGCCAAAATACCCCCGATGCTCTGCAAAATCGTCAAGTGTGTGTTTGCCGCCCAAACGGCGCAAACTTTCAACCATATCTTCGGCTACCTCACCTTCGTAGAAGCCCGAACGCCCCTCGCTCGCAATACGTCTCAACACCTCGGCTTGGCGCGGCAACGCAAAACGCTCACCTGCTTTAGGAACTTTTCCGTTTACCAAATAGAACGGGATGGCGCTTGCATGAAGTTCTGTTTCAGAATGCGCCCAATCATCTGCCGTACGCGGCGCAACTGGAATGCCCGCCTCCATATAGGTGATTGCCGGCGCGAGGCAGACATCCAGGCCCTTTTTCCCGAAACGCTCTGACAATTGACAGAACCCATCAACCGCCCCTGGTATCGTGACCGCGCTGACATCATAGGCAGGCATCACATCGTGACCAGCTGCGCGAATGGCTTCGGCATCCAAGGCCACCGGCGCCCGCCCTGAACCGTTGAACGCCTGCACATCATCAGAACCGTCTTGGCTCACCAATGCGAAGAGATCGCCTCCAATACCGGTCATTTGTGGTTCGCACAGCCCGAGTAAAACAGCGCCCGCAATCGCCGCATCTACGGCGTTGCCACCCGATTGCAGCATATCAACGGCGACTTTGGCCGCAAGTGGATGGGACGTCGCACAGATCCCATTGTCTGCGAACACCATTGATCTGCCAGGTAAATGAAAGTCGCGCATACTGTCTCCCTAAACCGAGAACTTCACTTAGAATAATGTCCAGATCACGTCAAAAGTCTTGCTTTTGAAATCACCTCTGCCAATGTCTGAATTCATGTCGGGGATCACTCAACTTTCACCAAATTCGCAGCAGCCTCTGCCCGTCCATTTTCACCGAACGGAACTTGGTCCTATCTTGTCTGTGTATGGAAAAATGGTCGCTGCGGGCGAATGGCGTGATTACGGCATTTCCGCATTGAAAGATGTAGCCGTTTTTTCCATTTTTCGCCGCGCCGCCGAGCACCCGATTTATCGGATCGAAAAGCGCCCCAAATTGGCCAATCGACAGGGTATGTATGCTGTTATCGCCATGGACGGACGGATATTGAAGCGAGGCCACGACCTCAAATCCGTATTGAATGTCCTTGAGCGAAAGTTGATCCGGATTATCGACTGACATACCGGCCAAGACCACGAAGCGCATACCCAGCGTTGTGGATGCGTGCACGAACGTTCTCAAACGGTTCAACCGTGACCTTCATATGATGGGCATTCGCATGGATGAGTGTGTGTGCATCGAGAAATAGCGCCACATGCCCATCCCAAAACGCAAGATCCCCTCGTTCAGGTGATACGATCGGCAACGCCGCTTCAAACTGCGGCCCACTGTCGGACGGAATGTCCACACCTATGGCGCGATATGCCGCGTGGGTCAGTCCCGAACAATCGAGCCCCGCACTCGTGTCTCCACCCCAGAGGTAAGGCGCGTGCAAAAACATCTGCGCCACAAATGCTGCATCATCAAAAAACGTCTCAACCGGCGCAACGTGACCGTTCGGAACATACCCGAACTCAGACCGGAAAAACCCATCTTCTTCGACGCCTGTCAGTCCCGCGCCAAACGGCAAAAAGAGACGCGACACGTCCTTTATGTTTGGCGTTTCAAACGCAATCGTTTGGAGGGTCGTCACCTTGTGTGTCGGCGCAGCGCCATCCCCGACAGCAATCTGTTCGACCCATCCTGAATACCCATCTCGAACACGCGTGACCGCGATCAAATCTTTGACCGATGTTCCAAGACGCACTTCGTCACCTGCCAGGAACTGCCGGGCCATCGACGAGATGTCAGGGTCGGTAAAGATAGACGCATAAGGGACCTTAATTCTGGTCATAACGCTTGATCAAGTAATCAAGGATCGCGCGTGGGCTCTGGGCCGCGCCCCCTTTTGGTTGACCACCCACTGACTTTGGTCGCCAACCATAAATGTCGAAATGCATATATGTTCCGGCGGCTTCGACAAATCGGCGCAAAAACAACGCCGCAGTGATAGATCCAGCAAATCCACCGGGCGGTGCATTGTCTAGATCGGCAATGTCTGGTTCGATCATTTTCTCGTAGCTCGGCCAAAATGGCATGCGCCATAACGGATCTTCCACTGTCATTGACGCGGCCGAGAGGGCCGCTGCTGCGGCATCGTCATCGCAGTAAAATGGCATGATGTCCGGACCAAGGGCAACGCGCGCAGCACCCGTCAATGTCGCCAGGGACAAGACCAAATCGGGCGCCTCTTCATCCGCCAAAGCAAGGGCATCGGCTAAGACCAGACGACCCTCTGCATCGGTATTGTTTATCTCGACACTCAGACCCTTCCGACTTCTGAAGATGTCGCCCGGGCGGAAGGCAGAACCTGAAACTGCATTTTCAACAGCCGGGATTAAAACCCGCAACCGGATCGGAAGATCAAGCGACATGATCATATGCGCAAGGCCAAGGGTATTTGCTGCGCCACCCATATCCTTCTTCATGAGCCCCATCGAATTTCCGGGCTTAAGGTTCAAACCGCCAGTGTCAAAACACACACCTTTTCCGACCAATGTCACCTTCGGGTGATCTGGATTACCCCATACAAAATCGATCAGACGTGGGGGGGACGCTGCCGCGCGACCAACAGTGTGGATCAAAGGAAATTCTCTTTTGAGCACAGCGTTGTCATCGATGAGGGTGAGTTTTGCACCCGCCGCCTCTGCCAAAGACGCCGCCGCCCCTGCCAACTCTGCAGGTCCCATATCCTCGGCAGGGGTGTTGATCAGATCTTGGGTCAGAGTGACGCCTTCGCGCTCGGCCACCGCGCGTTTTGACCGCGCTTCCGCAAGTGTCACCTTCGGTTCGGTCTTCGCTTTGTATTTTTTGAACCGGTAACATCCGAGGTCCCACGCAAGAGCATTCGCGGTTTTGTCAAAACCGTCTGGGACCAATCCGAACGCGTATTCGCCATCTGGGAGCTTCGCTGGAACCCCCGAGAATGCCATTGGAAGTTTTGATCGATCCTCGGACGTACCCCAGCCAACGAGAACGGCCTCAATTCCTCCTGTCTCGTTTGGCAAAGGCAACACTTGGCCGAGCTTTGCGCGAAATTTATTCCCCTCGGCCCATCTTCTTGCCGTCGGCGACAAGCCTTCAGGAAGGTCCAAGTCCTGATCGAATGAAATAACATGTAAAGGGGTCGGCATTAGGGCTCCGAATGTGTGTACAGTTCGGATAAGAGCCTACTGCTAGATGTCAAACTGTCCAGTCGGGTCTTCTAAGGCGAGAACATATTCAAGATCAGCCTCAAGCTGTAACTCGATCCGCGCACGCAAAGCGGCCTCAGCCGGGATGTCTTCGGCATCAATCGCTCCTCGCAAATCCCGGAGCAGGACGAGAACTTCAAACGCGCCAATCTCCGCGGCGAGCCTGATGTGGCGCTCAACTGATCGTTCGTTTCCGACCCACGGCAGACGATCCAGTTGCAACGCAAGTTCAAGAAGGCCGACCTCCAATTGCTGCATGCGTCTTGGCGCATCGTCTTGTCGTATTTCAACACGCGGCAGCGGCCGCCGTGGCGTGAAGCGCACTACGCCCATGCTGGTTCTCTCCTTTGACCCAGTACGAGAGCTAGGCGTGCATCCAAAAGGAATTGCTAAAGACAATTGGGGTAATGTGGCGTAGTCTTATAAAACTGTTGGCAAACTGGGGGAACTATGGCCGATTATTCTTCACTGCCAGAAACGTTAATCCAACGGTACCGCGGTTGGCACGCGACCCAATTTCAGGACAGCCGCGCGCGCGCCGCGCAATTGGTTACGGATGGCCAACACCCAAGCGCTATGGTCATTTCTTGCTGCGACAGTCGCATTAATGTGCTGTCCATGTTTGGCGCCGATATGGGCGAATTTTTTGTGCATAGAAACGTCGCCAACCTGGTGCCACCCTACGAGCCGACCGGCAAGTATCAGGGAACTTGCGCGGCGCTGGAATACGCAGTCACTGCGCTCCAGGTGGCAAGCATCATTATCCTTGGTCATTCACAATGTGGCGGGGTCAAAGGATGCTATGACATGTGTTCATCGTCTGACGGGGGCGCCGCACATGAGGATAGCTTCGTAGAGCAATGGGTCGATATCCTCCGCCCAGGCTATGAGACGGTCGCTAAGAACAGCGAAACGGATCCCCTGACAGCTTTGGAACATCAGGGTATCCGACTGTCACTCGAAAACCTGATGACCTTTCCCTTCGTTCGCGAGCGTGTCGAAGCCGGAACACTAACTTTGCACGGTTTATGGTACGATCTGCGCTCTGGAACACTTGAAATGCTCAATCCGGCAACGGATAAATTCGAGTTGTTAACGTAATGTCAGATATTTTATCGCTCGCCGCGGACACACTGATTTCGCCCATCATTCTTTCCTTTGCGCTCGGGTTGCTTGCGGCCTTGTTCAGGTCCGAGCTCACGGTCCCTGAGGCTGTCGCTAAGGCAATGTCCATCTATCTTCTATTCGCCATCGGATTCAAAGGCGGGGTCAGCGTCTCAGAAAGCGGTCTGACATCCGTGCTCGTTTGGGCGATCATTGCAGGCTTTGTTCTATCTGCCGTTATGCCTCTTTTGGCGTTCGGCCTGTTGCAGGCCTTCACACGGCTTGATCGGATAAACGCGGCAGCAATCGCAGCGCATTATGGATCAATTTCCATCGTCACCTTCGTGACTGCGACGTCCGTTTTAGAACGACAAGGCATATCCTCGGAAGGGTTCATGGTGGCCGTCGCCGCAGTGATGGAAGCCCCCGCAATTTTGACCGCACTCTATCTTGTGTTCAAATCACCAGACCAGAAAGGCACAATGGACAGCGACCTTTGGCGCGAAATTTTGCTCAACGGATCAATCGTATTGTTGGTCGGTGCTTTCTTCATTGGCGCAATCACAGGTACCGAAGGATTGGCGCAAATTGAGAGCTTCATCGTCGCGCCGTTTACGGGCGTGTTGTGTCTGTTCCTACTCGACATGGGCTTGGTCGCGGGCCGCGGGTTGCGCAACGCGCGAGGCGATATTGGGCTTCCGCTTTTCGCATTCAGTCTTGTGATGCCGCTTCTTGGTGCAACGCTCGGATTGGGCGTTGGATGGGCGATCGGGTTATCAACCGGTGGTGTCGCCCTTCTCATGACTTTGGCCGCATCAGCGTCCTATATTGCTGTTCCAGCGGCGATGCGTGTGGCCTTGCCAGATGCGAACCCGTCACTCTATCTGACATGCTCACTTGGCTTTACCTTTCCGTTTAACCTGACCGTCGGCATCCCTATATTTGTGGCGACGGCGACTGCCATTCTGGGGACGTAACATGGAAACCTATCCCGCAAAACGTGTCGAAATTATCATCGAAGCGCCCATGGAACGGCGGTTCCGCTCTGCTTTGGAAGAGGCCGGGATTACCGGATACACGATTATGCCGGTGCGAGGCGGTTCCGGAAGATCAGGGGATTGGAGCCGTTCCGGCCAAGTCGGGCAAGCAGGTGGAATGATCGGATTTGTCTGTATAATGAAGCCAGAGCGCCTCAATCACTTTCTCGAAACAGTCTTCCCCTTGGTCGAACGGCATATCGGCGTCGTCTCCATCACTGAATGCGACGTGTTGCGCGCCGAGCGGTTCTGAGCCCGGCGCAGCAGTCTTAATTTCGATATGTCGTATGGCATGTCCTGCATGTACCAAAGGCAGCATCGCCATCGCCAGCCCGCGCAGCTGTAACCATTGTATTCAGTAAGGCTTCAAAACCTGCCCAATCGGTCCAGATATTTGCGGCCGCTTTGGTTTCGACCGTTCCTTGACCTGTGGTATCGACCCGAAAAGCGGCCAACGCCTTCTCTCCGGCATCGGCGAGAGCAACGAGATCGCGGGCCTTTGCAGCAGCGCCGACTTGTTTCATCAAGGCTTGTCTGGCCATGATGTCATCATCCGGGTTTGCCATGACCGGCATTCCAATACTTAACGCCAGTAATGAGGCAAAAAGGGTCTTCATGAGTAGTCCTTTCAGGTTTGCTTCCGTTCGAAACCTAGCACAGACTATTCGATTTCCCGAAGAAATACGCGAGATTTATCACTCTGCGACGATGATCTGATCCTTGGGCCAGGCAAGATCATAGCCAAACCGGATCACTTGTGTTTCCAGGCGATCAAGTTCCAAGTTCCATTGAAACACACCGCGACGCCCTTCAACGCGACGGTCGTCAGGGCTCGGCTGTGAAACCTCCACGACGCGCAGATCTTCGGCCTCGGACACTGGGATCACATCATAAAGCCGCATGGGGACGCGGTGGTTCAGGAGATTTACAATTTCTGTCTCTGTGCGAACCTCACGGGCATTGGACGACGTGATCAGACCACGGTCACCTTCTTCTCTCGAAAGAATGCGATGCTTCACAAGAACAGATTTCAGGGGGCCAAGACCGATTTTCGCACTGTCCCCACTTGCTATCTCAGGAAGACTTCCGCGTCCGACAAAAGCGCCGTTGTGAAAGATTTGTGTTTCACCTGCCAAGAGAAGCCCGCCTCGATCATAGGTGAATTCAGACCCCAACATCGCAGTCGTGTCACGTGTCGCAACAGCTTCGGCAAAAAGTTCAACAGGCGCTTCAAAGCTATCAATCTCGACCAAAAGACCGCTATCGCGATGCGAGGCCAAAGTGACGGAACGGGGAACCAAAAACTCAACTGGTTCAGCGGAGCCCGCATTTGTAATCCCAAAGGGTTGCTCTTCGACAATTTCAACCGCTTCCACCATGGGTTCTGCAAGGCTACGGTTCGTCACAACCCCATCGGATTGAAACACAGGGGCCAATTCTGGGCGTTCCCGCAGGGACAAAATTTCCGATTTGGGCAAAACAACCCCAGACGCCGTCGTCGGATCAGCGGTTGAAAGCCGCAAACGGACATCCGTCCAATCCAAATTGGTACTCTGCTGGACAACCGCCTGCCGGACGATCCCCAATGTGCCTTTCATCTTCTCGTAGTCTAAATCCACGCGATACACGGGCGTCCATGCGGCACCAAAGCTGTAGGATTCCAGCTTGATCGCGCCTGCCATCCGCCGCTCTACATCGACGGTGATAACTATCGTGGAGATTTCGGTCGCAGCCAAGAACAGATCGTCGATCGCGTCCAGGGCAAGTTCAACCGCGTGATCGAGCTGCGCCCGCTCAATGTCGCGCGCGTCTAACTCCGCCTCGGCTTTATCAAGTTTGGCTTGCGCTTCAAATGCCTTTACCGAAAGACGCGTAATCAAGTTTATCGTCGCATCCGGATCCAATGCCCCTTCGCTGCCGACAAGACGCCCTTGCGGCCCAGCGAGACTATCGACCGCGCGGAGCGTGGCTTCGGCGGCAGCAATATCGGCGTGAAAGGGAATATCGCCGCGCTTAAAATCGGCAAGCGCCTGACGCGCCTCTTCCAAAACGCGAAGCCGCTCAAGATAGATCGCCGTTTCAGGCATGGGCACGGGAACACCAAAGATATCTACAACCTCAACCGACACGAGATCGATGCTGTCAACTGCCGGTAGAATGATTGTTGGAATTCCCTGAAAGCTATCCGATGGCTCGCGCAGAACAATCTGATGCTGACCGGGTTCGAGATCCAGAAACACCTCTCGGGTGATCAAAGCGCCGTTCGTAAAGACGGTGACCGCAGAGACGTCCGTTTCAACTTCAAGTGTTTTGGCTGAAGCCGGAAATGCAAACAGCACGATACCGAAAGCCCAGATAAATCCGCGCATTGTTGTCCCCTCGTCGTCAATTCAACAAGGGTTAAACACGATTCCCCAAAATCACCTAGTCTGATCCGGCGCCATAATGGTTCTCGGCAAAGCTACCCCTTCTGAAGAACACGACGACCCAGCAACTCCGCGATTTGTACCGCATTTAGAGCGGCACCCTTTCGAAGATTGTCAGAAACACACCAAAGGTTCAGTCCGTTCTCGATTGTGCTGTCTTGTCTGATCCGGCTGATGAATGTTGCATATTCACCCACACTCTCGACCGGTGTCGTATATCCTCCGTCTTCCCGGCGATCGACAACCAAGATGCCTGGTGCTTCGCGCAGAATATCCCGTGCCTCGTCTTCGTCGAGAAAATCCTCAAACTCGATATTGATCGCCTCGGAATGGCCGACAAAAACAGGAACTCGGACACATGTCGCTGTGACCTTGATCGCAGGGTCAACAATCTTCTTTGTTTCCGCCACCATCTTCCATTCTTCCTTCGTCGAGCCGTCCTCCATGAAGGCATCAATGTGCGGAATAACGTTGAATGCTATCTGCTTTTGAAACTTCTGCGGGGGAAACTCCTGACCCGGCATGAACTTGGACTTTGTTTGATCCCAAAGCTCATCCATGCCCTCTTTCCCTGCGCCTGACACAGACTGGTATGTTGATACGACCACGCGCTTGATCGTCGCGCGATCGTGAAGCGGCTTCAAAGCGACAACCATCTGCGCAGTCGAGCAATTCGGGTTCGCGATAATATTTTTCTGCTGATACCCAGTTATCGCATCTGCGTTTACCTCTGGGACGATCAGAGGCACGCCAGGATCGTAGCGATACAAAGAACTGTTATCGATCACGACACAGCCCGCAGCCGCGGCGCGCGGTGCATATTCTTTGGTTGGACCCGATCCAATGGCAAAGAGTGCGATATCCCAGCCCGCGAAATCAAATGTATCGATGTCTTGCGTCTTAAGCGTATCTTCGCCGAACGTAATTTCTGTTCCCAAAGACCGACGAGATGCAAGAACTGCAATATCGTCGATTGGAAATTCCCGTTCCACGAGGATGTTCAACATCTCCCGCCCGACATTTCCGGTCGCGCCCGCAACCACGATACGATAGCCCATAACGTTACCTTGTAATTGAACCGTGCGGCGCGTTACCAACCTCGTGGAGTGACGGAAAGCGCTTTTTTCGCGCTCAGCGCTCGGACAGACCTCAATCAAAAAGATCGAGAATATCCTCGAAGACATCTCCGAGATCGCCTAAATCGACCAGGTCAGAGAAACTGCGGCGTCTTCGCTTCTGGGTCTTTTTCTTTTTCCGTTTCTTTAGACCATCAACTGGAAAAGAGCTGGCAGATATCTTTGCCGTCTTTGGTTGCTTGCGCTTTAACGGCTTCAAGTTGTGCAGCGCCGCTCCACAGCTTCGGCAGGTTAGTTCATGCTTGGCATCATCAAACTTTAATATGGTGCGAGAACCGCAATAGCAGCAGGTTGCAATCTTGGTGAAATCGGTTGCCATTTTAACCTATCGTCATTGGATACCCGCTTCTGATTTAGGGCCCTCACTTGCGATTGTTAGGGGTGAGTTGTCCGGACGCGCGCCACGCCTGTTCCATCCACTGAAACGACTTTTGCAGCTCACGTCTAAGACGATCAGGATCGTAGATTTCGCTCACAAGGGCGAACGCCTTTGCTGTTCTGCGCTGTGCTTCCGCGTCGTTTTGGGTCACATACCGCATGGTGTCAGCAAGTGCTGACACGTCAACTTCCATGACTGTTCCAAGGCGGTCCCTCCTCTCATGACCTCCAACCGGGAATGCCGTCTTTTTGGTGATAATCTGCGTTGTTGCGCCAAAATCTGTAGCGATCACAGGAAGTCCGTATCGGATCGCCTCGACCAATGTCATGCCAAGACCTTCGCACATGTGAGGGGAAACGTAGCAATCAGCCGAGCGGTACAGGGCCTCCAGATCATCGCGGCTTAAATCCTCGGACAGGAGTGTAATGTTGGATACATGTCCGGTCGCTGCGGCCAACTTTTCTTCTAGATGGCGTTGTCGCCCCGTCGATTTCCATTTGAGGACCAGCGCAAAATCTGGATTGTCTGCAAACGCAGTCCGAAATGCGTCAATCAGCGCCAGAGGATTTTTCCGCCAAAACGATTTCAGGTCAAAAATGTACAGAAACGTAAACGGTGGCGATGGTGATCTTTCTGCGGTGACGATACCGCCAGCACCCATTTGCAATGTCGGCTGAACGAGGTGAATAGGGCCCTCGAAGAGGCGATCGACAACCTTTTGCGAGAACGGGCTTGGGGCCCAAATCATGTCGAACTTCGCGAGAGCATCTCGCCGAACATCATCGTCCGGCAGCAGCTCAGCATCGGCATAGTAAATCGCGACATTGCGCTGATGGGGATTAATTATCTTATCCAAACCACCATCTTTAATAAGCTCTGCATCCCGGACTTGCGTCACGTTCACGCGGATCGGCCGCTCTGATGCAGCATCGGAGAACGCATCACGCGGCGCAAAGTAAGGCCGCGGCTCTACGTGGCATGCCGTCATCCGCAGCAAGTGGTCATACTCCCGTGCCGTTATCCCAAAACTGTTTGGACGTCCGTGATGTGCAAACAGCCTTACATGAACGAGATGCGACGGATCAGAGGCTGGCATCCAACTCCGCTATGATAGCATCGCCCATTTCAGTGGTTGAAGCCGGCGTTCCATCACCGGATTGCAGCAAATCTCCGGTGCGAATTCCTTTGGCCAAAACAGCTTCCACAGCGGTTTCCAATCGTGAGGCCTCCTTGCCCTGGTCGAAGGAATACCGGAGCGCCATTGCGAAACTCAGAATACAGGCAGATGGGTTCGCCTTATTCTTTCCCGCAATATCAGGAGCCGACCCATGAACAGGTTCATAGAGAGCTTTCGGGCGGCCATTCTCCATAGGTGCACCAAGGGAGGCCGATGGCAACATACCTAAAGACCCGGTCAACATCGCCGCACAATCGGAAAGAATATCCCCAAAAAGATTGTCGGTTAGAATAACGTCAAACTGCTTGGGTGCTCTGACAAGCTGCATTGCACCATTATCCGCCAACACATGAGAAAGTTCGACCTCTGGGTAATCGTCATGGACGCGCGTAACCACATCGCGCCATAGCATTCCCGCTTCCATCACATTCGCTTTTTCCATCGATGCAACGCGTTTGTCCCGGCGCATCGCCAGCTCAAACGCGGCGCGCGCTACCCGATCGATCTCGGCTTCGGTATATCGATGGGTGTTGATGCCCACCCGCTGGTTGCCCTCTTCGAAGATGCCCCGTGGCTCCCCGAAATAAGATCCTGATGTAAGCTCGCGGACAATCATAATGTCCAAACCCGCGACAACCTCGCGCTTTAGCGAAGAAAAATCTGCCAATGCATCAAAGCACTGGGCTGGTCTTAGATTCGCAAAGAGATCCATTTCCTTGCGCAATCGCAAAAGACCCCGTTCAGGTTTGAGCGAGAAATCAAGGTCGTCATATTTCGGTCCACCAACCGCACCAAGCAGGACCGCATCGACCTGTTGCGCGCGCGCCATTGTGTCATCATGCAAGGGCGTACCATGCGCGTCATAGGCCGCACCGCCAACCAAGTCTTCAGATACGCTAAATGGAAGATCGCGCTTGTCGCCAAACCACGCGATCACTTTCTGAACTTCGGCCATAACCTCGGTTCCGATGCCATCCCCCGCGAGAATAAGTAAGGTGGGTGTGCTCATAGTTCTGTGCCCCTGACTGTTGCGAAGCTCGCGTAACGGTGCATCGGGGTAGCGTCAAGCGACCCTATGTGCTCCAATCCGCTCGGATCATACGGGCAACTTTTATAAGTGCGATACCGCGCATGACGCACGCACAGGGGAGCCAGGCAGAAAAGGCGATGATCCAAAAAAGCGCGAAATCCCCGACAAAGCTCTGAATTGGCAGCATTTCCGCAAATGCCTTGAGGAACCCGGGGATTGCATATGGAAAGAGAAAGGCCATTCCGATGCTGAGAAAGCCAACTTGCATTAGGCGCGCAGACGCATTCTCTGGCTGGATGGTCTGAAAGGTTGGAAGGTTGGACCAAAAATGGAAACTTCCTTCCCGAGCAGGCCAACTGGAGAACTTTAGAAAAACCATAAAGACCACAGAGGACAGGAAAGACACCAGATACCCGAGCGACGCCATGGGAACAATCATATCGGCAGCTTTCTGTGTAACCTCACTTTCGAGTGTTCCGCGCATCACCACAGATGGTGACCCTGGGAAGTTAAGCACACTTTTGGCGTCCTCAGCGACCCAAGTAATAAGGGTGTTGAAAGGCGTCGGAACGACGACATTACCGCAGAGCACCACAAAGCTGAGGATAATTGCGATAAGCGTCAAGAACCGCCACCTATTGTACGGGGCAGCAAACCGAAACTCTAGAAGGGCAGGTTGCCTGAATCCGTATTCCAAAAGAACAAACACACATGCAACAATTGTGGCCAATCCAAACCCGTCGGCAGCCGCCGGACTCACGTCCGGCATAGACGCCAGCGTGAGCGCGAAAAGGACGCCCACCATCAATGCTCTCAGGCTTGCACCTGCTAATCGACCAACCAAGTTTACCCACCAAGAGTTGTTAAGCGCGTGCTACTCATTGCTGTTGATAAGTTTACTGAAGCAGAAACAAATGTCTCTCAACTTTTACGTTCACCTGTGGATAAATTGCGTGAAAGCGTGATCAAGTCCCAAGCCAAGGGGCTCTTTCGGCATATTTCTCTTCAAATTTCGCAATATCATCGACTTTTTCGAGCGTCAGACCGATATCGTCCAAACCATGTAACAGGCAGTGTTTCTTGAATGGATCAAGATCAAAACGGAACTCTCGCCCATCGGTCGCACTGATTGTTTGGTTTTCGAGATCAACCGATATCCGCGCGTTTTCACCGCGCTCCGCGTCTTCCATAAGAACGTCGACCTCCTCAGGGGTCAGCACGATCGGCAAAATCCCATTCTTAAAGCAATTATTGTAGAAGATATCGGCGAAAGACGTGGACACAACGACTTTGATCCCGAAATCCTTGAGCGCCCAAGGCGCATGCTCGCGCGACGACCCGCAGCCAAAGTTATCGCCCGCGACGATGATCTCTGCCTGGCGATAAGCGGGTTTGTTCAAGACGAACTCTGCAATCTCATTGCCGTCTCGGTCATAGCGCATCTCGTCAAACAAGTTCACGCCAAGGCCCGAGCGTTTAATCGTTTTCAAAAACTGCTTTGGAATGATCATGTCAGTATCGATGTTGACCAGCGGCATTGGCGCGGCAACCCCAGATACATTCTCCCATTTGTCCATGTCGTCTCTCCTTCGGCTCACCACTTAAAAACGTGGGCAAGCACTCTCAGGTTTCCTTTTATGGCCGAGCCCCCCAGGGTCTTGGCCAGATTTTGTAACACATCACCGAAGCCGTAATCGGGTATGGCTGCATGCACCGCCTTTAGGCGCGCGCGGCTGACCCCTTTGCGGATCATGCCTTGGCTCGCTTCAATCCAATCGGCCTTGCGCACCGCATTGACGATCTCGGCGTTTGGGCCTTTGTAGGGCGTGATCTTGTGATGCCAGTGGATGATCGCAACCAACAGATCGGGATCGAACCCCCACCCCTGTTCTGTGTTATGGCGCACGACCATCTCTTCGGAGGGTTCGAGATAGGCCAGGTCCTGCGCCGTCCACAAACCAATGTCATGATAGACAAGTGCCGTTTCGATGAGCGGCTGATGCTCTGACTTTCCATTCAGAAATGCCATCGCATGGGTTAGCACCCGCAACACATGGCCCCGATAGGCCGCAAAATCAGCGCCAATTTGATCCTTAAAGCGGATGAGCAATTCATCTACCCGCGCGCTATCCGATATGATCGGCGCGTCGTGCACTACATCATTTCCCGTACATCTGTCAGACGGCCTGTAAGTGCAGCGGCAGCTGCCATCGCAGGTGACAGCAAATGCGTTCGCCCTTTATAACCCTGGCGCCCTTCAAAGTTCCGGTTGGAGGTCGCGGCGCAGCGCTCCCCTTCTGACAGCTGATCTGGGTTCATCGCGAGGCACATGGAGCATCCGGCAAGGCGCCATTCAAATCCTGCCTCGCGAAAAATATCGGCCAAACCCTCTTCCTCGGCCTGGGCCCGCACTAGGCCAGAGCCCGGCACGACCATGGCCCGCAATCCGTCCTTGATCTTCCTGCCTTTCAGCACGGCCGCTGCGGCACGAAGGTCCTCAATCCGACCATTGGTGCACGAGCCCAGAAAGACCGTATCAATTTCAACCTCAGAGAGACGCTGCCCAGGTATCAGACCCATATAGTCCAACGACCGCCGCGCAGCATCGACCTTTCCGCCTTCAAAGTCTTCCGGGTTCGGAACCACGTCCGTGATCGCCAGCACGTCTTCGGGAGAGGTGCCCCAAGTCACCACAGGCGCGATGTCTTCACCCCGCAGCGTCACAACCTTGTCGAAATGCGCGCCCTCATCCGTGTAGAGCGTCTTCCAATATGCAAGCGCGGCATCCCAGTTGTTCCCGGTCGGGGCCTGTGCGCGACCTTTCACATATTCAAAGGTCTTCTCGTCGGGTGCGACCAAGCCTGCCCGCGCGCCGCCCTCAATCGCCATATTACAGACCGTCATACGACCCTCCATCGAGAGTTCGCGGATCGCTTGGCCGCAATATTCAATGACATGGCCGTTCCCGCCGGCTGTTCCAGTCGCCCCAATCACCGAAAGTGTAATATCCTTGGCTGTCACACCCGGGCCCAATGACCCTGTGATCTCTACCTTCATATTCTTCGATTTCTTTTGGATCAGCGTCTGGGTTGCCAGAACATGCTCAACTTCAGACGTCCCGATACCGTGGGCAAGCGCCCCAAAGGCCCCATGGGTCGCCGTATGGCTGTCGCCGCAAACCACAGTCATGCCAGGCAGTGTCCATCCTTGTTCGGGCCCGACGATGTGAACGATGCCTTGGCGGATATCCGTTACCGGATAATAATGGATACCGAACTCCTTGGCATTTTTGTCCAAGGCAGCCACTTGGATGGCGCTATCTGCGGTCATATTTTCTGGGTTTTCGCGACCCGGTGTTGTTGGCACGTTGTGATCAGGCACGGCGATTGTCTTTTCGGGCGCACGCACCGTACGGCCTGCCAGACGCAACCCCTCAAAGGCTTGCGGGCTTGTCACCTCATGAACGAGATGTCGGTCGATGTAGAGAAGACAGGTGCCGTCCTCTGCCTCATGGGCCACGTGGGCGTCCCAAATTTTATCGTAAAGCGTTTTTGATGCGGACATGGTTTCCTCCTCCGCCAAAGATCAAGCTGTTTGCACGTTCTGTTCTGCTATTTCAGCCCAGTATTGCGTCGCGCGCGCGAAGGGCCCCGTAGAACCGCCACGGAATACGCTTGGAATCATCGAGTATGACGCAATTGACCATTGGGAAGCTATAGCGACCGGTGTGCGGCTGTTCAAGGCAGGCAGAGCCCGCCATTGCCGACATCGTCGTAATCACAGGCTCCACCATTGGGGCCCTTTAGAGAAATTGCCTCCGCAAGGAAGCGCTATTGCGTATAGATTGTGTTTGCTCTTTCACCCCGAATGCAGTGCAGCGCCGCCTCTGATGGGACTGACCCGCAAAATGTGACATCTGGTGAACCAAAGGACGGTCGACCGCCGTATACCTTGCATGAAGCAATTTCTATTTGGATTGGCAGTGATGGTCGGGCTTGCGGGCGAAACGGTAATGGCGGCGACCTACAATGGTTACGAAACACCTGACTATCGAGTTGTGGGTGTTTTGGAGGGCGTCGAAATCCGCGACTATCCACCTTACACCATAGCGCGTGTGACCCGGCCTGGTGCTCGATCGCAGGCGGTAGGTTCTGGGTTTCGGGCCCTTGCCGGGTACATCTTTGGTCGAAATAAAAGCGGTGAAAAGCTGAAGATGACCGCGCCTGTGACGCAAACCCGCGCTGGCAGCGACTGGTCGATCTCATTTGTTCTTCCGCGTGGCGTAAATCCCAGCACGGCCCCTGAACCAGTGTCCGAAGACATAAGCGTCTCTACCGAGATGGGTGGGCGCTTCGCGGTCATTACATTTAGTGGGCTCTGGACAGATGCACGCCTCAAGGCCCACGAGGACAAATTACTTCAAAAACTCAGAGAGGACGGCCTGCACATTTCGGGACCGCCGATTTACATGTTCTACAATGACCCAACGACGTTGCCATGGAACCGCCGCAACGAAATCGCATTTCGATTGGTTGATCAATCCGGCACGTAATCTTTGAATACTTGCGCAAAAATGTGACCCGTATCAGAAACTCTTTTCATGCCGGAACCCTGCCTGTACGCTGCACCAAAAGATAAAAACGGGAGCAGACTATGACGGCGCGAACATTATCACGGATAGCGTTGCCAATCGCCTTGGCCATGATTGGATCTGGAACTTTTGCGCAATCAGAAGCACCAGAGGGAACGGCTGACCGCAAGGATCACAGGACCGACTGGTCCATTTTTATTGAAGAGCCGCCAAAAGTTACTCAACGGACATGTTGGTTGGGGTCGGCCCCGCTATCTACCAAGAACACGCGCGACGGCGCGGAGGTGCAAGTGAACCGAGGGGATATAGCGATTTTTGTCCTCTATGTTCCGGGCGAAAACAAGCGGGGCGAAGTTAGTTTCGCCTCTGGCTATCCCTTTGCGCCCAACAGTGAAGCCGAGCTCCAAATTGGGTCGGCGCGCTATGCACTCTTGGCAAATGGCGACACGGCGTTTTCAGCGGACGAAGAAACCGACGCGAAAATTATCAACTCTATGAAAAAGGGGGCCCAAGCTGTCGTCACGGCCCGCAGTGCGCGTGGGACCGATACTGAGGATACATTTTCGCTCACCGGTTTCACAGCAGCCTTTGAGAAAATAGAAAGCCTCTGCGGCGCTTGATGTGACAGTGGGGCGGCGTTAAGTGCCGCCCATGCAAAAGGCCGTTACCCCAGATGTGAGAACCGCCCCACGGATTGTGTCCGATCCGCGGCCAAACCTGATTGGTCTTACACGCGATCAACTTGCGCAAGCGCTGGTGGACACCGGCACACCTGAAAAACAAGTCAAAATGCGGACCGGGCAAATCTGGCAATGGCTTTATCAAAAGGGTGTCCATGATTTCGACAGCATGACCAATCTGGCGAAGTCATTTCGACTTCATCTTTCAGAGACATTCGTTCTCAAACGTCCGGAGATAGTGACCCGCCAGGTCAGCACAGACGGCACCAGAAAGTATTTGCTTCGGATTGATGGAGGTCACGAGGTAGAGGCCGTCTTCATCCCAGAAGATGATCGGGGAACGTTGTGTATTTCCTCACAAGTTGGATGCACGCTCACCTGCACCTTTTGCCATACCGGCACCCAGCGGCTTGTTCGCAACCTAACCGCCGCAGAGATCGTTGGTCAGATATTGGTCGCAAGAGATGACTTGAACGAATGGGATAAGCCGCCTGGTGACAAAAGACTGTTGTCAAACATTGTTCTGATGGGAATGGGGGAGCCCCTCTACAACACAGACAATGTACGCGACGCCATGCTCATCGCAATGGATGGCGAAGGGATCAGCCTATCACGACGGCGCATCACTCTATCGACTTCCGGCATTGTGCCAGAGATCGAACGCGTTGGCCGCGAAATTGGATGTATGCTTGCCATCAGTTTCCACGCCACCACAGACGAATTGCGAGACGTGTTGGTGCCGATCAATCGAAAACATAAGATCGAAGAACTTCTACGCGCCTGCCGCGAATATCCGCGACTGTCCAATGCGGAACGGATCACCTTCGAATACGTGATGCTCAAAGGAGTGAACGACAGTGACACCGACGCGCGGCGATTGGTCAAACTCATTTCGGGTATCCCTGCAAAGATAAATCTGATTCCGTTTAATCCATGGCCAGGTGCGCCCTATGAACGGTCAGACTGGGATCGAATTGAGGCATTTGCCGAGATTGTGAACAAGGCAGGCTATGCAAGTCCGGTTCGAACACCTAGAGGTGAAGATATTATGGCCGCTTGTGGCCAACTGAAAAGCGAAACAGAACGGGCGAGACACACCCGCAGAGCTTGAGGTGTAGGGGATGAAACGAAGACATTTATTACTGTCAGCGCCAGCTCTTGTTGTGTCACGTCCGGCCTTTGCGAATGGCAAACGGCTTCTGACGTATGATGGCCCCCAGATTACACAGGTCACCATCGATAAGACCGTTCGTCGCATGTATTTGTCGTCAAATGGGAAAGTGATCAAAAAGTACCGGATCGCCCTTGGGTTTGCACCTTACGGACACAAGGAATTCCTTGGCGATGGGAAGACGCCGGAAGGTCTCTACCGCATCGACCGAAAGAACGAAAACAGCCGTTACCATCTCTCCCTCGGGATTTCATACCCAAACCGGGTTGATTGGGAGAACGCACGCGCCCAGGGCAAACACCCCGGCGGCGATATATTCATACATGGTGGTCCCGTGACGAGCCGGGAAAAAGCCGGTGGTCGAGATTGGACAGCAGGATGCATCGCAGTATCGAACCGCCAGATGGAAGAAGTTTACGCAATGGTGGAACTAGAAACCTTGGTTTACATTCGTGTTTGACCCGTCACCGATCACTTGAACCCACCACAATTTCCAGTTTGGCTCCTGGAACCAAGCAAATCCGATATAGCGCGCATTTGGATCAAGTATCACTGATCGAGAGTTTGGATCCCGAAGCCAGGCCTGTAGCGTAACTTGATCATCTTCATACGTTTCCGAAAGGTTTTCACCAACCAATTGGCCGGGAAAGCCTGCATTGGCAATCCGCTCAATCGGTGATGTTCCGTCGGATCCGAAATGCCAAGCACGTGCCTGTACCTTGATATCAGCGGCGTGCTTCAAGGCCGCAGCCGTAAGCGCATCTGAATATTCAAGCGCCGCAAGCCCTTGTGAGAGGCGGAGGGCATTGATCGTTTCGAGATGTCGCTCAAGAATCTGGTTTTCCATTCTGCCGCGAATCTTGAATGCCTCGACCCCATAATCATAGCCGGTGCTCGGCGATTGGGAACTTGTTGTACAAGCAACGGTCATAAAGGCCGTGAAAACTAAGCCAATCAATGTCTTAACTGTCATGATTCCCCCGTTGGCGCTCCGTCGATCCAATGCCACAAGCCTCTCATGGATGAAAAACATGTACGTTGACAATCCTGTGAGTTGAGCGTCGGCAATTCACGGCGTAGAAAAGCGACAAAGGAGTGCAGGGATGACACAGAAATCAAAGGAATTGACCCGTCGAAGCGCATTGATTGTGGCTGGTAGCACGCTCGCTATGCCTGCGATTGCCCAAACGACCGGAGGACTGCCGCCGGAAAGAATCCCTGAGAATACCGGAGAAGCGCCAGACCCGTTCATTGATCCAGAACGCATCGCAAACCCCGAGACAGGTACGGTAAAGCGAAATTCATCCGGTTTTAGAATGCGTCAGTGGCAAGATTACTTCGCGAGCCTCGATAACGGGGCAATCCTGTGTGATACCAAATCGAAGGCACTCCATTATTGGTCGGAAGATGAGAGTATTTACAAACTCTATCCGACCTCCGTGCCCTTGTCGCCCGAACTCACAAGAACTGGCCGGACGTCCGTTATTCAAAAACGTGTTGGACCCGACTGGCGTCCAACCGCAAATATGTTGAAGCGTAATCCGGATTGGCCACGATATATTCCGCCAGGGCCCGATAACCCACTTGGTACGCACGCTTTGTATCTGAGCTGGCAGTACTATCGCATTCATGGAACGCATGACACGCGCAAGATTGGCCGCCTTTCATCAAACGGCTGCATAGGCCTATACAACGAGCACATCTCCGAGCTTTTCGAATTGGCAAAGGTCGGAACGCAAGTTTTATTGGTCTGATAGCAGCACGGCTAAGATGTCCGGTTGTGATGCTTCCAGGCTGTCTTGTTGATCGAAAAGTCGGGCGATAAGAAATCCGACACATCGGAAATATGATCGCTGTCGATGTTAAACGTCAGAAACTTTGGATGGCCCGAAAAATAGTCGGCGACATCAGCGTTGTGTCGACGAAAATCCAAGCGCCAGAGTTCCATAATTTCCTCGGCGTTTGATGTTCCAACTGCTTTCATTGCACGGTCAATCCAGCTGGGCGTTGTCACAAAGTCATTGGTACTCCCTCGGAGCCGTCGCTTTGTATTAGCTTGCTTAATACGCTGGGCAATCGTGCGCTTTACGCGATCCCAAGAGCCGATCTTTTCTTTGCTCAGAAGCTTCTTAAAGTTTGGTCTCTTCCAAACCTGATGTTTGCTGCGGGACAGCAGCCAGTCGTCCTCGTCACGTGTGTTCAAAATAAAATACGCATCCTGATTATGCTTATGCATTTCCCGGAAGAAGCACTTTGCCTCAATCCAAATTTGGTTGGATGCAAAATTCATATCAGAAAACGCAACATATTCCTCGAGTCCGGCAATTGGATTTCTGCCAAGCGAGACATTTGTTATCATAACATGCGCCAGGAACCGATCCGTTCGGCTACATTTCCAATGTATCGACGGAATACCACTCGCCTCAAACAAGCGGTGAAAGGATGTTGTACCGCATTTGTTTGGTCCAAGTAAGAAGATCCGCGGTGTGTCGCTCATGGGGTGCTCATAACTTTACGATATTAGAGGCGTAGATCGATGTCGTTAAGTCAAACGAATTCTTCCGACCCAAGCAGGCTCGTCAAACCGATACGATAGTCCGGATATGCAAGTTCAACACCAAGTTCAGATTTTATGAGATCGTTTTTGACGCGCTTTGATTCAGCATAAAAACTTCGGGCCATGGGCGACATCTCGGCAGTATCAAATTCTTCTGCGACAGGAATAGGACGCCCGAGGAGTTCGGCAGCATATTGGATCACATCTTCCGGCGGCGCTGCTAAGTCGTCACACACATTGTAGATTGCACCTGGACGCGGTTTTCTGATCGAAGCCCAGAGCACCTGCGCAATGTCTTCTCCATGGATACGGCTGAACACCTGGCCTGGTTTGACGATGCGGCGCGCCGTCCCATTACGCACTTTGGCAAATGGTCCTCGTCCAGGCCCATAAATACCTGCGAGACGAAAGATATGCAGAGGCAGGTCAAGCGCGCGCCATGCTCTTTCTGCGGCAACGCGGTGCTTTCCTCGGGTCGTGCTGGGGTTTAGAGGTGTCTCTTCATCGACCCAACCCCCTTGATGATCTCCATAAACGCCCGTTGTTGACAAATACCCAACCCAGCGCAGATGCGACGAATGCCTTAAAACATCCCCAAACGCATCGAGCACTGGATCACCATTTTCAGAGGGCGCAACGGAGGAAAGCACATGTGTCGCCTTCGCAAAGTGCTGCTCAAGATCTGTTCCAGGCCATTCCACGGCCTCTAGACCACGCGAAGACAGAAATGCCGCCTTATCGGACGACCGGGTGGTCGCGATGATGTGCCAACCTTCCGGCCCGATCAACTTTTCAAGAAATGCGGCGGAAAAGCCGTGCCCAATGCTCAACAGTACGCTCATAGATGTCTCAGCCTCTCGACGGCCCATTCAGCGGCATCTCTGACCACAAGCGCGGCATCGGTTGTCTTTTGCTCGGCAACCGGGCGCAACTCCACACTGTCAGAGTTTCCGATCGCATAGAGCACGTTACGAACAAAACGATCACGACCAATTCGCTTGATCGGGCTTTTCCGAAAACGGTTCCGGAAGGCATGATCATCGAGCGTTGCGAGATCGCGCAGCGCGGGAAGCCGGTTTTCTGGTCGCGCGCGATATCCCATATCACGCGCATCGGTGGCAAACTTGTTCCAAGGACAAATTGCGAGGCAATCGTCACATCCGTAAATTCGGTTTCCAATCAGGCTCCGTAAATCCTCATCAACCGCTCCTTTATGCTCAATCGTGAGGTAAGAAATGCAACGTCGCGCATCGAGTTGATACGGGGCAGGAAATGCGTCGGTTGGGCAAATGTCCAAACAGGCGCGGCAGGACCCACAATGATCGGTTTCTGGCGCATCGTCGTGAAAGTCCAACGTAGTAAATATCGCGCCCAGAAAGAACCAATTCCCGAGGTCGCGCGATACCAGATTGGTGTGTTTCCCTTGCCATCCAAGGCCTGACGCCGCCGCAAGTGGCTTTTCCATTACCGGCGCTGTATCGACGAAGACTTTGATCTCACCACCTGCTTTTGCAACCAACCATCCACCCAAACGCTTTAGACGCTTTTTTACAATATCATGATAATCGCGGTCACCCGCATAAGCTGAAATACAGGCGCGATCTTTGTGCCGGAGATCATCAAGGGGGTTGTGGTCCGGCGTATACGCTTCGGCGAGCATGATGATGGACCTCGCTTTGGGCCATAGCGCCGCTGGATTGCCGCGCCAAACCCGGCGTTCCAACATCCAAGCCATTGTCCCGTGATGCCCTTTAGACAGAAAGCTCTCGAGCCGCGCAGAGGCCTCCGGTATCGCATCTGGACGGGTGAAACGGCAAAGCGAAAACCCTTCGTCCAATGCTTGTTCGCGAAGTTCAGCGCGCAAGCCCACCTAGAAATCCAGGTCTGAATAATGCGATGCTGCGGGAAACCCCGGCAGTTGATCTGCCAAAAGAGACCGGAATGCCGGGCGGCTTTTGACCGTTGCATACCATTCTTTGACAATTTCAGATCGTGTCCAATCGACATCCGAAATATAATCCAGGCAACTGAGATGCGCCGCCGCAGTGAAATCCGCGAGGGAAATAGCATCCCCACCAAGCCATTTTCGCCGCTCCAGTAACCAATTCATGTAGTCCAGATGAAACCGCGCCGCTTTCACACCCGATTTTACAGCTTGGCTGTCTGGTTGCCCGGTCATCGAGAGCTTTTTGATCACCCTTTCGCGCAGGAGGGGTTCAGAGACCTCACGCCCAAATTTCTCGTCAAACCATCCCACAAGACGGCGCACTTCGGCACGGGCTTTGACAGTTTTCGGAAGCAAGGGCGGCTCGGGGTGTCGTTCCTCAATATATTCGCAAATGGCCGTCGCCACCGGAAGAACAAGCTCGGGGTTTCGAAGGACGGGCACATCTCCGGCCGGATTCATCCGAAGAAAATCTTGCCGGTTTTCCCAATATCTCTCTTCGATAAGTTCAACGTCGAGCCCTTTTTCAGCCAAAACAAGACGAACCTTTCGGCAAGGCGGCGACAAAGGGAAATGATACAGCTTGTGCATAGCGCAATCATTTATCTAAGCGAGCGGGGCTTACAAGCCCATGGCGCGTTATTCAAAACAATCGGCGCGACCGTCAAGCCTGATCGTTTCGGCTCCGTCGCGTACGCTTAGCGCTTTTTGGCGGGTAAAATTTCCCGGGTTTGAGGCCGAGCGGTCCTTTGGATCCGGCAAAATTGATGCAAGCCGTGCGGCCTGCAACGGCGAGATATCCGCGGCGGAAACTCCGAAGTAATGTAGCGACGCCGCCTCGATACCAAAGACGCCCTCGTCAAACTCAGCCACGTTGAGATAAACCTCTATGATCCTTTCTTTTGACCAAAAAGCCTCAATGCCGAGCGCAAATACAATCTCAATCGCTTTGCGAAGATAGGATCGCTCGTGCCAAAGAAACACATTCTTTGCGACCTGCTGCGTAATCGTAGACGCCCCGCGGCTCGCCCCTTCCTCAATCACTTCAAATAGCTCATCCCAGTCCACGCCGTTATGTGCGCAAAAATTTGCGTCCTCGGCCGCGACAACTGATCGCGCAATCACCGGTGCCATTTCCTCGATCGGGGCCCAATCTCGTTCAAACCCGCCAAGCCGTCGCGCTTCCGACATCATATATAGTCCGGGAAGGGGTTGAACCGCTGAGTACGCAATCATCATGAGGACGACAGCAACAACTGCGCAAATGCAAAGCCGAAACGATAGGCGGATAAACGCAGCGGAGAAAATAAGCAGTCGATCCAAGCTGTACAGCACCATAACGCGCTACCTCTCCGGAATCACACCGCGTGGAGAGAACCTCAATACCAGTAACAATATCAGGCCCATGGTCATCAAACGCATATGTGCCGCACTATCCAAAAGATGCGCGCGCAATCCACTGTCTTCCGGCATGCCAGCTGTAATCGTGTCCATGAGCCACAAGCCGATGGGCTCCGCTTGCACCCAAAAGAACCAAATCACAAAACCGCCCAGAACTGCACCCCAGTTATTCCCGGACCCGCCAACGATCACCATAACCCAAATCAAGAAGGTAAACCGGAGGGGTTGGTACGAACTTGGCGTCAATTGTCCGTCCAACGTCGTGAGCATTGCACCAGCTATCCCCACGACGACGGAGCCAATGATAAAAACCTGCAAATGGCGAGCTGTTACATCCTTTCCCATCGCGTTTGCAGAGATTTCGTTGTCGCGAATTGCACGCATCATCCGGCCCCAGGGGGACTTCAACGCGCGTTCTGAAAGCCAAAGGACAATCAACAAGACAGCGGCGAAAAGGACCGCGTAATTCAGCTTCACGAAGATGCTCGAAAACGTCACCAAGTCGGCGCCAAGGCGTGTTGTGAGATCCGCGAACCATTCGCTTTGTTGGAGATCTATTTCATAGGGAACGGTTGTTGGCCTCGGGATGCCATTTACATTTTTCACTCCCCGCGCCAGCCAGTCTTCGTGTTTGAGAATAGCAACGATAATTTCGGAAATCCCAAGGGTTGCAATCGCCAGGTAATCAGAGCGCAGACCCAAGGTGATCTTACCAACAATCCATGCAGCAAGACCCGCAAACAAACCACCGACGGGCCAGGCCACCAAAACTGGAAGGCCAAATCCCCCGAGATATCCGGTCTTGGCAGGTTCGATCGCCTCGACAAGGGCCGTCGCGGGCACAAAGACCTGCCGCGTCACCGCATAACCAATGATGATCGCGACAGCGACCCCAATGGATCGCAGCCATCCTCGGGGAAGGACCTTGTACAACGTGATGGAAAGTCCGATCGTCAGCGCGCCAAGCAAAAGACCAAGAAAGATTCCACGACCTCCGACGACAACCGCTTCCGTAACAGGGGGCATCGAGATGAGCACCGCCGCCAGACCACCAAGCGCGGCGAACCCCATGACCCCAACATTGAACAATCCCGCATAGCCCCATTGGATATTTACGCCCAACGCCATAATCGCGCTGATTAAGCACAAGTTCAGAATGGACAGGCTGACATTCCAGCTCTGGAGCAGGCCAACCGCGATAAACAACATGGCCATCACTCCGAAGGCCAGCGGACCACTAAATTTGGTCGTCATCATACAGCTTTCCCCGCGAATAGGCCGGTCGGTCGAAACACTAAAACAAGCAATAGAATAACAAAACTCACCGCAAACTTGTAGTCCGTAGACAAGAGCTGAACGAGGCCATCGGGTGTCCAATCACCTGGCGTGATGTAGGCAACCATTTTTCGATAGGCCGCTGTCAGCATTATTTCTGAGAATGCGACAACAAAGCCGCCTGCAATGGCCCCGACGGGCGACCCAAGCCCCCCCACGATCGCGGCCGCGAAGATTGGAAGGAGAAGCTGAAAATACGTGAAGGGTTTGAAACTCTTGTCGAGGCCATAGAGTGTCCCGGCGATCGTGGCGAGCGCTGCGGCCAAGATCCATGTTACGGTGACGACTTTGTCCGGGTTAATCCCCGACAACAACGCAAGATGCTCATTGTCGGAAAACGCTCGCATAGATTTTCCCGTTCGGGTGCGGTTCAAAAACCAAAAGAGAGCTGCGACGACCAAAACAGCCGTCGCGATTGTAATCCCTTGCGACACTTTGAACGTTAGGCCTTCTGCCATCCCAGTCAGCTCCCTGAACGTACGCGCGCTGATGATAAACCGCTCCCCATCGGCAAAACGTTGGTCATCCGGGCCGATGATGAAGCGCACGACACCGTTCATGACAAACATCACACCCACCGATGCGATCACAAAAATCACCGGCGCTGACCGTTGCTTGCGATAAAACCTGTAAACCGCCCAGTCCGTTGCCAGGACAAAAAGAGCACAAAAGACAATCCCAATGGGTAACGCCAAAAGGGCTGTGGGCAACGGTCCAAGGCTAAGTCCCATGGCCTGGAACCACCACGTGAAAAGGATCACCGCCATGGTCCCGAACGCCATCGTGTCCCCATGAGCGAAATTCGAAAACCGCAAAATACCGTAGATCAACGTGACGCCCAATGCGCCGAGGGCCAGCTGGGATCCATACGCAAGCGCAGGAATGAAAACGAATTGGGAAAAAAGGATAATGGCGTTTAGAATTTCCATATCTATCCCCCCAGAAAACTCTTGCGCACATCGGGATCGGCCAAAAGCGCCTCTCCGGTATCGGTGTAACGGTTCCGCCCTTGCACCAGAACATAGCCCTTATCCGCAATGTTTAGCGCTTGGCGTGCATTCTGTTCCACCATGAGGATCGAAATACCTGTCCGTGCGACTTCAATAATCCGATCAAAGAGCTCGTCCATCACGATGGGCGAAACACCTGCCGTCGGTTCGTCCAACATCAACAGTTTCGGTTGGGTCATCAGTGCACGCCCCACGGCCACTTGTTGGCGCTGTCCCCCCGAAAGCTCACCTGCATTTTGACGGCGTTTTTCCTTGAGAACTGGAAAGAGGCCATAGACCTGCTCCATCGTCTCATCGATGTCATCGTCACGCAGAAACGCCCCCATCTCGAGGTTGTCTTCAACACTCATCGTTGGAAAAACATTATTGGTTTGCGGAACAAAGGCCATGCCTTTGGCGACCCGCGCCTGCGGCGACAGGGTCGTGATATCTTCGCCATCCAATCGCACGGCCCCTTGTCGGACATTCAACATGCCAAAAATGGCCTTCATCGCGGTGGATTTCCCCGCCCCATTTGGCCCCACAATTACAGCAATCTCGCCTTTGTCGGCAGCAATGGTACACTCATGGAGAATATCCGCACCCGTGCCGTAACCTCCCGTCATACTGTCTCCAATGAGGAAGGGCTCACTCATGACTGAAGGTCCCGCACTTCTTCTTTTGTAAAATATCCAATCGCGATTTCGCCAAGGGCGAAACGCGTATGCCGGAGGCTTCGAACTGCATCACGCAGGCTCCGTCGTTTTATTTTTTAGGCCCGTGCCCAAATAGGCCTCGATCACCTGTTCATTCGATTTGATCTCTTCGATTGTGCCCTCGGCCAGCACAGCTCCTTCGGCCATCACGATCACCGGGTCACAGAGCTTGCCAATGAAATCCATGTCATGTTCGATCACACAAAACGTATAGCCCCGCTCTTTATTCAAACGCAAAATCGCATCCGCAATCGTGTTCAAGAGCGTCCGGTTCACACCGGCGCCCACTTCGTCCAAGAAAACGATCTTGGCATCCACCATCATGGTCCGTCCCAGCTCCAACAGCTTTTTCTGACCGCCAGACAGATTGCCCGCCAGCTCATCCGCGACATGGGAAATTGTGAGGAAGTCCAAGACCTCATCGGCCTTCTCCTGCAACGCCTCTTCCTCGGCACGCACTTTTGCGCCACCAAACCACGCGCCCAAAAGGCTCTCCCCTGACTGCCCACTGGGCACCATCATCAGGTTTTCCCGCGCCGTCATACTCGAGAATTCATGCGCGATCTGGAATGTGCGCAGCACACCTTTGTGGAAGAGCTCATGGGGGGCGAGCCCCGTAATTTCTTCGTCTTGAAGAAAGACCGCTCCCGAAGTTGGGTGATGTACCCCTGCAATCACATTGAACAGCGTAGTTTTTCCCGCCCCATTTGGACCAATCAATCCAGTAATGGACCCGGTCGCGATCTCGAGCGAGGCCTCGTTCACTGCGGTAAACCCACCGAATTTTTTAGTCAGTCCCTCGACCCGGATCATGAAGCCCCCATAAGACAAGGCCCGAGGTCTCCCCCGGGCCTAATCTTCTTTAGTCGAAATGTTTAGCGGTAGCCAACAACAGAGATGCCGCCATCTTGGATTTCGATCTCGCGATAGTTGCCGGATGCTTCACCCGGACCAACCAGCTCAACATTGGAGGCGCCAACATAGTCGATATCACCACCATTCGCGAGGATCTCGAGCGCCTTGCCCAGTTCGCCTGGTGCGATCGGCTCACCCGGTGCGTTCGCGACGTCAAAGACTTTGTCTTTGTAGACTTGGGGATCTGTTGAATCGGCGGCTTGCATTGCCAGCATGATCAATGCGGCAGCATCGTATGATTCCGCGGAGAATGGTGATGTCCCATCAAACGCATCGCCAACGATGGCTGTGTATTTGTCGAGGATTTCAGGTTGTGCCGATGGGTTTTGACCGAAAGATCCATTCAAGTCTGGGCCAATCGCCGCTGGAAGGGCATCCCCCACCATACCATCCGGTAGAACGAATGTATCAAACGCGCCTGTATCCAACGACCCTTGAATGATGCCTTGGCCCCCTTGGTCAAGATAACCTGCGACAACCAGGACGTCACCACCAGCGGCGGCGAGAGCACCAACCTCAGCGGCGTAGTCCGCCTTACCGTCTTCGTGACCCGTTGAGATCGTGACCGTTCCACCCGCCGCTTCGAATGCCGCCTGGAAAGCGTCGGCAAGACCTTTTCCGTAATCATTGTTTGTGTATGTCAGCGCGACTTCCTTAAATCCGCGGTCCATGATCACGTCGGTCATGACCACACCCTGGCGGGCATCAGATGGCGCCGTGCGGAAAAACAAGCCGTTATCCTCAGCCGTTGAAAGCGCAGGAGACGTTGCGGATGGGGAAATCATGACCATACCGTTTGGAAGAGCAACATTTGCAAGCGTCGCTCCGGTAACACCGGAGCAATCCCCCCCGACGATTCCTGACACACCATCGGCTGTAATCAAACGCTCAGCTGCTGCAGTTGCGGCTGCGGCATCAACACATGTCGTGTCTGCGCGAACCGCTTCGACCGTTTTGCCCCCCATGAAAGCACCGGATTCAGAAACTTCTGTGATCGCGAGTTCCGCACCGGGCGCCATTTGTGCCACAAGGCTTTCAATCGGGCCTGTAAAGCCCAAGAAAACACCAATCTTGACGGTGTCATCTGCCATTGCTGCCGAGCCCAAAGACAGCGCAAGTGCGCTAGTGAGCAGTGTCTTTTTCATAATCCTCTCCTGTTGGATTTCCTCTGCTGATAATGCCTCTGGTTCCGCGCCTGGCAAGACAAAGTAGGGCCGACCCCACGGGATCGGCCCAAAACTCGTTACTTTTTAGGAACTAACTTTACTCGGCAGCAATCAAATGCGCATCCAGCTGCGCTTGCCGCGCATTTTTAAGCACTTGCGTCAGGGCAACCGCCCAACGTTCGACAGTACCCCGATGCGCGTTTGGACCCATAAGACCAAGACGCCACACTTTCCCTGCAAATGGCCCCAGCCCAGCGCCCATCTCAATGCCATAGGTCATCAGCATCTCCTTACGGATCGCGGCATCGTCGCATCCTTCAGGGATGAGGATCGCGTTCATTTGAGGAAGACGATGGTCTTCATCCACTAAGAAGTCGAGATCGAGCTTTTCCATCTCTTCCTTCAACACTTTATGTGCACAGGAATGGCGTTTTTGGCTGACCTCAAGAGTTTCTTCTTTGAGCTTCTTAAGAGCGACATACAGACCATAGACGGCATTTACAGGCGCCGTGTGGTGATAGCTGCGTGCGCCTTCGCCGGACCAATATCCCATCACAAGGTTCAGGTCGCAGAACCAGCTTTGCACTTTGGTGCTTCTCTGAGAAATCACATCAAGCGCGCGATCAGAAAATGTCATCGGTGCCAAGCCCGGTGGGACACCAAGGCATTTCTGCGTGCCAGAATAACAAACATCAATGCCCCAGGCATCGACCTTCACCGGGACGCCAGCCAGACCTGTGACCGTATCCATAAGGGTCAACATGCCCGCATCGCGTGCAATCTTTGCGATAGCCGATGCATCGGAACAGACGCCAGTCGATGTTTCTGCATGGACAAAGCCCACCAATTTGGCGTCTGGATGATCCGCCACGGCCGCCGCGAGTTTGTCCGTCGAAACAGGCTTGCCCCACTCATCTTGAATCAAAACCAATTCGGCGCCGATCCGTTCGACAATGTCAGCCATGCGCCCGCCAAAAACTCCGTTTTGGCAAATGATGGCCTTATCGCCCCGCTCCAACAAATTGCAAAGAGCACTTTCCATCGCAAGCGATGCAGGCGCAGAGAGTGGGAACGTCATTTTATTTTCAGTTTGGAACGCATAACGCAGGAGGTCTTTGACCTCTTCCATCATGTCACCAAACCGCGGATCCAAATGCCCAAGGGTTGGCTGCGCCATTGCCTTAAGGGTCGCGCTGTCCGGGTTCGAAGGACCGGGGCCGAGCAACAATACATCTGGTTGGGTGAAAGTCATTTCTCCGGCTCCTTCGCGTTTGTGACGCGCCGCTGAGGTGGAGAGAGAAGCGGCGCGTCTGGTCCTCGACATCGCCGAGTCGGCTCGACGATGGTCGACGCCAGAAGTACTTTGTGGTGACTGGACGTCACGTGAAAACGTGTTAGTGTGTTTTTTGTTTATGTAACATTCATACAATTTGTAAGGTTGTAATGTTAACGCCAGTTGGAAAGACTTTTGTTGGCCCGCGGTTGCGGCAACTGCGCCGGGATAGGAAGCAAACACAGGCAGAGGTCGCCCAAACCCTTGGGGTGTCTCCAGCCTACATAACGCTACTCGAAAGCAATCAGCGCAGCCTATCTGTGCAAATGCTCATGCGGCTCTCGGATGCATACGGGTTGGATTGGAGAGATCTCGTCAAAGATGATACCGCTCTAAAACTCAATGATCTCAGAAACGCGTTTCAAGACCCGTTGTTCGGGGCAGAGCCAGACCTTCAGGAACTTCGTGCGGCGATCGATCACTGTCCGACGATTGTTCAGAACTTTTTAGCGCTGCAAAAAAATTACCGACGCCTTACCGAAACTATCATGCGCGATCGCTCGGATTCCGGGCGCGAAGGAATGGTTCGATCTTCGCCAGAAGGTCAAGTTCATGACTATTTCCGAGAGAACAAAAATCACTTTACGGTCCTAGAAGACGCCGCTGAGGACGTTCGTAGATCAACAGCACTCAACATGGATGTTGCCTTCGCAACATTGAAACAACGGTTGCTGGTTAAGTCTGAGATTGAGACAGAGGTCGCGCGAATGGACGCGATGGATGGAAATTTGCGGGTCTATAACGCCGAAGCGAAACGTCTTCGCATTTCAGAAGCGCTCGACCATCGAAACAAGATATTTCAACTCGCCCATGTGGTTGCCTTGGTGGAGTTCGGATCAGAAATCACATCAATGATCGATGGCGCGCATCTGGACGGGATTCGAGCTCAAGAACGCTTGCGCGTAGAGCTTGGGAACTACTTCGCGGCGGCCTTGCTTATGCCCTACCAGTCCTTCTTGAAAGACGCCCAGGACAGCCGCTACGATCTGGAACTTCTGGCAACTCGATACGGGGTAAATTTCGAACAAGCCGCGCATCGTCTCACGACGCTGCAAAGGGACGGCGCAAAGGGCATCCCGTTCTTTTTTCTGCGCGTTGACAAAGCGGGCAACGTCACCAAGCGATTTAATGCAACATCGTTCCAACTTGCGGAATATGGTGGGGCCTGTCCGGCATGGAACATGCACACAGCGTTCCGCACGCCGGGGCGTATCATTACGCAACGTGTAGAAATGCCAGACGGCGCGCAGTTTTTTACGTTGTGCGGAACAAGTGAGCGACCCTATAACGGCCAAGCCAACGAAGAAGAACGTCGTCTCGTGGTCGCCCTCGGCTGCCCGATTGAGCATGCACCAGAGCTCGTCTATTCGGATACAACACCAGAAGCCCCACAGCCGATTGGCATCAACTGCCATCTCTGCCCGCGTCAAGGATGTTCACAACGTGCGCACCAAGCACTCTATACAGATCTCCCAATTGATCCAACGCGACGGGGTTCAACACGCTATGAAAGCTGACAAACGGGTGTGACTTTGCCAACCACGCCATGACTGATAGGGGCCCGTTCGATGGAGGCACGAATGACACCTAAGATTCTGTTGACGGGCGGCGCCGGCTTTATCGGTTCACACACCTATGTTGCGCTTATTGATGCGGGGTTTGATGTCGTGATCCTCGACAACTTTTCTAATGCGCGGCGCGATGTTCCAGATCGTCTTCGACAAATCACACAGCGCCCTGTCAGTCTGATCGAAGCCGATGTCACCGACGCATCCCAGCTCGAACGTGTTTTCAAAGACCACGCATTCGACGGTATTGTACATTTTGCTGCGCTCAAAGCGGTGGGCGAGTCCGTTCAAAAACCCCTCGACTATTTTCATGTCAATCTCACGGGCCTTACGACCCTGTTGCAGCTTACCCAAAAACACCAGACGAAGGCCTTCGTCTATTCATCAAGCGCCACCATTTATGGTTCACCATCGACGCTTCCTATCTCCGAAGATGCCCCGCGCTCTGCCACCAATCCATACGGCCTTACGAAGCTCGTTGGCGAACAGATGCTCGAGGCAATCTCAGCAACGAACCCTGAATTCTCGGTTGGTATCCTAAGATACTTTAATCCAGTGGGCGCGCATGAAAGCGGCATGATCGGCGAAGATCCCCTCGACACACCAAATAATCTGATGCCCTATATTGCGAAAGTCGCAGTCGGCGATCTGCCAGAGCTCCGTGTATTCGGGGATGACTACAACACACCCGATGGGACAGGCGTGCGTGATTACATTCATGTGGTCGATCTCGCGCGAGCTCATGTTCTGAGCCTTCAGGAACTACTCCAAGGCCAACCACACACGGTGAATATCGGAACCGGCAAAGGGTACAGCGTGTTGGAAATGTTGCGCGCCTACGAGGCGGCGTCTGGCAAAAGCCTCCCATATTCAGTCGTGGAACGTCGGGCGGGCGACGTCGCGAGCGTTTATGCTGACCCCAAAAAAGCAGAACATCTCCTAGGATTTTCCGCGGAACGAGACCTTGAGGTGATGTGTGCAGACAGCTGGCGGTGGATTTCTTCGAAACTGTCATGACAATGTCATAGGTTTTCGTGTATCCTGGTCGGCTGCTTTGGAGGTCAGCGCCTATGTTCCGTTGGTTCGAAAATCTGATTGACCCTTATGCCGACTATCCCGAAACGGATACGCCGCCCCGCACGCTGTTCGCGTTCATGTGGAATTGGTCCCAACCGTTTAAGCGTCTCTTCGTCATTCTCACGATATTCTCCATCATCGTCGCGGGGGTCGAGGTCGGGCTGATTTGGTATATGGGGCGCCTCGTGGACCTCTTCTCAGACACAACACCGGCCGCGTTTTGGGCCGCCCATGCCTGGGAAATGGGCGCGATGGCTGTGTTTATCCTGATCCTTCGACCGATGTTGCAGGGTCTTGATGTCTTGTTCCTCAACAATGGGCTGATGCCCAATTACGGCACGCTCTACCGCTGGCGGGCCCACAAACAAGTGCTGCGCCAATCCGTTGGCTGGTTCGAAAACGACTTTGCAGGTCGCATCGCCAACCGCATCATGCAAACACCCCCCAGCGCAGGCGAAGCCATCTTTCAGGTCTTCGACGCTATCACCTTTTCCATCGCGTATTTGATCGGCGCGGTCATCCTGTTGTCAGAGGCGGATCCCCGGCTTGCCATCCCATTGGTGATCTGGCTGGTCCTTTACGGCCTCCTGGTCCGCTGGACGCTCAAACGCGTCGGCCCCGCCAGTAAAGCAAGTGCAGACGCACGGTCGCGAACAACTGGCCGCGTGGTGGACAGCTACACCAATATCCACGCGGTCAAACTCTTTGCTCATCACGACAACGAGCTTGAATACGCAAAGGAAGCCGTTGAAGAAACGCGGCAGACCTTTGCCCGAGAGATGCGGATTTTCACCGTCATGGATGTGACCCTAACTGTCTTGAACGGTTTGCTGATCATCGGGGTCGTTGGTTGGGCCCTTTGGCTTTGGACGATTGATGCGGCCAGCGTCGGCATTATTGCGGCCGCGACTGCACTCACCTTGCGCCTGAACGCCATGACCGGTTGGATCATGTGGGCGCTGTCCTCATTCTTTCGATCACTTGGCGTCGTCTCCGAAGGCATGGAAACCATCACCGATCCGATCACGCTCACCGATGCCGCCAATGCACAACCATTGGACATGTCAAATGGGGAAATCGCGTTCCGGAAAGCCACGCACCATTATGGGAAAGAAACAGGTGGATTGTCTGAAGTCGACCTGGTGATCCAACCCGGCGAGAAAATCGGTCTCGTCGGTCGGTCAGGGGCAGGGAAGTCAACGCTCGTGAAACTGCTTTTACGGTTTTATGATATCGAAGGGGGCCAAATCTTGATTGACGGCCAGGACATCCGGTCCGTCACGCAAGACAGCCTGCGCTCGAAAATCGGCATGGTCCAACAAGACAGCACGCTGTTGCACCGCTCGGTCCGCGACAACATCCTTTATGGCCGCCCCGATGCAACCGAGGATCAGATGATCGAAGCGGCCAAACGGGCCGAGGCGCATGACTTCATCCTCACGCTTGAGGACCCCCAAGGCCGCGCCGGGTACGAGGCCCATGTGGGCGAGCGCGGTGTGAAACTCTCGGGCGGTCAGCGGCAGCGCGTGGCGCTCGCCCGTGTGATCCTAAAGGACGCACCGATCTTGGTTCTGGACGAGGCGACATCCGCGCTCGATTCTGAGGTCGAGGCCGCAATCCAAGATACACTCTATGGTATGATGGAGGGCAAAACCGTCATCGCCATCGCCCACCGCTTGAGTACGATTGCGCAAATGGATCGGATTGTCGTGCTGGATGATGGCAAGATCATCGAAGAAGGCACGCATGACGCGCTTTTGAAACAAGGCGGGCTCTATGCAAGTTTCTGGCAACGGCAGAGCGGTGGGTTTATTGATGCGGCATGACCACAATACCCATTTCCTGGATTGTCACGATCCTCTTTGCACTGGCGGCCATGCTGTGCCTAGCGCAGGCACGGTGGCCCCTCGTTGCACGGCTGGGCTTTGCAGCGTTCTTTGGGTTGGCGGGTCTGATCTTTCTAATCATCGGGTTGCGCGTTGAATATCAAGCGGCCGGCCTGGGCCAGTTGCAACCGCATCTTGCCGCCGTAATTCCCGCCACGCTTTGGGCAGGCTTTTATGCCTTCACGCAAGAGCGTGCTTGGCCCCTTGAACTCTGGACACAGGCGCATATCGCGCTGCTGCTTGTTGCACAGATCGCGTTGATCGCCACTCCCCCGCAACTGACGGACGCAGTCATCCTGTTGGTCACAGCAATTTATATCGCGGCGCTGATCCATTTGCTGGCCCAACCTGCAGACCGCTTTGTCCATCTGCCCCCGCAATCGTACGGCCTACTTCTATGGGGTCTCGGTCTGGCCATCGGGTTTCTTGCGACCATTCTTTTGACGGATGCAGCAATTGCCATTGCCGCCAGTATCGCAGGAGACTTGATTGTTTTGCGCTTTCTCACAGGCATATCTGGCATTCTAACCATCACAGTTTTGGTCCTAACCCTGGTGACAATTCCCATCCTGGCGCGGTCCCGACTGGACCGCACGCCCAAAGCGGGGGCCGGCAAAGCGCCGGTGCCCGAGGATAAGAAACTGGTCGAAGCACTCAATACTCTGTTCCAAAAACGGCACCTGCATCGCGATCCCAATCTTACCCTCTCACGCTTGGCCAAACGTTTGGCCGTGCCGGTACGGACCCTCTCGCACGCCATCAATTCTGTCACAGGCGAGAATTTCTCGCGCTTTGTGAACACCAACCGCATCGAGGACGCCAAAACCCTTTTGATCACCACCGATCTCCCCATCACTGAGATCATGTTTGACGCAGGCTTCATCAGCAAATCGCGTTTCAATTCTGAATTCAAACGTATCACGGGCCAGGCCCATCCGCGTTCAAAGCCCAAATGCGTAAAACAGAACGTTCCAAATCGTGATCTAGGACGCAAAAGGTCCGATCGCTTGGCAAAGCGCACGTGTCATTTCGCAAAAGGAGTAAACGATGACACGTAAACGGCTTTTATTATCACTCATCGCCTTGGGTCTTTTGGGCACCGCCCCACTACAAGCCTTGCCCCAACCCGATCTAAACAATGGCACAACCCATGTCCGCATAGAGGTTCCCAAACCCAAGCAAGCCAATCTTTTACAGTTGCGCGGCATCCTGGGTGCGGGCTGGGCCTATATTCGCGAAGACGACGACTGCTACAAAATGCGGCTACGTCTGGTTGCAGGTGATTTCGGCGGCAAATGGGTCGGCATCGCTGGGCGCAAACCCATTATTATGGAATTTTCGGACCCATTACTGGTGCGTGCTCTTCTTTCGGGTGATGACATTGTCAGCGATGTCACAGGTGTCAGCACGCGGTCGGGCTATTCTCAGAACCCCATTCGCGTCCTTTCGGGGATCAGCCCTGAAACAGGGTTTATCATCAATCCTGGGCGGCATCTGGGCGCGGACATGTTTGGACCAAAACTGCGCGAAACGCGATGTGAGAACCTCTAGAACGCCCAAACACCTGAAATTGTAATATTCCCAAGAGTGGCGTTTGCCCTTTGGTGCGCGGCACTCTATCTTAGCTGGGAAAGGACCGTTCCCGTGGCTTTCTCCAATTTGATCGACGCGTTCCGGCCGGCCGATGGCCCGCCGCCCAAAACCCTTTGGCGCTTCTGCGTCTGGGCGCTCAGCGGCGGATGGGGCGTGATCGGCGCAGCTGGCATCCTGTCGATGCTCGTCGGCCTGATGGAGGTTTTTGCCTTTTTCATCGTGGGCTGGCTGATCGACTTTGTCCTTGCCCAAGAGCCCTCGACCCTCTTCGCGGAAAACTGGCTGCTCTTTGCGGGCATTGCGGTCTTCTTCGTGGTCGCGCGCCCGTTTTTCATGTGGTTGTCCGCCGCCGTCCAAAACCTATCGGTCCAAAACAATATCTTTCCACTGATCCTGTCGCGGTTGCATCGCTACACGCTTGGGCAAAGTGCGCGCTTTTTTGACGATGATTTCGCGGGCCGCATTGCCCAGAAACAACAGCAGACAGCGCGCTCGCTCACGGACGTTATCTCAGAAATGCTGCAAGCGGGCGGTTTCGCCTCTGCCTCTGTTGTGGGCGCGGCGGCGGGCCTTGCCGTTGTGAACATCTGGCTCGGCCTGTCGGTGGCCATTTGGGCCATCATCACCTTTTATGTGGTAAAATGGTTCATGCCGCGCATCCGGTTGCGGTCCAAAAATCGGGCCGCGTCGCGCGCCCAAGTCACCGGACAGATCGTCGATACGATCACCAATATCCGCACGGTCAAACTCTTCGCCCATGGCGATTTTGAGGACCGCACGGCACTCGAAACGCTCAAAGAGTATCGGATCATTGGGCTTGCCTTTTCGCGCCTGACGGTCGCCTTCCGCGCAACGGTTATGACGCTGGCAGGCCTGCTTCCGGTGCTCTTGATCGGCGGCTCGCTGTATCTGTGGACGCTTGGCATCGCCACGCCTGGTGACATCGCGACATCGGCCATGATCGCAACGCGTCTTGCGCAGATGACCGGCTGGGTCAGCTTCACCGCATTGGGCATCTTCGCCAATATCGGCGAAGTCGAAGACGGCATGCGCACGCTCTCGCGCTCACACGAGGTGACAGATCGCGCAAACGCCACAGAGCTTCAATCGATTGCCGCCCCCATCGGCTTTGAGAACATCACCTTTGCCTATGGCGGCGAGGGTCGCGCGCTTGAGAACTTTAATCTCGCAATCGCACCGGGGGAAAAGGTTGGCATCGTCGGCCGCTCGGGCTCGGGCAAATCCACGGCAGTGTCCCTCTTGCTGCGGCTTTATGATGTCGAAGGCGGGCGTGTCACCATCGGCGGCGAAGACATCCGCGATCTGACGCAAAACAGCCTGCGCCGCCAAATCTCAATGGTGACGCAGGACGCGGCCATGTTCAACCGACCCGCCTATGACAACATCCGGTATGGGCGCCCCGATGCCACCGATGCCGAAGTGATCGACGCTGCCAAACGCGCCGAAGCGGATGTCTTCATCCGCGAATTGCGGGACTATAAAAGGCGGACCGGCTATGACGCCTTCTTGGGCGAGCGGGGCGTGAAACTCTCCGGCGGGCAGCGTCAACGCATTGCCCTGGCCCGCGCCATCCTCAAGGACGCACCCGTCCTCATCTTAGACGAGGCGACATCGGCACTGGATTCCGAGGTCGAAGCCGCCATCCAAGCCTCCCTCTCTGACCTGATGAAAAACAAAACCGTGCTCGCCATTGCGCACCGCCTCTCCACCTTGGCCGAGATGGACCGCATCGTCGTGCTCGACCAAGGCCATATCATCGAAGAGGGCAGCCATAAGGCGCTTTTAACCAAAGGCGGTCTTTATGCGCAGCTTTGGGCACGCCAATCTGGCGGCTTCATTCGCCCCGACCTTGCCGCCGAATAACACACCCTTGGTTTTGCCATAAATCGGAACTACTTCGCTATCTATGGATGCGGTGGTCAAGACAAATGATCGTTTTGCGCTGGGGGGCACGCCATTCTTTTGGGCGTCCAAGCGCATCTTTGACATTGGCTTTGCGCTTTGCGTTGTGCCCGTGATCACGGCGCTCGGCATCGGGCTCTTGATCCTCAACCCGTTCTACAATCGCGGACCACTCTTCTATCTGCAAAAGCGTATGGGCCGCGACAACTCTGCCTTCACCGCGATAAAATTTCGCACGATGCTTCCTGTCACCACCGAGCGGACGGACACCGATGCACCCCTTGAGGTGGATCGAATTACACCCGTCGGACGGTGGCTCAGAAAAACGCGCTTTGATGAACTTCCACAAGTTCTCAACATCCTATCGGGGGATATGAGCCTTCTGGGACCGCGGCCTGAGGTTTATGTCCACGCGCTCGAGTGGTTGGAGAAGATCCCAAACTATGCACTTCGTCATCGAGTTCGCCCCGGCATGAGCGGCCTCGCTCAAGTCCGGCAAGGTTATGTTCTTGGCCAAGAAGCCATCACAGAAAAGCTCGAATACGACTTGGAGTATCTTCGAAATGCGGGTTTCCCGCAGGAGCTTCAGCTGCTCAAAGAAACGTTCACAACGGTGGCACGCGGCGACGGACACTAAACTCGATAGTAATCACGATACCAAGTTACAAATGCTTCAATACCTTCTCTGAAGCCCGTTTGTGGTTGATAGCCCGTTAAACGCTTAAGAAGGTCAGCATCAGCAAATGTTGCGGGAACATCGCCGGTTTGCATTCGCATATAGTTTCGCTCGGCCTTTGCGCCGATAATATCTTCGAGTGCATCGATGAAATCGAGCAGCGGAACCGAAGAAGAGTTGCCGATATTTACGACACGATAAGGTGCAACCGGTGACAGACTATCCCATTCAGGGATTTCCGCAGGATCCCTCCGATCTGGCACCGCATCCATCAACAAGCGAATACCGCGAACGAGGTCCGTGACATATGTGAAATCCCGCGCCATCTGACCATGGTTGTAAACATCGATCGGCGTCCCTTCAAAGATGCCCTTCGCGAACTTGAAAAGTGCCATGTCCGGCCGACCCCAGGGACCGTAAACGGTGAAGAACCGAAACATCGTTGTGGGGAGTCCATAAAGATGGGCATAAGAATGCGCCATCGCCTCACTCGCCTTTTTAGTCGCCGCATAAATCGTCAAAGGTGTGTCCGCCTTCTGGCGCTCATCAAATGGCATCTCCGTGTTGGCACCATAGACGGAACTGGTAGACGCCATGAGAAGATGGTCCACCGACACATCCTTGGCGGCTTCCATGATGTTGAACGTACCGGTGATGTTCGTCTCAACGTAGTCCCGTGGTGCTTCCAACGAGTACCGAACACCCGCTTGCGCGGCGAGGTGGATGATCACATCCGGTTGAAAGTCCGAGACACTATCTGACAGGCGCTCCTGGTCTTCTAATCGACATTGAAGAAACCGGTATCCGGGCTTCTGAAGCAGGACACTGTTTCGACGCTCTTTTAAACCGACATCGTAATAGTCGGTCATACCATCAAGACCCAGTATTTCGTAACCTTCATCCAACAAGAGATTGGCAAGATGGAAGCCGATGAAGCCTGCGGTTCCGGTTATGAAGACTTTGGTCATATGGTTTGCCCCAGCGTAGCGATGTGCCTGCCGGGGCATGGTTAATATCCGGTTAGCTTCGCTGCAAGCTAAGCGGATTTTGCCGAAACTGGCTCAATCGGATGCTCGAGCTTATCCAACATTTCAGTTGGGCAGGCCTGAACAAAATGCTGAAGCTCTTCTTCCCAACGATGCAAGATTTCGCGGGCACGAGGGCTCCCAGTTTCGAGGTAATGTTCCTCAATCAATTCACCCAAAACCGCCGTCCAATGGGGTGTTGAAACCGGTACACGTTTCAACGTCTCACCGTTGACCATGGTCTCAAACCTTTGCTTTGGATCATAAATGAAGGCCATGCCGCCGGTCATCCCAGCTCCAAAATTCGCACCGACATCGCCAAGGATCACAGCCGTACCGCCAGTCATATATTCACACCCATTCGATCCGCAGCCTTCGACAACCACTTGCGCACCGGAGTTCCGCACACAGAACCGTTCGCCTGCACGACCATTGGCAAATAGCTTTCCAGCCGTCGCGCCATAGAGAACTGTATTTCCAATGATTGTGTTCTGATCCGGGATCAGGGGGCTCCCTTGGGGAGGGCGTACAACAATCATCCCACCCGAAAGGCCTTTTCCAACATAGTCATTCGCGTCACCTGACACTTCAAGTTTGAGGCCAGGCGCAGCAAAGGCGCCAAGGGACTGACCCGCCGATCCTTTCAACTTCACCGTCAGATGGTTCTGTTGCAGCGAATTGTTCATCCCAAAACGCTGCACAATGTGGCTGGAAACCCGTGTGCCGACGGTCCGTTGCGTGTTTTGCACCGCGTAAGAGAGCTGCATCTTTTCCCCGTCTTTGAAGAACGGTTCGGCATCGGCCACAATGCTTGCATCAAGCGTTTCCGGCACCTCTTGGCGTGGACGGTTCCGGTCATAGATCAGCCCCTGACCTTCATCGACGGAGATCAAAAGCGGGTTCAGATCAAGATCGTCCAGATGTGCTGACCCACGGGAGGTCTGAGCAAGCATGTCCGCCCGTCCGATCACCTCCTCCAGGGATCGGTAACCGAGAGACGCCAATATCTCGCGCACTTCAGACGCATAGAATGTGACGAGGTTCACGACTTTATCCGCGTTCCCGGTGAATTTTTCACGAAGGTCCTCGCGCTGGGTACAGACGCCAACCGGGCACGTGTTGCTTTGGCACTGGCGCACCATGATACATCCCATCGCGATCAGGGCTGCGGTGCCGATGCCAAACTCTTCGGCACCAAGCATAGCCGCCATCACGATGTCCCGGCCCGTGCGCAGGCCACCATCTGTCCGAAGCGTCACGCGATCGCGAAGGTTGTTCATCGCAAGAACTTGGTGCCCTTCCGAAAGACCCATTTCCCAGGGAAGACCAGCATACTTGATCGATGTGGCCGGCGATGCCCCGGTTCCGCCATTATGACCCGAAATCAGGATTACATCCGCCTTGGCCTTAGCCACACCCGCGGCAATGGTGCCAACACCGCTGCTCGCCACCAGCTTCACCGTCACCTTACAGCGCGGATTGATCTGCTTCAGGTCATAGATCAGCTGCGCCAAATCCTCTATCGAATAGATGTCATGGTGCGGGGGTGGTGAGATCAGCGTCACACCTTTGGTCGAATGCCGAAGCCGCGCGATCAGGTCGGTCACCTTAATGCCCGGCAGCTGACCACCTTCACCCGGTTTTGCCCCTTGGGCGACTTTGATTTCCAGTTCTTCGCAGTGGTTCAGATATTCAGCCGTCACGCCAAACCGGCCAGAGGCCACCTGTTTGATTTTTGCAGATGGATTATCGCCATTGGGTTCGGGCGTGAAATGTGCAGGATCTTCGCCCCCTTCACCAGAATCTGATTTTGCCCCGATCCGGTTCATCGCGATGTTCAATGTTTTGTGGGCCTCCGGGCTCAACGCGCCAAGCGACATGCCAGGGGTGACAAAGCGTTTCCGAATGGCAGTGATGCTTTCAACCTCTTCCAACGGGATCGGTTTCCGCGTTGTTTTAAAATCCAACAAGTCCCGCAAATGGATCGGCGGGTTCGCCCGCATCTTCGCGGAGTACTGCTTCCAAAGATCATAGCTTGCGCGATCACAGGCAGCTTGCATCAGATGCATTGTCTGCGCTTCCCAAGCATGTTTTTCGCCCGACCGGCGCGCCTTATAGAACCCACCTATTGGCAAAACATCGGTGCCACGCTTCCACCCTTTGGCATGCACCTCTACTGCTTTGCGTTGGATCCCTGTCAAACCAATGCCGGAAATTCGGCTCACCATCCCGGGGAAAAACTCTGCCACCATCGCGCGCGACAGGCCCACAGCCTCGAAGTTCAGACCGCCCCGATAAGACGAAATCACGGAAATCCCCATCTTGGACATGATCTTCAAAAGCCCTTGATTGATCGCTTCTTTGTATCGCGCAACGGCCTGATCGAGCGTCATATCCAAAAGCCCTCGCTCGATCCGATCGGCAAGGCTGTCTTGTGCAAGATAGGCGTTCACCGTGGTCGCCCCGGACCCGATCAGAACGGCAAAGTAATGCGGATCAATACATTCGGCAGATCGCACATTGATCGAACAAAACGTCCGAAGACCAATTTTCGTAAGCCATGAATGCACGGCACTTGTCGCCAAGATCATCGGAACTGCCACCCGGTCCAACCCTTGATGTTCATCGGTCAGCACGATTTGCCCAAGACCAGAACGGACGGCCTCTTCCGCCGCGCCACGGATACGTTTGATCGCGTCCAGCAATGCACCTGCACCGGTGTCTTCAAATGTACAGTCGATCACGGTCGCGGTGTCACCGAACTCTTCCATCAACCCATCGAACTGGGCGTTGGACACAAAGGGGCTGTCGATCACAAGGATCTCAGTCTGCTGATTGCTTTCATCCAGAACGTTGCCGAGATTTCCAAACCGCGTCTTCAGGCTCATCACGCGGTGTTCGCGCAAGCTGTCGATCGGCGGGTTTGTGACCTGGCTGAAATTTTGGCGGAAGAAATGTGAGAGCGGCCGGTACGTGTCCGACAGAACCGCCGAAGGCGTATCATCCCCCATCGAGGCCACGGTTTCCTTCGCGTCGGTGGCCATCGGATGTAGGATCACCTCCAACTCTTCAATCGAATACCCCGCCGCGATTTGACGCTTCCGAAGGTCTTCGCCCGAAAACTGGACCCGCTCCACATGTTCGGAAATCTTCGCCTCAAGATCGTTGATTGATCGCACCCATTCGCCAAAAGGCTGGCTGGCAGCGAGTTCATCCTTCAGCTCTTCATCGTGGAAAAGACGCCCCTCAACCATATCGACGGCTAGCATTTGACCGGGGCCAAGCGCACCTTTTTCAACAACACGCATCTCGTCCGTTGGCACCATGCCAGCCTCAGAACCCGCAATCACCAAACCGTCGCCGGTCACGACATACCGCATCGGGCGCAAACCATTTCGATCGAGCCCCGCAGCCACCCAACGGCCATCGGTCATTGCGAGCGCCGCCGGACCATCCCAAGGCTCCATCACAGAATTCCCGTAAGAATACATGTCGAGCCATTCAGGCTTCACATCCGCACCGTTGGAGGATTCCGGGACCAAAAGGGTCTTGGCCATCGGTGCATTCCGCCCAGCGCGCACGAGCACCTCGAACACCGCGTCGAGCGCCGCAGAGTCGGACGATCCGCTTGCAATCACCGGTTTAATGTCCTCGGCATAACTACCAAAATGCTTTGACGCCATGCGGATTTCATGGCTCTTCATCCAGTTTACATTACCCTTCAGCGTGTTGATCTCACCATTATGCGCAAGCATCCGGAACGGCTGTGCCAACCACCATTGTGGGAACGTGTTTGTGGAATACCGCTGATGATAGAGGGCAAAAGCACTCTCAAACCGCTCGTCCATCAGATCCGGATAAAACACCGCGACCTGCTCAGCGAGCATCATGCCTTTATAAATGATCGACCGGCAGGACAGGCTGCAGATATAGAAGTCTTTGTGGGCACTCGCGGCTTTTTCAATCCGGCGGCGGATCACATAAAGTTCCCGCTCGAAGGTTTCTTCGTCCACCCCTTTTGAATTCGACAATAGGATCTGTTCAATTTCTGGACGGGTCGCGTTCGCCTTCTCGCCCAAACAGGAAATATCCACCGGGACCTGGCGCCACCCATAGATGTAATATCCCATCTTTAGGATCTCGGCCTCAACAATGGTCCGGCAGGCCTCTTGCGCGCCAAAATCGGTCCGCGGCAGGAACACTTGGCCGACCGCGATCACCTCATCCTCGTTAGGTTCGTGCCCTGTCCGTTCAATCTGATCTTTAAAAAATGCAGGCGCGATCTGAATGTGAATGCCTGCACCATCGCCCGTTTTTCCATCGGCATCCACCGCACCGCGATGCCAAACCGCCTTCAACGCATCAATCCCGTTTTCGACAACTTTACGCGACCGTGATCCGTCAATCGAGACGACAAGACCCACACCACAAGAAGAGTGTTCGTCGGCCTCGGAATACATTCCATGCTCCGCAAGGAAGGCCCGGCGCCCCTCTTGCTCGGCTTTCCAGTTTGCGTCGAATTTTGTCATTCTATCGTCCTTCCGTCGCGGATCGGCAACTCACTTCGCTTTTTAAGGCTACCGTACTGCCTGTATGGGTATCAGTGTTTTTGGATAAGCCAGCACTGGGGCGCGGGCCTCTGCCAAAAACATCGTCGTATGCGTCTGCGTGTCTCTGCATCAATCGCTTCCCAAATTTACGGCAATTTCCGCGAAGCCTTCTTCGGTCGGAAAAAGCACCTTAATGGGAGACAGATCGATCACATCCGTTTCTCCCTCAACTTCAACTTTCACGCTTAGCGGAACATAAAATCGACCCTCCAAAAGGTATCGACCAAGAGAGGTGATCTTCACGCTGTTTGACGGTCCGATTACGCCATCATATCGCCGCACAGCCGTAAATTCATAGGGGTGGGCGGGCTTGCCGAAGAACAGCGTTTGATTTGATGATCGAAACAGTTCTGAGTTCTCAGTCATCAAAGCCTCAGAGCCATCGGGTGCCGTGATCCGAAATGTCTGGCGAACAACTTCTTCGTAATCGCCGTCGTCGGAGATCGCATTGTGGACCGCGCGTGCGCTTGAGATTTCTTGCCAGTGCTCGTGCCCTTTGGGTGAATAAAACAAAGCCTCAATGAGCAAACCATCCTCATCATAAAGGCGCTCGGAAACGAGCTTCCCTTTGGAATAACCCCGCTCGGCAGCAGCAGCGTCCGCGTGACCGTCGCAGTGGAAATAGTGATCTAGTCCGTCTTCACCGATCTGAACCGCCAGCGCCTGTACGCAATTGTCAAACGCCAAAGACATCGTCGCACGGTCGCGCGCGATCCAGAACACAATCGCACACGCACAGAGTGCGCCGAGAAGTATCCGCGTCCGAAGGGATGCAAAGACGGGCACTCGACGCACCGCCTGGCCTTGAGCTTTGACGGACGCCGCCATCAGACCCTGCAACTCAGAACAGAATATGTCACAATAAGGCCCCCGCCAAAAATCGTTCAGTGTCGCTTGTGGATGCAGGCTCTGTCACAAGGCCTTTGCGTTCGGATACGATCCTTTGATGTATCGTCTGGAGGCCGTCGCGCTTACGCTGGCTCGTCATTTTTTTATCCCACTCGACAAAACGGTCATATCCTTGCACGTTCGAATGCGCATGAAGCGCGTCCTCGCTGAAGGCGTGCCCCCGTCTTGCACCACCTATGCTGTCACAAAGCTGGCCCAGGCCGGGAATGTCATCCGAAAGGCATCTGTTCATAAGGTCTGCCAGGGGGACGAACTCTTTGATCTCCTGCGCTAAGGAATGGCTGAATTTCGGAAAAATATAGTGATGCACGTGTTCGCTATTTGGAACAACTGTCGAATGCTTGCCATCTGCACTTGCAAGGCCATGAAAAATATATGCCCGTTCCACCTTATCAAGCGCATGAAACAGCCAATTTGGATGGACAGTTTGGAGAAGAATTGGAGACAACCACTTTCTAAAACGTCGATCAGAGAACTGATGAAATATGCCAAGTCCTGTTTGGGGCGAAATCGCAATCACCCGATTCACAACATCTAGATGTGGTGCAACCATCAATGCCATGGTTCCACCTGCTGAGTTCCCGACGAGAGAGACTTGTCTTGGCTGAATCTTCTCGACCTGCGATTTTATGATATCCACCGCCCTGGTGAACTCGCCCGGGCCAAGCAACCAATGCGCCGTCTTGTCGGTAATATGCAGCATGGTGCGCTCACCCTGTGGCGCGCAACTGCTTTGAAATGCCGTGTCGTTTTCATAGGGCACATCATCAAAGGACTCGCCATAGGTTGGAAAAGTGACAATCAGATGGTCTGTATTTCCAATGCATATCCGCGCCCGATTTCCAATGCATATCCGCGCCCGCAATCCGTCATCGTCGAACACCACTTCGGAGTGCTCCAGAATTTTAGGAACCTGCCACTTTTTACGGGGCTCGGTGGGGCGTTTTTGAAACAGTCTCTTGAACATAATGTCTTCGATACCCGATCACTCAGCCGCCAGCGTGGTTTTGGAATTGATGTAATCAAGGATGCTTTCAGCCGCTTCGCGCCCGTCGCGGATCGCCCATACAACAAGGCTCGCTCCGCGTACAATATCGCCTGCCGCGTAAACCCCATCCATACTGGTTGCATGCGTGCGAAAATCCGACTTGATCGTGCCCCAACGGGTCACCTCTAGTTCCTCAACACCCCATAATGTCGGAAGGTTCTCGGGTTCAAAGCCAAGCGCCTTGATCACCAGATCGGCGTCTTCTGTGTAATCTGCACCTTCAATTTCTTCAGGTGACTGGCGACCGGACGCGTCGGGTGATCCGAGCCGCATTTGAGCGACCTTCACACCGGTGACATCTCCCTCGCCGAGGAACCCTTTGGGTGCCGAAAGCCATACAAAATCGACACCCTCTTCAATCGCGTTGTCCGTTTCCCGCGCAGATCCCGGCATATTCGCGCGGTCGCGACGATAGAGGCATTTGACAGACTTCGCCCCCTGGCGGACCGCCGTTCTAACGCAATCCATCGCGGTGTCACCACCCCCGATGACCACAACATTTTTCCCTTCGGCGGAGAGTTCCCCACTTTCGATTTCAGGAACTGTGTCTCCAAAATTCACGCGGTTATTGGCGGTCAGATAATCTATGGCCTTGACGATGCCGTTATTTCCAGAGCCAGGGCCACCTAGATCGCGGGATTTGTAAACCCCGGTCCCAATCAAAACAGCATCATGCTTGGCCCGCAGATCCTGGAACGAGATATCCTCGCCCACATTGCAATTCAGGACGAAGGTCACGCCGCCTTTTTCGAGTTGTTCATTTCGGCGGGTGACCACGTGCTTCTCCAATTTGAAGCCGGGTATTCCATAGCTGAGAAGACCCCCTGCACGGTCGTAGCGATCATATACGGTCACCTGAACACCTTGGCGGCGCAACACATCCGCAGCAGCCAGGCCTGCGGGCCCAGCGCCGATGATCCCAACACTTTCCGGTCGCTCATGTGCAGGTTCAATCGGTTTTATCCAACCGTTTTCCCATGCCGTGTCTGTGATGTATTTTTCGATGGAGCCGATCGTCACCGTACCGTGGCCTGATTGCTCAATCACGCAGTTCCCTTCGCAAAGGCGGTCTTGTGGGCAGATACGGCCGCAGATTTCCGGAAACGTATTGGTCGCCTGACTGATCTCGTAAGCCTCTTGCAGCCGCCCCTCGGCAGTCAAGCGAAGCCAATCTGGAATATTGTTGTGCAGCGGGCAATGCGTCTGGCAATAGGGTACTCCGCATTGGGAACACCGCGACGCCTGCTCGGCTGCCTTCTCCGCTGCGTATTGCGAATAGATTTCGTCATAATCTTGTGTTCGAAGGTCCGGAACCCGCTTTTCCGGCATGGACCGTTCTACATCTACGAATTTGAGCATCTTATTCATCACTGCACCGTCTTCTCTTCCGGGACTTGCCGTCTATCCTCGGAATACAGAGAATAAAAGACAGTATTTACGACCTAAATTGGGTATTTTCACGTTTGACTGCTCATCAAACCACTCATTCTTCGCAAATTATATCAGCTTTACTTACCTAATTACATATTTGATTTGTCCGAAATACGCCTGTAGCGCACGAAAAAAACGAAGAAGCAATGTCGACTTTTCACGTAATCCTGCTCGCACTGATACAAGGCATAACCGAGTTTCTGCCCATCTCTTCATCTGCTCATCTTGAATTGTGGCACAAGTTCGTGGGCGAAACAGAAGATGATCTCGCGCTCGATATCGCAGTTCACGTTGGTACTTTGGGCGCCGTAATTTTGTACTTCTGGAAGGATGTAAAGCATGCCGCCGTTGGCATGTGGCACCTAATTCAGTGGCGTCTGACCGAACCCGGCGTACATCTTGCAATCGCGTTGATCATCGCGACAATCCCTGTGGTTTTGGTCGGCCTGGTCATGAAGGTGTTCGGACTCTTCGAACTTGTACGCTCGCTCGCGATCATGGGTTGGGCCATGATTGGGTTTGGCATCCTATTGTGGATCGCAGACCGCGCACCTCAGGAAACAAAATCGGCCGGGGCATGGACGTTTAAGGATGCAGCCTTCATGGGCCTATGGCAAACTCTCGCTCTTATTCCGGGAACGTCCCGAGCGGGAATTACAATAACGGGTGGCCTCTTCGCAGGCTATGGCCGGAGCGACGCCGCAAAGATCGCCATGTTGATGTCCATTCCAACGATCCTCGCATCGGGTGCAATTCTGTCTGTTGATGTCATCGGATCGGCGGACTGGGAGCTTGCCGGCGTCGCTGCAATAGCCGCTCTCTTTGCGTTCGCGGCTGCACTTCTGGCACTCTTTTTCATGATGAAGCTGCTCCAAAGCGTGAGCTTCTTACCCTACGTGATCTACCGGATCATTTTGGGTGTCATAATCCTTTGGTTTGCTTACATCTGACCCGTTTTTGTTCGGGTCTTTGCCGCTTTCGTCATCTCCGTGTACTGACCTTGGGGCCGATACATATACAGATATTCCGGCAGGACCGCACCCATTGCGGTGGGCGTAATTCCCAGATCAGAAAAACTCTTCGCAGACGTGCCAACAACATTATCGCGCTGGAGCTGCTTGATCTGATCGGCGGTAATCAACTCGTTGTGGAAAAGACCCAAACTGATCGCCTCGAGTGCTGAGAACCCAAATGCCATCGTCTTCGCCGCAAAGAGCGGAAGTGAGACGATCAAACGTTTGCGATCGATGATATTCAGCATCATGTCCATGAGATCCCGGAACGTCATGCTTTCGGGCCCACCCAGTTCATAAATATCGGGCTTCACATCGCCGCGTGCCGCCTTCTGAACGGCAAGTGCAATGTCATCGACATAGACTGGCTGGAACTTTGTGTCCGCTCCAACCAAAGGGAGCGCCGGGGAAATGCCTGTCATACCCGCAAAGCGATTAAAAAACTGATCTTCAGGTCCAAACACAACGGAAGGTCGGAAAATCACCGACGACTTCATGTGCTTTAGCACCAAACGCTCACCTTCACCTTTTGATCTGGCATAGTCACTATCACTTCTGAGATTGGCGCCAATCGCAGACAAATGGATGAAACGGTTCACACCGTGCTTCTCGGATAGCCTAGCAATCCGACCTGCAGCTTCGCCGTGAACTTGATCAAATCTTTGCTTCGATGTTTCTGTGAGAATTCCAACACAATTTATGACAAGGCTCGATCCCTTGATTGCCGCTTCGGCTGATGCTTCATCACGAATGTTTGCAAGGATCGGTTCCACCTGCCCGACATCGCCATATCCTTTAACAAAAAGGGCTTCGTTCGGACGGCGAACGGCAACACGGATGCGCCACCCATCCTGTGCTAAGCGCCACGTTATATACCTGCCGACAAATCCAGAACCACCAAAAACGGTTGCTACACCGGGAGTTGCTGTCATTATATTTATCCTTTTCTCCGCGATGACTTACGCATCGAAGTTCCAGGCGACAAGTCAAATCAACTTCGCCGCAATGATGCACGTTGACTATGTGACGAGAGCTGGTTACGGACATCGCGCCAAAGACACCTGCCCAGGTGGCGGAATGGTAGACGCGCTAGCTTCAGGTGCTAGTGCCCGAATGGGCGTGGAAGTTCGAGTCTTCTCCTGGGCACCAAATTCCCTCGGCATACGCCGTTTTGTTCACCTCGGTCTATAGCCGCTCTAAGCAGAAACGGTTTCTTGAATTTTGTTCTGGGGAAATGGGATCATCTTTTCATTCTCTTCATCATAGAGTTTCCATCTTAGGCATTTGACACTGTCAATCAAACCGATCTTGTGAGACGAGATCAGCCCCTTGGACTCGAGATCTTTGTGCGCCTTCTTGAGTTTGTATCCAGGTATTTTCGCGTTCAAATGATGCAGGTCATGATATCCGATATTCATCATTGCGACATCAAACGCCCAACCCCAGTCCAACACAGATGATCCTTTGAGTGCCGCTGTTTCAAAATCAAGCTCTGGCTTCACACCCCAAGTGATCTCTTCAAAGTTATGGACAACATAAGGGATCAACGACCCAAACAAACAGGCCACATAGATTGCTGCCGCCCAAACGAACACGCCGGGCCAACCGGCAATATACCATACAGACGCGACGAGCGCTGCCACCATGAGATTATGCAAAACGAGGTCAGACCATCCGGCACGATATCCGAATACCGGGAAACGCCGAACAAAAACGTAGAGCACAAATGGACCCAAAAAGATAAGGGTAAGGGGGCTTCGCTTCATCCGGTACAAAAGTTGTTCGCCTGGTGAAGCCCTATTCCATTCCTCCAAAGTCATCACCGGGATCTCAAATGTTTCCCGATGGTTCAGGTCGCTCACATGGTTGTGGTGCTGATTGTGAATATATCTGGTCGATTGATACGGTGTCATCGATATCGGCGAGACCAGCGTTCCAACCCAATCATTGAGCTTTCGGTTTGAGAAGAACGAGCGGTGAAAACAATCATGCTGAATCATGTATATTCGCAGGCCTGACAATGACGCGAGACACATTGAAGGAATAAGCATCCACCAAGCTCCGATCGATGTCACTGCAATGTATAAGGAACTACAATATATAAAGAGAGTTACTCCGAGTTCCAACCACGCTCGCTTATCATCAGCCGATGCATACGCCCGCGCAATTTTCTGGATGTTTTGAGCGTCTTGCATCAAAATCCCCCAATTCTGAAACTACCCGAATAAGGTAATAATCTCCACGTAACGATCAAGTGTCCTAAGGAATCACTCAAAGTATATCAGCCTGCGAATTGTCATTTAAGTGCGTGTGAGCTACGTGCGATGAAAACCAATCCGGATTTTTGCGTGTCACCTCATTCAGTTTACAAAAATGATCTCCCGGACGGCTTAGACCTAGGGCCAGTCGTTGCAATAGATTGTGAAGCAATGGGGTTAATTCCCAACCGCGATCGACTATGCGTCGTGCAACTTTCGTCTGGGGACGGCACAGCCCATTTGGTTCAGATTGAAAAAAATCAAACGGAGGCGCCGAACCTCTGCCGCTTGTTGTGCGATCCGAAGGTGCTCAAGCTCTTTCACTATGGGCGCTTCGACATTGCAGGGCTCGCGTCGGCCTTCGGCGTAAACACCGCGCCAGTTTATTGTACAAAAATCGCGTCTCGCTTAGTGCGCACATACACAGATCGACACGGGCTCAAGAATCTTTTGGCGGAGCTCCTGAACATTGATATCTCGAAACAGCAGCAAAGTTCCGATTGGGGATCAGAAACTCTTTCGGATGCCCAAATTGAATATGCCGCAAGCGACGTGCTCTACCTCCATCAATTGAAAATAAAACTGGACGAGATGCTTGTAAGAGAAGGGCGCGCAGAACTCGCACAGAAGTGCTTCGAGTTTCTTCCAACCAGAGCCGAACTCGATCTCGCCGGATGGCCCGATCAAGACATTTTTGCGCATTCGTGATGGCTGGATCGTTCGAAATTGCAAAGGCAAGTTATTCTTCCTGGATCAAGGCGATCGAACGTATGCTCTGGGTTCTGGCAATATTCGCCGGATTTAGCGTGTTTATATTCGCCACACCAAAGCAAAACGGGGATGCCTTCCTTTTCGACAATTCTGATTTGTTGGCATTGGCGCTTGGTGAACAAATCACAGATGCGACATTTACAGGTGTCACAAACGGAAATGATGCCTTTACCGTCGGCGCACAGTCAGCAACCCCAAATGGGCCAAGACCGACCTTTATCTCTTTGGAACAACCGACAACAAATATTGTTCTGTCTTCCGGGCAAACCGTATTTGGGCGCTCAAACGAAGGCACTTTTGATATCGAGGCGCGCCGCGTGACGATGTCCGGTGCATCCATCATTACATCATCCGATGGCTACCGTATCGATAGCGGGGAAATCAGGCTCGACTTCAAATCATCTGAGCTGCGGGCCATCGACTCGGTTTCGGTCCAAGCGCCATATGGACAGATCACGGCCGACGATCTGCGGATGACCGGGCGCCAAACCGCAGATGGGCAAACAAAATTCAAATTCGAGTTTGATGGCGGCGTTCGGCTCACCTATCAACCGGGTGAGACGGGGGAGTGATTATGCGAGCATTGGTTGTTTCCGGGTTGTTTGTGTGGGCGGCAATGGCGGCGTCGGCACAAACCGGTCTGACACTTCAGGGTGCAGAGCGCGACGAAACTCTTCCTGTGGAGGTCACAGCCGACAGTCTGACCGTGGATCAGGAAACGCAGATTGCCGTTTTCGCTGGAAGTGCAAGAGCAGTCCAGGGTGATATCACGTTGGAAGCGGATGTTCTGAGGGTCACATTCGATGAAACCGCCGGCGATATTACACAAGTGGCCGGAGATGGCGCAGTCCGGTTCGAAAATGGCAGTGAGATCGCGGAAGCCGATGCGGCGAGCTACGATATCTTAGGTGAAAGACTTGTTCTCGAAGGAAATGTCACGCTGATCCAATCACAAACAGTCATTACAGCAAATCGGATGGTTTTGAACACAGAGACCAACGATGCGGAGTTAACCGGCAATGTTCGCACACGCTTCGTTCCGAGGAATTGAATGCCCGGCCTAACCGTATCATCAATCAGTAAGTCTTATCGGGCTCGCGTTGTTTTGCGGGATGTGTCGCTGTCACTGTCGAAGGGTGAGGTTGTCGCACTGCTCGGACCGAACGGCGCTGGAAAGACAACTTGCTTTTATGCCGTTGCTGGACTTGTTCAACCGGATTCGGGCCGCGTTCAAATTGATGATAGCGATGTTACATTCTTTCCGATGTATCGGCGCGCTCGGCTCGGCTTGGGATATCTTCCGCAAGAGGCCAGTATTTTCCGCGGTATGACCGTTGAAAAGAACATCCTTTCAATACTCGAGCTTTGGGTTCGCTCGCCAGCCGAACGGCAGCAGCGCCTGGAAGAGTTGCTATCAGAGTTTTCGATTAACCATATCCGAAAGAGCCCTGCTCTTGCGTTGTCAGGGGGCGAGCGCCGACGGGTGGAAATCGCACGATGTCTTGCAAGCAATCCCAGCTACGTCCTTTTGGACGAACCTTTTGCCGGGGTTGATCCCATCGCTGTTGGGGACATACGAGCGCTGGTTGCTGATCTAAAGGATCGTCAAATCGGTGTTCTGATCACCGACCACAACGTTCGAGAAACACTGGAGATTGTTGATCGTGCCTACATTCTGCATGATGGAAAAGTTCTTATGTCAGGCACCACAGAAGAAGTTGTTAAGAATGCGGACGTGCGCCGAGTGTATCTCGGCGAAAACTTCACTCTTTAAATTCTATAGGACTGTTTACTTGCGCGACTCACACGAGTGCGTCTAGCCTTGAGACATGATGGACTACCGTGCATCACCAATCGCGATCGTTTTGGATGTAATACCAAAACTCTGCGTCGTATTTCAAAAATTCTAGGAGGACCTATGCGTTACAGCGTTAGCGGACAGCATCTTGATATCGGAAATTCCCTCAAAGGTTATGTCAAAGACAGCTTTGAACCAATCGTATCAAAATATGCGGAACGCCCAACGGACGCAGCGGTTAAATTCTCCAAGGATCGATACGTTTACATATGTGAAAGTTCGATACACCTCTCGACAGGTCATCAGGTAAACGCCAGTGGTAAAGCCGACGACATCTACGCCGCCTTTGATAAGTGTTCTGATCGCATTGAAAAACAGCTGCGTCGCTACAAGAGGCGCCTAAAAGATCATCACAACGGCGTGCCAACAGAGGTTGAACCGCGTTTTTCCGGCGTTTATAGCCACGCCACGGAAAACGATTTGGATTCGGAACCTCCACAGTCCGAAACCCTGATCGTTGCCGAATCAAATACGAAGATCAAAACGCTATCTGTTGGAGACGCCGTTATGGAAATGGAACTGGCAGCAGCACCGTTTTTGGTTTTTGAGAACGAAAAAAGTGGTCGGCTGAGTGTGGTATACCACCGCGACGATGGCCATATCGGATGGATTGACCCCACCCGTTGAGGCAAATGTAAGGAAGTAAAATGAACATCGGAGAGATCTTGAACCCTCAAGCCGTGCGGGTTCTATCAGGTGTTTCGAGTAAAAAGCGGCTGCTGCAGGATATTTCAGATCAATCCTCTGACGTGTACGGGTTTGATCGGGACGAGATTTTTTCAGCCCTGCAAAATCGCGAGACGCTTGGTTCAACAGGCGTAGGTCGCGGCGTTGCTATTCCACATGCACGTTTTGAAAGCCTAGACCGGGTCGTGGGTTTGTTTACACGCTTGGAAAAACCTGTTGATTTTGACTCTGTCGACGGCCAGCCGGTTGATCTTGTCTTTACACTGTTGGCGCCGCAGGCCGAGGGTGCAGAACATCTAAAAGCACTCGCTCTTGTCTCCAGGACTTTGCGCGCTGAACAAACCTGCACGACGCTGAGATCAAACAGCACAAGCGCAGCAATTTATGCCCTCTTGACGGAAAACACCCGCACAGAGGCGGCTTAGATCACAGGCTGAGCAGCGGAACCGGTATCAATCCCATGATGACAAAGGGTGCCTCTTGGGTCGTTCCGAAAGGCGCGCTGAGAAATAATATGGAATTCGGCACGTATGCTTTTGTGGGTGTCGGGGCTCAGCAAGTGCATATAGCTTTGTTGCGAGCGTTTTACGCGAGTTGACGTATCTTTCTTGGAAACGCGCGCAGACCAGTGATCTTCTAGGAAGAGGATTTTTGCCGTTGGACAGCGCAACAATGTTGTCCAAAGCCCGTGATGATCGCCGGCATTGAAAAATAAGACAAACGGCTTTGTTCCCGAGCGTGAGATTTTGTTTGCGATAAACGCATGCGGATCCAGACGCATGACGCGTCTATCGTACTTTCCTTGAATGTCTCGAAAGCCGCCTTGCAAAGGTGCGCTCTGGCGCAAAAATGATGTGGCATCAACACTATAGCCCCGTTGAGAGAGTATGTCGGGCAACGCGGGGTCGACGCGTGAGAACCCCACCAAAACGTAGAACCGCTTATCGTTCAGGACATATCCACGGGTTCGGACATCTGGAACGCAGCCCATGTTCACTGTATGACGAACGACTTTGCCCGCGGTTATGCGCATGCGCGTTGGGACGGGCTGTGTTTGTGGGGGCTCGTCTGACAGAAATACGCGATAAAGCTCATCTGCCCCTGGCCAAACTTTGCGCGCAAAGAAATGGCTGCGGCTTGCTAAGAAATCGACATGGTCATCGTAAAACACGTAGGGCTTACCGATACGATCAAACTCCGCATATGTGAGGCTCGGGCTCAAGTTTAGAGATCCGGTGGCGTGGAGTAGTGTTTGAAAGAAGACTTCATCTGGTATCCAAACTTGCTTCATGAATTTAAGAAGCGGGGCAAAGATCGCCGCCCCAAGCGATTTTTCGAGCGTCGACGTTCGCAAACACCACCACTGGTCCCCGACCATCGGGACAATCTTGTTCGGAAGTGTTCGGCGGAGACGAAACATACGCTGCGCCCGGACATTCATATCGAAGAGAAATCTCTGGCGTTGAAAAGAAAAGTAATGGGCGAGGGTCACGCGTTCATCCGACAGTCCATCTTGTACCCAGTCTCCGCCAAAGAGTGGTGCCATCGTAATGAAATCTGTATCGGGGTTTGAAGACAAATATGCCTGAAGTGTGTGAACGGGTTTAAGGGGTATGCAGCCCTCGCTCAGCAATGCGATATGGGTCAGGTCCGGATATACCTCAAGCAAGCGCCTCACCCCCGCGAGTGTCGCCAAAACCAATCCGAGACGCCCCCATTCACATTCATATTCCGAACACACATGCACAGCACCCGAAAAGAGTTTGTGATCATACTCCGTGCGGCGATCAATATGCACATACACGGGAGACCCTTGCGCCGAGATGAAGTTTGCCACGGCACTGGCCCGATGTATGTTTCTGTGGGCGAGAATAATATGACCGACACGTGCCTCCACAGTCAGGCCCAATCCCCCCGGGACATCAGGCCGAGCTCCTCTAACTGGCGCCAATCCGTGTACTTTTGCGACTCCTCCGTCCAAAGCACCGTCTCTTGTCGCGCAGTATAAGCGCGGTATTCCCGACCAGACGCATAATGCTGTTTGCGGCTCAAATCCTCTTTTGATTTTTCTGCGAAGAACTCCAAAAACTTAAAATGCAGCAACGCGCCACACGCGTTCGGATTTTGTCCAGACTGATGCGTTCGATTGAGAGATCGCGGCAAAAGTTGATGGGTCGAACTTCGAAACGCTATACCCTTTGCCCACTTGACCAAAGGTATTTTATTGAGGGCCGGCGCAAAGGAAGGTCGATCTGCGAAGAACACCCGCTCGCGCGGACCGCCTTGCAACCAGACATTGTGATAAAAGGGCTCTCGGCGCGCGCGATAGGTAAACGCATCAAAATATGGTGCAATCAGAAGCGGGTCCGCACCTGTCGAATACGTCGCCCGGTTGATTTCATGTCTGGGGTACATATCGACCAACATGGCACCAAAACTTCGGAGATGTCCGGCATCAAGCCAATCGAGCAGGGCCGTCAGAGGGCGGGAGGTCATATGGGGATAAACGAAAAACTCATCAGGATCGACAACCAACACCCAATGATTTCGACCGTGACGATTCAGTATGCTGTTTATCCAATCCATTCCAAAACGCGCTGACTGGTAGGAAGCATCCGTCCGCCACACAGAGCAATCCGCCTGACCCGACAGAAATTCGAGACTCTCATCAGATGACCCATTGTCGATTGCAAAGAAGTGGTTTGCTCCAAGCGCCCGATAATATTCAAAAAAATACGGTAGGCGCGGCGCCTCATTGCGGGCGCAGAATGCAACAAGAACATCATCCTTACAAACCCTGTCTGTGCGAATGACAACGGGGGAAAGCTCTCGATGCTTAAACCGCGCACGCCAAAGAAGTGCGCGACGCTCTCCACCCAGGCGGGCACCATCTGCTATGCGGCTCAAAACCCTGCCTCTTGGAAGTGATTGTCCCAGGTGGGTACAGACACGCGGCTCCGAAATCGCTCGGTCGTTTTCAAGGCCGCACTCCATGTGGAAACATTCGTCGGATCGAGCAAAGGCACCGAACGTCCGAAGGCTTCACGAAATACGGGGATGTCGGATGCGATCAGCGGTGCCTCTGTGGCAACGGCTTCGTAAGCCGGCAGTCCAAACCCCTCGACGAAGCTCGGAAATAAGACAGCAGCGCATCTCTCGTAGAGCGTTTGTAGCTCATCATCCGTTGCGTCCGTCCTCCAATCAACCAAACCACGTGCAACAAGGCCCTCCAACCGTTTGAAGAAAGCGTCACTTTCCCATCCGCGCTGTCCGACGATGACAAGCGGGCCGGGCATGTCCCCATTTTCCAATATGTCAAAAAGGAGGCTATAGTTTTTTCTCGGCTCAAGCGTTCCGACAGCCAAGAAGAAGCTCTCGCGAGATGCTGATGCTGATGCTGCGCGTTGATTTGAAAACGAAATGCCAAGGGGCGCAACACTCATGTTCGGGAAAGTCCCTTCCGAAGACAAAGCCTCCTGTGTTGTCTTTGAAACGCAAATAACCCGCGTAAAGTTTCGCAAACCCTCTAAGAATTTCTTAAAATTGTCGATCGAGCGCGGCCTTACAAAATGTGGGTGAGAGAGTGGGATGACATCGTGCACCATTGCGATAAGCATCAGAGGAACATCCCGAAATCGCTGCCAAAGCGGAAGAAGTGCGCGGCTGTGACCAACATTAAGATAGACGGCGCCATCCCCCGCGTGTTCCGTGATTTTAGTACAAAAGGCCCGTTCCGATATCCAATCAAAACGTTTGCGGATCACCGCTTTGGTTCGGCGCTGGCCCGGAGACAATCGGAAACGAAAACCATCTCGCCCAAGAAAGCCCAATTTATCTTGATCCCGAAAGGTGAGCGCGGAGAAAGCCTTTAAGTCCGTAAAAAGATATTCCTGTCCCAAGCGTGCAACCGCGAAACTCGATGGATAGTTGGAAGAAAAATGCGCAATGTAGGCCTGTTCTACCCGATCAATGCCTGTCGGAGTGGGTAGATGTAAGCGGGATATTGTCCGACTAACATCCAGAAAACAGACTTTGTTTTGCACAGCATACCTTGGATTATTGGGCGGCTTTGCGTGTAGCTGTTATCGTGTCGAGAAAAGCCTGGAGGTCATCTCTTAGTTCAGGCCGGGACAGCCCAAAAGCAACCGTCGCTTGAAGGTAACCCGATTTGGACCCACAATCATAACGCTCGCCCTGGAACCGGTACCCAAAGACGTGGTCACCTTTCGCAATTTCCGCAGCAATCGCATCGGTAAGTTGGATCTCTCCACCTGACCCAATCGCATGCGCATCGAGATTTTTCATCACCGCTGGGTTAAGAATATAGCGGCCTATAACGGCCAAGTTAGAGGGCGCGGTTCCCGGCGCAGGCTTTTCAACCATACCCCGAATAGAGGCAAGCGGGCCAATCGTATCCTTTACATCAAGAACGCCGTATTTATGGGTCTGATCTTCGGCAACTTCCATTGTGGCAACCATGTTGCCACCGCATTGAGAATACGCATCCACCATTTGGTGCAAACAGGATTTCTCCGCGGCTATGACGTCATCTGGAAGAAGGACCGCAAAAGGTTCGTCTCCGATCAAAGAGCGGGCACACCAAACAGCGTGCCCCAAGCCCTTCGGATCACGTTGGCGAACATAGACGATCTCTCCGCTTTCCATATTTGTCGCCTCAAGCACCTCAAGGAGATCATCTTTTCCTTTTTCGCGCAGCGCTGCTTCAAGATGGGGGGAGCCATCGAAGTAGTCCTCCAGCGCACTCTTTCCTTTCGAGGTTACGAATATGAACTCTTCAATACCGGCCTCGCGCGCCTCATCGATCGCGTATTGGATCAACGGCCTGTCGACGAGCGTGAGAATTTCCTTTGGTATGGATTTCGTCGCCGGAAGGAAGCGCGTGCCCAGACCGGCAACGGGCAGGATCGCTTTTCGAACTTTGGTCATGCTGTCCCCTTACTATTGCACCCTTCGAAATGGGTTCTTTGCATTTCAAAAAACCAAACGCTTCAACGACCGATCGATAAACTTCTAAGGTTTTTCATCAACCACTGTCATCCCGAAAGGTACAAAATACACCATGCGGGCAATGCTGCGCCGGATTTCAAGCGATTTTGTGGTCATTTGCGCGCATTTTAGCGGACTACGTGCGCGAGACCTTGGCGATCGAGAGAGAAGGCCCATCACCCCTCCATTTTGGGTATATATACCATCCCAGGCCGCACGCCGATGGCGAAACGGCAATGCGGACATGACAAGCATCGTGACGATCTTGCCTTGAAGATGCATAGACTTGGCATACTGATCGGCTGCGCCCTTGCGGCTGCGAGTGGTAGCAATCACAACCCCCATGCGTGACGTTGTCGTATCACAGAATAGACCGTCAGCCAGGACTACGGTCTTCCCCTGAACATCTCCGGCTGGCTCCGCCTGCCCGTGATAAAGTTCGGAGCGCCGGTGTTTGATGTCCCGAGGTTCCAAGACCCCACTTTCCAAATTTCTCAGAAGGCGGTGCTCTTGCGTCAGATAGTGCCGTCGCAAAGCTACATCTCGAGAGTCAGCATGACAGGCAACAAAATGGCGGATACTCTCGCCAATCAATGCCAACGACTTTGGTGCTCGATTTTGATATCTCGTTGCACTGCTCGAGACCTGATGTTGGACCACCGCCGTCGGCTGAAACGCGGTCGCGTGCCCCCTTTTAGCAAGTCTTATACAGACATCAGTTTCATCAAGGTAATACGCAAAACCCTTGTCAAACCCGCCAATTTGGAGGAGCGTTTCGCGCTTAAACGCACAGTTTGTTCCTTGAACGCGTACGAATCCCGCAGTCGATGGCGCGTAGAGCTCTGCCGATTGAGGAACAGTATCGACCGCCGTGTCGAGCCCGTCCCAGTCGGTTCGGGTCACACCCCATTGCAGCGAAAACCCATTGCGTCCCAGAACTGGGCCTGTTGCCATACAGACGGTAGGATTATCAAAAGCAGATGAAAGTTCGAAAAGCCAATCCGGTTCGGGAATGGCATCGTCGTCGCAAAACGCCACAACCGGGGCACATGCCGCAGACAGTCCAAGATTTCGCATGACCGCAATGTTCTGAACATCACAATAAATGACGGTGGCTTGGCGGTCCCCCAACATCGAAAGAACACGATCTGTGTGGATATTCGAAACAATAATGAGTTCAAAACGGGTCTTATGCTGAACCTTGAGGATCGATATAAGCGCGCAGAGGTCTTCTTCGCGATCTCGACTGACGACAATCAACGAGACGTCTGGCGCCATCAAGGAGTGCCGTTTTGTTTCAGTATCGCCTCTATCCGGGAAACATCTTCTGGGTTGTTCAATTCCCAAAACCCGTGACCACGATCCTGTACTTCGACACAGCGGACCGGCATCTCATTGGCGAGAAACCGAAGCTGTTCAAGACCCTCACGGCGTTCAAGTGCAGTCTCTGACAAATCGAGATAGTCCAACAGGGCCTGGCGGCGAAAGGCGTATACACCAACGTGGTGGTAAACTGGAAGGTCACCACCTTCCCAATCAGATGGGGTGTAAGGAAGAACTTCCTTCGAAAAGTAGAGAGCATGCCCCTGTTCCGAAACAACTGCCGTGGTGCCACCCACTCGGTCGTTGCGACGGTCTTCCTGGAACTTTGCCAACATCTCCATCGACGTCTCTAAAACCGGCGTAGCCATCGCTGCCGTATTGTCGGCTTTCACCGCGTCAATAAGAGCTTCTACAAACCAGGGTGGTGTCAGCGGGGCATCCCCTTGGAAGTTCACGACGATTTCGTAGTCGGGAAGGTGTAGAGCGACTTCCGCACAGCGCTCTGTTCCGTTGCGCCTCGCTTCACTTGTCATCACATACTCGCCCCCGAAGCGCGTTACTTCGGTTGCGATTTCATCAGAATCCGTTGCAACGACAACGCGATCCACACCCTTTACCCGCGTTGCCGCATCCCAGCTGCGTTCGATAAGTGTTTTGTCGACCCCTGTCGCGCCCTTCAGAACCGCAAGGGGTTTTGCGGGATAGCGGCGAGATGCGTAGCGCGCAGGAATAACAATCAAAACGGGCATCAGGCGGGCTTCAACTCCACGTCTTTTGCGAAGGCTATGAAAAACGGGTTCTCAAAGCCCGGCTTACCATACAGGAGATCTTCATGCGTGTTAAAATCGACGACGCTCCCTCCCGCAGCCAACAAAACAGCATGGCCAGCCGCAGTGTCCCATTCCATCGTGCGGCCCAGTCGCGGGTATAAATGCGCTTCGCCGGAGGCCACCAAACAGAACTTCAAAGAGGACCCAGCGGCTTTGAAATCCCCAACAGGGTACTTCGCGATATAGTCGTCGGTCGCCGCATCACGATGCGACTTAGAGGCAACAACATCAAGGCCGCGCGAATAATCATGTGCAACCTGAATGACCTTCTGCACCACTTCATCTAAGTCGCCTTGAACGACACGTTCCTCGACGGCACCACCCCCAGGAAGGGTCATAAACAAACGTTCCTTGGCCGGAGCGTAGACCACGCCGAACGTTGGGACACCGTTTTCGACCAACGCGATATTGACCGTAAAATCCCCACGGCGCTGCACGAATTCCTTGGTTCCATCAAGTGGATCGACAATGATGAACGTCTTCTCAGTCACATCATGTGTCTCCGCCTTTTCTTCCGTCACAATCGGAAGATCGAACGCGGCAGAGAGCCCTTGAAATATAAGTTCATCGGCCAGTCGATCCGCCTCCGTGACGGGGCTATCATCCGACTTCTTTTCCACTTCAAATCCAGGGCGGTTGTAGATTTCCATGATCTTTTCGCCCGCAAGGATTGCGAGTTGCCTAAATTTGACTGCAATTTCGTGTTTGTCCATAGAACAACCTCAATAATGTCACAGGCTTATGGTTTCCGTCTTGGAGCGGCGCAAGAACGAAGAATGACTTTTATCAACGATCAAGAACGGGTTCCTTTCAAGTTCACGCCGATTGGACGGTTGGTCGAATTCGCGCGTCTGGTTTATGTCGTAACTGTAAATAAGACACGCGCAGGAAGTGCTAATGCCTTGGCCGCGTTGCTCAAGCGCATACTTCTGATGGTTGTTGTGATCGCAGGTTTTTTTGCCCTGATGCAAGTGACGGGTCTCCGAGGTATGACCGGCAGAACACAGTTTATCCTGTTCATTGCCGTTGGCGTGTTCGTTTTCTTTGTTCACGTAGGCGCCATTCGATCAAGTATGGGCGCAGGCGACGCAAATAACCCAATGACGCTTCATGCACCTGTAACACCCCTGTTGGAGATTTTCGGAACGGCGCTCAGCCAGCTGTATATCAACGTTCTCACGATTTCGATTATTGCGCTCATCATCCATATCTTTGTCTCACCGATTGCTATCGACGATCCAAAGGCCCTTGCCGCGGCCTTCTTCTGGGCGTGGCTCTGTGGGCTCGCAATCGGGACAACCATTGCCGGGATTGGTAGTTTCATTCCGCTTTTCAAGTCTCTCGCGCCGAGGCTTGTGATGCGGGTTAACATGATCTTTGGCGGTAAGATGATCGCGGCAAACCAGCTACCATCTGCTTTACTGCCGTTCTTTCTATGGAACCCGCTCTTTCACATCATCGATCATGCGCGGGCGGCCACCTTTAACAATTACACGGTCCGCGTCACAAATATGGAATATGCGATGTGGGTCACATTCACATTTTTTGCGCTCGGACTGATGCTGATGCATGCGTCGAAGAAGATCGTTAACCCAAGTTGGGCGGCGCGACGTTAAACGCTCTTTCGATCCTTGCGAATGGCCGACACCATCCCTATATGCAGCGCTGATCTTGTAGTGCCCATGCAAGGTCCTAGGGATAGGTTAAAGATGCCGACAGGGTCTTGATCTATAATCGCCAGATGAAAGGAAAACACATGGGAAAAGTCATTGGGATTGACCTCGGTACAACAAACTCCTGTGTTGCGATCATGGACGGCTCGCAACCGAAGGTTGTAGAAAACTCGGAAGGTGCGCGCACCACGCCATCGATCGTGGGTTTCACGGACGATGAACGCTTGGTCGGTCAAACGGCGAAACGCCAAGCGGTTACGAACCCTGAGAACACACTTTTTGCGGTGAAACGCCTGATTGGCCGTCGTATCGACGACACAGCGATCAAAAAAGAAATGAAGAACCTGCCATATAATGTGATTGATGGCGGCAATGGCGACGCGTGGATTGAGGTAAAGGGTGAGAAGTACTCCCCATCCCAAGTCTCCGCATTTATTTTGCAGAAAATGAAAGAAAGCGCCGAGGCATATCTTGGTGAGACGGTCACAGAAGCAGTCATCACCGTTCCCGCGTATTTTAACGACGCCCAGCGCCAAGCGACAAAAGACGCCGGTAAGATTGCTGGTCTCGATGTTTTGCGGATCATCAACGAGCCGACGGCTGCCGCGCTTGCCTATGGCTTGGATAAATCTGGTTCAAAAACAATCGCGGTATATGACCTTGGTGGTGGTACTTTTGATATCTCCATCCTCGAAATCGACGACGGATTGTTTGAAGTAAAATCGACCAATGGGGACACGGCCCTTGGTGGTGAAGATTTCGACATGCGCATCGTCGATTACTTGGCCGATGAGTTCAAGAAAGAGAACGGTGTCGACCTGACGAAAGATAAGATGGCCCTTCAGCGCCTGAAGGAAGCCGCAGAGAAAGCAAAGATTGAGCTCTCGTCCAGCCAACAGACAGAGATCAACCAACCATTTATTTCGATGGACGGTAAGACAGGGCAGCCGTTGCACCTGGTTGTGAAACTGACGCGATCCAAACTGGAATCTCTGGTGTCCGATCTGATCGCAAGATCCATGAAACCTTGTCAGTCAGCCCTGAAGGATGCCGGTATTTCCAAAGACGAAATTGATGAAGTTGTCTTGGTTGGCGGCATGACGCGGATGCCGAAGGTTCTTGAAGAAGTAACAGGCTTTTTTGGGAAAGAACCACACAAAGGGGTGAACCCCGATGAAGTGGTTGCCATGGGCGCAGCAATTCAAGCCGGCGTTTTGCAAGGTGACGTGAAAGACGTCGTTCTATTGGATGTCACGCCGCTCTCCCTCGGTATTGAAACTTTGGGTGGTGTGTTCACACGCTTGATTGATCGCAACACAACAATCCCAACGAAGAAATCTCAGGTCTTTTCAACGGCGGAAGACAACCAAAATGCCGTGACGATCCGGGTCTTCCAAGGGGAGCGCGAAATGGCGGCGGATAACAAAATCCTCGGTCAGTTCAATCTTGAGGATATCCCCCCTGCACCTCGGGGCATGCCGCAAATTGAAGTAACGTTTGACATCGATGCGAACGGGATCGTCTCTGTTTCCGCGAAGGACAAAGGCACCAACAAAGAACAGAAAATTACGATCCAAGCGTCTGGCGGCCTATCTGACGAGGACATCGAACAAATGGTCCGGGATGCTGAAGAGAATGCCGAAGCCGATCGCGAGCGTCGTGAACTGATCGAGGCTAAGAACAACGCGGAAAGCCTGATTCATACGACTGAGAAGTCTTTGGAAGAACACTCTGACAAGGTTGATCCATCAACTGTTGAAGTGATTGAAATGGCCGCCGCAGCGTTGAAGGAGGCCCTCGAAGGTGAAGATGCAGGTCGCATCAAATCGCTGACACAAGACCTGGCCGAAGCATCCATGAAGCTCGGACAGGCGATCTATGAGAGCCAAAAAGGCGAAGAAGAACCTGACGTGAGCCCGATGGATCATGCGGGTGACGACGATGTTGTCGACGCAGACTTTGAAGACCTCGGCAAAGACGATCGCTAGTCGACCCCTTTAATCCTGCATGCTGGCCGATTACCTGTAGCGGATCGGCCAACATGCCGTGGAGGCCCCAATGTCAAAACGCGACTACTACGATACTCTCGGCGTTTCGAAATCTGCGTCTGAGGCCGAGATAAAAAAGGCCTTCCGTAAGAAGGCAATGGAGCTTCACCCAGATCGGAATAAAGACAATCCAAAGGCAGAGGCCGACTTCAAGGAAGCAAACGAAGCCTATGATGTTCTAAAGGATGCGGACAAGAAAGCCGCCTATGACCGGTTTGGTCATGCGGCCTTTGAAGGCGGAATGGGCGGAGCAGGCGGCGGGCGCGGCCCATTTGGCGGTGCTTCTGGATTCGATTCTGCATTCTCAGACGTATTTGATGATCTCTTCGGCGAGTTTATGGGCGGCGGGCGCGGGGCGCGTAGCGGTAGTCGTGCGACGCGTGGTTCGGACCTTCGCTACAACTTGTCGGTTTCTTTGGAAGATGCGTTCAAAGGCAAAACCGAAACGATAACGATCAACGCATCAGCGACCTGCGATGTATGCAGCGGAACTGGTTCAGCGGCGGGATCACAACCGTCAACCTGCCCAACTTGTGGCGGTATGGGAAAGGTTCGGGCGCAACAGGGTTTCTTTACCGTTGAACGGACATGTCCAACCTGTAATGGGCGGGGCGAAGTTGTCACCAACCCCTGCTCAAATTGCAGCGGAACTGGCCGTGTGAACAAAGAACGTGCTTTATCTGTTAACATTCCGAAAGGCGTTGAAACGGGAACACGTATTCGTCTCTCTGGTGAAGGGGAGGCCGGCACGCGCGGCGGCCCCACCGGTGATCTCTATATATTCATCGACGTAAAGGATCATCCGATCTTCGAACGCGATGGCGTAAACCTTTTTTGCCGGGTACCTGTGCCGCTGACGACAGCTGCTTTGGGCGGCGAAGTCGAGGTGCCCACAATAGACGGAGGAAAATCCAGGGTCGCAATTCCCGAGGGTGCACAGTCAGGCAAACAGATGCGTCTCAAAGGCAAAGGCATGCCCGCGCTGCGGTCCGGAAGTCAGGGCGACCTCTACCTTGAGATCTCAGTCGAAACACCTGTGAACCTCACGGCGCGACAAAAAGAACTGCTTAAAGAATTCGAGACAGAGAGCACCACGAACTCTCCCGAAAGCGACAGCTTCTTTTCCCGCGTTAAGAAGTTCTGGGCCTAACCCCGTACTCCAAAATCACAAGCTGCCATAACGGACATATTCAGAATGTCTGTCACTGTTGACGAAATTGAGCAGAGCTGAATAGGACGGTCGATCCCTGTCAGGATTGGTCCGATTACGGTTGCGTCGCCCATTTCCTGGAGCAGTTTAACAGAGATTGATGCCGAATGCCGGGCGGGTACGACAAGGATATTAGCCGGGGCGGAGAGACGGCAAAATGGATGCTGCGCCATAATATCCTCGTTCAACGCAACATCGACTGTCATTTCACCATCATACTCAAAGTTGACTTCTCGTGCATCAAGCACCGCCGGAGCTAAAGCCATTTTTTCAGCACGCTCAGAGCGCGGATATCCGAAATTCGAGAAGCTCACGAATGCCACACGCGGATCAAGACCCATGGTCCGTCCAACCGCGGCGGCGCGCTCGGCAATATCCGCCAATTCCTCCGGCTCCGGCCATTCATGAACCAATGTATCTGAAATCAAAACAAGGCGACCGCGTAACAAAACAGCCGTCACACCGACCGCGCCATCTCCGGGGTTCGCATCAAAAACATGATTGATCCGCTCTAGCACAGTAGAGGACTTTCGGGTCGCACCAGTCACCAAACCATCGCCATGCCCATGGGCAAGCATCAATGCCGCAAAGACGTGGCGGTCCCGTGACGCGAGCTTGTGCACATCCTCTTGGTCATATCCATCCCGCTGCAATCGTCGATAGAGGAAGTCTTTGTACTCCCTCAAATGCTCGGTCTTTGCTGCGTTCATAACCTCGATTTCGTCAAAGGCATCTTCAAGACCCGCCTCTTTCAAGCGTTGGAAAACGTCCTTGTCACGGTCGATCACGATGGCCCGCCCAAGGCCCGAGCGTACATATGCGACCGCCGCGCGAAGAACCCGCGTGTCGTCCCCTTCTGCAAAGATCATTGTACCCTGGCTTGCACGCGCACGAACATACATTGCTTGCAGCACACGGGCCGCTGGATCCAACCGGCCTCGCAAAGCACTTGTATACTGTTCCATATCGACAATCGGGCGGCGGGCGACACCGGTATCCATACCTGCTTTTGCAACAGCCGGCGGGATCACATGGATCAGACGGGGATCAAACGGCGTCGGGATGATATAATCCTTACCGAAGCTCAGCGACCGACCATACGCCATGGCGACTTCATCGGGCACATCTTCCCGGGCCAATTCGGATAATGCCTCTGCGCAGGCGATCTTCATTTCATCATTGATGGCCCGTGCATTCACATCAAGCGCCCCGCGGAAGAGATAGGGAAAACAAAGAACATTGTTCACTTGGTTCGGATAATCGGAGCGACCGGTCGCAATGATCGCATCCTCGCGGACAGCGCGGGCCTCTTCGGGTGTGATTTCGGGATCCGGGTTAGCCATAGCAAAAATCACCGGATCCTTGGCCATCGAAGCCACCATTTCAGGCGTCACTGCACCTTTCACAGACACACCGAGAAATACATCCGCACCATCCATTGCCTCTGCCAAGGTGCGCCTATCGGTTTTGATCGCATGGGCCGATTTCCATTGGTTCATGCCTTCGGTCCGACCTTGGTAAATAACGCCCTTTGTATCGCAGGCGATGCAATTCTCGTGTTTTGCACCCATGCGCTTGATCAACTCAATACATGCAATCCCGGCAGCACCCGCACCATTTAAGACGATTTTCACGTCTTCAATTTTCTTCCCAGAAATATGCAAAGCATTCAAAAGACCTGCCGCACAAATCACAGCGGTTCCGTGCTGATCATCGTGGAAGACCGGAATATCCATCATCTCTTTCAAAGCCTGTTCGATGATGAAGCAGTCGGGCGCTTTGATATCTTCCAAATTGATGCCGCCGAAGCTTGGTCCCATCAGCTTCACCGCATTAATGAATTCCTCCGGATCAGATGTATCGAGTTCAAGATCGATCGAATTAACATCTGCAAAGCGTTTGAAGAGAACCGACTTCCCCTCCATCACGGGCTTAGACGCCAATGCCCCAAGATTCCCCAAACCGAGAATTGCTGACCCGTTTGAAATCACCGCAACCATATTTCCCTTGGTCGTATAGTCGTAGGCCGTCTCGGGGTTTTCAGCGATTGCTTCAACAGGGACCGCCACACCGGGAGAGTATGCGAGAGACAGATCACGTTGTGTGCTCATCGGGGTGGATGCAACGATCTCTAACTTACCCGGGGTTGGCTCCAGGTGATACTGAAGCGCTTCGCTATCGGTGATCTTTCCGTTCTCGGCCATTTCTCTCTCCTCAAATGACCCTACTGCTTTATGCGACTTTTCCCATGCACAAAAGCAATTCCCCTTCACCTTCGCGCGGTTGCTCCATATTCATGCACCATGGCAGTCGGCTCGGGCACAATCACCCCTATGATGGCGCAATATATGGAACTCCGAGAGGAGCACCCTGATGCGCTTTTGTTTTTTCGCATGGGCGACTTCTACGAACTTTTCTTCGATGACGCGGTTCAAGCGGCAGCCGCGCTCGACATTGCACTTACGAAACGCGGAAAACATTTGGGAGAGGATATCCCAATGTGTGGTGTGCCGGTCCATTCAGCCGAAGGGTACTTGCTTTCCCTAATCCGCAAAGGATTTCGTGTCGCGGTTTGCGAACAGTTGGAAGACCCGTCAGAGGCCAAAAAGCGGGGGTCAAAGTCCGTTGTTAAACGTGGTGTCACGCGGCTGATCACGCCAGGAACATTGTCAGAAGACAGCCTTTTACAGGCCCGGTCTGACAATTATCTTGCTGCATTTTGCACGATCAGAGGATCGGCCGCCTTAGCCTGGACCGACATGTCTACCGGTTCTTTTCAGGTCGTTTCATGTCCGATGACAATGCTGTCGCCACACCTTTCGCGATTGGCCCCAAAAGAAGTGCTTATCAGCCAATCCAGTACACCGGAGATCGAACAAATCATCGAAGAGGCAGGATGCGGTGTCACACATCTGGCGCCCACTGCTTTCGACAGTCAATCGGCCGAGGGCAAAATCTGCTCCACATTCGGAGTGACCGCCCTAGACGCGTTCGGCCCGCTTGAGCGTGAAGACATTGGCGCACTAGGCGCGATTGTGGAGTATCTTTCCATTACGCAAAAAGGGAAGCTCCCTTTTCTGCAGAGGCCCCATAAGGAAAGAGCAACATCGCTTGTTCAAATCGACTCCGCCACAAGAAAGAACCTTGAATTGATCGAAACGCTAGATGGACAACGCAAAGGGTCGTTGCTGTCGATTATTGATCGAACCGTCACGGGCGGCGGCGCACGCCTATTGGCAAATCGCCTCAAGACACCGCTTCGTGATCTAGAAACTCTCAACAATCGTTTGGACGCGGTAACCTGGTTTGGTGAGAAGGACAAACTCAGATCGCAGACGCGCGAAATCTTAGCGCACGTGCCCGATCTTGCGCGCGCCCTGGGGCGAGTATCCTTAGATCGGGCGGGCCCAAGGGATCTTGCGGCCATTAGAACCGCTTTAGACGCTGCTGAAAAAATGTACGGCACACTGAAAAGCGATGCTGAAGCAGACGATATCACGGCCGCGCTCAATCAGTGCACCGGTCATACGAAGATTATCGATATGCTGCACCGCGCTGTTCGAGACGATCCACCAATGCTGACGCGCGATGGTGGATTTGTCGCGACCGGTTATGATGTAAAACTCGACGAGCTTGTGGCGCTTCGCGATGACACAAAATCTGTTATCGCCAAGCTGCAACGTGCGTATATTGAGCTTACGGATATTCAATCCCTCAAGGTAAAGCATAACAATGTGCTCGGCTATTTCGTCGAAACGAAAGCCAATCACGCCGACCGGCTTCTCAATAAACCATTGTCCGAGACGTTTATTCATCGCCAAACCACAGCAAATACATTCCGTTTCACAACAGTTGAATTGTCCGAACTGGAAACAAAGATCATAAAGGCCTCGTCGGAGGCCCTAATCTTAGAGAAGTTCATTTTCGAAGCGTTGTGTTCTCAGATAAAACGAAAGGCTCCGGAAATACATGCCACCGCCAACGCACTTGCCGAGTTAGACGCAAATTCAGCTTTGGCCGATTTGGCGGTCACCGAGACTTGGGTCCGACCCGAATTGTCCATAGGCGCTGAATTTGAAATTACCGCAGGGCGTCATCCCGTCGTCGAAGCAGCCGTAAGGGCACAGGGTGCACCATACATTCCAAATAACTGTGACCTCTCACAAGAGGGCGGAAAATCTCTTTGGCTCCTCACTGGCCCCAATATGGCAGGTAAATCAACATTTTTACGGCAAAACGCGATCCTTGCGATCCTTGCCCAGATGGGAAGCTACGTCCCCGCTAAGTCAGCTCGGATCGGTTTGGTCTCGCAAATTTTTTCGCGCGTCGGTGCATCTGATGATCTCGCAAGAGGGCGGTCCACATTCATGGTCGAGATGGTTGAAACCGCAGCGATCTTAAATCAAGCCGACGATAGGGCGCTTGTGATCTTGGATGAAATCGGACGCGGAACATCGACATTCGATGGGCTGTCGATTGCCTGGGCAACTGTGGAACATCTTCATACGATCAATAACTGCCGGGCGCTCTTTGCAACCCATTATCACGAGCTAACCGCGCTATCGGAAAAGCTGGAACGCGTCCAGAATGCGACCGTCCAAGTAAAAGAATGGGAAGGCGAGATTGTGTTTTTGCACGAGGTCACCAAAGGGTCGGCTGACCGATCTTATGGCATCCAAGTGGCCCGGCTTGCGGGCCTGCCCCGCGCCGTAACCGATCGCGCACAAGAGGTTCTCTCTACACTGGAAGAGGACGCAAGACATGGTCGCCCGAATGGGTTGGTCGATGAGCTACCGCTGTTTTCGATTGAACCGCAGCCTTTGACCACCGCACCCGCGAAATCACCGGCGGATGACATACTCGACGAGATCAATCCAGATGAACTCACACCAAAAGACGCGCTCGACCTGGTTTATCGGTTGAAGGGTTAGAGCCCGGGACCAAGTGGCCCCGGTGAGAGATCCTGACCAAAGCAAAGTCTGTTGCCGAACGGGTCGACTATTTCCAGCTCACGGCAGCCATAGACCGCGTCCTGTGGGGCCGCATCAACCACTGCGCCGCGGCGCGTTATCTCTTGGTAAAACTCATCAATATTCGACACGTAGATGTAAGAATGCCAAACATCGCCCGTCCCTGGTTCAGCATGAACTTGAAGGCCCACGCTGACCGTGTCCAAAACGATAATTCCAAAGACTTTCGTTCCCTCATGCTCCCAAACATTGGCGAGCTTGAATCCAACTTTGTCACAATAAAAGGCAGTTGCCTCGTCCATATCAGCGACCTGTAGAACCGGCATGGAGCGCTGACCCATTGACGGAACCATCAGCTCGCAACGCCCACATCTGCTGGGCGCAGCAACCTGTCCCCAATTTTAAACCCGACGGTCATGACTTGAATAATATGTCCTGCCTTGATGCCCGGAACCGGTGCTTCAAACATCGCTTGGTGCCATTGTGGGTCAAATTTATCCCCCTCGGCCGGCGCAACAGGTTCAATATGATGCTTGGCGAACGCGTCGACCAATCCCTTTTGGGTAAGCTCCAATCCCTCAATCAACGCTGAAGCCTGGACGCGAAGGTCGTCATCAATCACACCCATCGCCCGGTCGATATTGTCATATACCGAAAGCAAATCGCGCGCGAGACGCTGGCCACCATAGACCTCCGCGTCACGGCGGTCCCGTTCGGCCCGCTTGCGAAGGTTCTCCATTTCCGCCATCGCTCGAAGTAACTTGTCCTTGAGATCCGCGTTCTCCGCTTCAAGTTCTTCTTCGCGATTTCCGATGATCGGATCGTCGGAATCAACGCGCGTATCTTCCTCACTGACGTCTAACAAACCGTCGAGGTCTGGCATCGAGGGTTTTGTTCCCTCTCCGCCATGTTCGGATTCATCTGCCGCGTCAAACTCGGCTTCAATCTCTGCCTCAGTTTTTTTGTTCTTTGCCACGTCAACCTCGTTCTGACAGCATGCGCCCAACCAAATGAGCTGTATAATCTACAATGGGAACCACCCGCCCATAATTAAGACGCGTGGGGCCGATCACCCCGACCGCGCCTATCACTTTCTGATCGGCGTTCATATACGGGCTAACCACTAAGGACGAGCCCGTGAGCGAAAAAAGTTTGTTTTCTGAACCAATAAATACCTTCACCCCGTCGCCTTCTTGAGTGAGGTCCAGGACTTGGGCCACATCTCGTTTCCGCTCAAGATCATCGAAAAGAACTTTTACGCGATCCAGGTCTTCTTGGGTCTTTGCATCTTCGATAAGGTGGGCTCGGCCCTTTACAATCAGACGGGGCTCGAGATCGACATCTTTGTCGGACCAAGCCGCCAGTCCTGCCGTGATCAACGATTGTGCCAGCGTATCCAGCTCTTGCTGGCGTGCCATAATCTCGGATTCGAGTTTCGACTGAATGTCCCCCATAGCTTGGCCCTGGAAAACAGCGTTCAAAAAGTTCGCTGCCTCTTGCATCGCTGACGGCGTCAACCCAAGTGGCGGCGTAAACAATCGGTTCTCGACCTGACCATCGGAGTACACCAAAACGGCAAGCGCACGACCAGGCGCCAAAGAGACGAACTCAATATGCTTTACCGGCGCCTCGGATTTGGGCGCGAGAACAATCGACGCCGTCTGCGTCAACCCAGAGAGCATTTGCCCCGCTTGATCTAAAAGTGCCCCCATATCGTTCTGGTCACCTTGGATCGACCTTTCGATCGACGATCGTTCGGCCTCGGGGATATCGCCGACCTCCAACAACCCGTCGACGAACAGACGCAAACCAAGATCCGTCGGTATACGACCGGCCGAGATATGGGGGGCGGTCAATAAACCCAGATATTCAAGATCTTGCATCACGTTGCGGATCGTCGCTGCCGAGACCTGCTCTTTCATACTCCGTGTCAGGGTCCGCGACCCAACCGGCTCCCCAGACGCAAGGTAAGCGTCCACCAGACGGTGAAACACCTCGAGGCTCCGTGCATTCAATTCTGAAAGTTGACTGTCCGGGGCCGTCACCGCAGAACTCCAAATTTGCAAACAAGCTCAATGGATGTAAGCAGTTGTTTTGTCCTGGTCAATCAGACTTCCGATCTCATTGCGATGTGTTTAGAAGCGCAGCAAATCAACAAGGACACACCAGGTTATGAGACCCTCCGGACGCGCAGTGGACGCGATGCGCCCCATTTCGATAGAAACCAATGTCACCATGCACGCCGCAGGGTCTTGCATCATCAAATGCGGAAACACGCACGTGTTTTGCACAGCATCCGTTGAGGAAAAGCTCCCACCATTCTTGCGCAATTCCGGCCTTGGTTGGGTCACAGCCGAATACGGTATGTTGCCTGGCGCGACCTCAAGTCGAAATCGCAGAGAGGCCGCAAGCGGAAAACAGTCTGGCCGCACACAGGAGATCCAGCGGTTAATAGGTCGGTCTTTGCGGGCCGGAATTGATCGCGTAATTATGGGGGAACGGCAGATCACCATCGATTGTGATGTTTTGCAGGCAGATGGTGGAACCCGTTGTGCATCCATCACCGGCGGCTGGGTGGCTTTAAAACTGGCGGTTCAGAAATTGATCGCCGATGGGGTGTTGATCGAAGATCCGTTGAAAGAACATGTTGCGGCCGTGTCTTGTGGAATTTATGCGGGCCAACCGGTGCTTGATCTCGATTATGCAGAAGATTCTGATGCCGGAACGGACGCAAACTTTGTCATGAACGGATCCAATGGGATCATTGAAATTCAGGGCTCAGCCGAAGGGGCCGCATTCAGCCGCGCAGAGTTCGATCAACTCACGGATCTCGCCGAAAAAGGCGTCGCAGATCTCATCGCCGCGCAGAAATCAGCTCTCGGCTAAATCCCAATGCGACGTTTCACCGGTTCTAAACTCGTTCTCGCCTCGCATAATGCGGGGAAGTTGCGCGAGATTGCCGCTTTGATTGAACCGCTTGGTATTGAGGTTGTGTCCGCGGCCACTTTGAATTTGGACGAGCCGGAGGAGACCGAAGATACTTTTACGGGAAACGCGCGGATCAAAGCGCACTCTGCGGCGACGGAAACGGGCTTGCCCGCTTTATCAGATGACAGCGGGATCGAAATCGATGCGTTGGGCGGAGCGCCAGGTGTCTATACCGCAGATTGGGCAGAAACGGGCTCCGGCCGTGATTTCATGATGGCGATGGAACGGGCCTGGTCTGAAATCCAAGCCAAAAGCAGCGATGCACCGCTCACAGCACGTTTTCGCTGTACGCTTTGTCTCGCATGGCCTGATGGTCATGATGAAATCTACGATGGTGGTGTTGAAGGGACGCTCACTTGGCCACCACGCGGAAACCGCGGATTTGGGTATGATCCGATGTTCGTTCCCGCTGGGCATGCCGAGACCTTTGGCGAAATGGATCCGGATCAAAAGCACAACATGAGCCACCGCGCAGATGCCTTTGCCAAACTTTTGAAGGGCGCCTTCACCCGTGGATGACTGGCGCCATGGTGGTTTCGGCATCTATATCCACTGGCCTTTTTGCCAGGCAAAATGCCCGTATTGCGATTTCAACTCCCACGTAAGTGCCCAAGTCGATCATGATCTGTGGCGAAAGACGCTCGTTGAAGACATCCGTTTTCAGTCACAGGGTTTGGAAGAACGCACATTAGACTCAATTTTTTTCGGTGGCGGCACACCAAGCCTGATGGAGCCCGCTACAGTTGATGCTTGCATCACAGAAATCGCAAAAACCTTCAATCTGGCCGAAAATGTAGAGATATCGCTCGAAGCCAATCCAACCTCGGTCGAGGCGGAAAAATTCAAAGGGTTTGCAGCGGCTGGGGTAAACCGCGTCTCGATCGGCGTGCAGGCCTTGAATGATGAAGACCTTAGGTGTCTTGGTCGTCTCCATTCTGCGCAAGAGGCCAGAGGCGCCATAAACCTAGCACGAGAAACCTTCGAACGAATGAGCTTTGACCTGATCTATGCACGTCAGAACCAAACAATTGATGCCTGGCAAGAAGAGCTAGCGACAGCGATCAACCTCGCCGCGGATCACTTATCTCTATATCAGCTCACCATTGAGGATGGCACAGCCTTTGGAGCGCTTCAGGCCGCTGGGCGGTTGCGCGGCCTTCCGGATGACGATCTGTCGTCTGACATGTACTTAGCGACGCAAGAAATGTGCAATGAAGCGGGTTTGACCGGATACGAAGTGTCAAACCACGCCAAGCCCGGCATGGAGAGCCGCCATAACCTTATTTACTGGCGCTATGGAGATTACCTTGGCATCGGGCCCGGGGCCCATGGGCGGATCAGCAAAGATGGGGCTCGATTGGCGACTGAGGCAGTGCTGATGCCGACAGAGTGGCTGAGGGCGACCAGGGCGGCCGCGACCAAAGCGACGGAAGAGCTATCACCTGAAGCACAATTTACCGAAATGATGTTGATGGGGTTGCGGTTGGCCGAGGGTGTCTCAGAAACGCGTATCTTAGAGGTGAATCCAGGTTTTGATTTTGCGCGACTATACAATTTGATTGATGAAAATCTCATTCTACGATCTGAAGGCCGTTTAACGGTGCAAAATGAAAATAAAATTGTTTTAAATCAAATACTTAAAGAAATTCTATGGTAGATCAAAACCCGTCAAACGCTTCACCAAATCATTTAATTGATCGATATTTTTGTAAGACAGTTTCAGCGTGCCTTTTCCACCTTTGTCATCAATAATGGCTTTCAGCCCGAGCTCAGCGCTCAAACCTTTTTCCAGCTCAATCGTGTCCTGGTCTTTGGTTGCCGGGGTCTTTGGTTTTTGAATTGGCTGGGGCGCTTTCATCAACGCTTCAACTTCACGGACCGAAAGATTGCGCTGAATAATCGCCTGTGCCAGTGCCACAGCATTTTCACTCGGAACAAGGGCACGGGCATGCCCCATAGAAAGCTTCCCATCACGCAGATAGCCAAGGACCTGCTCCGGGAGATTTAGAAGCCGAAGAACATTCGCGATATGGGACCGGCTTTTGCCCAGCGCCTCGGCCAAGCGTTCTTGGGTATGACCAAACCGATCCATCAACTGGCGGTAGCCCATCGCCTCATCAATGGGGTTGAGATCAGATCGTTGAATGTTTTCAATGATCGCAACCTCTAGGACCTCCAGGTCATCCATCTCTCGGATGAGAACAGGAACCTCATGCAGGCCCGCTTTCTGAGAGGCACGCCAGCGTCGTTCCCCCGCAACGATCTGATACCCTGTCTCACGAGAGGGATCCTTGCGGACGATAAGAGGTTGAATGATGCCGCGTTCTTTTATCGATTGTGCGAGTTCATTCAGGTCCTCATCGATAAAAACACGGCGGGGCTGGTCAGGATTTGGGTGCACGTGTTCAATTGGAACCCGCGCTTCGCCACCATTGGCCTTCGCAGGAACCGTTGCAACAGGTGTGGACTCTATATCCGCCATAAGTGCGGATAACCCACGTCCCAGACCTTTGTTTTGTTTCGGCTTTGGCTTTGACATTAGGATGATAGGCTTACACGGGACATGAACTCTTCCGCAAGCGCGCGATACGCTTCAGACCCGCGAGAGCTCTGATCGTATTCGAGCACTGGTACACCGTATGATGGCGCTTCAGACAGGCGTACGTTCCGAGGAATAACAGTATCGAAAACCAGATCGCCTAGATGTTCCCGTGCATCTGCATCCACCTGGGCAGATAAGCGGTTACGACCATCCACCATTGTTAAAACAATAGAGCTGATATGGAGACCGGGGTTTAGGTTTTCCCGGACCTCCCGAACCGTAAGGATCAACTGAGATAAGCCCTCCAGTGCAAAGAACTCCGCTTGCAATGGCACCAATACACTGTCTGCAGCAGCGAATGCGTTCAGTGTCAGAACGCTTAAGGATGGTGGGCAATCAATAAGCACAAGGTCATAATTCTGATCAGTGAAGTCCTCCCGGTCCAACGCAATCTTCAGTCGGAGTAACCGATGCGGCTCGGTAGAAATATCGACATCAGCCGAGCTGAGGTCGCCTGTCGCCGGAAGCAACCAAAGGTTTGCAGTATTGGTTTCTAAAATCGCGTCATCCACCGCCAAATCATCGACCAAAACATCATACGTCGTCACCGAACGATCTTCTTTGTCGATACCAAGTCCCGTCGATGCATTCCCCTGTGGGTCAAAATCGATCACGAGCACCCGAACGCCTTTTTCCGCCAAGGCCGCGCCAAGGTTAATGGCCGTGGTTGTTTTTCCGACACCACCTTTTTGATTGGCGATCGCGATCACTTTTGTCATTTTTCTGAGCCGTTTCGCGGTTTTATCGAGCTCAGCACCAAAATGGAGGCATCTGGAGCAGTCTCGCTTATGGTTTGATCGCAGTTGAAGGACCACGATTCTGACGCCGCTTCAAGTTCCTCCGCCGCGGTTTTTCCCTTGGGAAGAATAAAAACTGTGGATGAACCTGTGAATTCTTTGGAAATCGAGAGTGTTTTTTCGATAGACGCAAAGGCTCTCGCAGAAATCACGTTGGCCGCCGGACCATCAAAGGCCTCAACCCGTCCGGGAACAACAGACACGGATATGCCCATCGCCGCTGCTGCTTGCCGCAGGAACACACATTTTCGCTGATCGCTCTCAATTAAGGTGAAGCTGGCATCGACGTTATCTTGTGCGGCAAGCGCCGCAAGGACGAGCCCCGGATACCCACCTCCGGACCCTAAATCATACCATAACGAACACTTATCTGGCCGATGCTGCCACAGTTGAAGCGAATCCAGAATATGGCGGGTCCAAATGTTTGGAACAGTAGCCGGCGCAACCAGGTTGATTTTTGCGGTCCATTTTTTGGTAAAAGTCGCGAGTGTGTTGAGCCGATCTAATGTTTCACGTGAAACATTTGGCAGTTGGTCGGGGGCAAAGCTCACGCAGGCCGCGCGCGTTCAAGTTGCTTCAGATGGCCCAGGATCAATGTCAGCGCCGCCGGTGTCATCCCATCAATACGACGTGCTTGCGCCAGCGTTTCTGGTCGAACCCGATCTAGCTTTTGCTGTAACTCATTTGAAAGCCCCGGCAATCCCGCAAAAGAAAACTCTGCCGGTATCATGAGCGCTTCGTCCCGCCGCATCGCCTCAATATCCCGAGACTGGCGATCCAGGTAGTTCACATAGACCGCATCGCGGGCGAGTTGTTTTGATATTGCCGGATCAATCTCTGCGAACTCCGGCCAAATCGCTTCTAGATCGGCATATGAGATATCCGGAAAGGACAGCAAATCGAGCGCGGAACGGCGCTGGCCGTCCTGATTTACCCGCAGACCAGAACGCGTTGCTTCTGTCGGCGACAGCGAGCGCTCCGAGAGCCGAAATTTAGCCTCTCTGAGCGCCGCTTGCTTGTCTGCAAAGGCATCGCGCCGGGCTGCCCCAACACAGCCCATTGCAACGCCCTTTGGGGTCAGACGTTGATCCGCATTATCTGCACGAAGCGATAGCCGATATTCCGCACGCGATGTGAACATGCGGTAGGGTTCACTCACCCCGCGGGTCACAAGGTCATCGATCAGCACACCAATATACGCCTCCGCCCGATCAAAAGTTATCGGATCGTCACCCTTTACCTCCGCAGCGGCGTTCAGACCGGCCACAAGACCCTGTGCAGCGGCCTCTTCATATCCTGTGGTGCCGTTGATCTGACCGGCGAGATAAAGCCCCGGTACAGCATCAAGCGACAGGCGGCGGCTTAAGATTTGGGGATCAACATAATCGTATTCGATTGCATAACCCGACTGAAGAATGGTCACATTCTCCAGACCAACGATCGAGCGAACATACGCATCTTGCACGTCTTCCGGGAGAGAGGTGGATATCCCGTTGGGATAAATCACATCATCGGACAGGCTTTCGGGTTCTAAAAAAACCTGATGTGAAGATTTATCCGAAAACCGGACGATCTTATCTTCAATAGACGGACAATATCGCGGCCCAACCCCATCGATATGGCCGCCATACATTGCGGACTTGGACAGGTTCTTCTCAATTATTTCGTGTGTCTTTTCGTTCGTATGCGTAATCCCGCATGCGATTTGGGGTGCCGTCGGCTTCAAGGATAAGAAGGAAAACAGCTCTGGTGCGTCATCAGCATCCTGTTTGTCGAGACCGGTCCAATTAATGGTTCGCCCATCCAGGCGCGGTGGTGTTCCAGTTTTTAGGCGCCCAAGGGGAAGACCAAAACTGTCGATCCGATCCGCGAGCTTCAGTGTTGGCGCATCTCCCATACGGCCGCCGGGAATGCGCTTTTCGCCGATATGGATCACTCCTCGTAAAAAGGTGCCTGTCGTCAGGATGACGGCGCGGGCCGTGATATCTGACCCATCAGAGAGCACAACGCCCGCAACGCGATCCCCGTCCATACGGAAATCGGCCACTTCTCCCTCAACGACCGTAAGACCTTCACGCGGGGAAAATTCTGCCTGCATCGCCTTGCGATAAAGCGCTCGGTCTGCTTGCGTCCGCGGGCCTTGGACAGCGGGTCCTTTGCGTCGGTTCAGAAGGCGGAACTGAATTCCTGCCGCGTCAGCAACACGGCCCATGACACCGTCAAGCGCATCAATTTCGCGAACAAGGTGACCCTTGCCGAGCCCGCCAATCGCCGGGTTACAAGACATTTCGCCAATCTTTGCAAAGCTGTGGGTCACCAAAATGGTCTCAACGCCCATACGGTACGCCGCCTGCGCAGCTTCCGTGCCAGCATGGCCCCCGCCGATAACAATGACATCGCAATGTTTCACGTGAAACACTCCACCTAAAGTTTACTTGCCGAGACAAAATTGGCTGAACACGTCATCCAATATATGCTCTACATCCACATCGCCAATCAATGCTGAGAGCGATTGAGCGGCTTTCTGCAGCGCCGCCGTGATCAACTCTGGGTTTTCGCCCAACGTTTCAAGAAGGGCCATGGCCTCCTCTATCGCATTAATTGCCTGCCGCAGGATCTCTCCGTGACGGGCATGCGTGGCAACCGTGCCCGGAACCGCGCGGTCGCGAAGCCGCCTTTCGATGTCTCTTAAAAGGGTTTTCAGACCTTCACCTGTCTTTCCAGAAACACCGATCGTTGATTGTGTTGCTTGGCCTGTGAGATCAATCTTTGGAGTCACTCGGATATCGTCCGGCTGAATCACTACAAATTCATCCGCGTCTTGACCCAAAAAGACACGGAGATCCGCAGCTTCTGCGCGGGCTTTGGAGCGCGCAACGCCAATTTGTTCAATTTCACCCGTATCAGATCGGAACCCGGCCGTGTCCACAAAGGTCACGGGTAAACCAGAAAGATCCATCTGAACCTCGACAAAATCCCGTGTTGTCCCTGCAATCTCCGATGTGATGGCCGCATCGCGACCAGCAAGGGCGTTCAACAATGTAGACTTTCCAACATTCGGTGCCCCGATCAGAACAACTTCAAATCCCGAACGGACACGCTCTGCAAAGGCAAGCCCTTCGGCTTCTTGTCGAAGTTGAAGGATAAGATCGCCCAAAATTACCTCAACCTCGGGACGCACATCCACGGGAACGTCTTCATCAGCAAAGTCAATTGTCGCCGCACAGAGGGCCATGGCCCGAATAAGGTATTGGCGCCATTCAACCGTTCTTATAGATAGCGCGCCTTGCATGGACGAAAGCGCCTGAGCCCGTTGCATCTCGGTCTCTGCCAAAATCAAATCAGAAAGACCTTCCACTTGTGCGAGATCCAACCGGCCATTGAAGAAAGCCCGTTGGGTAAACTCCCCAGGTTCTGCCAAGCGGCACCCGATACTCTGTAGCTCCTCTGAGAGGCGGTCCATCACGGCGGGTGACCCATGACATTGATATTCAACGATATCTTCACCCGTAAAACTCGCCTCAGACGCAAAGCGCACCACAAGCGCTTCATCAATAGGCTCATCTAACTTAGATTTTAGAACGCGGAGTGACGGCACCTTTACGGCGACATCGCGCCCCGTCAAAGACATGACTGTACGAGGCGCAAGCGGGCCGGATACGCGCATGATTGCAACGCCGGCCGCACCGCGTCCTGTCGCTTGTGCAAAGATAGTATCCGACGACATTTGATCGTCGACCGCGTTACGTATTCATAGAATCGAAGAATTCTGAATTTGTCTTCGTCGCTTTCAACTTACCCAGCAAGAATTCGATCGCATCAGTGGTGCCCATTGGATTGAGGATCCGGCGCAGTACAAATGTCTTCGTAAGGTCTGCCTTATCAACCAAAAGATCTTCCTTGCGAGTACCAGACTTAAGGATATCGATCGCGGGGAAGACACGCTTATCAGCAATCTTGCGATCCAGAACAATTTCCGAGTTACCGGTGCCTTTGAATTCCTCAAAGATAACCTCATCCATTCGAGATCCTGTATCAATAAGCGCGGTCGCGATAATCGTGAGTGACCCGCCTTCTTCAATATTTCGCGCCGCACCAAAGAACCGCTTCGGGCGTTGCAAAGCGTTGGCGTCCACACCACCAGTCAGAACTTTACCCGAGCTTGGCACAACGGTGTTAAATGCGCGGCCAAGGCGGGTGATCGAATCCAACAAAATGACGACATCGCGCCCATGCTCAACCAAGCGTTTGGCTTTCTCAATGACCATTTCAGAGACGGCCACGTGACGGGTAGCTGGTTCATCGAAAGTGGAGCTTACAACCTCTCCTTTTACGGACCTTTGCATATCCGTCACCTCTTCCGGGCGCTCATCGATCAAAAGGACGATCAGGTAACATTCTGGATGATTGTTCTCGATACTATTTGCAATGTTTTGAAGGATAACCGTTTTACCCGTCCGCGGAGGGGCCACAATCAAGGATCTTTGTCCCTTACCGATTGGAGCAACAAGGTCGATCACACGCGCGGACTTGTCTTTGATTGTCGGGTCCTCAATTTCCATCTTCAACCGCTCATCCGGGTATAATGGTGTGAGGTTATCAAAATGCACTTTATGCTTCGCTGCTTCTGGATCACTGAAATTAATCTGTGTGACCTTACTAATCGCGAAGTACCGTTCGTTTTCTTTCGGAGCGACGATCCAGCCTTCAACTGTATCTCCTGTCCGTAACGAATGCTTTCGGATCATATCTGGGGAGACATAAATATCTTCGGGACCAGGAAGGTAATTTGCCTGTGGGGATCGTAGAAATCCAAATCCATCCTGAAGAACCTCAAGTACCCCATCACCCGAGATTTCGGCACCTTCTTCTGCCATCTCCTTCAAGATCGCAAACATCAACTCCCCTTTGCGAAGGGTAGATGCGTTCTCAATCTCTAAATCTTCAGAGATCTTCAGCAACTCCGATGCAGACATTGCTTTCAATTCTGAAAGATTAACTTTTTCTTGGTCCATAGCCATTGGCATGCCCGTCTCTCCGGACGGCTCCTAAGTAAGTATATTTTTGAAACGGCAATTGAAGCAGAACACTTCGCCAAGTGCGCAGTAACCTCATGAGACCGATAGAGTCAAATCTTAGAATGGTTCGACAACCGCCATGACCACAATAATGATCATTAAGACTGTCGGTACTTCGTTCATATAACGATACGTCCGTGTCGATAAAAAACGAGAACCTGTTTCAAACAATCGGCGCTGTTTCGCGAGCCACATGTGAAACCACGTCATTCCCACGACCATTACGAGCTTTATCCAAGGCCAAAGCGAACTCCAATCTATAAGTCCAGCAGCAATCATAAGGAGGCCAAATATCCAGCTTGAAATCATCGCTGGATTCATAATCGCTTTCAGTAACCTCCGCTCCATAATGCGAAAGGTTTCAATTTGTTTGATCTCATTTTGATCGGCATCATTGTGATAGATATACAGTCGTGGCAGGTAAAATAGTCCTGCCATCCAAGCCATCACGGATATAATGTGTAGGCTTTTCAGGAGTTGGTACTGGCTTGCTAGGATCTCACTCATATAAATATATTATAAGAAGAAGTAGTAGGTGTTGTAGGGAAATGTCTTAGCTGTGGACACAAGTCTACCCCCATAGTTATCCACATACTCTCTTGTATATACAATATATAAACATGCTGTGGATATCTTGGAAAATCAAAAAATATCATTTTTTATCAAATACTTATCATATGTCAGAACCAGCATAAATATTGTATCATAAATGATCCAACTAACAACACTGAAAGACTTATGCTTATCCCCATGGGAACTAATTCCTTGGAAATAGGTCTTTTCCACGCGAGCTGGCTTAATTCTCAGAATTATAGATGTTGTGATTTTCTTTCGCTCGAGTAGTACATCTTGAATACAACGTTTTTCCACAGCGTTATTCAACTATGCTTGTTCTAGCCTCCAACTCATCAATTCGAGCTCAGCTTCTCAGAAATGCTGGGGTTGCGTTTTCGGTACATCCGGCACATGTCGATGAAGAGAGCCTTATTGCATCGCTTGTTGCCGAAAATGAGAACCCACGCGCGATTTCAGATGTTTTAGCGGAATATAAAGCTCGCCAAGTTTCAGGAGTTGCTGACGGCTATATTCTTGGCACAGATCAAACCTTGGAGTGCGATGGTCAACTGTATCAGAAAGTAACGACACGCGAAGATGCACATGTAATTTTAACACAGCTCCAAGGCCGAGCACATAAGCTACATTCAGCAGCTGTCTTATATGAGAACGCTAATCCCGTTTGGCGAATTGTGCGAACTGCAACATTAGAAATGCGATCACTGTCTGACAAAGATATAGATCAGTACTTGTCAAAGGCCTGTCCTGACTGTTTGAATTCTGTTGGTTGCTATCAGTTGGAAAATATCGGCGTGAACCTCTTTCATCGGATCGATGGTGACTATTTTACAATTCTCGGACTTCCTTTACTCGATATCCTCGGATTTTTGCGTTTGCGAGGGTTGATAACATGACACTAAAGGCAGGTGTTGTTGGGTGGCCCATCGCGCAAAGTAAATCGCCCCGCATACATGGCTACTGGATCAAGCAGCATCGCCTTGATGCAACATACGAACCGATTGCTCTTTCTGAAGATGAATTTGAAACTGGTATTAGAGACCTGATCTCTGAAGGATTCAAAGGTCTAAATGTCACCATTCCACATAAAGAAGCTGCATTCCGCTTGGCAGATAAATTGAGCGATCGGGCGCAAGCCATTGGGGCGGTCAACACATTGGTGTTCAGGGAAGACCATATTTTTGGGGATAATACCGATGGCATTGGCTTTAGCGCTAATATTAAAGCAAAATATCCAAGTTGGAAGGGTGGCAATGCGCCGGCCGCTGTTTTTGGGGCTGGTGGTGCTGCCCGCGGCATCGTTTGGGCGCTCCTCGAAATAGGATACAACGAAGTTCGCGTTTTTAACCGCACAGTGAGCCGATCAATCGAACTCGCCTCATCCTTTGGTGATCGTGTTCATGCGATATCGGGGTCATTAGATGAAATATGCAAAGATGCGGATTTTTTTGTGAACACAACATCCGTTGGTATGAATGGTAAAGGCTCGATTGATGTAGATCTTATGCATCTAAAACCGGACGCAATTGTTTCAGATATTGTGTATTCCCCTCTCGAAACAGATCTGCTGCGCCGTGCTCGGTTGTCAAACTTTCGAACCGTCGATGGGTTGGGAATGCTTCTGCACCAAGCGGTCCCAGGGTTTGAGGCCTGGTTTGACACGAAGCCTGTCGTGACAGATGAACTCCGCCAGTTGGTATTATCATGAGCTTCACTCTCGGTCTTACAGGGTCCATCGGTATGGGAAAATCAACTGTGCTGAACATGTTCGAGACTGCTGAAATACCAATCTGGAGCGCGGACGCAGCTGTTCACGAACTCTATTCTTCAAATATTTTAGTAATTGACGCGATTGCGGATTTGATACCGGGTGCGCTTAATGATGCAGGCTTGGATCGCGCCGTTATGCGCAACGCCATATCAAATTCACCTCAGTTACTGAAAAAAATTGAGAAGATCGTCCACCCGGCAGTCGCCGCGCACCGGGAGGAATTTTTAACAGCACATCTTAACGAGGCCATAGTTGTTCTCGAAATTCCGCTTTTGTTTGAACTTGGATTGGAGAGCACGGTCGATGCAGTGATTGTTGTGTCGACGGATGCAGACACGCAGAAAAAACGGGTCTTGGCACGCAAAACGATGTCCGAAAGCGAGTTTGATCAGATCCTTGCAAAACAGGTGCCTGATTACGAAAAGAGGGCACGGGCCGACTACATTATTGAGAGCAAAACCATGGGAGCCGCGGCCAAAACAGTGCATGAGATTGTTGCATCTGTACTGAATAAAATTAAGATCAGTGGTCATGCGTGAAATCGTTCTTGATACAGAAACAACGGGGTTTGACCCAGCCGCCGGCGACCGCATTGTTGAAATCGGAGCGGTTGAACTGAATAATCATGTGCCGACAGGCCGCGTCTATCACCAATATATCAATCCAGAGCGCGATATGCCCGCCGAAGCGTTTGAAGTTCACGGCTTGTCCACCGACTTTCTCGCGGACAAGCCTGTTTTTGCCGGCATTGCCGATGATTTTTTAACGTTTGTTGAGGATGCTAAACTCGTCATTCACAACGCTGCTTTTGATATAAAATTTTTAAACGCAGAACTGACCTGGGCAAATAAGCCAAACATACCATGGGCTCAGGCCGTTGATACGCTCGATATGGCACGAAAAAAATATCCTGGTGCCCAGAACTCGCTCGATGCTTTATGTCGTCGATTTTCGGTCGACAATTCTGGACGGACAAAACACGGCGCGCTTCTTGATAGTGAGCTGCTCGCCGAAGTTTACTTGGAGCTTATCGGAGGGCGGCAGCCGGATTTCGCGCTGCAAACCCTTCATGTCTTTGGACAAATAAATCAACATACTGATGCGGCAGCGGAAACCAATCTGCCGAAGCGGCAGAAACCATTGCCATCGCGTTTGACTGAAGAAGAAAAGGCGGCTCATGCCGCCTTCGTAGAGGGTCTTGGTCCGGACGCCCTTTGGCGAACGCTTAGTTAAGCGGTTTATCTGCCCCAGAACTGTCGCCCATCCGACGCTGAAGCTCTTGCCGGTAAAGTGCGAGGAAATCGACATTGTCCACATTGAGGGGTGGAAAGCCGCCATCAGCAACGGTGTCGCGAATGATGCGCCGGGCAAACGGAAATAGGAGACGTGGACATTCAATCATCAGAACAGGGTGAATTTGCTCTTCTGGCACATTCTTAATTAGGAACATGCCTGCATATTCTAGCTCGAGCAAAAACACCTCAGATTGATCTGCTTTTGCAACAACGTTCAACTTTAGGACAACTTCATATTGTTCGTCAGCAACTTTACGTGCGTCTAGATTGACTTGAACGCTAATCTCTGGACGAAGCTCTCCTTGCAACGCCTTTTGGGCCGCGATGTTTTCGAACGAAAAATCACGCGTGTACTGATTTATCACGTTCAGCTGTACGTTTTGACTTTCGCCAGTTTTGGCCGCTTGTTCTTCTGCCATGGAAACTCTCTCTCATTTTGGCGGCGCTTAGCAAGATGGCGACAAACCATCAACGCCGGACATCACTGTCACTTTCGTCTAGGCGGGTATATTCTCCCTCAATCGTACCTGTGTCCTGTGGTCGGGAATGAGGAGAGTTCGTTTGGACGAAAATTTCGCCAACCATGCGGTCACCTATTGCTTTTATGACCCAAGCGCGCACTGGTGGCAGTAATAACGCTATTCCGACGGTGTCCGTGAAAAATCCCGGTGTAACTAAGACAATACCAGCAACGAGTATCATTCCACCATTCGCGAGCGTATCGATCAACTCGTCCTGACCCACCATGCTAGACCGAAGCCGTATCATTGTGGCAGCGGCCTGTCCCCGGATGAGGATTGATCCGACAAGAGCCGTCAAAATTACCAAACCTATAGTTGGCCAGAAACCAAGGAAGCCCCCAAGCTGAATGAACAGCGCAATTTCGATAATTGGAACAATCACGAAAACGAAGAATACCCACATATGAAGACCTTTCGACTTGCGGTGGACGATAGTGTCTCCGACACCTAAGTAGTGTTTCAACACAGAGGAAGGACCCTCTGGCATTAAATTTGAAAGGACAACGCAATGAGTGGCCCCGTCATCCAACTTTTGGTTCTTGCGGCGATCGCAATCTTTGTTGCAATGCGCCTAAGCTCCGTTCTGGGTACACGCGATGGTTTTGAAGCTCCTGTTGACCCGAAGACGGAGCGGAAACCGGCACGAGACTTCGAAATCATAGAGGGCGGGTTGGACGAAGATATCACGGACCACTTTGATGCCGACAGTCCTGAAGGTCAGGCTCTTGCGGAAATGAAGCGGGCCGAGCGTAGTTTTAATGTAACCGAGTTTCTGTCTGGCGCACGTCAAGCCTATGAAATGATTTTGATGGCTTTCGAAAATGACGATCGAGATACTCTTGAGAGCTTTCTTGCCCCTGATGTTTATGAAGGGTTTGCAGCTGCACTGGATGAGCGGGCGGATAAAGGGCTGACCGTTGATGCAGAGTTTGTCGGCGTTCGCGACATCAAACTTGTTGGAGCGACCTTCGATACGTCGAACAATATGGCGGAGCTGACGATATCTTTTACTGGAGAGCTTACATCCGTTGTGAAGGATTATGATGGTCAGGTCGTGGAGGGGTCGAAATCTGAAATCAAACGCCAGAAGGATGTTTGGACCTTTGCTCGGTTAATGGGCACGGAAGATCCAAACTGGCAGCTGGTTGCGACGGGGGGCTAGCGCGCGCAAATATACGCGTGAACTTCTGGTGCCATGAATAGAAAGCGCGGGCTGTCGGACACTGATGAACAGATCTGGGACGAGGTCAAGAAAACCGTTGATCCTCTCCACTCTAAACCAGCCAAGCATGCCACGAAGAAGACAAACGCACCGGCGCCTGCCCCAATCCAATACTCGGCAAGCGTAAAACCAAGACAAAAACCGGTAGAACAAAAAACCGATCAGAACACGCGGGCCGTTCGAACCGTGTCAAATATGGATCGTCGTACCTTTGATCGCTTGCGCCGAGGAAAAACGCCGATCGATTATACCATTGATTTACATGGCATGACGGTCGAACGTGCAAGACGGTACCTTACTGAAACTGTTCTTTTGGAACATAGGCGCGGTTCCCGTCTGGTTTTGGTGATTACCGGAAAAGGAACAAAAACAACTGTCGACGAGTTTAATCGTCCAAGGGCTGGGGTGCTTCGTACCAGCATGCCCGATTGGTGCGCAACGTCACCCCTGGAATCGGTTGTTTTGCAAGTTGTCCAAGCTCACCAAAAGCACGGGGGTGCTGGCGCGTATTACGTATATCTTCGCCGGGCGCGGTAGACACTGAACCCGGCAAGTCCGCATGCCAACAGGATGAGAACCGAGAAATACGGCATTTGCATCGGAAAAGAGATATTTCGGTCGATGAGTGCGCCACTTACGGCGGGGCCAAGGGCCGATCCTAAGACCATAATTGCTGTGGCTGCAGATTTGATGCTGCCCAGATGGCGCGTTCCGTATAATTCGGCCCAAAATGCGGTGCTTGTTGTTGACCAACCGCCGTGAGACAGCGCGACAAAAATCAAACCGATCATGGCCATTCCTGGCGTCTCTGCGAGGGATAGAACGCCAAATCCAATGGCCATTGGGATTTGCACGGCGGCGATCAACCGCATTGCTCCCAATCTGTCGATCAACACACCATAAAGTAACATCGAGACGACCGTTGTTGCCGTGTAGATTGGGAAAAGCGCTACGAACGAGGCGTGCGTCCAGCCTTTGACCTCGGACAAATGAACCTGCTGAAAAAAGAGTATTGTCCCATAGGTGCTTGGACCAATCACCAACGGGAAGAGCGCCCAAAACACCCAGTTTTTTACCACTTCTGGACGCGTCCAATGCCGATGGCCGAGCCCAGGTGTGACCTCGGTGTCTTCCAGGTCTCTTGGTTGTCTTTCTTCAGCAAGGAGCCGACGAATAAGCGGAATAAACAGCACACATAAGACAGCGGCGATCAGCCATATCGTTTCCCACGCGAGGAATGACAAAAGCGCGACAACCAAAAGTGGAAGAAAGGCTTCACCCACCGAAAAACCGAGGCCGGCAATAGACATGGCTTTTCCACGATTCCGAGAGAACCATCGGGCCATTCCTATAAAGGCGGTGTGGAACAACATCCCCTGACCAAAAAAGCGCAATCCAAAAATGATGAGCGGCAAGAGAAAGGCCGAAGAATTGAAGGCCATGGCCACGGAACATAGCGCGATGCCCGCCAATAGGCATACGGCTAAGGTGCGGACGCGGAAGACATCCGTCATTGTCCCGGCCCAGATCATAACAAACCCCGAGACCATTGTTCCAAGAGCGTACAAGGCCCCCCATTCACCATCGGAGAGCGCGTAGTGCTGCATGATCTCTGCTGCAAAAATTGAAATGAAGAAAGTTTGTCCAAAACTCGTTGCGAACGTCATATTCATACCGGCGAACAGCCAGCGCCCATTCGCTCGAACGAATGATATCATTTTCGAAGCTCCAACCCAGACGGTCGAAGCCAGACAGCCAGAAGCAAAGAAATCGCCAACACGAAGAATATCGAGAATAAGGTGTCAGAGGTAAAATGCGCGCCAAAGATGACCCGCAGAGAAATACCGATACTGGCGATAATTAAGGCCCCTCTCCGCAGGAGCGCGCGCAAACCGGCGTCGGACAGGTGCGCGCTCAAAACCCAAATCCCAATGGCCATTGCCGTCGCGCCAGCGCCTTCACCGGATGTAAAAGAGCAATTAATCGTGCATTGATCTGAGATCTGGAACACCGGGGTGAAGGTTTTATCACCCCCGAATTCAAGGATATTTCGGGGGCGCGCCCGGCCCCAAAAATCTTTGAATAGGGAATTGACCAAAAGACCCGGTCCCAAGATGTAAAGCAATGCCACAAACCACCAATCTTGGTTTGGAACGAGCATCGGGCGTTTGTAGAAAAATGTAAGAATGGCACCGACAGCGGCGAAGAAACCAGTTGCGAGCATCAATTGGTGAATAAAATGTCGGGTTGTTCCGCCAAGCCAGGTCTTCCCCAACCAAAAGCCAGCTGTTGGGTGGTAAAAAAGATCAGATATGAGGAGATCTAGATCAGGCCAAATTGCGAATGGTAAATGCAATGCAATGAAGGCGATCAGCAGACCAACCGGCGTGAGAGTGAGACCATAAATGCGTATTGCCATATAGCGCCCATATCCAACGATACGCGTCTGCGCAAAGCCAAAGCAATTTGAACTCTGTCAAAGCGCGGGATCGCGTTCACATTGGTGTGCATCCCCTGCGTACTATGGACGTTAAAAATTTAGATGACGCATGCGAAGTTTCAGCTACGCTCTGGTTAAGGTTGAAGACGGAGCACACACATGACCGACTATCCTAAGATCACACCGTATGAGAATGGGCCTCTTGGCGTATCGAATGCACCGAAGCTGACGATGCCAGGGGGCTCAGAGGTCGAGATAAAAGGGGCGCTTTGTCGATGCGGCTTGTCGGCGAACAAGCCGTTTTGTGATGGAACCCATTCGAAAGAGGGTTGGGAAAGCACAAATGAGGGCAAAATTCGCAACACGCCAATTGATTATACCGGGACTGTGGATGGGGTTGAGGTGACGGTGTCCTACACGCCTGTTCTATGCACCCATGCGGCCGAGTGTTAGCGGCTGGCGTTGAGCGTTTTCAATCCAAAAGAGACGCCTTGGATTCAGCCCGAGAATGGATCGCTGACGGAAATCCTGGATGTGATGGTGAATTGTCCATCTGGTGCGCTGCGTGTGTCCATCGGGGACAATGCGAAGACGCATATGACCCCGCCCGATTTGTCGATCCGAGTGGAGAAAAACGGGCCCTATCACGTGACCAATCTGGATCTGGATGCCGAGTTCAACGGGGCCGATGCCAGCCGCGGGAAGTATTCTCTGTGTCGCTGTGGGTTATCGAAGAACAAGCCGTTCTGTGATGGCAGCCATTATGATGAGGGTTGGGAGGATTAGTAGAAGTCTTTTTAGGCTCGCCGAATATAAAAAACCCATACTATATATAGTGACCGCTATTACCACGCTGACAAAACTTGGTGGTAATCACTATTTTTATCTTGAAAGCACAAAGGCCCAGCCGTTAGACTGGGCCTACTAACTTCCCGTTAGAGGAGGCGTGGCAGAGCGGTCGAATGCACCCGGCTAAGGTCCGGGTAGGGCAGGCAACTTCGAAACTTTGACCGGTGTAGAAGCCAATTGCCCTCAGGGGTTCGAATCCCTTCGTCTCCGCCATTTATTGGGCTCGTGCGTTTGCGCGGGCCCAATTTGTTTTAAAGCTAACTTCTCAAGATTCGGCAAGCAAGCAAATTCGTGCTAAAAAAATACAAAAAGTGACAAATTATGATTCTAGAGACAAAAAATGACAGAAAAAAACAAAAAAGTTCCAATTCGGCTTTCAGTAAGTCATGAAACTGCTGCTTATATGGCGTGGGTTGGCAAGCACGAATATGGTTTAAGCAAATTAACAGATATCGCTGGTCATCTTATTCAACTACAGGTAACGCAATTACTTTCGCGTCATCAAATTGCTTTACCCAACCTAGATGAGCTATATGAGAGTTACGAACCCCCTGCAGAACAGAAGGATTAACTTTCAGTATCGATTCGATTAATTTTGCTATCAAAACCACATCGAAAGGGTTTTGTACCGATATCGTAAAATAAAGGCGGCCGAAGCCGCCTTAAGTATTCGTTAGTTTATTCGACCCTTAGTCTAGGCTACGCGCGATTTCTTCCGTTTCGAAAATCTCGATCACGTCGCCTTCGCGGATGTCTTCATAGTTTTCAAAAGCCATACCGCATTCCTGACCGGCCGGGACCTCTTTCACCTCATCCTTGAAGCGTTTGAGGGTTTTCAGCTTCCCTTCGTGGATTACGACGTTATCGCGGAGAAGGCGCACACCCGCATCGCGCCGCGCGACCCCTTCGGTCACCTCGCACCCGCCGATCTTACCAACGCCCGTGATCTTAAAGACCTGCTTGATATTGGCATATCCGATGAAGGTTTCTTTGATTTCCGCCGATAAGAGGCCAGAGGCCGCCGCTTTCACATCATCCACAAGATCGTAGATGATCGAGTAATACCGGATCTCCACGCCCTTTTGGTTTGCCGCATTTCGCGCCGGCGCGTTGGCCCGGACGTTAAACCCGATAATCGGCGCTTCGGACGCCTCGGCCAGGTTCACATCCGATTCCGTGATCGCACCCACACCTGAATGAAGCATCCGCACGCGGACCTCGTCATTGCCAACCTTTTCCATCGCTTGGGCAATCGCCTCGGCCGAACCTTGAACATCCGCCTTTACCAGGATTGGCAGCTCCGTGACATTCTCGTCCGCTTTCTTCTTCGCAAGAAGTTGGTCCAGCGTCGCTGCTGCACCGGCGGCGGCCTTTTTATCTTTCTCGGCTTGGATCCGGTAATCGGAGATTTCACGGGCCTCCGCCTCGGACGCCACAACGTTCAGAATATCACCCGCTTCGGGCGTCCCGTTCAGGCCGAGCACCTCGACCGGCACAGAGGGCCCCGCTTCATTCACGGTTTTGCCTTGGTCGTTCACCAGCGCGCGGACTTTACCCCATTGTTGGCCCACGACGAAGATATCCCCCCGTTTCAATGTGCCGTGCTCCACCAGAACCGTGGCAACAGGGCCGCGACCTGTATCGAGTTTTGCCTCGATCACTGCACCCGAGGCACGCCGCGTAGGGTTCGCCTTCAGCTCTAAGATTTCAGACTGAAGAACAATTGCGTCGATCAAATCGGGCAAACCGTCACCCTTCAGTGCAGAGATCTCGACGTCCTGCACCTCACCCGACATCGCTTCGACGATGACCTCATGTTGCAAAAGTTCCGTACGCACGCGTGTTGGATCCGCGCCCTCGACATCCATCTTGTTGATCGCAACGATCATCGGAACTTCGGCTGCTTTTGCATGTGCAATCGCTTCGATCGTCTGCGGCATCACGCCATCATTTGCAGCAACAACGAGCACGACAATGTCAGTCACTTGTGCACCACGGGCGCGCATGGATGTAAATGCCGCATGGCCCGGAGTATCGAGGAATGTCAGCGTCTGACCGCCATCGGTTTGCACCTGATAAGCCCCGATATGCTGAGTGATCCCGCCCGCCTCTCCGGAGACAACATTGGTTTTTCGAAGCGCATCAAGGACCGACGTTTTTCCGTGGTCCACATGGCCCATAATTGTGATGACTGGCGCGCGCGGTTCCAGGTCCTCTGGCTTGTCTTCGACCTCTTGGATCGCATCTTCCACATCGGCATCAGAGACACGAACCACCTTGTGGCCGAACTCTTCGACAATCAGTTCGGCCGTATCCGCATCGATCGTTTGGTTTTGGGTCGCCATGATGCCATTGGTCATCAGCGCCTTTACAACCGCGGCCGTTTTTTCCGCCATTCTGTTGGCCAACTCACCGACCATGATGGCTTCTGGGATTTGTACTTCGCGCACGATTTTTTCGCGGTCACCACCGCCATCTTGTGCCCGGCGACGTTCGCGCTCTTGGGCGCGGCGCACAGACGCAAGCGACCGTTGGCGGCCCTCTTCGCCGCCAAGCGCTTGTGTAATTGTTAGCTTGCCCGAGCTTCGACGATCACCGCCGCCTTTGTTCTGGCGCTGTTGTTGTTTGCGATCATCCCGTTCTTTTTCCTTTTTGCCTGCAATCTTGTTGCTTGGGCCTTTTTGGGCAGCCGCTTGGGCCGCTGCGGGATCTGCTGCGGGCTGTGCAGTGGCAGGTTTGTCTCCTTTTGCGGCAGGCTTTCTCGTTTTTGCGGCCTCTTCTTTTGCCTTTTGCTCGGCTTCCTCTTTTTCGCGCCGCCGTTCTTCCCGCTCCCGTTCTTCCCGCTCCTTCTCGTCACGCTCGCGCCGTCGTGCTTCGCGTTCCTCTTCTCGCGCTTTTGTGTCGGCCTCTTCTTTTGCTTTACGCTCGGCTTCCATGGCCTGCGCAGCAGCAAGAGCCTTCTTTCGGCGCTCCATCTCTGCATCAGAAATGCCCACCGCATTTGGATCGCCGGCGCCCGGCTTTCCTGACGCTCCTGGTTTGCCAGGTACGATCACGCGTTTGCGTTTTTTCTCTACGACCACGGATTTCGAGCGGCCATGGGAAAAGCTCTGCTTTACGGTGCCACCGCCGCCGCCCCGCAGTCCCAATGGTTTTTTACCGCTCGTCTTTTCGTCGCTCATTCAATCACCCTTTCAATCCGGCAGGTCCTGCCGCCAATTTCGGATCGGCCCGAAAGCCAACCAATCTGTTTGCGGCGTGCTGGACAGGTAGAGTCATACCTCCTGCCAGAAGTGCCGCGTGTATCACATGTTCGCGCCCGAATGCCAAACCCAATTCGTCAGCCGTCAACTGGTCGTAAAAAACATTCTGACCCTTTGGTGGGCGCAGTTTTCGTTTCTGATCTGGCGAGCCATCGGAGGCCTGAAAGAGAATGCGCGCCTCTCCGTATTCGAGGGCGGCTTTCACTTTGTCAAAGCCCGCCATGGCCTTTCCGGCCTTCCGGGCCATAGAGATGAGCTCGACCAAGCGTTTTGCAAGAAGCGCGCCGGTTTTTTCCACCAGATCCTCTGGAATTTTAGCGGTCTGTTTTGCTGCGCCGGCGAACGCGTTCTTTTTCACGGCCTGTGAGAGGACTTTCCGCGAAGAGGTCACCCACATCCCACGCCCCGGAAGTTTTTCCGAGACATCCGGTGTGACTATGCCATCGGGGTCGAGGACAAAGCGCACCATGCCCGCTTTTCCACCCGTTTCGCGCGTGACGATGCACCGCCGTTCCGGCGCATCTGGTTTATGTTTGGCTCCACCTCGTGTCATAGGCGCCGCTCCAGGTCCGAGGCATCACGCCTCGGCCCCTTCCTCGTCGCCCTCGGCCAATTCGGCTTCGGCAGCTGCTGCATCTTCGGCGAGTTGCTCTTCGGTGACCCAGCCGAGTTGAAGTCGCGCTGTCATGATTAAGTTCTGTGCCTCTTCCAAGTTCACGCCGAATTTTTCCAATGACCCATCATCTTTGACTTTCTTTCCATCGATGGTGGTGTAACCGCCGGCAAGTTCCCAGTCGGCACAAGTCGCGAAATCTTCGAGGGATTTCACGTCGTCCTCGCCAAGGGCGACCAACATTTGGGGCGACAGGCCGTCAAAATCGATCAGGTCTTGTTCCACGCCCATTTCGCGGGCTTTTTCGATGGCTTTGGAGTTGATCTCGTCCAGCGATTCGCGCGCACGGGCCTGAAGCTCGTCCGCTGTGTCTTGATCGAAGCCTTCGATGGTCAAAAGCTCGTCCACCTCGACATAGGCGACCTCTTCAAGCTCGGTGAAGCCTTCGGCCACCAAAAGTTGCGCCACAACCTCGTCGACATTCATTGTGTCCATGAACATCTTGGTGCGCTCTTCGAACTCGGCCTGACGACGCTCGGATTCCTCGGCCTCGGTCATGATGTCGATATCAAGGCCCGTCAGCTGAGAGGCCAAGCGCACGTTTTGACCGCGACGGCCGATGGCCAAAGACAGTTGATCATCGGGGACGACAACTTCGATGCGCTCTGCCTCATCGTCCAAAACAACTTTGGAGACTTCTGCGGGTTGCAGCGCATTCACCAAGAAGGTCGGCGCGTCCTCATTCCACGGAATGATGTCAATTTTTTCGCCGCCAAGCTCGTTTACCACGGCCTGAACGCGCGATCCGCGCATACCGACACAAGCCCCCACCGGATCGATGGAATTGTCATAAGAGATCACGCCGATCTTCGCGCGAGACCCCGGGTCGCGCGCAACGGCCTTGATCTCGATGATGCCATCGTAAATCTCTGGCACTTCCATTTTGAAGAGTTCGGCCATGAATTCTGGTGCTGTTCGAGAGAGGAAAATCTGCGGACCCCGTGTTTCAGACCGGACCTCTTTGATATAGGCGCGGATGCGGTCGCCATTGCGGAACATCTCTCGGTTCACAAGTTGGTCGCGACGGCACACGGCCTCTCCCATGCCAACGTCAACAATGACATTGCCATATTCCGTCCGCTTGACCAGCCCATTGATGATTGTGCCCTGGCGGTCTTTAAATTCGTTATATTGCTTTTCGCGCTCGGCTTCGCGGACCTTTTGCAAGATCACTTGCTTGGCGGATTGCGCCGCGATCCGGCCCATATCCATCGGCGGCAATTCATCGATTATGAGATCACCCACCTTTGGGTCATCGAGATGCGCGCGCGCTTCATGGGGCGTCATCTGGGTGGAAAAATCTTCCACCTCTTCGACGACCTCGCGCACGCGCGTCATAGTCAGCTCGCCAGATTTTCGATCAATATGTGCGCGAATATCGAGGTCTTGACCGTATTTCGTTTTGGCCGCTTTGGCGTAGGATTCTTCCATCGCGATGATCACGAGTTCTGGATCAATCAGCTTTTCGCGCGCCACAGCGTCGGCGATTTGCAACAACTCCAAACGATTTGCAGATGTAATGGCCATTTAGCCCTCCTCGGTTTCGATATCGTCGAATTCGGCTTCGTCGATGTCTTTGCGGTTTTTCAGCGTCTCTGCGATCAGCGCGTCGGTAAGGACGAGCTTGGCGTCAGCGAGCCAGTCAAATTTCAGGCCGATTGTCCCTTCTGGGATCGTGATCAGCACTTCGTCGTCGTCGGTTCCGGCCAAAGGGCCTTTAAAGCGCTTCTGGCCATCGATCATCTCGGTCGTCTCGAGCTTGGCTTCATAGCCATGCCACATGTCGAAATCTTTTAGGCGCGTCAGGGGGCGGTCAATGCCTGGGCTGGAGACCTCTAGGTTATACTCATCCTCGATCGGGTCTTCGACGTCGAACACGGCCGACAGCTCAGTTGAGATTTTCGCGCAATCGTCGACCTCGATCCCGCCATCTGGACGGTCCGCCATAATCTGCAACGTGGGTGTTTTGCCCCCCATATACCGCAGGCGCACAAGCTCAAACCCCAGGCCCTCGATCACCGGGATGGCGATCTCGGACAGGCGTTTGTCCATAGGTGTCTTTGCGATCAGATCAGACATATTTCGAGCGGCGGGTCCTTAAACAAAAAAACGGGCGCGAGGCCCGTTGCGAATTCCGGTGGAGGGTCGGGGGTGGAAGCCGATCCGCCTCTGTTGAGGTGCAGTTATGATGACGTCTCCCGGATTGCAAGGGGATTCGGATTTGGCATGATCGGAGCCTCCGGCGGGGATATTTTGGGACAGAAGAAGGCCGGGACTTAAGCGTGATCCAAATAGGTCCGATATTCAAAGGCGCTGATATCTGCGAAGAAGCGTTCGATTTCCTGTTTCTTCGCCTCGGTGAAAGCGTGGATCAGCAACGGATCAAAGGGCGCGTTTTCAAAGAGATGAAGCGCTTGAGGCCAATTCGTTGGAAGCTGGGGGAGGTCCTGAGAATAAGCATCGCCCTCTACGGGCGCTGGCGGCTGTTCTTTGGTGTCCAATCCATCAAGTGCGGATTGAAGGACTGCCGCCAGCACAAGATAGGGATTGGCATCTGCCCCGGACACACGATGTTCGATGCGCGTTGCCACCGCTGGCCCGCCGGGGATGCGCATTGCCGTGGTGCGGTTTTCCATTCCCCAAGCAATCGCGCTGGGCGCATGGCTGTGGGCCGCAAAGCGCCGGTAGCTGTTCTGATGGGGGGCAAAGACGGCCATGCAGTTGGGCATCGCGTCTAAGCATCCTGCGATCGCGTCCTTCAGATTCGGCAGACCTTGCGGCGTGTCGAGGTTAAAGATGTTGTCACCCGCCGCGTTCAGAAGTGAAAAATGCACATGCAAACCATTGCCAGAGCGATCCATAAAGGGCTTGGCCATAAAGGTGGCTGCCAGTTTGTGATGTTTAGCGACGGCCTTTACCGCGCGTTTGAACAACACCGCATCATCGGCGGCACGCAGCGGATCGGCCACATGTTTGAGATTGATCTCAAACTGGCCCTCGCCGTTTTCAGAAATCGCTGTGTCGGCAGGGATGCCTTGGGCCTCACAGACCGCATAGAGGCCATCTAAGAAAGGCCCAACCTGATCCAGCTCTTCGATGCTCACCATATTATATTCATCCAGTATGCGATTGGACCGCAGTGATGTTGCATAGATCTTTTTGGGGTCGGTTAGGTAAAACTCCAGTTCGGTGGCCACAACCGGCGTCAAACCGCGAGCTGCAAACGCTTGGGTGACTTTGACCAAGGCTTGGCGCGGGTCGGCGGTAAAAGGGGCGTCATCATCTGTGTAAAGCATGCATGGCAGGAACACCTCTTCTCGGTCCCCCAGTTGGGTGATCACCGGGCCCCGATCCGTTGGGACCACCTTTCCATCGGCATCACCCGTTTCAAACACCAGTTTAGAGCCTTCGGCATCGCGACCCCAAATGTCGACCCCCATCAGCGACACGGGCATCCGGAAACCATCCCTTTCAAGTACCTCGCGCTTGGCGACCGGAAAACGTTTACCGCGGATTTGGCCGTTTAGGTCCACCACCCCCGCCGTCAGTGATTTTGCCATGATCCGTCTTTCTGTTTGCGTCTTGCCACGGCCAAGGGTGAAACCTTCGATTGGCATTCGCAAGGATATTTGTCATGAGCCACGCGCAGAGGGAAGGACCGCCCATTGAGAGACCTGTTCGCCATTCGTGATCTGGTTGTGTTTTTGCAGCTTCGGATTGCGATGATTTTTGGGGCGCAGATCCTGTCGGTGGCCGTTGGCTGGCATATCTATGAAATTACCGGAAATCCGCTTGCGCTGGGCTTGATCGGGCTGTTCCAGTTCCTGCCATTCTTGGTGACTTTTCTGTTTGCGGGATTGGTTGCCGACCGATTGGACCGCCGCCTGGTTCTGAGCTTGTGCAACGTGCTTGATGCAATCGCAGTCACAGGCGTTGGTCTCTTTTTGCTATCGCAACCGGAACAGGTTTGGCCCGTCTATATTTTGCTGGCGCTTCATGCGACGGCGCGCACCTTCACCCATCCGGCACAACAGGCGATTTTACCAAGTCTGGTGCCGGAGCATCTGTTCGCCCGCGCTGTTGCCCTGTCGTCATCGGTCCTAAAACTTGGGCAGCTGATCGGACCGGCCATTGGTGGGGTGTTGGTCGCGACAATCGATCGGAACACGTATTTTGTGGCCGTTCTGTTCTTGTTGCTGGCGGCCGGTTTTGCCTATCTCATTCAAACGCGCGTTATGATCGAAAGTGACGAACCCATTTCCCGCGAAAGTTTGCTTGGCGGGTTTGCCCATATGAAGCGCGAACCTTTGGTCTTTGCGGCGATCAGTATCGATTTGGCGATAGTCCTCTTCGGCAGTGTTATGGGTCTTTTGCCCATCTTCGTCCAAGATATCTTGAATGCCGGGCCAGAAACGCTCGGCATTCTTCGGGCCGCACCAGGGCTTGGCGCCTTGGTCGTGGCCATCATATTGGCCCGGATCACACCGGAGTTTCATATGGGCCGCGCTTTCCTAGTTGCCCTGTTGCTGTTTGGGGTCTCCATCCTGGTCTTTGGTGTGAGCACCTCTTTGTGGATCTCAATCACCGCTTTGTTAATCTATGGGGCAACAGATATGATGAGCGTCTATGTCCGCATGACCTTGGTTCAATTGCGCACGCCAAACGAACTTCGGGGTCGGGTGAGTTCGATCAATTCGCTCTCCATCAACGCGTCGAATGAACTGGGTGACTTTCGTGCCGGATCCATGGCGGCCGTAATCGGCCCCGTCGGCTCGGTTATCGTTGGGGGAGTTATGTGTTTGGGAACCGCCCTATTGTGGTGGCGGCTTTTCCCTGAGCTTCGAACGCTTAAAACCCTAACTTAGACCTTAACGCAGTAGGCCCTCTGCCTTTAGCGTTGGCATTGCATCGTCGAGAGATTTTGTCACCTTCGTGAGCAGTTCATCCACATGCGCGCGTGTGACAATGAGTGGAGGAGAGACAGCGATGCTGTCTTTCACATTTCGACACATTACGCCGTTTTCAATACCACACTCTTTCACGATCAGTCCCGCGCGCCCGGGCATATCGAAGGGCGCTTTGGCACGCGCGTTGGGTGTCAACTGGATCGCACCCAGCATGCCTTTCTGGCGTGTCTCCCCAACCAGCTCGTGATCGATAAGCGTTGCCCATCTTTCTTCGAAATAGGGGACAACCTCTGCTGCGCAGGTGCGCACGATATTCTCTTCTTCGAGGATCCGAATATTTTCAAGCGCAACAGCTGCCGCAACGGGGTGACCCGAATAGGTGTAGCCGTGGAAGAACGGGCCCGCTTTTTCGGCAAAGGCCGCGGCGATATCCTCCCGAATGATCGAGCCTGAAATTGGCACATAGCCCGAGGATAAGCCTTTCGCGACCGTGATGATGTCAGGGCGCAGGTCATAGGTTTCGGTGGCAAACCAGTTGCCTGTTCGACCGAAGCCCGTGATCACCTCATCCGCAATCAAAAGAATTTCATAGGCGTCGCAGATGCGTTGGATTTCCGGCCAGTAGGTGTCCGGGGGCACGATGACACCCCCTGCGCCTTGGATCGGTTCAGCAATGAAGGCCGCAACATTTGCCTCCCCGAGCTCTCGGATTTTTTCTTCGAGTTGGCGCGCCATTCGGAGACCGAACTCTTCGGGGCTTTCATCCCCGCCATTCACCCACCAATTGGGTTCATCAATCCAATGAATTCCGGGCATCACGCCGCCTTGGGCATGCATATTCAACATTCCACCAAGCGATGTGCCGGCAATCGATGATCCGTGATAGGCATTGAGGCGCGAGATTACCGCCTGTTTGGACGGCTTGCCCATCGCCGCCCAGTAATGCCGCACGAAACGCAAATTGGTATCATTCGCGTCCGACCCTGAATTGCCGAAAAACACATGGGAGAGGTCTCCGGGTGTGATCTCCGCGAGTTTTGCCGCAAGCTCCACGACCGGGGGATGGGCGGTTTGGAAGAAGGTGTTGTAATAGGGCAGCTCACGCATTTGCCGCGCTGCAACCTCGGCCAGTTCCGGACGGCCATAGCCGATGTTCACACACCAAAGACCCGCCATAGCGTCGAGGATTTGCGCACCATCATTGTCATATAGATAGACACCTTCGGCGCGCGAGATGATACGCGATCCCTTGCCCTTAGTTATCGCGCCATCCGCAAAAGGTTGAATATGGTGGTCCGCATTCAGCTGCACCAATTCTTCTGTCGGGCGGTGGTTGATCAGGTGTTTATTCAAATCTTTCGCACACTTCTTCTAGGTTCCAGGTAACTTGAGAGCCCGTTTGGACATCAAAAACCAGCTCAAATCCAGCCGATAAGTTCAGGACAAGCTCGCTCGGTCGCGATCTCATTGGGCAAAGCTGCGCTGCGATGTAGTCGCTTGCGTCAGTAATTGTGCGGAGCGCGCGGGCGATATCCCGTGCCGGTGCACGCTGCAGGCTTTGAAGTTTGATTTCGGTGATCGCATCAATGTAGCCGGCACTACCAACTGTTCGGATCGTCTCTCCGGGTTCCAAGGTCATCCCTGGAATGACAACGCCATCTGACGATTGTGAAAAAGGCACGTCGCTTCCGAAGACTTCGACGGGATTGCCATCGATGTCTTCTACGATGAAAGCAAATGTTGGTGTGTTTCCAGCGGCTTCGATGGCCCATGCGTCGTAGATTGATGTACTCAATACATCTGTGGCCATTGTTGCAATGCCGCCCGTCTCCATTTCAACCGAGACGCCCTCCATATTGGTCAAAACGGTGTTGAGTGCGTCTTCAAATGTGTTTGGGTCGAATTCCTGTGCGACCGTGGGCGCGCCGAGGCCGACGACAATACAGAGACATATGCTGCGAGTCATATTCATGTTGAAATGTGTCCTTTAATCTATGTTTCTTCAAAACCACCATATCGACGGATCTGCTTTACCCTAACGATTTCGTATTTATCTTCTATAATGCAGTTTGGATAGAATGGACGGACAGCCATCCTCATGAACCGACTTTCCGAAATGGATGCCTTCGTTGCTGTTGTAGAAACGGGTGGATTCACCGAGGCAGCACGGCGCCTCCGCCTGTCGAAATCAGCGGTGTCGAAACAAATAAGCGCGTTGGAAGAACGATTAGGCGCGCGCTTGCTTGACCGCACGACCCGCAATGTTGCCGCGACAGAAATTGGATTGTCCTATTATCGAGAATCGGTGAAAATTCTTCAGCTCGCTGCGGATGCGGACGCCATGGTAGGCTCGATGCAATCGGCCCCTCAGGGTCGGTTGCGGGTCACAGCTCCGATGGATCTCGGACAGAAGATCGTGGCTCCGACGGTTGGAAAGTTCTTGGCGGCGTTTCCCGAGATTTCGGTCGATCTTGTTCTTGAAAACCGGAACGTAGATCTCTTGGCCGAAAAGTTTGATCTGGCTGTTCGGATCGGACAGCTTCCGGATAGCGGGTTGATGGCCCGAAAGCTCGCAGAACTTCAGATGCGCGTTGTTGCGTCGCCGGACTACCTAAAAAGGAATGGACATCCCGACACGCCAAAGGATTTGGAGGCGCATCAACTTCTCCACTTTTCCAACAACCAAACCGGCATTGTTTGGAATATCCAAAGTCCCGATGGACCAGTCCCTATTCGCGCGCTTCAGTCTCCGTTTACGGTAAATGACGGCACAAGCCTAATCGGAGCGGCAATTGCCGGCTTGGGTATCGCATTCTTGCCACGCTTTGCGGTGGGGGGCGCAATAGAGACCGGTGATCTGGTCGACCTATTTGACGGTGCTGCAACCGAAAGCCGGCCTGTGAGCGCGGTCTATCAACCCGGACCGTTTATTCAGCCAAAGCTCCGGACATTTGTCGATTTCCTCATCGCTGAATTCAAGGGAGCCGTTTTTTGATCCGATAGTGGTATCGTGCCACCTCGCAATATCCCGCTGTTTTGAACAGGGCGCGAGACGGCTCATTGCTGGCAACGGTTAAGGCCGCAATTTTTCGGGTCGGAGCCCAGTCGCATGCAGCCCTTTCAATCTCGCGCGCGATACCGCGACGTCGATAGAGCGGGCTCACTTCTAGGGCATGGATCATGGCAACATCGCCGTGACAGGCGACAAAGGAACAGCCCCCCGCTTGTTGAATAACGGTCTTGGGACCGGAGGCCCGAGCCATAACGGCACGTCGTTCTTCACCAACACCGCCGGCGTCCCAAATCCTGATCGTATCGGGGGTCGCAACGGTCTCAACGGGCTCACCCGTGCTGTTTTGAACAAGTGACTTCGCCATAATAACCACCGGATCAATGATTGAGTAACCCTGGCTCGCAAGCCTTTGGTCCAGTTCAGTGTCCGCAGGGCGGATCATGAAAAGCGCCTCTTGTCCCAGTTTGCGATGGGCCTCCTCTACAACGCTTATCTTGCCCGATCCGGTCGCTGCGGACACACGTTTTCCACCGCCACGCCCCTCCCTTAGGGTCCAGCCTTCAATTTTGTGGACGGCGGCTGCGGGCCAAGTCGCATCGATAACGGCGAACCAATCCGGTGCGCTCACGCGACCTCTTCCTTCACCCGGGCCATCGCCGCAGAGATTTCTGCCATATCGATGCCCCGTACAACAACATGCGTACCGTAGGACTGTCCTTCGTAGAACGGATACGAGCCTATTGAAAGGCGTGGAAACGCCTTCGCGATTTGGCCAAGGGGTTTGGAGATGACGCTCTCCGGTTTTTCGACCCGAAGCGTCTCAGATTGCACCGGACAACCACCCCTCAACTTGGGCAAAAGCCCTTCCAACATCGCGTTAAAAACCGATGGAATACCTGCCATTACGTGGACATTTTCCACCGTGAACCCCGGCGCCTTGGAGACAGGATTGTCGATCAAATCGGCCCCTTCCGGGATGCGCGCCATCCGAAGCCGCGCTTCGGTCAGGTCTGCCTCTCCGTTTGGATAATGAGTGGAGAGCACCGCTTTGGCGTCGTCTCTGACGTTGATCGCGACCGAGAAGGCAGTTGCGATACAATCAGCTGTTATATCGTCATGCGTTGGTCCGATCCCGCCAGATGTAAAGACATGGGTATGTTTCGCTCGAAGTTGATTGACGGCTTCTACGATTTGATCAGGTTCATCAGCAACCATACGCGCCTCTTTGAGGTCGATCCCAACCAATGTCAGCTCTTTGGCCAGATGATGCATATTTGCGTCGCGCGTTCTACCAGACAAAATCTCGTCGCCGATTACGAGCATTGCAGCGGTTGGGTTTGTCATAGCTGTCCTCTTTGGTTAGGCGCATCGGATGGAATTTGCGCGTCCCCTTATCCCCGGTAGGTTGATACGAAGATATAAACGCTTCCTCGCGGACGTCACGCTGGAAGATGGACAGACCGTGACCGCACATTGCGCCAATACGGGCGCAATGCTTGGTGTTCAAGACCCAGGCTCCCGCGTTTGGATTGAACCGAATGACGACCCAAAGCGGAAACTCAAGTATTCTTGGAAACTCATTGAACTGCCAGGCGGCGCTCTTGCGGGCATTGATACAGGGGTACCAAATCGCGTTGCTGGTGAGGCCCTGCGAAACGGTAAGGTCGAAACAGTGCAAAAATATGAACATGTGCGCGCTGAGGTGAAATACGCGCAAAACAGCCGTGTCGATTTTTTACTAACGGCCGACGCTCTTCCGGATTGCTATGTTGAGGTAAAAAACGTGCATCTCCGCCGAGAGAGCGATTGGGCGGAATTCCCGGATTCGGTGACGACCCGTGGCGCGAAGCATTTGGGCGATCTTGCTGCGGAAGTCCAAAAAGGGCACCGTGCCGTCCTGCTCTATGTCGTTCAACGAGATGACTGTCGTCGAGTAAAAATGGCGCGTGATCTTGATCCTAACTACGCTGAACGCCTCTGCGAAGCGGCACGCATGGGTGTGGAGGTGATGGCCTATGATTGCGCGCTGTCTTCAAAACGCGTCATCTTGCGAAACCGACTTCCCGTCACCATTTGATTTTGGCGAAGGGCGCTACCCTTCTGCGACAATCCGCGCTATTATTTCACCTGAAGGAGAGTTCGCTTGGACAGCAAACAGTCTTTAACACGCGATGGCATCACCCTGCATGCGCCCGGAGATTTCGACGGTATGCGCAAAGCTGGTGAGCTGGCGGCGGCGACCCTCGACATGATTGCTGATCATGTGGCGCCCGGTGTTTCCACGGAAACCCTAGACCAATTATGCTATGACTTTATGGCAGATCATAATGGGGTTCCGGCGACCCTCGGATACAAAGGATATCCTAAGTCGAGTTGCATCTCGATAAATCATGTCGTCTGTCATGGGATTCCGTCCGCCGACAAGAATCTTCGGGATGGAGATATCCTGAATATCGATGTGACAGTTATTCTGGATGGCTGGCATGGCGATACGAGCCGGATGTTTGTCGCTGGAAAGCTCAACCGTAAATCAGAACGCCTTATCCAAGTCACGCATGACGCGTTGATGAAGGGCATCGAACAGGTCAAACCTGGTCGTACGTTTGGTGATATCGGCGCTGCAATTCAGAAATATGTCGAAGCACACCGCATGTCGGTTGTGCGAGATTTTTGCGGCCATGGACTTGGACGTGTGTTTCATGCTCCGCCAAATGTTCTTCACTATGGAAACTGGGGGGCAGGAGCGGTTCTTGAGGAAGGTATGTTCTTTACGATCGAACCCATGGTGAATCTTGGCCGTCCGGAAACAAAAGTTCTGGCTGATAACTGGACCGCTGTGACAAAAGATAAATCGTTGTCCGCCCAATTTGAGCATTCAGTGGGCGTTACAGCCGATGGCGTCGAGATTTTCACCCTCTCGCCATCCAATCGTTTTCACCCGACATATTCGCAATCTTAATCTTCTATTAACTATCAAAACTTAGCGTTGCGGTATGGGTGACGCGGCGAACCTCGCCTTTGATTTCGGAGATGGGGACAAAACCCCAGCCCCCAGCTTCGATGTTCAAACGGGACACCGGAACCGCCTGCGTGACCGCTTCATGTTGCGGGGCGCAGGCGCGCTAGCGGATTACGAACTTCTCGAACTTTATCTGTTTCGAACAATTGAACGGCAAGATACAAAACCGTTGGCCAGGCTCCTCATGGAGAGATTTGGGTCTTTCGCCGCAGTGTGTTCCGCGCGATACAAAACACTCAAGGCCGTAAAAGGTGTTGGCGACGCAGTCGCATTTGATTTGAAGTTGGTTGAAGCGCTGGCGCATCGGTTTGCGGAGAGCGAACTGAAGGATCGCATTTCCGTTTCCAATTGGGATCAGCTGGTACGGTATTGTCGGACAACCATGTCCCACCGCGAAGAGGAACATCTTCGCGTTCTTTATCTAACGTCCAAGAACTATCTGCTTGCGGATGACCTTACGCAATCAGGCACCATTAATCATGTGCCGGTTTATCCCAGAGAAATCACACGGCGCGCGCTCGATCTCGGTGCGACGGCTGTGATCATGATCCACAACCATCCAAGCGGGGACCCGACGCCGAGTGAAGCCGACATTCTGATGACGACCCAAGTCACCGCAGCGCTTGGGCTCTTTCAAATCACACTGCATGATCACGTCGTCGTCGGACATAAACGCGAAACAAGCCTTCGCAGTGAAGGTTTGATTTAGAGTGCTTAGACTTTCCCGTGGCAATGTTTGAATTTTTTGCCTGACCCGCAGGGGCATAAATCATTCCGACTTGGATTGCCCCAGGTGGACGGATCATCTTCGACAAAACCGTTGGCAGCGGCGATAGCGGCTTGAACGCGCTCCCGTTGGGCGCTTTCCACTTGGCGGCGTTCCTCGTCAGTCATCATACGAATATGTGCGAGCTGACCAGTGACATCCGACCGGAGGCTGTCCAACAAAGTCTCAAACAGTTGAAATGCCTCGGTCTTATATTCGTTCAAAGGATCGCGTTGTGCATATCCGCGAAAGCCGACAACAGATCGGAGGTGATCCAAAGTCAGCAAGTGCTCCCGCCACTTTTTGTCGATCGTCTGCAATAGCACTTGTTTCTCAACCGATGCCATTGTCTCCGAACCAAAGTCTTGCGTCTTTTGTTCTATAAACTTGTCACCAGCTTCGACCAGTCGTGCACGAATGTCTTCATCATCAATGCCGTCTTCCGTGACCCAGTCTTCGCCCGGTATCCGGAACCCGAGCGTTGTTGCGACGGCTTCTTCAAGACCTTTGCCATCCCATTGATCTGCGTACGACTTTGGCGGGATAAATGTGTCGACCAAGTCGTCGATCACCTGGTCGCGCATATCCTTCGTGATCTCGGCAAGATCCTCGCCTTCCATAATGTCGAGACGCTGTTCGAAAATGGCCCGACGTTGATCGTTCATAACATCATCAAACTTGAGCAGTTGCTTTCGAATGTCGAAGTTATGGCCCTCAACTTTTGCTTGGGCGCGCTCAAGGGATTTGTTTACCCAAGGGTGGATGATGGCCTCGCCTTCTTTCATCCCGAGCGTTGATAGCATCTTATCCAGACGGTCCGATCCAAAGATGCGCATCAGATCGTCTTCGAGAGAGAGAAAGAATGCGGACCGTCCTGGGTCGCCTTGTCGGCCCGATCGACCCCGCAGCTGATTGTCTATACGCCGGCTTTCGTGCCGCTCGGTGGCAAGGACAAAGAGACCCCCGGCATCTTTAGCTTCTGTTTTTGCCGTCTCAATCTCGGCGGTGAACTTTTCACGAAGTACCGATTCTGAGAGCTTGTTTGCGGGATCTTCCAAAGCCAGCGCGACGCGATTGTCGACATTTCCACCCAGCTGAATATCGGTTCCGCGACCTGCCATATTGGTGGCGATCGTAACCGCGCCAGGCACCCCTGCATCGGCAACAATGTTTGCCTCTTGTTCATGAAAGCGGGCGTTCAAGACGTTGTGTGGAATACCCTTGGCGGCCAACTTTTTTATGTTTTCCGCGTCCTTCAGAATTTCAGCTTTTGCATTCTCGGCCTTCACATCATCTGCGCGGGCTTCGAGTCTTTTTACAATGTCGAGAAGAAACCCGCGATCCTTGAGAAGCCCAGACAGATGTTCAGATTTTTCGATGGATGTTGTGCCAACAAGTGTGGGTTGGCGGTTCACATGTGCTCGGGCAATCTCCTCCACAATGGCGCGAAACTTTTCTGCGCCGGATCGATAGATTGCATCATCTTCGTCAATGCGGGCAATGGGTTGGTTCGTTGGGATCTCGACAACGCCCAGCCCGTAGATTTGCATAAACTCGTCTTCCTCGGTCTTGGCCGTGCCGGTCATACCTGCCAGCTTCTCATAAAGACGGAAGTAGTTTTGATATGTGACCGATGCGAGGGTGACGTTTTCTGGGTTTATTGTGACATTCTCTTTGGCCTCTATGGCTTGATGAAGGCCATTCGACATACGCCGACCTTCCATCATCCGGCCGGTGAACACATCGATCAGGATTACTTGGCCATTTCGAACGATGTAATCAGTGTCCCGTTTGAACAAAACATGCGCCAGTAGAGACTGGTTCACATGATGTACAAGTGTGGCACTTTCAGGATCGTAGAGAGATTGACCTTCGGGCAAGAGACCGCGTGAAATGAGTTCCTGCTCAACGAACTCGTTGCCTTCTTCGGTCAGTGTGACGCTTCGGGCTTTCTCATCCAACTCGTAGAGATCTGGTGAAATATCCGGGGCGAGTTTATCGAGCTCAATATACATCGCGGTCCGGTCTTCTGCGGGCCCTGAAATAATAAGAGGTGTGCGCGCCTCATCGATCAAAATGGAATCGACCTCATCGACGATCGCGAAGAAATGGTCTTTCTGAGCGATCTGGGAGAGTTCGGATTTCATGTTGTCGCGCAAGTAATCGAACCCGAGCTCGTTGTTTGTGGCGTAGACAACGTCGCACGCATACGCGTCGCGCTTTTCCTCTTCGTCCAGTCCAGGGATGCAAACACCCGTTGTCATCCCGAGCGCTTCGTAGACCTTGCCCATCCATTCTGCATCGCGTCGCGCCAGATAGTCGTTTACCGTGACGACATGTACACCGCGACCAGTCAATGCATTCAGGTAAACCGGCAAGGTCGCCATAAGGGTCTTGCCCTCACCCGTTTTCATTTCTGAGATATTACATTGGTGTAGAAATATACCGCCGACCAACTGGACATCATATGCCCGCAAACCGAGCACCCGACGCCCTGCTTCACGGGCAACCGCAAATGCCTCGGGCAAGAGTTGGTCAAGTGTTTCGCCTTTGTCTAATCTGTCACGAAATTCTTCCGTCTTCGCTTTCAACGCTTCGTCTGACAAAGCCGATGCAGCGTCTTCCAACCCATTGATTTGATCGACAATCGGCTGAACCGAGCGCACTTTCCGATCATTTTGTGATCCGAACACCTTCTTTGTAATTGTGTCCAATCCAAGCATTGATATCCTTCCTGCGCCTCTATTCTGACACCCATGTGATCCTGGGGAACCAGCCCTTGCTTGCCGAAGTTTCGTTTCGACCCTAATAGGTACGGATACGGAGCGTTGCCAGACGGAATTCCTGCCAGATGTCGCATCTAAGGATCGGTCCTGGAGGTGTCAACGAAGTGCGTCGCGTCGTCAAAACACAACCCCGTGGACCAGTCGGAGCCTCCCCATGAAAACCCTGATTTTAAGTTTGTTGCTGAGCACGTCAATTATTGCCCATCAGGGCTATGCCCAAGAAGCGGATCTTCCCGATCCGAACACCATTTTAGCAGAGGTCAATGGGACGGCCATCACGCTTGGGCATGTCGTGGCACTCGCCTCGCGGTTGCCAGAACAATACAATCAGGTTGAGACTGCGATCCTTTATGAGGGCATATTGGACCAACTGATCCAGCAAGAGTTACTTGCGGAGACGGTCGATACCGAAGCGCCGATCGCGAAGCTCTCGATTGAGAATGAGGTCCGGTCTGTTTTGGCTACAGAGGCCCTTGCCTTCATTGCAGAAGAGGCCGCGAGTGAGGAGCGCGTTATCGAAGCATATGACGCTGAGGTCGCCGCGTTTCAGCCAGGTAAAGAGTTTCGGGCATCCCATATTCTGGTGGGCACAGAAGAAGATGCGTTGGAATTGATTGATGCGCTGAATGAGGGTGCGGATTTTGCCGAATTGGCGGTTGAAAAGTCGACAGGTCCGTCCGGACCCAACGGCGGTGATCTTGGTTGGTTTGGGCCTGGAATGATGGTGGAACCGTTCGACACTGCGGTCCAAGAAATGGAGCCTGGGTCTGTTTCCGCACCTGTAGAGACCCAATTCGGATGGCACGTGATCAATCTTGTGGAAATCCGGGATACAGCACCGCCAAGTCTAGAGGAGCGCTTTGTCGATATTGCAGAACGACTTCGTTCCGAGGCAATAGAGGCCCGCATCACCGAGCTGGAGGCAAACGGAGTGATTGAGCGACCCGATGTTGAGTTCGATGTGGAACAGATCCGAAATATCGGAGTTTTACAGTAAAGATGCCTTCGGCCATCGCTATTTCCCCTTTGGCACCACCAGAGGGGTTCCCGAAATTGCCACATGTTGCAGGCGTTCGTTTTGCGAGCGCGGCAGCCGGCATAAAGTATACTGATCGGGATGACGTGATGTTGGCCGTTGTCGATACGGACGCCGTGATTTCGGGAGCGTTCACCAAATCCGCAACGCGCTCTTCCTCTGTTATTGATTGCCAAGAAAAACTTTCTGCGGCGACGTCACCCGGTCCGCTTGCGATTCTGGTCAACGCTGGAAACGCCAATGCCTTTACCGGGTCGAATGGTGCGGACGCGGTGCAGCGCATTTGCGGAGATGTGGAAAATGTCACGGGAATACCATCTTCCCGTGTGTTTACCGCATCGACCGGAGTGATTGGGGAGTTGTTGCCGGATCACCGTATTCGGGAGACGCTTACGGATTTGGTAAACACCTTGGACCCAGGACAGGCCGATGCTGCGGCAAAAGCAACGATGACCACAGATACCTTCCCAAAAGGGGCTTTCGAAGTTCTGCAAACACCCAATGGTCCGGCAACGATTGTCGGCTTTGCCAAAGGGTCTGGGATGATTGCACCGGATATGGCAACGATGCTGGTTCATATTTTTACGGATGCAAAGATTGACCAAGCGCGTCTTCAGTCTTTGGTCTCCGACATTTGCGATCGCACATTTAATGCGATCACCGTCGATAGTGACACATCAACATCGGATAGTCTTTTTGTTGTCGCGAGTTGCGCTGGGCCAGATGTATCGGGCCCCGCGGAAGCCGGTTTTGCCGAAGCGCTTGAGAGTGTGATGCGCAACTTGGCCCATCAGGTGGTCCGAGATGGGGAAGGCGCGACGAAGTTTATCGAAATCAGTGTTTCTGGCGCGACCTCGGATGCGTCGGCAAAGAAGGTGGGCCTGTCGATTGCAAATTCACCCCTGGTCAAGACGGCATGTGCTGGCGAAGACCCAAACTGGGGCCGAATTGTTATGGCGGTCGGAAAAGCTGGCGAACCAGCGGATCGAGATCGATTGGGTATTTGGTTCGGGGACATTCGCGTGGCCGAGGCCGGTTGGGTCGCGCGGGACTATCGTGAGGAGGATGGTGCCGCGTATATGAAGCAATCCGAACTTCGGTTGCGCGTGGATCTTGGCATAGGGTCCGGACAGTCTACGGTTTGGACCTGCGATCTTAGCCACCAATATATTAGCATCAATGCAGACTACCGATCATGAAATCTGTTCTTGTCGCCGCGGTCTGCCTTATTGATGTTGATGGGCGGATCCTCCTTGCTCAAAGACCCGAAGGCAAATCCATGGCTGGGCTTTGGGAATTTCCAGGTGGCAAAGTGGAAACGGGCGAGACGCCAGAGGCCGCACTTATCCGTGAGTTGGACGAAGAGCTTGGCATCAATACATGGGAGAGCTGCCTTGCACCTCTTACATTTGCGAGCCACAGCTACGATGACTTTCACCTTTTAATGCCGCTCTTTGCTTGTCGAAAATGGGAGGGCGTCGTTCAGGCGCGGGAGGGTCAAGCGCTTCGATGGGTTAAAAGCCGCGACTTGAACCAATACGACATGCCACCGGCGGACGTACCGCTTATTCCCATCATTCGCGATTGGGTTTAGGTCCAACCCTGTAGTTCGCGCTTCACGATCTCGGCCATCATAAAGATATGTGCATCGTCCGCATTGAGGCATGGAATGTAGAGGAACTCCTCACCACCTGCCTCTTCGAAACTTTCGAAAATCTCTTCATTGATCTCCTCGAGCGTCTCGACACAATCGCTAGAAAACGCAGGTGCCATGATTGCTATTTTTTTCTTACCTTCCTCTTCGGCAAGGCGCGCAACCTCTTCGACCGTGTAGGGCTTGAGCCATTCTTCCGGTCCGAATTTAGACTGGAACGTTGTTCGAATTTTTTCGTCAGCCCAGCCAAGGCGTTCCTTTAAAAGGCGCGTCGTCTTCTGACATTGGCAGTGGTAGGGATCACCTTCCAAAAGATAGCGCTCCGGGACACCATGATATGACGTGACCAATATGTCGGGCTCAAAAGCCGCGCTTGAATATGCGGCCTCGACCGATTTTGCGAGTGCATCAATATAGAGTGGGTGGTCGTAATATGCCGGAACTGTCCGGACCGCAGGCTGCCAATTCATCTTCATAAGCGCGCGAAAGGCTTGATCGTTCGCGGTGGCCGTGGTTGGCGCAGAATACTGTGGATATAGTGGAAAAAAGACAATCCGCTCGCATCCCTCATCCTTGAGTTTGTTCAACACACTTTCCGTGGACGGGTTCCCATACCGCATTGAGAAGTCGACGATTACTTTGTCGCCGAATTCTGCCTGCATCCGAATGCGCAGTTTCTCGCATTGGTCTCGTGTCGTGGTCAGAAGCGGACTTTCGTCCTTTTCTTCGTTCCAAATGCCCCGGTATGCCGCACCAGATGAAAACGGTCGTTTGCTCAAAATGATGAGCTGTAGAAGCGGCTGCCAAAGCCAGGGGGAATAGTCTATGACGCGTCGGTCAGATAGAAATTCGCTCAAATAGCGGCGCATTGACCAATAATCGGTTGCATCCGGTGTGCCGAGATTCGCGATAACCACGCCAATCTTTGCGTTTCGCATAGGAGGATGGTCCGACGGTGCGAAAGCAAGGTGATCAGAAGGTTCGATGGCTTTGAGCATTCTTTGTCCAAACAGGTGGTTTACCTGCAAATATCGCAGAGAAGATTACCATCAAGTGCTCGTTTTGTCAGAAGAAACGCTCAAAGCATCTGAAAGCCGATGCGAGGCGCTCCCGGGTCGCATCGGCTTTGGTTGAGACGCGTCCGGTACCCATCCCGTCAAAAATGCGAGTTCAAATGTCACTTCAAATGGTCCCTTAGCCTCCAATCGGTTCGCAGTTTCCTGCAATACAGTCCTTCGGGAGAATGTTTTTGGGCGACCATGAAGCGCATTTGTTTCGCCCATTGATCGAAGATCTCGAAACAGTGACAGCGCATTTTTGTAGGATACTGTTTGTATAAAGGTGTCGGCGACAGGCAATGCATACCCGGCCCGGTGCAGAACCGCACCTAAATCGCGGACATCGCCCAAAGGGGATAGGCGGGCGGACAAACCATTGGAGACTTCTACTTCGGCCTCAGTGAGTGCAGTGCGCAGTTCTCTCAGGGTTTCGCCGGCGAACAACACTGCGATCATAAGACCATCCGGGGCCATTGAACGTCGAACCTGGATCAGTTGACCAACCGGATCATTCGCCCAGTGAAGCTCAAGACCATGGATCACGAGATCATACTGGTGATGGGACGCTAAGTTTAACGTCTCTGTGGCCGGACTATATTCCGCCGCCACTCCAAGCCCACGTGCCCACCGTTCTGCCTGCCACGACACGATTAAGGGCTTGGTAAATGTTCTGTTAACCTCGGCAAGCCTTTCTTGAACAAGGTCTATCGCAAGATCGTGCAAAAACAATCCATCTTCCGTGGCGCGGCGCCTGTGGTGTGCCAAGCTGACGGGATCGAACAAGGGGGGTGGCATGTCTGTCATAGTTGCGATTCAGAATACACTGCTGAACCTGGTCTATCCACCGCTGTGTTTGGCATGCGGCATCGAAACCGATGCGTCGAACGGGCTCTGCCCCTCCTGTTGGTCGTCGACGGAGTTTATTTATGACACCGCATGCACGGCCTGTGGTGCACCTTTGTTGGGCGAAGGCGAGGGCCTTTGTGAGGAGTGTTTTTCGTCGCATCCTCCGTGGGATGACGGGACAGCTGTTGCAGTTTATGGACCGATCACGGCGCGCATTGTTACGGCGCTAAAACATGGTGATCGGCTTGAGATTGTACCAAGGCTCGGCACTTGGATGGCGACGCGAACGCGTGATGTCACATCACCTGGCGCCATCTTGATCCCAATCCCCGTCCATTGGACCAGGCTTGTGCGCCGTCGCTACAACCAGTCAGAGTTGCTCGCGCACGTTATTGCGCGTGAGCTTGGTTTGACCATTCAAACCCAGACCCTCGTTCGATCCCGACCAACAAAACAACAGCGTCAAATGTCACGCGAAGACCGGACGAAAAACCAGTCAGACAGCTTCGTTGTGGTTGACCCTGCGCGTATTGAAGGCAAGCATGTCATTCTTGTTGATGATGTGATGACAACCGGTGCTACCCTCAGATCGGCGGCAGAAACGCTGCAAAAGTCGGGCGTAAAAGCGATTTCAATTTCTGTGTTTGCGCGGGTTGCCCCGAATCTCTGAAAGGCTAAAGTAACAGGGGTGTAAACTGCGGGGGTTACATGCAGACCGTCGAGATCTATACGACGCCGATTTGTGGATATTGTGCCAGGGCGAAAGCTCTGCTCGAGTCCAAGGGTATCGGCTATACGGAAATTAATGTGATGCTCAACCCGGACAAACGCGTAGAGATGGAGGCCCGATCCCATGGTGGACGCACGGTTCCTCAGATCTTCGTTGGCAGTGTTCATGTGGGCGGTTCAGATGAATTATATGCGTTAGACCGCGCCGGAAAACTTGACACCCTACTCGCCGCATAATGCGTATTGGTATGGTCCAACTTTCAGTTGGGCCCGATCCGGAAGACAACCTTCCAACAACGTTAGACCTTATCGAGAGATCCGTGTCCGATGGGGCAACGTGGGTTTTTACGCCAGAGGTCACCAATCTTCTTGAAACAAATGCGCAGAACCAGCGTCGAGTGCTGCGAACGGAAGATACCGATCTGACCCTTAGGGCGCTTTGCAACGTCGCGGCAGAACGTCGAATTTGGATCTCCGTTGGTTCGCTGGCTCTCAAACCTGCCGATACGTTTGACCGTTTCGTAAATCGGAGTTTCCTAATTGGACCGGATGGACATGTTGCGGCCCGATACGACAAAATTCATATGTTTGATGTTGTGCTGTCCGAGACAGAGAAGTTCCAGGAGTCGAAGCGCTATCAACCGGGCACGAAGGCTGTCTTGGCCGAAGGGCCCGCCGCTTTAGGAATGACAGTATGTTATGACCTTCGATTTCCGCATCTCTATCGCAGCTTAGCACGCGCTGGTGCACACATTCTTTCGGTTCCATCTGCATTTGCTGCGACAACCGGCGTCGCGCATTGGCATGTCCTGTTGCGCGCGCGGGCGATCGAAACCGGTTGTTTCGTCATCGCGGCGGCGCAAACGGGCGAACACGGTCTGCGGGGTGGCGCCCTTCGAAAGTCTTATGGGCATAGTTTGGTTGTTGGGCCCTGGGGCGATGTTTTGACGGATATGGGCCCTGAACCTGGATTTGCGACCGTCGATATTGATTTGTCAGAGGTCGAGCGCGCGCGCCGCCGCGTTCCTTCGCTTCACGCCAATCCAGAGTATTTTGATCCATGACCCATCCGGAAGGTGATCCCTTTGCGATTGCTCTCGTATCCGAGGTTTTTGCAGCCGAGGTGAAGCTTCGCTCATTGCTAACTCAGGCGTTGCCTAAAGGCCTGGAGCTCTCTCAGTTCATGGTGCTTAACCATTTGGCAACCGTCGGGCGCGAACGGTCGCCCGCCGAAATTGCAAAAACCTTCGGTGTTACGCGTGCCGCGATGACCAACACGCTCGGCAAACTTGATGCTATGGGATACATTCATATTCGTCCTGACTGGGAGGACGGGCGACGGAAATGGGTTGCTCTGTCTGACGCCGGAAGCCAACAACGTGAGACAGCCGTCCGCGCTCTGTCACCGCAATTCGAAAGCCTCGCGCAGGCGCTTGGGCCGGATCGACTAAGGGAGGTACTGCCGGTGTTGCGTGATTTGCGCGCCGTATTGCCCTAGGCGTGCTTTATGCTCGTGGTTACATAGTTGACGGACATATCTTGGGAAATCTCCCATTTCCATTTGATGAAATTCAGCGTGAAACCTTTCTTGTCCACCGGTTCCAAACCAGCTTCGCGGAGCAGGTCAAACAGTTCTTCTGGCGTGATAAATTTTTCCCACTCGTGTGTTCCTTTCGGCAGCCAACGCATAACGTATTCCGCACCGAAAATCGCAAACACGAATGATTTTGGATTTCGATTAATCGTGGAACAGGTCATGAGGCCGCCCGGCTTCAAGAGATCGCTACATGCCGTCAAGAAGGCGAGCGGATCGGCAACATGTTCCACGACTTCCATATTCAAGATGGCGTCGAACGTTTCGCCTGCAGCCGCCAAGTCTTCGGCGGTTGTGTGACGATAATCAATCTCCAATCCCGATTGCTCCGCATGGATCCGAGCAACTGGAATGTTCCGCTCGGCCGCGTCAGCCCCGACAACACTTGCGCCAAGTCGCGCCATCGGCTCTGACAAAAGTCCGCCCCCACATCCGATATCTAATATCCGTAACCCATCGAAAGGCCTTTCTGTTGTTAAGTCGCGGCCGAACTCCGTTGCGATTTGCTTGCAGATGTAATCCAACCTGCACGGATTTAGATGATGAAGTGGCTTGAACTTTCCGTCCGGGTTCCACCAATCGGCAGCCATCGCCTCAAACTTCGCAATTTCATCTGGGTTTATCGTCGATGCGGTTGTCATTGATTTTTTGCCTTATTACACCTTAGTCTTACGTTGTGTCTTGGAGAGGACATAGCCCCGACATGCGAAATGCCGATAGTCAAAACAGCGCAACACGGCGCCTCTATCCAGTAATCCAACCCTACCACTACGAGATGTTGGAGGTCGGGGATGGCCACACTTTATATGTCGAAGAGTGCGGCAACAAAGATGGCGTGCCCGTCATTATCTTGCATGGTGGTCCGGGCGGAGGGTGCAGCCCAGGAATGCGGCGGTTCTTTCATCCTGATCTCTATCGCATTGTTCTCTTCGACCAAAGGGGATGTGGGCGGTCGAGACCGCATGCATCCGTTACGAACAACACGACTTGGGATTTGATCTCCGATATCGAGCGCATTCGGAACCACTTGAACGTTGATCGTTTCATCGTTTTTGGTGGGTCCTGGGGGGCAACCCTGTCTCTTCTATATGCTCAAGAATATCCGAACCGGGTTCGCCAACTCGTCTTGCGTGGCGTCTTTACAATGACACAGGCCGAGCTCGATTGGTTCTATGCAGGGGGTGTTGCGCGGTTTTTCCCAGACCGATGGCAGCGCCTTGTTGAGATGCTCCCTGAAAGCGAGCGTGCTGATGTTATTCGTGGTTATCATCGGCGCTTGTTTGGACCAAACGAGGAAATACAGACGAAATTTGCGCGGGCTTGGACGGCTTGGGAGTCTGCGCTTGCCACGCTTGAAGGGGCGACGCATTCGGGATCGACACCCGCAGCCTATGCAAAGGCCTTTGCGCGCATTGAAAACCACTATTTTATCAATAAAGGGTTTCTTCCTGAAGATGGTTACATCATAGCAAACATGGGCAAGATAGCACATCTGCCAGGAGTGATCGTTCAGGGGCGATACGATATGGTCTGTCCACCGCATACCGCCTTCACTCTGCACGAATCTTGGCCGACATCTCGATTGATTATCGCGCCAACGGCGGGCCACTCTCTGTCTGAACAGGGCATCAGTGCGGCTTTGCTCAATGTCATGGATGAGCTCGCCTAACGGAGTTTTGATCATTTGGTTGTTTCGGATATGCCAAAAACCCGTGTCGAAAGCCAATAATGGCATAAACTTGCCCAGTTAAGGTTTGACCTGGGGGAATCTCCCGGTAACGTTGATCCCAGGCCTGCAGAGAGACGGGCGCGGACATGGGGGTCATATTGTCGGTCTGGAAGATCATTCTTCAGAGACTCGGCTTAGGAGTGATTACACTTCTGGTCGTATCCATCATCATTTTCTTTTCAATCAATATGTTGCCGGGCGATTTCGCTTCTGCAATTTTGGGACAAGGTGCAACGGAAGAGGCCAAGGCCGCAATCCGAGAACAAATCGGCCTCGATCAATCTGCGATAACGCGCTACGTCCAGTGGCTTGGTGCGCTGGTGACGGGCGATCTAGGTGTCAGTTACGCGCAGCTGTCTTTCGCATCGAACCTCGGTGGCGATCAGTTGATCCCAATCACAACCCAGCTTGCACCGCGGTTCAATAACACACTGTTCCTTGCTCTGGTTGCAGCGGCTATTGCTGTGCCTCTGTCTCTGACCTTGGGCGTTCTTGCGGCGCTCTACAGAAACTCGGCCTACGATAGGATCGTGAATGTCTCGACCCTCAGTTCGATTTCGTCGCCAGAGTTTTTTCTCGCCTATATCCTCATCCTCTTCCTCGCCGTTCTCAACCCGGTCCTACCGTCGCTTTCGAATGTCTCTGCTGACATGCCGTTTCTAGAGAGATTGGAAAAAACGATGCTGCCCGCGTTGACCCTAACGCTTGTCGTTACTGCGCATATGATGCGAATGACGCGGGCCGCGATCATCAACCTATTGGCAAGTCCCTATATCGAAATGGCACGTCTAAAGGGCGTGAAGCCGATGCGGGTCATTTTGCGCCACGCGTTCCCGAATGCACTCGCACCGATCATCAATGTGATCGCATTGAACCTTGCCTATCTGGTGACCGGTGTCGTCGTCGTTGAAGTGGTCTTTGTCTATCCGGGCATTGGGCAGCTTTTTGTGGATGCCGTCAAATTCCGAGACATCCCTGTGGTGCAAGCTTGCTGCTTGATCTTTGCGGCGGCTTACATCCTGCTGAACCTGACTGCGGATATCATGTCGATCCTCACGAACCCACGCCTGAGGCATCCCAAATGATCCAGCTTATCATTGAAATTCTGGTCGCTGCGGCGGCATTCGGTATGCTCGGTCGGGCGGCGGCCGTCACAAATTGGCGCGACACAAGCATCGGAAATATGATCGGTTTTGGTCTTGCGGTCCTGATCCTGATTTATGTGTGCTACGCCTACTTTGTTCAGCAAGGGCAGTTCTTCCGTTGGATCATGCAGGGCATCGTGGTGGCCGGTGTTGCAGGATTTATATTCAAGAAGATCGGAGAATATGTCGGAACGCCTGGATCCCGAAAGATTTTTCGGACGATGCCTGTCACCGCTGCCTTCGGCATTTTGACCATAATCGTCTACGCAATTCTTGCCATCTTCGCGAATGTGATCGCGCCATATGGAGAAGAGCAAGTTTTCGAAGGTGTTTTCAACACATTGCCCGGTGGGGATCCGGCAACAGGTGGAGATCCGAGGTTCCCACTTGGGACCGATCAGCTTGGTCGCGATCTTCTAAGCCGATTGATTTATGGCGCAAGGAACACGGTTGGTATCGCGTTTGTCACAACCTGTTTGACCTTCCTTTTGGGAGCAACATTTGGATTCTTGGCGGCTATTCTGGGTGGTTGGTTTGACCAAATCGTCAGCCGCATTGTGGATGCATTGATGGCGATCCCCCAGTTGATTTTCGCGCTCCTTTTGATGACAGCGGCAACGACAATCGCGCTCGATCTTGCCGCCGATGGCCCAATTCGGTTCCTTGGCTTCATCGAAATCGACGGCAAAACTCTGGTCACGATATTTATGGTCCTGATCATCGCAGTCTTGGATTCAACGCGGGTGTTCCGCCTCTCCCGCGCCGTTGGACAAAACATTGTTGTGATGGATTATATCGAGGCGGCGAAGCTCCGCGGCGAAACACTGAGCTATCTTGTCTTCCGCGAAATCCTGCCAAACGCCTATGCGCCATTGCTGGCGGAATTCGGACTTCG
>JBCDLY010000001.1:0-300980 GCA_038744815.1 Pseudomonadota bacterium | reverse complement strand
TCGCCACACCCGCAAGCGACGTGTTGCCCGTGTTCGTCACCGTGAAGCTATAGGTGATCGTGTCGCCCGTATCCCCAAGAACACCGTTCGTATTCGTATCCGTCACATCCGTGATCGACTTGATCACCGATAAACCAGGGGCATATGTCAGTCCAACGACGGTTGGGTTGTTGCCGTTGCTATCTGGGTCTCCATCGATGCCGTCGCCGCCAGTGTTGTCCGATGTGGTGGATACATCACTTTCACCCACCAAATCCTCGCCCTGGGCATCCACAGGATTGGCGGTAATACTCGCCGTGTTGTGAACCCCCTCACTGTCGATCGATGCTTGATCTACGATAAAGGTTGCTTTGTAGATGATAGTCTCACCAACATCCAAAATGTTGTTGTCGGTCACACTTTCGCTGTCTTCGGAAAGCGTCAGACCTGTTGCGACACCGCTTCCAAGACCATCGGTTCCGTAGGTCATTGTATCCGTTGGCCCCGCGTCAGGAATATCCAAAGGAACATCGCCAGTGTTTTCCAGTGTAAACGTATATACGATTTCATCACCGACGGCGTTTGGTGTGGACAAACCAGTTGTGTCCGCGGACTTCGCAAACGTGAAGCCTGGCGTGTAGTTTAGATCGTAAGTAACTGTAATCGTTGCAGTATTTGACTCGTTCCCTGCAGCATCGTCTACAGTATAGCTGATGACTGTCGGGTCGTCTTGGAAGCCAAGAGCAGGTGTAAACGTGATATCACCCGTCGTATCATCATAGGACCACGTACCCTGGCCACCAACTGTAAAGCCGATCAGATTACCATCACCATCAAAGACCTCAGAGGAAATAACGGCCCCGCCGCCGGGTGGAGTCAAATTCACCGAGCCATTGTCGATCAGGCTGGTCGAACCATCCGGATTGGTGCCATCGGTATCATTGTCTACAATGTCAAAGGTAACTGTACTGCCTACAAGGTTGTTCAGATCTTCGTCGTTGGCTGCAGCTGGCGGCACATAAACGTCGAGCTGAGACGACGTACCAGAACTGTTGGACGGCCCACCAATCGTGGACAGAGTGTTTGCTAAGATCTCATTGAGATATTCACCCGCACTGGACGACGTCACATCAACGTCGATCGTACACGTTGCGCCGCCAGCTATGGTTCCACCCGATAGGACAACTTCAGTGTCTGCGGGATTAGCCGTTACTGTGATGCCACAATCGCTCACGACACTCGCGGGATCGGCAACTTCCAGGTCGGAAGGAAACACATCCGTCAGCGCCGGCGTCGCAAAGTCATAATCCACTGCCGCAACTGGGTTTTCGATTTCAATCGTTAAGGTAGATGTTCCATTGGCTTCGATCAGCGACGCATCGAAGGACTTTGACACATTCAATACCGGCAAAGTCGTCAGCGATGCAGTTGCCGTCGTCGTGTTTGTGCCCAACTCGCGAGACGTAAGCGCTCCGGCAGGGATATCATTGATGATCGTACCAGAAACAGTCGAAATCACGTCCGCTGCGAGAATACAGGTCACACCAGCCTCGACCGAGCCGCCCGTAATCGACAGCTCTGTGCCTGTTCCAGCCACCGCCGTGATCGTGCCCGCACCACATCCCGCCGTGCCATTGCTGTCGTTTAAGAAGGACGTGTTCGCAGGATCCGCAATCAGCAAGCCCGCAGCACTGCCCGTGAACAAGTCCACCAGTCCAAGATCAGTCAAATCAGTAGTCGAGTTGTTGCTGATCACCAATTCGAGGCGCGCGGTTTGTCCAGCCTCGACCTCACCTGGGGACAAACCATTCCCGGATGTGTCAAAACGCTTTTCAAGCGAGACAACCAGATTTTCCCAGTTCAGTACATCCGATGCTGGTGAGCTATCGGTGAATGTGTATGTACCCACATCCGCAGGCACGCCTGACGTCCGTTGGGCAGAAATCGCAGATAGCGTGTTTGTCGCGCTTGTAGCGCCACCAGTAGAAGGTGCGACAACGTCAAAGGCGACCTCACAGCTTACGAAAGAAAACGTATTTGCCGGGGAAAACTCACCACCCGAAAAGATGAACTGATCTCTGTCAGCGTCGATCGTTGCAACCCAACCATCACCTAATCCTGGAGAACTTTCTTGCGCGCCACATGTTGAGGTCACATTCGGTGTTGCCGCGACCGTAATCCCACCCGGCAAGTCATCGGTGAATGTGATGTTTTCGTAGGTCATGTTACGGTTTGGACTGTTAAATATCAGGTCAACGGTCACACGGGACGTGCCTGCAAGACCGACAAGGTCAGGCGTAAATGTTTTTAACGAATCCAAACGGTTCCCGGCGTTGATCGGGCGCGAGAACACTTCACCATTGTTGCTGCCCAGATCAGTCGTGACCAATCCGTTCGGAATCGTGTTTTCTACCCTGCCGCTTGTGCCGTTCACAAAGACCGAAAAGTCCAAATTACAAATCGTTGTTCCGCCAGGAGACGGCGCATCAATATTGATATCGTCTAAGTCAATGATATCGGTCGCCTCGAAGGTGGCACGGTCTCCAGAAGAGATTGCTGTATCTAGAAAACATGCGCCGCCGCTTCCGGCGGCGGCCCCAAACGAAACCGAGCTCCCAACGACTTCAAAATTCGCTCCCAGCTCTCCTTTGATGTCATCGACGACGCTGACGTCAACTAGGTTCGACGTCCCCGAGTAGCTCAGGCGAATGCGATAGTCGGCGACACCGCCTTCGCGGATTTGAAGGTTCGTGTTATTTGTAAAGTCAAAGTAGTTGTTTGCGCTCTCTTGGCTGACAAGTTTTTCGACACTGAACAGCCCAGAATCTACAACAATAACATCAGCGGATGTCCCGCCAGGCGTCATCGTGCTGCTATCAGAATAGGTCACGGGGATCGCAGATCCCGGCAGTTCATTGGTATACGTTCCAGTTCCGGTGATTTCGACATCAAACGAAACCGTACATGTCGGCTGTTGGGCACTGTCAGTTGCCGCAATCAAGGTAATGCCATTTACCACAGGCGCGCCCGGATTGGTGCCATCGATGGACGGGGTTGAGGTTCCACAGCCCGCCCCCGACACCGTCAAGTTAGGTGTCGACGCCAGCACCATGGGCCCGTTGGCAAAGCCGTTGTTTTGGGTCGGCAACAGATCTGTCAAAGACAGCGACTGCGTGTCCAGCGCATTCCGGTTATTCAGCGTGAAGGTCACTGTCGACGTTGCCGATGATGCGCCGTCCAAGCCAACACGGCCAGGCGCGATGCTCTTCTGAACGCGGAAACCGTGGCGATCGCGGACTGTATACGATACTCCATTGCCGTTTGATGCGCCCTGGTCGGATGTCAACGCACCCGAAGTAAAGGTCGTATTCGACGTGGAGTTGGCAAAGTTTTGGATGTCATCGCCGGGTTCAACAAAGACAACAATTGTACAGGAACCATTTGCCGGGACTGTCGCCCCTGACAGGCTGATCGTCGGGCCATTGGCCCCAGCGGCACCGGATACAGAGGCGCTCCCGCCCGTACATGTCGTGTACACTGTGTCGCTCGTGCTCAACGGATTTTGACCCGCACCTGTTGGCGTGCCTGTTGTTAGCACCTGGAGACCACCCCCAAGATCGGACGAAAAGTCAGCACCGGTCAGATCAAACGGATTTGGGTTGTTGATTGTGTAGACAAGGTATTTATCTGTATCCCCGCCATAAACAGTTGGTTCGGCGTCATCAGACGCGACATCATCGAACAGCTCAACGGCCACTGTTGTGTTCAAAAGTGTGGAAGCAAAACTCTCAGCCACGCCACTGCCCAGTACAATCGGTTGACTGTTGTCAACGCGGACGCCCGAAATGCCACCATCTGGATTGCCGCCGGCATTTAGGGACCCAACAAAGTTGATCGAACCCGCACTTGTTGGATCATTCACTTGGACATCAACGATGACTGTACATTGGCTGTTGGCCGCGACGAAGCCGTCTGCAAGCGTAAGAACACCTCCGACAAAAGTGATCGAGGCGAGATCTGACACGGAGGCGTTACACTCTGTTGAAAATCCGCTAGTGGTAATGAAATCCGCTACGGGAGTGCTCGCACCAAAGGGCGACGGCGGGTCAATCGAGAATTCAATATCATCGATCGCGAAACTGTTGTTGCTGTTCAGAATGGAAATTGTCAGCGTGGTCGTGTCACCAGGCACAACGTTACTCGGCGAGAAACTAAGTGTTGCCTCAATCGATTGCGCATGCACCGAGCCGACAAAACTGACCACAAAAAAAACAACGGCACTCAAATGCCAAAACAATGCGTTCACACGACCCATATTATCCTACCCACACAATACACGCCGAACCGACGCCGAAGTTTCTTTATTTGCTGCCGAGATAACCCGGACAACATGACCTCATGATTAGAAAACTAAGTGTCACAAAGCGCAGAAGCCGCCATCAATGGACGGAGCGATTTTGGACATGTCCCCCTAGCGTGACCACCACGCCGTTAAATGAGGGGCGGTGCGGCACACTGTCAGTCAATCATTGCTGGAGCGGTATCAATCTTTCATTTGTGTCAAAATTGAGCAATTACTGCGAACTATGCAGGCAGTTTTTTGAAATTACCTGACGTGAATGTCATAAACCTGAATCGTGAGTGACATGGGCAGTATACTTTGGGCACGACTGATCTTGGTATTCTTCCAGAATTTGACGGGAGTCCGGGCTTGGAGTTTTCTCGGACGTGATCTCGAGTGCCTCAAATGAGAGCTAAAAGACCTCAAGCGGCTGCGGACTGTGAAACTGAAGGAGATGCGCAGGGACCGTACACATCTCGCGAGAGTGTGAGCACAGACCGCGCCGCCGCATATGTGCCGTCAATGGTTGCACGTTCGGCTTCGGTTCCGTGCGCGGATCGGGCCAGATCGGCTAGACTGGTCAGACCGCTGCCCAAATCCTGCAAGCGCCCAACCGCATCGATACGCGCGTCCAAGATATCTCCCTTATGCTCCCCATAGAGCGCCAGGTCCAAACCAACGTCCTTAAAGGGCGTCACCTCAAACTCTCCGCCGCCGCCCTTAACAACTCCAAGCCGAGGTTGGCCCAAAACCCGGGCTGTCTCCAACTGAAGCTGTTTATAGGCCGGATGGAACACCCCTTGGACGGTTGCATTTGCACAGGTCGGATTAAATGCCCGGAGCGCTGTATTCACCGGCGACCTCAGCCCCAAAACGGAACGCAAGCCCAACACGCGATGAATGTCAGCTGAAATCTCCTCTAGTGGCACATAGGCAATTCCCGCTTTGTCCAACATCTGGTTGGCCTCCGAAGGGGTAGTGACCTCAGGGATCCCAACCGTTTCCAACGCGGCGCGAACCGAACTCCGCGCGTTCTGGTTTGAGTTCACCCCATGGATCAGGACCCGTGTTCCCTCATCGGCCAACCGTTTTGCTGCAACCAAGAAAAAGGGGTAACTCCGTGACCGACCAGCGGCATAGCTTGGCCAATCTAAATCAGCGGTAACACCCTGCCAGGCGCGTGTCTGTTCCCGAAACGCATGAACAAATCCAGCAATCTCTTCGGGTGTTTCGCCCCGATACCGCATCAACATGAGCAAGGCGCCGACGGCCTCTGGCGCGGCGTCCCCCGAGAGAATGATCGACATCGCATCGCGTGCTTCATCCAGTGTCAAATGCCGTGCTTTGGAGGGACCCCGCCCCATCGCGTAGACATATTTCGAAAGCGCGCTCATTCTGCAGCAATCTTTGGCGTAGAAACGGCGATGAGTTGCGCGATCTCCGGCTTGCAGGCCCCGCAATTCGTGCCTGCGGTCGTGGCTTCGCCTACCGCTTCGGCCGTGGCACATCCCTGTTCGACCGCCTTGCGGATCTTGTTCACACCCACATTCATACAGGCACAGACAATGGCCCCTTGAGGTTCCGCATCGCGCCCTTCAAAGCCCGCAAGAATTTCAGGGCTATAGGACTGTCCGAGCGATGCAGAAATCAACGCACGAGACGCAGCCACAGGTCCTCTCGACCCAAAAATAAGCGCCGTGATAAGACCATCTTCCACAAAGGCCAGCCGTTCCTGCCCGCTCCGCAGATCAAAGTATCGTGCGACCTCTCCGCGGGCCCCAAGCGCCTTCGCATAGGCCTCAAGATCAGCGGGCATTTCGGTTTCCGCCAGTTCAACGCGCCAGCCCATCTTGGCTTTTGCCTTGGCCCAGTAATCGGATGTCGGCGCGGGTTCATCACACAGTGCAGCAAACCCGTACCAGGCGGCATCAAAACCCCGCACACGGACAGGGCTTCGTTTGAGTTCTGGCTGACCGGAGACGGGGTCAAGAATCGGAGCCACCGTTGTATCAATCCGCCCGTCAGAGGAAAATGGCCCTGTCCAGTGAAGCGGTGCAAAAACCGATCCGGGCTGGACCCGCGTTGTCACCTGGACACGCAAAACCGCATGTCCATATGGGCTTTCGACTGTAGCAAGCCCAGCCGGAAGCAATTCAAGCGCATGGGCATCTTGGGGATGCACCTCCAGGTAAGGCTCGCTGATATGCTGGTTCAACGTCTCGGCTTTGCCGGTCCGGGTCAGCGTGTGCCAATGGTCCCGGACACGGCCCGTGTTCAAAACAAGAGGTGCGCGGTCGCTCGGCGTGTTTTCTGTTCCCCGCGGTGCAATCGGAAGCATTTTCGCTTTTCCATCGGGGGTGAAGTAACCGCCATCTGAGAAGAACCGTGTATCGGACTGATCATGTTTGACCGGCCACTGTACAGGGGTAAGCGCGTCAAACGCCGCCTGATCAAGACCCGCAAGCGCGCGGAGATCAACATCTTTGCCGAACCCCACCGAGAGATCGGTCATCCGCGCCCATTCGTCAAAAATCGCAGCGGGGTTATCAAAACCGAACCCGTCAAATCCCATCGCTTGCGCGACATCACAGATCATCTGCCAATCGTGGCGGGCGTCACCCGGCACCGGCAAGAACGCCCGCTGCCGTGAAATCCGGCGCTCGGAGTTCGTGACGGTCCCGTCTTTTTCGCCCCAGCCCGTTGCGGGCAAAAGCACATCGGCAAGGCGCGTCGTGTCGGTGTCTGCCATAATGTCTGAGACCGCCACGAAAGGCACCTTCCGAATGGCGTCCGCCACGTGATCCGCACGCGGCAGGCTCACCGCGGGATTGGTACACATAATCCAAAGCGCCTTGATTTTACCGTCGTGACAGGCCTGAAAAAGATCTACCGCCTTTAGGCCCTGCGCCTCCGGGATCTTGGGCGATCCCCAGAACTGTTGCACCGCCGCGCGATGGTCTGCATTCTCGATGTCCAAATGCCCGGCCAGCATGTTGGCAAGGCCCCCCACCTCGCGACCGCCCATCGCATTCGGCTGACCTGTGACCGAAAACGGTCCGCATCCAGGGGTGCCAATCCGCCCAGTCGCCAGATGACAATTAATGATCGCGTTCACCTTGTCGGACCCGTCAGAGGCCTGGTTCACGCCTTGGCTGTAAACTGTCACGGTTTTGGGACGCTCAATCCAAAGCCGATCAAAAAGGATGAGTTCCTCTTCCGAAAGACCCGTCAACCGCATCCGATCCTCAAGCGAAATCCGTGCGGTCGCGACCGCCTCATCAAACCCTGTCACATGCTCGGCGACATAGCCTGCATCGACGGCGCCCTGTTTCGCAATCTTGCGGAGCAGCCCATTGAACAGCGCGACATCACCCCCAGGTGCAATCCCGAAATGATGATCAGCCAAGTCCGCGGTGGCCGTCCGACGGGGATCTACCGTGATGATCCGTAGATCCCGCTCGGCCTTGGCGGCCAGAATACGTTGATGCAAAACCGGATGACACCAAGCAAGGTTGGACCCGACCAAAACGATTTGATCCGCAAGCTCTAGATCCTCATAAGTTCCAGGTACCGTGTCGGTTCCAAAAGCCCGCTTATGGCCAGCCACAGACGACGCCATGCACAGCCGAGAATTCGTATCGATATTCGCCGACCCAATATAGCCCTTCATCACTTTGTTCGCGACGTAATAATCTTCCGTCAGCAGTTGACCAGAGACGTAGAAGGCCACACTGTCTGGCCCAAACTCCTCAATCGCGGCGGAAAATTCGGCCGCGACTTTCGCGATCGCCGTGTCCCATCCCACAGATCGCCCAGCGATCTGCGGCGCGAGAAGACGGCCCTCAAGGTCGAGGGTCTCGCCGAGCGCCGCCCCCTTTGAGCAGAGCCTCCCAAAATTTGCGGGATGATCCCGATCACCTGCGATCGACGCGCCTCCCAACCCGTCGGGTGTCGCAATCACCCCGCAGCCAACACCGCAATAGGCGCAAGTGGTTTTGACCGGGGGGGTCATTCCGCAGCCACTTGCAACCCAATTGCGCTGCGATGCAGCAAGATCCGACCATCATCGACTTTTACTTCATAGGTACGGACCAGACCCTCATCCGCGCCCTTGGCCTGACCAGTATTGAGGTCAAACACCCAATTATGAAGCGGACAGGTTACGCTTTCATCATGCTGGATCCCATTCGAGAGCGGCCCTCCTTTATGGGCGCAGCGATCCTCGAGGGCGAAAACCTTGTCCTGGGCTGTGCGAAAGACCGCAATGCATCCGTGATGCGTCTTCACGACCCGCGCGGCACGAACAGGAATGTCTGACAAAGCACCAATATCCACAAATTCGCTCATTCCGCAGCCACCTTTGTGAAATCTGCAAGCGGTGCGAATTCATGCGCGTCCACGCCTTTCTTCGCCCGTTCGGCCCAGGGGTCAATCTGAAAGAACTGTTGACTATAGTGGAACCGATCAGCGAGCGCTTTGCGATTTTCCAGATCGTCGACACATTGTTCTTTGATCCAATCAAGCCCGACTTTCGCCATCCACTTATAGGGTCTGTGCAAATATTGCGCGCCTTCGCGGTAGAGCTGATAAAACGCGCATGTAAGCTCAATCGCTTCATCTTCCGTCGGGACTTGGGCCAGAAGCTCCGTCTCCTTCACATCCATGCCGGCCGCGCCACCCACCACAACCTGATAACCCGAGTCCACACATACGATCCCAAGGTCCTTACATGTTGCCTCCGCGCAGTTTCGTGGACAGCCCGAGACCGCCATCTTGAACTTATGTGGTGACCAAGCACCCCACATCGCCTTCTCGAGCTTCACGCCCAAGCCCGTGCTGTCTTGCGTTCCAAATCGGCAATGCTCTTTGCCGACGCAGGTCTTCACCGTCCGAAGTCCCTTCGCATAGGCCTGGCCCGATACCATCCCAGCTTGGGTCAGATCATACCAAATCCCCGGAAGATCCTCTTTCTTTACACCGAGTAAATCAATGCGCTGGCCGCCGGTGACCTTCACGGTCGGCACCTGATATTTATCCGCGGCATCCGCGATCGCCCGCAACTCATCGGGCGTGGTCAGACCACCCCACATGCGGGGCACAACCGAATAGGTCCCATCCTTTTGGATATTCGCATGCACACGTTCGTTGATGAACCGGCTTTGACCGTCGTCCACGTAATCGCCCGGCCAAGCACATACGAGGTAATAGTTGATCGCAGGCCGGCACACATGACACCCGCAGGAGGTCTTCCATTGGAGCTCTTGAAAAACCTCCTGCACCGTCTTCAACTCTTTCGCGATGATCAATTTGCGCACATCGTCATGGGAATGATCCGTACACTTACAGATCACGTCCGCTTCGGGCATTTTGAAATCATCCCCGAGCGATGTTTGGATCACCTGCGCTGTGAGACCCGAACACGTTCCGCAAGATGTGCTCGCTTTAGTCTTTGCCTTGATCGCGTCGAGCGTGTTCGCCCCGCCTTCGATCGCGCTCAGAATGTCGCCTTTACTAACGCCGTTACAACCGCAGATTTCAGCATCACGCGGCAAGGCTGCAACGGCTGCCAGCGGGTCCGCTGGTACGCCTTGAGCAAAATTGGGGCCGAAGATCAGCGTTTCGCGAATTTCAGATATGTCTTCGCGATCTTTGATCTTTTGTAGGAACCAGCCACCATCGGCAGTGTCGCCATACATAACCGCACCGATGATCTTATCATCCCGAAGGATCAACCGTTTGTAGACGCCGCGAACCGCATCGCGGAACACGATCTCTTCACGGTCTTCCCCATCTGCGAAATCACCCGCGCTAAAAAGATCACAGCCTGTGACCTTCAGCTTGGTGGAGATTTCAACCGGTTGAAACGCTGCCTCTTCGCCAAGCAACGTCTTCGCCAGCACCTTCGCCTGGTCGTAAAGGGGTGCCACAAGACCATAGAGCTGTTCGCGATGCTCGAGGCATTCCCCAACTGCGTAGATGCTCGGATCCGACGTCATCATTTGATCATTCACCACGATGCCGCGCGAGACGTTCAACCCCGCCTCTTTCGCCAGCGCGGTTGACGGGCGAATGCCCACTGCCATCACCACAATATCTGCCGGATAGAGCGTGCCATCATCAAGTTTCACACCTTCGACCGAAGCGTCGCCAGTAATCTCCGATGTAGCCCCTTTGATATGGACTGTGATGCCGCGACTTTCGAGCTCCCTCTGCAGCAAGTAACCTGCCGCAGGGTCAAGCTGACGTTCCATCAAATGGCCCGCCAGGTGAATGACCGTGACGTCCATCCCCTGCTCTTTTAGACCCGCGGCGGCCTCTAAACCCAGCAAACCTCCACCGATCACGACGGCCTTGGCGTTGGGTTTCCGCGCGGCCACGAGCATCTTTTCGACATCATCCAGATCGCGATAGGCCATCACGCCTGGCAAATCATGTCCCGGCACAGGAATGATGAACGGCTCCGATCCGGTCCCAAAGATCAATTTGTCGTAAGCGACATCCCCCCGCGGCGAAGAGACGACTTTCTTAATGGGGTCGATCCCGGTGATCGGGCATCCGAAATATGTGGTTACTCCATTTTCAGCATACCAATCATCGCTATGGGTGATGATTTCGTCATAGGTCTTTTCCCCTGAGAGGACGGGGGACAGCATGATGCGGTTGTAATTCCCACGCGGCTCCGCATTGAAGAGCGTGATGTCATACGCATCTGGGTCTTTATCTAGAAGCAGCTCGATCAGCCGCCCAGATGCCATCCCTGCCCCGATGAGCACAAGTTTTTCAGCCATGGGATCTACTCCGCTGCAATGACGGTCTCTTCCGGACTGTCATCTTCGTTTGCAGGTGTCGGGTCACTTTCAGGTTCCGGATCGCCATGCTCGTAGTCTTCGAGGAACTGCAGCACTTCAGCACGGTAGTGGTAATAGTCTGAATGCTCCAAAAGGGCTTTCCGCGTCCGCGGGCGTGGCAGATCCACATCCATCAGCTTTCCAACTTTGGCGCGTGGACCATTGGTCATCATACACACGCGGTCACCCAGAAGGATCGCTTCGTCCACATCATGGGTTACACAGATCGCCGTGACCTTTGTCGTCGCCCAGACCTCCATCAGAACTTCCTGAAGTTCCCAGCGGGTTAAACTGTCGAGCATCCCAAAGGGCTCGTCCAACAACAGGAGCTTCGGCGAGAGCGCGAAGGCCCGTGCGATCCCCACCCGTTGTTTCATTCCGTTTGACAGGGCCGCTGCGGGTTTATCCATCGCATCGGCCAAACCGACACGCTCGAGATAATATTCTACAACGTCTTGGCGCTCTTTCCGAGTTGCCTTTGGATACACCTTGTCCGCACCGATCGCGACATTCTCCTTGGCCGTCAACCATGGGAAGAGAGAGGGCGCTTGGAACACAACTGCCCGTTCAGGATTGGCGTCATTCACGTATTTCCCGTCCAAACGGATCCCACCGAGAGAGATCGGGTTCAGACCCGCTGCCATCGTGAGTGCCGTTGATTTCCCGCACCCTGAATGACCAATGATCGAGACGAATTCCCCCTTCTTCATCTTCATTTCAAAGCCTTCTACCACCGTCAAAGGCCCTTTCGGCGTCGGATAGATTTTGTGGACATCCGAGAAGTGAAGGAAACGATCATCATTGATCGGGGCGCTTTCTGCGGCCTTCCGATAAGCCGCCGGCACCATATTGTGGATCGCTGTGACATTCGGAAGGACCCGGTTCTGCTCCGCCGCAGCCTCAAATCCAACATCCATAAGATACTTCGTTACATCGGCCCGCAATGTCTTGAATGTCTCATTCGTGTTCATCTTTGTGCGTTCGCGCGGGCGCTGAATGTCGACCTTAAACTCGGGCCCAAGATCTGCATTTGGACCCGGGTTCATGGGAATGATCCGGTCCGCCAGCAGGATCGCCTCATCGACATCATTGGTGATGAGGATGATGGTTTTCTTTTCCTTCTGAGAAATCGTCTCGATTTCATCCTGAAGGTTTGCACGCGTCAACGCATCCAGCGCGGACAGTGGTTCATCGAGCAACAAAACCTCTGGCTGCATGGCAAGCGCGCGCGCCACGGCAACCCGCTGGCGCATACCCCCTGAAAGTTCCGCCGGGCGACGATCCGTTGCATGGGACAGTCCCACCATATCCACGTATTTTTTCACTAATGCCGCACGGTCCGATCTCGATTTTTTAGAATGGATCGCGTCGACCGCCAGGCCCACATTTCCATTCACCGTCAACCAAGGCATCAAAGAATAGCTCTGGAATACCAGACCCCGCTCGGGATCCGGCTCTGAGATCGCAGCGCCTTTATACAGCGCCTCTCCTGCATCCGGCGTTTCAAGGCCGGTCAAAATATTCATCAACGTCGTCTTGCCTGAACCGGAAAACCCGACAATCGCGATGAACTCTCCTTCTTCAACCTCTAGGTTGATGTCCTTCAACACATGCGTGTCGCCATAAGACTTAGAGACGCTTTTTAAGCTGAGGATACTCATCATTTTCACCTCGTCGCTGAGAAGGTGAACATGGTTTGCAGCGCATACATCAAGCGGTCGAGCAAGTAGCCGATCACCCCGATGGTCAGAACCGCGACCATTATTTTTGCCAGCGATTGTGACGACCCGTTCTGGAATTCGTCCCATACGAACTTTCCAAGCCCTGGGTTCTGGGCCAACATTTCAGCCGCAATTAAGACCATCCATCCCACGCCCAGAGACAGACGCAAACCGGTGAATATCAGCGGTAGCGCCGATGGCAGAACCAACTTCGTGATCTTCGACCAGGTGTTCAGTTTGAGAACTTTGGACACACTCACCAGATCTTTGTCGATCGAACTTACGCCGAGTGCTGTGTTGATGAGCGTCGGCCAAAGCGAACAGAGCGTCACCGTGATCGCGGAGACAAGGAATGATTTTGCAAGAAACGGATCCGCCGCGGTGACTGTTGCAGAGACAACCATTGTCACGATCGGGAGCCAGGCCAGCGGAGAGACCGGTTTAAAGATTTGAATAATCGGGTTGAGACCCGCATTCACCGTTTGTGATAGACCCGCCGCAATCCCCAACGGAACCGCAATGATCGTCGCGATCAAGAACCCAAAGAACACGGTCTGAAGCGATGTCCAAATTTGATCGTAATACGTTGGCGCACCGGTAAATTGGCGCCATTTCACACGATCTTCGCGACCAGCGTCGATCAGCTTTTGATTGCGTTCGTCTTGGCGGTCGTAAAAGGCCTGCTCTTTCTCGCCCATCCGCAGATGCTCGGAATGCAAGAACTGTGCCTGCTCCCAAACTTGCGCCGGACCCGGCACCGCACCGAGGGACGTGACCACCTTCGGTGCAAGGTAGGCCCAGGCGCCAAGGAACATAACGATGGCAACCAAAGGGATGCCAAGTAGGCGCCAAATTTCGGCACCGTTTGTTTTCGCGTTGTCGCCCGCAATGATTTTCAAAAGTGGCGTAATCCACGCCAGGCCGATAATTTTGAAGAAACTGTCGGCTTTGTTGATTTTCGTAAAGATGCGCTCGCGGCGCGCCTCTTTCTCTTGGGATGGGTCAGCTAGGGCAGTCATCTTTCAAGCCTCGCAAGGAATGGATTTAAGGAAGGGGCGACGCCACCGCCGCCCCAGAGAGCCCGGGTTTTAGGACGCGTCGCCCTTCAGCCCGATTGTCAGGCTCTCGAGGTAGCCCAGCGGATCACGGCCATCATACTCGACCTCGTCCAGGAAAGCGGATGTTGGCTCTTTGTAACCATCTGTTCCGAAAGGGAAATCTTCTGCGTTCGCGATGCCTTCATCGATCAGCATTTGCGCCGCTTCCATATAGATTTCTGGCAGGTAAACAGACTTGGCCACTTCGTGATACCAGCTGTCCGGCTTCGCTTCCGTTATCTGACCCCAGCGACGCATTTGTGTCAGGTACCAAATCGCATCAGAGTAGAACGGATATGTCGCGTAGTAGCGGAAGAACACGTTAAAATCTGGAACCTCACGAACATCCCCTTTTTCGTACTCAAAGGTGCCGGTCATGGAATTGGCGATTACCTCGTAATCGGCACCCACATATTCCGGACGGGCCAGGATCTCTACCGCTGCAGGACGGTTTTCGTTGTCATTGGCATCAAGCCACATTGCCGCGCGGATCAAAGCCTTGGTGATCGCAAGCGTTGTGTTTGGGTTCTCTTCGGTGAAGGCTTTTGTGAGACCAAACACCTTTTCTGGGTTGTTTTTCCAGATCTCGTAGTCGGTGATGACGGGAACACCGATGCCTTTGAAGACCGCCTGCTGGTTCCAAGGCTCACCCACACAATAGCCCAGGATCGTGCCGGCTTCGAGGGTTGCTGGCATTTGGGGTGGAGGCGTCACGGACAGAAGCACATCCGCATCAACCTGGCCCGTAATGTTGTCTTCCGTGTAGTAGCCTGGGTGAATGCCGCCTGCTGCAAGCCAATAGCGTAGCTCATAATTGTGCGTAGAAACCGGGAAAACCATGCCCATGTTGAAGGGCTGACCTTCATCGTTATAACGGTCCACGATCGGTTTCAGTGCAGATGCAGAAATCGGGTGGATCGGTTTACCTTCTGCGTCCATTGGGATGTACTGTTTCATCTCTTCCCAGATGTGGTTGGCAACAGTGATCCCGTTACCGTTCAAATCCATGGAAAATGGCGTCACGATATGCGCCTCTGTCCCAAAGCCGATGGTCGCCGCCAACGGCTGACCCGCGAGCATATGCGCGCCATCCAAGGTGCCATCGATCACACCATCCAAAAGAACTTTCCAGTTCGCTTGCGGCTCCAACGTGACGAACAAACCTTCGTCTTCAAAGTAACCCAGCTCATAAGCCACCGCGAGCGGCGCCATATCTGTCAGTTTGATAAAGCCAAATTTCAACTCGTCTTTTTCGACATCCAACATTTCAGCAACTGCTGGGAAGGCGGTGACGAGACTGGTGAAACCGGCGAGGAGGATATTTCTAAGTTTCATGTGGTTCTCCAACCTAATAAAAAAGCCGCTTGATCAAAACGCGCGAGAACATCGCTTTCGCGTTCGGACCAAGCGGCATTGCTTGTGATTTTCGGGAAACCCAATCTTTGGGTAGATACCACCACGCCGTTGCAGTGATTGCGTCTGAAAATGCATTTGATGACGCGCACGTCAAGACTTTATTCCGCCAGCGCGGGATCAAACACCAACGCGTCAAAGAAATAGTCTGGGCCAAGCGACATTTCCCGATTTGCGGGCACCGTGGTTTTCCGGCCAAGTGCCCCTTCGACTTTTTGGCTCGCATTCGGGAGTGGCGCATCTGTCTCTGACATCGCCCGTCGGAAGATGTCCGGCCGAAAGGTCTCTGTCGCAGCGGCCTTCGCCGTGCCAAGAGAAATCCCCCAGTTTTCAGCCTCTTGTGTCGCAATCCAAAGCGCTTGACTTTGCCAGGGGAAGCTCACGTTGGATCCGCCAAACCGGATCGCATCCGGCACAGAAGCGATCGATCCTTTGGGGTCAAGCGTGAGGTGTCCAGAGAGCATTTGTTCGATATGGGACGCGCCGACACCGAGATACTCGGGACGGGCCAAAATTTCTGCAAGGACCGAATGGTTTTCATTCCGCCCGGCCCAAAGACCCGCATTATAAACTGCGCGGACAAGCGCATCGCCCGTCCCGGGATTCGCATCTGCCCATTCTTCATCGATCGCCAAAACCTTCTCCGGGGCGGCTGCCCAAATGGCACTGCTGGTCATCGCGACAACGGCATCAGCTGACTCTGCTGCCTCGCTCCCAAACGGAGCGCCCACCATAAAGGCATCGATTTCGCGGGCCTCTAATCCTTCGCGCATCAACGACGGGGGCAGAACCCGGAGATCAAGCACAGCTTTCGGATCGGCGCCGAGTGATCGGATCCAATAGCGGAGAATCGTTGCATGCATCGAAATCGGATAGGGAACGCCCACACGAAATGCCTGCGATTTACCCTGTTGGATCACCCAACGCCCTAAGGGCTTCGGTTGATTGAACCCGATCCCCGCTTCGTCCAAACGCCGTGCAACATCCAAAGAGGTCACAAAAGTATTTCCGTTTAAATTCAATACTATGGGCGCAATTATGCTCCTTGGGATGGGCCCAAGGCCCAACCGCATGGCAATCGCCATGGGGCAAAGCAGATGCGCCCCTTGGATCAACCCAACGGAGAGCTTATCCCGGATGGCGGACCAGTTCGTCTCCCGCGTTAGGATCAGACTGATCCCTTCTTTCTGTGCAAATCCGAGCTCTTTCGCGATGATCAAAGGCGCGGCATCGGTAAGCGGCACGTATCCAAGCGAAACCTCTGTCATGACAGCAAACCCGCTGCCGTCACGATCCCCTCCGAGACCTCACCGATCTTACGCCCTTGATCCATCGCGGTTTTCCGAAGCAGCGAATACGCCTCTTCTTCAGACAAACCTTTGGCCTTCATCAAAATACCCTTCGCGCGGTCAACGACCTTGCGTTCTGCCAACGCCTCGTTGGCGGCATCCCGTTCTTTCTTGATCCGGTCAAACTCCCGAAACCGTGCAACCGCCATTTCAATGATCGGAAGGACCCGTTCTTTTTTCAGCCCATCTACAACATAGGCACTGACGCCTGCCTCAATTGCGGCCTTCGTCATGCCAATGTCAGATTTGTCCACAAACATCGCGACCGGCCGGTCTGTTGCGCCGACCGCGTTTAATGTCTGTTCAAAATGATCGCGCTTCGGGTCGGCTAAGTCAATTAGGATGACATCTGGGTCCAACGATGTGAGTTTTCGGGCAATACCGTCAATATCCCCAAGAACAGTGACCCGTAGACTGGAATCCACGGACAGGCCATCCACGATTTGAAAAGCCCGTTCACGGTCCGGATCTACAACAACAATATGCATAGGACACCGACACGGCAGGGACGGTTGGGTTGCAATCGCAAAGGAAATCCACCGCTGGACGGGTCAATGGCTTCGACGATCCTGCGCAAAAAATGTGCAGGATGATCAGAGATACCGCAGGAATCTTCTACGCCGCGCCTAGGCGGACACATCCAACTCTTGAACCGCGGCCTTCAAGCGAAAGATACCCTCTTCAAGCATCTCAGGAGGATTGAGCGTGAAGTTCAACCGCACCGAACGGCGATCTTGCCCGAGGGGATCGAAAACGCTGCTTGGGGAAATGCAAACCTTATGCTCTAAGCCCACACGCATGAGGGCATTCGTGTTCAGCGCCGGGTCTTTCGCAGTGGCCCAAACAAACATACCGCCCGTCGGGATCGTCCAGTCAAAAGTATCTGTCAAATGCGCGGCCATCGCCCGGAGCAACGCGTCACGCCGTTCTTTATAAAGGGCGACCATCTTCGGCCGCGCTGCGTCTAGCAGACCCTTCTCTATCGCGCGCAGCACCACTTGTTGGGTCAGACCGCTTGTGAACATATCTGACCCTTGTTTTGCCGCCGTCATCGCAGCCACAATCTCTGGTGCAGCAATTACCCAACCCACCCGCAGTCCGGGCGCGAGCATTTTGGAGATTGTGCTCATATAGATGATTGTCCCGCGATACGTATCCTCTCCTGTCGCGGAGAGTTCCAGCAGGCTTGGCAAGGGCGCCCCGTCAAACACCAGATCAGAATAGGGATCGTCCTCGATCAGCCAAGTGCCCGTGGCCTCCGCCGCCCCCAGTAGGTCTTCCCGTTGCGTACGTTCTACCAAACGCCCCGACGGATTAGAGAAATTGGGTACGACATATCCAAATTGTGCGCCCTCAAACGCCGCCCGCATATCAAGGTCGTTTCGCTCAAGCGCCATAGGGCGATAGGTGGGGCGCCGCGTGCGCCACGCATCCAAAGCGCCCAAATATGCAGGCGTTTGACACGCGACGATGCCACCATCTTCGAGCAGGATATCGCGCACCAGGCTCAACCCTTGGGTCCCCGCCGTCGTAATCAGAACATTCTCCCGGCTGAGGCACAAATTGCCCTGGCTGTATTTTTCGGCGATCGCATCTCGCAGTTCCGGAAGACCATCGATCGGCGAGTAATTCAGAACACTGTCTGTCGCTTCCAGAACGGCCTCCTTTGCGATCTCTGCAATATCTTCGACAGGCCAGACCTCGGGAGATGGGATGCCACCCGCAAGATTGATCAACCCAGGCACCCGCCCCGCCGCAAGGAACTCTTTGATCACATCATTCGTGTCATTCATCCAAGGCGCAAACGCGGGACGATCTGCCATAATCTTCTCCAATATGTCAGTATTACTGACTTAATTAACTTAGTTCGTCAAAGCAAGACGGAAATCTATGCGCTCTCGATTTCGGTCACCCCGCCATGGACGCCTGACCAGGTCAGCGGATCGTTCAAAAACGCTTCCACCTGATCCAAGGCCTCGGGCGTGAAGAGCCCCTGCGCGCGCGCCTCGGCCAGGATGTCCCACCAAGTCACAAGATAGTGGAGCGTCAGACCATTGTCGCCAAGCACATCATGTGTCTTCTTGAAAATATCGTAGTAGAAGATCACAAGCGTATGGTTACAAACCGCGCCAGCCGTCCGGATCGCCTCAGCGAATTTCAGCTTGGACCCCCCATCCGTCGTCAGATCCTCCACCAACAAAACGCGCTGCCCGTCATGGATGTCGCCCTCGATCTGCGCATCGCGACCGTATCCCTTGGGTTTCTTTCGAACGTATTGCATGGGCAGGCCCATCCGCTCGGAGATCCAAGCGGCAAAGGGAATGCCCGCGGTTTCCCCGCCGGCGGCAGCATCAAAGGCCTCGAACCCAACTTCTCGGTAGAGCGTCGCAACACAGAAATCCATGAGTGCGGAACGAATGCGCGGGTAAGAGATCAACTTCCGACAATCGATATAGACCGGAGAAGCAAGGCCGCTTGCAAAGATATAGGGTTCTTCGGGGCGGAAATTGACGGCACCGATTTCCAGGAACATGCGGGCCGACAGCGTCGCAATCGTGTCTCTATCTGGAAATGTATTTTCGAACATCGCGTTCCCTCCAAAAGAAAAAGGCACCCAAACGGGTGCCCCTATCTGTCATTTATCAGTTCTCTTCAAGCGCGGGCTGCCCCAATCGCCTTCCAAAGCACCGGAAGCAAGATGGCCGCCATAACGATCTTCAAGGCATCACCGATCAGAAATGGCCAGAAACCCCACGCCAGCGTTTGTTGCCACAGAGAAGAGAATTTATCCGCCATAAACGGGAGACTTCCATCAGCAATCAGAGCATGAAGCCATGCCACACCTAGGGCATAGATGATAACGTTGCCAATGAGCATCGCAATCGCCATCAGACCAACATTCCGGTCCCATCCCATGCGAGCGAACACTCCAAGGGCAATCGTCGCAAGAACAAAACCGACCAAGTAGCCGCCGGTTGACCCAGTCATATAGGCCCAACCGTTATTCTCTGCTGAAGAATTCACGAAGACATCGAAGCCAAGTGCGCCCACCAGCATGTACGCCAGCAAAGTGGCCGCGCCGAGCCGAGGGCCATACGCTGCCCCGATGGTCAGAACAGCAAACGTTCCCAAATTGATTGGAACAGGGCTCGGTGGCAAAGGAAACTTGATCTTCGCGCAGATCGCCAAGGCAATCACACCCAAAACAACCAGAACCGCCCGTTTTATCCAGATCTGCTGACCCTCAGCTTCCCAGAACGCTTCTGTGATCACTGCATCATTCGTCGAAATCGCCACGATGGCCCCTCCTCATCATCGAATAGCGTCTTGTTTACGTCGCAGACGCGCAAGCGCAACCCGTTTTCGCAGCGGATCGTAATGGGACGAGGACCCAAATTATGCTGAAACGACCCGATCCGCTCTACGATTTCCTAGAATACACGACGATCACTGACATTCCCACGAGCGTCCAAGAGACGGCAAAGCTTTGGTTGATGGATCTTATCGGGGTGGCCGCCGCGGGTCATGCGACCGATCTGTCCCGGATCATTTCGGATCACGCCACGCGCCATTTTGGCGCGGGGCAAGCAATTTCGAAATTGCTTTTCGATGGCCGCACCACCAGCCCTGCTGGTTTCGCATTGGCAGGCGGCATGACGATTGACAGCATAGACGCCCATGATGGATACCGCCCCGCCAAAGGGCATGTGGGATGTGCGCTGCTGCCGGGTTTGCTGGCCTTTGCACAAACGACCAAGATGTCTGGGGAAGAATTCCTAACGCTTTTTGTGATGGGCTATGAAATCGGGTCTCGCGCGGGCAGAGCGCTCCACGCAACGGTTCCCGATTACCACACCTCCGGCGCCTGGATGGCCCCTACAGTGGGCGCCCTTGGCGCGCGCGCCCTTGGACTGTCCAATGAACAAGCGCGCCACGCGATCGGGATCGCCGAATATCACGGACCGCGCAGCCAAATGATGCGCGTGATTGATCACCCCACCATGCTCAAAGATGGGTCCGGCTGGGGCGCGATGGCCGGCGTCTCTGCGGCGTATCTCGCAGCGGACGGGTTTACCGGCGCACCCGCCGTAAGTTTCGAAGACGCCCCCGAGTTCTTTGCCGATTTAGGATCGACCTGGCTGACATGCGAACAATATTACAAACCCTTCCCGGTTTGCCGGTGGGCCCAACCCGCGGTCAGCGCGACGCTCCGCCTCCGCGCAGAGCATAACCTCACATCTGACCAAGTGGATTACGTCGAGGTGACAACCTTCCACGAAGCGCTTCGTCTCGCCACCAAGTCTCCGCGTACCACCGAAGAGGCGCAGTATTCGACGTCTTATCCGACTGCGGCTGCACTTGTGCGTGGCGATGTGGGTGTGGCGGAAATCAGCGAAGACGCCTTTAGCGATCCTGAAGTTACGCGCCTTTCGGAAGGGATGGTCATTGCCGAAAGTGATGAATGCAACCGCCGCTTCCCGGCCGAGCGCATCTCCGAAGTGACGTTACATTTAAGAAATGGCGAGGTGCTTTGCTCTGGCATTGCGACGGCCATTGGCGACCCCGAGGACCCGCCCAGCGCGACAGAGATGACAGACAAGTTCAAAACCTTAGCGGAACCTATTTTGGGCGCCGTGCTCTGCACAGACATTCAAACGTCGATCCAATCCGTGGATAAGAACCTTTCAGCTTTGATTGACATCATCACCCAACCGATTGCACGCTGATCTAGAAACCGGCGGAGCCAAATCATGTCACTCGAATTTCTTATGACAACGCTTATTGTTGTTCTCCTGCCTGGGACAGGGGTTATTTATACCATCGCGATTGGACTTGGCCGCGGCTTCCGGGCAAGTGTCGCCGCCGCACTGGGCTGCACCTTTGGAATTATTCCCGCTGCCCTCGCTTCGATCGTTGGCCTTGCAGCGCTCCTTCACACGAGTGCGGTTGCGTTCGTGGTGGTGAAATATGCAGGTGTCGCCTACCTCCTTTACATGGCGTGGAGCATTGGCACCGACAAAGGGGCGTTCGATGTCTCGGCAGATCGATCAGAAAAGACATATGCCAAAATCGCTCTTACGGGGACGTTGATCAACGTCTTGAACCCAAAGCTCTCGCTGTTTTTTCTTGCGTTTTTGCCGCAGTTTTTGGCGTCCGACGCAGCCAATCCAACGCGGGAACTCGCAACCCTCGCGCTTGTGTTTATGGTCATCACGTTTTTTGTTTTTATTGGCTACGGCGCGTCTGCGGCCGCGACGCGTGATTTCTTCGTGAACCGTCCCAGCGCCATGCAATGGATCAAACGGGGTTTCGCCGGCGCGTTTGCCTATTTCGGAGTAAAACTGGCACTAGCTGAATAAGCCATCTTGCAAGCTTGCTCTTAAAGACCCAACGTCGTTTTTGAAGGAATTTGACAGCCGCATCGCAAGCGGCCAGTACCGCGCAAGTTTCCCCAGCGGAAACCGTGGGAGGAGGGACCATGACCGGCGATTATGACTTCGACACGCTTGCTTTGCATGCGGGCCAAACACCCGATGCGCGACACGGATCGCGCGCGGTGCCCATCCATCAGACGACGTCTTACGTGTTTGACAGCACCGAACAGGCCGCAGCCCGGTTCAACATGGAAATCGGGGGGCATATCTATTCCCGCCTGACGAACCCTACCGTGGCTGTATTGGAGCAACGCGTTGCCGCGCTTGAGGGGGCGGCTGCGTGCACCTGCACGGCCTCTGGCATGTCCGCGCTTTTCCTGACGGTGATGGCGCTTTGTTCCCAAGGCGATCACATCGTCAGCTCAAGCCAAATGTATGGCGCGAATATCAACCTCTTCCAGCACACGCTGTCGCGCTACGGGATAAAGACAACGTTCGTGCCGCCGAACGATCTGGACGCGTTCGAGAAAGCCATTCAGCCCAATACGAAACTGATTTTTGGGGAGGTGATCGGTAATCCAGGCCTGGACATCATGGATGTGCCTGCGCTGGCCGAGATTGCGAAACGTCACAATGTGCCGCTCGGCATCGACTGCACGTTTAACACGCCGTACCTCATGAAACCAATTGAGCATGGCGCAAACATCCTGATCCACTCGTTAACGAAATGGATGGGCGGTCATGGTGTCGCCATGGGCGGCGCGATTGTGGATGCGGGCAATTTCGACTGGGGCGCCACACCAGGCAAATTCCCAACGATCAATGGCACGCATTATTCCTATCAGGGTGTGAACCTGTGGGAAGAATACGGACCTGCCGCGTTTACGATGCGCGTGCGCTCCGAAGGCATGCTGAATGTGGGACCGTGTATGTCCCCCACCAATGCGTTCCACTTGCTGCAAGGGATTGAAACGCTTGGACTGCGGATGGAACGCCATCAGGAAAACACGTCAAAACTGTTGGAGTTCTTGACGGGTCACGACCAAATCGCGTGGGTCAAGCACCCCACCCTGCCCGACCACCCGGACCACGCCAAAGCGAAAGAACTGCTGCCCAAAGGGGCGGGGTCCATTATTGCATGCGGGGTCAAAGGCGGCCGCGACGGTGGCCGCGCCTTCATCGAAAGCGTGAAACTTGCCTCGCATTTGGCCAATGTGGGCGATGCAAAGACGCTGGTCATCCATCCCGGCTCCACCACGCACAGCCACCTGACGCCGGAGGCGATGGTGGCTGCGGGCCTGACCGATGATATGCTGCGGATTTCGGTTGGACTGGAAAATATCGAGGACATCATTGCCGATTTCAATCAAGCGCTCAAAGCCGCGAAACGCGCTACAACCATCCGGACTGCAGCGGAATGAGACTGACTGTTCGCGACCAAGAGGTCTTTGTCTCCACGGGCGGGCAAGATTTCGACCCCTCGAAACCGACGCTTCTATTTATTCATGGCTCGGGCCAGAACCATATCGGCTATATCCTGCAAGGCCGGTTTCTGGCCAATCGCGGGTATGGCGTGCTGAACCCTGACATGCCCGCGCACGGCCATTCGGCCGGCGCACCACTTACGACCATAGAGGATATGGCCGATTGGTATGTGGAGGCGGCAACTGCCGCAGGCGCGACCAAGGCCAGCTTGATCGGCCACTCCCAAGGCGGCCTCGTCGCGTTGGAAATCGCGCGCCGCCATCCCGATTTTGTCGAAAAGATCGCCTTCATCGCCACGGCTCTTGCGATCCCGGTAAATGACATGCTGCTTGGCATGGCGGAGAACAAAGAACATGCGGCGATCGCCGCGATGACGGATTGGGGCCATGGCAGCGAGGCTCATCACCATGACCACACAATGCCCGGCATGACCCATTTGTATTTCGGTCAACAACTGATGGCAGCGAACACAACCGGTGCGCTTTATGCCGATCTCAAGGCCTGCGCAGACTATTCGGGCGGGCCGGACGCTGCCGCGACGATCTCAGTGCCAACAATCGCCATCCTCGCGCATCAAGACAAAATGACCCCGATCAAAGCCGGCCGCGCGCTGGCCGCCGCGACAAATGCCGATACCGCAGAAATCCCCCATTCCGGCCATATGATGCCATCCGAAGTGCCGGATGACGTCAACGCGATATTGAAAGACTTCCTAGGACAATAACATGACCGATCTTCCCTTCAGAAACATCGCCGTAATCGGTGCAGGCACAATGGGCGCGGGCATTGCCGGTCAGATTGCCAATGCCGGGCACAAAGTGTTGTTGCTCGATCTACCTGCAAAAAAGGGGGATTACAGCCCAGCCGAGAAAGCCATCGACCGGCTTCAAAAATCGGACCCACCCGCGCTCCATCACAAATCCTGCGCCAGCCTGATCGAAACGGGCGACATCGAAAACGACTTTGATCGTCTGGCCGAATACGACTGGATCGTCGAGGCCATCGTCGAACGTCTGCCGCTGAAAAAGTCTCTTTATGAGCGTCTGAACAACACGATCAGTGACACATGCGTTGTGACGTCCAATACCTCAACGATCCCGATCAAGCTATTGGTCGAAGATATGCCGGTGGAGTTCCGCAAGCGTTTCGCGATCACGCATTACTTCAACCCTGTCCGTTATATGCGTCTTCTGGAACTAGTTCGTGGCGAAGATACCGATCCCGCGATCATGGAAAAGCTCGCGGATTATAATGACCGCATCCTTGGTAAGGGCGTAGTCCCGTGTAACGACACACCCGGTTTCCTTGGCAACCGCGTCGGCGTTTTCGCCCTGCAAGTCGGCATGGATGAGGCGCATAAAAACGGTCTGAATATCGAAGATGCTGATGCTCTGATGGGCCGTCCGCTGGGCATCCCCAAAACCGGTGTCTTCGGCCTTTATGATCTGATCGGCGTCGATCTGATGTTTGATGTGGTCGACACGCTCGGGCAGATCCTGCCAGAAGGCGACGCCTTCTTCCCGGTGGGCAAAGGCCAGAATCCTGTTGGCCCGATCATCGAACAGATGGTGTCGACTGGCTACACGGGTGAGAAGGGCCTGGGCGGGTTTTACCGCGTGCATGACGGTGTGGACCAAGCCATGGATTTGGCGTCGGGCAAGTGGCGCGCGCGGATTGCTGAACTCCCCCCCAAAGCGCAGCGCGCGGCAGAGCTTCAGGCGCAAAACCGTGAAACTCTGCACGATATGATCGCGCCCTCGAACAACCCCGCCCATGACGCCTTTGTGCGCAATTTCTTGGGTCGCGTTTTGGGCTATGCGGCCAGCTTGATCCCCGCGATTACCAATAGCCCGCAAGACATTGATGACGCGATGAAGCTCGGCTTCAACTGGATCCGCGGCCCGTTTGAACTGATCGACGCACTGGGTGCTGACACAGCTGCAGAACTCATGCGTGAAGCAGATGTCGAGGTTCCCGCAATCCTTGATGGCGGCGCTTTCTACAAAACCAATGGCGATATGCTGACGGTGCGACATACCGATGGAAGCTATCAGCCGGTCAACCTGCCCGAAGGCACGCAGCGTTTCAGCTTCTCGCGCCAGACGATGACACCGATCTTTGAAAACGCGTCCGCCAGCCTGTTTGCACTGCCCGGCGATCTGCGCCTGATCGAATTCCATTCCAAAGCCAACGCGCTCACAGGCGCCAGCATGGAGGTCGTGCGCAAGGCAGCCGAAGATCATGGCAAAGGCATTATCGTGCATAATGACGCGCAACATTTTAGTGCTGGCGTGGATTTGAACGCTTTCCGCGCCATGATCGAGGCCGAAGATTTCGACGGGATCGACGCCTTCCTCAGTGATTTCCAACAGGCTGTGATGGCACTAAAATACACACCTGTTCCCGTAATTGGCGCCCCGTCCGGCCTCGGGATCGGCGGGGGTTTCGAGGTGCTCGTTCATTGTGACAAGCTGGTCGCGCACGCTAACACCGTCTTCGGCCTGGTTGAGGCCGGCGTCGGTGTCGTGCCTGGGGGTGGCGGGGTCAAAGAAACAATGGGACGATGGCTCGACGCTACAAACGACCCGGAAAAGGCGGCCTGGGAGACTTGGATGCAAATCGGGTACGGGAAAACGGGCACCTCGCCTGAGACCTCGGCGCGCCTGCAATACTTCCTGCCCGAACGGGACCGTGCCGTCATGAACCGCGATAAGTTGATCTCTGAGGCAACCAAAGAGATCGAAGCGATGGCGAGCGACTACACTCCGCCTGAACCGCGGGGATATATCCTACCAGGCAAAGCGCTCCACGCGAAAATGGACGCGTTCATGTCCGATGGCGTCGCCAAAGGCTGGTTCACGCCGCACAATAAAACGACGGCGCTCGCCATCGGGACCATCGTTGTGAATATGGAGAGCGAAAACGCAATCACGGTGACCGAGCAACATCTTTATGACCGTGAACGCGCAGCCTTCTTGACGCTTGCGCGGACGCCTGAGACACTCGCCCGTATTCAGACGATGCTTGATCTTGGAGAGCCCGTTCAAAACTGATCCAAAACGCTTTGGGAGGGGCCGATGGACTATACAGCAGATAAATTCGACGTCTTTCCAAAGACCGAGGCCAACTATGTCCCCTTAAGCCCGCTGAGCTTTTTGCCACGCACGGCGCTCATGTTCGGGGATCGGACATCCCTCGTCTATGGGGATCGCAGCTACACCTGGGCCGAGACTTTCGAACGGTCGAAACGCCTGGCCAGCGCGCTTCAAAAGCGGGGCGCTGGAAAGGGCGACACGGTCACGATCATCTCCCCCAACCTGCCGGAAATGGTCGAGGCGCATTATGCCGTGCCCGCAACGGGGGCTGTGCTCAATACTGTGAACACGCGGCTCGACCCAGAGACCATTGCTTATATTCTCAACCATGGAGAGGCGAAAATCCTACTCGCCGATAACGGGATGTCGGACGCGATTAAGGCCGCACTGGACCTGGTGGGGCGTGATGATCTGACCATTATCGATATCATCGATGACACCACGCCCGGGGCGCGTCTTGGGGAAGCCACCTTTGATGACCTTATCACTGAGGGCGATCCCGATTGGGAATGGCGCGGTCCGAGCGACGAATGGGACGCGCTGGCGCTGAACTACACGTCCGGAACGTCGGGCCGTCCCAAAGGCGTCGTGTATCATCATCGTGGGTCCTACCTGATGACTATGGGGACCATTGCAGATTGGTCGGTTCCAAAACACCCGACCTATCTCTACGTTGTGCCGTTGTTCCATTGTAACGGCTGGGGACATGCCTGGACGATGTGCGCACAAGCCGCCACGATCATTTGCACCCGTGCCATCACGCCAGAGACGATATATGAGGCCATCGCCGATCATGGTGTGACCCATTTTGGCGGCGCGCCCATCGTCTTGGGCATGATCGTCAACGCCGATGACAGCGCGCGAAAACCGTTCGACCACCAGATTGAGGTGATGACCGCAGGCGCGCCACCGCCCGCCGCCATCCTGGAAGGGGTGGAGAAATTGGGGTTCAACGTGACGCAAGTTTATGGCCTGACCGAGACCTATGGCCACACAGTGATGTGCTCGTGGAACTCGGACTGGGATGACGTCCCCTTCGCCAAACGGGCCGAGATCAAAGCGCGCCAAGGGGCGGGTATGGTCCAGACCGAGAAACTGCGTGTGGTGGGCGAAAACGGCGATGTGTCCATGAATGGTGAAGATCAAGGCGAGATGCTGATCCGGGGCAACACCGTGATGAAGGGTTATCTGAAAGACGCAGCCGCCACCGAGAAGGCCTTTGCGGGCGGCTGGTTTCATTCCGAAGATGTCGCGGTGATGCATGAGCGCGGCTATGCCGAGGTGAAAGACCGCCTTAAGGATGTGATCATTTCTGGCGGCGAAAACATCAGCTCGGTCGAAATTGAAAGCACGCTGCACAAACACCCTGCAGTTGCGCTGGCCGCTGTTGTGGCGAAACCGGATGAGAAATGGGGCGAGGTGCCGTGTGCTTTCATTGAGTTGAAAGAGGGCGCAACCGCCACTGCAGACGAAATCATCGCCTTTACCCGCGAACATCTTGCGGGCTTCAAATGTCCCAAAGATATCCGCTTTGGTGAGCTTCCCAAAACCGCCACGGGAAAAATTCAGAAATTTGAACTGAGAAACTCTCTTCGGTAATCTGGGGTGCCCAGTTTACAAGAATGGCAATAACCGCTAGTCGAAACCAGTTGTTCAAGACGATGTGGCTTGGACGTGGTTGGTAAGCGAGTGACGCATGAACAAAACAGATACCCAGCTTGCACTAATTATAAGTCACGCCCGAAGTGGGACGAACTATCTCCAAAGTATTCTGCGCAACTACGAAAACTTCGCAACGGCAGGTGAAGTATTCGCCCCAAATAATCTAGTATCAAGCGTTTGGTCCCAAGCCATTTTGAAAGAAAAGTACCAGTTGGACGGAAAGGACCTGATCAAGGTGGTGCGTGAAAACCCGATTGACACGATTGCCGCACTGATCGAGGGGCGCCCACAGAACAAAAAGACAGTGGTGATAAAACTCTTTAACGGGCACATAACGCATGATCAATTTGAAGAGGTGGTGCGCCGCTTCGACCCAATATGTATATTTTTGGATCGCGTACCAATCGATGCTTACATCTCATTTTGCAAAGCCTTGAAGACCGGAAAATGGATCGCTGCAGACGTCACAGCAACAAAGCCAAAAATCAGAATAAAACACTTTTTTCGCTGGCGAGACAGGATCGAAAATGACCTGAGAACGAAGGCCTCCATCTGCGAGGAGCATGGCGCAAATCGCCTACGATTGAGGTATGAAGTAGATCTCACGAGACGCCGACACGATCCGACAAAGCGTATTGTTGAGAAGTTAGAGCAGGCCGGAGTGCCCGCCGGAAAACGCGTCTTGTACAAGACGCATCAAAAGCAGGACAAAAACTGGTTCTACGCGCGTCGGATCAAGAACCCGGTAGGCTTTACACTCGATTGCATACGACATGGAGATCCGCTGTTGATAAAAAAACGGTTCAACTACTCATTGCATTAGGCGCGCTTCAGACGATGCTTCGATACCAAATTTATGCACTGAGAGCCATAACATCGATCGCTTCGACTGCCGATGCACCGGCCATAATCGTTTCCGCGAAACGGTAGACCTCAGGAAGGCTATGGCCACGATACACATCGGCCAATTGCGGCTTCAGCTTCAAGAACTCCGCATCCCATCCTCCATCGACCATTGCCTGCTCGGCCGCTTTTGCTGACCGTTCCGTCATCCAGCCACCAAGCAAATATCCCATCATCATAAGATATGGCACCGACACGGCATGTGCCTCACGTGCATTCAACCCACCGTCAAGAAGGTGTTTGATTGCCGCTTCTGCCCGTTCAACCGCGGCCAATAGCTGCGGTGAGGCACCATCTTTGACCTCGGCCAACAGCGCAAAGGCGATTGCGCCCTTGTCCTTACCGGTCTTCCGACCGATCAAGTCATTTGCCTGTATCGCAGTCGTGCCTTCGTAAATCGTGAGGATTTTGGCATCGCGATAGTGTTGCGCCGCGCCCGTCTCCTCAATGAACCCCATCCCACCGTGGACTTGCACCCCATCCGAGGTGATCGCCAAAGATCTCTCTGTCAGCCACCCTTTGATGATGGGAACCAAATACTCAGCACGCGCTTGCCAGGTCGCATCATGATGTCCGCGATCCAGACACATCGCCCCATAGAGGGCAAGGCCGCGCATGGCTTCGATTTCTGCCCGCATCGTCGAAAGAAGACGCGCAACATCAGGATGATGGATGATCGCCGCGCCCTCTTCGCGACCCATCGGTGTGCCCTGCTTTCGCTCATTTGCATAAGCGAGGGCCTGATAATACGCCCGGTTCGAGATAGAGAGGCCCTGAATGCCAACAGAGAAGCGCGCGTGGTTCATCATCTGGAACATGATCTTCAGACCTTGATGTTCCTCACCGACGAGATAGCCGATCGCACCGTCTTCTTCCCCAAAGGCCAAAACCGCTGTGGGTGAACCTTTGATACCGAGCTTATGCTCGATCGAGACACATTTTACGTCGTTCCGTTCGCCGAGCGATCCGTCTTCGTTCACCAAGAACTTGGGCACAATGAAGACAGATATACCTTTCACGCCATCCGGCGCACCGGGCGTTTTGGCAAGCACCAAATGGATCGTATTTTCCGCCATGTCATGTTCGCCATATGTGATGTAAATCTTCTGCCCTTTGATCCGATAGTGGTCGGCTTCTGGTGTCGCCATCGTTCGGATCGCCGCCAAATCAGTTCCGGCTTGTGGTTCGGTCAAGTTCATCGTCCCGGTCCACCGGCCTTCGGCCATCGGAGGGATATAGGTCTGCTTCTGCTCTTCGGACGCACATCCCTGAAGGGCCTCAAGTTGACCCTCCGTCAGAAGATGGCAAAGCGCAAACGCCATATTTGCAGAGTGCCACATTTCCCGGACTGCTGCCGAAACAAGGTTCGGCATGCCTTGACCGCCATATTCCTCGGCAACGCCGATACCGCACCAGCCCCCCTCTCCCATCGCCTTGAAGGCGTCTTTGAACCCCGTCGGCGTCGTAACAATTCCGCCCTGATGCCAATGCGCCCCTTCAACATCACCTTGATGATTGGTTGGTGCAATAACCTCTGATGCGAGTTTGGCGGCTTCTGAAAGAATGGCATCCACCAGATCGTCGGACACGTCCTCGTGCCCCGGCAAATCCGAAATTGTCTCCAATCCAATGGTCTTATGGATCGCAAAGCGCAGATCATTCTCTGATGGGTTGAACATGTCACGTTTCCTCCGCGTATGGCGTGATATTACCGTTACATGCAGGTCAAGCAAACCTGTCCCCACGTCGCATGACGCGGCGTCGGAATTTCACGAAGGCGCGACTTTTCGTGAAAGGCTTATCACGGCCCTTTGGTTCGCAAGTGAACGCCGCTTCCGCTAGATATCGTTTAACGAAAGGAGGCAGCACAATGACATCCTTGATCGCTGCTACCGTATTATCATTCAACACCGGTTTTATTGTGCCGGTAGAAATCCACCGCATCCATCCAGATGCGGCGACGACACGGACAGATGAGGTTGGGGAACGGGAAAACTCCATCCTGACAACGCGCCTCATTTGGCCTGAGTAAACGTTCGGGTGCCCCCACGCCCAGAACGGTATAACCCCCGGTGGCTCCCCTCCCACCGGGGGTTTTTGTTTCTGATCTCTTGATCTATCTCGGAAACAGCATCGCTTTGGAATTTCAAAATGCCACTGAAGGTCAAAATTAGACAGTCCTCAGAAGATGAGCTTCCTGCAATTTTAGACATATACCCATTGGCCTTTCCAGAAGAGGATCTGCGCCCTTTGGTCGAGGAGCTTCTGAACACAGTCAAAAACCGTATTTCACTGGTCGCGCTAAGCGCGCGAAAGATTATCGGCCACGCGATTTTCACCGATGGGTATGTGGAGGGTCACAATCAAATCTTGAGCTTACTTGGACCTTTTGCTGTGGTTCCAAATGCGCAAAGACAGGGCGTCGGTTCCACACTTATGCTGGAGGGCAAGGCGCTTCTCAATCGGCGTGGATGCTCCAAAATCCTCTTGTTAGGAGACCCAAAGTATTACGTCCGGCATGGCTTTGTTCAGGAAGAGCATATTAGCGCGCCCTATGAGATGCCCCAAAGTTGGCGATACGCGTGGCAGGGCTTTGAATTTCCGGGAAAGCAACAATCGGCTGGAAAACTTATCTTGCCCGAACCCTGGATGAAACCAGACTACTGGATGCCCATGGACGAGACCTAACGGTCACGCTCTGCCCAAGACGGATCAAACAATTGGATCACAAAATTGCGTTGCTCCTCGGTGTCAGGCACCTTCACCCCGCGCGCCTTCGTCACATGATCGATTGCGGTTTGCGCTGCACCAAACCAGGGCGCAATAATTGTACAACTTAACATGCCGGATCGACCGATACCTGCCCGACAATGAATTGCGACAGAGGCGCCGCCCTCGATGTCGTGTCGCGTTTCATCAGCAAGTTCTGAAAACGGCTCTGGGTCTGGCAGACCGTAATCAGGGATGGGGAACGACACGAAGCCCAAACCAAAAGACTCGCATATCCGCTTCTGGTCTTTCAAGTTTAGCTCCTCTACTTCTTCCGGCTCTATCAAGGAGATAATTCGCACAATGCCGAGTGAAGCGTAAAACCCCACATCTTCTTTCAACCAGTCACCGGAGGGTTTTGGCATTTGAAACAGCCTCCCATTTCTTGGGATCGGGATTTCGTAGATTGATGGTTTCATTCTAGTTGGCTTCAATCAGTTCGACGATCGCATTCCCGAGAATTCGACTGCCTTTCGGGCTAGGATGCAGCAGATCGGCATCGAACAAAGACAGATCATTGCGTGGGATCAATTCGGCGACATTCAGAAAATACACATCCACGTCGCGCGCAGACAGTGTTCTATAGCGTTCGTTCAACGCGCTGAGGTCATCGATGCATCCAAACTCTTCGGTTCCACCCGAAGGTGGCATGTAATATCCCAAAAGAACGATCTGCGCACCCGCATCACGAATTTCGTTCACAAGATCGGGCATTGCCCCTTGTCTCCCGTCGCTCGTGCTCAAGTCCTCCAAAACGTCGTCACAAATCCCGCAGCCACACTCCATCAAAAGATCGTTCGCGCCGCCATTCAAGACAACCCAATCCCAGTCAAACCCTTCATATTGGGCCCGAATGTCATACCCAAACAGCCGACCGAGGGCGTTCGGATTTGTCAACATTGCACCCACCGCCGCATTGTTGACCACGCCATCTCCTAAACCACTGTCTAATACGTCAGGAACGGACGCATCGACATGGCTGTTCCAGATCAATATGGAATCCCCCATCACAAGGATGGATTGCGCCGCGGCAGCATTGGACCAACAGAACAACACCGCAAACCAAACGGCCCGCATATATCCCCTTATGTCAGTTCCACGCTCCATTGATCCTGGCATGCGCGCCCCCTAAAAGACCCCAAATAACTTTCACCCAACGGAACCACACATGGCCTCTTACCAATATGTTTACCACATGGATGGTGTCTCAAAAACCTATCCCGGCGGCAAGAAATGCTTTGAAAATATCCGCCTCTCTTTTCTGCCCGGCGTAAAGATAGGCGTCGTGGGCGTGAACGGCGCGGGTAAGTCCACGCTGATGAAAATTATGGCCGGGATGGACAAGGATTTCACCGGAGAGGCCTGGGCCGCAGAGGGTGCCAAGGTTGGTTATCTCCCACAAGAACCCCAGCTGGACGACAGCCTGAACGTGCGTGAAAACGTTATGCTCGCGGTTGCCGACAAGAAGGCCGTGCTCGACAAATATAACGAGCTGGCGATGAACTACTCGGACGAGACCGCCGAAGAAATGGGCAAGCTCCAAGATGTGATCGATGCTGAGGACCTCTGGTCGCTCGACGCCAATATCGACATCGCGATGGAGGCTTTGCGCTGCCCACCCGATGACGCCGCTGTCGCCAATCTTTCCGGCGGGGAAAAACGTCGTGTGGCGCTCTGTAAGCTGCTGCTTGAAAAACCAGACATGCTTTTGCTGGACGAGCCGACCAACCACCTCGATGCGGAAACCATCACCTGGCTGCAACAGCACCTGATCGACTATAAAGGCACGATCCTGATCGTGACGCACGACCGCTACTTCCTAGATGACATCACGGGCTGGATACTCGAACTCGATCGCGGCCGCGGCATCCCCTACGAAGGCAACTATTCCGCATGGCTGGAACAAAAGGCCAAGCGCATGGCGCAAGAAGCCAAAGAAGATAAATCGAAACAAAAGACGCTTGAGAAAGAATTGGAATGGATGCGCCAGGGCCAGAAGGCGCGTCAGGCCAAGCAAAAGGCCCGCATCCAGCGCTATAACGAAATGGCCGAACAATCCGAGCGCGAAAAGGTTGGCCGCGCGCAAATCATCATCCCGAACGGGCCCCGCTTGGGCGGCAAAGTGATCGAGGTTGAAAACCTCCAGAAGGGCTTCGGTGACACGCTGTTGATCGAGGACCTAACCTTCTCGCTGCCACCGGGTGGCATTGTCGGCGTGATCGGCCCGAACGGCGCGGGAAAATCCACGCTCTTCCGCATGCTCACGGGGCAGGAAACACCGGATAGCGGCACGGTCACCTATGGCGACACGGTGAAGCTGTCTTATGTCGACCAGTCCCGCGATGCGCTTGATGACAGCAAGACCGTTTGGGAGGAAATCTCGGACGAGCAAGATATCATCAAACTGGGCGATGCCGAGGTGAACTCGCGCGCCTATTGCTCATCCTTCAACTTCAAAGGCGGCGATCAGCAGAAGAAATTGGGATTGCTTTCAGGTGGTGAACGCAACCGCGTCCATATGGCGAAACTGCTGCGCGAAGGTGGAAATGTCCTGCTGCTCGACGAGCCAACAAACGATCTGGACGTCGAAACCCTGCGTGCGCTCGAAGACGCGCTCGAGGATTTCGCAGGCTGCGCCGTGATCATCTCCCACGACCGGTTTTTCTTGGATCGTTTGTGCACGCATATTCTGGCCTTCGAGGGCGACTCCCATGTCGAATGGTTCGAAGGCAATTTCGAGGATTACGAGGAAGACAAGAAGAGACGTTTGGGACCGGATGCGTTAGAACCAAAGCGAGTAAAGCACAAAAAATTTGCGAGGTAGGTCTGAATGGATTGCTTACCGCTATTAATCGTTGCCATAACTTGATGGACGAGTCGCGACTTTTACTCCCGCCCTATTGTATACGTCTCTGGGTAACAGGCATCGGTGTAGATGGGTAACCGACATTTCTTTTCTGTCGTTAGAGGAAAACAGATTTCCTAACTCAGTCTGTCGCTTGCTTGAACGAGGCGGGTAAAGTAACGTTAGTTTGATACTCGGCGTCAGTTTCCTTAGTGCATTCACTGTTGGGACTTGGTCGCTGTCCGAAGTTACCAAAATCATTCGAGAGCAGTTTTCTGAGAAAGCGTCAGTCATCATTGTTGTTGCTATTGCAACATCAGTTTTCTTTTCCTCTCGAAACTTGCATGTCCTTCCCGTCTCAAAACAGAACTTAGGCTGCTTGCGAAAGTTGGACTCTTCTACATCAACTCCAACAGCTCTAAGTGCTTTTAAGTATGTGGTATGCCTTTGTTGCTTCGATTTGTCCCAAGTCACCACTGCAGTAAAGTAATTCACCTGACCCAAAGTTTCTCCCGGTCGAAGTAGCGAAGAAATCAATTTATTGTGGTCTAACCATTTTACCCTTTGGTCTTCTAAAGCGTCGAGCGCATGGTATAAATTAAAACCGTCAATATAGGCATTAACTCTCATATCGTTCCGTTTGGTATTGTTTATTTAACGAACTATGCTTAATTAGGTATCATCTACCTAATGGACATTAGGATCTATTAGACAGGGTGGCGCTGCCGAAAGGCCTGCCACCCTTTATTTTATTTATATCGAAGCAATCAGCAAGCGTAAGGTCAGTGGAACCCACCAACTTCAAAATGCTCTACTTATTCAGTCCAACCAAACGAGCGCCTCCAAAACCTAAAGACTCACATCCGCCTCGAATTCGCCCCGCGCGACGCTTGCCCCGACTCCGGTACCCGTGTCAGCGTCGGGCCATCACAGGAGAGGACAATGAAACGGGGCGATAGCAATCGATTTTCACGGCGCGTCTATGACCGCCAACGGCAAGAGGCGCGGGATCGGATGGACCGCATGCATCTGGATGCCGGGATCAATCCTTATGGCGGTAGCGGCCGTGGCCCGACGCGTCCCATTGCCCGGCGAGCGTTGCGCAGCAATACTGAGAGGTGGCCGTTCGGGGCGGAGTAATCTCTCGGCATTGCTGCGCAAAGCCTGGCGATCAACGGGTGCCTATCGCGTCTTCGACGCTTCAAGCTTCAATCGACCGATTGGTATAGGGTGCGCATCCATCGCGTACCGCCCTTGATCCAAATTGAAATCAGATCAAACATACCCCATGCGCGTCCTGACCCCAATCTTCAGAACCTTCGCGAAATATCACGCCCGAAGCACGGCCCGCCACTATGACCGTGATCATGCACTCGAAGCCGCAGAGGCCTATCAAAGAATTGTTCACGCCGCACCCGATCATGCGCTGAGCCCGGCCACACGGCGCGACATTCGCAAGCACGCCAAGAAGAGGTTTGGCGGGGCAGAATACGCCCCCTGGCTGGAGGTTTATGCCGCCTGGCAGGGGCGTTTTGTGCCCGGGTGCATCCCCGACAACTATTTCGGCCGTTACATTGCCCGCGCCTTTGGAAACACACTCATCAAGGCGAAGAACACCACGGTTCCGCTGTTGCTGCCGCGGTCGCCATTTCCGGATTTGGCCTATGTCATTCGCGGGACTTTGTTCGACCGGGATTTCCGCCCGATCGAGCCGAAACCCTTCGCGCGAAAGGCATTTGAGGCCTACCCGTATCTCTATGTCAAAGCCCAAGACTCCCTGCGAGGTCATGGCGTGCAACGCGCAACCCCCGAGACCTTGAGCGAGATTTTGAGCGCGACAGAAAATGCATGCGTGCAGTATCCGGTGACGCCCCATTCGGAGCTCTCGCGGCTGTCACCGGATGCCGTGCCGACCTTACGCATTACGACCACCAATGTTGGTGGCCACGTTCGACCGGTCGGAGCGACATTGCGCTTAGGTCAGATGGGGGAAACACATGTGCAATCGCAGAGCGCGATGCGGATCAGTGTCGATCTCGGATCCGGCCAACTCTTCGCCACAGGGGCCCTCGCCAATTGGACGCCCATTCGCAGCCATCCAGACACAGGCCATGTGTTCTCACACATCACGATCCCAAACTTCCATGGGGCCCGTCGACTGGTCGTCGAACTGCATGGGCGGCTTCCACATTTCTTCGTGCTCGGTTGGGATGTCGTCGTCACAGACAGGGGCGATATCAAGGTGTTCGAGGTCAATAGCGGCCATACCGACATCAAATTCCACGAAGCAAACCACGGGCCGATTTTTGACACACCCAGATTGGACCGCATGCACGTGAAGGGCGCGATCGCCGCGCACCTTCCCGACCGGTTCTAAGGCTCAATCCAACAGATTCCGCTGTTTCGGAAACCTCGTCCGCCAATCCTAGTTCGGGCCCATCCCTAGCATCAGGTCTTCCATAGTGATCCCATAGGCCTGAGCCACTTGCAGCACTTCTTGAAAACGTCCCACGCTATCCCCGGATTCAAGGAGCTCGGTAATGGAATGGTGGTACCAGCTCGAAGCAGGCGACTCCTCGGCAAGCGCCTCAAACGCCAATCCAATCGCCGCGATGTAGTCAGCTTCCCAATCCGGGTCTGCATTCCACGAATAAAGCTTCGCCAGTGTGACCAATCCGTAAGATGTAATAGGCGTCGAGGGGTCCTGCATCGAAGTTTCGATGGTTGCGATAAGTTCCGGGAAATACCCGTTTGAACGGTTACGAGCAGCCACGTTGGAAGCCCGCGAATAGGCCTGCTCCGCTTCCTGCCGCGGAGGAACTTCGAGAAGCTTCAAGAGCTCTGCCCATGCCTCGCTGCGGACGACATCTGCGGGTTTATCGACCTCCTGAAGCTCTTTGCCATCATACTCAAACTCAACGCCGTAAAGTGTCGCGAACTCGGCACTGATCGCACGGTTGCTTAAACTCGGATGCCAGTAATTCGTAAGTGTGGCGAGCTTCACAGCCTCACTATTGAACTCGAGCCGACCGGCAGACACCGCCGTGTTGAACACCAAGTTAGGTTCGGCAATACCGACTGTTGCCGCTTCGAGAATGGAGTTGATCAATTGGAATGCAACGGCGCGGTCACCGTCGTTCACGTTATCGCCCATTTGCTCAATTTCGACCAGCTTGAGGTAGTTGCCGTAGGGATCCTGAACTCCGAGCGCCTGGAGCGTCTTCAATCCGCTCAGGGACTCGAGCGCGACCCTGTACTCCAAATAAGTCTCTTGCGCGGCTTTCAACTCGTTTGAAATCTGGTCGATTTCCCGCACATTTTCTGAGTTGCGCGTGATCGCTGCTTGAACACGCGAATCCGCGAGCGATAGAACTTCCGACTTGAGATCCGCAATACTCGCCCCCACGAGATAAACGGCTGCAGCACCAAGCCCGATCACCAAAAATGAACCCAGACCAAGCGTCGAACGCAGCAGGAATCTGTTGGCCTCCATCTCACTTGAAATTCGTTCGCGGTCATTCGAAATTGATTGCGAGAGTACGCGAAACATCTCAATGCTGTCATTTGTATCTTCTTGCGGCACAAGTCCCTCCGAAAAATCTTTGCTTAAATTCCTCGGGAGGCTACCGGTCCGACCGCTACCGGTCAAACAAATCATATCGACGTCCTTGCCTTTGATCAGAGGCCCTTGCACGCAGTGATGATTGTTCGCACAGCGTTGCCCAACTCTTCGGGATCAACTATGGTGGCGTGCGGTGTGCGCACTCAACTTGATAGAATACGAGCTGGGCTGAATGGCGAAAATTTTTTGTATCGGGCTCAACAAAACAGGCAGCACAAGTCTGCATCAAGCATTCGGGCAGCTTGGCTTCAGATCACTGCATTGGGCGCCCGAAAATCGCGACTGGCGCATCCGAAAAAGAACGGCGGATCGGATAGCAGATAACATCAGGCACTTCAAAGATCACGACGTTCCACTTCTTACCCTTATCGAAGACTATGATGTTTATAGTGACATCGGTCCTTTGGCTGCATCTTATCAGCTGCTCGACAAGCAATATCCTGGCAGCAAATTTATCTTGAATACGAGGTCAAACGTCGATGCCTGGATCGAAAGTCGGAGAAAGCACTTCGCGAAGGTTTCTCGACTTGCGGTCGAAACGGATGACTTGCCGCCGAATTGGTCGGTCGAAGAAGACCGGTGGCGAAAGTACTGGTTCGACCATCACGCCAGTGTCACCGAATACTTTGAAGATCGCCCCGACGATTTTCTGATCATCGATGTCCCAGGCGGAGACGAATACGATGTTCTATGTCCTTTTTTGGGTGTTGGAATACCATCCACTCCATTTCCCAAGCGCAATATTTCGGCCTAGGGGTTCGGAGTTCCGGTCAACAGAGCGTAGAGACGACTTGTAAAAAAATTTACAAAGTTACCGACTTTGCCTTGATAGTGTTTTACAACGTGACCTGCAAAGACGGTTTGATTGGTCGATTTCAGCGGACATCATAAAGCGCCAGTTTGTAAGCGCAGGCTCAGTATACAACTGCATACGAAAAAGGCGGAGGACATCATGCCAAAGGATATGGAGCTCACTGAGTTGCTGAAAGAACACGGGGATAGCTGGTCCTCGATCAACCCGGAATATGTTGAACGCATGCGTGCGCAAAACAAGTTCAAGACGGGCTTGGACATCGCCAAATACACGGCGAAAATCATGCGTGAAGACATGGCAGCTTATGATGCTGATCCGTCGCAATACACACAGTCTTTGGGGTGCTGGCACGGGTTCATCGGTCAGCAAAAGATGATTTCAATCAAGAAGCATTTCGGAACAACTAAGCGCAGATATCTGTATCTTTCGGGTTGGATGATCGCCGCCCTGCGGTCTGACTTTGGGCCATTGCCAGATCAATCCATGCACGAGAAAACATCTGTCCCTGCCCTTATTGAAGAACTCTATACCTTCCTGCGTCAGGCGGATGCGCGTGAGTTAGGCGGCCTATTCCGTGATCTAGATGCAGCACGTGCAGCGGGAGACACAGCAAAAGCGCAAGAGGTGCAATCCGCGATCGACAATCATGAAACACATGTTGTGCCGATCATCGCGGACATCGATGCAGGCTTTGGCAACGAAGAGGCGACTTACCTCTTGGCGAAGAAGATGATCGAAGCGGGCGCTTGTGCGTTGCAAATCGAAAACCAAGTTTCCGACGAAAAGCAATGCGGCCACCAAGACGGCAAGGTAACAGTTCCGCACGAAGATTTCATCGCGAAGATCCGGGCAATCCGGTACGCGTTCCTTGAGCTCGGCGTAGACGACGGCATTATCGTGTGCCGGACAGACAGTCTCGGTGCTGGTCTGACGAAACAGATCGCTGTTTCAAATACGCCTGGCGATCTGGGCGCGCAGTACAACGCGTTTCTCGATTGCGAAGAAGTCACTTTGGATACAATGAATGACCAGGACGTTGTCATCAAACAGGATGGCAAGTTGATGCGCCCTAAGCGTCTGCCGTCGAACCTCTTCCAGTTCCGCAAGGGCACAGGCGTTGATCGCGTTGTTCTTGATTGCATCACGAGCTTGCAAAACGGAGCGGATCTTCTCTGGATCGAAACGGAGAAGCCACATGTACGCCAAATCGGCGACATGGTGGATGAAATCCGCAAAGTGATCCCAGATGCCAAGCTCGTGTATAACAATTCGCCATCCTTTAACTGGACGTTGAATTTCCGCCAGCAAGTATTCGACGCCTGGGAAGCGGAGGGCAAAGACGTCTCTGCCTATGATCGTGCGAAACTGATGTCTGCGGAATATGACGAAAGCGACTTGTCGGCCGAGGCGGATGCGAAGATCCAGTCTTTCCAGGCGGATGCGGCACGCGAGGCAGGCATCTTCCACCACCTCATCACACTGCCGACATACCACACAGCAGCTCTTTCCACAGACAACCTTGCGAAAGAGTATTTCGGCGACGCTGGCATGCTGGGTTATGTGGCAGGCGTTCAGCGAAAGGAAATCCGTGAAGGTATTGCCTGTGTGAAGCACCAAAACATGGCGGGTTCAGATATGGGCGACGACCATAAAGAGTACTTCTCTGGTGATGCTGCGCTGAAAGCGTCCGGCAAAGACAACACGATGAACCAGTTCGGTTGATCTGAAATCAATAGGACTTGGCGTTGCCCAATAGTTTCAAGTTTAAAAGAAGGGCGGTTTTCGCCGCCCTTCTTCATTAAATGAGCATTTTTTCCAGAAGCGTCGCAAAAGAGATAGTCGTCCGAGTTGTATTCTAAACAGTATGGGCCTTAACTAAGGCCTCTTAATGCCTCTTATACTATGCAAAAAATCGAAAACTTTCGTCTCAAATTCAGCTTTGGCATCGCGTCCATTTTGGTGCCGATGGCGTACATATTTCGATCTTGGTTTGATAGTCTCAAAACATCATCTTCGAGCTCTCAAAATCGGATATTACAATACCTTGTTGCGAATGAAGTTGCATTCTCAATTTTCATTGTCTTTCTGTTTGTGTTCAGTTTGAACGTTGCAAGTTGGGGTGCTCGAAAAATAGTAGGTTTACGCAGAGTGCGCGCGATCATTCTAGGTCGCCATAATGTCGAAGGTTATTGGCACACGCGAACTGAAAAACACAGTAAGAATAAGGGGCCAGTTTCGATCGCAGGAATTGCGTTTATGGCTTACCAAATTGACACTGGCGAATTCAAAGTCGAAACGACCAGATACGACGGTGATCGAAAGTTTATCACTCAGTCTGAAATTGCCTATGTTCGGACAACCGGTTCAACAATTAGGTACCTAAATTTTTTCCGTTTGACCTATCCAGACCCTGAAGGGCCAAATGGATATGCTTCGGGTAAATTCAGTTACGGCGATCACTTTGCAGGTCACCCGATGTTTTTTGAGGCAGTTCTATCAATTGACGGCGGCAATCTCATCGTTCCTCAATTCGCCGAGCGCATTCCAGAGCGTGTAGTGTCAAGGTACCAAAAGAAACACGGTGAAGACTGGAAGAAACGCTATCTAACCGAACACTCAGAGACCGAAATAAAACAATCAAAAGATTAAAAAATATACGGAGTGCGGCGCTAAAGGCCTCCGGCACAGACAATACAATGAACCAATTCTCTTAATCAGCTAGAACAGGGGCGGCGGGTTATGTGCCACCCCTAATCTTGGAAGGCTTTTCTAAACGCGCTTTGGAGCGGTCCAAGAAAGTAACTCGACAACGTTGTCGTTCGTCCTTCTAGAACGACGGTCAACGGAATATCTAGGGCGAGTTTATATTCATCGCCGAGAGCAGATTTAAGCCGGTCCAGCTCGCCCGCTTCGAACTCTGCGACACCGGTAAAGACGCGAACTTCTGCGTTTTCATCTTGCTCGCTCTTCTCAGCGCGGGAAGTCACTTGAACGGTCAATCTTGGCACCGCGCGTTGGGGCAAAGTCGAGAATGTGGCAATGCCCTTCTGCCCAACAAATACTTGGTCAACGAGGTCCACAGGGATGGTCAGCGCGATGCGAACCGCATCAAGGCGTCCTGTTATTTGGCCCAAAACCGATCCCGCCGACACCACGGTATTTTCGTTTGTTTGCCAACCGGAAAGCCGACCAGCCCGCGGCGCTCGGATCCAGGCCTCCCCTATTTGCGCCTCTAGGTCCGCAATTCGTGCATTCAATTCAGAAAGTCTTTGTTCAATCTCGTAGCGTCGCGTCGCCAAGAGTGCAGCCCGCTCAGTCTTCAATTGATCAAACTGGAGTTTCGCACGTTTTGCAGCTTCGCTTGCCTCAGCTGATTGGGATTGGGCACGCTCAAATTCTTGTCGATATTCAAGCAAATCGGTACGTTTCGTTGCGACGGCCTCGTCCGAGGAATATCCCGTCGCATTAAGCGCAACGAGGGCATCCAAACGCGTTTGCGTGACGGTCACACGATCCTTGAATATCGCAGCCTCGGCCGCAAACCTTTGTGCCTTCGCCTCCGACATACGCTCGTCCATCGCCAAGAGGCGCAAACGCAATTCATGATCATCACGGTTTCGCAGAAACGCAATCGCAGCCGGGCTGTTGCGGTCATAGGCAACCGGTTGTGTGTGCGGCAGCACTTCATATGTGGTCAGATCATACTCAAGACGAAGGTTCTGGCGTTCTGCCACCGCAGACCGCAGGCTTGCAGATAGCGCACTTGGATCAATCAAAGCCAACGGATCCCCAAGGTCTACGAGATCAAAATCACGCACGAAAACCTCGACAATTCGACCTGATTGCGAGGATTGCACTTCTGCGCTGAGGGTTTGTGCCGCAATTCTCCCAGACACCTCGAGCGTCGTCGTCAGGCGTGCGAAGTGAAACCACGCGGCCAGCCCAAGCGCGGCACATATCAAAACGGCGACCGTCATACGCGTCTGCGCAACGGGGAGCCCATCAAACCGATCCAAATCATATGGTTGCATATCAGTTTGGCCTCATCGCTCGTTGGCTCAAAGCAGCGTTCAATGTCGCAACGAGTTCTGTCGCTTTGTTTTCACCGAGAACATCCAACGCCTCGGTCGCTTCGGCCAAAAGAACCATGGCCATATCACCATCCGAGAGATCTTCGGGACGCCAGGACTTCGATCCGACGACTTTCTTAAGGTCTGAGACGCGCGCATTAAGGGCAGAATTATCCTCTTCGCGAATGGAGATTTTGCAGGCACCTGCATCGGTAAAAGCAAACTGCATACGCACCGATCTACGCGTACCGGCTGGGCCGTTGGCGCGCATAAAATTGTACAACTCCGTTCCTACCAGTACGGCCCTATACCGAATGTCTTCGTCGCCGCGGCGCTGAAATTGGTTTGTGATCCAGTCCTCGACATCTTGAACACCTCCCTCGGTCAGCGGGAGATCAATGGTTCTTGTGGGGTTGGATCGCCGGGCGAGCACGTGGGCACGCGGACCAAAGTCGACCACACGGCCATGGTCGAGCACCAACACGGAATCGGCGAGCGACATAATCCCAGCACGGTGAACAACCATAATGATCGTACATCCCTCGGCCTTTACGCGCGACAAAGCATCGGCCATCTGTTGTTCGCCAAGACTGTCCTGGAGCGCGTTCGGTTCATCAAGGAGCAGGAGCACCGGATTATGAAAGAGGGCACGCGCCAAGGCCAAGCGCTGCATTTGTCCTGCGGACAAAAGAAACGCCTCTTTGGCCAAGTCCGTCTGATAGGCGTTTGGAAGGCCAAGTATTGTGCTGTGAACACCGGCTTTGATGGCCGCGTTTTCGACATCATCAGCGGTCGCGTTGGGATCGAAGCAGGATATAATCTCAAATACGTTTCCGTGGTGAAATGTGGGTATTTGTGGCATAAAACCCACCATCTTTTGTCGGATCCAAGTGTCGATCCGTGACACATCCTGTCCATCCAAACGGACCTGCCCCAATGGAGGCGCAAAAGCGCCACTGAGATATGTCAAAAGGCTCGACTTGCCTGACCCAGACGGGCCGAGAACCGCCAGACATTGCCCTGCACCCAAGTCAAAAGACACATTTTGAAGTCGAAATCCCCCTGTTCGTCCCTTCGGAACAGTTAGCGCATCCACTTTGAGCGAACCGCTTGTGATCTCTATCCCTTCGCCCGGTTCATTCGATCGCTCCTCAGACTGCGGCGCAAGAATAGATAGTGTTTCCTTAAACTCCGGAAGGCTTTGCACGCCGTTCTCCGCAAGTGACAGTGCCTTGGAACCAATCAAACTCGCCGCGATCATCCCCCCTGCCGAGAGCATATCCAGCGAGACAAGGGTCCCGCCCAAAGCCAACATGCCAACTTGGGAGCTTTGGCGCAAAAACTGCGTATGTGCGTGCAAACGCGCCGTAGATTGATGATGGGCGCGGCGTTTTTTGCGCCCCTCTGCGGCGGCAACCAATGCCCTGTCCGAAAGGTGTTTGCCAAGTCCCATCATTCCTTGAAGAGAGCCGAGCGCAACTGTTGTTTCCAAGGCTGCTCTCTCTTCTGCTTCGACCAAACCCGGAGACGCCCCGTTGGTCGCGAAGAGAAGCCGCACGCCACACACGAGGATAATTGCAAACGCAATGAGGAGGAGAAACCAAGGGCTAAGGACAAAAAGAACAAAGCAAAATAGGAGAAGCCAGGGTGTATCAAAAAGTGCAAGCGTGCTCGCGATCCGTGACGGGGACCGCAGGCTCTGCGCCTCGTGGAAGCCGAGCCCTGAGACCTCATGCTCCGTGGCGCGTGCGTCGGTCAAAAACCTTGCTTCTGCCCAAAGTCCGATTGCTTTTAACAAACGCGTACGCCGTGCCTCGATGAAGGCCGCGACCGCGATGGTGAAGACGGCAACAATCAACAAAAGGGCCAGTGTCGCCATATTTCCGCTCGGCACCACGCGATCCAAGAGTTGCATCATAAAGAGCGGCGAAACCAACATGCCGAGATTTGCAAAGAAGCCAAATACCAGCAGAGATGGCACCAATGATGATACCTGCCGTCGATCCTCAAAGGTGAACATACTGCGAAGATCAGAGGATGAAATTAGACTCGTCTAAATCGGACGCATCGACTGACTTCAAGAAGACGCGGTCGCCATCCTCGGCCCCTTCCAACCCGCTGAGATCAATTTCTGTCGCCCAACCATGGTCCTTAATGAGGTTTTGAAGATCGTCATAACTCACACCATATGCGGAGAGATCAATCACATCGTGACTCACTTCGAAGTCATGGATCATGTCTTTGCCAGAACCGGCCGATAATACAAAGGTATCAGACGCATTGTCGCCGCTCCATTGACCGCCCCAAACGTGGTCATTGCCGGCCCCCATCACTACCGTGTCACTTCCCGTTCCGCCGACGACTTTGTCATTTCCAGCGCCATCCTTAAGCATGTCGTCACCGGTATTTCCGAAAACTGAATCGTTGCCTTCACCACCCGAGACAACGTCATCTCCGGTTCCGCCCTTCACAAAATCATTTCCGAGGCCGCCCTCAACGATGTCGTCGCCCTCACCACCGAAGACCTTATCGTTTCCGACTTCGCCATCCACCATGTCATCTCCGGTGCCGCCAAACACCTCATCGTCTCCAAGACCCCCATAAAGCTGGTCTTCACCTGCACCGCCTCTGAGGGAGTCATTACCGCCTTCCGCGGGGATCACTTTAATATTCTTGACCAGAATATCTGCTTCTGCATCGACCTCTGCGAATGGGTCATTGGCACGAGTATCCATCGCCCCGTCATTAACCCCCGTGGATTGGGATGATGACATCAGTTCGGCAGTCGCCTCTGTGCCGTCGGCTGAAACAGTGAACTTATAGACACCGCCAGTGACATCAGTTGATGTCGACATATCGTGGTCGCCTCGATTTAAGCCTGCATAAAGGTTGCCCGATGCATCCATAAATACAGCTCCATAAGCGCCCTTTACCATCCCATCGTAAAGCATCCCGTTCATATCGGAGTTCGTTATCGGGATTTCGGACAGTTGTGGCTCCCCGCCGTTTTCGACGGTGGAGATATCGACCTGCAGGATTTTACCTTGGCCCCCTTGGGTGCTGGGCGCTACCACACTGCTAAAGGTTTGGGTTGCCGGATCAAACGCAATATCGAACATGCGATCGGTCGTAAGACTGGACGGAAAGTGGAACGTTTGAATTTCCGGATTGCCATTCGCGTCCAGGTTATCGACATCAACCTTTGTGACCCGATCAAGCGACGTGTGAAAAGTCCATAGATTTCCTTGTCCATCAAAATCGCCGACATAGTCCCCGTAATGTCCATCACCAACGCGAAAAATGTCGCCATTGGCGTCCATCATAACAATGTCTTTATTTGCGACCGGCGTGCCATTCGCGTCGACGCCATCAGATTTCGATATCCCGTAAATCAGATCGTTTTCGATGTTGAAACCGATTGCATTCAATTTGACCCCAGTTGGATCGCCCGCATCCTGATACGTTTCGGTCGCGGTATCGAATACCTTTAATTGACCATCAATAACTTGGAAAAGCTTGGCTTGACCTGGCGCAAACGCGTCAACGGTCATCGACCCGTCACCAAGATCTATTTGCTTTTCATAACTGACGATCGGACCTGAGAAATCATAGTTAGATCCGTCATCGTCGACGTCGATTGTACGAAGTGTTAAACCAGTATCGCCGCCCGTCCCTTCGACCTCGTATTCTTTGGTTTCAAAGACACCGCTTTCAACTTCCACGGTGTCGATTACTTGCCCACCCCAGAGAACTTCCACCGCTCCCTTTGTCGCGCCACCGGCTAGGTTTGCGGCCACGTCCACACTTATCGTATATTTCTGATCGGCCTTCGTTTCGACGGATTGAGACATTTCAGTCTGACCCGTCTGAGCATTTTCAATGACGTTCCAATCACTGCCACTAAATTGTGCGATGGATTGTCCCGGGACGTCGTCGCCTCCAGCCAAAAGGTTGTTTGGCGCATCGTCCCCGTGAACAATGTCGTCACCCGCGCCCGCGTTGATGATATCAGCGCCCGCGCCACCCTCTGCGTAGTCGTCACCATCCTCCAAATTGAGGATGTCATCGCCAGTACCGCCAAAGGCCCGATCATCTCCGGTTCCGGCGTTAATGAGATCATCACCTTCCTCGCCATAAAGAAGATCATTACCGCCATTCCCAAGAATGACGTCATCACCTTCACCACCATGAATTTCGTCGTCGAAGGTCTTCGCGGTGCCATTCGCATAGATCTGTGTAGGGTCATAAACCCACTTCCCATCTACAAGGGTCCATTCGTTTCCAACGGTATCACCAGCAGCAAGGTCGTTCCCTGCTCCGGCATCGATCATATCGCTGCCTTCGTGACCGTTGATTTTATCGACAACCCCATCTGAACTTCCGATTTTGTTACCATCGCTGTCCGTGTATCCGTCCATCATGGTGTCGTTAGCGGCCGTACCATCGACCCGATCGGGATCGACCTTGATGGGCTCGAGCGTTTCAAAACCCTCAAAGTGGGCAATGATTTTGGTGCCGTCAGAGATGTAACCAGATTTCGAAGACCCGACCGTGGATGTCACGGTGATCGTGTGGTTTTCATCATATTGGAGCGTATCGACGCCGTTTCCCCCGATCAGGGTTTGGCCCGCCGTCAGGCCCACCATAACATCATCAGAGTTTGTTCCGTGAACTTCTGCCATCGACCTTCTCCGTAATTGACGATGGCAAATTGAGGCCAAGGTCTTAATCAAAGTGGAATTCCGGCCGGAAAACTCTTTCGAATTTTCGCTACTCTTGGGTTAAGCAGGTCAAAAGCGTCCGAAAGGCTTTCGAAATGCGTCGACTTCTTGTTCTTTTTCTGGCCTTTGTTGCTCTGATGACAGGTTTTGGTTTGTGGCTTACAAAACCAAAGATAACTGACCCGGTCGTCTTTCAGGATTTGACCCCTGATATTGCAAACGGTGCTCTGATCTTCGCAGCCGCAGGTTGTGCCTCCTGCCACAGCAACGTCGACACCAAAGAGGGGCTGGCCGGTGGGCATGCCTTTGTATCGGCTTTTGGCACATTTTATGCGCCAAATATTTCACAAGACACGACTTATGGGATTGGCAGCTGGAGCGTCGAAAATCTCGCCAACGCAATGATCCACGGGACATCACCAGGTGGGACCCATTACTACCCCGCGTTCCCATACACTTCCTATGCAAATACCGAACCACAAGATATCTTGGATCTCTTTGCGTATCTCAGAACAACCACAGCAGAACCGATCCCGTCGATTCCACATGACGTCGGCTTCCCGTTTGATCAGCGATGGACATTGGGAGGATGGAAGTTGCTGTTTGTAACAAAGATCCCCGTCCTCGACGCCGGTGCCAATGATCAACTTCTTCGCGGTCGGTACTTGGTCGAAACGTTGGGGCATTGTGCAGAATGTCATACGCCGCGAAACGCGCTTGGCGCAGTGAAGCGGAGCCAATGGCTCGCCGGGGCCCCAAACCCGAGCGGCTCGGGCACGATACCGAATATTCGCGCTTCAGATGCGGGGATCGGGGCATGGAGCGAAGACGAAATCGTCGAATACTTTCAGACGGGTTTCACACCCGACTTCGATGTTGTCGGTGGATCCATGGCGAGCGTGCAAGAAAACCTCGCTAAACTTCCCGAAAGCGACCTCCGCGCAATCGTGGCCTATCTAAAATCTTTGCCGGCGCTATAGTCGATCCAAAGACTTTAGTGAGAGGCTCACATGGGCACATTTCTTCTGCAGGCGACGATCTATCTATTGGCGGCGGTCATCGCCGTGCCCATCGCAAAGAAACTCGGTTTGGGATCAGTCCTCGGATACTTAATCGCGGGCGTCGCCATCGGACCTGTTCTTGGGCTCGTAGGATCTGAAACCCAAGACTTACAGCACTTCGCTGAATTCGGCGTGGTCATGATGCTCTTCATTGTCGGGCTCGAACTTGAACCCAAGGCGCTCTGGGACATGCGGAGCCGGCTGATCGGCCTTGGCGGGATGCAAGTGGCCTTAACGACGATCGGGATCATGGCCGCTGCGATGATATTCGGAATTTCTTGGCCAATCGCGCTTGCCATCGGTCTTTCGTTCTCCCTGAGCTCCACAGCCATCGTTCTCCAGACACTGTCAGAAAAAGGGCTGATGGCCACCCCGGGCGGAAGATCTTCTTTCTCGGTCCTTCTCTCCCAGGACATCGCTGTCATCCCGATGCTCGCGCTTCTTCCACTTTTGGCGATCAGTGGAATTCACAACTCCGGTGGCGGACATGGGGACGACGCCCATGGTCATGGTGGTGATCATGGTGCAGGTCATGCCACGATGAACATCGTTGAAGGTTTGCCGGGGTGGGGCGTCACACTTGTGACGATCGGCGCGATTGGTGTGGTGATCCTAATCGGCCTCTATCTGACACGACCTGTATTCCAAGTGATGTCACGCACCGGACTTCGTGAGATGTTCACCGCAACCACTTTGTTGCTCGTAGTTGGGATTGCGCTCTTGATGACGGTTGTTGGTCTTTCCGCCGCTCTCGGGACGTTCCTCGCGGGCGTCGTCCTGGCGAACTCCGAATTCAGACACGAACTTGAAACCGATATTGAGCCGTTCAAAGGCCTTTTGCTGGGTCTCTTCTTCATCACCGTTGGCGCAGGCATCAACTTTCAACTGCTCTTCGCCGAATTTGGAACCATTATTGGTGCAACACTTGGTGTGATTGCGATCAAAGCTGCAATACTCTTTGGGCTCGGCGTCGCCTTTGGCCTGAAAGGTCGCGATCAATGGCTGTTCACGCTTGGCCTGGCGCAAGCGGGCGAGTTCGGCTTTGTTATGCTCACCACCGCCGTGTCGACGGACGTGGTTTCGACCGAAATGTCGGAGACGCTTTTGATCATTGTCGCGCTCTCCATGTTCCTCACGCCGCTTCTGTTCATTTTGACCGACATTATCGAAGAATACACGACGTCCGAAGAAGTCAGTCGGGACGAAGATGATATTGACGAACAAGGCGCAATCATCATTGTCGGGATGGGCCGCGTCGGCCAGATCATCAATCGAATGGCCCTCAGCGCAGGGTTCAAGACCGTGGTCATCGACAATCACGTCGATCACATCGACACGATGCGGCGCTTCGGTGTGAAGGGGTATTTCGGCGATCCGACACGACCTGATCTGATGCACACTGCGGGGCTGATGGATGCAACAGCGATCGTGGTGGCGGTCGATGATCGAGATGCTGCAGTACGACTAGTGGAGATCGCTCGCAAAGCGCGTCCAGACCTTCCTATTGTCGCACGTGCCTATGGTCGCAATGACGTCTACCAACTCTACAATGCTGGGGCGACAGACATCGTGCGGGAAACCTTTGACAGTGCTGTGCGAATGGGCGGGTACATTTTGGGCCATATGGGGTGGAGTGTTTACGACGTGGATCAAGCCACTGAAGAATTCGTCAAAGCCGACCGGGGCGCATTGCTGGAACTGGCGCAACTTTGGGACCCAGACATCCCGGTTTTTGAAAACAAGCCATATGTGGACCGCGCGAAGGAGATCAATCAACGGTACAACACGGGCTTCTTGGCCAACCTCACCGGCATCGTCGACAACAAGGACGAAACAGATGAGGACACCACAACCGAGGCCGAAACCTCCTAATCCGACCGCTATCTCTTCGTCACTCGTCGCAAACTGAACATCAGGTTTCCTCCGTTGATGCCAATCAAAGAACCGGGAGTGACCTATGGCAGACACAAGCAACGCCCCTGAGGCACTATTTCGCGATGATATCGCAACGTTCGGGGATCGATTAGAGGCCGCGCGGCAAGCCAAAGGCCTTTCAATTGATAGTTTCGCAGAGAAACTCGGTATTGGGGCCGACGTTGTTGAGGCTTGGGAAAACAATATGAAGCTGCCACGTGCAAACCGGATGCAAATGATGTCCGGTCTGCTCAACGTATCGCTTGTTTGGCTACTCAACGGGGATGACAACGGCACGTTTCACGTGGCGGATAATTATGACCGGTCAGAGGGTGTGAATGACACCCTTGGGGAACTTGCACAAATGCGTAGCACATTGCAGCATGTCTTAGACCGGATTGACGCGCTTGAAGAACGGCTGCTCGATCTCGATTAACTCGTTAAAGGATCCTCCTCCATGAAAACGCTCAGCCAAACGCCTCGCATCCGTCAAACCCCGTTTTCCGAACGTGTCGAAGAGATCGGCGTAAAGGCCTACACGGTCTATAACCACATGCTTCTGCCGACCGTCTTTCGAACGCCACACGAAGATTATAAGCATCTCAAATCTGCCGTTCAGGTTTGGGATGTCTCGGTGGAGCGTCAGGTGGAGCTTGTTGGGCCAGACGCTGCCAAACTGATCCAAATGACGACGCCCCGTGATCTGTCGCGCATGCAAAACGATCAGTGCTATTACATTCCAAACGTCGACAAAACGGGCGGGATCATGAACGACCCCGTGGCCATCCGTTTGGACGATGACCGCTATTGGGTCAGCCTCGCCGACAGCGACATGCTGTTCTACTATATGGGGCTTGCCGCAGGGTTTGGCTTGGATGTCGAAGTGTTTGAGCCCGATGTTTATCCCTTGGCCATCCAAGGTCCTTTGGCCAACCAGCTGATCGAACGGGTTTTCGGCCAAGAGATCGTCGATACAAAGTTCTTCCGCCACAAAACCATCGAATTCAACGGCCAAAAAATGATCATCGCGCGCTCTGGCTGGTCGCTGCAAGGCGGGTTCGAGATCTACATGGAGGGATGGTATAACGGTATCCCACTATGGGACACGCTCTTTGAGGCAGGCAAAGATTTGGACGTCTATGCGGGCTGTCCAAACGGCATCGAACGCATCGAAGGTGGCATGCTGTCTTACGGCTCGGACATGACTATGGCGCACACACCGTTTGATTGCGGTCTTGGTAAATTCGTCCATTTCGAAGGCGCGAACGACTGTTTGGGGATGGAGGCATTGGCCGCCGCCGACCAAAACGCCCGCGAAATCTGCCCCATTGAAATCGAAGGTGAACCTTTGGGAACACCGGCGCGCCCTTGGCGTGTCATCGGTGAAAACGGGACTTATGCAGGCCGGATCGCCTCTTGCGCCTATTCGCCGGATTACAAAGCGAATGTTTCCATCGGTATGATTGAGCAAGAGTTTATCAGCCCCGACGTGAATCTGACCGTCTTCTGTGAAGATGAAACCGAAGGCCGCGCCTGCAAAATCGTCGAGAAGTTTTGGCTCCGCTAGGGGGAGACATGACTGACATAACCATGGCCGGCGTCACCATGGGACATGACGGCTATGACATTCCAAACCGGAAACAGGTCCAAGGCCGCAGACCAGGCCATGTGAAGCGCTGCTGACGGTTCTGGCAGCGTGTGCACCCAAGACTGAATCCACCTAAAAAGCGGATGTCTAGAGGCCGAACTTGCACATGGTCGGCAAGTTTTCTTATGCTGTCACTAGCAATTTTGAGGCGACCGCAATGAAAACACTTAAACTTGTTCTGGGTCTTATTGGCGCCCTGTTTCCAAACCTCGCAGCCGCAGATTACGAAGAAGAGTTGGCGCTTTTCAACGGCACTTGGAAAACACAGCATGGCAGCGTCATCACAATGATTGATGGCGCGTATCGCGAGGTGGGGTCAAACTGGGCGGGTGACTATGAAGTTTATGGTCTGTCTGAAGTTTCTTCCACCTGCCCATACGTAGACTATGAAGCCCCGTTTTTGATCCTGCTAGATGATGGCAAAAGCCTCGATGAGGCGGTCTGCCATATCATTGTATCCGTGACCGATGAAGTGGCTGAATTTGACTATAGACCGTTAGAAGGCGTCTATACCTGGACCAGACTGGATTGAGGGCTCGGCCTTTTCCTAGGTGAAACTTGGGCCCAGACGAGTAGCGCAGGCCGTATCGGCCGGCTTGAACGTCACCCGGTTACCCGCGCCGCCGTGGGTGCCGTGGCAATTTCGGGTTTTTTGTCGCCATTGGCGGTTCGATTTTTGGCTATATCGAAATTCGGAATTCAGTCGAGGCGCGCGAGCAAGAGGCGATTGCGCCCGCATGGGCCATTATCGGCACCAAAGCCTCGGGCAACAGCGGCAAGGGCCCTGCACTAGAATACTTAAACGAAAGAGGCGTTTCACTTAGCGGAATTGACCTGTCATGCGCTAGTTGGGCGGAACGAATGTCTCAGAGGAAGTTCAGACAGACTTTTGCAATCGACTGACTTATTTGAACAAAGTTCAGCTTCCAGGTGCGCATTTGGTCGTCGCCAATCTCAGCGGAGCCAAACTCTTGCATGCCGATCTCAGGGGGTGCGTATCTCCAAAGAGCAGCTATAGTCTGTGCGCACCTGTCAAAGCGCAGTTTGATGCGTTCGGTTTTGAGGAAGATGCATCGCCCTAGCAAATCCTCTCCCAATTTAAGGACGCATGGTACTGGAGCGGGCGGCCCCCGACAGGCCTACCCGAGTACATTCTGAAAAACCTAGAGGTTTTTAACAGTGATGACGCCAACTGGGACAATCGTAATGGCCGTCCCGTGCCCTGTACGGCCGACTAGGACAGCCGGTACCGTATAAACCCCAACCCCTTTCAGTCACAAAACTCTTACATTTCTCTGCGCGACAATCTGTCGAGTAATCCTTAAACGATCTCCGAGAAATTCTGAGGGTTTCCATGACGGTTTATGCATTGAACGGGTTGGGACGCATCGGCAAACTGGCCATTCGGCCTTTACTGGAACGTGGCGAGGAAATCGCCTTCGTAAACGATGCCGTCGGCGATCCCCATATGCACGCCCATCTTTTGGAATGGGACACGGTGCATGGCCGTTGGGACGCGGAGTTTTCCTCCACCGATGAGAGCATCTCTATCGATGGCACTGTCATCCCGTGCCACCAGACCCGCGACTTGGCGGATCTGCCCCTTGAGGGCGTGGATGTCGTGCTGGACTGCACCGGCGCGTTCAAGACCGAGGCAAAGCTCCAACCTTATTTCGATGCAGGCGTGAAAAAGGTCGTCGTCTCCGCCCCGATAAAAGATGGTCCAACAACAAATATCGTGGTGGGCGTAAATAATGACGCCTATGACCCAGAGGCGCATCGCATCGTCACCGCGGCAAGCTGCACGACAAACTGCCTCGCACCCGTGGTGAAGGTCATCCATGAAAGGCTGGGCATCCAGCACGGATCCATCACCACGATCCACAGCATCACAAACACACAAACCATCGTGGACCGCCCGGCCAAAGACTATCGCCGCGCGCGCTCTGGCCTGAACTCCTTGATCCCAACGACAACCGGCTCGGCCACGGCGATCACGCTGATCTACCCGGAACTGAAAGGCCGTCTTAACGGTCATGCCGTGCGGGTGCCATTGCTGACAGGATCGATTACGGATTGTGTGTTCGAGGTCGCGCGGGAGACCACGGTCGAAGAGGTGAACGCCCTGTTCAAAGCGGCGTCCGAAGGCGAGCTGAAGGATATCCTCGGCTATGAAGAGCGCCCGCTGGTCTCGGAAGACTATGTCAATGACATGCGATCTTCGATCGTGGATGCACTGTCGACCATGGTGGTGAATGGCACGCAGGTGAAGATTTACGCTTGGTATGACAATGAATGGGGCTATGCTTATCGCATGGTCGATGTCGCCCAAATGGTGGGCGGCAGCTTGTGAGTCGTCTAGAAGGTTTGGCGGCTTATATCGCGGTCACAGCCGCCTATTGGACCTTCATGCTGACCGATGGCGCGCTGCGCATGTTGGTGCTCTTGCATTTCAACACGCTTGGGTTTTCGCCCATCCAGCTGGCCTATCTGTTCGTCCTCTATGAAATCGCGGGCGTCATTACGAACCTTTCGGCAGGGTGGATTGCCGCGCGCTTTGGCCTGACATCCACCCTTTATGCAGGGCTGATCTTGCAGGTCATTGCTTTGGTCGCCCTTGCGTTCCTCGATTCGAGTTGGACGATCACCCTTTCGGTCATCTTTGTGATGTTGGTTCAGGGCCTCTCGGGCGTGGCCAAGGACCTCGCCAAGATGTCGTCCAAAAGCGCGGTCAAATTGTTGGCGCCCGAAGAGGATGCGGGCCTCTTCCGCTGGGTCGCGATCCTGACGGGGTCGAAAAACGCCGTTAAAGGATGCGGGTTCTTAATCGGCGCTGTCGCGCTTGGCGTGATCGGTTTTGTGCCTGCGGTCCTTGGCATGGCGGCGATCCTGTTTGTGATCCTTGTGGTTCTCTTGCTGCGCATGCCGTCGGGCCTGCCCACGGGCAAAAAAGGGGCCAAGTTCAAAGAGGTCTTCTCCAAGGATCGCAATATCAACTGGCTTGCCCTGGCGCGGGTGTTCCTGTTCGGGGCGCGCGATGTCTGGTTCGTGGTCGGCATCCCGATCTATTTCTATTCCGTGCTGTCGGATGGCACGCCCGAGGGGAACCGCGCCGCCTTTTTCATGGTGGGCACCTTTATGGCCGTTTGGATTATCCTTTACGGCGCAGTCCAAGCCAGCGCGCCCAAGCTCTTGCGCGCCAAAGAAAAGTCCGAGGCGCAAATCGTGGGCGAGGCCCGCTTCTGGGTGGGGGCACTTTTCTTTGTGCCCCTCGCGCTGACCATCGCGGCCTATATCGCAGGCGCACCGGCGCTGTGGTTGATCATCACGGTCGTAATCGGCCTCCTTGCGTTCGGCGGGCTGTTCGCGCTCAATTCTTCGCTGCATTCCTATCTGATCCTCGCCTTTACCAGTTCCGACCGCGTGACCATGGATGTGGGCTTTTACTATATGGCCAACGCCGCTGGACGGCTGATCGGCACGCTGCTCTCTGGGATCAGTTATCAGCTTGGCGGACTGCCCCTATGTCTTGGGATTGCGGCCGCGATGATCGCGCTCAGCTGGGCAAGCATTGGGAACGTTAAGCACAAACCTGAACCTGCCCACGCCCCAGGTTGAATTCCCCGAACAATTTTCTATCATCATCGAATGGGTTTGGGGGACATCATCATGAGAGTAACATTTTTCCTTTTGGCATGCGTTGCACTTGCGCTGCCCGGCATGGCCCGTGCAGAATTAAAATTTTGCAATGACACCAACGTCACAACGTATATCGCAATCGCCTATTCCGACGGCGGCGCTTGGAAATCCGAGGGCTGGTGGAACATGGAACCCGGCGAGTGCAAACGCCCCATCGCATCCGATCTGACAAACAGCTTCTATTACTACTATGCCGACGCCGTTGAGTTTGAATTCGTGGACGGGAAGTACAACTTTTGTACGCAGAACAAAGTGTTCGAAATAATTGGCGATGATATCCAAGACAATTGTTCGGACAATGGCTATGATACCACCCGCTTTCAAGGGATTGAGTTGAGCGGCGAAACCGAAATCCTTGTCACGTTACAAAGACAAGGCGATGTCGGTGTAACCCAAGTCCAACTGTCTGGTAGCAATACATCGAACGAGAGCGCAAACCTTTCCCCATCTGACTATATGTCCCTTCTGCAGGGAAAATGGGAAACGGAAGACGGCGAAATTACAATCACCGGAGATCGTTATTTCGAGTTCGGAAACAGTATTTTCGGATTTTTCCAATTTAGCGGAGATGTGAAAATTGACACCAGCTGCCCGTATCAGGATGACGCTGCAACTTACATTGTGCGCACAAACGATGATGATAGCGCGCTGACTTACTGCGATGAAATCACGTTTGCAAACAGCGAGCGGTTCGAATTTGTAAACCGGTTCTTGGAGTCTACAAGTACGTGGTACAGAATAGAGTAATCTCTATTCACCGCGAACCGAACGCGGTCGCCCACTGGCAACGACTTCGATCGCGGCTTCTACAAAGACAGATCGGTTTTCGACCTCGGCTTCTTTGACGCCATGGGCAACCGTGAATGTGACGTCCGACGCCCCTGCCCGTTTTGCAGCCGCTTCCGCCTCGGCGCGGAGTTCCGCCTCCACGGCGGCAAGTGCTGCGGCTTTTTCGGAGAAGACTTCGAGGCCGCTGGATAAATGCGCCCGAAACGCCCCTTCGCCGCCGCTTGTCACCTCCCCCCGCCTGCGCATCGTGATCTGCCCCACGACCGCACCAATAGCATTCGCCACGCCGCCATGATCGGGCAGGATCGCTTGCGTTTTGAGATGCGCGCCAACCGCCGGGTAATAAGCGCGCGCAGACGCCCCAAGCCCGATAACAGGCAGGTTCAAACCCAGATCAATCTTCGATACTGCCACATGCCCCTGGCGGCCCAACAAGGCCAAAACGTGGCGGGGCAGCGCGGACGCGGCCTCCAACCCTTCTTCGGCAAAGGCGGCCTCCAACAGGCAATCCGCCGATTGTTCGGTCAGCTGATCAATGATCCGTTGCGCCATCTCTTCGGCACTTTTGGCCAACGGTTCCCCAGCGCCTGTGCGTTGCAGGGCAAAGGCGCTCAGCGCTTTAACCGCGGCCTCTGTGTCCCAGGCATCCACCAACCCCAAGACATGTGCCGCATCCGAAGGCGTCACGCCAACCTTATGGACCAGGCCTTTGGTCACCAACCCATCTAGCGCGCCCAAGTCGAGCCGAGTGACAATCGCCTCTTGCAGGCGCATCGGCCCCGCCATCACCCGGTCCAACACGGCCTCCTCTCGCGCCGACAGCCCATCGCGCATCGGGTCGGCATAGACGGGGCGCAGGAATTGGGCGTCAAACTCTCCAAGGCGCGCAGATTTGATCACGCGGTCCAGCTCGCCATGCACAAGCTCTGGCGCATCCATCGCCAAAAGCGAGACAGGCGCGATGCGCCGTGGCCCCAATCGCAGGGCACCCGACAATCCCTCTTTGGCCATATGCACTTGGCTATCCCCACCAAGACCCCACGTCCGCATAGCCACCGCCTCCACCATGGTGCGGAATCCACCCACTTGGGCACCATCGGGATCGATCTGCGGCAGGCCGTCTTTCAAAAGCGCTATATCGGTGGTGGTCCCGCCGATATCGCTCACCAATGCATCACTGGCGTCTGTCAGCCAGCGTGCCCCCACGATCGAAGCGGCAGGACCTGAAAGAATAGTCTCAATCGGTTTTTCCTTCGCCTGCACGGCAGAGATCAGCGCGCCATCTCCGCGCACGACCATCAAGGGGGCGGCGATGCGAAGCCCGTCAAAATACCGCTCCGCTGCGCCAATCAACCGATCAATCATCCCAATCAGGCGCGCATTCAGCACAGCCGTCATCGCCCGTTTCGGCCCGCCCAATTTGGCAGAGAGTTCATGGGAACAGGTCACAGGCTTATCTGTGACGTCGCGAATAATCTCGCGCGCCCGCAATTCGTGCGCAGGATTGCGGGTGCCAAATTGCGCGGCCACCGCAAAGCCCGTCACCCCGCCCGCCACCTCGGCCAGGCCCGCGCGCAGGGCGGCCTCGTCCAGGGGCGCGACTTCGCCGCCACCATGATTATGGCCGCCCGAGACCGCGATCACCGGATCGCCCTTTAACGCCGCCGACAGGTCTTGGCGGCCCAAATCCCGCTCCGCAAAACCGATAAAAACAAGCGCCACACGCCCGCCCTGCCCCTCCACCAACGCATTCGTCGCCAAAGTGGTGGAGAGCGAGACCATATCGACATCCGTGCCTTTGACGCCTGCCGCTGCGATCACCTCTTCCACGGCGCGCCCAATCCCCAGCGACAGATCCTCGCGCGTGGTCAGCGATTTGGCGCTCGCGATCACCTCTGCCTCGTCTCGGATCAACACCGCATCCGTATAGGTGCCGCCCGTATCCACGCCTAAACTTAGGCCCATGCGCATCACTCCATTCGTGTTCGGCACGAGCTAGCGCAGTGCTCCAGCGACGTCAGGCGAAAAAGCGACACCCCTCACGTGACAGGCGGTACGCCCTCACTTACGGTGGCGCTATGGAAACGCTTGAGATCATCAAAGAGGGTGGTATTGCCACCGTCCGCCTGAACCGCCCCGAAGTGAAAAACGCCATGTCGCTTGCGATGATGGACGAGTTGACCCAAGCCGGGCGCGACCTGGCCGAGGATCGCACCCTACGCGCGATTATTCTGACCGGCGCGGGCGATGCGTTTTGCTCGGGCATTGATGTGAATGTACTGATGGGAAATGCGGGCAATATCGGCAGGATTAAGGACGAGATTGCGACCCCGTTGGACCCGCGTCTGGGAAACAAATATCAGCTGCCCAATACAATCTGGTCGCATTGCCCGGTTCCCGTTATCGCCGCCGTTCACAAAATCTGCATCGGCGCGGGCATGCAGTTGGCCCTTGGCGCGGATTTCCGCATCGCAGCACCCGATACGCGCCTGTCGATACTCGAGGCGAAATGGGGCCTGATCCCCGATATGGGCATCTCGCAAAGCTTGCCGAAATACATGCGCGCCGATCACGCCAAAGAGCTGATCATGACGGGCCGTATGCTGGACGCGGCCGAGGCGAAAGAGCTTGGGCTGATCACGCGCATCGCCGAGGACCCGTACGCAGCCGCACTCGAATGGGCGCGGGAGATGGCCGCCTTCTCCCCCGATGCTGTTGCCCAATCGAAACGTTTGGTGGATCAGATTTGGGGCGCAGATGAAGCGGCTTTGGCGACCGAGGCTGCGCTGCAGCTTGAAATCATCGGAGAAACCAACCAAATGAATAAGGCCATGGCGAGCTTTTCGAAATCTGAGCCCAGCTTTAAGGACCGCGAGGTTTGAAAGACGTCCTCGACGATATTTGGGGACTGATGAAAGACCTCTTTGTCAGCGTCGCGAAGGGCTTTGGCCGCATGATCCTGATCATCCTGAGCGCGACCTTGGCAGGCGCAGTGATCGGCGCGGGCGCGGGGCTCATCTATGGTGATCTTGTCACCTATGCCGTCATCGGCGCCGTGGCGGGATTTATCTTGGCCATCGCGATCCTTATTCTACACGCGTATTACGGGCCATATTAGTCCACCCGATCAAACATGCCCTTCGCCAAAGGGCCATCAATCGCGGCATCTTTCCCAAGAACCCGTGGCCCATTATGGAACAGGCATGAAGCTTGAATTTCACCACATCAATTTCGTCTCAGAAGACGTGGATCGGATGCACGCATTCTATACCGATATCCTCGGACTTGCAGATATTCCGGCCGAGACTTTCATCCGCACCGAGGCCAAAGACGGCGCGGGCTATGACGGAAAGATCAAATTCGCCACCGATGGCGCGATGCAAATGCATTTGGCCGAGCGCGACTTCACGATCCAGTTTAAGAATGGCCAAGTTATCAACCCGATCGAGCGCGGGCATATCGCCTTTCGGACCGACGACCTGCCCGCGTTTCTGGCCATTCTAGACTCGCGCGGTATCCCCTATTCCGATTATGGCACGACCTTCTCGGCGGAATGGCATCAGGTGTTTTTCCAGGACCCCGAGGGCAATGTGATCGAGGTGCATCAGCAAGTGGGACAGTATGCTGTATGAAGTATAACTCGGTTAACACGAAAACGAATTCGACAAAGAGTATGTCAGCGAATGAAGATCGAAATAGATGAATACGGTGAACTCAGCAAAAGCGAGTTGGCCGAGCTTCAAGAATATTTGGATTTCCGAGAGCGTAAAGTCGGAACGAGTTTACTCGTGGCCGCAGTATTTCCACTGTTTATTTATTGGATGTCGTGGATACTGTCGAAGTTTTGGGGCGGACTATTTTTTGGAGATCGACTGTTGTCCTGGACGATCCCCTTTTTTGTTCGCCATAAATATGAAGAATTGAAACTGACGGAAGGAGCTACATATGCGTCGGCTGCCTTTTCCCCACTTGCACTTATGTGCATCATTTCCATTCCATTTTTTGTCTGGACAATTTCCCTTCTTATCTCGCTAGAAACAAAGTTTAGTATTCGCGCCGCCTATGGCTTCTACAGCGCGGTTTCAGAGAACAGCTCTTATACCAAAGAGCGCGAACAGCTCGGCGTTACTATCTTAGTGCTCCTAGTCTTTTACGTTTCATGCTTGATTTCGGTAGCCAATAGGCCTGTGATCGAAATCGAGTCTCTAGACCCGCTCCGGGCATTCGGAAGAAAAGGCTTCCTACTCTCCGTTCATATGATGCTGTTCTTCACCAATCTTTTTACTGGTATTTTTTGTGTTGCAACTATTCGCCATCTTCGACCGATAAAGACAGCTCGCTTAACTGGAGCTGATAATGAAAGGCTCAGAGCTTTGCGGAACAACGGATTGAATGGTTTATAGGCCGATCTATGACGCAATCATCCTTGGCGCGGGCGGGGCGGGCCTGATGGCGGCGGCCATTGCGGGCCAGCGCGGGGCAAAGGTTCTGGTCATTGACCACGCCGACAAACCGGGCAAAAAAATCCTGATCTCGGGCGGCGGGCGCTGCAATTTCACCAATTTGGGCTGCGGGCCAGAGAACTTCCTCTCTGAAAACCCGCATTTCGCGAAATCGGCGCTGGCCCGCTATACACAATGGGACTTTCTGGACCTTGTCCAACAGCACAAGATCGCATGGCACGAGAAAACGCTCGGCCAGCTTTTTTGCAATGACAGCGCCCGCCAGATCGTTGCGATGCTGATGGCCGAATGCGCGAAGGGCGGCGCAGAGGTCACACTCAGCACACAGATCGGAGAGATCAGGCACGCTGACGGTCTGTTTCGCGCTGCGGGTCACAGCGCGCGCAACCTTGTCATCGCCACTGGCGGACCCAGCATTCCGAAAATGGGCGCAACGGGGATCGCCTACGATATTGCCACACACTTCGGTCTGAACGTCATCACGCCCCGCCCTTGTCCCTTTCACCCTGCCAGCAGATCAAAAACTGACCGACGGTCTCTCGGGTGTTGCCTGCCATAGCATCGCCACCGCCAATGGTATCAGCTTTGAAGAGGCCAGCCTGTTCACCCATAAGGGCCTCTCGGGCCCGGCGATCCTGCAAATCAGTTCTTATTGGGCCGATGGCGATCCGATCACGCTGAACATCCTTCAAGGGGCATTCGCGAAACTCAAAACCTTCCAAACCGCCAACCCGCGCGCCCATTTGAAAGCGGCGCTAGAGGCCCATTTGCCGAACCGCTTGGCCGACGCGCTTGCCGCTCGCATCAACCACCCGACCGAGCTCGCCAATACGCCGGACGCCAAACTTGAAGAGATCGCGCATCTTTTGCAAACCCTCACCTTCCACCCCGATGGCACCGAAGGCTATGCCAAGGCCGAGGTAACCGCAGGCGGGATTGATACCGCCGCGCTCTCCTCAAAAACGATGGAGGCGAAATCCGTCCCCGGCCTCTATGCGATCGGAGAGGCGGTGGATGTCACCGGCTGGCTGGGCGGGTACAATTTTCAATGGGCGTGGAGCTCGGGCGTCGCCGCCGGAAAGGCCATCGCGGCACAGACCGGATGACTGCGCTTCTTCTGTTTGCAAATATCCCAGGGGGGTCCGGGGGGAGGATCCCCCCGGCTATGGCACTTGGGTCCGGGGGGATCCTCCCCCCGGCCATCGCGGTGGTAAAACCACCGCAACACCTTTGAGACCACCTAGAGGCTGGCGCAGCTGGCACAAAAGCTCTAGAGGCCCACCATGTCCAACCCACCCGATCTTCGCCCCGATTTGGCGCCCAAAGCGCGGCTGTCTGACCCGGTTCGGGACGGGCAACCAAAGATCGGCATGGTCTCGTTGGGATGCCCCAAGGCGCTCGTCGATAGTGAACGCATCCTGACCCGCCTGCGGGCAGAGGGTTATGCGATTTCACCCGAATATGGCGGGGCCGATGCAGTCATTGTGAACACCTGCGGGTTCTTGGACTCTGCCAAGGCCGAAAGCCTCGACGCGATTGGCGAGGCACTCAGTGAAAATGGCAGGGTGATTGTCACGGGCTGTCTGGGCGCAGAGCCCGATTATATCACAGGCGTGCATCCATCCGTGCTCGCCGTCACGGGCCCCCATCAATATGAACAAGTCCTTGATGCGGTGCATGAAGCCGTACCCCCCGCGCCCGATCCATTTATTGACCTTTTGCCCACAAGTGGGTTCACGCTGACACCAAGACACTATTCTTATCTGAAGATATCAGAGGGCTGTAACCATAAATGCCGGTTCTGCATCATTCCCGATATGCGGGGCCGACTACAATCCCGTCCTGCCCATGCCGTGATGCGCGAGGCGGAGAAGCTGGTCGAGGGCGGCGTCAAAGAATTGCTTGTGATCTCACAGGACACTTCGGCCTATGGCGTGGATATCAAGCACGCAACGGATCGCGGGCATCGTGCGCATATCACAGATTTGGCGCGTGATCTGGGCGCGCTTGGGGCGTGGGTGCGGCTCCATTACGTCTATCCCTACCCCCATGTGCGGGAGCTGATCCCCCTGATGGCCGATGGGCTGATCCTGCCCTATCTCGACATCCCGTTTCAGCACGCCCATCCAGAAACGCTCAAACGGATGGCCCGCCCGGCAGCAGCCGAACGCACGCTGGATCGGATCGCGGAATGGCGCGGGATTTGCGCCGAGATCACTCTGCGCTCGACCTTTATTGTCGGCTACCCCGGGGAAACCGAAGCCGAGTTTCAAACACTATTAGATTGGCTGGACGAGGCGCAGCTCGATCGTGTCGGCTGCTTTCAATACGAAGATGTTAAAGGCGCCAGATCGAACGATTTACCAAACCATGTCGCACCTGAAATCAAACAAGATCGCTGGGAGCGCTTCATGGAAAAAGCGCAAGTCATCTCGGCACAAAAACTTGCTGCGAAAGTTGGGCAACGGCTGGACGTTATTGTGGATGAGGTCGATGCAGAGGGTGCAACCTGCCGCACAAAATCGGACGCCCCTGAAATTGACGGCAACCTCTTTGTAGATGAAAATTTCGAAAGTCTTAATCCTGGTGATCTCCTCAACGTGCGTGTGGATGAGGCCAGTGAATACGATCTCTGGGGTGGTCCTACGTGAGCACTGATTGACCTTTGCAGAGATGTGCCATCGAGCGATGGCATTTACGCCATCGCGTCAAATGGACATGCGGACGCGGGGGAAGCCCCCGCACACGCGCGTTTGTTTATAATCCAGCTCACACCAAATGCGGACATCGCGATTGTCTCGGCAATAAAACTGCCATTGTAATCATCCCAGTGTGGGATTCCCGCACCTGTAAGGTCTTTCGCGAGCACGTGACCCGCCATTGCGCATATTGCAAAGACAATCGCGCCCCCTGCGATCCTATAGATGCGGTTTTGATGCAGTTTCGCGGGATAGATTTCTCCCGTGCTGGAACAAATATCCTTGCGAGAGACGCGCGTGAAAACCACCAACGAGTAATATGCCAGAAAGCCCGACAACAGGATCGCAAAGACCGAATGCAAGAGATGCGACGCCCCGAGCAATTGGAAAAAGCCGAGCTCGGTTGCGCCGACCAGTGGCGCCATATCTATCCCATATTCGGTATCATTGACGCGGGCAAAAACACGTGACGCAAATTCCGGATGTGCGCAGCCCCCGCCTTTTGCGGGAAAAAGGGCCGTTCCAAAGGCCCCAACACCGGCGAACTTGGCCAATACCGTATCGCGCCGTGTCGGTCCGTTAAAGGCAATCAAGAACGTGCCGATAAAAAACATCGCCCCGACAAAAAGGTCGCCGTAGAAGACCGCGTAATAAAAGTGGCTAACACTATCGCGCATACAGCTGTTTTCAACAAACAGGCTTGTGGCCAATACTGGCGGAAGCCCAAGCGCCACCAGGCCCACAGAACGGTTTAAGATACCTTTGTCAATTTCATGATCGGTTGCGCCGTTTGACGCCTGTGATCGGCTAAAAACATCATGTGAGGTCTTTGGAGTTCTCTTCATTTCCATGTCCCAAAAATAAATTAAATGAATGCCGGGAGTGAAAATTAAGAAAGTGTTACGCCCAGCCCTATAGACATCACAAGCGTCGCAACTATTTGTTAACCATGAGTAAAGAGACCAAAGTCCTCTATAATGCGGAATGCCCGGTGTGCCGGTTTGAAATCCACCACTACCGGGACTACACTTTGGATGAAGGATTACCGATTAAGTTTGACGACTTAAACGGTCCCGATCGGGACGCGTGGGGTATTGATGAAGATACGGCTGCGCGTCGCCTCTTTGTCCAGAAGGATGGCGTTCTTCTTTCCGGAGTTCCAGCTTTCATCGCGCTCTGGCAAGACATGCCAAAGTACAAACGGCTGGCGCAATTCGCGGGTTTACCGGTCATAAAACAGATCGCATCGGCGATCTACGACTATGCTCTCGCCCCTGCAATCTACGCTTCGCATATCCGAAGACGAAGACGTACAGGCCGTCCCGTTCCCCGAAGTACAACTTGACGGGTTGGGCACTCTCGGGTTCAACAGTCTGACGCGGGAGGAAGAGTATGTTTCAGGTAGCTATCACGGGTACGGGTGTTTTCACACCGGAATTGAGCATTACCAACGACGAATTGGTCGAAGCCTTTAACAAGTATGTCGACAAATATAATGCTGAGAATGCAACCGCGATTGCTGCGGGCGATCTTCCTTCCAAAGAGTACTCTTCTGCTGAGTTCATTGTGAAAGCGTCAGGCATCGAAAGCCGGTTCGTACTGGATAAATCGGGGGTTCTTGACCCTGAGGTCATGCATCCAATTTTGGAGGAACGGCCAGATGATGCGCCGTCTGTTATGGCGGAGATGGCCTTGGATGCATGCGCAAAAGCACTTGCGCAAGCGGGACGCGAAGCCCAAGACGTTGATGCGGTCATTGTGGCCGCGTCGAACCACGAACGCGCCTACCCCGCCATTGCTGTCGAAATTCAAGAGCTCTTGGGGATCAATGGATTTGGCTTTGATATGAATGTCGCCTGTTCTTCTGCGACATTCGGCATCCAAGCAGCGGCGGACATGATCCGTTCGGGGTCAGCGTCAAAAATACTGGTCGTAAACCCCGAAATCTGTTCGGCGCATCTCGAGTGGCGGGATCGGGATTGTCACTTCATCTTTGGGGATGTCTGCACCGCAACACTGCTTGAGCGCGAAGAAGATGCAAAGGGCGCCCATTTTGATGTCCTCTCAACGAAATGCGCAACAAAATTTTCCAACAACATCCGAAACAATGATGGGTTTTTGCGCCGTACCCGCGTGGGCCACATGACCGATCGTCGGGATATGCAGTTTGTGCAGGAAGGACGAAAGGTCTTTAAAGAAGTTGTACCGCTTGTCTCCAATCATGTGGCGTCCCACCTCGCCGAGACGGATACGAAGTCGGAGGATTTGAAGCGCATGTGGCTGCATCAAGCAAACCTCACGATGAACGATTTCATCGGCAAACAGATACTGGGCAGAAAGCCAGAGCGCGAAGAACAACCAAATATCCTTCAAGATTACGCCAACACGTCTTCGGCAGGGTCCATCATTGCGTTCTCGAAGTATTCTGACGATCTCGAAGATGGTGATCTTGGGTTAATATGCTCGTTTGGTGCAGGCTATTCGGTTGGTTCAGTCCTCGTTCGGCGCCACAGCTAGGCTCGACCTATTTCCTCACATTTTGTAGACTATCGGCATTTCAAGGAGAGAAGCCGATGTTCACCATTGAACATGATTTTGATGCGACTGTTGTCACACTTGTCGATGAAGGCGGGCAGCCGCTGATCGAAGATGTCATTATCCAAATTTTTGACGAAGGGATCACGATCGAGCAATACGACCAGCGAAGCGACAAGATGGCTAAGGTCGTTCTCTCCCATGCGCAGCTCAAGGACTTAGAAGCCGCCCTTGATTTGCCTGAAGGGAGCTACCGCCTGAAGCGGGTCGAGGATGACGCGAAGTAGCAGCGAAGGGATAGCCCCTAGTGTTTGAAAATTTCGATACAGAAGCCGCCGAGTTTGCGAACAAGTCCCGAAGATACGCAATTGATACCGGCACCCTTTCTGAGGGCGTTTCTCAATTAGATGCGTTTATTGTTCACCGCTCTGAAGATCATATTCGCGTCTACGATCGGACATGCGATCACAATGCGGGGCGTTTGATCACAAACGCGGGCCGCGTGCGCTGTCCGCTTCATGGGTGGGAGCTCGACCCAGCTACTGGTCGATACATGAACGTCGATTGCGAGAAGAAACCCCTATATAGCGGGGCGATCCCAAAGGAGCCGCTGATCATCGAAATGCCTGAGGCCCGGCGGGCACTAAAGGGATTTTCGCAGAATTTGGATGTAAGTATTCGATACTTGAACCACGCCTGCCTTGTGATTGAGACAGATGGCCTTCGGATTGGCACGGATCCCTGGATCGAGGGACCCGCGTTTTGCAATGGATGGTGGTTGGCTGAGCCATCTCCAGTGGACAGCTACGATGTTCTGAACGCATGCGATGCCCTGTTCATCTCACACAATCATCCAGATCATCTCCATGCGGCCAGTTTATCGCACGTCAGAAAGGACATGCCGATACTGACGCCAAAATTTCCGTCTGGCTCGACGGTGCGATATCTGCGCGATCTCGGCTTCACCGACATTCACGCGGCAAACGTAACCGATCGCTTGGTTCACAAAGACCGCGAGATTGCATTATCCGTTCTCAAGAGTGGTGATTTCCGTGACGATGGTGGTTTGATGATTGAGATCGGCACATTCACGATGATTGCGAGTGTGGATTCCAACTTCATTGACTTCTGGAGATACCCCGACCACCTCACCTTATTGGCGCATTCCTTCGCAGGCGGAGCATCTGGTTTTCCCTTGTGCTTTGACAACTATTCCGATGACGAGAAGGAACGACTTCTGGTTCGCAACCGCAATTCGGTCCGCGCGATCAATCGACAAAGTCTGCAGAAAGCAACGCCAAGCGCATTCCTACCCTATGCCGGTTTCTTTAAGGAAAGCGCGGCGCGTGACGCATTTGTCCTCAAACGAAATCGCAAGAACTCAATTGCTGATTACGCCTCCGATTGCCAAGATCTCGGGATCGAATTGATCGATGTCACAGACACGGATTTACTGACCTTTAAAGGGGATAAGTTCACCGGCAAACGCGCGTCCAGATCGAAACGCATGGAAGCGTCTGATCCGTCGCTTTATCTCGATGCAACAAAGATCAAGTATCCGTCGCTCGATATCCAAGAGATCGAAACATACTTCGTCGGATCGCATTTTCAGAAGGCACTTGCCCTGCGCTTAGACCTTGTAAACGACACATTCGAAAATACAGAGCAAACCATCTACATCGACTTTTATGAGAGCCGTGCACCGAAGATTTCGTTTGAAGCGCCGCAACCACGTGAGGTCCGCACCCTCAACATTCGGGTTCGCGCGCCAGAATTTCGTCAAGTCTTGAAGCAGGGCCTACCTTGGGAGGACCTCAGCATCGGGTTTCAATGCCGGATCACGCGATCACCAAACGTCTATAACTCTGACTTCTGGTATCACTTCACAAATGTGTACGTGAACGATGCCGTAAAAACGCGTACGGAAGATTGCAGTGCGTGTATCGTTATCGATCAAGCGCTCGTCTAATCGGCAAGCTCCGGTAAATCGCGGTAAAGATCCAAGGCTTCTGGGTTTGCCATCGCCTCGGTATTCTTCACTGCTCTGCCATGCACAACATCACGCACGGCCAGTTCAGTGATTTTTCCCGACTTCGTGCGCGGAATATCCGTAACGGCGATCACCTTTGCAGGGACATGGCGCGGCGTGCAGTTCGTTCTGATCTCCATCTTGATCTTTTTGATGAGCGCCGCGTCTAAGGCCACGCCATCCTTCAAGCGCACGAAGAGGACAACGCGCACATCATCTTCGAATTGCTGTCCGATCACGAGCCCTTCCTGAACCTCTTCAATACGTTCCACCTGGCGATAAATTTCAGCTGTTCCGATACGCACACCACCTGGGTTCAAAACAGCATCTGAACGCCCATAAAAAACCATTCCAGCTTCAGGTGTGAGCTCCACGAAATCGCCGTGATGCCACACATTCTTGAACTTTGCGAAATAGGCGTTGTGATACTTCTGCCCATCTGGATCATTCCAAAATCCAACGGGCATGGACGGGTGCGGCTTGACACAAACGAGTTCACCCTGGGTCCCAGAAACCGGCTTTCCATTCGCGTCAAAGACCTGCACATCCATTGCAAGCTGACGCTTCTGACATTGCCCCGAATAGACGGGGTCGATCGGTGACCCCCCAACAAAACAACCGAGGATATCGGTTCCGCCCGCGATGGACGAGAGACAGACATCGGCCTTCCAGTTCCGATACACATACGCAAAACCATCGGGCGCGAGAGGAGAGCCGGTCGAAAAGAGTGTCCGCAAGGCCTTCAGGCGATGCGTTCTTGCAGGCGCCACGCCGGCTTTTGCACATGCATCCAGGTATTTTGCCGATGTCCCAAAATGCGTCACATCCTCTGCATCGAGAATATCTGCGCATCGATTTCCATCTGGGTAGAATGGGGATCCATCGTAAAGCACTAATGTAGCCCCAGCACCAAGACCGCTGACCTTCCAATTCCACATCATCCACCCGCATGTCGTGAAATAAAAGAGGCGGTCGCCGTGTTTCAAATCTCCTTGGAGGCGATGTTCTTTTTGATGCTGGATCAAGGTGCCGCCAACCGAATGGATGATGCATTTCGGGAGGCCCATCGTCCCAGATGAAAACATGACGAACAAGGGGGAGGCAAACGGGACGCGCGTGAAGGTTAAACGACCTGACATACCCTCTGTTGCAGCGGACCAAGCCACCGCCTTTGGACCGAAGGAGGACGCATCTGGAGTATCTCCATCATATCCAAACACAATGAGCTTAGAGACCGTTGGCAGAGCGGCTGCAACCTCTGACGCGGTTGGTGCACAGTCGATAGATTTGCCATTGTAGTGATATCGATCTGCAGTGATCAGCACCTTCGGCTCGATCTGGCCAAACCGATCCAGGACACCCGGTACACCGAAGTCCGGAGAACAACTGGACCAAACACCCCCAAGCGACGCCGTTGCGAGCATCGCAATGATGGCTTCTGGTGCGTTCGGAACGAAGCCGGCAACCCGATCTCCTACGCCCACGCCCTCCGCCCGCAACACCCCCTGCATGCGGGCAACCTCTTCGCGCAAGCCATCAAAGGAATATGTGCGCCGCGTGCCGTTCTCCCCGTGAAAGATCAAGGCGGCATCGTTGCCCGTTCTTTGCAAAAGGTTCTCTGCGAAATTTACTTTAGCGTCTGGGAAAAAACGTGCGCGCTCTAGATCGGCACTATTCTGGAGCACGGTCTTCCCCTTATCCCCAACGATTCCAAGAAAATCCCAGACAACGGCCCAAAATCCTTCGATATCCGCGACAGACCATTCCCAAAGCGCATCATACGCACCGGGGCGTTCCACGGCTTGCATGAATTCGGAAAGAAGCGTGCTGCGCACCCGCGCCTCGCTCGGTGTCCAAAGGGGCTCTGCCATGGCAATCTCCTGACTTTGTGATCGAATACTGTGCCAAATTCGCGACTTAAAGGTCTCAATATCCTTTTCTCTGGGTAAAACCGCGATAAAGGCAAAGCATGAAACTGCGTCAGGCGATCCGGTATTCGATCGCGATCTTGTTTATCGTTGTCCTTGGGTTCGTTGCCGTCGAGCTTCTCACCCATAGCGGTGCCGATGTTTGGCAAAACTTGAGAAGCATAACGGTTTTTCAATGGGCCATCATTCTGGGATTGGCGCTTGCAAACTATCTACTGCGCGCCGTGCGATGGCAGCTCTACTTGAAAACCATTGGGCTCTCACTGCCCTTATCAACCTCCATCGTTCACTATATCGGCGGGTTTGCATTTACGCTCACCCCAGCACGCGTGGGCGAATTGGTGCGATTGCATTGGGTTGCAGAAGCGACAGGTCGGCGAGAAACGGGCCTTCTCCCAGTCGGCCTCATGGACCGTGTAAGCGATCTTATTGCAACGGGGGTCTTACTTGTCACGGCACTCAGTTTCACGAGCTTCGGTGGGTTTGGCGCGATCGTGCCGGTCTTGTTTGCCTTCGGCATCGTCTATGTCGCAACACATCCCGGTTTCTTGCGGCGCTCAGTAGAGCTCACATACCGGGCAATCCGCCGGTTCCCGAGGGCCTTTGCAACAATGAGAAGATCGCTGGGTGATATCAGGATATTCCTGAAACCAAGGGTCTTGTTTCCGACAACGCTGCTTGGGGTCATTGGATGGTTGGCAGAAGCCTATGCGCTTTACCTCATTCTTGCGTGGCTCGGCACGCCGTTGTCGTTTTGGTTGGTCCTTGTCATTTTCAAAACCGCGCTTCTCGGCGGAGGCGCAACAGGACTGCCCGGCGGTGTCGGGGGCATCGAGGCCATAATGATCGGATTGCTCGTTCAGAATAGCGTGCCGCTTGATGCAGCCTTGGCGGCAACTGCGATTATACGAGCGGCAACGCTTTGGTTTGCAATCTTACTTGGTTTCGGTGCATTCCCTATCGCGCAATGGGCGCAATCACGAGACAGACATGCGGTGGAAATCTGATCGTTTCTCAGGCTGGGGTGGACACCTGGACGCTTCTATGGAGGTCTCCCGTGCGTCTCGAAACTCAGCCCTAAAAGCAGCGTTTGAGGAACGCCCCGGCCCAGCGATAGGCGGTTTGCGCAGCTACGGAGATGCTGCACTTAACGCAGACGGCCCCGCACATATGATGACGCGTATGGATCGGCTTTTGGAATTCGACACTGAGAACGGCATCCTCCGCGCGGAAGCTGGCGTGACGATGCGAACAATCCTGTCGGCGACCCTGCCACAGGGCTGGGCGCCATCCGCGCTCCCCGGGACGGGATATGTCACCTTGGGTGGCGCCGTTGCAATGGATGTCCATGGAAAGGACCATCGGAAGGTTGGTACATTTTCCGCTCAGGTGCTCTCGCTCTCGTTGTTAACGCCAAACGGAAAAATACAAACACTCTCTCCAGAGAAGAAACCCCCTCTATTCTGGGCAACGATTGGTGGACTTGGGCAAACCGGCATTGTCCAAGACGTAACATTGCAGCTTCATCCTGCCTCTGAGATGGTCACACTGAACCAGCAGCGCTTTGATGATTTGGACGACGGAATGGCGCTTTTGGAAGCGGCCGAAAGCCGTTTTGCGGTTGCGTGGATTGACGCTCTGTCAGGCGGGCGGTCTTTAGGCCGAGGTATTCTCGAGACATCAGACTACTCCGACGCCGACGCCCAACAGAAAGAGCGTAGAATAAAGACTGTGCCAGTCACGCCACCAAAACTTGCGCTGTCCGCACCGATTGCCTCTGCCTTCAATAGCTTGCGTTTTCGATCAGTCACAGAAACCGGAAAAACATCGACCGAGTCTTTCCTCGATGTTCAATATCCGCTCGATAGAATTGACGGGTGGAACAAACTCTATGGTAAAGACGGCTTTCATCAGTTTCAGGCGTGCTTCCCGCTCGACCAGAGCAGAGACGCGCTCACTGCCCTTCTCGAACGCGTATCAAATGCACGCGCCGCATCTCCCCTTGTTGTAATGAAGCGGCTTGGTCCCTCGGGACCGGCGCCAATGAGTTTTCCGCAAGAGGGCTATACTCTGGCGATCGATATGCAGCACCGGTCAAAAACACCCGACCTTCTGGCTGAATTGAGCGCGATCACGGCGCAACACAATGGTCGCATCTATTTCGCGAAAGACAGCTCTCTGACACCAGAGTTGGTAAGCATGATGTACCCGCAAATGGCCTCATGGAAGCAGCAATTGGACGCTGTCGATCCTGATCAGACACTTTCTACAGATATGACACGTCGATTGGGGCTCCGCTGATGACGACCTGGGTGATTATCGGAACAACGTCGGCAATGGGCTTGGCCTTTGCTCGGAAGTGCGCCAGCGAAGGCGCACAATTATTGATTACAACGCGCAAAGCGGTCGACGCCAAACCCTTAGTTTCTGACCTATACATTCGCGGTGCCAAAGAAATCACGTCGGTCAAACTCGATCTTGGGAAGACGGGCGGTTCTGCAGAACTTTTGGAACGCGTCTCAACGATTCCAGGAGAGATCAATGTGGCCTTCTTCGCAGGGAGTATGTCGGAGCAATCACAACTAAATGCCGATCCGCTGCTTGCGGCACGGACATACACCGAAAACCTGATCGGACCAGCCGACTGTCTTCAACGACTGGCGCTGATCATGGAAGAGCGGGGCTGCGGGACGATCATTGCGCTTTCGTCCGTCGCGGGGGATCGCGGACGGGCATCGAACTACAGTTATGGGTCGGCCAAAGCCGGGTGGAGTGCATTTCTCTCCGGTCTTCGGAACCGACTGCATGATGCAGGAGTTAAAGTCGTTACTGTGAAACCAGGGTTTGTCGATACAGATATGACTTGGGGTTTACCCGGTCTCTTTCTGGTCGCGTCGCCCGATGCAGTCGCGGAACGATTGTGGCAGGCGCGCTTGGGGCGGAAAGACGTGATCTACGTACCAGGTTTTTGGAGATGGATCATGTTAATCATCCGTCTGATACCGGAGCCCGTTTTCAAGAAGTTGAAGCTCTAGATCGCTAGACCGACCAACACAGTCGCGCAAATGACGCAGCTCAGCCCAACACGGTCTCTCAGCGCGAATGTTATCGGGTCGAAGCTCTGCATGCCGATCCATGCCGTCCAAATCATGCGAGACAGCCATAGAATCAATGCCAAGGCAGCAAGTTGGAAGAACGTAATTTGGTCGTAGAGCGCCTCGGCTGCGGACGAAAATGAATAGCCAACGAAGACCAGAACACCGGCCACGGCCGAGACAACCGCGATGCCGAGAATGAGCCAACGATCTTCGCGCGCATAAGCCCGCCCCGGCACACGTCCATCCACATTAAGGCGCGTCACTTCGGTAAGACGCTTCACCGCGGCAAGCGACAAAAAGACGGGACCCACAAAGCCAAGAAACCAAAGCGAGGCGTCCAGGCCGGTCGCAGCAGCGCCACCAATGACGCGAATACCGTAGAGAACCGCCAAAAATATGATGTCCAGAAGTCTTCTCTGCTTTGCCCAAAAGGAGTACGCCGTTGTCAAAAGCAAGTAGACGATCAAAACCACTAAAAACTCACGGCCGAGAAACCAAGCCAGCCCAATGGCAAGCGTGGTGAGGCCGGCCGCAACGATAAGCCCGAGTTTTATCGACACGTGACCGGCCGCGATCGGGCGAAAGCGTTTTTCCGGATGGGCACGGTCCACCTCGATGTCGGAGATATCGTTGATAATGTAGACAGCGGAGGCGAGCGCGCTGAACGCCAAAAAAGCGATCACGCCCGAGACCCAAAGCTCGTGAAGCGGGGCATGCGATGCGACAAGAGGAAGAAAAACCAGTAGGTTCTTCACCCATTGCTTTGGTCTAAGCTCCTTAAGAACATAGAAGAGCGTACTGCGTTGCAAATCTTCAACCGATTTATTCCCGCCCAGTCTTTAACATGCCCGATGCCGGGGCCAAGCGAAACTGCATAGGTCCGCCTCTACCGAAGGTTGGCAAAAACGCAGCCATCTGTGGCGAGCGTTTGTTGGCTTGAGCAAAACTCGCTCGCGACGATCCATGTGGCTATGACTTTCGGAACATAGGCGCGGGTTTCTTTGTAAGGCGGAACACGTCCGTTTTGGAGCACCGCGTTTTCGCCGGCGTTGTATCCGGCCAGCGCGAGCACAGCATCACCTGCGAACTCGTCTAAGAGAAACCGCAAATACTGCGCTGCACCGAGAATTGCAGGCCCAGGATCAAAAGGATCATCGACATCGAAACGCGAAGCTGTGGCGGGGATAAGCTGCATCACGCCTTGGGCACCGGCTGGGCTCACAGCCGTACGATTGCCGCGCGACTCGACATACATAATTGAGAGAAGCAGCGCAGGCGACGTTCCCGTCTCAGCACCGGCCGCCAACAAGTGGGCGCCGTACTGGCGTATCAGAGTGTCTATTTCGGAATGAGACGCAACAGAGAGGCGCCCTTCTTCTGCAACAACCGACGCCGCGCGTTCGAGTGCGTCGCGTGAGGCGTCTTCCAGCGCAGGCGACACGCGACGCCAAAACCAAGCCGCAGTCATTTCATCTTCATCGATCTCAAATACTGCTGTGGGAGTAGGATTTTCGAAGGGGTCGGTCTCCGGCACTGCCTCTGGCGTGTCCTGTGGTGAGATCTGAACATTGATACGGTTGCCCGTATCAAGTTCCTGAACTGTGATTCGCTTGAACTGTTGATCCAAAGACTCAGCAAGAATCACGCCCGGACCACAGAGCAAAAGCAAAAAAACATATGGTAATTGGTGCCTTACACCCGCCTGTTTCATCATGTATTCTGCTTTTGTCGCTTGTTTTTTGTTGTTTTTTTGCAGTATCGGGCGAAAATTGAAACATTTTTCGCGCCATTTGCCAAAGCGCGACCAAATTTTTTCATGCACGCGTCTCATTAATGACTTAATGTACAAACATAGTGTTTTGCGTGTACACTAGCCTTTCGTGGGCGGGGTCCCCGTAAAAATGGAGAAATCTAATGAAACTTTTCGGTCTGAAAAAAGACGAGTCCGGCGCGGTTACAGTTGACTGGGTTGTTCTCGCTGCTGCTCTGATCCTTCTGGTTGGTACAGTTGTAACTGTTGTTCAAAACGGTCTGCAGTCTGCTGCTTCCACAATCTCAGAGAACGTTAACACAACTGTTAAGTAAGTTGGGTGGTCGTATTCGACCACGGCAGACTTAAACAGAATATCGAATTAGAGAGAGCGGTGTTTGCAATGCCGCTCTCTTTTTTTTATACGACGGTTCGAAAGCGGAGCTGAAGATATGCGTCTAGGATTTATTTTGATACTATTCGTGGGGGTCGGCATCGCCGGCTTCTCTGGTTATCTTGTTATGCAAGAGTTTAATCGGCTCAATCAGCAGATAACGGGCCTTAAGCGAGAAGCGGCGAAAGTTGTTCCAACCCGTGAGGTATTTATCGCGAATGAGGAGCTCGCCTATGGGCGGCCAATCGAAAAAGAGAAATTGAAACGCGTGATGTGGCCGGAAAAACTGCTGCCCGAAGGATTTTTCGACGATGAAGAGACATTGTTCGGTACGGAAGATCAGCCGCTACAGCGGCTCGTTATAAAAGCGATGGATGCAGGCGATCTGATACTCGCTTCAAAAGTTACGCAACCTGGCCAAGATGCCGGCATCGTCTCGCGACTTGGCATCGGTCTTCGCGCCTTCACATTGAAGGTAGACGTGTCAAACGGATCCTTCATTCGACCTGGTGATCTCGTGGATGTTTTTTGGACTGGTCGAGATCGCGGGGAAACAGCAACACGCCTGATCCTTGATGGGGTCGAACTGATTGCGATCAACAGTGATACAGAAACAGGAAGTCGTGTGGTTGGAAGCAACCAAGTGGCCCGGACGATCACCGTTGCCGTTCCACCGGAAACGGTTGCGCGGTTGGTCCAAGCACAAGCCAGCGGGAAACTGGTCGTTTCACTTCGCGGCATCGGGGACACGGAATCCGCCGGCGAAATTCGCGTGGATCAGTCCGACTTCTTGGGCATTGAAGAGCAAGTCGAAGAAGAAGTGCAGAAAGTGGAAGAGTGCTTCACGATTGTGAGACGCGGAACCGAAAGCATTCGCCAACAGATTCCCTGCTCGCAGTAATTGCCCAACAATTAGTGGTTACCTACTCTTTCCCCCACTAGAAGCTGCGCTGTTACAAATTTCGCACAGCTTCTGTGCGGCGTAACATATTGATTCTTGCGAAAAACTCCGTTTCGTGCAAAGTTATCCACAATAACAAATAACATCCGTGATCAGAGAGGCAGGGTCACAATGAAGCAGAAATCACCCATTGCATGGGTATTTGCGGCGTGTTTGGCCGCAACAGTACCAGCGGCGCCTGTGCATTCGCAAGGCCTTCTCCGTGTTATGGACGGGGAAGCATCAAGCAGCATTACTGTGAACACCAACCGTGCCGTTGTTTTGGAATCTGAGCAGCCCTTCGCGGAACTTTCAGTTGCCAACCCGGCCATCGCCGACGTTGCAACTCTGTCGGATCGTACAATTTACATTCTGGGCAAAGCACCAGGGCGGACAACGCTGACCTTACTTGGCTCAGACGGGCGGCTTATCACGAATGTTGATCTGCAAGTTGAACCTGATTTGCAGGAATTCAAAGAGCGGTTGAAGGCCATCCTCCCAGGTGAAAACATCGAAGTGCGCACCGCAGCTGGCGGGATTGTTTTGAGCGGCAACGTTTCGAGTACACCGCGTTTGAACCGAGCTCTCGAGCTTGCAGAACGTTATGCTCCACAAGCCGTATCAAACTTGATGACAGTGGGCGGCAGCAATCAAGTTATGCTCAAAGTGCGCTTTGCAGAAATGAACCGGTCGGTGTCCAAACAGCTTGGGTCAAGCATCGGCTTTAGTGCTGGTCAGGGCGATTTTACATCCGCAGGTGAAACAGGAACATTCTTAAGTGGGGACAATACCCCATTTGGCGACGTCGTTGTGGGTGACGATACTCAAGGCGCGTTCCGCCTCGGGTTTTCATCCGGAAGTTTCGCGATTGAAGTTCTTATCGAAGCGCTCGAAACAAAGGGTCTTGTGAGAACGCTTGCAGAACCCAACCTGGTCGCCCTGTCGGGCCAGGAGGCGAGCTTTCTTGCCGGTGGCGAGTTTCCTATTCCGGTTTCATCTGATGACGGGATTTCGGTCGAGTATCGTCCATTCGGTGTTCAGTTGACATTCCTTCCGACCGTGTTGGACGACGGGAACATAAACGTTGCGATCACCGCGGCGGTCAGTGAAATCGATACAACCATTCAGGTGGACACAGGCACCTCGACCGCATTTGCGTTTACAGAGCGGAGCACATCAACAATTGTGGAACTCAAAGATGGGCAAAGCCTCTCCATTGCTGGCCTTCTTCAGGATGACTTCCGTGACGCGAGCGCCCAAGTGCCATGGCTTGGTGATATTCCTATTCTTGGCGCACTGTTCCGAAGTGCAGACTATACACGTGAACAAACCGAACTGGTTATCATAATCACTCCGCATCTCGTGACGCCTGTTGATGGGGACTTGCTGTCCCTACCCACAGATCGGATCCAACCGCCTTCGGAGGCAGAGTTGTTCTTGCTCGGACGCACAACCGGAAAACCGGGAACTGTGGAAGGACAAGACTTTTCAGGGAGCTACGGCTATGTTCTTGAATAAAAACGGAAAACTTCGCGCAATTTTGATTTCTTCTGTGAGTGTCCTCGCCGTTGCGTGCGCCGACTCTGAACTAGATTTTGCGGGGCCATCGGCAGGTGATTCTCTCAATCGGTCCGGGCTACTGGGAGTATCGACATCGATAAACCAGGGTGCTCAGGTCCTTCCATCCGAAGAAATGTTGAAGAATCTGACGCGCATGTTCGCGTCCGAGGTTCCCGCCACCATCAATTTCGATTTTGACCGCGCAGAACTTGATGATGATGCAAGAGCAGCCCTCCGGGCGCAGGCAAGATGGATACTTGACCATCCGGCCGTTAAGTTCCGCATCTTTGGTCACACTGATCGCCCAGGGTCTAATGCCTATAACCGTAGCCTTGGTAAGCGGCGCGCTGATGCCGCAGTAAACTTCATGATTTCCCTGGGCGTACCCCGCGAGCGTATTGATGCCGTCGCATCCTTTGGCGAAACCCGTCCTCTTGTGCTGACACAAGGGCGCAGCCGCCAGAACCGCCGAACCGTGACAGAGGTTGTGGCCTTCGTTAAACCGTTTGATGGCGAGTTGGACGGGAAATACGCAGTCAACGTGTATGAACAATATGTGTCGCGGTATGCGCGCCTAACAGACGCAACCACCCGGACACTGAGCGAGACGACACCAGGCGGCGAATAAGTGAGTTTTATCCAAGGTCGCTTTGACCTTGGAGCCCGCTCTCATTTGCTCTATCTGCTGCAGAAAATTAGCGAGAGACTATGGCTGAGAGTGAACAATCTGGGACAGTACTCGCCTGTGCTGTTGCAAGGGACCTGACTGAATTCAACGAACTGATCGCCGAAATGGAGAGCCAGTTTGGCGACAGTTGGGGCGGTTTGGACTTTGCGGACGCAACGGCGGTTCTAACGACGCCCGAGGCATCGGACTTAGAGATTGTTGTGATCGCCTTAGATGCTGGCGATGCCGAAAACACAGAAAGTGTCTCCGACATTATCTCGACATCAAAGGCGCAAGGATTTCAGACTGTTCTTTTAGCAAAAGATCTCTCTCCAGCGGCTCTTCACAGCTTCATGCGGCTCGGCGCTGATGATTTTCTGCCCTACCCTTTGCCGCCCAATGCTCTGCAAGAGACGAGAGAGCGCTTTAAGGCCCTGAATGCTCAGGTCCCGGCGCAAGTTGCTCAGGCGCCTGCTCCAGAGGCGCAGCAACCTCGCCCACGCGGACCCGACCGCAAAGGCATCATATTCCCCGTTTACGGCCTTGCCGGAGGGGTTGGCAGCAGCACCTTCGCGGCCAATCTTGCATGGGAACTTCAAACACTGGTCGAACAAAAAGGCATGCGGGTCTGCATTATCGATCTGGACCTACAGTTCGGAACGATATCGACCTATCTGGATGTTCCGCGCACGGAATCGACATATGAGCTTTTGTCAAATGCGATGGACGCAGATGACGATACAATTGCCCAAATCGTGTCGAACTTCCAACAACGATTGGATATCCTTGCCGCTCCGAGTGATGCGATCCCACTGGAATTTGTCGGTCAGAAAGAAGTGGAGCACCTTCTTTCCGTTTTTGCGCGAAACTACGATTTCGTCGTTGTGGACTTACCAAAAAACCTGGTGAGTTGGACGGAAACAGTTTTGCGCGCCTCTCAGTTGTTTTTCACCCTTCTCGAACTTGATATGAGATCGGCCCAAAACGCTTTGCGGTTCTTGCGCGTCTTGAAGTCGGATGACCTGCCCTACGAGAAGGTTCAGTTTGTGTTAAACCGCGCGCCAAAAATGACGGACCTGACGGGGCGCAGCCGAGTCAAAAAGCTCGCAGACAGCTTGGACGTCGAATTCCGCTTCTTTTTGCCAGACGGGTTGAAACAAGTCCCTTATGCCGGTGATCACGGCTCTCCCCTTGCGGAGATAACGCCGAAAAATCCTTTGCGGCGGGAAATCAGAAAGATTGCCACAACCCTAGCTGATCTGGCATTAAAGGAGGAGACGAACGAAGAGGCACGCTAAATGTTCAAGAAATACGGTAGCGGCGAAAAATCCCCCGGTGCGTCATCCGGTACTTCAAATGTGAAATCAGTAGATTTCTCAAGCCAACCGGCGCAGCCAAAAGTTGCAGTAAAGCCGAATACATCGGTCGAGGGAAAGCCAGGAAACGAACGTGACGCAAAACGTGTTCAACGGCTGATGGAGTTGCGCATGCAACTTCACAAGACGCTTCTTGAAAACTTGAACCTTGGCGCCTTGGAAGGTGCTGGAGAACGCGAACTCCGCACTGAAATTGCGGCGATTGCATCTGATGGTCTTCAGGAACAGGGCGTCGTCCTTAATCGCCAAGAACGCGATATCCTATTTAGCGATCTCTATGACGAGGTCAAAGGCCTTGGCCCGTTGGACCCGTTGCTGAAAGATCCAACGATCAACGATATTCTTATAAACGGCCCAAAGCAGGTTTTTATCGAACGCGCGGGACGGCTGGAATTGACTGATACGGTCTTTTACGACGACAACCACCTTCTTCGTATCATCGATAAGATCGTGTCGGCGGTTGGTCGCCGTGTCGACGAAAGCAATCCCTATGTGGATGCTCGGCTTAAAGATGGATCGCGCTTTAATGCGATGGTCCCCCCTATCGCCGTCGACGGTGCCCTTGTTTCAATCCGGAAGTTCAAAAAAGATAAACTTGGTATCGACGATCTCGTAAACTTTGGCGCTTTCACAGATGAGATGGCAGCGTATTTACAAGCCGCCGTCGCAACTCGATTAAATGTCATTGTATCAGGTGGTACCGGCTCCGGCAAAACAACAACGTTGAACGCTCTCTCGAGCTTCATCGACAATGACGAGCGCATTGCAACGATTGAAGACACCGCGGAACTTCAACTGCAACAAACCCATTTGGCCCGAATGGAAAGCCGTCCGGCGAATGTCGAAGGCACGGGAGAGGTTTCACCGAGAGACCTCCTGAAGAACGCCCTTCGTATGCGGCCAGATCGGATCATCGTGGGGGAGACGCGGGGCGAAGAGGTCATTGATATGTTACAGGCCATGAACACGGGCCACGACGGATCAATGACCACAATCCACGCCAACTCAGCGCGCGATGCTTTGTCCCGTATGGAAAATATGATTGCGATGTCAGGTGTTGAACTGCCGTTGCGCGCGATGCGAAATCAAATCGTTTCCTCAGTCGATTTGATTGTCCAGGTCAAACGCCTCCAAGATGGTTCGCGTCGCATGGTGTCGATCACAGAGGTGACCGGGCTCGAGGGCGACGTGATCGCCCTTCAAGAGATTTTCAAGTATGAGATTGAACGAACAGACCAGAACGGCAAGATCATTGGGCGCTTCACACCGACGGGATTGCGATCAACTTTCTCAGAGCGTTACACTCAATGGGGGTACGATTTGCCAACCAGCATTTACACACGGACCGCTGCACAATAGATATCGATCATGAACTTCCAGTTTGTGATTTTTGGTTTGGTTTTCTTGGGGATTCTCCTGATTATTCAGGGGGTCTACTTGGTCATGTTCGGCAAGTCGATTTCGGGCAATTCCCGCATCAATCGACGTTTGGCCCTGTTAGAGCAAACCAACGATTATGAGGAGGTCCTTCTTCAGCTCCGCAAAGAACGAGAGCAACACAAGGCTTCCACCGGGATCCCAATTTATTCGATTTTGGCCCACAAAGCCCAGCAAGCCAACATTGCCTTTACCCCCGCTCAAATCATTATGGTCATGTGCCTCGTTTCGGTTGTTGCGACAGGGGCTCTCCTGACCTTTACCTCTTCAGGTCTTTACACGGCCGTGCTCGTCGGGCTCGCCATGGGGTTTGGAGGGATGTACCTGTGGATCGTGCGAAAAGCGAATGCGCGGATCGCCCTGTTTGAAGAACAGCTTCCTGACGCGCTTGACCTGATTGTGCGCTCTCTACGCGTGGGCCATCCGTTCGCCAACGCAATCAATATCGTTGCAGACGAAATGGCAGATCCAATTGGATCTGAATTCGGATTGGTTGCCGATGAAACCACCTACGGAATGGAGTTGAGCGCTGCTGTCGAACAAATGGCCAACAGAATTGACGTGCCAGATCTGAAGTTCCTGTCGGTGGCGGTGGGTATACAAGCACGATCGGGTGGTAATTTGGTCGAAATTTTGGATGGTCTCTCCAAGGTGATCCGAGCACGGTTCAAGCTCTTTCGTCGGGTTCAGGCAATTACCGCAGAAGCGAAATGGTCCGGCATGTTTTTGTCGATGTTTCCCTTTGCGGCATTGGCACTCATCAACATCACGCGTCCAGGATACTATGATGAGGTTCGTGAAAGTGCATTATTTGTTCCCGCTGCGCTAGGGGTGGTCACAATGCTCGTCATCAATATATTCGTGATGCGCGCGATGGTTAACATTAAGGTCTGAACATGGACACAATTATCACATATCTCACAGACCTATTGGGTCCGGCCGGGCCTTACATTGCCCTAGGTGCAGTGGGCATATTCTTCGTCTTTCTATCTGTGCCGATCATGCTGTCTCAAAGGCCTGACCCGTTTGAGCGGATCAAAGGCGTGCACGAGGCGCCATCAAAGCGCGGCCGCAACCCGGATTCTCTGCGGAACACCGGCAGTGATATCGCGCAGTTGGATCGATTTGCGCAATATCTAGAACCGACGGACCAGAAAGAGTTTTCTGCAACGCAACTCAAGCTCGTGCAAGCTGGGTATAGGAGCAAAAATGCCGTGCGCACATTCCACGCCTCAAAGCTCATATTTGGGGTGGCCGGTCTATTGATTGGGACCGTCTGGGTGCTCTTGTTTGAGAACGACTCTGAGAACGTGCAAAAAGTTGTTTTGATTATCGGTGGTCTTGGATTTGCCGGCTATTATTTACCATCTTACTGGATCGACAAACGGCGTGATCAACGCCAAATCGAAATACAAGATGGCTTTCCCGACGCGCTTGACCTTTTGTTAATTTGCGTTGAAGCGGGGCAATCACTGGATCAAAGCATCCAAAAAGTTGCCCGAGAAATTCGACATGGCTATCCGGTGTTGGCAGAAGAATTCACGATTATTGCGAATGAGACATATGCGGGTAAAGACCGTGCAACTGTTTTGCGAGACCTGTCCGAACGAACAGGTGTGAATGATATCAAAGCCTTCGTGACCGTACTTGTTCAATCGGCGACATTCGGTACGCCCATCGGTGAGGCGCTCCGGATTTATGCCGCCGAGATGCGGGATAAGAGGGTTACAAAAGCGGAAGAGAAAGCAAACACTTTGCCGACTAAGATGACCTTGGCAACGATGATGTTTACCGTTCCACCGCTGCTTGTGATCTTGATCGGTCCTTCAATGTACAGCATCTATCTGTATCTTGGGGCCGCTGGCGCACCTTGACGCCGCTTAGACCCGCAATAGCGTGGTTTTTTATTTCGATTATCGTTCTTTTGGCGGGATGTGGACCAAGCTCCGAAAGCCCTGACTATTTGGCGCCGCCGGGCGTTGATCCCAACGCGGCATCTGTCGACGGACTTTCGGTTGGGCATAACTTCATGCGAAGCGGGGAATACGAACTTGCCTTGAAGGCTTACCAACGCTCTGTGGTCGAGCTTGGGCTGACGCCAGATGTTTTAAATGCGATAGCCGTCGCGAACCTTAAACTCGGACGGACAGGCGAAGCCGAGCGGTTGCTTCGGAATGCTGTCGAGCAAAATCGCGATTTTGGCCCAGCATGGAACAATTTAGGGGTTCTACTCGCCGAGAAACGCCAATTCCGCGAAGCGAAGCGTGCCTTTGAAATTGCCTTCGGTCTCGCAGAGGGCAGGTCCACACAAATTAAGAACAACATCGCCAAAATTGTCGCCACGCTTGAAGAAATCGAGTATAAAGAACCCAATAAAGAAAGTGACTTCGAATTGGTGCGGCGGGGAGATGGCGTTTACCTGCTTCTCGAAACACCGAATTGAGGCGAAAAGAGCAGGTGACCATCATGACGAACGCATTTATGCGGATCGCTTTTTGTGCAGTACTCGCAGGCGGGCTCGCTGCATGCCAAAGCCAAGAAGAAGAGGTTGATAAGACGATCATTGGGGTGGTCGACGAAAGCGACCTCAATAGTATCATGCTGACCGCAGCAGATCCCAATGACGCAATCTCGTATTTCGCGAATGCGGTTCAAAAGGATGAAACACGGATCGACCTTCAAAGAGGTCTTGGAAAATCTCTCACAAGAGGGAAACGTGCGACAGACGCGGTGCCGGTATACCAAAAGATTCTCACGATGGAGGGGACAAGCGATCAAGACCGTATTGATTACGCCGATGCTTTGGTACGCATAAACGATTGGTCCGAAGCGAAGAAACAGCTCGATTTGGTACCTCCAACTGTTCAAACATTTCAACGATATCGCCTAGAAGCGTTGGTCGCAGATGCAAATAAGGAGTGGTCCGACGCAGATGCGTTCTACAAGGCCGCGACAAACCTGACGTCACAGCCAGCCAGTATTCTCAACAATTGGGGCTACTCAAAACTAACACGAGGTAATTTTGCGGAAGCAGAGGCGCTCTTTGCCGATGCAGTAAAGAACGATCGCACCTTGTTTGTGGCGAAAAATAATATGGTCTTAGCGCGAGCGTCTCAGAAAAACTACACGCTCCCGTTGATCCCAATGACCGAGACGGAAAAAGCCCAGCTGTACTACACTCTGGGCCTATCGGCCGTAAAACAAGGCAACCGTGAGACGGGTATTGTTCTCATTCAACAGGCGGTGGACACACATCCAGAATTCTTCACAGAAGCGCAGCGCAGTCTCGATAGCTTAAGAGGGTCGGCCACCAACTGATGGAGGCCCCCGCAGAGTATATTTTCGCGTCGCTGCTCATGTTAGGGCCGCTTGCCGCCATTGCGATTTGGTCCGACTTACGGGAAATGCTGATCCGCAACTGGCTGACCGGCAGTTTTGCGATGATAGCGACGATACTATCGGCCGCGTTGCTTGAATGGCCCGAAGTCGCCTATCGATTGGCCTTCGCTCTTTTCGTCATGGTGTCCGTGTACTTTGCATTCGCCCTCGGTCGTATGGGCGGAGGGGACGCGAAGCTGTTGGGGGCTGTCGCGATATCACTTGGTCTGTGGGGGTTCTTAGAGTATTTATTCATTCTGGCGCTTTGCACCTTAGTCGTCTTGCTGCTTCACAGGGTTGTCGGGCGTTTTGTTCGGCCAAGGGACCCAGAAGAGAAATGGGCGTCGTTTCATCGAATGAAACACTTTCCATTTGGCGTCACTATTGGTCTATCATACCTTGGATACATGATATCTCTCTCACTCGACACTCTCTGAAGACCAACTATGACGTCCCAAGCAACCACGATCGAACCGCCAAAACCACCGAAGACACTCTTTGAGTTAGGTCTCTCCCAAACCTTCGTTCGGGATCATGCGCTAAAGACCATGCAGCGTTTGTCACTCGATTCTGCAAATCGTGTCGCAAAAGCACTCACGGTTCTCCCACCGATTGGAATTGAGATTGTCGAGCTGTTACGGAGCGAAAATCTAGTCGAGAATTTAGGGGAGATCCGGACCGAATTTGGCACCGAGATTCGGCTCGCCCTGACGCAACGTGGCCGTCAACAAGCTGAAATCGCATTGACCCAATCTGAAGTGTTTGGCGCTTTGCCGGTTACCATGGACACCTACCGTGAGCAAATAAATCGGCAGCTGATCAGAAATATACGCATCTCGCCCAGCGAAATTGAAACGGCGTTTTCGTCGCTCGTGATCAATTCGATGGTTCCTCGAAAACTTGGGCCTGCGGTGAACTCCGGTCGATCTATTTTGCTCTATGGCGCGCCGGGAAATGGGAAAACATCTCTTATCAACTGTATTGCAAGCGCCATCAAAACAGACATCTATGTGCCGCGCTTTATAGAAATCAACGGCCAGGTGATCTCTGTTTATGACGACTCGGTGCATGGTGAGCCGATCAAAATGGAAGAGGATCCGACAAGCCTCAGAAGCCAAAGCGCACATTTCGATCAACGATATCTTTTGTGCAAACGACCCGTTGTCATAACTGGTGGTGAACTTAAGCTGGCGCAGCTTGAGCTGAACTATAACCCGGTGACCAAGATCTATCAGGCCCCGCTACAGTTCAAATCAATGTCTGGAATTTTTGTCGTAGACGACCTTGGCCGCCAAACAGAACCGCCGCAAGATTTGATCAACCGCTGGATTGTTCCAATGGAAGAGCAGAAAGACGTTCTCACACTTGCGTCTGGCGAAAAGGTCACTGTTCCCTTTGACACTTTGGTTATGTTCTCCACGAACTTTCATCCAAAAGAGCTCTTCGATGACGCCGCGCTGCGCCGCATTCAGTACAAGATCAAAATCAATTCCCCGTCGCGAGACGAGCTGTTGCAGGTCTTCCTTTTGGTCTCGAAAGCCAAAGGTGTCCAAGTCCCCGAAGATATTTTGGTGCGCCTGTTCACGAAGCGTTACCCGGAAATCAACAACAGATACGCGAACTTTCACGCCGTGTTTTTGTTGAACCAGATTCAATCGATGCTCAAATTCGACCCAAAAGCCCCAATCGACGAAGCGATGCTGGATGCGGCTTGGGAAAACCTCTTTGTAGAAGACACGCTTGACTGAACTGACACCGCGTCTGAGCGATTGGTTTAAAGCAAGGGCGTGGCATCCCCATCCCCATCAGCGCGACCTGCTGGCGAATTCCGACCAGAAAGCAACTCTTTTGATTGCGCCTACGGGCGCTGGTAAAACTCTTTCGGGATTTCTGCGGACACTGGTCGACCTTGAGACCGGTGATCATAGCGGCCTCCACACCCTGTACATATCACCACTAAAGGCGCTCGCGGCAGATATCCGCAGAAACCTCCAAACACCGATCGACGAAATGGGGCTGCCCATCCGCGTCGAAGATCGAACAGGTGATACCAGCCAAACCCAACGCAAAAGACAACGGGCCGACCCGCCGCACATACTCTTAACGACGCCCGAAAGTCTGGCCTTGCTGTTGTCATACGAAGACGCCCCAAGAATATTTGAGGGTTTGAAACGAGTTGTGGTGGACGAAATACATGCGCTTGCCGAAAGCAAGCGTGGAGATCAACTTATGCTATGCCTCGCATCGCTGGAGGCGTTGATCCCAGATTTAGTTCGCGTTGGGCTGTCTGCAACGGTGGAAGATCCCCCGTCCCTCGCCCATTTTTTTGCATCGCATCCGACACCATGCGAGATCATTTACGCAGACCCAGGACCCACGCCCGACATCTCTATGATGGTAACAAAAGCCGAACCACCATGGGCCGGAGCCGGTGCGGTATATGCCGTCCCGGAAGTGTTGGAAGAGGTTCGAAAAGCCAACACGACGTTGATTTTTATCAATACACGCGCCCAGGCAGAGATCTTCTTCTACGCTCTTTGGGCAGAGAATGATGGGGACCTTCCCATTGCATTGCACCACGGATCGCTCAGTCGGGAAGCGCGCGCGAAGGTGGAGGCGGCAATGGTTGCCGGGGCACTGCGCGCGATTGTGTGCACCGGATCATTGGATCTCGGGATCGATTGGGGAAATGTAGATCTCGTTATACAGATCGGCGCGCCGAAGAACGTCAAGCGGCTCGTGCAACGAATTGGAAGATCCAATCATACGTATAATGCCCCCTCACGCGCGATCATCGTGCCAGCCAACAGATTTGAGTTGGTGGAATGCCGTGTGGCCCTTGAGGCGGTGGTCGAAAACGATCTTGATGGCGAACCGCGAAAACCAGGCCCGCTTGATGTCCTTTGCCAACATATCTTGATCCGCAGCTGCTCTGCACCCCAGAATGCTGACCAACTCTATGATGAGGTGCGAAGCGCCGGGCCGTACTCTTCGCTTGCCCGTGGTGATTTTGATGACTGTCTGAACTTTTGCGCAACCGGTGGATACGCCCTACGCGCCTACGACCAATGGCAGCGGTTAATACGAAATGCCAATGGCAACTGGCATCTTCGCGATCCGCGCATCGCTCGCCGAATCCGTATGAATATTGGAACGATTGTAGATACAGAGACACTTGCCGTTCGGATGAAAAATAGTCGAGGTGGAAAACCCCTCGGAGAGGTTGAAGAGGCGTTCGCCGCGACGCTCAGCCCAGGGGACACATTTCTGATCGGGGGGCAAACTGTTCGCTACGAAGGGTTGCGAGAAATGACCCTGGAAGTCACGAAGAAGCCTGACACACATCCAAAGATCGCGGTTTTTGGTGGGACCAAATTCTCAACGTCGCTCTTACTGTCTGATCGTGTCATGGCATATCTTCAAACCGGTGATTGGTCCGCGATGCCCGGCTACGTGTCGAAATGGCTTTCCTTACAAAGCGAGATGAGCCGTATGCCGCGGCCCGATCGGCTCCTTGGAGAAAGCTTCGTGCGAGATGCCACAGAATATACATGCATCTATGGTTTTGCGGGAAGGAATGCACATTCCACGCTTGCCCTACTTGTATCCAGAAGGATGGAAGACGCCGGGCTAAAGCCCCTCGGCTTCGTCGTCAATGACTACGCCCTTCTCGTTTGGAGCATCGAGGCCGTCACGGATCTGGCTGCGCTTGTCACAGCGGACGGTTTACGCGACGGCTTAGAGACCTGGCTTTCGAAAAACGCCGTCATGAAACGCAGTTTTCGAAGCGTCGCGCACGTCGCCGGATTGATCGAACGGAACCTCCCCGGGCAGCGGAAATCGGGCCGACAGGCCACTTTCAATTCGGATATACTTTACGACACGCTTTTGAAATATGACCCCGATCATCTTCTTATGAAGGCCACTCGGGCTGAAGCGGATCGTGGCCTTGTCGATTTTGGACGAATCGAGGCCATGTTGGAACGGACAGAGGGTCGCGTCGATCACGTGAGGGCGCGACATGTTACACCGTTGGCGGCACCGCTTTTACTCGAAGCAGGACGGATCCCCATTGCCGGTGCTGGGCGGGCCTACCTAATGGACGTCAAAGCGGACGAACTGATGGCCGAAGTTGGATTAAAATAGCTTGAACAGAGCCGCCAGTTCCGGCTTTCTACCCGTCATGGGCGAATACAACTTCATGCTTCACGGGGCGCACTTGACCGCCCATCCCAGTGGGGTCCTCACATGGGGCGACGAGAACCTGATGATCGTCTCTGACCTTCATCTCGGAAAGTCGAGCCGTATGGCCAGGCGTTCCGGCGTGTTGGTTCCCCCCTACGAAACAACCGATACACTCGCACGATTGACCGAGGAAATTATTCGGTTTTTGCCCAAAAGGGTCATCTGCTTAGGCGATAGCTTTGATGATCTCCGGGCTTTGGACGAGCTGTCTGATGATGATAATGCGCAACTCTCGAGCCTTATGGCGGGCCGGGAGTGGATTTGGATCGAAGGTAACCACGATGCCGGGCCCGTGCACATTGGGGGCACGCATCTTGCAGATTTGACCATTGGTACCGTCACGTTCCGCCACATCGCCGACCCGAAAGAGGTTGCAGAAATCTCTGGTCACTACCACCCGAAGGCGCAACTTGCCGGGCGATCACGGCCTTGTTTTTTGATTGATAAAACCCGAGTCGTGATGCCGGCATTTGGAACATATACTGGCGGACTTCGCGTGACCGACCCGGCTATTCAAAAAATCATGCAGAAGGATGCACTTGCCGTTCTCACAGGCGACAAGGCCCGCTGCATTCCAGCATTTTCCTAGAGCCAGCCAGCTTTGACCTGGCGCTTGTGAGCGACGAGGGCATTGCGCATCAAAATAGCCACTGTGACCGGCCCAACTCCACCGGGGACCGGAGTAATCCACCCGGCGACGTCCTTCACGGCCTCTGTATCGACATCGCCGACAATCTTTAGTTCTCCGTTCACCTCAACCTGATTTATGCCAATATCAATCACCGCCGCCCCTGGCTTGATCATATCGGCTCCGATCAGATGGGCTTTGCCCACCGCCACAATCACAACATCAGCACGCCGTGTGTGCATTGCAACGGATCTGGTCATATGGTGACACACTGTGACTGTTGCACCTTCGGCCATAAGCATGATCGCAGCCGGCTTTCCAACAATCTCCGAATGACCAATCATGACGACCTCAAGCCCGTGCAAATCCAAGCCTGTCTCTTTGATCAGCTCAACGGAAGCCGCGGCGGTGCAAGGCGCGAGCGCCACGTCAGAATAGACGATGTTGCCTATAGAGGCGGGGTTCATGCCCTCTACGTCTTTCAACGGGTGGATCGCAGATTGGAGAGATCGGACATTTATATGATCCGGTACTGGACGTTGGAGGATGACCCCCAACACACCAGGATCGTCATTCATGGCGACAATGCGGGACTTGCATTCGTTCTGACTGATGTCTCCAGGCCAGAATTGTTGATCAAAGGGTAATCCCGCCACCTCTGCACCGCGCGCTTGCCCGCGGACATAGACCGCTATCTCGGGGATATCGCCGATTGACACTGACACCAACCGACCGACGTTGGGCAAGCGGTCAACCTCTGCCTTGACCTCTTGAAGGATGCGCGATCGAACCGCGCGACCGTTGATGTAGCGCGGATCGTCCATCTTACGCGGTAAGGCCCTCTGGTTCGGGTAGCCCATTGGCCCGACACGCAGCGGTCAACGTGTTTGCCAATAGGCAGGCAATCGTCATGGGGCCAACCCCGCCAGGAACCGGCGTAATGGCGCCCGCAACTTTTGAACAACTTTCGAAGTCACAATCACCAACCAGCTTTGTTTTACCGTCAGTCTCTGGATGTGGGATACGATTGATGCCGACATCAATGACAGTGGCCCCAGGCTTTACCCAATCGCCCGTGACCATTTCTGGGCGACCCACCGCTGCCACGAGGATGTCTGCTTGCTTGCACAGGTCTTCAATATCCTTGGTGCGCGAATGCGCGATCGTAACTGTACAACTGTCTTTCAGCAAAAGGTTCGCCATAGGCTTGCCAACAATGTTGGACCTTCCAACGACCACAGCATTCAATCCAGAAAGCGATCCGTGGTGATCGCGTAACATCATCAAGCACCCAAGCGGGGTACAAGGCACCATCGACTTCTGCCCCGTGCCCAATAAACCCACATTCGAAATATGGAACCCGTCTACGTCCTTTTCCGGAACAATAGAATTGATCACAAGTTCTTCGTTCAGGTGACCAGGCAAGGGAAGTTGGCATAGGATGCCGTGAACCGCGGGATCATTGTTCAGCTGATCGATCAGGGCCAACAAATCTGCTTCTGATGTTGAAGCATCCAAACGATGTTCAAAGGAATTCATACCCACTTCGATCGTCGATTTGTGCTTGTTCTTTACATAGACTTGAGATGCCGGGTCTTCTCCCACCAGAACCACAGCCAATCCAGGTGTGATACCCTGCTCTTCGTTCAGCTTAGCAACTTGATCGGCCACCTGCCCGCGCACTTTAGCGGCAAAGGCCTTTCCATCAATCAGCGTCGCTCCCATCAATCTCTCCCCGATCTGTGGTCATGGCACGCTCTTCGCGAGCAATCGACCAGTCTATCATTTGTCGCCAAATCGCCTCGGCAAAATCAGGATCGTACCCCAAAGCCTCTGCGTTCTTGCGTGCATTCATTGCCACTTCTTCAACACGGCCAGGTATCCGTGCCGGCCACCCATTTTCGCGTTTCAGATCGACCGCGCGGTCAATGTATTTTGCGCGGCGGGCAAGCGCGGCCATCAGCTCTTTGTCGTATGCATCGATGGCCACGCGGAGCTCTTCCATGGACATACAGTCTTTGGGGTCTTTCATGTGTCAGACCCTATCGACAGTCCGGAAAGAGGTCTAGAACAGCCCCTCAATCTGTCCTGCGTCATTTAGCATGATCGCTTCCGCCGAAGGCACGCGTGGAAGACCCGGCATCGTCATGATTTCTCCACAGATCACAACGATGAACCCTGCTCCGGCGGACAGACGCACTTCTCGTATGGGCAATGTGTGACCTGTCGGTGCGCCCCGCAAGTTAGGATCGGTCGAGAAGCTGTATTGCGTCTTCGCCATACAAACCGGTAGATTTCCGTATCCGGCAGCTTCCCATTCCCGCAACTGGTCCCGGATTTTCTTGTCAGCGATCACTTCATCCGCGCGGTAGATCCGCTTTGCGATTGTATCGATCTTCTCGAACAGAGGCATGTCATCCCCGTAGAGCGGCGCAAAGTTCGCCATGTCAGCATCTGCGATTTCAACAACGCGTGTCGCGAGCTCTTTCGTGCCCTCAGACCCATGTGCCCAGTGCTTACACAGGATGGCCTCGGATCCTTGCGCAGTGACAAAGTCTTTGACTGCTTGAACCTCGGCGTCGGTGTCACCCGCAAAATGGTTAATCGCAACGACAACGGGAACACCAAATGATTTCACATTCTCAATATGCCGGCCGAGGTTTGGGCAACCTTTGTTTACTGCGTCCACATTCTCTTCATTAAGGTCCGCTTTCGCAACGCCGCCGTTCATCTTCATTGCGCGCACGGTTGCGACGAGAACCACGCAGGATGGGGCCAGACCCGCTTTGCGGCATTTGATATTCATGAATTTCTCAGCGCCCAAATCGGCCCCAAAACCGGCTTCGGTCACCACGTAATCTGCCAGCTTCAAAGCCGTTTTCGTGGCGACAACCGAGTTACAGCCATGTGCAATATTCGCGAAAGGACCGCCATGAACGAAGGCCGGGTTGTTTTCAAGCGTTTGCACCAAGTTGGGCTGAATGGCATCCTTCAAGAGAACAGCCATCGCGCCATCGGCCTTGATATCACGGCAATAGATTGGGGATTTGTCACGGCGGTATGCGACGATGATGTCACCCAGACGCTTTTGCAAATCTTCGAGGTCGTTCGCGAGGCAAAGGATCGCCATAACTTCGGACGCCACAGTGATGTCAAAACCTGTTTGACGCGGGAACCCATTGGAGACACCGCCTAAGGACGAAACAACATCCCGCAAAGCACGGTCGTTCATATCCAGGACGCGCCGCCACACGACGCGGCGTTGGTCGATTTCCAACGCATTGCCCCAGTAAATGTGGTTGTCGATCATTGCCGACAAAAGATTGTGGGCCGATGTGATTGCGTGAAAGTCACCTGTGAAGTGCAGGTTCATCTCTTCCATGGGGACGACTTGGGCATAGCCCCCGCCTGCCGCACCGCCCTTCATACCAAAGTTGGGCCCAAGTGATGCTTCACGAATACAGATCGCTGCGTTCTTGCCGATCGCGTTCAAGCCATCGCCGAGACCTACGGTCGTTGTCGTCTTCCCTTCCCCCGCAGGCGTTGGATTGATTGCGGTCACCAAGATCAGTTTACCGTCTTCCTTTCCCGCTTGCGCTTTGATGAACTCCGCGGAAACCTTCGCCTTGTCGTGGCCAAATGGCAGCAGATCATCACTTGGGATGCCAAGTTTGGCGCCAATTTCCTGGATTGGAAGTTTGCTTGCCTCCCGGGCGATTTCAATGTCTGACTTAAATCCCATCGCGCAATCCTCTCTCCACGCAGCTTTCACGCGCGGATAGCCTTGCGAGATTTCAATTCGCGCATCAATTGCGACATTTTAGTTTCGGACTCGTCGAACTGATGTTTGGCTGTATCGGATCGGAAACCTGTTCCCTAAATATGCGACCAGGCTGGTTGGTCAGGCACGTGGAGGGTCAATATATCTCCGATTGAGATCAAGCCCTCTCGCTCGACCCATGCGGTGACGCCACGCCGACCACGCGCAGCAGACTTGAACAAACGGCCCGCATCCGGAATGTGACGATCGATAACAGCCGCCGGCAAATGACACGGCCGATTTTCCATATCGATGACCAAAGTTGCGCCGGATGGTGCCTGTAAACGGGATGAGGGAGGAATGTGGGTAAATTCCGGGAGCCCCTCAATCATGAGAGACGCCCCAATCCAAGCGGGTTCCAAACGGTCAATCCCCATTTCGGACGCAATCGCCTGCATCTCTTCCACACTAACAACAGACAGCTGGCGTACATTGGCGACGGTCGTTCCACGGGGATGTTGCGAAATAACGCGACTGCACGACGCGCGCGTTACACCGCCATGTGCCTCGCCCTCGACACCGCCGAAGCGCAAGGTCACCTCGGTCAAAGGTTCAGACGCAAGATCCGCGTCTCGATCAGCAACACGCCCAAGATAGACAATTTTGCACGTGTGTTGGGTGGGCTTTAGTGCTGGCATAATAGAAAAAGCTACAGGTTGTTGGCTGACCAACAGTGTATCAGCAACTCTTCTGGAGCGTAAACCACAGCTTGCGAAAATGTACCCAGGGCGGTGGTTACCAACCAGAGAGATCAAACGCAGTGAAGCCCACTAAAACTTTAAGCCTTCTGATGGTGAGTTGTACCACTGGACGACACCGCGCGAATAGGTCTCGGCGTTCTCGACGCGGTTCTCCTCGCGAATGATCCGCAATCGATTATTCTTTGAAACAGCATCAGCAAGCTTCTGGCGATAGGTCACGAGATCCATGGACACAGATTCACGCTCCTGCCGGAGATAGCCGCGGCGTTCCGATCTTGCTATAATTTCATTCATCTCACGAACGAGGCGGGCCGTTGCGCTGCGATCAGCTGCCAACATCTGCCAGAGGGAAGAGGCGAACCGGGGTGAGAAACCTTCAACCTCGGGATATTGATTCGATGCGGATATTGCAGAGTTGATGCGCCCAAGCTCTTGCGCTTTAATCTTCCAAAACTCTTGCTGGCTGTATCTAATCTTCACTCCGCCAAAGTCTGGCCCACCGCCGGGATTAGACCAGGCTTGTGTTGACACCGTTGCGCCAATTCCCAACACGAAACTTCTTCTAAGAACGCTCTTGCTTTGCATTTGAGTTCCTCCTTTTAAGCCTTCGGCATTACTTTGAATACGTCGCTCCCGCGCCGAAAGTGCCTTCCCGCGGATTGCTTCTGAAGTAATCGACCCCACCTGAGTAAATTGTCAATTTGCTCACCGTATTCTCATCACGGATAGCGCGAACCGTTTTACCGCTTGCGCGCGCAGCAGCCGCAGATGCAGTCACTTCTTGAATTTCGCCTCGAACGACCGTTCGCTCTGTATTCCAAAACGAACGTCTCGAGGACAAACTTTGGATTCTCTCCAAGTCGCGTACCGCATTAAATGTTCGTCTTCTCTGCGCACTCGCCATTTGAAAGAGTACACTGCTTCCAAGATCACTGTACCCGTCGATGCGTGGCAAGCTCTCGCCCCTCGCCCTACGAGCTTCCGCCTGTCGCGTTTCGTCTGCAGACATCTTTCGAAAATCGCCTTGCGACATTCTCAACGCCAAAAGCATTTCAAACAAGCCGCGACCATCGCCATCGCCCGCCAAAAGGCGTGACCCAAGCAGGATAAACGGCGATGTAAGAAAAATACGGCGACCAATTACAGCACGGTTGAGCGCACGATTGCCCATAGCAAATCCCCCAATTCCAATCTGTAACTCCAGTAGCGCAAATTTGGAGATTCGAGTCCAGACACCTGTTCAGGGGAAAATGAAAAGGCCCCTAACGGGGCCTTTTTCTAAACAACCGGCTCAGGTTCGAGCCCAGGGTCCTTCGGCTTACGTTTCGGCTTCGTCTTTGGAACCGTTGTCACCGATGGGGCAGATGGTGTGTCAGCGTCGTCATCATCACCGCCGATCGGCTCACCAGCCATGACTTTCTTAATGTCGTCACCCGTCAGTGTTTCGTACTCAAGAAGCCCTTTGGCAAGACGGTCCCATTCGTCTTTCTTTTCCGTCAGAATGCGGAAGGCCGTTTCGTAACCTGTATTGATAAGGTTCTTTACCTCAACTTCGATCAGCTCTTTCGTCGCCGCAGAAATTGAGAACCCGCCGACATTACCACCGGCATATCCTTCATGCGCGGCTTGATAGTCGATATCACCAACTTTGTCCGACATGCCCCAGCGCATCACCATCGCCCGGGCAAGACCAGACGCCTGCTGAATGTCACCGGCAGGTCCATTGGACACATGATCTTCGCCATACTTGATGATTTCTGCCGCTTTGCCGGCCATCGTCATCGCAAGTTTGTGCTCGCATTCTCGTTTATGCCAATTCAAACGATCAATCTCTGGCAGAGATACAACCATACCGAGCGCACCGCCACGCGGAATGATCGTCGCCTTATAGACCGGATCACAGTCCTCAAGGTTCAAACCAACTACCGCATGTCCCGCTTCGTGATATGCCGTCTTCTCTTTTTGCTCATCGGTCAAAACCATCGATCTACGCTCAGCGCCCATCATGACCTTGTCCTTGGCATTCTCGAAATCCACCATGGTCAAGAACCGCTTGCCTGCACGCGCTGCCATCAACGCAGCTTCGTTCACAAGGTTCATCAAATCAGCGCCCGAGAACCCCGGCGTGCCCCGTGCGATAATGCGCAAATCCACATCAGGTCCGAGAGGCGTCTTCCGCGCATGAACCGCGAGAATTTTCTCGCGCCCTTTGATATCTGGGTTTGGCACCTGCACCTGCCGATCAAAACGACCTGGACGCTTCAGCGCTGGATCGAGAACATCTGCACGGTTTGTGGCCGCGATAAGGATCACACCTTCGTTAGATTCAAAACCATCCATCTCAACCAATAGTTGGTTAAGCGTTTGTTCCCGCTCATCATTGCCGCCGCCATATCCGGCCCCTCGGTGGCGACCAACGGCGTCGATTTCATCGATGAACACGATGCAGGGCGCATTTTTCTTTGCTTGCTCAAACATATCGCGCACGCGAGACGCACCAACACCCACAAACATTTCGACAAAATCTGACCCAGAAATTGAGAAGAATGGAACGCCAGCCTCTCCCGCGATGGCGCGCGCAAGAAGCGTCTTACCGGTTCCGGGAGGACCAACCAAAAGCGCGCCCTTTGGAATCTTGCCACCCAAACGGGAAAACTTCGTCGGATCACGAAGAAACTCCACAATCTCTTGCAATTCTTCTTTGGCTTCGTCGATCCCCGCAACATCGTCAAAGGTGACCCTATCGGCACGCTCATTCAGGAGCTTGGCCTTAGATTTCCCAAAACCCATCGCACCCCCACGACCGCCGCCTTGCATGCGGTTCATCATGAAGAACAACAAGGCCATCAGAAGTAAGAAGGGCCCAAAGATTGAGATCAAACTCATCAGGAACGATTGTTGCTGTGGCTCGGCCTCGATTTCCACGCCCGAGGCCAATAATCGATCAACCAGTTCACCATCCTCCGGGTGGACAGTACGAACAACTTGCCCATCCGTCCGCGTTCCGATCACGCGCTCCCCATCAATCCGAACCGAGGCGATCACACCTTGCTCGACCTCTGTCAGGAACTCTGAGTACGTCACAGATGACGACGCCTGAGGCGCGTTTGAGTTGCTGATTAAGTTGAACAAAGACGCGACAACTAAGAAGGCCACGACCCAAAAAACGATACTTCTGGAATTACCACCCAAGACGGTTTCTCCTTTAACTGCGGTCGGAGGCGACCACTTTAGATTTGGCATATATTTAGGCCAAACACGCCGGTCTTCAATGCGGTGTTTCTACCGCTCCGAAATCCTCGGGTGTGCGGACGAGTCTATACGCCTGAGAGTAGTTCGTAACGTGATCACCATCCGAGCGCAAATGCCCTCTCTGGAATACATTCGGTAGGCTCATCCACGCCTCTTTTGGCAATCCAAAGCTCCGCCAATTTGGTTCGAACTCCGACACCTGATCCCCAACACTGTCGTAGCATTCGCCCGGATCAACCAGCCAACGGCCGTCCCAGATGCCATCGTCGTTCTGAGCATTGACGGCATTTGGCTCTCGAAGGACATGGATTTCTGTCTTTCGCACGACACAGAGTGTCCCGTGCAGTGTAACACTTGCCCCATTCTTCAAATCACTCAAGGCCGCTGTTAGCGCCGAAAATCTCGGGCGATATCTGTCGCCGGTGACCCACTGAAGAGACTTGGCCAACAGACGAAGTTGAAATTCTTCATGCGCTTGAAAGAACTCTTCGTGGGCTATCGTAATTGTTCCAAGCCACGTGGCATGGGCGGCACGTTGGGCCAACTCCATCGCCACTCTGTCTAGGGCGTTTCGCGCGCGGGCAAGATGACCGGCTGCTTCACTGAGGCGGTTCTCCGTTAAGCCAATTTCGGACAATACAGGTGAAATCTTTCGAACTTGCACACGAAGGAAGCGGTCATCGTCGTTTGTTGGATCATCAATCCACTGCACGTCGCGCGCGCGAAGATACGATCGAAGGGTTTCTCGCGATAGGTCAAGAAGCGGGCGCATCCATGTCATGCCCTCCGCCTTCCATTCCGCAGACATGCCTGCCAAACCGTCCACCCCTGATCCACGTGCCAGTCGCATGAGGAAGGTTTCTGCCCGATCTGTACGCGTATGACCGACAGCCACTGCGTCCAGATTGTTGGTCCGCGCCCAGCGCGCGACCGCTTGATATCTGGCGTCCCGCGCCGCGGCCATGAGGTTGCCCCCTAAGGACGCTGGTTCGACATTCAGTACTTCTGCGGCTAGCCCCATCGACGCGGCCATGGTCATAACTTTCCGGCACTCGCGTGCCGCATCTTCCCTCAGCCCATGATCCACGGTGACTGCGAACAGCATCGGTTTTCCCAACCGCTTTGCGCCATCATGCAACAAATGAAGAAGCGCGAGCGAGTCGCTGCCGCCAGAAACCATCACTCCCAGACGGTCAATGCCCGAAACACGATGGGCCACTTGATCCGCCAGTTCAGAGAAATCGACACTCACCGGGGACAGTTGAGGTCTTTGCGCGCTTGATCGGCCTGAATAACCGCCGCTGAACTCGGATACAAATCCCCAACTTGGGTATAGCTGCGGCAAGCGTCTTCTTTTTGGCCAAGACGTTGAAAGGCGTCGCCAAGCCCCATTAACGCGCGCGACCCAATATCGTTCTCTCCCGCCTCTGAGAACAGATCAAAATAAGCGTCAGCGGACGCCTGCCATCTTTCCGCAGCCGCGAGCGCTTGCGCCTTTCGCAACATCACATCAAGGGTCAAAGGACCGCCAGGATAGGTTTGAACAAACACTTCGGAACGCACCACAACTTCGTCATAGGACAGAGCTTCATAGAGGGTTTCGATCCGAACATAATCTGCACGCTCCTGTTGCGTCAGCGGCACACTGTCTTCAACACGCATTGGAAACGGCGTTGATCGCTCCTCCTGTGTTTGCACGGGCCCAAGTCCATCTCTTATCTCCAAGACATTTGACAAAGAGCTGAGCCTGGCCTCAGCCGCCGAAAGCCTCTGATTAATCTCAAATCCTTGCCGTTCGAGACGACCTGTCAAAGACCGGAGCTCGGCCTCCAACGCATCGACGCGTTCAAGCAAATCGTCGGGCTGGCTTACATTCGCACCAAGTGGCGCTGCCGCTTCGCCTTCTGGCACAGCGCTAAGCTCGTCGCGCAGTGTGTTAAGCTCGAGCATAAGAGCAGACAACTCTGCGCGCACGGCCGCCAATACCTGGTCACTTTGCGCGTGGACCCCCGACGCAAAGATCGTCGCGAACCCTATGAAAATCCAGTTTCTAAGAACCAAAGCCACCTTCGATCACTGTGACTGAACGACGGTTTTTCGCCCAGCATGCCTCATTCGAACAAATTTCCAGAGGACGTTCCTTACCGTAAGTGATGGTGCGGACACGCGCATCGATAACACCTTTGCTCACCAGATAACTCTGAACTGCCGCAGCGCGACGGGCTCCAAGCGCAAGGTTATACTCCCGCGTGCCCTGTTCATCAGCATGGCCTTCTATCAGCACCGAAACGGCCGGGCGGGCCAATAACCAAGCCGCTTGTTGGTCCAGGGTTGCTTTCGCAACATCCGTCAACACACTTTGGTCTACCTCAAACAGCACACGATCGCCGACTGTTTGTTGGAAGTAAGCGACGCTATCAGGGTTGTTCGGATCACCTGCGCTACCGCTCTGACCAGAACCGCCGGGGATTGCATCGCAGCCAGCTAATACGAGCGCGATCCCTGCCGCCGCTATTGGTAGAAATTTCATCTTCTTCGCCTCCGCTCCGGGGTTCGCCCCCATGTTGTTATTCTATCACACCAGACCACGCGGGGTCCGATGCAAAAAACGGTGTCGGAACTTTGCGCAAGTTCAAGCCCGTCACGTCCACTGTATACAAGTTTGGCGCACCATTAACACCTGCTGTTTCACGAAAAAACATGATGACGCGACCATTCGGCGACCAGGTCGGCCCTTCGTCCAAAAATGATCGGGTCAGAAGCCGCTCATTGCTTCCGTCGACATCCATAACGCCAATGTAGAATTCGCCACCCAGAATTTTTGTAAACGCAATTTTATCGCCACGTGGGGACCAGACGGGAGTACCATAACGTCCGTCTCCAAAACTAATCCGCGTTGCCTCACCCCCATCTGCGGGCGTCAGGTACAATTGCTGACCACCGCCACGGTCTGATTCAAAGACGATTTGTGTTCCGTCCGGAGAGAAGCTCGGCGCAGTTTCAATTGCGGCGGAGTTGGTCAGCTGTGTCACCTCGCCGGTGGCAATGGTTACTTTGTAGAGATCGGTGTTGACGCCTTTCGTTTGTGAAAGAACGATAGACCGACCATCAGGCGCAAAACGAGGGGCAAAGGTCATATTGGGAAGTTCCGTCACCTCCCGCTTCTGACCCGTGTCAACATTCATGACAAAAACGCGCGGAAAACCAGTTTCGTAGCTTGTATATATGACCTCTTTGGCATTTGGCGAAAATCGCGGTGCGATGACGATGGCATCTGCGCCCGTCAAGTAACGGACATTTGCCCCATCATAGTCCATAATCGCCAACCGTTTGCGCCGTGCATCTTTCGGCCCCTCTTCAGAGATAAAGACAACACGAGTGTCAAAATAGGGTCCTTCTCCGGTCAATCTGGAATAGATCGAATCTGCAACTTTATGGGCAATCCGACGCCAAGCACCCTGCGGTGCGACAAATTGAAGGCCTTTGCCGAGGGCCTGTTGCGCGGCCACGTCAAACAAACGAAATTTAACGACCATCTGATTATCTTCAGAGAGGGACACAGACGCCGTAACGAGGGCCGTGGCGTTAACAATCCGCCAATCCTGAAACTGAATCGGTGCCTCGAATGCGGATATCCCAGAAATATGGGCCTCGCGCGGGATCTCACGGAAAAGACCGCTCCCAGTGAGGTCCGCGGCAACGACGTCGCGAATTTCCTGTGCCAGCCCCTCCGCATTCGGGGTCTCCGCGACAAAAGCGGGCAGAGCCACCGGGATCGGCTGTATGGTGCCTTCGGTAACAGTCAAACGTGTCTGCGCTAACGCAGGCACAGCGGCAATCAAGAAGCAAAAAGCAGTCAAAATTCGGATCATCGGTTAACCATGTTTTGTGGATCAAATTCAATCTCGAGTTTCTTCCAAGTTTCGTATTTTTCAACTGGTAAGTTGTAGGGCTGGCAATCAAGCACAGCGCGGCGCGCAGCTTCAAAGGCCTGTTGAATGCCCGTGCTCGCAACCGCAGGCTCCACAAGCGTTGGCAAGCCATCAACAAACCCATCTTTGGTAAGATCAATACCGAGCACCACTCGAAGAGCGCCGGCATTTTGGACGCCAACCGGAAGCGACCAACAGCTTTGTATATTAAAGATAAGGCCGTTTGCCTCCGCCGCCGTCAGGGGAACGGGGCTCACCGGCCCTTCGCTTGAATTGCCGGCCTGCGTCGCCTCCTGAACCACCCGCTCAATTTCCTGGGCGATAAGATCTTCGGGAGATGGATCTTCGGTTTGCTCTGTCTCGGTGACCTGAGGCTGGGGGCGCAAGCTATCTGGACGCGCTCTTGGGATCGCGGTTCGAACTGGTGCGCCAGTTCGCTCGGTTCTATCTGCTTCCGTCACAATTTCGGTCGTGGTTGCTTCTTCTACGGTGGCGTCTTGGGCCTCTTCGGGGGTCTCTTCACCTTCGATTTCTTCGGTGGCCTCAACAGTTGTTTGTGCCTCATCCACGACAGGATCTGGGACCTCGTTGACCTCGTCGGTTACAATGTCAGCCGCTTCCGGAGTAACGGTCGGATCGGGCTCATCAATGCGCAGCTCTCCAGCAGTGTCTTCGTCCGCCACAACTCCTTGCTCCGTAACACCTTGGCGAAGCACGACATCATCTGTTTGCGTCTCAACCGGCTCTGGCTCTTCCACTGCCGTCTCTGGCAGCGCGGCCTCGTCATCGACCAAGGCCGCAAACTCTCCCTGGGAAATCAATGACACGGTCGTAACCAGTTCGGCTTCTCGATCATTTGCCCTAAAGAGCTGGCCGCCGAGCAGGGCAACCAGGATCAATACGCCATGTAATCCGGCCGATATTTTCAGCCCGAGATCCACGAGATCATTGTCCTCCATCCAGACTGGGACCACCCGAATCCGTAACCAAACCAATCTCGGTGAATCCACCTGCGTTCAGGGCGCCCATGACCTCCATGATCTCGCCATAAGGGACAACAGCATCCGCACGCAGGAACAATTTTCCATCCGCACGCTCGGCCACAACGGCTCGAAGTTTGGCCACGAGTTCTTCGCGCGCGATTTCTTCGGATTGAATCAAAACGGTGCCATCGGCAGCAAGGGTAATCGACAAAGGTTCCTCTTGTTCGGTTGGCAAGGGAGCCGCCGCGGTTTTGGGAAGTTCGATTGGGACACCAACCGTCAGAAGCGGCGCAGCCACCATAAAGATGATCAACAGAACCAGCATCACGTCTACAAAAGGTGTGACGTTAATTTCTGCCATAGCTTGTCTGCGACGGTTATTCCGCCGCGCACGCCGACCGCCGCCACTTTTTGATACAACGCTTGCACCCATGGATCAGTCCCCCAATTGCCGCGACAGGATTGTGCCGAACTCGTCCGCGAATGTATCGTAGTTACCAACGATACGATCTGCATCTTCGGAGAGTTTGTTGTAGAAGATAACGGCCGGTATCGCGGCCAATAGGCCAAGAGCCGTAGCGACGAGCGCTTCAGAGATACCGGGGGCCACAACTGCAAGGTTTGTGTTTTGGGCAATCGCGATTTCTTCGAAAGAGTGCTTGATACCCCAAACCGTCCCAAACAGGCCAATGAAGGGCGCTGTCGATCCGATCGACGCGAGGAATGTCAGCCCCGAATTAAGTTGATCTGACTCCCTGTTGATCGCGACATCCATCACACGATCAATTCGGGCGTTGGCCCCCGTAATCATACCGCCGTCGCTTCTTTGGGATCGCTCCCATTCCGACATGCCCGCTGAAAATATTCGCTCGGGTGCGGATCGGGGATCATCTGCGACTTGATCATATAACTTGTCGAGAGGTTCGCCGGACCAAAACGCGCGATCAAAGATATCGGAATCTCGTCTCGCACGCTTGAACGCCATATATCGTCCAATGATGATGCCCCAGCTCCATACCGAAGCGAGGACAAGAATAATCATCACAAGTTTTACGGTGAAACTTGCGCGCAAAAATAGCGCAAGAAGGGAGAAATCCAGTTCTGCCATAGGTCCGCCTGTCTGCTCTGGCCCGTTTTTCGGGTCTTTCTATGTTTACTAACGGCAGAAGCCGCAAAAAACTAGAACTTCGCTTAGAAGATGCGGATTTATGCCTGATAATTCACGAAAACATGACGTGCATCTTCGGGAATAGCCGTCGGCTTCCCAGCAAGGGACATACACGCAACGGTGACGTCTGCCGCAAAAAGTGTCGCATCACCGCGCGTTACGGTCTGTTCAAAGACGCAGCGCGCTCGGGTGAGTTTTGAAATTTTAGTTTGGACGCATAGAAGATCATCCAGTCGTGCGGGTTCGAAATACTTCGCATGGACTTCGGTGACCGCGAAGACCACACCAAGTTCATCCCGCAAAGCGCGCTGGGAAAATCCAGCGTCACGCAACATCGACGATCGACCGCGTTCGATGAACCTCAGATAGTTTGCGTAATACACAATTCCGGCCATGTCAGTATCTTCATAATACACTCTGAGCTCTAGATCATGGATCATTGCTGATCTTCCGCCAGGAGCAGACCCACCCGTGCCCCGAGACGCATCCCATGAGATCTATCATCGGTCACTGCCGGAAGGGCAAGATCATACCCTGCCCGCACGATTGCAGCGATCTCCGGGCGCAAAACGGTTGCACCTGTCTTTGTATCGCGCAGCAATGGAGATCGATTTGCAAATGCTGTGTCAGACCACAACAGGATAACTTGGAGCATCTGGCTCAGCGCAAGAGCATCTGCGGGGACGTCCGATAAATGCTTGTCCATCCGAATGAAGACGAATGCAGCGCGGATCGCCCGCATTTCGTCAAAGCGGAAAATCCGGTACTGATTTGCATCGCTGTCTTGAAGGCGCCCGACAAGCGCAACTAAGTCTGGAACAAGTTGATCTAGATTTGGAACGTCCAAAAGGTCGTCCCATTCTCGGAAGAAGAACCACATTAAGTTGGAACCAAGTTCCGGGTCAGCATCGGTCATTTGGTGTCCGGCAAGCGCCACCATAGCCTCGCATGCCCCCTTGACCACCTGCAATGTCGCATCGTCTACGCCGAATACAGTAGGCGCTATTGGCCGTCCCCAGCGGGCAAAAAGATAAGAACCGTCTGCACGCGTGAAATGCTCTGTGACGGTTTCAATCTCCATCAAACAAGCCCCCTTGTTCTGATGGTTTCGGCGCATCCAGCCCGAGATGGATCCATGCTTTGTGGCCAAGAATTCGCCCGCGCGGCGTCCGCTGGATCAAGCCTTGTTGCAACAAATAGGGTTCCACCACATCTTCAAGCGCGTCCCTCGGTTCGGACAATGCCGCCGCCAACGTCTCGATACCAACGGGACCGCCGCCGTAATTCTCTGCCAAAAGGTTCAAGTATCGGGTGTCGGCACTGTCTAAGCCCAAACGATCGACCCCGAGACGGGTCAGCGCATGGTCCGCGAGCGTTCGATCAATCCGGCCGTCGGCCTCTACAATCGCGAAATCAACAACGCGTCTGAGCAGGCGCCCGGCGATACGCGGTGTGCCCCTCGCCCGTCCAGCAATCTCTTTTGCGCCATCGACATCCATGTCCACGTTCAGTTTTCGCGCCGCGCGCGCAACAATTTGGATCAGCTCGTCAATTGAATAGAATTCTAACCGAATAGGAATGCCAAATCGATCACGGAGAGGCGTCGTCAAAAGCCCGAGCCGGGTCGTCGCACCAATCAGGGTAAAGGGTTGCAGATCAATGCGCACTGTGCGCGCCGCTGGTCCTTCCCCAATAACAAGATCAAGTTCAAAGTCCTCAAGCGCGGGGTAAAGCACCTCTTCGACCAAAGGGTTCATCCGATGAATTTCGTCGATGAAGAGGACGTCGCGCGCTTCAAGATTCGTCAAAATAGCGGCTAGATCTCCGGCCTTTCCGAGAACCGGCCCGGAGGTCATCCTGAAATTTACACCAAGTTCTCTGGCCACAATTTGTGCAAGGGTCGTCTTGCCGAGGCCAGGAGGACCATGGAACAGCGTGTGGTCCATCGCAGATCCGCGATGCCGTGCACTCTCAATGAAGACCTTGAGGTTCGAGCGCGCATCAACTTGGCCCGTGAAGTCTGCAAGGGCTTGCGGTCGAAGCGCGCGATCTTCAACATCCTCACCGACATAATCCGGGTCGATTAGCGGGTCGCGTTCACTCATACTTTCGGTCCCAACGCTTTGAGCGCTGCCTTAATGATCTGTCCGACGTCATCTCCTTCACCAGCGATTGAAGCGACGGCCGAATTCGCGTCCGCCAGAGGATAGCCCAAATTGACGAGCGCCGAGACGGCCTCTGCGCCAGGGCCCGCCATCACCGCCGCGGATGTATCGATCTCCGATAGCGAAACCGCGTGAGACATCCCAAGCACCGGAGCTTTATCTTTAAGCTCGCTGATTATGCGCTGCGCAAGCTTTGGCCCAACACCCGGCGCAGCTTTGACGGCCACGGCATCGCCCAAAGCAATCGCCCGGGCCAAGGCGTCCGTTCCGAGCGTTCCCTGTATCGCGAGCGCCGCCTTTGCGCCCACACCCTGAACCGTCATCAAGGTCTTGTGCCACTCCTTTTCGAGCGGGCTGAGAAATCCATAAAGTTGCAGCAGGTCTTCGCGCACCAAAAGATCAGTATAAAGTGCAGTGAACTCCCCTTCGACCAATCCAGAAAGCGTGCGGTCTGACGCAAAAACGATGTACCCTATGCCTCCCACGTCAATCAGTACGTGATCGGCGGCTCGACTATCAACACGACCGGAGATTTTACCGATCATCGCGCAGCCGCAATCTTCGATTGGTGCGTGGTCGCATGATGTGCATGACAAATCGCGATCGCCAATGCGTCCACCGCGTCCAAATCGCTGGGTCGAACGCCGGAAAGCAGAACGGAGATCATATGGGCAACTTGGTCCTTAGTTGCATGGCCCTGTCCAACAATCGTCTTTTTGATCTTGTTGGGCGCATATTCAGAAACCGGCAGATCGTTCAGGCCGGGCACCAACAAGCATACAGAACGCGCCTGGCCCAGTTTTAAAGTGGAAGCTGGATTCATGTTCGCAAATGTCTCTTCGACGGCGGCATCACTTGGTTGTGTCTCGCCGATAACCGCAGTTAAGCCATTAAATAGTCGCGTCAGCCGGGTCGCAAGCGCACCTTCTCCACTTCGAATCACGCCATGAGAGATGTGACGAAGGCGCGATCCTTCAATCTCAATCACGCCCCAGCCCAAGTTTTTAAGCCCTGGATCTAGCCCGATAATCCGCATCGTTCTTTTTTCTTTTTTTACGGCCTAACACGCGGCCTTCAAACCGCCAAGCCCGATCCAAATTCGACGCCTGAATGTCTGATTTCGACCCATTCCAAAAGGCCATATCAGTCATGCGAATTTGGTATTTGTAATGACCTATTGCTAGGCATACGTGACCGTTTAGCAGGCAGTTATGCGCTGCGGAACAAAAGGATCACCGATATGGCTTACTACACTTCCGTCATCTCGAACGGTGCGTCTGCACCGTCCGTGGCTTCTTATATTAAGAGCATTCGCGACGCATACGTCGTTTGGAACACGCGCCGGGTTACGCGCGATCAACTCGCGAAATTGAGCCTTCGTGAGTTGGATGACATTGGTCTTACTTTGGCTGATGTCGACGCGATCACACACCGCGTCTAAGTCCAATTGAAAATAGCGATACGGGGGGCTACTCCCCCGTGTCTGCTTTCACTTCCATAAATGTCGGCCAGTCGAAACTCGCAACGCCATAAGCACTCCCTGAAGCGCCCATAATCTTTGCAACACCGGGTTCAGCCCATTCCATGACCGGCCCGCGCTCCATCACAACGGACATCAGAGGCTGCCAACCACTTCCTTCGGCCATGGCCGCAACTTGCGTATCATATTGGTCGATCCCCGCATATTGAGCGAACCCCGCTTTGACCGCGAAAAACGCGATCACCACCATTACTATTCTAACGATTTTCCGAAGCGGTCTTAAGGCACTTTCCACCTCAACCGGCTTCCGAAGCGCCAAGCCGCGACGTCTTGATCCGGCCGCTCTCGCAACCTGACCGGGATATCGTTCGATAAGTCGCAGCCTATCTTCGAAGTTACGCCTGTTGTTATCCATGGTTCAAACCGAGCAAAATTTAGGTAAGCGCCCAACAATGGCCCTGATTATGGCAATAATTATGGCATTTTCGCCATGGTGAGTGCAACCCATTCGCTCATTTCGCAGGTTGATACCACCTTAAACCTTTGATTTTCATATATTTTTACAATTTCATCCAGCTGGTGAAATAATATTCCAGACAGAATCACTTTGCCATAATTGGTCACGGCCGCCGAAATAACGGGTGCGAGGTCGATCAAAGGACCCTTCAGAATGTTTGCGAACACAAGATCAAAGGCACCTGCGGCTTTGAGTTCCGGATGATCGAGGCCAGCAGCTGTAACGATTGTCATTCGGTCCGCGACCTCGTTCACCTCCGCGTTTGCGCGCGCTGTTGCCGTCGCCACGTCGTCAATGTCGGATGCAAAAACCACCGCGTCGCTTGTCTTTGCTGCCGCCATCGCGAGCACAGCAGTTCCACACCCGAGATCAAGAACACACTTTGGAACCTGTCCAGCGTTTAGGTACTTTTCATACTCAAGCAAGCACCCTTTGGTCGTTCCATGATGCCCAGTACCAAAGGCCATGGCCGCTTCGATCAAGAGCGGTACAGATCTATTTGGCACTTTGTCGGCGTCATGCGCACCGTAAAGAAAGAACCGGCCCGCCGAGATTGGGGACAATTCCCGACGAACCTCTGCGACCCAGTCCTTATCAGGCACCTTCGAGACAACGAAGGCCTTCGCATCGTGTACCGCTGCCAAAAGATCCAAGGCTATATCGTCGGGCTGTTCTACAAAATAGCCCCCCACTTCCCAGGTACCCGAGCCATCCTCAATCTCAAATACGCCAACACCTGTGGGCTCGGGCTCTAGCTTTTCCAGCGCCAGGCCCAGCGCCTCGGCACTGGTTTTATCGCCAAGGGTTGTCAGCGCCGTCCAGCACGTCATACGCCCGTGCCGATGGGGCAGCTGATACCAGTGCCGCCAATACCACAATAGCCGTTCGGATTCTTTGCAAGATATTGCTGGTGATACCCTTCCGCATAGTAAAACTCGGCCGACTCAACAATTTCTGTAGTGATCGGACCATATCCTGCATCAGCGAGTTTCGGTGCAAAGGTTTCTTTGCTCTTCTCTGCGGCGGTACGCTGATCTTCGGAGAATACGTAGATACCGGAGCGGTACTGGGTCCCTCGGTCATTTCCTTGGCGCATTCCTTGGGTCGGATCATGACCTTCCCAAAACACTTTCAGCAACTCATCATATGAGATGACGCTGGGATCATAGACAACCCGGACCACTTCATTATGCCCTGTTCTCCCTGTGCAGACTTCTTCGTAGGTCGCGTTTGGGGTATGCCCTTGGGCGTAACCAACGGCCGTCACATAAACTCCCGGCAAGGACCAGAACATCCGTTCGACACCCCAAAAACAGCCCATCCCAAAAACTGCGACTGCGTGTCCTTTGGGAACATCTTTCAGGGGTCGACCATTTACGAAATGATTTTCATCCGTCGGGATTGGAAAGTCTCGCCCAGGCAGCGCCTCTTCTGGCGACGGTATAGATACTGGTTTGCTGACAAAGAGCATGTTGAGCCTCGCTTTCGTGTAGTCTGGACCTAAGCATCAAGGCCAAGCCCGTCAAACCCAGTCACGCAGTCGTCAATTCTCGGCGCCCCAGATTGCTAACGTAAATCCATCCTGCCGCCACTGCAGCGAGCCCAACAACGACATTTGCAATCGCTTGGCCGTATATTACGCCGGCTTCCGCGGCCCAGAGCGCGCCTAAAATGCAAGCGGGGTACATCACCAGTCCATCACGGGTCCAGTTTGCAACTGTGGCCCACAAGGCCCGGTCCAAACTGTTAAACGCTGCATTCGCTACAAAAAGCATGCCGGTAAATGCAAATCCTGCCGCACCCACATAGGTAAATGCACGGAGCACGTCAGCACCCTGATCTGAGAGCTTGAATGCATCGATCAGAAGATCCGTCACTGCAAACAAAGCACCCCAAGCACAGATCACATAAAGGGCGCAGAAAAGGACCGCATTTCTGTAGGTCGCCGCCACCCGTTCCATGAAACCCGCACCATAGTTTTGGCCAATGATCCCACCAATCGCTCCGGACAACGCGAATATCCCCCCGAATGCGACAACGCTTACACGAGAAACAACCGACCATCCCGCAACAGCGCTATCGCCAAAATCAGACACGACAACGGTTACTATGGCGTTTCCGGCAGGTGTTGAGAGTTGCGTCAAAATCGCGGGAACGGCGATCAGAAGATAAGGACGGACCATGGTCACGAAATCGGTCCAAGCAATTGGAACCGCGAGGTTATGGATCCGCAAGACATAGTAAATGGCGAGGGTCATATATCCAACCCGTGATATCACAATCCCGATCGCGGCCCCATCGAGCCCCAAACCGAGCCCAAGAACCAAAAATGGGTCGATGACCATCACGACCAAACCGGGCGACAGGGTGATCATCATCGCGCGAAACGCGTCCCCCTCTGCCCGGAGCGCAGCTGATCCGATCAAGCCAATCGCCATGATTGGCAAGGACGGCATTGAAATCGCGAGGTACCTGGCCGCACTCTCAAGAACGTCGCCTTCAGCGCCTATCGCCCTAAGCAGAGGGACACGAAATAGAACTATGGCCACCGCGACCACCGCCAGAACCGATATGTTCGTCACAGCGGCAACCGAAGTCATCTTCTGCGCTTTCAGACGTTCGCCTTCCCCGAGCGCACGGGAAATCAAGGCAACCGCGGCAATCATAAAGCCAACGCCAACCGATATTGCAAAGAACTGAATTGTGAAGCCAAACCCTGCGGCCGCAATATCAGCTTCGTCGCCAGCTTGCCCAACCCAGAAGAGCGTCGCAAAATCGACCAAAAACATAAACATCAGACCGATCGAGCCAGCGGTCGTCATCACGACAACATGACGCATCGTCGAGCCGGACAGGAAGCGTGCGGGCGATGTCATTCAGCCGCGACAGCGGATGGTTGGCGGAAGATCGTCTCATTCCCTTTGCCCGGATGACGTGGGATCATAAGGGATAAGACGAACGAAGCTGCGGCGAGTGCCGCTGCAAACCAGAAAACGGCTTGGGGGTTTATCAACCAAAGATAACCCAAGGCGGCGGGAAGACCAACAGCACCAATATGATTGATCGTAAACGCAACCGATGTGGTTGGCGCGATATCTTCAGGGTCTGCGATTTTCTGGAAATAGGTCTTAATGCCAAGGGCAAGTGCAAAGAAGAAATGATCAAGGATATAAAGCGTCGCTGCAAACACAACACCCCAGTTGAAAATGTAAATGCCCGCGTAAAGAGCAAAGACACAGAAGAGCCCTGCATACTCAAAACAAAGCGCGGCACGTTCCCCAAAGCGCTGAACCACTCTGCCCATAATTGGCGCGAAGATCATGTTCGCAACAAAATTGACAAGGAACAGCGCCGTTACTTGATGAACGTCGAAATCAAACCTTTCGACCATCATAAACGCAGCAAACACCACGAAGATCTGACGACGCGCACCCGCCATAAATTGCAATGCGTAGTACAGCCAGTAACGCCATTTCAAAACGATCTCGGTCCGCTGGGCAACCGGCTGCTTAAACAGCGGAAACGCACACCAACAATAGACGGCGATCAAGATGGTTAGCCCTCCAAACAGGCGATACAAACCGGAGTAATCCCAGCCGAACCCTTCCCAAAGGGCAATGATCACCAAATACACAATCAATGATGACGCCGAGCCGATTGCGATGAGCCAACCAAGCAGTATGGGCGCCCGATCCGCAGGCAGCCATTGAAGCTCGAGGCTCATTTTCACGGTCTCGTAGTAGTGAAACCCAATCGAACTGAAGAATGTTGTCAGGAGCAGACCCCAGAATGTTGGGAAGTCGCCAACGATCGCAACAAACCCGCCAAGAAGGATCAGGCTCAATAGCGCAAGCCTTTGTTCTCGAATGATGATAATAACAAAAACGACGAGAAAGGCTGCAAACCCTGGTATTTCTCGAACCGACTGAAGCCAGCCGATATCACTCCCGTTAAAGCCGGCTTCGTTATGCGCAAAGTTGTTGAGGAGCGCGACCCAAGCGGAGAACGCCAGTGGCAGCGCGAAGGACATCAGGACCAGCAGCAGCATCGGGCTTCGATGCCAAGGATGACCGCCGATCGAAAAGACCTCTTGAACGCGCGCAATCATGGAAGCCACCGAAAGCGGCGCCGAAACAGCAAATAGACGACCGCGAGGACGCCCAGCATTGAGATCAAAAACTGCACCACTGAATACCACAACCCAAAGATGAAGTTTGACTGCATCATATTGCGCACAATCCCGAAAACCAAAAGGCAGAGCCCCGCCAATCCTATACCGACACCGATTGGATCGTTGCGCTGAGCATACAGATAATAGGCCGCAACGACCGAGGCGGCCGAGGCAAGGATCGCAAGAAAGCTCAGCGACATAAACATCCTCATATCATAGTGTTTTTTGCCGTAGCTCCATGTCCAATAAGCCACGCCAACCGGTACGACGATAGACAGCACCAACACAAACCCACGTGTGATTTCGGATGCATTTTCGAGAAAGTAGTCCATCTAACCTCCGGCACTGGCGTCCGTTTACTTGTTTAAACGGTGGGCCGAAAGCCAAGAAAAAAGCCGCTCCGAGACAGAGCGGCTTTCGAATATCCAGGTCCCGTAAGACCGTTAGTTCTTTGCGTAGTACTCGACCACAAGATTAGGTTCCATCATCGCCGCATATGGCACATCGGATAAGCCCGGTGTGCGCACGAATGTCACAGTCATTTTGGAATGATCGGCATCGACATAATCGGGCACATCACGCTCGGAAGATTGCGTTGCCTCCAGGACCAAAGCCATTTGTTTGGACTTGTCACGCACTTCGACAACATCGCCTTCCTTCACGCGATAGCTCGGAATATTCACCCGCTGACCATTCACGGTCACGTGGCCGTGGTTCACGAACTGGCGCGCCGCAAACACGGTCGGCACGAACTTCGCGCGGTAAACGACAGCGTCCAAGCGGCGCTCCAGCAGGCCGATCAGGTTTTCACCCGTGTCGCCTTTGACACGTTCAGCCTCGGCATAGATGCGGCGGAACTGTTTCTCTGTCAGATCGCCGTAATAGCCTTTGAGCTTTTGCTTGGCACGCAGCTGCAGACCAAAGTCTGACATCTTACCTTTACGGCGCTGACCATGCTGGCCCGGGCCGTACTCACGACGATTGAGTGGGGATTTCGGGCGACCCCAGATGTTTTCACCCATCCGGCGATCAATTTTGTATTTGGCAGCCGTTCTTTTTGTCATCGACTGATCTCCTTCGTTGTTTCGATTCGAAGGGCGTTGTCCTCTTCTTGGATTTTGCCAAGACGACAGGGTCCCGATTGCTCGGACCACCAACACCAGAGCGGCGCGTTTAGCGATTACGGGTGAGGTGTCAACCTCAACTTATGTTCCGGGAATTTGAGGGCCCCATTTGTTGCTAAACTGCTGCGAAGGCAATGAAAGCCAGATAGCGACCAGAAAAAGACACCCCATGTTTAAGAGCATAAGCAAATAGGATAAACTTTTGTGAACCAGTACGAGAACCGTATTAAAACTCGACAATAAACTTATGGTTTCTGCAATTCCTAAAGCGACCAAGATTGGCGCAATTGTCGCAAATGCAAATAGCAATACCGGTATGAGTAATAACCAACCTTTTCGGCCCGTGTCATGCATCCGACGCCACGCCAGGGAAACTGACGGAACAAAAACGAAAAGCTGAAAGGCAGACGCGAACCAACCCCCGTTGTAGACGATTTTGTGAGCATTATAGGTATCCAGATGTTCGCCGTTAGGAGCAAACACTGATACAGTTTCAACCACGTTCTGGGGGCCAAATATCAGGACGTTAAGAGCAGCAAGGCCAAGATTGACTAACACGCAGAATAACACAAACCACCAGAGCTCTGGTCGAGACGCACGCGTTTTGAAGTCGAAATAGTTCTTAAAGGCCAAACCTACAGCGTTGAAAATGGGAGACCCCCTTCAGAAACAGAACCAAAGTTACTTTCTTCTAGATTCAACCACACTTACTATAACCACAACTTCCACGCGTCATACAGCCCTCTATCATGCGCATGCCCGGCGCGTCACAGAGTTCTTATATTTCTATGCAATTCCTTGAACTGAGGCATTATCATTGAATGACTTTCGGAGGAGATATCATGAAACTAACTTGGTTTGGGCATTCCACATTTCGAATGGATTTTGACGGGGTTTCCGTTCTGGTTGACCCGTTCCTGAACGGCAATCCAAGCTTCACCGGATCCTATGAAGAGGCGATCAAAGGCGTCTCTGTTGTTGCGATTACCCATGGCCATGGCGATCATTTCGGGGACACGCTGGATATTGCAAAACGCAATGAGGCGACTGTCGTCTCTGTGTTTGAAATTTGCAGCTATGTGACGGCGCAAGGACATGACAAAACAAACCCTCTGGGCAAAGGCGGAACCGTTACGCAATCGGGGCTGAGTTTTTCATATGTCGACGCAAAACATTCTTCGTCTTTCACAGATGCGGACGGCGTGACGCATTATATGGGCGAAGCGGGTGGTATGATCATCTCCGATGGAGAGACATCACTCTATCATCTTGGGGACACAGACATATTCGCCGACATGGGCCTCATTTTCGACCGCTTCAAACCCAAAATAGGTTTGGTGCCCATCGGGGATCGCTTCACCATGGGTCAGAAAGACGCCGCACGGGCCGTGAACACCTTTATGCCCTTTGAGGTCGTCATCCCCTGCCATTACAAGACCTTCCCGATCATTGATCAGGACCACGCGATTTTTGAAGCGGAACTGGAGAACAAGGCCGCGTTTCGCCCGATGGAGGTTGGCGTGCCCATCACACTCTAAAGCTCGGCCCCGATCTCATAGGCGCGGCTCAAAAGCGCGGTGCGCCGCGCGTCAGACCCTTCGGATCCATTGAGGAAATGGATCCGTTTATCATTTAGCCCGAAATACCCCATCATGCCGGTTTGCCACAGCGTCTCCATCGAGTGGGTCAAACCATGCTGGTTCCAATTCGATACCTTGCCACCCGAAGGGATCACCATCACCCCAATGCGATCTTTGAGTAAAGACTGGTTTGGGTTGCCCACCTGATCATAGGCCCAGCCATAGGTGAAGACCCGGTCGATCCACCCTTTGGTCATGGCCGGCATAGAAAACCAAAACAAAGGAAAGACGAACGCAATCGCATCGCATCTCTCTATCCGCGCTTGCTCGGCCACGATATCGCCCGGCACTGGCCCATCAGCGCCATGGACGACGTCCGCGGCCGACCAAATGGGGTTGAAACCTTCGGCATGAAGATCCGCCACCTCTGCGCTATGATCGGCAGCGGTTAATCCTTCTGCAAAACGGGCCGCAAGCGCATGGGTAAACGAGCCTTGATCCGGGTGATCAATAACGATCAGCACATGCATTAAACGAACCGTCTCATATTTTTATCAACTACCCCCCCCGCTCCAGGAACTTGAGGATCCCAAATGATTTCGAATTTCTGAGATTTGGTCGCAAGCGATACATTACTCACTACGCTGCAGGCCACACAAAATCGGCTGACACATAAAAGTACTTCAAATGACAGTCTTACACCAACTCGATTTGCTTCACTTATGCTTTCAAAAAACACACCACCCAACCCAGTGGTAGCGACACTTGTCCCGAAGACCGCGATAACAAAAAGCCCATATGGCACACGCCGCAACCGTCCTCGCGTGCCCACATCGTGCTTCCGCCGCCAAAAGACAGCGATTGACGGAACGAGATTGCTAAGGTGAACACGAAGCCCAACCAAACTGAGTTGTATTGAACCTTTCGTTCATGCGCATGTGCGTTGTGCGGCACAGCACTCGGCAGATAACCATCGCTAACTCGACGCCAAAGAGACCACGAGCGATATACCGGCCACGACTGGGACGGTGACTAGGGACAAGTTGGTTTCAAATCCAAACAACAGAAGGAAAGATGCCGAAGCGACACCTCCAACAGTCGACACAAGAAGTTTTGTCAGAAAACCCTCCGCAACATTCTTGGCGAGAACAATAGTCACCATGATAGCAACGGCGCCCACAAGAAACTTCACCAGCAAATCAGAATTGTCTTTCTCCTCACTGCTTGTCGTTTCTTCCACGACGCCCGTAGTCTCATCGATCGGTTGGGTGGGAACGACGACTGGCGTCTCTTCGACGACTACGGTCTCCGACCTGTCCGACGTGAGCTCTCCATTTTCCCAGACACCTGATTTCGACGTTCCATCAGAGTAGAACATTGTGCCGAGCCCATGGAAGTCCCCGGTTTGAAACTGACCCACATATTTGGTGCCGTTTTCATAGGTGAGTTCACCTTGGCCGGACCTTTGATCGTTTTCGAACTGACCTTTGTAGGAATCACCATTAGACCATCGAAATTCACCGAAACCGGTTCTTATCCCGTCGACAAAGTCGCCCTTGTAAACCTCGCCATTCGGCCAAGTAAGCTCTCCTCGCCCTGTCCGTTCGCCATCTATGAAATCGCCCTTGTAAACCTCGCCGCTTAGCCAGCGATACTCACCGGACCCGGTCCGTTCACCATCCACAAAATCCCCGATATACACGCTGCCATTTGACCATTCCAACTCGCCCTTGCCAGTGCGTTCCCCGTTAATGAAATCACCCTTATATACGGTGCCGCTTACCCAACGGTATTCGCCCTGCCCGGTCCGTTCGCCATCCAAGAAATCGCCAAGGTAAACATCCCCGTTGGGCCACTGGACCTCTCCGTTTCCCATGCGAACGCCATTTACAAAATCGCCCTTGTAGTATTCGCCAGTTGGCCAGCGCATTTCTCCACTGCCCGTCAACGTCCCATCTAAAAATTCCCCAATGTAAACGCTGCCATCATTCCACGTGAAAATGCCACTGCCGGTGCGTTGCCCGTCAACGTGATCCCCAACATAGGTTCCTCCGTCCGACACGCATGTTCCCCGCCCATCAACGCAATTACATCCGCAATCCGCATGCGAAGCGCCGGCATAAAGCCCAGCAAATAAAACCGAAAGGCAAAACAAAAACTGTCGCATTGTCATTAACGAGGTCAGATTAACAAAGATATTGATCATAGCGTCACAAAAACGACGCAACTATTCAAGTCTCGAAACACGTATGGGTCAAAATTATCGTCGAGACCTAAGCATCACAAATCGTCCTCTGACGTTCGGGAATGTCCGGCGCATATGACATCATCCGCACTTGGAATATCCGCAACTTCCGCAGGTCATGCATCCTTCGATCATACGCATGCCTGGCGCGCCGCAGGCCTCGCAGGTTTTGCCACCACTCGTTTGCAAGGTCACAACCTTGCCGCTCGTCCCCTCAGAGAGGCCCATCGCGCGCCCTTCAATAAGGCCAATGGCCACCAAATGCTCTTCAATCACGCCGCCAATCGCGGCCAGAATAGACGGCACATATTGCCCTTCCATCCAGGCGCCACCGCGCGGATCAAAGACCGCTTTGAGCTCTTCGACCACAAAACTCACATCGCCGCCGCGCCGGAACACCGCTGAAATCATCCGCGTTAGCGCCAGCGTCCAGGCGTAATGCTCCATGTTCTTGGAGTTCACAAACACCTCAAAGGGCTGCCGCCGCCCCTCCACCATCACGTCATTGATCGTGATATACATCGCATGCTCGGACATCGGCCATTTGAGCTTATAGGTGATCCCTTCAAGGACTTGCGGGCGGTCCAACGGCTCGGATGATGCGCCCATCTCAATCGGGGCAGCGGTGGCAGGCGCGTCCTGAGACACACTCAAAACCGATCCGGTCACATCATTGGGGCGATAGGTGGTGCAGCCCTTACAACCTTGATCCCATGCCTCCAGATAGACGGCCTTGAAATCATCAAAACTGATATCTTCGGGGCAGTTGATCGTCTTGGAGATCGAACTGTCGATCCATTTTTGTGCGGCCGCTTGCATGCGGACATGGGCGCTTGGCGCGAGCGATTGCGCCGTCACAAAGTGATCGGGGAAGTCGGCATCGCCCTTCACATCACGCCACATTTTCACGGCGTAATCGACCACCTCTTCCTTGGTTTTTGATCCATCGCGCTGCGTGACTTTGCGGGTGTAGGAATGGGCAAAGACAGGTTCAATCCCCGAACTGACATTGCCCGCGTAAAGGCTGATCGTCCCTGTAGGTGCAATCGATGTCAAAAGCGCGTTGCGAATGCCCTTTTCCGCCACCGCCTCGCGCACCGCCGCTGGCATGGCCTGCATGGTTTCGCCCGCCAAATACTGGTCTTTGTCAAACAGCGGAAACGCACCTTTTTCGGCGGCCAAATCCGCGCTGGTCAAATAGGCCTCTTCGGCAATCTCGCGCGTCCAGTCCTCGGTCAGGGCCACGGCCTCGTCCGAGCCATAGGTCGAACCCACCATCATCAACGCATCGGCAAGCCCCGTGATCCCCAGGCCAATGCGCCGCTTGGCTTGCGCCTCTGCCGCTTGGGCGTCGAGCGGAAAGCGGGATGCGTCGACCACATTGTCCATCATGCGCACAGCTGTCCGCACGGTTTCGCGCAAGGATGTCACATCGACGCCAGCAGTGTCGCCATACGGATCAGTCACAAACTTGGCGAGGTTCACAGACCCCAGCAAACACGCCCCATAGGGCGGCAAGGGCTGCTCCCCGCAGGGGTTTGTGGCTGCAATCGTCTCTGCATAATGGAGGTTATTTTTCTGATTGATACGATCGATGAAAATCACACCGGGTTCGGCATAATCATAGGTCGCTTGCATGATCTGATCCCACAGATCGCGCGCTCTGACCTTGCGATAAATCGTCCCTTCAAAGACTAGGTCCCAATCACCATCGGCTTTCACCGCATCCATGAACGGATCGGTGACCAACACAGATAGATTGAAATTCCGCAACCGCACCGCGTCTTGCTTGGCCGAAATAAACGCCTCGATATCGGGATGATCGCAGCGCAAGGTGGCCATCATCGCGCCCCGACGGGCACCCGCGGACATGATCGTCCGGCACATCGCATCCCACACATCCATGAACGAGAGCGGGCCAGAGGCATCCGCCGCGACGCCCTTCACCACCGCTCCGGCCGGACGGATCGTCGAGAAATCATACCCAATGCCACCGCCCTGTTGCATGGTTAGCGCGGCTTCCTTCAGCATATCGAAAATGCCGGACATGCTGTCGGGGATCGTGCCCATGACAAAGCAGTTAAAAAGCGTGACAGATCGGTCCGTACCCGCTCCTGCCAAAATGCGCCCTGCAGGGAGAAACTTAAAACCCTCTAGCGCCCGAAAAAACACCGGTTCCCATTTGTCCTGATCATCCTCGACCTTGGCCAGGACTTTCGCTACCCGCTGCCAGCTGTCTTCGACGGTTCTATCAACCGGCGCCCCGGCAACATCTTTGAGGCGGTATTTCATATCCCAGATTTGTTCTGAGATCGGCATTTCGAACGCGCTCATGACCATATCCAAACAACAAGAAAGGACGCTAGAACTAGCCCATCGCCCCCCTTTTTGCAACGAAAATCACTATATCTAGAGATTAAAAGTCCTTGAGACCCCGCACATCCACAAGCTCAAAGAATTGGGTCAGAAGATCAGCGTCGTTCGATCCTTCGATCATCACCAGAATACGATTGTCGATAACCGACTGCAATTCGCCTTCAGTCGTGATCAAAACGTTTTGGCGATTGATACGGCGCACCTCTCCCTGACCGCCCAGCAGCGCAGGGTTTGCCATCATCCCGCCCAGCATTGCAACCATCGGGCTGTCGACAGTGATCGTGAGTGAAACAGTATCACTCTCATTGGAATAGCGCGCGCCGGCCATCTGGCCCCCATTCATACCGAACAGGCCCATTGCCGCGCCCGCAGCGGCCAAGTCTTCATCTTCGCGCGTCCATCCGTCTGGCGCTTCTGGCAAAAACTGCGAGAGCGCATCAACTTTCAGCGCATCAAGCTGAGAAGAAACAAAGGCCAATATCTCCCGAGTTTCCTCAATTTCGCCTTCTTGATAAGCCTCTAAAGCATCTTGAAGACCTTGCTCAATATCGTCAGCCCAAACAGCGCTAACATGCGTTGCTGCAACAAAACATGCTGCAAGTGCGAATCTGTTCATGTGTCACCCCAGTCATTTGACGACACCTCTATACACCGAAATGCACAAAATTTGGTGACAGAACGCACCGTGATCAGTTCACCGCCACATTATCGATCAGCCGGGCCCGTCCGATCTTTGCCGCCACAAACAGACGTGCTGATCGCTTGTGGAGCTTATCGACAAGGCTGAGGTTTACCGCGTCCCGGCAATCCAGATAATCAACAGATTGAAATCCTAACGTGAGAATATCGTCCGTTGCGGCTTTGCAAATGTCTGTCGGATAATCGCTCGCCGCGATATCATAAGCGGCCTTCTTGAGCACAACATTCAGTCGGCGTGCTATGCTCAGCTCGTCCGGCGAAAGGTAGGCGTTTCGCGAACTCAGGGCCAATCCAAACGCATCGCGCACGGTGGGCGCGCCCTGGATATCCGTCGGAACATCAAGATCTGAGACCATGCGCCGAATGATCGCCAGTTGCTGCCAATCTTTTTCGCCAAACACAGCGACGTCTGCCTGCGCCTGATTGAGAAGTTTCGATACAATCTGGGTGACACCGTTAAAGTGACCGGGTCTGGCGGCGCCATCCATCACATCGGTCAGCCCATCAACCTCTACCCGGGTCGAAAACTCTGTTGGGTACATCGTTTCTACCGAAGGAATGAATACGAGCTGCCCCCCCGCTTCGGCGATCATATCCAAGTCCCGGGCTTCATCCCTTGGATAGGCATCCAAATCTTCATGGGCACCAAACTGCGTGGGATTGACGAAAATCGTCGTGATCACTTTTGAACACGAGACGAACGCATGAGACAGCAAACTGAGATGGCCCTCGTGCAAAGCGCCCATTGTTGGGACAAGGCCGATCCGATGCCCGTCTCTTCGCCAATCTCGAACGACTTCGCGAAGCGCAGCAATGTCGCGAACGACATCAGGCATCGGGTTCCTCAAGACGTTTGGCAAGGTCCGGCCAAGCAGGCATGTCTGATACATTTGCCCGAACACTGCGGTAAATTCCCGCTTGGGATCGCAAGATTGGATCCCCAATCAGTGTCTTCAGGTGGTTTGCGTCTAATGTTGCCCCAGTCGACGTAATGTCGGCGATGGCCTCCGCAGTGAGGTTTTTGATCGTTCCTTCGGTCGCGCCCTGACTGTCGACGAGTTGATAATCCGCAACACCGACGGTCTGCAGATAGTTTCGCACGATATTGTGGTATTTGGTGGCAATCCGAAGTCGAAACCCATGATTGCGTCGAAACTCGGCCGCCACGGCATCCAAATCATCAATGGTCGACACGTCGATCCAGAACTTTGGAACCGCGATCACCAAATCGGCAAACCCAAAACCCATTTCGGACACAAGGGCAACCTGCCCATCTCTGAGGGGCAGGTTCTCGTAAATCAAATCGGTGCCCGTCACACCAAGATGTATTCGCCCCGCCGCGAGTTCCTTCGGAATTTCGCTTGCTGAGAGCAGAACGGGCTCTATGCCCTCAATACCCACAAAAGAACCTGCGTACTCCCGCGCGTTACCGACGCTTTGAAGATCCAACCCTCTTTTCTGGAACCAAGACACCGCATCCTGTCGTAATCGGCCTTTCGAAGGCACACCAATTTTGATGTTAGCCATCACCGATCTCCGATACTTCGCCAGGACGGATCACCGCGCCAACCGCCGCCATCTCAGCACCTCCTCCGAGCACGGCCGTCAGAGCATCGTATCGACCGCCCGTAGCCAGAAGCCGTTCTCCATGGGCGATCCCAAAGACAAACCCATCATAGTATTCCATCGCCGTGAGCCCGTACCGCCCCTCGAATTGGATACGGGACGTATCCACACCCGCGTCGGAGAGCGCGCCCAATGTTGTCCGCAGTTTTTGTATCGCCGAAGACACCAAATGAAGAGGTTCGGACAATGGGGTAAGCGCGTCTGGGGCGTCTTCTAATGGGACCTTCAGGGCCTGAAGCGACCGCAAAGCCGTAATCTGTTCTCGCGGAACTTTGGGCTGCGTTTTGTCATCAAGAAGGCGCTGAATGCGCATCTCGACATTCTCCACGCTTCGCAGCCCCACGATTGGTCCAGCCGACGTAATTGCCTCTCTCTTGTTGGCAACCGGAAGTTGGTCACGCCCCTCGGGTTGCATCGCCTCTCCGGCGAACCGTGCAAGCAAGGCGTTAAACCGCGCCGGACGCCAGAGGTGCCGCAAAAGCGCAGTGCGACGCAATTCTGACGTCGCCAAGGATCCGACTGCCGCGCGCATAAGGCCAACATCCCCTGCAACAAAAGAGAGTTTCTCGACCGCGAGCACAGCGTCGAGTGCGTTGTATACTCTGGCATAGACATCCGCTTCGGCCAGCGCAGGATCCGAGCCATCAAAAATCTCAAGACCGATCTGATCGTATTCGCGCGGCCGCGCCGATTGTGCTGTTTGCTTTCGCCAAACCGCCCCACGATATGCGTACCGTCCCGGTTCGACACCGCGCGCCATATGCATTTGAACGACCGGAACCGTAAAATCGGGCCGCAACATCATTTCACCCAAGACCGGATCATATGTGGTGTACGCGCGGGCGCGAATGTCCTCGCCATAAAGATCGAGCAATACGTCGGCTGGCTGCAACGCCGCAGGCGACACAATCTCCGCCCCCTCTGACAGAATGTTCCAGACGGTTTCCCGCATTACATGCCCGACCGTGCCAGCATTTTGCGAACCTCTTCGATAATATCCGTGCGCTTCACGGATATCTGAGCAGGCTGCGATTTCCACTCTTCTGTAGTTTCAATTTCGGCGGCCAAACGCGCACCTAAAGCCAAGTCTTTCAACTGGACAGTCCCGCCCGCGAACTCCTCGGACCCCTCAATAATCGCGATAGGCGCGTTCCGCGCATCAGCATATTTGAGTTGATTGCCAAAATTCTTCGGATTGCCGAGGTAAAGTTCCGCTCGGATGCCGGCGCTACGAAGCTCGGACACCATCTTTTGATATCCAGGCATGCGATCTCGATCCATAACGGTGACGACCACTGGCCCTTGCATTTCGGACGTGATCCGGCCCTTTTCTCGAAGCGCTGCCAATAGGCGATCAACACCAATCGAAACGCCCGTAGCAGGCACTTCCTGGCCCGTAAATCGCTTCACCAAATCGTCGTATCGCCCTCCGCCAGAAACAGATCCAAATTGCCGCTTTCGGCCTTTCTCATCAAGGATCTCGAAGGTCAGTTCCGCTTCGTAAACAGGACCAGTGTAATACCCGAGGCCACGTACAACTGATGGATCAACAAGTATTCGGTCAGAGTTGTAGCCTTGCGCATAAAGCAACTCGGACATTGTTTCGAGTTCCTGAACACCTTCTTTGCCAACCGCAGAATTACTAACCAAGTCGCTTAAATAGCGTACGACCCCTTGATTAATCTCTAAGTCGTCTCTGCCGTAAGCAACTTGTAGGTCGCTTTGAAGGCGAATTGAGCTCATCACCGAAGCGTTTGCTTCAAGAAAATCCAATACCAGTTGAATTTGCTCTGCACCTAGACCCGCACCCTTGGTAAAATCGCCCGATGCATCCTCGCGACCTTCTCCCAAAAGCGCACGCACGCCGTCTGGGCCCAAACGATCCAGTTTGTCGATTGCCCGCAAAACAATTCCACGCTCTGCCGAAAAGGCGTCAGGCTCGTCCGGGTCAAGAAGACGTGCAGCCTCCATCACACCGTTCAAGACTTTGCGATTATTTACCCTAATGATGAAATCGCCCCGTGGAATGCCAACTGTTTCCAACGTGTCAGCCAACATCGCGCAAATCTCCGCATCAGCGGCAACACTTGCTGTGCCGACCGTGTCCGCATCGCATTGGTAAAACTGGCGATACCGGCCGGGACCAGGTTTTTCGTTCCGCCACACTGGCCCCATCGCGTACCGACGATATGGCGACGGGAGAAAATTCCGGTGTTGCGCGTAAACGCGCGCCAGCGGTGCCGTCAGATCATACCGCAACGCCATCCAAGTTTCATCTTCATCTTGCCACGCAAAAACGCCATCATTCGGACGATCAACATCTGGCAAGAACTTTCCCAAAGCCTCCACGGTTTCCACAGCCGAGCTCTCAAGTGGATCAAATCCGTAACGATGATAGACTTCCGTGATCGCCCGTAGCATGTTTGCGCGTTCGGTCACTTCAACTCCCATGTAATCTCGAAAGCCTTTTGGAGTTTGCGCCTTAGGGCGCATAATTTTCTGCTTTTTCTGGGCCATTTTGATCCGCTGGATTATAGATTGCGCCGGGCTCTAGCGGATGGGCAACAAGGGGGCAAGGAAAGCAATGGAAACAGATATTCAATCCCTACAGCAAAAATATATGGAACTTGCCAAAACAGTCGACGAGCTCAATGCCGTGGTCGCGCGTCAAGACAAAGAGATCATGCGCCTCGTCTCCATTTGTAGCGGCCTAAAAAGCCAGCTTAATGCCATTGATCCGGGGCACACAGGTGGCGTTCAGCTTGGCGATGAACGCCCTCCACATTACTGAATGTGGCCAAGTGTTCCGATTCTCTTCACAACCGTTAACAGAGGTTAAATTGCTTCAAAATCGGGGGTCTAAGTCCCTGAAATTTCGGATTCTTCTTAAAAAACTGATCAAAATCACCGACATTGTGGCGAAATCGCCAGAGTTCGGGGCACAGTGGCAAAGTGGTGACTTGTTCGACAGACGTTCTCACGCTTTACTGTGCTAAGTAGCCGTTGTTCGGTTGAGTTTAGGGTGACGTAGGAATGCTTGTACGCTTTTTCATGGTTCTGATTGCGCTGATCGGCATCGTTTGGTTTGGTCTTGCACTGCCTGACCGCACGGCTGAGCTTGCCGCGTTGGAAGATGAATTGCAGTTCGAAGCTGAACTCCGCAGTAGCTCGCTCTTGAAGCAGGTAGATGGGTTTGAGACTTCGGCCCAACTGCTCGGCCAAACCGAAGTAATTGGACCAGTGATTGAAGAAGATGGTCAGGCATTCTTCGAGTTGGATATCTTGCAAGATACAATTGGCGCAGAAAGTATTTATGTGGTCGAGCGAGGACGCGCAGGGTCCATTCCCAGCGGTCGGATGTCGCTTGCAAAGTTCAACCTTCCTGATTGGCAAGAAACATTGGAGGCCGCCTTTCTAGGCCGCATCGGCAGCACGTCTTATGTGAACGCGGCTGGTGCACCTCTTTTTGTGTACTTTGTGCCCCATATTGACGACGGGCCGGGAGCGTCGGGCGGTATTGATCATGTTATTGTCGCTGAATTCAGTTTGGCTGAGGAACTTGATCAGTGGCGCCAGTCCGACAAGAGGATTGAAGTTATTTCTGACGACAATCGCACCCTCTTGGCCAATGACACGCCCTATGGTTTGAGCTCTCAGTCCCACCAAACGCGGCTCTCGGACATCAGCGCAACAATGGTCACCCGGTCTGACAGCCCTGACACGGTTGGCGTCTGGCTTTTCCGATCGATCGTGACCGTGCTTGCCGGTTTGCTGGCTCTCTTCTTCTACGAGCAACAGTCGGAGCGACGTCGTGTGAACGCTGAACTTGCCGAAGCGCGCGCCTTCCAAGCCCGCCAGCTACAGGAAGAAGTCGCAACAACCAAGACAGAACTCGGCCAAGTGACCGACCAATTACGCGTCTCCGAAAATATGGCCTTGATCGGACAGCTTTCTGCGTCGCTCGGCCAAGATATTTCACAGCCTCTTTCCGCGATCAAAAACTACGGCGTTGCGGCAAAGCGGTTCATGGAACGCGGCAATGTTTACAAAGCGCAAGAAAATATCGATTCCATGACCGAGCTGTCAGAACGGATTTCCCGAATGGTGGCCTCGTTGCGTGGTTTTGCATCGACGGGCGACGCACAGCTTGCTCCGCTAAATGTGAAGGGTCTCGTAGATCAAGCAGCTATCGACATGCTCGACCGCTATCCCAACCTTCGGGATTACTGCTTCATCGAAACAGCGGAAAACATGTCTGAGGATATTGCGATTACGGTCGATAAAGCCCGGTTCATGCAGGTTTTGAACAACTTGCTTGTCACGGCTTGGGAAAACAGCCGTGACATGGATGAGCCAGAAGTTGTTATCAGTCTTTCTGACCGTCCAAATAATGTGACCATTGCGATTGATCACAATGGGGCACCAACTGCGGCAGGCGGATCCGCCCTTCGCGCCGCAACAACAGGCGAAGCACCGGGAACAGGTGCAGAGAGCAGTCTTGGATTTACAATTTCCAAGTCATTTATTGAGGAGATGAAGGGCTTCCTCACTCAAAAGGTATCGATGCTGGGCGGTGACCGCTTTGAAATCATCATGCCGAAGGCGACGGAGACGCCAACATGAGCCTGTCATTCTACATCATCAACGAAGATCAAGATTTCTCAACATCATTGTCGCAAATCCTAGAGATGGACGACCATCACGTAACGGTGGAACGGTCGCCAAAGTCCGCATTGGATGCGATCGATTCAGGGTTTGTTGGTGTTCTCTTCATAGACTTCGCCGAGCGTAAAATGCCGGTGATAGATTTCTTGAATCAGCTTGCAACGAAGGCACCGTCCGCACGTGCTGTGATCACAGCGACCCCAGAACAAGTTGGGCCCGCCAAATCGACAGCTGATGCGAATTTGATGGGCGTCCTCGCAAAGCCTATAGATTTCGATGAGTTGGACTCCCTGTTAGAGCTTGCTCCGCGCCCCGGTGACGATATCGTGCTCGAAGTTGACGACCAACCAGCAGGCGATGTTGAAGAAACGAAACTAGCCGAGGCCGTGACACTTAAGGAAAGCATCGAACCCGCTCCTTCAACTGCCACCGAGTCTCCGACACCAGAAACACAGCGCGATCCGCTTGTGGTCTGTGGGCATTCAGATATTGCGATGCGCCTTCGCGATGAATGGCAAGAGCTTGTTGGACGGCATGACGATATCGCGATCATGGGTGACAAAGGGGTTGGAAAAGCAAGTTTCATTCGCGCGCTCAAACCTAAAGGTCCAATCGTCGAAGTCCAATGTTCAAAACTGGAAAAACAAACATCTGATCGCGAGCTCTTTGGCCAAGATCAGAAAGGATTGAATCTGTCGGATCGGGAAGAGAGTTTCCTCGACCAAGCGCTCGGCGGAACGCTTGCACTTTATGATATTGAACAATTGCCTGCGTCCACGCAGGACGCTCTCCAACGCGTCATAAAAACCCGCGAAGATATGGCTGCCGCGGGGAATGCCGCGCTCTTTAACTTCCGCCTTATCGCGACGAGTACGTTCGATCTCCGAGAGCTCGCAGCACATCGCAAGTTCTCGCCAATCCTCTACCAAGCATTGGACCCTGTTGTTGTGGAGATCCCACCGCTTCGAGAACGGGGAATTGATCCGGTTATGATGTTTGAAATGGCCATGCAATTGGCGTCAGACGAGCTACAGGTCACGTGCCCAAGTATGACACCCAAATTGGCATCTGCTTTGTCAGCATATAATTGGCCGGGCAACCTTCGCGAACTTCGTCAATCTGCACGCAACTACGTGTTGGAGCAAACGGGGATCGAAGATCCAACCGGTGGCGAGAGCGGTGAAATCATTTCGCTGGCTGGAACACGTCGGGCTTAAGGGCTTGGGCCTGGTATCAGGCCTGCGCCAACCAATCGGCAATCACATCAACCTGTTCTTTGGAACGTAGTGTTGGCGCATGTCCGCTGCCTTCCAGTTCCACCAATGTCGCTTCGGGCCCACAGGTAAGCATTTTCTGCGCCGTTTCTCTGGTAAAGAAGGTCGACTCAGCTCCGCGTAAGATCAAAACTGGGCAGGTGATGCGTTCCCACACATCCCACATATCAACATCAAACATAGAGATCTGGTCGCGAAACGCCTCTCCCACACCTTTGTCCATCTTCATGCGATAACGTCCCGTCGCCGTGCGATATGTGGAATATCTGACCTTTTGCGCCCAATCTTCATCCGTCATTGGACCAAAATCAGAATAAATTTCACGCAAGTACTTTTCTGCATCTTCGGCTGTTTCAAATTCGCCAGACCGTCCGATATACTCTCCGATTTTTACTAAGGCTTCGCGCTCAATAAAGGGACCAATATCGTTCAGCACTAAACGTCGGATCGGGCTTTGATGTGCGGCCGCAAGCACCATCCCAATGATCCCACCCATCGAGGTTCCGACCCAGTCAACGCCAGCGATGTTCAGCCGGGCAAGCAATGCGTTCATGTCGGCATTATATTGGAAATAGGTATACCCATCGGATCCTACCAAATGGTCGCTATCACCTCGACCCACGACATCAGGGCAAATGATCCGATATCGGTCGCAGAGCGACTCTGCCAAGTAGTCAAAATCGCGGGCATTACGGCTCACGCCATGGACGCAGATCAACGTATCCTTCCGTTGTCGGTTGCCTTTTGGCACACCCCATTCCAAGTAATTGATCCGATGAAACCCATGAAAACCTAAGCCGAGGACGTAGTGCTTAGAGTATGATTTTGTCGGTTGTCCGATATGCTTCTGCATCGGTGCCCCTTACCCGTCGTCTGTGTCTCGTAATTTTTTCAATTCATCCTGTAACGCATCAACCTGGGCTTGCAATGCCTCTAAGCGGCTCTCCTCTGCTGATTTTTCAGGCACGCTGCCTTGGCTTTGATCTGGAAGAAATGCAGCCCACGCTATGCGCATCATCTCAACATTTTGTTCTGCCAATTGCTGAGATGCATCCATAAACGCTTTCGTGTTTTCGGCCATCATTGACTGCATGCTCTCGGTCATACCGTTACGCTGTTCGGTAAAGAACGCCATTGACTGCGCTAAGTAATCAGGGACCATGCCCGCATAGGCATCATTGTAAAAGCGGATCAGTTGTTTTTGGAAATCAAGCGGGAAGAAAAAGGCGCCGGATTGGGTCTCCTTCTCAAATATTATTTGGTTCAAAACAGACCGGGTTAGGTCCTCTCCGGTCTTGGCATCTTCAATTCGAAAATCGACACCCTCTTCGATCAAAGCGATCACATCCGTCAAAACGATGTAGCTGCTTGTCTCGGTGTTATAGAGCCGACGGTTGGAGTATTTTTTAATGATGGTCGGCGGGGCATTATCGGTCATATGAACCTCGGATTGGGTCCGGCCACCGTAACAGCCAAAAAAAAGAACCGCCAGGAGGGAGGAAGCCCGGCGGTTCTAATGTGACAGCATTGATTAGATTGCGGAGAACGTACCTGAGTAGATTTTCTTCGCCGTATCTGTTGTTTCTGCATAAACCTTTGTGCCGAGGTCGTAGAGCTCTTTCGATTGTGTTGCAAAAGTCTCTGTTGCAGCAGATGTTTTTTCAGATGCAATTTTGTAGAAATCAGCAACGTCTGTCGCTTTTGCCATTTCTTTTGCAGTCGCGAGACCAGTTGCAACATTCGCAACATAGTTATCGTACATTTTTTTCATGAGAACTTCGCCGCCTTTGAAAACTGCTGCGTTGTACTCGATCATGCCCTCAACCATCTTCTCAGAAGAAGAAGCGGCTTTTGAGAACATTTCCTGTGATTTGTCGATCGCTTCGGTTGTCGCCTTCGCCATCGTTTCTTTCGCCATTGCTTGTGACATAACTGTCTCCTTAAAGGCGTCGGGGGTTGGGGGAGGACCAACGCCATGGGGTGTATCTAACAATACGTATTGTGCATTGCAACATATTTTTGTGCAGTGCACACTTATTTTTGCGTCGCACAAGAGGTGTAAATATAGACAGGTTGCACGCTTTTCGTGCATGGGCAAAGATGGAGATACGAAAAAAGCACCGTGCGACAGTGTGCACAATGCAATTCTAGAGCGCCGTTTTTCATGTCGCCACGGATGACTGACGGTCGAGAACGAAAGAGATTGGTTGAATAAATGAGCGCTCATAAAACTTCTGCACAATTGCTTGTCGAATGCCTTGAAAACGAAGGTGTCGAATACATGTTCGGCATCCCCGGAGAAGAAAATCTGGGTATCATGGATGCGCTTCTCGACAGCCATATAAAGTTCATCACGACGCGCCACGAACAAGGCGCTGCGTTCATGGCAGACGTCTATGGTCGTCTGACTGGCAAGGCGGGGGTCTGTACATCAACACTTGGCCCTGGCGCCACAAACCTTGTGACCGGAATTGCCGACGCGAATATGGATCGTGCGCCGGTCGTTGCGATCGCAGGCCAAGGTCCGACGACACGGATGCACCGCGAGAGCCACCAGATATTAGATCTCGTGAACCTCTTCACCCCGATATCAAAGTACTCCACTCAAATCCGCGAGCCAGAAACAGTCCCTGAAATTATCCGCAAGGCTTTCAAATTCGCAGAGGCAGAAAAGCCGGGCGCGGCGTTTATTGATTTTCCTGAGAATGTGGCGGACATGGAGGTGCCGGACAATCTGCCCCCGCTCAAGGTTCAAAGCGCGGCCCCTGCAACAGCGCCGGTTGGGAAATCAAAGCAAGTGCTGGAGGCCCTGCGATCCGCAAAGCATCCTGTCATTATCGCAGGGAATGGCGTCATTCGGTACAATGCGAGCGATGAACTTGTTCGATTTGCCGAGGCGATAAATGCGCCGGTCGCAACAACATTCATGGCCAAAGGTGTCTTGCCTTCTTCGCATCCGTTGTCGATCGGTACAGTTGGCTTGAAAGCGCATGATCTCGTTTCATTTGGAATTGAAGAAGCCGATCTTGTTATCTGCATCGGATACGACATGGTTGAGTACGAACCACAGCATTGGAACCCAAACGCCGATGCACGGATCATTCATATCGACGGTTCTCCAGCCGAAGTGCACACAAACTACATTCTCGAAATGGGAATGGTCGGGGATTTGAAGGACTCGCTTTCTCGGCTTGCCGAACGCGCCGAAGACAATCCGAACAACCGCGTAGCATCGCTTTCTGAGACGATAAAAGAAGAACTGAATTCGCATGCAGGGGATACCGGATTCCCCGTTAAGCCTCAGAAAATAATCTACGATCTTCGCCAGGCGATGGAACCGGAGGACATCGTGATCTCCGACGTGGGCGCGCATAAGATGTGGATGGCCCGTATGTTCCAGGCCGAACGCCCGAACACCTGCATTATATCCAACGGTTTTGCGTCCATGGGGATTGCGCTGCCGGGGGCCATCGCGGCAAAGTTAGTCTACCCTGAGAGAAACATTCTCGCAGTCTGTGGCGATAGCGGGTTCATGATGAACAACCAGGAGCTGGAAACAGCCATCCGGCTAAAGCTGAACATCACTGTGCTAATTTTTAATGACAATAAGTATGGCTTAATCGAGTGGCACCAACTTCGCGAATATGGACGCGAGAGCCATGTGGAAACGGGAAACCCAGATTTCGTGATGTTCGCCGAAAGCTTCGGCGCAAAGGGATACCGTGTCACACAAACGGATGATCTACTTCCGACTCTGAAAACGGCAATGGCAGATGGAACTGTGTCTGTCATAGATTGTCCCGTCGATTATAGTGAGAACATGAAACTCACCGAACGCCTGCAATCCCTGGAATCCCCCTTCAGCTCTTAAGGACGCCCTTTATGAAGCCATTCACCTTTCAAACTACGAAATCCATCCTGTCCGAAGTCGGATCAACAGCCAAGATTGGCGAATTGATGAAAGATATGGGGGTGACGAAAGTCGCCTTCGTCACCGATAAGATCATTCTTGATCTTGGACTGGCTGAAGCTGCGATTGAAGGCATCAAAGCCGCGGGTCTTGGCATTCATATCATTGATGAGATTGTTCCAGATCCACCAGAAGCGATGATCCTTAGTGCAGTTGAAGCGGCGAAAAAAGAAGGCGTCGACGGGGTCGTTTCGGTTGGCGGTGGGTCCTCTATGGATACAGCGAAGCTGATTGCGATCCTGGTGCAATCCGATCAACCCATCGCGGAAATGTATGGCGTGGGCCTCGTCACAGGCGGCCGCCTTCCTATGATCCTTGCACCCACGACGGCGGGCACTGGATCAGAGGTCACACCGATATCTATTGTGACAACGGGCGCGTCGGAGAAGAAAGGTGTTGTTTCCCCACAGCTTTATCCGGACTGGGCCGTTTTAGATGCGGAACTTACCGTAGGGCTTCCGCCCGCCGTAACTGCCGCAACGGGCATCGATGCGATGGTCCATGCGATCGAGGCCTTCACAACAAAGCACAAGAAAAACATACTTTCGGACACGCTCGCGCGACAAGCATTGTCGCTTCTCGGGGGTGCGATCCGCACAGCATGTACGGATGGCCAAGATCGCGCCGCGCGCTCTGATATGCTTCTTGGCTCAATGCTGGCTGGGATGAGTTTTGCCAACGCGCCTGTTGCGGCGGTTCACGCATTGGCTTACCCGCTCGGTGGTCACTTCAAGGTGCCGCATGGTCTCTCGAACGCACTGGTTCTGCCCTATGTGTTGGAGTTCAATATGGAAGACGGCTTGGCCGCGTCACAATATGCAGAACTTGGCCCGATCATCTTCCCAGAGCTTGCGGGTAAACCGGATGCGGAGATCAATAAGGGTCTGGTCGCGGGTTTTAAAGCGCTTGGTCCCGAACTTGGTATGCAATCGAAACTGACCGAGGTGGGCGTAAATCACAACGATCTCCCCCTTCTCGCCGAGGACTCCATGAAGCAAACACGGCTTTTGGTGAACAACCCGCGCGAGGTCACGTATGAGGATAGCCTCGCAATTTATACGGCGGCGCTCTGATGGTGACAGATGACCTCTTCAAAATGTGGGCCGACGGTGCGAAAGCGTATCAACAGGCAGGCCAAGATATGGCAAATGCCTGGGTTCGTGCGGTTCAACCGCAGCAAAACGCGATGGATGAGGGCTTGAAAGCCTGGTCCGACTTTGTCCGCGCATGGGCGCCAGGCTGGGACCCGGCCTCCGCCACGCTTGGCATGCGCGATGCCGCAGCCACACAGAATGCGTTTTTCCAAGCTTTTGACCCCAGCGCCTGGATGTCCCAAGCCCCCGATCAAATGCGCAAAATAATGGCGCATTTCACGCATCTGCCTCAGTTTGCGGATTTTAAACTTCCAGGCATGGATCAAGCAGCCTGGGGGGAAGACATGCTCGCCTATTCGCAAGCCGCCCAGGATTTTGGGAATGTGATGCAGGATGCGTGGTTGCGCGCCTATGGTGATTTCACAGACACGTATGGTGCGATTGATTGGTCCGGCGCAAATGTAGAAGAGATGACACAAAAGTGGCTGTCGATGGCGGATGCAGAACTCCTCCGCACGCAAGCAAGCCGCGCATTCATGGACGCGCAAAAGTCAATGATCCAGGCCTCTACACAACTGAAGAAACGCCAAAGCGAGATGGCGAACAAGTGGGCGAAGGATGTCGGCCTGCCGACGCAAGAAGACGTAGATGACTTGGCACGAATGGTGACTGAACTGCGCCGGGAGCTGCGCCAGGTAAAGACCGAACTCGCCACGAAGAAGGGGTAGCCATGCCCGAAACGGACCACACCGAAGGGCTCAACAATCTGTGGTCGCAGACTGTCCGCTATATGATCGACAGCGGTATCAACGCTGTTCAAACCCAAGAGGCGTTGGCCCGCATTCGCAATGAAGATGTGACAATCGCGGACACGCCAAGCGAGGTTGTGTTTCGGAGCGATAAGGTCACACTCAGCCGCTACACGCCTGTGACGGACCTTCGCAAAGATGTACCTCCAGTTATGATCACGTATGGTATCTTCGGCCGTCAGACAATGATCGACCTCCAGGAAGGTCGCTCGCTTGTGCGCAACCTGTTGGACGCGGGTCTGGACGTCTATGTCGTCGATTGGGGAAACCCAACGCGGGCAGATCGATACACAACTTTGGATGATCTAATTTGCGGCTATCTGAAAGAGTGCGCCGAGTTCCTGGTCAAGAAACATGACGGAAAGCCAATCACCCTATTCGGCATTTGCGAGGGAGGGACCTTCGCCGCTTGTCTTGCCGCCCTCGAGCCACAGCTTTTCCAAGGCCTAGCGATTTCGATCACTCCGATCGATTTCAAAGGCAACCCAGACGAGTTTTGGGAAGGCGAAGGCTTCCTCAACCTTTGGATCCAGAACCTGGATGAGGCGGATATCAATAAGTTGGTCGATACATACGGCAACATGCCTGGAGAGTTATCAGGCGCGATGTTTTCGGCACTAACACCGATCAATTCAATGACAAAGTACTCGCTCGGTCTTGCGCGACTTAAAGACGACGAGGCCAAGATGATGAACTTCTTGCGCATGGAGAAATGGATTGCTGATCGTCCCGATCATCCTGGCGAAGCCGCGAAGCAATGGTTCAATGACCTTTATCGGGAAAATCAACTGACTGAGGGAAAGATGGTATTGGATGGTCGCATCGTCGACCTCCGTGACATTAAATGCGAGGTGTTAAACATTTTCGCACTCAAGGATCACATCGTTCCTGTGAGTTGTTCGAAACCAATGGGCGATTTTATTCCAGAAGATCGATATACTGAAATCGGATTCCCAGGTGGACATGTTGGCGTATTCGTCAGCAGTAAGGCCCAAGGGGTCGTTGCGGGAGGGTTCATCGACTGGATGGACGCAAAACAGAAGACCTAACTCGGGGGAGGAAAGCCGATGGTCGACAAAGTCGTAAGTTTGGAAAGTGCCATTGAGCTGATCAAACCAGGCGATACGGTCTGTGTCTCCGGCTTTGTAGGTATCGGAACACCAGAACATCTTCTGAAGGGCATTGAACAACGGTATCTTGATAAGGGCGCGCCCAAGGGGATTTCGCTGCTATTTGCGGCCGCTCCCGGCGATGGCAAAGACGCCGGACTGAACCGTCTCGCCCATGAGGGTCTTGTCAGCCGGGCCATCGGGGGCCACTGGTCCTTGGTTCCAAAACTGGGCGCTCAGGCCGTCGCCAACAAAATCGCGGCGTACAACCTCCCTTTAGGATGTATCAGCCAGCTTTACCGCGAAATCGCGGGCGGGAAGCCGGGAATGTTTTCGAAAGTTGGGCTGAACACCTTTGTGGACCCTCGCCAATCTGGCGGCGCAATCAACGCCTGTTCGGATGAGAAACTTGTGACGCTAGAGACGCTCGCCGGCGAAGAATGGCTCTTTTACAAATCCATCCCCGTCGATGTCGCCTTGATCCGCGGAACGACGGCTGACCCGCAGGGCAACATCACGATGGAGCGCGAAGCGCTGACGCTGGACATGCTATCGATTGCAATGGCTGCAAAGAATTCCGGTGGTGTAGTGATCGCTCAGGTTGAACGGATTGCCGCCGAAGGCTCGCTCGGCCCGCGTGACGTAGAAGTGCCGGGAAACCTGGTCGATTGCGTTGTTGTTTCCGATCGGGATGACCACATGCAGACATTCCAGACCGCGTATAACCACGCGTTTTCAGGCCGCATGCGGGGCGTGGTCGATCAACTTGCACCGATGCCCTTTTCCGATCGGAAGATCATTGCCCGCCGAGCGGCGATGGAGCTCCCAATCAACGGCGTTGTGAACCTTGGTATCGGCATGCCCGAAGGTGTGGGCGCCGTCGCCAATGAGGAAGGCATTATCGAACGCATTACCTTGACGACAGAGGCAGGTGTTCTCGGCGGGGTTCCGCAATCTGGCCTCGATTTTGGCGCCGCAATAAATGCGGACGCGATCACACAAACCAATCAAATGTTCGATTTCTACGATGGCGGTGGCCTGGACCTCGCATGCCTCGGAATGGCAGAAGTGGATCGCTACGGGAACGTGAATGTATCCAAATTCAAAGACCGTTTCGCGGGCGCTGGCGGTTTCATCAACATATCCCAAAACGCGCGGAAACTGATTTTCGTGGGCACATTCACCGCCAAAGGCTTTCGCATGACCTGCGAAGGTGGAGAGATGAAAATCCTCCAAGAGGGTCAGATGAAGAAATTCATTGGCGAGGTCGAACAGATCACCTTCAACGGGCGCTACGCGGCCGAACAAGGCAAAGAGGTCTATTACGTGACCGAACGCTGTGTCTTCAAACTCACGACGGAGGGGCTGGAGCTGATCGAAACAGCGCCTGGCATAGATATCGAGCGCGATATCCTTGCCCATATGGAGTTTAAACCGATCCTCAGTGCACCTGTTCCGATGCATCCCACCATTTTCCAAGATGACAAGATGGGTCTTCGGAAAATGCTGCTGTCGATGACAATGTCAGAGCGGATGTCATATGATCACGACACCAACACGGTCTTTGTGAATCTATCCGGAATGAGCATCGATAAACGAGAGCATTTGAAGGATCTGCAATCGCTTGAGAGTTTCCTGGCCCAGATTGGGCAAAAGGTGAACCTGATCACCAACTATGATGGGTTTACAGTTCATCCCAAGCTCTATGCCGAATTTGCTGATTTCCTCGCCTATCTGGAAAACACCTACTATCTCACCGCGACGCGGTATTCGACATCGGCTTTCTTGCGCCAGAAAATGGGCGAAGGCCTAAAAAGCCGTGGGGTAGGTCCGAATATCTTTGAGACGCGGGAAGAAGCCGCTGACTTTATCGCGGCGCATGCGGATAAAAAGGGCGCTGCGTGAGTGTAAACACAAACTGACATTTTCTGACTAAATTACTCAACCACTCTTGATATTAATCTATTTCCGATCAATATAATCGGGATAGAGAGTCGTAAGATGCATGCATTAAGATCCCTCCACACAGAAACTTCTTGGTCCGAAGATAACGTTGAACCGGCACCGATTGGCGCGATCATCAATTTTGTGCGGATCGCCGTGTTGGAATGTCGATCCTCTGCGCAAGTTGACCTGTTCAAAGCTTGCGCAGTGTTGAGCCTGGAGAAGACCATGAGCCTTAAGGCCCATGCAGATGCCTTGGCGAAGTGCCTTCCACAAGCGTTGGATGCGCGACCTGTGTTTTTCCGTCCAGGCGTCAAATCAATGTCGTTTGACGAGGCCTGGTTGCAGCGTTTGGCGACGTCAATTGAAACACGCGACACACACAGCACAGATTTCTTACTTCGATCCCGAGTGCACACATCAGCACGTCGTCAAGTCAAATACTTGGTTGATGAACTGGTCAGACATGGACAAGAGTTTTAGAATAATTCTAAAAAAGAGCTTGTCCGAGGAACGATTGGGTTACATATCTGAGGCAAACAGGCGCAGGTTTTCTGCGCTGCGAAATAAAGGGGATAAAGAATGACGCAAACAGCAGAAAGTCTGTCCATAGATGCAACGTCGGCCATTTGCGAAGCGCTTAACCAGTCTGTCGCGGAAACTGCGGTGACAACCATGCTTGCTCAAAACTTCCATTGGAATGTTACGGGCATGGCCTTCGGCCCACTACATGATCTATTCCAAAAGATTTACGAAGATCATTTTGCAGGTCAGGACGATCTCGCGGAGCGGGTCAAAGCGCTTGGAGGACATGCAGAAGGCCAGCTGGCGGGTATGCTGAAGCGCTCAAAGGTATCAGAACACGACGGTCATGCGACCGACGCAGAGATGATCAAAGCAATGCTTGAGGCGCAGCAGACCCTTGCGTCAACGCTTGCAGGATGCGGTGAACTTGCGTCGAAGCACGATGACACCCTCACTGAGGACCTATGCATCGCACGCGGACACATCCACGAGAAATTTGCCTGGATGCTGCGTTCGCATCTCGCCTAGTCAAAAATAGACAGGGGCTTTACCCCCTTCTTCGAACATTTCTTATCAAATGCCGGGCGCCATGCCCGGTACTTTCCCATACGATCCTGTTGAGTGACAAGCATCTCGATAAAGGCTTCGCGATGCTTGTCCTTCTTCAATTCTTTAAACAGGGATTTTTGCGCCTTCGTCATCGAACAGCCAATGCAATGGCCTTGGCGCTTAAATTTACACACATCTATACATGGGCTCGGAATCTTTGACATAACTTCGGTGAGATATACCCGAGTTATTTAATCATCAATGTGAATCAAAACTGTAGAGATAGATTTTACTTTTTCGATACCGTTTCTGATGCATCGAGTGTATGGAACTGACCACCGAAGAACACCAATGGGTCCCGATCCTTTCCTTGCGTAATGGAAGACACATGGCCAAGCGCAATGTCGTGATCACCCGCTTCGAATTCGCCATAAAGCGTGCAGTCTAACCAACCCAATGCTCCAGCCAAATGGGGGGTTCCATGCTCCGACATATCCCATGGAACGCCTGAGTACTTTTCTTCGGAAGAGCGTGCGAACGCCTTACAAAGCTCTTGCTGATCATGGGCTAAGATGTTGATCGTAAACTTCTTCGCCTCACGTATTTTGGGCCAGGTTGTCGAACTTTTGGCAGGTAAGAACGCAATTAATGGTGGCGCGAGAGAGACGGATGTAAAGGCCCCAATCGTCATGCCCTCGGGTCGAGTGCCGTGAAATGTGGAGACAACAACAACTCCCGTCGCAAATCTTCCCAGCGCAGAGCGAAATTCCTTGTCGTCGAATGATTGGTCCATCTAACCGTCCTCGATCACGTTTGCCATCTGAGTAGCCGCCTCTCAATCAGGAGCATGACTCCATTCATGGCAACCCCCATGAGTGACAAGATCAGGAGAATCGCAAGAACACCACCAGTTCTATACGTCCCAGAAAAAAGACTTACCATTTGACCGAGACCCGCTTCAGCCGCGACCATTTCACCCACCACTGTTCCGAGCAACGCGTAGATCACACCCAAGCGGACACCGGCGAAGATGGCAGGCACCGCCCCTGGAAGAACGATCTTCATGAAGATTTGGCGCTGTGTAGCGCCCATGACTTGCGACAATCGCAAGAGTTCCCGGTCCGCAGATTTAACGCCAGCTTCTGTGTTAATGAGAATGATGAAGAATACGAGACTCCAGACAAGCACGATTTTCGATTCAATCCCAACACCGAACCAAAGGATGAAAATTGGCGCAAGCGCGACACGCGGCAGTGCATTGAGCGCCGCCAAATACGGAGCGAAAATTTTGTCGAGCACCGGGTATCGCGCAAGCAGAAGTCCAAAGGGGATCGCGGTGATGATGGCTAAGAAAAAGCCAATCAATGTCGATTGTAAGGTCGCACCGATATGCCGCCAAACAGATCCATCAAGAAACATATCTTTTAAGAACTGCCAAACATTGCTGGGCTGACTGAAGAAGAACGTATCGATCCAACCCGCAACAGCCGCGTATTCCCAAGCCGCTAACAAAACGACACCAAGGCCAATCCGGAATATCCAAATAATGAAGCCGTCTCGGATAGAATCCCTGCGCAACCGGCGCAGGTACTCTGCTTGGGTTTCGGCAACCGTGACCCGCAACGCCGCGTCTTTAGACACGTCAGAGTCGTTTGCGGCCGTGTCTCGTGATGTCATGCGACCCTCCCGTGGTCGGTCTTCAAAAGTGCCACTGACCTATGCCCGCCTAAGTCGAAAACGGCTTTAAACGGGCACAGTACTCTTAAGCTACTGAACGATAATGCCCTGCGATACTGGCGCGACAATATCTGTGCAGCTTTGGGCATTGTCTGCCAGCTCCTGTGCGAACTGTCCCGAAGCAACCAAATAAGCCAAGACGTTGTCATATCCCTTGCAATCAAAGACATTCTGCCAAACGCTCGTGTATTTGGAGACGATTGTTTTGGCGATTTCCATCGGTTGGCCGCTGGCTTCTGCGAAAATCTCCGCCACTTGGTCAACATTTGCAGGATCAGAGATGAAGGCGATCACTTCATCATGTGCCTTTAAATACGCGCCAAAGAGGTCCGGATTTTCATCCACATGCGACCGCAGCGCAATGCGAGACACACCGGGATATGTCCGAAACAGCTCTGGCCCTTCGCCGGACGTCAAATCAATGACCATCTCGCCTGTTTGGCGCGTATCCAAAATCGTTTGGACGGGTTCCATAGTAATCACAATGTCGACTTGATTGGCCTCAAACGCTGCCACGGCAGTTTGTCCGAACCCGACCGGCACCCAAGTCACTTCGGTTTCGGGATCTATCCCAGCATCTTTGAGCAAAACGCGCGTGAACAGTTCCGTTTCTGTGCCGCGCCCTGCAACACCGATGCGCGCGCCTTTGAAGCCCGAGAGGTTCTCCGGATACGCTTTGTCGAGACCTGCCATTTCAAAGGCGGGTTGTTTCAACCACGAAAAGAGCGGTGCGTTCCACGCATTGGCGACAAGCACCAAGTCCTGCCCTTGACCGTTCGCGAGCAACGTATTGCCGAGCGAATTTGAGACGGCATCCGCACTTCCGCTTGCAGCGCCCGCAATGGAATCTGGCCCTGTGCGCAGCGGAAGCAGGTTCACATTCAATCCGTTACTTTCGTATATTCCTGTGCCCACGCCCACATATTCGGGCAAGCTCACAAGCGACCCTGGATACACCTGCAAGGTCATATCCATATCCGCACCAACTGCAAAACTCGGTGATGTTAACGCCAGCGATAGCGCCAGCCCAGCGCCTTTGATTGCGCGTCCAATCGTTCTGAATTCCATGTTATCCTCCCTTTTAATGTCTCGATTGAGCCGTCTTGCCCTGCTTAGTTCTTGTATTCTTCCTTCAACTTGCTCCACACCCGCTCGGCGAGGTGTTGAAATTCATCGGTGAAGCGAAGGTCCGCAATGTTGCGCGGTCGCTCGAGCGGTATTTCAATTTCGGCTTTGATGCTTCCTGGACGCCCGGACATCACAAGCACCCGATCCGACAATGCGATCGCTTCTTGCAGGTCATGCGTCACGAGCAGCACCGTTTTTTTCAGTCGGTGCCACATGTGGGAAAACTCGTTCTGTAAGTTTACCCGGGTCTCAGCGTCCAGGGCCGCAAAGGGTTCGTCAAGCAAAATGACATTGGGATCAATCGCCAAGGTTCGGGCCACGGCTAGACGCTGTCGCATCCCCTGCGAAAGCTCTTTCGGATAGGCACCTTCGAAGCCTTCAAGGCCAACGCGCTTCATAAGACCAAGAGCGACCTCGCTCCGCCGGGCCCGTAGAAGACCTCGAATTTCCAGGCCAAATTCGATATTCTTTTTCGCTGTACGCCATGGGATTAACGCATCCCTAGCAAACATATATCCAACATCGCGGCGGGGCGCGGTGCACTCCACGCCATTCAAATGCACTGTACCGGCGGTCGGGTTCACAACACCTGCAATCATATTCATAACCGTCGTCTTGCCGCAGCCGCTCGGACCAACGATAGAAACGAACTCGCCAGGTTTTACATCCAAGGAGACGTGTTCAATGGCTTGTACGGCTTTGCCGGTTGGCGTCACAAAGACATGGCTCACATCGCGAATGCGGATGCCGCCGACAGATGTGTCGGTATCAGACGTATCAGTACTCATATCGTCCAAATCATCCTCCCGTTAAGAATTGGACTGCAGTGATGCGAAAGCTCGGTGGTCAGGCCTCCTCCAATGCCTTGCGCAACACTGGCATCAACTTGCCGAATTCTTCGACATCGTCCCGGTAGTTGAAAACCGACATAGCTACACCGTCGAGGCCCGCTTTCTTCAACCCCACCATTGCGTCGATAACGTCCTGGTAGGACCCGATCAACTCAGGCGCGCGCAGCCCCAGGGCGATCGTACGCGCCAGTGACATATCCATTGAGCCGGACGCATAATCTGCCATGGATTGTTTTGGGTCAGAAAGAGAGTGCCCGATGAAGCCCTCGGCCGCACCGACATCAATATGTTCGCGTACATGATCCGCCACCTTCTCTGCGGCCTCGCGCGTTTCACGGACAATTACGTAAATCGGTGCAAGGCAGCGGATTTCGCGCCCGTGATGTGCCGCGCGCTCCTTTACTTTTTTGATCTGCTCCGTCGTCTTCGTCAGATCGTTCGGGTTCGCCGCCATAAACAGGTATTCACAATTCTTTGTGGCAAAATCGATCCCTGCTGGTGACTGTCCCGCATTTACGAAAGGTGGTCTCGGGGATGCAGCTGGCTTCGGAGACAGGAAAGCGCCCTTGGACTTGAAGAAACGACCATCAAAATCGAATGGCTCGTCCGAAGCCCAAGCCGCTTTGAGATACGTAACGAATTCGTCCGCCATTTCGTATTTCAAATCATGTTCCGGGTGATGGTCTGGGCTGAAGATATCCATTTCTTCCGGATACCAACCGGTCACCACATTGAGCCCCCAGCGCCCCTGGCTGATCTGATCAATACAAGCGCCCATCTTTGCGACTTGCATAGGGTGAATACCGTAGGTCACGTGGGTTGTGCCATAAAGGTTGATTGTATCAGTTACAGCACCAAGCGCTGCGCAGGTCGTCGTCACATCCATCGATGTGTCGTTGAAGGCGGTTTCACCGCCATGTCCGATCCAGCGCCCAAATGGCAGAGCAAAATCCAACCCGACCTTTTCTGCGAGTTGGACGTGATGCTCCATATTTGGCCATTTCCAAATATCGCGCGACCCATCCGGATCATCGTTCACCGCGGTTGACATTGTTGCACCGCTCGACACGTTGAAGGCAAAAAGCCCGATCTGAAACTCGCCTTCTGGTGGCAAAGGCGGCTGCCCTCCCGGGTCATACGGGCCGCAAATTGGTACATTATTCTTTGGTGTCGTGTTCATGCTGTCCTCCCGTACATTTGTTCACTTTGCGCATGGGCCATAAGGCCCGAATTCATTCTCCAAAATAATCGTAGACCACCTTCACCTCGGTGAACTCTTCTACCCCCCAAGGTCCGCCTTCGCGGCCAAGCCCACTGTCCTTTGCCCCGCCAAATGGGACCAAAGCGGTGCGCATGCGGGAAGCATTATTGATCACCACGCCGCCGGATCGCAGCTGGCGTACCGCTTTGCGCGCCACATGAAGGTTGGTGGTGAAAATCGCCGATTGGAGACCATACTTAGAAGCGTTAGCCTCCCGCAAAGCATCATCTAAATCGGTGTATGTTTGGAGCACCAATACAGGTCCAAATATCTCTTCGCAGGCGACAAGATCGTCAGACTTTACACCGGAGACGACCGTCGGCGCGACATAGCACCCGTCATGGGTGCCCCCCGTCAAGATTTGCGCACCCGCTTTTTCTGCGTCTTTGACCCATTCGACTATTCTGGCGGCCGACTCTTCGGTGCGCACAGGCCCCATATCCGTTTCAATCTTTCGGGGATCGCCGACATTCACTGCGGCCACCCGCTCCAGAAGATGCGAAACAAAACCTTCATAGGCCTGCTCATGAACCAAAATCCGTTGCGGCCGCATGCAAACCTGGCCTGCAATCGCAAACCCAGATGCAGTGATTGCCTTGGCAGCAAGCGCCAGATCCGCATCTTCATGCACAATGTTGGGCGCATTCGATCCAAGTTCCAAAAGAGATCTTCGAAGACCCACAGACTGGACCAAGATTTCGCCAACTTTGCGACTTCCGGTAAAGGCGTATCGAGCAAACTCGGGCGCATCGAAAAGGGCGGCACCTACGTCAGCTCCGCCGGTTAAGAAGTTAATCCAGCCTGTTGGCATTCCCGCTTCGACCAAAATGTCGATCGCGCGTGAACTTACCATTGGCGTAAAAGGGGATGGTTTCAAAACCACCGGACAACCGGCCGCAAAAGCCATACCAACCTTATAACAGACTTGGTTCAGCGGAGCGTTATAGGCCGTCAGTGCACAGACGGGGCCTGCTCCCTGAAGAATAACAGATATATTGAAGTCTTTGGTGGCGTTTGTTGCATCACCATCCATTGTGGTGCCCCGAATGCGGAGCGCCTCTGCGGCCATTGTTGCGTAAGCCTCAGACGCGGTTTTCACTTCGCCCTTTGATTCCTTCAGCGTCTTCCCGACTTCCATGACGATGAGGTTTGCGAGCTCGTCTTCGTGATCCAAAAGTAATTGCGACGCACGAAGCATAATATTTGAACGTTCCTTCGCTGTAATATGATCCCGTTCGAAAGCGTCAGCCGCAGCCTTTGCTGCCCGCGCAACGTCTTCGGGTGTCGCGGCGGCCACTTCGGCCAACGTGTCCGAAATGACGGGACCAACAAGTGGGTCATACTGCCCGCTCGAGGGCGCACAGCGTTCGCCATTGATCAAGAGATCAATTTTCATGAGCTCTGCCCCTTTTGCGGCTTACCGCTTGGTCTTGCCCCGATGCTTGCCGTGTCGCGCCTTTTTGCGGGCGTTCCGACCAAATCAAAATATGGCCGGATGGTTGTCATGTAGGCGTAATGAATGTTCGGGAGCGGCCAGTTCGTGACGTTGTCGCCAGACTCGTTCGTATAGTAGTTATTACAATTTGCGATCATCGCCGATCCGGCCGTACGGAACTTTTCGTCCAACCACTCGATGTAGTCATCCAGCGCTTTTTGAGGTGTATTGATCCGCGACCAGCCTTTTTTCTTCATCTTTCTGACGGCGCGCGCGGCGACCCGGGCCGCACATTCCAACTGCGCAATAACAGAATATCCACCATGCGTGTTCGGGCCGTAGAGAATGAAGAAATTCGGGAATTTAGGAACGGTCACGCCCACGAAAGCAGCTGCGCGCCGCTTCCACGCCTCTTTCAGCGGGAGACCATTTTCACCTGTGACCTCAATTGAAGACAGGTATTTCGTCGTTTCAAAACCAGTCGCCAGGATGATCGCATCCACTTTATGCTCATTTCCATCCATGTCGATAATTGCATCTTCCGTGAGCTCGCGTACCGCACGCGGGACCAAGTGAACCTGGGGAAGGTTAAACGTCGGATAGTACTCAGAGCTTTCGATCTGACGTTTACACCCCCATGGGTATTCGGGGGTGAGCTGTCTTTGGATCTCAGGGTCATCAACGTGGTCGGTAATGTTCGCAACACATATTTCTTTATTCAGCTGCTGGCGCCGACTGTTTTCGTCAAATCCCTTATTTCGGATGGTCGCACGCGTGAATGCGCGTGTCCGACTGAGACGGGTCATTCCAGGAACATTGTCATAAAGGAATCGTTCGAACGGGCTGTATTCACGCGCGTTCTTTGGCCCAACATAACCCGGCTCCCGCTGAAACACTAAGAGCTTTCCAACATCGTTCGCGATGCCAGGAACGACCTGCGCCGATGTCGACCCAGTTCCCACAACAGCAACGGTTTTGTTTTTTAGATCGATGCTGTGATCCCAACGGGATGTGTGCATCATCGCGCCTTTGAATTTGTCCATACCGGGCCAGGTCGGATATTTAGGATTGATCAGAAACCCGACCGCACTGACTACAACTTCGAACTCTTTGGCTGAACCATCCTCGAGCTCCATCCGGTAAAGGTCCCGGTCGTCATCCCACTCGATCTTCTTAACCGTTGTATTAAAATGAATTTTTGAACGTAGGTCGAATTCATCAATCGTATCTTCAACATACTGCTGAAGCTCTGGTTGCGTCGCATGTGTCCGCTTCCACTGATACTTAATGAATGAGTACGAATATGCATGGGAATGAATGTCCACGCCACATCCGGGATACGTATTGTCAAACCAAACACCACCTGGCTTTTCGGAACGTTCAAAAATCTCTATGTCCGAATGGCCCCGCTTTATAAGGTGAACAGCAGCGGCCACACCCCCTAACCCGGCTCCAACAATCCCAACGCGTAGACGTCCTGCATCCTGTCCGTACGAGTCCAAAGGCTCCTCCCGTTGCCACTGGCATTTATGTGCATGCTGCATGCAGTTTCTTCTTTATGCAAGCATTTTTAACATCTGAGGTTGAAGAGAATGAACAGACGACCAACATGGGGACCATCAACTTGTCTAAAATTACCAAACGGTGCCCAAAATTTTCCTATTTGAGTATGGCCTTCATCACGTGTAACTGCAGTGGGGCCGAAACGATGAGCAATGACGAATAAGAAACTTGATTGGCGAGATGAATAAACGAACGCTCCCTCAATCTGTCGACTCTGCCCCTTACAGGGAGCTCGACCGCGGTTTGCTGCGGCTCCGTCGGTTGTGGTTGCAAGAGGGTCGCCGTCGTCGACTTATTGACGAGATTGGCCGACCAATTGCGATGTCCGTTCTGCGAACCTTGTTCGCAATCGATTCATTGAATTCGGATCATACAAGCGTCAGCGACGTTGCCTCGGAGCTTGAGGTGGACGCATCCACGGCGAGCCGTCTCGTGGAAAGCGCAGTGACAAACGGGTATGCCGAACGGAACCCAAGTTCTGTCGATCGGCGGAAATCTGTATTAAAGTTGACGGACGCCGGGCGCGATATGCTGCAGAGAGCCCGCGCCAGTCGTGAGCATCTTTTGTCCAAGGTGACAACAAATTGGACACTCGAAGAGATCGAGCTGATCGCGAAATTGCTGAACCGTCTTCATGACGATTTCGAAATTATCGATAGACCTCCCGAACGCTAATCTTACTGCGAACCCACCGCCCCTGTTGAAACACCATCTTCTATATTGCGGAAATTTTATATGCATGCTACACGCAATCTTATCGGAGATTTGGGGAGGACAAATCACCATGAACTGTTTGGCGCACCACAATATGCAAGGCGATCTGTACAACGGGATTTCACCCGTTGAAGAGATCATCGAAGAAGCACGGTGCGGCAGGATGTTCATCTTGGTGGATCATGAAGATCGAGAGAACGAAGGTGATCTCGTCATTCCGGCCGATATGGTCACCCCAGAAATCGTGAATTTCATGGCAAGGTTTGGGCGCGGCCTCATTTGCCTGAGCTTAACCCCAGACCGCGTTGACGCTTTGGGCCTTCCGATGATGGCCTCCAATAATTCATCCAGACATGAAACGGCATTCACCGTCTCCATTGAAGCGCGTGAAGGTATTACAACGGGCATTTCTGCGCATGACCGCTCCAAAACCGTTTCGGTTGCGATAGATCCAAATTCCGGACCCGCAGACGTCGCGACGCCTGGGCACATCTTTCCTTTGCGCGCACGGGAAGGCGGCGTGCTTGTTCGTGCCGGGCACACGGAGGCGGCGGTGGATATCGCGCGCCTCGCTGGTTTAAGCCCGGCAGGCTTGATCTGTGAAATCATGAAAGAAGACGGCACGATGGCGCGTCTTCCGGACCTAATGCTCTATGCAGAGCAACATGGTCTAAAAATTGGAACCATAAGCGATCTGATCGCGTATCGGCGGAAACACGACAATCTGGTTCGCATCAGAGATCGGCGCAAAGTCGAAAGTGTTTTCGGTGGTTCCTGGGACATGGTTGTGTTTACGGACCAGATTAATGGCGCGGAGCATGTGGCGCTTGTTAAGGGCGATATAGAAGGTCCTGAACCCGTTTTGACCCGCATCCATGCTCTCAATCCGATGCGCGATATACTGGGTCTGGAAGGCGCGGCCGGGCTGGACGAAACCGGACAATCCATGAAGATCGTATCAGAAGAAGGTCGGGGCGTCGTGGTGCTCCTTCGTGACGTGAACATGAAAATGGGCGGTCGATCAGAAGACGGGCCCCGAACGCTTCGCGACTATGGTTTGGGCGCACAGGTCCTAACACGTCTTGGCCTGTCTAAGCTGACGCTTCTCACGAACTCTCAAGCGCCGAATGCCATCGGATTGGATGCCTATGGTCTGGAAATTATGGGGACACGTCCCATCCCCGAGATTGCGACGCGACGCTTTGCGATTTCCTCCCACTAACTGAATGAAAGGTTGGGCGACATGTTTGAACCCCTGAAAGGTCTTCGCATTATCGATCTGAGCCAGGTCTTGGCTGGTCCCTTCGCGACCTATCAACTTGGCCTTATGGGGGCGGAGGTGATTAAGATCGAAAACCCAGACGGGGGAGATTGGACACGGATTGGCGATTGGGTTCCCGATCTCGCAGACAAGAAAATGGGAATGGCTTATGTTGTCCAGAATTCAAACAAGAAATCCGTCGTTATTGATCTGAAGACCCCAGAGGGACTGGCGGCCCTCAAACGACTTGTGGAATCGGCAGACGTTTTTGTCGAGAACTTCAAGCCGGGTGTCGCCAAACGCTTGGGGCTTGGCTTCGATGTTTTAAAGGAATTGAACCCGAAGCTCGTATACTGCTCGGTATCGGCATTTGGTCAGGATGGCCCGTTCAGCGGTCGACCATCTTATGACCATATCGTCCAAGGGATGTGCGGGATAATGCTGACCACCGGTGAACCCGGATCAGGTCCGACCAAAGTTGGTTCTCCTTATGTTGACTATGCCACAGGCATGAACGCCGCAATGGCCATCCTCTCGGGCATTCTGGAAGTTCAAAGGACAGGCAAAGCAGTCGAACTGGACGTGGCAATGCTGGACACGGCCCTAATGCTCATGGTGGCGCTGATGTCCCGTACACTGTCCACAGACTGGATCCCTGCGCCGAGCGGGAACGAAGCCTGGAGCGCGAGCCCGTCTTCCGGTGCGTTCGACACTTTAGATGGCACACTTATGCTCGCCGCAAATAATCCGCCGCAGTTTGCACGGATGTGCAAGGCAATGGACAGAGAGGACATTCTAACGGACGAAAGATGGTCAACGATCAAGGGACGCAAGAAGAACGCAAAAGCTCTGAGGAAGACCCTAGTCGACACATTCTTAACGCGGTCTGCCGCGGAATGGGAAGACATCCTAAGCGCCGCATCTGTGCCCGCCGGCCGCCTCCGTTCGATCGACGAAATCCTAGCCGAGGAACATATCGCAACCCGCGGCCTAACGAGCGAGATCGAAATCGCTGAGTATCATAGACCGATCCATATCCCAGCGATGACGTTCAAAGCAAACGGTCAGAACCACCCGAATACACGCCCTCCTTCGCATCTTGGTCAAGACACCGAAGAGGTGCTTTTGGACTCAGGTTTTTCAGATTCAGAGGTCAGTGAGCTCCGCGCAGCGGGCGCAATTTAAGACGAACCGTTAGGCCACACGCCTGAACAGGACAACGGAGTGATGACATGAGCGATTTTCTGGTATGGGATCAAGATGGCCCCGTCTTAACCCTTACAATGAACCGACCGGAAGAGCGCAACGCGCTTTCGACGCCGGATATTTTCGATGCGTTCGAGGATGCCTGTCGGCGTATCGAACAAGATCTGAGCATTCGCGTCGTCATCCTGACAGGGGCTGGCACCGCGTTTTGCGCAGGCGGCAATGTCAAACAAATGGCAGAGAAGAAGGGCATCGCCGCCGGATCTGCCGCCGATATTCGCGCGACGTATAAGCAAGGTTTGTTGCGCCTGCCCATGGCCCTTTGGAATTTGGAAGTTCCCCTGATTGGCGCGATCAACGGACCCGCAATTGGCGCTGGATGCGATCTCGCGCTCATGTGCGATATGCGCATCGCATCGGAAACGGCACGTTTCGCGACGAGCTTTGTCAAACTGGGCATCGTACCTGCAGATGGCGGCGCATGGCTGCTTCCTCGCCTAGTCGGGCATGCAAAAGCGGCCGAGATGATCTTTACTGGCGACATGGTCTCAGCGGATGAAGCGTTGGACATTGGGCTTGTTTCCAAGGTCGCACCTGCCGAAGATTTACTGACCGAAGCGCGGTCGCTGGCGGCTCGTATCGCCGCCAATCCACCTCAGGCCTTACGAATGTCCAAGCGCCTCCTCCGCGAGGCCAGCACGAGCACACTCGCCTCCGCGATCGAAATGTCTGCTGCGCTTCAGGCGCTTTCGCATCACACAGAAGACCATGACGAAGCCGTCGCCGCCTTTCTGGAAAAAAGACCTGCCGAATTTAAGGGCAGATAGCTCCTCTATTCTGATCTTGGCAAAAGGGCGTCAGCAAAGACAAACGAGGTGAACAGAAACTGTTTTCGTATGATCTGGTGCCCCCACACGGACTTGAACCGCGGACCTACTGATTACAAATCAGTTGCTCTACCAGCTGAGCTATAGGGGCACCGTTCGGCGCATAAAGGGGATTCATCGCCAGATTGCAAGGCCAATTTGGCACTGCCTTTCTGGAAAAAACTCACAGAAAAAGACTCTATTCGACCGGATCTCTTGGCTTCGGGCAACCTTCCAGTTACCCAAGGCCGTCCAATACATAAATGCTATGAACAGTAATTTGCGTATTCATCTTCATGTCGGTCCACCGACTTCTGGCATGGCCGCGCTTGGGTCTCTCCTAAAAGCCAATGCGGCATATTTGGAAGAAGCCGGTGTTGGGCTCCGAATAAACCCAGGTCATGCAGGCGCGCTTCAAAGTGCGGTAAAATCGGGTGACGGGCCGGCGGCGCTATTTGAAAGGTGGCGTCTCCCAGAGACATTGCAAACACTTATTGTGTTCGATGATCAGGCACTTGGTTCGCGACGAAAACCGTTCGGGAAGCATTTTTGGTACGGACCAGCCCGCCCCCGCATCGAACAAGTGCACAAGTATTTCGATGGCTATGACGTTCGAACGTCTATTTCGACGCGAAATCCGGCCGAGCTCATTCCTGCAATGTATGCGCAAACCCTATCGGAAAAGAATATCATTCCTTTCTCTGAATTCATCGGCACAACACCCCCACACAAACTCCTTTGGGGAGATTTGATCGAACGGATGCAGTTACGCGACGCGTATCTACCGGTGCTCGTTTGGACCTATGAGGATTTTCCACGTATTTGGCGCGATGTCTTAGGAGCAATCACTGGGGTTGATAACCCGCAGATGCTTGAGGGGCCTGTTCCTGTTACGCCGCAGGACATGCTACTGGAGCACTCCGAAGATTTTGCAGTGCGCCACGCGCAAGCTCCTGATGAGGCCAAACCATCTTGGGACGCGTATTTGGAAGACCTTCCTGATCCTTCAAACTTAACACCGCACCCCGTCTGGACGCCTGCCCTTCATGAAGAGCTGACAGACATATACGATGAGGACCTCTATACGATCGCGAGAATGGAGGCCGTTTACTTGGTACGCCCCCGGCCCCTCTTCTGATCACATTCCAAGCGCCGACTTATAAAGGTCAAGAACAGCTTCCTGTTCGGAGACTTCTTGCGGGTCTTTCTTCCGAAGATTTACGATTTGTCGAAGGGCGCGTGTGTCATAACCCCTGCCCTTCGCCTCAGCCATCACTTCTTTCTGCTGGTCCATAAGGTCCTTCTTTTCGGCCTCCAACCGCTCGTATCGCTCAATAAATGCCCGAAGTTCGTCTGCCGCTACGCGCGCAGTGGACATCATCTCGTCTTCATTCATGATCAGTTACTCTCCGCTATCGGCACTCGATACGATTGTCCCCTCTTCGGTGCAACGACCCATTGTGCTTTGGAAAGAGCTTCGCTACGCGATACCGTATGGAACTCTTAGTCCTTATTGGAGCGGTCATCTCCTCAATCGGTTTAGTCGGGCTCTTCATCTGCATTTTGCGCGCGTACCGGGCACGAAAAGAGGCCCTCACATCCGAAGAAATGGCAGAGCGCCTTCGGCCACTTGTCACACTCAATCTCGTCGCCCTATTTGGGTCGGTGATTGGTCTCATGCTGGTGGTGCTAGGTCTCTCCCTCTCTTAGGATTGCCAGTTCATACCTGGCGAGGGGCAAGTAGATCGCAATCAAACCAAAGAGAGCGATGACCAGAAAAATACCTGGTAGCAGCGTTACACCAAATGTAAGCGTATCAATCGTTTCAGCGGATTGATCAGCAATGCCGTCCAGCGATGTCTGCCAGTTGGAAAGACCGAGTGCTGCACCAAGAACCAGTGGAGCAATAGCGTAGGCCAAACGCTGGCCAAAAAGCCACGCAATCTGAAAGACGCCTTCTATCTGCTCTCCGGTTCGCCGTTGTGTCGCTTCGATCAAGTCGGGATAAATCAACCACGGAACCTGTCGATAAGCCGTCGTGACAGCGCCAGCAAAGACGAACAAAAAGAAGATAATCAGGGCATTCGAATTCGGAATATTGACGTACATCGTAACTTGCAGGGCGATGAACATCAGAATGCTAACAATAAGCGTAATGACCGCGCCAAGATGTTTGCTGAGGAGCCCCCATATGGGTTGAGAGATAATTGATCCAACCACAAGAGCGACGAACATAAACGACAACATGCCTATGGCACTTTCAAACCCAGCCATTGGGGCTGTCCCATCATTCGTAAACAAGAAAATCGAGAAAAACGGAAAACCCGCCATAATGATGGCCACCGCTAACGCCATCAAGCCGTAGATGACAACCAATGCGATGAACGCTTTATTGGCATAAACGTGTTGAAACATCCCTTGATCGGCGACCCGTATGGGTTGGAATACCGAATGCGCATTTCGCGTCATAACAACGGATATCCAGATCGCAAAAAGCATGATGGGTGCAACAATATAGGCCGCCTGTGCAAAGCCATCACGCGTATCGTTCGCGATGTACGGAATGAGGATACCCCCGATAATCAAACCGAGCGTCGCAAAGGCCACACGAAATCCGCGAATACCTTTCCAGTCTTCTGAACTGTGAGAGATTTCAGCCCCCATTGCCGTATAGGGCACGGCGATCATCGTGTAGCCCACGGTGGCAATCGCAAACCCCACATTAAACCAAATCAGGTTCCCAACTTCGTTCAGCCCGTAGGGCACACTAAACATTCCGATCGTCCCACCGACCATCGCAACCGACCCAGAGATCATCCAAGGCGCACGCCTGCCGAAACGGCTCTTTGTGCGATCGGAAGCACCTCCAACAAGCGGATCCGTCAGCAAATCGAAGAGCAAAATAGACGTGGTCGTCCAGCCTGCGAGAAAAATCGGAACACCTAAAAAATTCGTCAGGAAAGATAGGATAAACACTTGTTTAATCATGACAAAGGTCAAAAGACCCAGATCTGCCAGACCCCACCCAGCCTTTTGTGTCGTCGTCAGCGCCATAGTTCCACCCCTGATTAACTCGGCAAGCGTATGCTATCCTCCCCGGCGCACAAAACAATGCATTTTCTCACGCCACGTTTTGAATGCTCAACACCACGAGTACGCAAGACCCGTTTCCTGCGCACCGTAGCAGGTTTCGCGGTATCCTTCCGCCATACGATGTTCAAAATCTGCGGGCCTCGGGCTTCTCAGCCATCTGGCCTCACGATCACAGGCGGAGCTCGTATACGTTATGCCGCCAAGATCGCGAGTTCCCGCCGCGCGAGTGGGATGTACACAAACGTAAGTAAGACAAGCGCGACCATAAGGATGATCCCTGGCACCAAGGTCAATGTGAAGCGCAAGGCATCAATGGCCTCCTCCGTCTGATTGATAAACCCGTCGACGGATTGTTGCCAACCGGACAACCCCAGGATTGCACAAAGAACTAAAGGCGCGATCGCATAGGCAATCCGTTGTCCTGAAATCCACGCGATCTGAAAGACGCCTTCGATTTGCAATCCAGTCTTGCGCTTCGTGGCTTCGATGAGATCAGGATAGACCGTCCATGGAACTTGTCGGTAGGCCGTGGTCACGGCGCCTGAGAACATGAGAACAAGACCGATCACCAAGCTGTTGGACGTCGGCAAGATCGCATAGATCATAAACTCCAGAACGATAAACATAAGAATGCTAATGATCAGGGTGACCAGACCACCAAGCGCTTTTCCCAAAAGGCTCCAGATAGGCTGAGAAAGGATGGACCCGATCACAAGGGCCAAGAACATATAAGAAATCATTCCGAGGGAATCTAAAAGCCCGGAAAAAAGATGCTGCCCGTCATTCGAAAAGAGAAACGCCGCATAGAATGGCACACCAGCAAGAATTATAGCGACGGCAAGCGCCATAAGCCCAAAGACAACAACAAGAGTGATGAATGCGCTGTTCTCATACACATGTTTAAACATGCCCCGATCTGACACGGTGATGGGTTGAAACACCGAATGCGCCCTACGTGTCATAAGGACAGAGATCAGCGGAGCAAAAAACAAGACCGGCGATACCATCAGGATCGCAAGCCCAAATCCTTCGCGGGTGTCATTGGCAATGTAGGGGATGAAGATACCCCCAAGCATTAGTCCCAATGTTGCAAAGGCAACCCGCCATCCGCGAATCCCATTCCAGTCTTCTGAGGAATGCGAAATCTCAGCCCCCATCGCCGTGTACGGGACATTAATACAGGTAAAACCAATGGTCGCGACCGCGAAGGCGATACTGAACCAAAACAGGTTCTGGATCTCCGATTGGCCCTCTGGCACCTGAAACATCGCGACACTACCACCCACCATCAAGAAAGTGCCCAAGAGCATCCATGGGGCCCGCCGACCAAGCCTCCCCGGTGTGTTATCGGACCAATTTCCGATCAGGCCATCCAGCAAGAGATCAAAGATTAAGATGGAGGTAATGGTCCATCCAGCCAGCAATATCGGGACGTCCAGAAACAACGTCAAAAACGAAATCACAAATGACTGTTTGATCATTATAAAGGTTAGAAGGCTAAGATCACAAAGTCCCCAGCCCGCCTTTTGTCCCATTGTAAGCGCCATGTTCCCCCCAGAAACGCCGAAAATGTAATCCGAACAAAATTACACAACGTGACCGTCAACGCAAAGTCGAATTGAGCCATTTCATCATGGTTTCGACCCCCCAATCCGTATTTGCCGGGCTCAAGATGTCACCAAGTACGACATGACGGTACCTGTCGACCGCACCTTCGGTCGGCGCTGAGACAGATTTTACGGACGCGCCCCACTTCTCAAGAAGCCGAACTGTGGAGCCCGCGCGAACGACTTGGTCGTCCCGATTAAAGATCGCAAGCGTTGGGACCGTCAGCTCGTTCGCACCGAGTTTCCTTGCCAGTTTTATGAGGCGCATCATCGGAACGATTGAGGATGGTGGATAGGTGTTTGTCCACCAAAGGGCATGTTCCTCATTTCTGGGCTCGAAAGAAACCTCTTGCCCTGCCACCTTGTCCACCCAGTGCTCCGCTTTCGGTAAATAGGCGAGCGTCGCCGCGAGTGATTGAACCCCGAAATTTGGTGCAATCATAATATTGGCAACGACGCGATCTTTTCGCCATGCCTCCGCAAATCCCGCAGTGACGAGGGTACAACCGGTCGAACAGGACATGATAACGACCCTCTCACCAATTCGACGACCAATCTCCAACGCTTCGTCGAGCGCTTCGAACCATTCGTGAAGCTCGGTTTCGGCCATCGCCCTTCCATTTCGCCCGTGGCCTGGTAACCGTGTAAAAAATAGATTGGCGCCAAGCGCCTTCGCAACTCGGTCCGGGACAGGTCGCATCTCACCTTTTGATGCAGAAAAGCCATGGATGTAGATCACAGCCGTCTTCGTCACCGATCCACGGGCCGCAGCCCAGATTATCTCTTTAGCATGGCCCGGGCGCATATCATCAAATCGCGCTTCGGCTATCGCCAGGCTTGCATCCAAATCCGCACCCAGCGGCATGCGCGTTTCAATTCCCATAATGTCCCCTAAAACGATGATCCAGGTTGCTCCAGAAAGCTGAGTTCTTCCGGCGTGCTCTCCCGCTCAAGAGCGGCGTTCCGATGCGGATATCGCCCCCACTTTGCAATAATGTCTCTATGCCTATTGGCATAATCGAGCGTTTTTTCGTTCGCGTATTTTTCGAATATGGGGAGAGCAGCGTCATGTATGTTGATGTCCTCTGAATGCATCATCGGCATCAGTATAAATGCCCGGCGGGTGAAGTCGGCGACTGTATCCAGATCGCCTTCGGACACACAACTTTGGGACAGACGAAGTGCACGCGCATCTCCCGCAAACGCCTTGGGATGTCCTCGAAAGATGTTTCGGGTAAACTGGTCTAGGAGGATGATTAACGCGAGCCTACCAGCCGCAGTCTCTTCCCAGTCAGAAAAACCACCGTCCAATGCCAACAAGACATCTGTTCCAAAACGCTCTTCAATCAGGTTATCGAACTCAACATCTTTCTTGAATTGTTTTTCTGGATCTACTTCCTCGAACCAAAAATCCAGTACGGCTTGCGCCCTTGGGTCAATGCTCTGCATGTTTCGCCGTCATAAGAACAGAATGGATGGCTTTTCGTATGATCTGCAGTTCCCTTTGACCCGAAAAACTGTGATCGCCTCCCTTTACAACGGTCAGGCGAACCTCGTCATGCGCGAAGGCATCCAAGATGGCCAACTGGGTTTCGGTCCGCACAATTGCGTCTCCGCGCGCGATCAGCAGTCGAACCGGGATATCGTTCGAGATCGGTGAACCCATCACAAAATGGTTGCGGCCATCTTCGATCAGCTTCTTGGTGATCGGATAAGGATCATCGTATTCCGACTCCAAAAGCGTTTGCCCATGCTCCATTACATCACGACGTTGCTCGTCGCTGAGCGCATTGTTGTACATGTCTTCGGTGAAATCCGGTGCGGCCGCGATACCGACAAATCCAGCAACTTTTTCAGGCATGGCTTTCATGACCAGGAGTGAAATCCAGCCTCCCATCGAGGAACCTACCAAGATTTGCGGCCCGTCGGTGAGTGCCGAAATCACCGAAACAGCGTCGTCGGCCCAATCCCCGATACACCCATCGGTAAAGTTTCCATCTGATTGTCCGTGCCCAGAATAGTCAAACCGCAAAAAGGCCCGCCCCGTCTCTCTTGCCCAGCTTTCGAGATAGGTCGCTTTGGAGCCGGTCATGTCCGACATGAAACCGCCGAGGAAAACAACTCCCGGACCGCTGCCCATGACTTTTTCATAGGCAATCCGTCGTCCTGATGGTGTCTCAAAAAAATCGGTCAAGGCGGCCTCCGTCATCTTGAAGACCATAAAAAAGAGCTCAAGCCTCTTGTCAAATAGGTGACCATATTGACACGTGACTATTATGTCACCTATTAGACTCCCATGGACCGAATTTTTAAAGCCCTTAATGATCCCTCCCGCCGCGATCTGCTGGATGCACTTCGCCAGAAGGATGGTCAGACGCTTTCCGAATTGGAAGAGCGCCTTGCAATGACCCGTTTCGGGGTCATGAAGCATTTGAAGCTTTTGGAAGACGCCCATCTGATAACCACAAAAAAATCAGGTCGCTTCAAGTATCACTACCTGAACGCGGTCCCTCTTCAGCAGGTGATTGATCGCTGGATCGAACCTCTGCTCCAAAAACAAACGGCACGGGCGGTGCTCACCCTCAAATCTGCATTGGAGAACGATATGTCAGACAAGCCTGACTTCGTGCTGGAAACTCTTATCCGCACGGATCAAGATACGTTGTGGACCGCGTTGACGGACCCAAAAGAAATGGAGAAGTATCATTTCTTCTCAAGAAAGGTGGAATACGCCGACGGCGCTTACACCTACTACAATTCCGACAATGAAACGGCTGCGATGATTTGTCGTGAAATCAGTGCGACACCAAAGTCCGAGATCGTATCCACTTTTGAACCGCAGATGGCGGGCGATGGGACGCCGTCCAAAACTGTCTTTCGGATCACGCCAGAGGGCGCAATGTGCAAACTGACTATCGAGCATTACGACCTCACCTACCCCGTTGTTCCAGGCGAAGGCATCCATGACGGGTGGAGCCGATGGGCCGCACACTTGAAAACCTATCTCGAAACCGGCGCTCCCCTGAAAGGATAAGCTATGGAAAAGCCAGATTTCATTCACGAAACCTTCATCGCAACCACACAAGACAAACTGTGGGATGCGCTTACAAAACCCGAGGTCGCAGCCGCCTTTCACATGGCTTGCGATGTGGCCGAGGCCCTTCCTGATGGCGGCGTAAAATTCATTCTGCCCAATGGCAATACCATGCTGACCCAACGCTACACCAAAATCGAACCCAAAACTCGTATCGAAAGCACCTTCGAGCCTGATTTCGGAAATGGAATGACCGAAGTCTCGCGCTGCGTTTACATCGTCACACCCGAAGCGCGTTCCTGCAAATTACGGATCGAGCATTATGGTGTTCCATCGGGTCAAGACGGTGTGGCCGAGGGTTGGGCACGTTGGGCGGCGAGCTTGAAATCCTATCTTGAAACCGGAAACCCGATAAAGGGATTTGGCGAATGACGACGGAACTTCTTTGCCTATTGCTGATCGCAGTTTTCGCAGCATTGATGTGGGTGCCCTTTGTGATCGGCGTCAGTGGATTGCCTGAAGACATGCAGGAAAGTGCGGACAACTTCACACGTCCCGTTGATCTTCGTAGATTACCTGAGTGGATCCATCGCGCGCACCGTGCACAATCAAATCTGATTGAACAGGCGGTTCCGTTTGGCATGGCCGTTATTGTGGCACATCTCATTAATGTATCGAATGCTTGGACTGTGGGCGCCGCAGTCCTATTCGTGGCCACTAGATTGGTTCACGCGTTTGGCATGATTTCGGGCCTGGCTCTGTTCCCAGTTCGGCCCATCATCTTCTCGATTGGTGTGATCTGCACCTTGGTGATAGCAGGTGCCTGCTTCTTGGCCTAAGATTGCGGTAAACGGGTCGCCGTTTACCCACCCCACATTTAAAGACATACATGCGTTAGAGAGATCCGCGCGCGTGCAATCTTCCCAACCCCTTGCATTTTCTTAGTGACCGTTCTGGATCGCAGAAAGAAGCGGAAATGCGCAACCGTACGATCTGAAAAGGCGCTGTGTATCTTGGAAATACCGCCGCTACGGGACTTTTACATCCCGCCAATCATCATCCAATGACCTGGATAATCAGCTACTGCTTTGGCACACCCTTAAACTCAATACCGCTTCCAGTCCCACTGACTGGAGACACCTGAGAGTCTTGAGGAAACACAATACTCTTGGATGAGCGATCTTCCTCCACGGAAAAAATCACCAATCCGATTATAATCAGAACAATAATGCCAGCGGCAACAGGTGCCAGTGCATCATCCATTTTCATGTTCCTTACAAAAGTAGACCCGCACTACGCGGCCCCATGTTCCAATTCAAATGTATTCAAATAACGCGAAAAATGCAAGCAAACGCCATATTTACGTCGCAAATTACAACGGTTATGGTTAATTTTTAATTGAATTTGACGCGTTAGCCGACAGCAGATTGAAATTTTCCCAAAAAAAAGTCCTCTGACAAAATTTCTGTTCCGAAGTTTTCCCAAATCGACTCGATAACAACAGACTGTACAATATCAGTCTTTCGGTGATGACGCGGTCTGTCCACACCGATTTGTCGCAAGCCGCAAGACAAGGCTTTCCGCTTGACACCACCGCTGTCGTTGCCAATGCAGCGCGCGACCACAACCGGGCGTTTCGTAGGCGCCAAACCGATAGGAGGCCGATATGGCAGACATTACCCTGACCCTTCCTGATGGCGCGCAGCGCTCATACGAGGCTGGTACAACCGGTCTCGAGGTTGCGAAGAAAATCTCTACATCCCTGGCAAAAAAGGCGATCTCGTGTTCCATCAACGGCGTGCATTCTGACCTTTCTAAACCGCTTGAGGCTGATGCCGATTTCGCCATCCACACCATGCAGGATGAGGCCCAGGCGCTGGAGCTTATCCGCCATGATTGCGCGCATATCATGGCCCGCGCCGTTCAAGAGATTTGGCCAGACGTGAAAGTCACCATCGGTCCTGTGATCGACAATGGCTGGTATTACGACTTTGATCGCGCCGAGCCCTTCACGCCCGAAGACCTTGAGACCATCGAAAAGAAGATGCGTGAGATCATCAACCTCCGCGACGACGTCCGGATGGAGGTTTGGGACCGCGACCGCGCCATCAAGTTCTATGAGGACAATAACGAGCCTTATAAAGTTGAACTGGTTGGTATGATCCCAGAAGGGGAACCAATCAGCATGTATTGGCACGGGCATTGGCAAGACCTCTGCCGTGGGCCGCATCTGGTTCATACCGGACAAGTGCCAGCGGATGCGTTCAAGCTCATGTCTGTGGCCGGAGCCTATTGGCGCGGCAATTCCGAGAACGCCATGCTCCAGCGGATCTATGGCGTCGCATTCAAAAACAAAGAGGATCTGCGCGCCCATCTGAATTTCCTTGAGGAGGCCGCCAGGCGCGATCACCGCAAGCTGGGCAAAGAGATGGACCTGTTCCATTTCGAAGCCGTCGCTCCGGGATCTGTCTTTTGGCACCCAAGCGGTTGGCGCATGTTCCAATCCCTCATCCATTATATGCGCCGCCGCCAAGAGGCCGCGGGCTATGTCGAGGTGAACTCGCCCGACATTATGGACCGCCACCTTTGGGAAACCTCAGGCCATTGGTTCAACTACATGGACAATATGTTTCTGGCGCAAACCCATGATGACCGGGATTATGCCCTAAAGCCCATGAACTGCCCCGGCCATATGTTGATCTATAACCAGGGCATTAAATCCTATCGGGATATGCCGGTCAAAATCGCGGAGTTCGGCAAGGTTCATCGTTACGAGCCCTCTGGTGCGCTGCACGGGTTGTTGCGCGTCCGAAGCTTTACCCAGGATGATGCGCATATCTACTGCACCGAAGAGCAGCTCACCGATGAATGCCTCAAGGTGAACGAACTGATCTTGTCGATCTATAAGGATTTCGGGTTTGAAGACGTCAGCATCAAACTCTCAACCCGCCCAGAAAAGCGGATCGGTTCAGACGAAAATTGGGATCAGTCCGAAAACGCCCTGCGAGAGGCGCTCGATTGGGCCGGCCTTCCTTACACAATCTTCGAAGGTGAAGGTGCGTTCTACGGGCCCAAGCTCGAATATGTTTTGCGCGACGCAATTGGGCGCGATTGGCAATGCGGCACGCTGCAGGTGGATTTCAACTTACCGGTGCGCTTCAACACCACTTACGTGACGCAAGAGGGCGAAAAGCGTGCGCCTGTTATGCTGCACCGCGCCTTGTTCGGCTCGCTCGAACGTTTCACAGGTATTCTGATCGAACAGCATGCCGGGAGACTGCCTTTCTGGCTGGCACCGCGTCAGGTTGTGGTGACGACCATCATCACTGATGCATCGGACTATGCCGAAGAGGTCGCACAAAAACTGCGCGCCGCTGGCCTTCACGCCGAAACCGATCTGCGCAATGAGAAGATCAACTATAAGGTCCGTGAACACTCGCTCAGCAAAGTCCCTTATATCCTGGCCATCGGCGCGAAAGAGGTCGAAGATGGCACTGTGACCGTGCGCACCTTAGGCGAGAAGCAGACCAAAGTTGTCGATGTCGACGCTCTGGTAACCGAGCTTTCAGCCGAGGCGACGCCGCCGGACTTGCGGTAAAGCACCCTATGCCGCCAAGGCAGCCTGTGCACAGTTTTATAGTCCCGGCACTCTACAAAGTGCTCCGGGAAATTGGTTTACATCCACAAGATTTTGCTCAGATCACGGGCCTGTCTTTAGGAACCGTCAAACGCCTCAAGCAGGGATTGCCTGTCTCCAGGGCCTCGGCTCAGAAGGCTTTGGACATGGCACAGTTGCTGCCAAAAGCCTCTAAAGCGCTTGAGATCAAGGAGCTGAAGGGGGTAGAGTTAAAAACTCTGCATCAACCACGCGTTGAACGACATGCCCAATGGTGCCAATCTAAGACGAAACCTAAAACCTTCGGTTAAATGGTTGAGAGCAGAAGCAGGTTAGGTGTCACAACCTTAGTAGGAGCTACACAGAAACGGGACCCGCAGGCCCCGCTTTTTCACCTCCTTTGAACCCGCTTATTCGGCAGCAGGTGTATCTTCCGAAGGTTCGCCTGGCGACGCCGTCTTCCCGGCCGAACCATCTTGCAATGTACCTTGAACCACTCCCGCAAGACCGTCTTCCATCGACAAACCGATTTCATCGCCGAGCTTTTTCAGCGCAGGCAGTTGAACGGCCATATCCATGATCGAGTCCAACGCTTGGTTAACAGCTGGTTTGTCGGCATTCGCCGCAATACCATGCGCCATAGTGCCACCTGAAAGCCCGCTGACCTGATGGATTTTGATGGAGTCGATCTTCTCGGCAGGTTTCACCATCTCGGCCACAATACCCGGCAAGGCCTCCAAGCGGGCCAAGTCGACCTTCATGGACACAATTTGCGACGACAATGAGTTTTCGGCTTCAACGATCGCCCGCTTACCTTCCGCTTCGGCCAGCATGTCCTTCTGCTTCGCCTCAGCCCGGATCGAAATCGCATCGGCCTCGGCCTGCGCTTCTTCACGGCGTGCCACGGCCCTATCAGCCGCAGCCTCTTTTTCAGCTTCCGCAGCCAGACGAATGCGCGTTGCATCCCGCTCAGCTTCTCTCGCAGCTTCGATCAAAACGATCTCTTTTTGTCGCTCAGCCTCGGCCACTTCTCGCGCCGTCTCCACCGCCTCTGAAGCTTTTGTTGCCTCGGCCCGAGCCAAATCAGCGGATGCCCGCGCCCGGCTTTCCTCTTCCGATTTTTGCGCAATGATCACCTGGCGTTCTTGTTCCGCCACTTCTAACTCGCGATCACGAGCAATTTCAGCCGAGCGGAGATCACGATCCCGCTCAATCTCGGCTGCACGGATTGCTTGCTCCCGCAGAACCCGCGCGCGCTCTTGCTCTTCTTGAGACGCCTCGCGCTTTAGTGCAACTTCCGCCTCTTGGGCCGCGCGCAGTGTCTCCACCTCACGTTGTTGCGCAATCTGCGCAGCTTTCTCATCTTGTTCGATCATAAGACGCTGGCGTTCAGCCTCCATTGCGGCGCGCCGAACTTCTACCTCTGCATCCGCATCAATCTGGGCGCGTTCTTTTTTCGAGGTCGCAATAACCTCTGCCAATTTGCGCATACCAACCGCGTTAAAGGCGTTGTTCTCGTCCAGTGCCTCGAACGGGGTCTGATCAAGCGCGGTCAAGGACACAGATTCCAACGACAAACCGTTCTTCAAAAGGTCCTCCGACACTGCATTTTGCACCTCTTGCACGAAATCGGATCGGTTTTCGTGCAATTCATCCATGGTCATCTGCGCCGCAACCGCCCGCAAACCATCTACCAGCTTACCTTCAATCATTTCTCGCAACTGGTCGACATAGAATGTCCGATCACCCAGTGTTTGCGCGGCGCGTCCAATACCTTCTGCGGTGGCGCTGACAGACACGTAAAACTCAACCCCAACATCGACACGCATACGGTCCTTCGTGATCAAAGCACCGTCGTTATTTCGTTGAACCTCCAGACGAAGGGTTTTCATGTTGACTGGGCTAATCTCGTGCAAGAGAGGTACGACAATAGTGCCGCCATCCATGATGACCTTTTTACCTCCCGCCCCGGTTTTCACCAGGCTGACCTCCCGCGTCGCACGCCGATAGAGTCGGCCAACGACTAAGCCAACAAACACCAAGAACGCGACAACACTGATAACAAAAATCAAAAGTAAATTGAGTTCCATAGATATGCCCCTTTCAAAAACTAGTTAGGAATCTCGACGAGATAGTATGACCCATCAAAGGTCGCCCGCAGCACAAGAACTTCTGTGCCAGCGGATATTTTTGCATCATCTCTCAACGGCTCGGCGCGGATGTAATGCGTATTCTGAAATTGATCGTTCACGCGCACCTCGGCCGGTGACCCGCGGCGCGCCGTCCCACTTGTGATGATACCCCGGCGGCGCCCCAAGCGTCGCTCTGATAGTGCAGTTGTTTCCGTTTTCGGAAGGATCCGAGCAAAAACGCGACCAAAACTCTTAGCAATCCAAAGTCCAATTACGCCGGCGGCCACTGCCACAATCATGACCGGCAAAGTGAAGTTCAAAAACTCTTGCCAAAGGACCTGAACGGTCATTCCTGTCAAGCCAAAGCCAACAAGAAAGGTTGCGATCCATATAAGCATAGGCACCTTACCAAGACCCAACCAACCCAGAAGGCCAGCCACGCCGGAGGGTGCTAGTGCCTGCACGTCCGAACCTTCAAAATCTGACAACGAGATGTCGAATGCTTCCAAATCCACGGCGTCTAAATCAACGACATCAAAATCGATATCGGCAAAATCGACATCTGATAATTCAAGGTCAAACTCTGCGTTGCTGCCCAAACCTAACAAGGTTGCGCCAACTAAACCGGCCACGATTTCGAGCAGAAGTAGACCAAAAAATAGCGCAAGGGCAAAGCTGAAAGGGACGAATGCAGTTTCGAGTAGAAAGCCCATATTATGTCTCTGAACAATTCGACATTTTCATTTTATAGGTGGTACTGAAATCCAAAATTTCAAGATAAACGCAACAGGTTATCGCGCATGTTGTGTTCAACTCGCGCTCACCTCTTTCAGCACTATATCCCCTGAATGCGGTCGGCAAACGCCTCGTGGTTCAGACAAGGTAGCAGAGCTTTCCACGTCGTTTCATCCAAATAGGGCAGACTGTTCTGGATTAAGAAGTCCCGCATTGCCGTAATACAGCGCATCTCGCGCGCCCGCGCCTGCGCCAGGGGCTTCCGAGTTCGAAAGTATCGGCACAAAAGGCTGCGGAACTCATTGAGCTATTCAACAACACCAGTTTGAAAACAGCACAGGTGACGGAGCTGTCAGTAGGCGATCTGAAAGCAATTCATACCCGGCACAAAACTCGAAAATCTGAACCGTCCGCGAAAATGCGACCAAAGACACCCTGACTGGAATACCGGGTGTTTCGCACGGATTGTGCTTGCCAGTCTTTATGCAGTAGACGCGGCGCACTTTAACTTTCTCGGAAGATCCCGGACATGCGCGAGGACCTTAGATCCGCATTCGAAAGCATCGATTGGTCAAAAGGGAACAAAGATATCCCTCGATCGGGCCCAGGTTCAACCCTGAACTCGACCGCTGCCCTTCGCGAACGGCTTCCGCAGCTCTTTGAGCAGTACAAAGTAAACAGTTTTCTGGATGCGCCCTGCGGCGACTGGAACTGGATGCAAACCGTCGATCTTCGAAATGTTGACTATGCTGGGTTCGACATCTCGAGTGAGGTCATCACAGCAAACGCCCAGTTCGCACAACCGGGGATAACTTTCGACATATTGGACATCACCTCGGACCCCCTTCCCAAAGCAGACCTGATGCTCTGCCGAGATTGCCTGTTTCACTTGCGGTATTGGCTCCGGGTGGAGTTCTTTCGCAATTTTGTTGCCTCAGGCACGCCGCTCCTTCTGACGACAAGCCATATCCACCCGATCAACAAGAACGTCCGAAAGAACGGCGGCTACAAACGCTTCAATATGCTCGCTGAGCCTTTCAACTTCCCGGAGCCAATCGAACGCATCGTCGAGACGACAGAGGATAATACGGAAACCAAGATCATCACGTTCAACGAGCCGAACCGATATGTTGGGCTCTGGACCCGGGACCAAATCGAAAGTCGCTTGGACGACCTCAGCGCACTTATCACGGATCAGAACAACCATTGACGAGCAGCATCGGGCGGCCACAAAGATCAGCTGGCCGGCGTCACATTTCCACTTCATCGACGCCGTCACCCATTGCGATACAAAGAACAATCGTTCACCGCTTTCCACGCCATCACAAGATTGCTTGTTGGGGGCACCTCTCTATGTTAGCGATAACATAAACCTTGGTGACGCATATGGCAGTGCAAAAAACGATCAATAATGTGACAGACCGGATTACTAAAAGATCCAGTCAAGTTCGGGCGGACTATTTGAACCGTATGGACAAGGCGCGACGGGACGGACCTGCACGGGCACATCTCACATGCGGAAATCAAGCGCACGCTTACGCGGCAATGGGGGACGCTCAATCCGACTTGGCAGACGGGACAGGCGGAAACCTCGCAATTGTCACAGCCTACAATGATATGCTGTCCGCCCATCAACCTTTTGAAACCTATCCCAAAAAAATCAAAGAAGCCGCCCGGGCCATGGGATGCACGGCGCAAGTCGCCGGTGGCGTGCCCGCGATGTGCGACGGTGTTACCCAAGGCCAAACGGGAATGGAGCTTTCGCTCTTCTCGCGCGATACAATTGCCATGGCGGCTGGGATCGCTCTCTCTCACAATGTCTTTGATGCAGCCGTCTTTCTTGGTGTCTGTGATAAAATCGTTCCCGGTCTGGTGATCGCAGCGGCAACATTTGGATATATGCCGAGTGTCTTTATTCCAGCAGGGCCAATGACTTCGGGCATCTCAAATGATGAAAAAGCAAGGGTTCGCAACGCGTTCGCGGAGGGGAAATGCGATCGCGCAGCACTCATGAAATCCGAAATGGCAAGCTATCATGGACCCGGGACGTGCACATTTTATGGAACCGCAAATACCAACCAGATGTTGATGGAGTTCATGGGGCTGCACCTGCCCGGCACCAGTTTCATCAATCCGGGAACACCGTTGCGGGACGCCCTGACCACCGCCGCTACGCAGCGCGCGCTGTCCCTCTCCCATCTCACAAACCACTACACACCGACCTCAGAAATCTTGTCAGAAAAGGCCTTCGTAAACGGCATAGTGGGCCTCATGGCAACGGGCGGATCGACAAACCTTCTGATCCACCTTATCGCCATGGCGCGCGCAGCTGGCGTAATCCTCGATTGGGAGGACTTTGAGGACGTCTCTCGCGTCACGCCATTGCTGACAAAGATCTATCCAAACGGCCTCGCAGACGTAAATCACTTCCATGCTGCAGGGGGCCTCGCCCTGGTTATCCGCCACCTGATGGAACACGACCTCCTCCATGATGACACGGTTTCAGTCGCGGGTGGTGGAATAGAGCTGTACACGCAGGAACCCAAATTGCGCGATGGCGCCCTAGATTGGGAAGACGGCCCTAAAAAATCGCTCAACGACAAAATCGTCGCGAGCCCAAGTGAACCTTTTCAAAGTTCGGGTGGGCTCGTCGCGTTTCGCGGCAATCTCGGGTCCGCTGTGATGAAGGTTTCTGCCGTTCGGGAAGACCGTCGGACCATCACAGCTCCGGTTCGCGTTTTCCAAGACCAATCCGCTGTCCAACAAGCCTTTCACGACGGTGAATTTGTCGAAGATGTGATCGTGGTCGTTCGCTACCAAGGGCCAAAAGCCAATGGTATGCCAGAGCTTCACGGGCTCACCCCGTGCCTGTCGGTTCTTCAAGACCGTGGGATAAAAGTCGCTCTTCTGACAGATGGTCGGATGTCTGGCGCGTCTGGAAAAGTTCCCGCGGCAATCCATGTCTCACCTGAGGCACTCGAAGATGGCCCAATTGCGTATCTTCGTGATGGGGACGTTGTGACTATTGACGCATCACAAGGAACGATCGCCGCATCCGACCCCTCGGTTTTTGATCGACCACTTTCACATCCAAACCTCGAGGAAAATGACTTTGGTGTTGGTCGCGAACTGTTCAAACTATTCCGTGCTCACACAAGCCCGGCCGCTACGGGCGCATCAATCTTTGGGGAACCCACACTGTGACACAGCCTGCAATTATTGAAACGGCGATCCGCGCCGCGCCGGTTATTCCAGTTCTCGTCATCGACAGCGCAGATCATGCTGCCGATTTGGGTCGGGCCTTGGTGGCCGGCGGTCTTCCGGTGTTGGAAGTCACGCTGCGGACACCGGCTGCCCTGGATGCCATTCGTATAATGTCTGAAATTGAAGGGGCCATCGTCGCTGCGGGAACCGTTCTGACAGAAGCGCAAGCGTCGGCGGCAAAGCAGGCCGGTGCGATTTTCGCCGTCTCACCAGGCGCAACCGATATGTTGATCCAAGGGTGCCTGGATCAAGATCTTCCGCTTCTGCCAGGCGCCTCGACCGCGTCCGAGGCCATGCGCCTGTTAGAACGCGGCTTCGTCTTTCAGAAATTCTTCCCAGCAGAGTCTTCCGGCGGTGTCGCGGCGCTCAGAGGCTTGGCATCTCCGCTGCCTCAGATCACCTTTTGCCCGACAGGTGGCGTGAACTTTAGGAACGCGCGCGATTATCTTACCGTCGCAAATGTGTCTTGCGTTGGCGGATCTTGGGTCGCCCCGAAGGACCTTGTTTCTCAGAGAGATTGGGATGGCATCAAACAGCTAGCAAGAGCCGCCGCTGACTTGCGAAACGCACCCTAACCAAGCAGTGCCTCTAAACGAAGACTGCGGGGCAACTCAAGGCGACTGAAGTTTCATGGATTACTAAGGCGTTTCAATCGAATTCCTCGTTCAGCGAAGTTGATCTAAATTTTAAGTATGGAGACTCAAATGCAACAGAATATCCTTATTTTGTTGGCCTCAGCGCTTATGTTCACTGCCTGCGGTGGTCACGGCACCAGCCCCGAAGATCGAGCTGCACGGGAAGCGCGCGAGACAGAGTTACAGACCTCTATAGAAAATACAGTATCGGTGGAGCGCACCGGACGGGTTTTCCAAGTGTCCGCCATACCTAGTTTTGACGTCGCTTTGGTCACGCGTCCACAAGCAGGCGAAAGTATTGCAATCGAAGACGTCGAGAGCATTGCACGGGAAGCTACTGGATGCTCCGTTATGATTGATGCGGTTTACCTGCCGAACAAAGGGCAAATGCAATTCATGCAACTCAAATTCGTCGAGCAATCACGGTGGGGCACTATCCTCGCCTGGTCGGGACCCATGTCATGTCCATAATGCGCGATATCGCCCACTCCTGATGTGCTAGAGAACAATCCTCGGTCTCGTATCCATGACCAAGCCTGGGAAGACAACGCTTTCAATATCCGTGTCCGTAATCCCATACATATCGCCGATCACGGACCCGGCATAGGCCCGCACGTCTTCCGTTGGCATCAGATCGCGCCGATCGTAAAGAGAGGCTTCATCCAACCCGGGCCAATTTCCGTAAACCCGGCCACCGCGAACCGCACCCCCTGCGAGTATCATCGCACCAGCTGTCCCGTGATCGGTCCCAGCAGTGCCATTCATCGCAGCCGTCCGTCCGAACTCGGTCATTCCGATAACAGTTGTATTGGACCAAATCGGACCAAGCTCCGCTTTGAGCGTCGTGAGAATATCCGAAAATCCGCGCAAGCTGCGGTTCAAACTGTACCTCTGATTGCGATGAGTATCCCACCCGTTCACCGAAAAGCACGCAATTCTTGTATCGCCTCGAAGTTGGGCCGCTGTGAACACAGCTAAATCTCGTTCGCGGTGGGCGCGACCAGAGCGTTCGCCTTCGTCCATCATTCCCCCATCGACTAGATCGAGTGCTTCGCTGATCGCTGCGTGGAACTCTGGATCGTCCTTATACACATGCCCCAACAACAACCGATCTTGGGCGGTGAGCGAGAGGTCCGTTTCAGGGGACCAATTCATGACCGGCGCTTGGCCAGACAGAATCTTGAGCTCATCCCCACCGACCGCAAACGCCATCTCGGCATAGGTGTTTGGCATCGTTTGAAGCATGCGGTTCAGCCAACCATCACGTGTTCCGTCCAAACCAACAGAACCGGCCTCGAGGATATCCTGGCCATCAAAATGACTACGTTTATCGCGATAGGGCGTCGACACGGCGTGAACAAAGGCAAGCTCTCCAGTGCGCCAAAGCGGCTCCAACGCGTTCAGACCCGCTGACACTGAATAAAACCCATCCAAGTCAAAGCCGAGATCAGTCATCCCTCCTGCGCGTAACGCTGCGAGATTGCGATCTCCGACCGGTCGCACCGCATCCAGCCCATCCAAGCCGCCACGCAGCAAAATGACGACAAGACGGTGGTCGCCGGGTGTTGCAGCAAAGGCCATTGGCGTCACGAGAGGATGTGCGGTTATTGAACACGCTCCACCCAAGAATACCCGCCGCGATACTGTCATGATCACCTCCTATTGAACTCGGGAGAGGCCAGAACCAAGGCAACTCCTTGCGCGCGTGTTTCCGCCTTTGGGGCCGCCCAAATCAGGTTGTCGCTCGCCAATTCGCCAAGGGCGCGCGTCGCAACCTCCAACGGATCAACTTCAGTGAGGCCAAACAGTTTCGGCGCGTTCAGCGCCCAGTTGACCCGCTCCGCAACACCTTGCGGCGTGATCCAGGCCGAAAATTCCTCCGGCCAACCATCTGGACCGGGCGGTCGGCGCCAAGGTTGCCCCATCCGATCCATCGGTTCTGTAATCGCACGGCGCATAAGCCTCAGATCCATCTGCAAGACATCAGAACCCGTGACACCCAGGGCCCGCAAACCAGACACAACAAAGTCAAAGGGTGGCTTTGCTTTTGCGCCAAAGTGCCGTCGCGCTTCGGGATGCGCGGCCAAAGCCCGGTAGAGATCGGGCAAATACCCATCCTTAAGGCGATAAAGCGCGGCGAGGTCGGCAACCAACTCGTCACTCGGCGTGTCGGACACAAAATGAACTGCCAGCTTTCGCGCGATATGGCGTGCCGTCTCTGGATGCACTGAAAGGTCATCCAGAACCGCATCGATATCCTTGACCGAGGCGCCCGCTCCGCCTCCGTAGCGCCGTCCCAGAACTGTTTCTGCCCCGGGTTCTTCGAGGGCGGGTCGGAACTCAAACGCCAAGTCGCTGCGGCGCGCGGAGAGGCCGGTAAAGAGTTTTGCCAACTCGGTAACATCCGCCTGGGAATATCCGCCCCCAACACCGAGGCTGTGCAGCTCAAGAACCTCTCGCGCTAAATTTTCGTTAAGACCTCGGCCAGGCCGCCGCTTGGCTATGAAGGAATTTGGCCCCATCGATGTCGTTTGGTCGAGATAAAACAACATGGCAGGGTGTTTTGTTGAGGCCTTCAACATGTCCGAGAAATATCCCGAGATATGGGGCCGGATCGCCTCTTCGATAAAGAAGTGCGTGAATGTAAGCGATTCCAGTTGTGAGAAGGAGAGCGTGAAATGATCGGCCCAGAATTGGACGAGCCGCTCTTCATAATCGTTTTCGGCACTGACGGCGCGCGCCACCGCGAGGCGGGCCTGTCCTCCGATCGTCCGCAAGAGTTCGATCCGGGTATCTCGTCGGGCCTGTCGATCTGCCGGGGTGTCCGCGTTCGATTGCCGTATCCGCCTGAACCGCCGAGCCAGCTCAGAAACGGTCGTGCGATCAGGCAGAGCCAGAAGCCCAAGACGTTCCGAAGGGCCCGGAAGACCATAGCCAAAGCGGATGGCCTTTAAGGCGGAGCGAGAGGGTGCGCGATCGATGCTCATACCTGACTATACGTCACGATTAGGAAAATCCGGCGTTTTTTTTGAAAGCCCGCCAAAACGCGCCGATCTTGAAATGCGACAATCTGTACACATCTAAAAGATGGGATGATCATTCCTGACCCTCCCGCAAAGAAAGGCACTGAATGACTGACGCAGAGACTCAAACCGCACCGCTTTATGAGCGCAAGGGCAGCATCTGGATGCGCGGATTGATCATGATTGTCATGGCAATCCTCTTTGGCATCGCGGAAACGGTCCTCTTCATCATGGCCATCCTTCAATTCTTCTGGGTGGTCTTCTCGGGCGAGAAGAACAAATCCCTTAGCGAATTCGGAGCCGCCCTGGCCCGGTGGGTCAAACAGGTGGTCGAGTTCCAAACCATGGAAACCGATGATCGCCCATTTCCTTGGGCCCCATGGCCGGGCAAAAACGCGAAGTAATTTCGGACATTCGCTGAAAGCACCGGGCGCAGAGATGCGCCCGTTTTTTATTAGAAAAGAGATTACGCCGGGAAACGAAGCGACAGGCTTAATCGAGTTCGTTCTCTGCTCGCCGCTCTGCCTTTAAAGCCCTACTCGGCGGACAGACTTCCTGCATGAACTTTGCTAACGTTCCTCCAAGGTTGTCAGCCTGCATTCCGTATTTCACGAACTGACCCTCCCGCTTCTTCCAAATCAAGTCCGCCGACTCTAGGATCGACAAGTGTTTTGAAATAGCAGGTTGCGACATATCAAAACGCTCAGCAACCACGCCCGCCGTCAATGGCCCCTCGGACAGATATGCCAATATCCGACGACGCGTTGCAGAAGCCAAAGCTTCGAAAACCTTGTCGGGGCTTGACATGATTTCACCTTTTAACTTATTAGTTATATATCTAATACAATAAAATTTATCAGAGGAAGTTTCAAGATGACCTTGCACGCGACAGACCGCGTGTTTCCCAACAGCCAAACCAACGCAGTGAAAGGTACAGTTTGTTGGGATGCACCAAAGTCAATCTGGCTCTTCTTAATGATTGTCGGGGGTTTAGCTGCGATTACCTTGACCCCAAGCTGGGGCGGGTTGGTCGTGTTTCTTGGATTAACTGCAATTACTATCTGCGCAGGCCATTCTGTTGGCATGCATCGGCTCCTTATTCACAAGTCATTTCAAACGCCCAAATGGCTGGAATATATATTAGTATGGCTCGGGACGCTTGTTGGGATGGCAGGGCCGTTTGGCATGATACGAGCGCATGATATGCGCGACTGGCACCAGCGCCAAGCGATTTGTCCTCCTCACCCGAGCCACAGCGCGCACTTTTGGCGCGATGCGTGGTGGCAAATGCACTGCCGGTTCGACCTGGACAATCCACCAAATTTTATCATTGAGCCTGAAATTGCAAACGACCCTGTGTATCAATGGATGGAAGGTCACTGGATGGCGCAGCAACTGGTTTTAGCGGTTCCGCTGTTTTTGCTGGGCGGTATAGGGTTTATCCTTTGGGGGATTTGCTTGCGGGTGGCGGTTTCATTGATTGGTCACTGGCTTGTTGGACATTTTGCGCACAAAGCCGGGCATCAAGGTTGGATTGTAGAAGACTTACCAGTGCAGGGATATAATCTTCCGGGGCTGGGCTTACTCACGTTTGGCGAAAACTGGCACTCTAACCACCATGCATTTCCGCACTCGGCAAGACTCGGCCTTGAGAAAGGGCAACTGGACCCAGGTTATTGGTTGATTAGATCTCTGGAGTTCTTTGGTCTGGCAAAATCAGTCCTGGGTCCTGCAGATGCGCCGGAACGCATCGGCCTCATCAAAGTGGACGGTTCACCAAACGTCGTATCGCATCCTCTGCACGACACAAGCACCAAACCCATTGAAAGGTTCTCAAGCTAACTCAAAATTGGACATCCGTGCAAAGCGCAGCATGAGTTATTGCGGGCTCGTAACGAACATCCCGACACGCAACAGCATCAGTCCTCTGTTTGAACCACCCGTAAGTTCAACTCCCGCAGCTGTTCATTCGTGGGCTCGCTTGGCCCGCCCAGCATAAGATCCTCGGCGCGTTGGTTCATCGGGAACATGATGACCTCGCGAATATTTGTCTCATCCGCGAGCAGCATCACCAGACGGTCGATCCCCGCCGCACAACCACCGTGGGGTGGCGCGCCATAGGTGAACGCGTTGATCATCCCGCCAAAGCGTTTGCGCACCTCGTCCGCGCCATAGCCCGCCAGGTCAAAGGCTTTGAACTACAAATTTCTTTCAATGCACGCGTTGCCGCGTTTAGCCTGTGCTTCTGACACATTTTCGTTAGCTACAAATCGCTCTGAAAAAAGGTCGTTGAGTGCTGTTACAGTTGTGTATGACGAGCCTATGCCAACTTCTTGAGCGCAACTACTAACAATGGCTGACATTTTCTTAGACTGCTCTAGACGCTCTTGTTGCACTTCACTCGAAGTACATGAAGAAACAACGAGTGCGATAACCAAGCAAAAACTTAAACGCATCACAGCAAAAACCTTCTAACTATAGCGTTAAACTTACCTCTTAACCCTACAGCCTAGCAACGTTGAGTCAATCCTCCTGCGGGATCACCCGCAAGTTCAATTCCCGCAATTGCTCATTGGTGGGCTCCGATGGCCCGCCTAGCATCAGGTCCTCGGCGCGTTGGTTCATTGGGAACATGATGACCTCGCGGATGTTTGTTTCATCCGCCAGCAACATCACCAGACGGTCGATCCCGGCCGCACAACCGCCATGGGGTGGCGCGCCATAGGTGAATGCGTTGATCATCCCGCCAAAGCGTTTGCGCACCTCGTCCGCGCCATAGCCCGCCAGCTCAAAGGCCTTGAACATGATCTCGGGCTTGTGGTTCCGGATCGCGCCCGAAACCAGCTCATAGCCATTGCACGCCAGATCATATTGATAGCCCAGAATGCTCTCGGGGTCGTCCGCGTCCAGCGCGTCCATCCCGCCTTGTGGCATCGAAAACGGGTTGTGGGAAAAGTCGATCTTCCCGTCGTCATCCGCCTCATACATCGGGAAGTCCACGATCCAGCAGAACTCGAACTTGTCCAACTCGGTCAGGCCCAGCTCTTCGCCAATGACAACGCGTGCGCGGCCTGCGACAGCCTCGACGGTTTTCGGCTTCCCGCCTAGGAAAAACGCCGCATCGCCCGCCGCCAGGCCCAATTGCTGGCGGATCGCTTCGGTCCGCTCTGGCCCGATATTCTTGGCCAAAGGACCTGCGGCTTCCAAGCCGTTCTCACCGTCCCGCCAAAAGATATACCCCATTCCCGGCAGACCTTCTTGCTGGGCATATTTATTCATCCGATCACAAAACGCGCGCGAGCCGCCGGTGGGCGCCGGGATCGCGCGGATTTCCGTACCTTCATTTTCCAGCAAAGACGCGAAGATCTTAAAACCCGACCCTTTGAAATGCTCGGACACGATCTGCATCTTGATCGGGTTGCGCAGGTCCGGTTTGTCCGTGCCATACCAAAGCGCCGCATCCTTATAGGAAATCTGCGGCCAGTCTTGGTTCACCAGGCGGCCCTTGCCGAATTCCTCAAACACGCCTTGGATCACCGGTTGGATCGTGTCGAACACATCCTGTTGTTCCACAAAGCTCATCTCCAGGTCGAGCTGATAGAAATCGGTCGGTGATCGATCCGCGCGCGGATCCTCATCGCGAAAGCACGGCGCGATCTGGAAATATTTGTCAAAGCCCGCCACCATGATCAGCTGTTTGAACTGCTGCGGGGCCTGCGGCAGCGCATAGAACTTGCCCGGATGCAGGCGGGACGGCACCAAGAAGTCCCGCGCGCCCTCGGGCGACGAGGCCGTAATAATCGGCGTCTGGAATTCATTGAACCCGATATCCATCATACGACGACGGATCGACGAGACCACGTTGGAGCGCAGAATGATATTCTCGTGAAGGCTCTCGCGGCGCAGATCGAGGAAGCGATATTTCAGGCGCGTCTCTTCGGGATAATCCAAATCTCCAAAGACCGGCAGCGGCAGCTCGGCCGCCTCCCCCAACACTTCAAGATCGCGGATAAACACCTCCACCTCGCCGGTGGCGATTTTGTCATTGACCAGGTCGGGCGCGCGGGCTTTCACCTCGCCATCAATGCGGATCACCCATTCGGACCGCACCTTTTCCATTTCGGAAAACACCGGGCTGTCCGGGTCGGCCAAGACTTGCGTCATGCCGTAATGATCGCGCAAATCGATGAACAGCACGCCGCCATGATCCCGCACCCGGTGCACCCAGCCTGCCAGACGAATTCTCTGGCCCACATGGGACGCGTTCAGGTCATTACAGCTATGGCTCCGGTAGGCGTGCATCGATCACATATCCTGTTTGAAAAGTCGGCCCCTAACACGATGTTTGGGCCGCCCTGTCAAGCGCACAAAGGGCGCGCTGCCCTCTCGTCTTCCGCACCAAATTTACCACCAGAACACTTATCAAAATAAGAAACGCGCACCTTCTTCTTTTCGAAAATATCCCGGGGTGGCGGGCCGCCAGGCCCTGCAAGGGGCAGAGCCCCTAGATCAGTCGCGCCAAGATCAAACCCCGCAGGGAGTTTCCCACGTAAGCTCTTTTTGCTCTAGCAAACTTGGAGAGTGTGAGATGCGCCTCACGAGCGCGACCAGACCGCAAAAGATCAGCCCTCAAAACGCCTGGTAGCAGGCCATCTGAAAGAGGTGGCGTCAACAGAACCCCGCCGTCTTCCACAAAGATGTTCGTGATAGCGCCTTCGCAGAGATGTCCACTCTCGTTCAAGAAAAGCCATTCATCCACACCTTGCTGGCGTGCCGCGCGCGCTTCATCGTAGAGTTTCCGATTGGTCGTCTTAACTTGCAACCAGGGATCCGTGCTGACCAAACGCTCGGAATAAGGTGCACACCGCCAGATTTCCGGGGTGGGAGAGAGAGGAGATGTCTCCACGACAAGACCATCTGCGCCCCAACTCATGCGAACACGGAGCGCATAATCGCCAGATATCTTTTGAAGCGCGTCACGCGCCTCCGATCTATCGAAAGGCACCAAGAGATCAGCACATGTCTTCTCTGCACGGGCAAGGTGGTCCTCCCGCCGCACGGCACCCAGATGGGGCCGCCAGCCTAGGGTTTCGATCACCCTCAGATCAGGCTGCTGAGATCCGCGAAGCGCGCCTTCCATAAGGCCTCCTCATATTCTGCGGCCGCTGTGCTGTCATAAACAACGCCGCCGCCCACATTAAGGCGCGCACTGCCGTCCTCGAACAGGCTGATCGTGCGGATCGCAACATTCAGTACCATCCGCCCATCCGGCGCCATCCATCCGACGGCCCCACAATACGCGTTGCGGGCCTCCGGCTCCAGCTCCCGAATGATCTCCATCGCGCGGATTTTTGGTGCACCCGTGATCGATCCGCATGGGAACAGGGCGCGAAGGATGTCGCCGGGCTGCACACCTTTTCGAAGTGTGGCCTGAACATGCGACACCATCTGGTGCACCGTTTTGTATGTGTCGACATGAAAAAGTTTCGGCACACGAACCGTTCCGACCTCAGCAACACGCGAAATATCGTTCCGCAACAGATCGACGATCATCAGGTTCTCGGCACGGTTCTTTTCGTCCTTGGACAACCCGTCGCGAAACAAACGGTCTTCCACGTCATTTGCACCCCTCGGCAGGGTTCCTTTCATCGGGCGTGTTTCGATTACGCCTTGAAGATCAATCGAAAAGAAGAGCTCTGGCGATCGAGACAGAATGATCGGCCCTTCGTTCAGCCTGACATAAGCGCCATATCCAACAGGCTGGCGCGCTCTCAACGTTCGGTAAAGCGCGAACGGGTCACCTGACCAATTGGCCACAAGGGGAAATGTGAGATTGGCTTGATAAATGTCACCGGCTTCAATGTACCGAGCCACTTTGTCAAAAACCTGCGCGTAGGCCGAGTTGTTCCAGACGGGGACGGGGTTTGTCAGATTGCACTGAGTTGAACGCTCATCTGCGAGAAGTGCCTCTGCATGATCCTGTGATCCTGACGCGTAGACCCCCACTGCGATCAGCGGAGCGTGACGATCTGGTGGAAGACGTGAACATAGCTTTGGTTCCAAGACATAGCCAAGTTCATATGAGAAGTAGCCTGCGACCCATGATCCTCGCCGGTGCGCATCATCTATCTCGGCCAATGCCCCCGCAACATCATCGGCCGACCACGCAATGATACGCTGATCTGCATCAGAAAAAGCAATCGCCGATCCATCCGGACCGGCTTCGCAAAGAATGTCGCAATCCAGCCTCGATATTGTCTTGTCCTCCGGATGTGCCGTGGCTACGGCCTCTTTGCCAGTAGGTCCAGAGGTGTTGCAGCATCGGCCCGTCGCACCCATAACGGCACATGACGACGAATATGCAAACGGCACATGCAAAACTCTAGCACATTAACATGGGTGATTTTCGGCGGACTCTGCGCAACTCTGATTGCGTTCTCGATGACAATTTCGCACGTTTATCTCGGCGATGACCTGGCGGCCTATGTGATGGCCGGTCACATCTTCGCCGAAGGTCGCTTCGATGCCATTTACCCAAGTGTTGAAGCGGCGCGGGAGCTTGCCCCACCCGATTATTGGTCAAATAGCGCCAACCTATTAGGACGAGACAAACCAGCGCTCTCGCCATTCATTTATCCTCCCCTCTGGGCAGCAGTTATGGGCGCGCTTCACCCCGTAACGACCTATGGAGCACTGAAAGTTATATTCAGTGGGCTTGTGACAACCGCCCTTATTTTCACCGCTGAGTTCACCCGGCGCCTCGTCGCTCCTGAAGTGTCTCCTCTCGCATCAATCTGGAGTGCCGGCGTGTTCATTCCCTGCACGACGATCGGTGTCATCACGCTCAACGAACTTCAAGCTCAGGCGTTTGTGGCAGTATTTACTGTTGGGGCATTCGCGTTCAGCGCATCCCGTCGCCCGGCCATCGCGGGCACCCTGCTTGCGCTTGCTGCAAGTCTGAAGCTCTTTCCGGCTCTTTTCGTTCTGTTTTGGATCGCGCGCGGCTCCTGGAAGGAGGCGGCATATTTTACCGCAGTAGGTGCCACACTTGGGTGCCTTTCTATCGCGGCCGGGGGATGGGACATGACCTATACCTTTCTTTTGGTCACGTCTGAGCTCAGCTCAATATCGGTGACGGTTGTGACGAGCCTCGGGCTTACGCCGGTTCTTTCAATCTTGGAACATCCCGACGTCCTCCAAGCCGCTTTCAACGGCACAGGGAACCCGCTATCGGCCCTCCGAAACACCGCACCTCTTTGGGTTTCTCTTTTTACCAAAGGTATTCTGATCGTCGGGCTGGGCGTCTTAGTCTGGCTTTCTCGTCACGCCACACGCTTCGACTTTCACACCCAAATTCTGCCGACGGCGCTCTTTCTTGTGCCCCTCACTCTGCCGCTCGCCTGGACCCACAGTTACGCATGGGCCCTCTTCTTCCCGGTTTTGCTCTATATTTCCACGTCCGATCGTTTTTATGGATATCTTACATTGGTCCTCTTTGCCGGAACAAATACGCTTTGGATTACTGGGGACATCTTCTCCTTTGACGAAAAGCATATCATGGTTCCAGTGATCGGAACCGTGTCGGTCATAGGTATAGCGACCGCACTTTTCAGCCGAACTGTTAAGTCTATGGCCTAAGGATCGGATAGAGCGAGGCGATCAGCAGCACTGCCATCGTCCAGTTAAAGGCGCGCAAGTATCTGCGATCTTGCAGCAGCTCTTTCACGCCAACGCCCAGCAAGGTCCAGACCGACACGCAAGGCAAATTGATCAGCCCAAAGACAATCGCCACGAAAAGAACAGCGGCAAAACTGTTATCGGCTGCGTAAATCGTGATCGCGCCCAAGGCCATGGCCCAGGCTTTGGGATTGACCCACTGGAACAGGGCGGCTTGCAGGAAGGTCATCGGCGTTCCACCCACCTCCCCCTCTTTCGGGGCAACCGCATTGGCAATCTTCCAAGCAAGCCAAAGCATATAGATCACGCTGAAAACCGTGAGGGCGATGTTCGTCCAAGGGTACCGCTCAAAAATCTGGGCAAGCCCAACCCCCACCAACAGGACCATCACCGTGAAGCCGATCCCAATCCCAAGCATATGGGGGATCGTGCGTCGAAACCCAAAATTCACGCCAGAGGCCATCAGCATCAAATTGTTCGGCCCCGGCGTGATCGAAGAAACAAAGGCAAACCAAGAAAGGGGAAGTAATACTGACCAATTCATGTGTTTGAGTTAATCAAACCGCCAATTCTCTGCAACCCCCACTTGCCCCGCCTGCGCCTCTTCTCTACACCGCCGACAATTTGCGCGTGAGCCTGCCGCGCGCTTTGACAAAGGACCAGAGCATATGCCCAAACGCACCGATATCGACGCCGTTTTGATCATCGGGGCCGGTCCCATCATCATCGGCCAAGCCTGCGAGTTCGACTATTCCGGGGCGCAAGCCTGTAAGGCGCTGAAGGAAGAGGGGTACCGGGTCGTTTTGGTCAATTCCAATCCTGCGACCATCATGACCGATCCCGGCATGGCAGACGCGACCTATATCGAACCGATCACGCCAGAGGTTGTCGCCAAGATCATCGAACGCGAGCGCGCGGCCTTTCCAGAGGAGACCCTGGTGCTCTTGCCAACCATGGGCGGGCAGACGGGCCTGAACACAGCTTTGGCGTTGGACGACAATGGCACGCTGGAGAAATTCGGCATCGAATTGATCGGCGCGAAACGCGACGCGATTGAAATGGCCGAGGACCGAAAACTCTTTCGCGAGGCGATGGACCGGCTCGGCATTGAAAACCCGCGCGCGACGATTGCCGAAAGCCTAGACGAGGCGATGGCAGCGCTGGACCAAGTTGGCCTGCCCGCCATCATCCGCCCTGCTTTTACCATGGGTGGCACGGGTGGCGGCATTGCTTATAACCGCGACGACTACGAGACGATCTGCAAATCGGGTCTCGACGCTTCGCCCGTGTCCCAAATCCTGATCGATGAAAGCCTTTTGGGTTGGAAAGAGTTCGAGATGGAGGTCGTGCGCGACAAGGCCGACAACGCGATCATCGTTTGCTCTATCGAAAATGTAGATCCGATGGGTGTGCATACAGGCGACTCGATCACTGTGGCGCCTGCGCTGACGCTGACCGACAAAGAATATCAGATGATGCGGACGCATTCGATCAATGTACTGCGCGAGATCGGCGTGGAGACGGGTGGCTCGAACGTTCAATGGGCGGTGAACCCCGAGAATGGCCGCATGGTCGTGATCGAGATGAACCCACGGGTCTCACGCTCTTCCGCGCTGGCCTCTAAGGCGACGGGTTTTCCGATTGCCAAAGTCGCCGCGAAACTGGCCGTGGGCTATACGCTCGATGAGCTTGATAATGATATCACGAAGGTGACGCCGGCAAGTTTTGAGCCCTCCATCGATTATGTCGTCACGAAAATCCCGCGTTTTGCGTTTGAGAAATTCCCAGGCGCTGAAGCCACCCTCACCACTGCGATGAAATCCGTGGGCGAGGTTATGTCCATTGGCCGGACCATTCATGAAAGCCTGCAAAAAGCGTTGCGGTCGATGGAAAACGGCCTGACCGGTTTTGATGAGATCGAGATTGCAGGCGCACCTGATCCTGCGGCGATCATTCGAGCGCTGTCTGAACAAACGCCCGACCGGCTACGCCTGATTGCGCAGGCCATGCGGCATGGGCTGAGCGATGATCAAATCCTCGCGGCGACTAAATTCGATCCATGGTTTGTCGCCCGTATTCGCGAGATTATTCACGCCGAAGATGCAGTCCGTTCGAACGGACTGCCGCCCAGCCCAACCGAATTGCGTACCCTCAAAATGTTGGGCTTTTCCGATGAACGTCTGGCCGCGCTGACCGGCCAGAGCGAAGCTGCGATCCGCAGCACACGCCACCGTGCGGGCGTCACAGCCGTTTTCAAACGCATCGACACGTGTGCAGCCGAGTTCGAAGCCCAGACACCTTATATGTATTCCACATACGAGGCCGACGCGATGGGCGACGTGGAATGCGAATCGCGCCCGACCGACCGCAAGAAAGTCGTTATCCTGGGCGGGGGCCCAAACCGGATCGGCCAAGGGATCGAGTTTGACTATTGCTGTTGTCACGCCTGCTATGCGCTGACTGAGGCGGGCTATGAGACGATCATGGTCAACTGCAACCCAGAGACCGTCTCAACCGATTATGACACATCCGACCGCCTTTATTTTGAGCCGCTCACGCTGGAAAACGTCCTCGAAATCCTCCGCGTCGAACAGGAAAACGGCACGCTTCACGGCGTCATCGTTCAATTCGGGGGGCAGACGCCGCTGAAACTCGCCAATGACCTCGAAGCCGCAGGCATCCCGATCCTCGGTACAACGCCGGATGCGATTGACCTCGCCGAAGATCGCGAGCGTTTCCAAAAGCTGCTGGGGGATCTGAACCTCCGTCAGCCCGTAAATGGCATTGCAAGCTCTGGCGCAGAGGCGATGGAGATCGCCTCCCAAGTTGGCTATCCGCTGGTCATTCGCCCCTCTTATGTCCTGGGCGGGCGCGCGATGGAGATCGTACGCGATGATGCGCAACTCACCCGCTATATCAACCAGGCCGTGGTCGTCTCGGGCGACAGCCCTGTCTTGCTCGACAGCTACCTCACAGGCGCGGTGGAGGTGGATGTCGACGCGCTCTCTGATGGGACGCAGGTGCATGTGGCTGGCATCATGCAACATATCGAAGAGGCAGGCGTCCATTCCGGTGACAGTGCGTGTTCGCTGCCGCCGTATTCTCTCCCGTCCGAAATCATCGACACACTGATCCAACAGACCGAAGCGCTTGCACGCGGCCTGAATGTGGTGGGCCTGATGAATGTGCAATTCGCCATCAAAGACCGCGAGGTTTTCATCCTAGAGGTGAACCCGCGGGCATCGCGCACCGTCCCCTTTGTGGCCAAGGCCGTGGGCAGCCCGGTGGCCGCCATTGCCGCGCGCGTTATGGCGGGGGAGCCGCTCTCCAGCTTTGAGTTGAAAAACCCCCTACCCGATCACTTCGCGGTGAAAGAGGCCGTGCTGCCGTTTAACCGCTTCCCTGGCGTCGACACGCTTTTGGGCCCCGAGATGCGCTCCACCGGAGAGGTCATGGGGTTAGATGCCAGTTTCGAACGCGCCTTCCTAAAGGCCCAACTCGGCGCGGGCTCTCCACTGCCTTCCAGCGGCACGGTGTTTATTTCGGTCAAAGAGGCTGACAAATCCCATATGATCATGGAGGCGGCAGAAATCCTGACGAAACATGGTTTCAAAATCATTGCGACAGGTGGCACATCTCATTGGTTGGCGCAGGCGGGCATCGCCAATGAGAAAGTCCTGAAGGTCTATGAGGGGCGGCCCAACGTGCTTGATCGCCTGAAGAATGGCGAGGTGGACCTGATCTTCAACACAACCGAAGGGGCAGCCTCCATCGAAGACAGCCGTGGTATCCGGTCCGAAGCGCTTTGTTCAAAAATCCCCTACTACACGACGGCCGCCGCATCGCTCGCCACGGCACAAGCGATCCAGAACAAGCTCGAAGGCGACCTCAGCGTCGCGCCGTTGCAGATCTATACCTAACGAAAGCGTAACTTTTCGTCCTTTTGGAGAGCCGAAAGCCTCAAAAACTTTCCTTTGCCCAGAACACTGCTGACAGTATGCTGTCAGGAGCCCTAGAGTAGAGCGGTGCCCGTAGCGAGCTTTTAAAAAGGACTTCCAAATGGCAAACAACACATGCGTCTGGTTTGAAATCCCGGTCACCGATCTGGAGAGAGCGCGGCAGTTTTACAGCCACGTACTTGGTCGAGAGCTAGAGGTGCTCGACGAGGAGCCAAACCCCATGATTCCACTGACAAATATGGCCGATGATGGGGTCAGCGGGCATCTATACCCCGGAACACCTGCAACCGACGGCAATGGTCCGACCCTTCATCTGGCAGCGCCTGTCAGTCTGGCTGAAACGGCGGACCGGATTCGGGCGGCGGGCGGTTCGGTCGACTCTGATCCAATCCCTATTCCCTTCGGCTCTTTCTTCTATGCCAAAGACCTCGATGGAAACTCACTCGGCTTTTTCGCTGGCAGTTGATGCGGCGCGCGGATCGTCTATTCCGCTTGGTTGACCTACTCCGTGGAGGTCATCTGACCACCGCAGAGCGCTTGTCTGAACAGCTCGAGGTCTCGGTCCGCACGATCTACCGGGACATGGCAGACCTTATTTCATCCGGCGTCCCAATCGATGGAGAGGCCGGTGTGGGATATGTCATGCGGCCGGGCTATGACGTGCCACCCTTAATGTTTAACCGTAGTGAGGTATCAGCACTCGTTGCTGGCGCGCGGTTGATTGAGGCCTGGGGGGGAGCGGGCATGGCCCGAAGCGCATCCGATGCACTCCAAAAGATCGCGGCGGTTATTCCCAAAGAGGTTGCAGCTGAGACACAAAGCGTAGCGGTACAGGCCTTTAAATCACCAGAACTTCTGCAATCGCAACGTGAACTTATTGACGTACTAGACGACGCAATTCACGCCAAGATGGGGTTAAAACTGGTCTATGTCGACGAAGCGAACAGACTAACCAAACGCCAAGTCCGCCCACTCGGCCTTGTGTTTTGGGGCAAAGTCTGGACCCTAATCGCATGGTGCGATCTCAGAAATAACTTCAGACTCTTTCGTATTGACCGGATGTCGGACGTAAAAAGCACCAATAAGTTTGAGCTTGAAGCGCATCAGACACTTGCCGTGTTTTACGAAAGAGAAGCCGACTGCGCAGGTTAGACCCATATCACCTTAGATCAAGCTTTACTCAGCTGCCGCCCGCGCGGCTTCTGCAAACCCTTCTAGCCCTGTCGCGACAGCGGGCGCATCAGTCAATGCAGGCGGCGCGGTCGGCACATCTGGTCCGTCGCAGGCCGCGAGGACGCCTTTAAAAGCATTTGCAATAATGCTCACCGCAATTTTACGTCAAGACTTACGAAAGTCCCAAGCCATGCTGGCCATTTTACTTACAGAGGATCGACTTGTCTTCGTCGCACTCATGAGAAAGATTGCCGTCTCGTTTCACAAAACTTGAATCCAGGCGTCACGCGCTTGGGCGGCAAAAAACCATCGGTTGTTCAACTTCGGGGCGAGCCTGTGAAATCACAACGTACCTGCCAGGCGCTCAATTGCTTGTTCCGATCAGTTCGGTCACATAGTTGTACAGTTCCTCAGCTGGCAAACCTTTGGCCGATACATTCGCAATCCAGGCCGCCGCCGCAGGCTCTGCGACCGCCTGTTCAAACTCACGAAGTTCACGATCCGTAAAGGTTATCCGCTCTATCCCAAACGTTATCAGCGTCGGAGACCATGCGGCCATTGTCACCTGGTTGTAGTGCCTAAGGTAGTGGGCCAGCGCTTCGTCCACTGATCCAAGGAGCGCTTCGCGATGTTCTGGCGTAAGCTCTTGCAAAGCGTCTGAATTCACCACAACCGGGCAATTTACGGTGCCTGGATTAAGATTTGTGGTCCACCACTTGGCGTTTACGAGTGTGCCAAAGCTCATATGCGCGTGCGGCGCAAAAGCCACCGCTTTTACGCGACCTCTATCCAAGGCGTCGCGCACTTCCGTCGCAGACAGCGACGTTGGAATAGCCTCAAGCGCGGCCATTGCTGTGCCGATACCCCCTGTCGCGCGAACCGTCAGACCGAGGAAATCCGCAAGAATTGCAGGTGGCTCTCCGACACCGATGATATTGTACTGGGGCAGCGGTGATGGCATCAGTGGCGTTGCGTTCCATCGTTCGAAATCGCTCTGCACTGCTGGATGAGAATAGACAGCTCGCGAGAGTCGCATCTCTTGTTCGAGCGTGGTGACCCCCAGAAAGGGAAGCTCAAGAACCGTGATCGAGGGGTTTTTATCTGGGTGATAGCCGGCGCAAAACTGCGCCATCTCAAACTTACCCTGCGAAATTCCGTCAAGATTTTCTCTGTTCTTTGACAGACCGCCATAAGATAGGTTGAGTGTGAACTCACCATTTGTCCGCTCGGACACCAGTTCGGCAAGCTTTTCAACATGCTCAGTAAACGCGCGCCGACTGCCCCAGAGAGATACATCCCACTCCGTCGCTGCGGCAAAATCGGACCAGCATATCGCAAAAACTGGTGCCAACAAAACTGACAATACCCTTTTCATCTGTCCCCCGACCAAATGACAGTAATATGATAGCCAAAAAAAGCGGCACCGGTCAAACCGTGCCCAATGCAGAGCTTTGGACTGTCTGAATTAGACCAACATACGCGTTACCCTGCGTAAGAGGATTGAACATCGTGATCTTGAGCAATTAAAGTGGCACGCATCCCGATCCATACATTGAAATCGGAATGCGTGCCGAGCTTGCGCCAGGGCCACCACACCACATGGTAATCGGCCTGACACCCGCCATTTGTCCCCAGAAAAACTCGTTACTAATACGTAGGGACCGTAACTAATCGCAAATTCTACGTTTCATCCTTTCCCCTCTACGATCCAGCTTGGACCGCAGACAGGCACCTTCGATGCACATGACGAGCACATCACATCGCTCCCATTGCGTTGAACTGATACGGAACGGGCGTTGGCACATAGCCGGTCGGAACCAGGGCATCGACGCGCTCTTCACTTAAAAAGACGTCATCGTAGATACCGGCGAAGTCTCTCACCCGATCGATGCGCTCTTTGGTGCAATCTAGAAGAGCCGCCAACGCATATGTCTTCCCAATTTTCACTTTCTCGCCCACATAATCATAGGGTGCATTGTCGGTGCGCTTCAGCAACCGATCAATGATCGGGTCGATGACAGTTACGATATCCTCGATCCCAGACCGCATCGCATACTCAAGTGAGCCGATCATAATTTCGCACATCGCATGCGAGACGCTTTCGGATCGGCCTTGGAGCTTGGTCGTATCAACACAGAACCGCGTTGACTCCCACAAGGTCGCGCTCCGAAGCGGCGGCTGACCGCCCAATATATCATAAAAGACGTCGGAGAGCATATGACTCCCCGTTGTTTGAAGAGCTCGGACACAGGAGATAACTTCACCCGACGCGTCCAATCCAATAACATAGGCTGGGTCCAAACTATCGAACTCGTCAATCTCCATACCGTTCTCGACGGTTACGTCCCACCCAAGACGGTCATTGAAGACACGTGCGCGCAGCTTGAACATCTCGTCCAAAAGCGGCCAGTATTTATCTCTGTTCAGAGCATCTACGATAAACAGCATCATGTTCCCTTTCGTTGACAGAAGTAGAAAGGAATTTTATTAACCTTCTATAAGGGATTTACCTAGGTCAGTTGTAACCCATTGATTTTCATTAATTTTTTTAAAGTGAAACTCAACCGTGGTGACTGATGAAGCTGATAGACTTAAACGAAGAGACAAACCAAGCGCTCAAAGTCGCCAATTTCCTGGATCAGATAAAGTCTGTTTGCGAAATGGATCATGCCGCTTACTGCGGTATGGACCCCACTCGGAACTCGGCATTTGGGGCCGTGACCTACTCCCAAGACTGGAAACAGTTCTACAGCGAAAACAATCTGATTGCACAAGATGCAACGCTACATATGGCAATGCGCTCGATCGCTCCGGTCGACTGGAAAGCTCTGGATCGCTTTTCTGGTCACCGGGATGTTATGAACGCCGCGACCGAGTTCGGCATTCACGGCCAAGGTGTAACAATCCCAATTCGCGGACCTTTCGGCGAAATTGGTCTTTTGAGCGTTAATCGTGATTGTTCTCGCGACGAATGGGAGAAACTCTTGTCCCACGTGTTGGGCAATCTACACCGGTTTGCCGTCAACCTTCACGATCATATCATGTCGGAATCCACGGCAATACCAAAGCTGCGTGAGCCCCTTCTGTCGAAGAGAGAAATCGAAGTCCTTCAGTGGGTGGCCTGCGGCAAGAACCAGCAAGATATTGGCGTCATTCTGGGTATCTCACCTCGGACGGTGGAGCTGCATCTACGATCCTGCCGAGAGAAACTGAACGCACTTACGACAACGCAAGCGGTGGCTCGAGGGATAACAAAGAGCCTGATTTACCCCGATTAGGGAAGACGTCGCATCGAAATACGCGTTACGCTCGACAGTGCAGCTGACGACGAAACGCGCCGCTACTGTCCCCACAATTCAGTACCTGGATAAAACTGTGACCAAGCAAACCAGAATGCCTGGTGGGATCCGATATCCGAGCCATCGGTAGCGATGGCTTTTATCCCACCGCCATCGAGAATGAGACGCACATTTTCAAAAGTGATGTCTTCACCGCGCCGAAGTGCGATCATCGCGGCGGTTTGCTGAAACGCAACTGGAGTGCCCGACGCAGTGATGACGCCGATGACATCCTCATGGACTGAAAGGCGAGGATCAACATCTCCGACAGGGAAGATGGGCCCATTGGCATCACGCCCATTCCGAAAGTCAGGATTGCGGCCAAGGGCATAGCGTTCTTCCAACACAGTGGTGTTAGGATAGGCTTCTTTCCATGCGCCCCATGTTGAGGTGATAACACTTGCCTGCTCGAGCGTAATCCCTTTTTCGGCCAAAGGCCCGGTCAAGGCCGTCCCAAGGAAGGTGTCAAACACCGAACGCGTTCTAAGGTCATACATCACCTTGTTTGAGCGGCTCAGCAGGCCAGAAGTGCGCAGGACAGGACGCTTTACACCCTTTGGTAGATTGTCTGTGTAGAACGCCTGGGCTGCTCCGCAGAGTGTGCAGTACGGAATTCCAAGATCACGCCCACCCAAAGTATCGTTGACCATTTCACGCACTTCCATGATCTGACGGGGATACGCTCTCGCCTCACCGTTCACGACGATACCAAAAACAACGTCATCATCCGACAGCCACGTCGCCTCTGCGGCTGTCAGAACATCTGGATTATCGGCGGCTGGAATGCAGTTACACGGCTGATCAGAGGCCACCATTGGGCGGTCATCGATCAAGACCCCTCCCCAGGAGACCAAACGCCAATCAATATCGCCTTCGACAAATATGTCCTCCATTCCGGGCAAGACAGCAGTGAACATGGTGCGCTTCATATCGAGGTAGCCGGGCGGCGCAGGAATATCCCAAGCAATCAAATGGTCGGTGATCACCCCCCAAAAGTTCTCGCCAGGTGTCTCAATCCCCAACAGTTCGGCAGCGGTGCGGGAAAACCAAATATTCAACTCATAAGATCGGGTGAAGCGCAAAATATCACTGATCACCCACGCAACGCGGGGGTCCCCGGACGCACCGATTTGAAGTAGGATGTCTTCTTTTGACGGGTCCCATTCTCCCTCGACCATTGTATCGATCAGCGCAGTTTGGAGTGCTGCACGCAAATCATCTGAAAGAGGACCTTGAGGCACTGTAGGTGGGGTTCCAAACTGCTCCAACACATACTCCGGAAGAGCAGCGCTTTGGGCATGCAACCTGTCCGCGCTGAAAAGACCAAATGCAAGTATTGCTGCTGCGACGCTTAGAATTCTCACCTGTCAACTCCCAAGAAATTTGGTCTTAAACATAGGCCGAGGGCAAGCTGATAACCCAATCACGAATGCATCAGGATGCGTGATCAAGAAACCCGGCAATGCCCTCGCATCATTTGACCAGCCAGTCGCGCAGCTGAAACCAAAATGCATGACGACTGTCCGATTGACCTGCAGCAACACCTTCGGCATCGTCCCAGCTCGCGTTGATCGCCATGACGATGTTTTGGGGCCGGTCGACATAGATTGCCTGGCCAAAAATCCCCAGAGCGGCAAAACTTCCATCCTCCAAAATCCACCACTGAAAGCCGTAGTCGCGCTTGTCGTCATCCGGCACGCGCTCTTGCAAGCTGGTGGCCGCCTCAAACCAGCCCTCGGGCACGATCGAGGCCCCGTCAATCATGCCGCCGTCCAAAACGAACTGCCCGAAAAGCGCGTAGTCCCGCGTGCTGGCTTGAATGCAGCAACCGCCAATCGGCTCTCCCGTAGAGGCGGTAATCCATGCAGCATCGCCATGCATCCCGTAAGGGCCCCAAATTTTTTCAGACAGATACGCGTTTAAGGGTTTGCCCGTGGCCGCCTCGACCAGATTGCCCACAAGGTTCGTCTCCCCGGTGGAGTAATTGAACACGTCGCCCGGTGAGTGCGCGCGACCCAATCGCTTCATATAGGTCACGGTAGAGGCCTCGCCCGGTTCGATGTCGACCGCGCGGAACAGCGCCACATCCGAATTCGGGTCATCATAGTCTTCGTTCCAGTCAACACCGGACGTCATCGTCAGCAACTGCTGAACCGTGACGCCATCATAGGCCGTGCCCTGAAACGCAGTGATGTAGTCCGAAATAGGTGCCTCCAGCCCATCGATATGTCCATCCGTAATCGCCGCCCCCACAAGGGTTGAGGTCATGGATTTAGCCACCGAGAAGCTGGCCCATTTGCTGGTTTTCGTTTGGTGCAGACCATATCCTTCAAAAACGATCTTCCCATCTCTCAAGATTACCAACCCGGCTGCGTTTTGCGCACGCATAAAGGCTGCAATCTCGTCGGACTGGGCAAGGCCCTCAGCGATGTCCAACACTCGGGGGTTGCCCGCGCTTTGGATCGGCAATGACTTCACCGTCGGAATTTTCTCCCCAAGGGCAAATCCGGTATCGCGCTGGCTCTGTTCCCAGAACAAAACATCTGTGTCGCTGGGCGGGTTGGACAAGAAGGATCGCCATTGCGGGCCCAGCCAAACCCAAAAGCCGATGCCGGCCACCACTATGATCGCTAAACCCGTCAGCAATATAGACGCCATTTTCGACATACCTCGCGCCTCCCAAAGCTCAGTTTGGGCAGCGTAGCGCTTGCGTCTACTCGCTGTCCATATCCCAGCCGAGCGCGCGCGCCACGGTGAAGATATCCTTATCTCCCCGCCCACACATATTCATGACCATGACATGGTCTTTGGGCAGGTCTCCTGCGATCTTGCGTACATGGGCCAGCGCATGGGACGGCTCCAGCGCGGGGATGATCCCCTCGGTCCGACAAGACAGCTGGAACGCATCCAGCGCTTCCGTGTCGGTCACCCAGACATATTCGGCACGGCCGATATCGCGCAGCCAGGCATGCTCTGGCCCGATGCCGGGATAATCCAGACCGGCCGAAATCGAATACCCTTCAAGGATTTGACCATCCTCATCCTGCAATAAATAGGTGCGGTTTCCATGCAGCACGCCCGGACGCCCACCGGTGAGAGAGGCGCAATGCTCCATCTTGTCATCCACGCCTTTACCACCCGCCTCGACGCCAATGATGCGCACCGATGTGTCGTCCAGGAACGGATAGAACAACCCCATCGCGTTGGAACCTCCACCAATGCACGCCACAACCGAATCCGGCAAACGGCCCTCGGCCTCCATCATCTGGTCTTTGGTTTCCTTGCCGATGATGCTTTGGAAATCGCGCACCATCGCGGGGTATGGATGCGGCCCCGCCACCGTGCCGATGCAATAGAACGTGTCGGCCACATTGGTCACCCAATCGCGCAGCGCATCATTCATTGCGTCTTTCAAGGTCCCCCGACCGGAGGTCACGGGCACAACCTCGGCCCCAAGCAGTTTCATCCGAAACACATTTGGGGCCTGACGCTCCACGTCATGGGCCCCCATATAGACCACGCATTTCAAACCGAATTTCGCGCAGACCGTTGCGGTCGCCACACCATGCTGGCCGGCACCCGTTTCCGCGATGATGCGCGTTTTGCCCATGCGCCGCGCCAGAATGATCTGGCCCATCACATTGTTGATCTTATGCGCGCCTGTATGGTTCAGCTCGTCGCGTTTGAAGTAAATCTTCGCGCCGCCCAGTTCTTCGGTCAGGCGCTCTGCAAAATAAAGCGGGCTTGGCCGACCCACATAATGCTTCCACAGATAATCCATCTCATCCCAAAAGGATTGATCGGTCTTCGCCTTCTCGTATTCCGCCTCCAGGTCTAGGATCAGCGGCATCAAGGTCTCGGACACAAAGCGCCCCCCAAAGTCGCCAAAGCGCCCCTGTTCGTCAGGCCCTGTCGTAAAGGAGTTCAGCATTTCATTCATGGGTCACCCTCGTGCACGTGATTGCGTGGTTAGACAGGATTCTTACGCAGCGCACCAGCCCTGGTTTGGCGCGGCGCGCAGGCGAAACGCCGCGCCGTCACGGCGCACAACATTTGCGTGAGCGTGTTTTGCGTACCCGAGCCGGGTCGCATAAGCTCTGCTGCATGATACGGACCGCCCTTCTTGCGTGGATATGTATTCTGGCGCTTTTCCCTGCCCCGCTGCGAGCGCAGGCAGATATGCTGTCTTTGAGCAAAACGCTGTTGATCGGCGCACCAGAGGACCGTGTTACCGCCGCAGATGCGATCATTGCGCGTGGCGGTATGGATATGATCCCTTCGCTTGTGCTGCTGATGCGGATCGGTGGCGCTCATATTGAAACGCGCCGCGCGCTAGCCACCCTCACTGGGCACGACATGATGACTTGGCGAGAGGCGATGCATTTCCAAGAGAGGCATCCGCAGATCAAACCGCATGACAGCTATTACGACTTAAAACTCTGGTATTGGGGCGGGATTGATCGCGACTTTGAAGCGCTCTTTGACGGCGCGGTGGACCCCAAAAACCTTCGTATTCGGTTTGAAGAGATCACTTGGGGCGGCGCTTTGTTTGACGATATCCCCCCACTGGACAATCCTGCAATGATCACCGCCGCTGAGGCAAGTTACCTCTTGCCCGACGACCTTGTCTTCGGGGTCGAGATCAATGGTGACGCCCGCGCCTATCCGCTGCGCATCATAGGCTGGCACGAGATGCTCAATGATGTGATCGGCGGTGTGCCTGTGGCGCTTGCCTATTGCACCCTCTGTGGCGCTGGTATTCTATTTGAAACGCAGGTTGCCGATCAGGCCGATCCCTTCGTCTTTGGTTCTTCAGGGCTGCTCTATCGGTCCAACAAACTGATGTTTGATCGCCAAACCCAAAGCCTGTGGAACCAATTCACCGGTGAGCCCATTGGCGGGGCGTTGATGGAGAGTGGAATTGCTCTGCCGATTTTACCCCTTGCGACCACAACTTGGGCGGCCTGGCGGACTGCCCACCCAGAGACGACGGTGCTCTCGCTGGAGACGGGTCATATCCGCAATTACGATTCCGGCGTGGTCTATAAAGAGTATTTCGCCTCTCCCGATTTGATGTTCCCCACGGTCACGGATGAAACACGGCTGCTGCAAAAAGATTTTGTTTTTGGGCTGCGCGTGCCGGGCGGGGCAAAGGCCTGGCCCTTATCAGCCTTCGAAGGCGGTCAGGTGATCAATGATGGCGTTGGCTTCGTAGACGTCGTCTTGATCGGCAGTGCTGACAGCCGCACAGTGCGCGCCTATGACAGCATGGGTTTGCGGTTCACAGGAACGCCAGAGGTACCCATCGCTGGCGGGATGTGGGAGGTGTCCGAGGCAGCACTGCTTGGACCCCAGGGACAGCGCTTACCCCGCCTGCCAGGTCACATATCCTATTGGTTTGCATGGGATGGATATCTGGGCGTGGAGAGCGAATTATATTCTCAAAGTAAGTGACGACAGCCAAGGCATTTCAAAATGCCTTGGACCCGCGGTTTCGAAACCGCGGGTCCATCCGCTTCGAAGCGGATTATTTCACACGCGTGATCGGCAGCATATTACAAAAAACAATAAAATGCTGACCGTTCTGATAGGCACGAAATCCGCGTCTGTTCACTTCAAAGACAAACTGCTCACGCCCGACGATGCGTTCAACATCTCTAACCTTGCGCTTCACAACCCCACCTTGTCTCGCGATGGTCGAACCGAAAAATTGATCTAGCCAAATCTCAGCGTGAAGATGTTGAGGCAACTCAGGCATGAAAGCTCTCTTAAACCTTGAGGGCTAATGGAAACTTAACCAGCGGCTTTCACAAACGCGGCCATCAAGCCCGCATCCTTGACGCCCGGCGCGCTTTCAACGCCAGACGCCACATCCACTTGCGCCGCGCTAGTGCGTTTGACGGCTTCTGAGACATTCTCAGGCGTCAGCCCGCCCGCCAACATCCAAGGCACCACCCAACGCCGCCCCGCCAGCAAATCCCAATCGAAACTGATCCCGTTTCCACCCGGCAGGTCCGAACCTTTGGGCGCTTTTGCATCGACCAATATCTGATCCGCAACTTTTGCGAACGCATCAATCTTGGCCAAGTCGTCTGAGCCAGAAATCCCAATCACTTTCATCACTGGAAGCCCCGTCAACGCTTTCACCTCTTCGACACGCGCGGGCGTCTCACCCCCGTGAAGCTGGATCATATCAATGGGTACTTTGGCCGTAATCTCACCCAGTTGCGCATTTGTTGGATCCACCAACAATACAACTTTGCAGATCCCGTCTGGTGTTTGTGCCGCCAAATCGCTCATGGTGGGGATATCTACAAACCGAGGCGACTTGGGAAAATGGTTGAACCCGATAAAAGCCACACCAGCCGCCGCTGCCGCCTTTATGGTCTCAATTGTGGTCACGCCACAAATCTTAACCCGCGTCCGCATCACTCAATCAGTGCCAGAATATCGTCTTGTTCTTCGCCCAACTCCGCACGCAACCGCTGAACCTCGCGACGCAACCTTTTCACTTCTCTTTCGGTTCGTTTCGCCGCGGCGCGCTCCCGGAACTCACGAATATATTCCCATACAAAACCGATCAGCAGGCCGACCATCACACCGAGTAAAATGACAATGAAGAGCGGAACGGACACCTCGTAGGCGTATGGGAGCAGCTCAGAAAGGCCCTCCGGAACCAAGTTCAAGATGACCGGCTGCCGATTTGCAACCGCAACAATCACAAGACCGATCATCAAAATCACCGAAATCGTATATGAAATGACGCGCATCATGCCCCCGTGTTGCGGGCACTCTATTCGGGTGTCAGTCCGCGTTCAACCGATCCCTCAGGAGCTTCCCGGTTTTAAAAAAGGGAACGTATTTTTCACCGACGGCCACCGGCGTTCCCGTCCGTGGATTTCGCCCAATACGCGCGGCACGTTTTTTTACGGAGAATGCACCAAAACCTCGGAGTTCAACGCGATCGCCCTTTGCGAGTGCGTCAATGATCTCATCGAACACGGTCGCGACAATCACCTCGATGTCCTTGTGGTACAAATGCGGGTTTTCTTCGGCCAGCTTTTCAATGAGTTCGGAACGGACCATAACGCATCGCTTCCCCTTATGTATCCCTGTTTGAAGCAAAAATCGGACAGGATGTATAGGTCGCCACATCGAACGGAGGCCATTTATGCGTTGATTTGCAACGATTTTTGACATGTGGGTGCGTCAAAAACAAAAAAAGCCGCCCATCTGGGCGGCTTTCAAACATTTCTTTCTAACTTGGATAGTTACGATTCTTCTTGGTTCTTGAGTGCAGCACCCAAGATATCCCCAAGCGAGGCGCCCGAGTCAGAGGACCCGTATTGTTCGACCGCTTCTTTCTCCTCGGCGATCTCTCTCGCTTTGATTGAGAGGCCGAGTTTCCGAGAACCACTGTCGATATTCGTTACGCGTGCGTCCACTTTATCGCCGACACTGAAACGTTCTGGACGCTGATCTGCGCGATCCCGCGCCAAGTCAGACCGACGGATAAACGACTTCATTCCATCATAGGTGACTTCGATGCCACCGTCTTCGATCGCTGTGACTTCAACCGTTACAATGGCACCACGTTTGATGCCGGATGTGGCATTGGCAAACGGATCGCCTTCCAAACCCTTGATCGACAGGCTGATACGTTCTTTCTCTGGATCCACATCAATGACGACAGCTTTGACCATGTCGCCTTTCTTGTAATCCTGGATCGCATCTTCGCCAGACCGGTTCCAATCCAGATCAGACAAGTGGACCATACCGTCGATATCGCCTTCGAGACCAACAAAAAGACCGAACTCGGTGATGTTTTTAACTTCACCTTCGACTGCCGCCCCTTCAGGGAAGTTCTTCGCGAAGCCTTCCCATGGGTTGCCCTGTGTCTGCTTCAGGCCGAGGGAAACACGGCGTTTAGCGGTCTCGATCTCAAGGACCATGACTTCCACTTCTTGAGAGGTGGAGACAATCTTACCAGGATGCACGTTCTTCTTTGTCCATGACATCTCAGAGACGTGAACCAGACCTTCGATGCCGCTATCCAATTCAACAAACGCACCATAATCGGTGATGTTTGTAACCACGCCTTTGTGGACCGAACCAAGTGGGAACTTCGCATCCACGGCGGACCATGGATCTTCTTCCAGCTGCTTCATACCGAGGCTGATACGGTGTGTGTCTTTATTGATCTTGATGACTTGAACCTTCACCGTCTGACCGATCGCAAGGATCTCAGACGGATGGTTCACACGGGACCACGCCATATCGGTCACGTGCAGCAGACCATCAACACCGCCAAGGTCCACAAAGGCACCGTATTCGGTGATGTTCTTGACAACGCCGTCCACGGCATCGCCTTCCGCCAGCTTGCCGACGATTTCCGCACGCTGTTCTGCACGGCTTTCTTCAAGGATGGCCCTGCGGGAAACAACGATGTTGCCGCGACGACGGTCCATTTTCAGGATTTGGAAGGGCTGTGCCAAGTTCATCAAAGGACCGGCATCTCGCACGGGGCGCACGTCAACTTGGGAGCCCGGCAAAAACGCCACGGCACCGCCCAGATCGACGGTGAAACCACCTTTGACCCGACCAAAGATCGCGCCCTCGACACGTTCTTCTGACTCGTATGCTTTTTCCAGACGATCCCATGCCTCTTCCCGGCGGGCTTTCTCGCGAGAGACAACGGCTTCGCCGCGCGCGTTTTCAACACGCTCTAGGAAAACCTCGACCGTGTCGCCCACAGCAATTTCAGGAGCTTGGCCTGGATTTGCGAATTCTTTCAGCTCGACGCGGCCTTCCATTTTGTAGCCCACATCGATAATGGCTTGGCCCGCTTCAATCGCGATGACTTTGCCTTTGACGACAGACCCTTCTTCGGGCGTGTCGATTTCGAAGCTTTCGGATAGGAGGGCTTCGAACTCCTCCATTGTTGCTTTAGCGCACATATAAGGATGTTACCTATCTATACAGTGTTGGTTTGCCGCGAGTGTGTCTCGGGACTTGTGGGTTTCGTTTGTATCGCGATGTCTGCCCCGGCCTGCGGAAACTCCGCCCTGTATACGGCTAAAACGGATGCGTCTGTCACGATGGGCGGGCATTTACATGTAAGAATTCTATTTATCAAGTCAGATTGCGGACGCTCAACAAGACTAATTTTTTCACTGAACCAACTTATAGAGCATAGCGAAGTTGCTGTACGCTGCTCCATCCTCTTCACTAGCCACGTCCATGTCGTCTTCGTCGGCTTGGCCATCTATATCGTTATCGACAACGGCGTCTTCGTCTAAAGGTTGTCGCGCATTAACAAGCGGCTTGTAGTCTTGATCTTTCAGAGCTTGAGCCACATTCTGCGTAATTGCGAAGACCAGACTATACTTTCCATTTGTTCTAACGTCCGGATGAACCTTATCCCTAAGTTTCTCAACATCTGCGGTACATCCGTTCAAAAATGACCTTTCTGTCGACCAAATACTTTGCGCTTTAAGTTCAAACAGCACGGCGTTTGTCGTATCGTTGACCATAAAGTCTACCCGCTCTTGGCTATAATCTATTCCGTTATCTGCTTTGTAGACAAATTGTTCTCTCAAAAATCTTTGTTCGGGATAAATTTGGTCCTGTGCCCAGATCGTAACTTCGGCTTGGATCCATGCTTCCCACCCCCCTCTGGTCGCGAGAACCCGAGAAATTAAATCCTCTTTTTGTTGTGTCCAATCAATGAAAATTGACATCGCAGCATCTGGTCCCAACACGTGCTCGACCTCACTGGGTTTCAGAGCCAGAGCAATAGGGAACAATTTCCCTTATCAAAGATTTTTCTCCAACGATGTTTGCTCTTACCGCACCAGTGATTGGAAGCGTTAAGGGAGCGCGATAATTGTAATTGTATGAAATCTGTCCGGAATAATCAGCGCTTCCCAAGGGAACCGTGGACCCAACAGGTGTAATGTACTCGCCTTCTTCGTAAATTTCGTAAATGCCATCTACAGAGTCGTAGGCTTCTGCGTCGAAGCTGTCACTTGTGACAATATTTTCATAAGCTTCATTACCGATCGTAAGGTCAAATCTTTCGGAAACGGTGGTTGATATACTGGTCTCCATAGTTAACTCGACGCCCATATCGACAGAACCTGACACCATGTAACGTATTTCATCTTCGCTACTGTCTACGCCTGGCAAACCAACCTCTGCCGTAGTTTTTTCCATAAACTCTGCCGACATTGCGAGATGGCCTGAGAAATCGAATTCAAAGGTCTGAGTTTTGGTTTGGGTTTTTGAAACCCCGACAGTAGCTTCGGGTCCAACTAAAATCTGAGTACAGTAACGTGAATCATCAACAACCTGTTCAGACGGCGTTGTCCAATCCATGTCCATCGAGTCAAAATTGAAATCAGTAATGTTCAATTTGTACGATTTCGGCTCGTCCAAAAAGATCAAACCAAAATCAAGGATTCTAGAGTCGTCATGAGCCACTGCAAACCCGATCATTTTTCCGGATCCTGCATTAATCGGATATTTCCCGTCCTCCCGTTCTGGCGCACCAATCTCAACGCGTTGAGATTTACTCCGTTCAAAATCGACTTTCGACAACCTTAGCCCGGCAAAGAAATGACTGTCATGTTTATCTGCCGACCACATAACTTGGTTGTCTCCTGACTTATCAATGCCATCGTTATATTCAAATTCTAAAACTCTCTTGTCGCCAGACTTTTGCCCAATCATAACCGATTGACCATCAAGTTGAAGTCTGCCGTCAACTTCCATAGCAAAAACAACTTCGATCCCGCCGACGCTGTATTTCCCGACCCACATTGTGATCTCAGTGATCACCGCACCACTGCAACGGGAATAGAAACTTATACTAGAAGAATCACTTCCCTCGACTTCCAAAGTTCCCAGACTCTCGGTGTCACGATGCTCTACTTCAAAGTTATGAAACCTCATCATAACCGGACTCGCCCAATATTGAGACCAATTGTCTAGTGTTTTTGGTTTCCCCGACTCATCCACATAGGAGCAACTTACTGCCGGTAGACTTTCCGAAAATGTCGGAGATGACGAAAACAAAGCGATTAAGGATATCAATATAGCTACAGATTTTGATAGGGTACTTGAACAAACGGCATAGGTCATTGGATCTCCAAAAGTAAGAAAGAACGGGATAAACTCAAAGGCGCATTTAGAGCGTACTAAAGTTTGGATTCGCATCAACCATAGCTGTCCGATACGCCATGTTTTTGATGGTCCTGCTCAAAATAATGTCAGCATGTTACATAATCTAAACAGAAGCATCACAAATTAAGACGTGCAGAGAGGGTTCCAACCGATCTACAAAACAAAAAGCACCCCGTCACAATCCCGATCGCGCGTTCCACAACTTGTTCCATCGACACATCGCTTGTATCAACCAATTGCGCTCTAGATTGGGAACGATAATCGGTTGACCTTCCAGTAACTGGAACCCCTATATATTTTCCCAGATGAATACTAAATCCAACCCATGACCAAAACCGCCACTCTGTACCGCATGGATATCGCGGGGCACACGTGCCCCTATGGGCTGAAATCCAAGGACCTCTTGAAGCGTCGGGGATACAGTGTCGAGGACCGTCTGCTGACCACTCGGGACGCCGTCGATGCCTTCAAAGCAGAGCATGATGTGCGCACCACGCCCCAGACCTTTATCGACGGCACCCTTATTGGCGGCTTCGATGATCTCTCGGCCCATTTTTCAGGGCGCGCCAAACCGGACGATGAGACGACCTACCAACCTGTGATCGCGCTTTTCAGCGTCGCCTTTCTGCTGGCCATGGCCGTCACATGGCTGGTGTTTGAAACGGCGTTTACCGGGCAAACTATTCTGTGGTTCATTGCCATCGCGATGGTTTTGTTGGGCCTCCAAAAGCTCAAGGATATCGAGCAATTCGCCACCATGTTCCTGAATTATGATCTGCTCGCCCAGCGCTGGGTGCGCTACGGTTACATCTATCCGTTCATCGAAACGCTTGCAGGGCTCTCTATGCTTGCAGGTGTGCTGGTCTGGTTGTCTGCGCCTATTGCATTTGTGGCGGCAAGCATCGGTGCCATCTCGGTGTTCAAGGCTGTCTATATCGACAAACGCGCGCTAAAATGCGCCTGCGTCGGCGGCGACAGCAAAGTGCCGTTGGGATTTGTGTCCCTCACCGAAAACCTGATGATGGTGGGCATGTCCGTCTGGATGATCGGAACACTGCTCGGCTAACATCGCAGGCTATCTGGCTGCTTCCACAAACTGGATCGATCTGGCCACGGCCTCCTCAATCGACAACTCACTCGTGTCGATCAGATGCGCGTCCTCGGCGGGAATTAAGGGCGCAAGCGCCCGGCCCCGATCCCGTTGGTCCCGCGTTTTCACGGCATCCAGAACCGTGTCGAAATCAACCGGTTCCCCCCGTTCGCGGAGCTCGACCATCCTCCGTGTCGCACGGACGTCGTCATTCGCATCGACAAAGAGCTTCACATCCGCGTCCGGGCAAATCACCGTACCAATGTCCCGCCCATCCAAAACTGCACCCCCATCTTGCACGGCGAAGGCGCGTTGAAACGCCACCAATGCCTCCCGCACCTCGGGAACAGCAGCGATCTTACTGGCCATTTGGGCGATTTCAGATGTCCGAAGCGCGTGTTCATCCGCCAAATCCTTTGCAGTTAAATCCTCCGCCAGCGACGTCAGCGCAGCATCAGACAGCGCGCGCCCTGTGGCTAAGGCCTGTTTTGCAACCGCCCGGTAAATCAGTCCTGTGTCCAAATGGGCAAGCCCGAAATGTTCGGCAATCGCGCGTGCTATCGTTCCTTTGCCCGCCGCGGCGGGCCCATCGATTGCGACGGTAAAACTCAATGATTGCTCCGTTCGAAGCGGGCGCCCAATGCATCCATCAGTGGCACGAAATTTGGAAAGCTCGTCAGGATCGGTCCCGCATCATCGATTTTCACAGGGGATTTGGTTGAAAGTCCTAAGCACATAAAGGACATGGCAATCCGGTGGTCGAGATGGGTCACAACCTCGCCGCCACCCGGGATGGTGCCACCCATACCGTCAACAATCAGGTAATCTGCACCCTCTTCGATGGTCACACCGTTTGCCTCGAGCCCGCGCGCCGTTGCATCGATCCGGTCACATTCCTTCACCCGCATTTCACCAATCCCGCGCATCGCGGTTTTGCCCTCCGCATTCGCCGCGACCATCGAAAGCACAGGATATTCGTCAATCATGCTGGCGGAGCGGTTCGGCGGCACGTCGACGCCTTTCAGATTAGGGGAATAGCGCACGCGAATGTCCGCGATCGGCTCCCCTCCTTCGACCCCTTCATTTTCAAACGTGAGATCCGCGCCCATCTCCAACAAGGTGGTGATAAGACCAGTGCGCGTCGGGTTCATGCCGACCCGTGGCACCAGAACCTCGGACCCTTCAACGATAAGGGCTGCACAGATGGGAAAAGCAGCAGAGCTCGGATCCCGCGGAACAGTCAAGGTTTGACCGGTCAGCGTCGGTTGTCCCACCAAAGTCACCGTAACGCCCCCCTCATGATGCTCGGTCGCAACCTCGGCGCCAAAGCCCACCAACATCTTTTCCGAATGATCCCGAGAGAGCGTTTTCTCGTGCAACACCGTGTGACCGGGTGCAGCCAACCCTGCAAGAAGAACCGCACTCTTGATTTGTGCTGAGGCATGCGGCGACGTGTACTCGACCGGTGCCATCGGCTCTGTCCCCACCAACGTGAGCGGCAAACGCCCCTTTGCGCGACCAAAGGCCTGCGCGCCAAAAAGCGCCAAGGGATCGGTGATCCGCGCCATGGGCCGCGACCGCAAAGATGCATCCCCGGTGAAGGTCGCGGAGATCGGCGTCGTCGCCATCGCCCCCATGATCAGACGCACACCCGTTCCCGCATTCCCGCAATCGATGACATCCTCAGGCTCCTTGAAACCGGAGACCCCGACACCGTGGACATGCCACACGCCGCCCGTGTCCTTTTCAATCTCGGCCCCGAATTGGATCATGGCGTCTTTTGTCGCCATGATATCTTCCCCTTCAAGAAGGCCCGTTATCTTCGTCTCTCCAATAGAAAGTGCGCCGAAAATCAAAGACCGGTGCGATATTGATTTATCTCCGGGCACATCCGCGACACCCTTCAAAGCACCAAGTTTTCGCGACACCATTGGTTGGGGCGCACCTTGTGAAGACATAACTTTTACTCCTGATCCCCCGACGCATCTACACGCGCTCAAACCGCAAGTAATGGGGTTTTCGCCCCTCACGCAATGCTTTCTTCTCGTACCGCGTGGGGGTCCAATTGTCCCAGGGCATACGCCAATCCTCTGGTCGCTCCGCGCACCATTTGAACTTTTCATGCTGGCCCACAACATCGAGTGTCTGGCGAACATAATCTTCTATATCCGTTGCAATGCGAAGTTCCGCACCCAACTTCATCGCCGCAGCGAGAGGATCAATGAACTCCTTATTCACAAATCGCCTGCGATGGTGACGCGTCTTCGGCCATGGATCGGGATAAAGAAGATAAACGCGATCAATGCAGTGTGGCGCGAGAACATCAAAAACGTCCCTCGCATCGCCGTCGAAAATCCGCACATTGTTAAGAGCTCGTGTGCGGATCTTCCCCAGCATCATGGCCACGCCGTTGACATAGGGTTCGCATCCAATCAGTCCAACATCCGGATGGATCTCCGCCAAATGGGCCAGATGTTCTCCCCCTCCAAACCCGATCTCCAACCAGACGTCACTCTGTCCAAAGACACCAGAAAGATCGATCGTTGCCCGTTCAGGATTCTCGTCCCATGAGACATTTGGAAGCGCGACCTTCGGCAATAAAGCAGAAATATCACGCTCCTGAGCGGGTCTGAGCGCCTTACCTTTGTGACGACCATAGAAGTTACGCCAAGGCGCCTGTTCAGGCTTAGACCGGCTCATGACCTATTCAGTGAGATAGCCGGCTTCGAAAAGTTCACGCCGCGTTGGGTACCAAAGACCCTCTCTACGCACGCGGATCGTTTCTAACGCAAATTCTGCAGAGATACCGCGCGACATCAAAAACTTAAGTTCGTCATAGATCTCTTGCTGTGTGTCCCGGTAGCTCCAAGACGCAAAATCAAAGGGCGTATTCCAACCGGCCCCTTCGCGCTCCTCTTCATAATACTCTTCCATCGATGAAGGAGACCAGGAGGTATGATGAAATCCGACCTTTGCGCCCCGGCTCATACTCCGAGACAAGCCGCCCGCAAAAACATAAGTGCAAGATGACGAACACTCGTCCACGACATGGGTGTGGAGTTCAAAGTCCGCAATGATACGACCCATCTCAAGCCCCGCGTAGTAGCCCCCGCCGCCAGAATTGAGGTGAACCCGCGTGATATCGGGGTTTTGCCGCAAAAGCCGAAGCAATTCGTCCGGATCTTCCGTAGTGATTTCGGCATCCGCCTCGACCTCGACCACCTCAGTATCATAAACAAGTACGTCGCCATCAATTTGGAACTTACCGTTGCCAAATGCGATGGTCGGCAACAGGATGATTACGCATGCAATGGCAGACACTCGTTTTGACAAATCAGACCGCCTCTTTGAGTTTTTCAACCAAATCTGTGCGCTCCCAGCTGAAGCCACCATCGGCGTCCGGCGTCCGGCCAAAGTGGCCATATGCGGCCGTGCGTTGGTAAATTGGCTTAGCCAAGCTGAGATGTTCTCGAATACCCTTGGGCGTCAGGTCCATTACTCGTCCAATCGCGCCCTCAATCATATCATCAGGAACCTGGCCGGTACCATGCGTATCCACGTAAATGGACAACGGTTTGGCCACCCCAATCGCATAGGACACTTGCAATGTGCATCGCCGGGCCAGTCCGGCGGCAACCACATTCTTCGCAACATAGCGCGCTGCATAGGCCGCAGAACGGTCCACCTTCGTCGGATCCTTCCCGCTGAAGGCACCTCCCCCATGCGGCGCTGCGCCGCCATAAGTATCCACGATAATCTTTCGCCCGGTCAAACCAGCGTCTCCATCCGGCCCCCCAATCACAAACTTTCCCGTTGGGTTCACGTGCCATTCCGTTTCATTGCCAATCCAGCCATCTGGAAGCGTATCTCTGATATAGGGATCGACAATCATGCGGACATCATCGGAGGATAAATCTTCGTTCAAATGCTGCGTAGACAACACGATGGACGTCACTCCGACAGGTTTACCATCCACATATCTGACGGTGATCTGCGATTTCGCGTCGGGACCGAGCGCAGGTGTGTCCCCGCGTTTCCGAGCATCTGCCAAATTGCGCAAGATCGCATGGGCGTACTGGATTGGGGCGGGCATCAACTCGGGGGTTTCATCCGTGGCGTACCCAAACATAATCCCTTGATCGCCCGCACCATCATTGTCGACGCCTTGGGCAATATGAGCTGATTGCTGGTGCAGAAAATTGTGCACCTCTAGGGTTTTATGATGAAAGCCGGTTTGTTCGTACCCGATATCCCTCACACAGGCCCTAACTAAATCGTCGACCTTTCCCATACATTCATCGAGTTTTTCGGCGGATGACAATCCAATCTCACCCCCAACAACAACACGATCCGTCGTCGCAAAAGTTTCGCAAGCAACACGGGCCATTTCTTCTTCATCGATCAGCATATCTAAGATCGCATCGGACACGCGGTCACAGACCTTGTCAGGGTGTCCCTCTGACACGGATTCAGAGGTAAAAAGGTAATCTCGACGGGACATTGGGTGCTCCATTAGATGTGTAAGCCGCCACGCCAGGAAGCCGTTGTGACAGCGGCTGGCGCAGGTAAACACCCGTGCTGTTGGAGGGTCAACCAAAATTAAGGTTGATGCCGCGCGCGGTACGCAAGTCCGGCCAGAAGTAAAAGCATGCCCCAGGCCGGGAGAGATCCGATTTTGCTGTATATGGTGGCATCTTCTGCTTCCGGGAGGGGATGATCTAAGACCCCGCGTTCATTCATTGGGATATGGGCGAGTACGCGTCCGCGACCATCAATGATCGCAGAGATCCCGGTATTGGCTGCACGTGCAATCGGCAATCCTTGTTCAATGGCGCGCATCCGCGATTGTGCCAAATGTTGTTGCGGTCCCGAAAAATTCCCAAACCACGCATCGTTTGTCACTTGGACAATCCAGTCTGGGCGCGGGCTGGCGAAGCTATATCGGGGAAAGATCGTTTCATAGCAGATAAGCGGGAGATAGGTTGGCACACCCTCCAGGGCGACAGGTTCCGGAGGGGCTCCTCGTGTCCAATACGTGCGCAAGTACTCGCCATATCCGAGTTGCTCAATGAGCGGTGTTAGGGGAATATACTCCCCAAAGGGAACAAGGTGATGCTTGTCATAATAGTGTCGAACCAGCCCGTCTTGGCCGATGAATGCGAGCGTATTGAAGTAGTCTCGGCCGCGATAATGATGCCCACCCACCAAAGCAGGCTTGTCGCCTGCGGCCATACGGATATCGTGACGTCGCAACGGAATATCGTTCATCGCCCAGGTCACCGCATTCTCCGGCCAGATTGAGATGTCGAAACGACCCGGCGTGCGATTCAAAGCGAGGTTCTCTTCAAAGTAGATCGATCTCCAATTTGGGTCCCATTTTCGATCCTGTTGATTGTTCGTCTGAAGAATACGGACAGTGTAGTCGCGCAGCGCAGTCGGTTGTGACAAGCGAAGTTGACCCCAAATTTCGATCATCCCAAATGTTGCAAATGCAAGCGCGAGACCCAAAGCCCTCGGCACCATGAACGGCACGGCAGCAATCAAGAGAACGACAAGACCGAGACCGTGCGGTCCAATGATCGATAGCGCCTGCCCAAACCCGGTCTCCACGAAGGCTTGCGCCAACATACCCCATGGAAAACCACTCAGAATGATGCCGCGCAGCGCCTCAATAAGGACGAGGGACAAGATAATTGCAGGAGGCCAATTGATATATCTTGGTGAAAGCAGTCGCGCCGCCGCAAAAGCAATACCCCAAAAGACACCCGCCCCTCCCGATAAGGCCAAAATGCCAAATGGGGCCAACCAACCATACACTTCCGGCTGGACGAAGAACGGATGTACAATCCACTGAAACGTTCCAGCGAAGTAGCCAAAGCCAAACCACCAGCCTTGACCAAACCCTGTTTTTACATCCGAGGATGCGTCATCCCAAAAGAACACAATTGCGAAAACGCCAAAGGTCAACGGCCAGGCGCCAAACGGTTCATGGATAAGCGAAAGAACTAAGCCGAGCGCCAACCATACCGCCCGACGCCGCCAAGGACCCAGCATTGTCATTCTGCGGCAACTTTTGCCTTCTTCGGACGAACAACGACCCGTTTAATCCGACGCGCATCCGCATCCGCGATTTCAAAGTCGTATCCTTTTGGATGGGCAATAATTTCACCACGGCCTGGCACCCGTCCTACCATCATGAAGACAAGCCCACCCAAAGTGTCGATCTCTTCATCCGTCGTGTCATCGGCCAAATCGACACCAAGGACTTGCTCAAATTCTTCCAACGGCGCACGCGCTTGCACAACATAGCTTCCGTCCTCTCGGGCCGTCCATTCTTCGACCTCTTCGATGTCATGCTCGTCTTCGATTTCACCGACGACAAGCTCCACCAAATCTTCGATCGTCACCAATCCATCGACCCCGCCATATTCGTCAACCAGGAGCGCCATATGCGTTCGCTCAGACTGCATCTTCTGAAGCAGGACTGAAACCGGCATTGACGGGGGCACAAAAATCAACGGTCGGATCAGCTTTTTGATCGCAGATTTGGTCGCCTTTGTGCCATTGAACCCGAATTCCAGCGCGAGGTCTTTGAGGTGCAAAAGACCAAGCGGATTGTCCAAGGTTTCGCTATAGACCGGCAGTCGGGAATATCCGCTTTCGCGGAATTCTTTAACGACTTTCGTCAGAGGCGCTGTATCTAGGATGGCACAGATATCGGCGCGCGGGACAGCGACATCATCGACGCGTATACGGCTGAGCGCGGTTAGCGCATGAACGCCGTGGGGCTCCTCTGTCTTTTTGGTTTTCGGTCGGCCAAGCAGCCAGCCAAAGCGACGCCGCAAAGGCGTCTCGCTAGACGAAGGGTCAGAGGGTTCCGACCCGCGACTGTCACGTTCCATTGGGCTCCTTTGCCTCAATTACTTCTGACCCACTATATGGGTCAGGGATGCCGATCCTGACAAGAATCTTTCGCTCTATTCCTTCCATGTAGTGCGCAGTTTCATCAGTTTGATGGTCAAATCCGAGGCAATGAAGCACGCCATGAAGCGTTAAATGAATGATGTGGTCGTCTCGCGGAATGCCGGCGGCAGTTGCTTCTTCGCAAATTGTCTCGAAAGCGAGCGCAATATCTCCGACTTCGGGAACAAGGTCCGGTCTTGTAACAAAGGGATGCAACGCGTCCGGCGGGTTGTCATATCGTTGGGCCGGCCAAGACAAAACGTTCGTGGCCTTACCGTTCCCCCGAAACTCTTCGTTGAGGCCTGAAATTGTCTCGTCATCGGTTAAAAGCACGGAAACCGATATCACTGGCAGGTTCAAGTTCTGCAAAAGAACGCTCAAAGCAGGTTCGACTAAATCTTCAAAGGGCACATCCGACCAACGCGCGAAGCCTTCGTTAATTTCGAGGGTAACCTTAGGTTGTTTTGGCTTCATAGGCCCGAATAATTTTCGCCACCATTGGATGGCGCACAACATCACTTGAGGTAAAGGTCGTGAACCCGATACCGTCCACATTGGATAAAACATCTCGCGCCTCGACCAGCCCGGACGGCACACCTCGCGGTAAATCGATTTGGCTTGCGTCCCCTGTGATGGCCATCCGAGAGCCTTCGCCCATGCGCGTCAGAAACATTTTCATCTGCATTGTCGTGGCGTTCTGCGCCTCGTCCAAAACGATATAGGCGTTCGACAATGTGCGCCCCCGCATGAAAGCAAGTGGTGCGACTTCAATCTTCTTCTCTTCACGCAGTTTGCCCACCTGCTTCGTCGGAATGAAGTCATTCAAAGCATCATACAGCGGTTGCATGTACGGATCGACTTTATCCTCTTGCGTGCCTGGCAAAAATCCAAGCCTTTCACCCGCTTCCACCGCTGGACGACAAAGCACAATTCGATCAACCAAACCTTCAAGAAAAAACTGAACCCCGACCGCAACCGCCAGATACGTCTTTCCTGTCCCCGCGGGGCCTAAGCCGAAAACCAGCTCGTGTTCAAAGAGGTGGGAGACATAGGTCCTTTGCGTGGGCGTCCGCGGCTCTACAACCTTCTTTCGCGTTCTAATCTCAACAGGACCTTTTGCAAACATCTCTATCTGATCCCCGTCGCGGATATCATCGGGTTCAGACACCGTTCGCATTCGGATCGCAGCATCAATCTCAGCCGGAGTTACCTCGCGTCCCGCCTCCAGTCGCTCATAGCTTTCCTGGAGAATACCCAAAGCTGCGGCGCGTTCATCCACTGGGCCACTAACCGAAAGATCATTCCCCCGGCGCACAATCTGCACACCAAGATGGCTTTCGATCTGGGTAAGATGTTTGTCAAACTCTCCGCAGAGTTCGATTAGAAGGCGGTTGTCCGGGAATGTGATTTCGTCCCAGTCTTCGGTGAGCGTATCCAAACGGCCTGTATTCCTTTCGTTAGCTCAAGCCTAGAACAGCCAGACGATTCCCGAAACCAGGAAATCCGATTGTTTGGTCTTTACACCTGCGCAAAACTCCTAATGTACGATCCGCGCCTCAGACCCGTCTTTATCGGGTTTAGCCCGCATCGCGATGGGAACATTGCGCCCCATCTTGGATCTTTCTTGCGCCGTCGCTGCCCGAACCGGGCCGCCATCACGCACCAATGGCGCAGGCAGGCTTGGCCGCTGCCCCTCCCACTCGCTGGCGCGGTAAATCTCCTCTAGCGTCGTACCCGAACGCGCGAGCATATAATCCTCGGGTTTTGGCAACGTCTCTGAGAGCACCCAGGCAAACACACTCACCATGCCTGATTTCTGGCGCACATATCCCGCTTGCGGACCGTCCTGAATGATCTCGGCCCCAATCCCGCGCAGATAGTCGCGCATCGTGAAACTCTGACCATTCTCCAGCATCCAGCGCGTTCCCATGCGCAGCTTGGCCTTGTCGCGCACACGCTCGCCGCCCTCTTCGCCTTCATAAAGAAGGAAGGCCCAGAACTCTTGGTCATCGGGCGATCCAACTTTGCAGCCCGTGGTGGCGCGGATTTGACGCCCATCTTTCAGCTCGATCACGCCATCATCGCGCAGAATATCGATCAGGGTCTCGTATCTGTTCGCACGCGTGCTGTCGGCGCGGTAATAGACATGGCCGGGCGTCACAAATGTGCCGTGGAAATCGAGGATGATCTTCGCGTCTTTGGTAAAGGTCCGCGTGACCTTCCCGGGGACAAGGTTATTGTCCTTGTCAAAGGACAGCACCCAATCATCGGGCGTGATCTGTTCGATGGGCTTCTTCCAGACATTTGCGAGAACTGCCGCTTGATCATAGATGCCATCCGGCCCGGGCCGCAGCCCCGCCTCCACCGGCCACATATCGATCATCGTGCCCGCGAGGAAGCATTCCTTGAAATTCTCTGGTATTTCTGTTTCGCCAAAAACGTTTAAAAGCTGTTGGACGTCAAAATCCACAGCACCCCAGACAGGATCGTCAAAGAGCTCGTTTGCAAGTCGGAAAGGTCCGGTCCCGACACCTTCAGTTACAATATAAAACTGACCATCTTCTTCATGTAAATATCTAACTACAATCCCTGGGTGCAATTGATGATCGCTATTAGTGACATTAACAATTAAGCCATGCTCTGGATAAACGTAATGCGTAATCGATCCCAAGCCGGGTACGTATGAAACGTCGCCAGTGCTAACAACTTCACCAACGTGCAAATCTTCCCAGGAAGGGGCTGGCTTGTGACGCAGAGCTAAAAACGCATTGTCATATGTAGTTGGCCGTAAAGACGGAGGCAAATCTAAAATATTGCCTAAATCGCCATTCCCCGCGCTGTACCCAACGAGACTTTCAGTCTGGTATTGATGAAGGTTGTCAGACGACGTTGTTATATCAAGCGGCACAAGATCAGGTAGATCAATAGAAACCCCGGACGGCAAGTTAACGGTCATTAACCCCGTATCGCTTAAATCAATTTGGACGATATGATCCAAGTTGTTACCCATTTTTAACCTCATTTTTTTGATTAAATACAAAATTAGATATCATTTTCGCGCCCGTTGAGATAGCGGCAACAAGTGCTATCTCCCTGAGAAAGTGGTAAACGCCCCAAGAAGTAATTTGATTGTCTTTGATCACATAATTACCTTCAATCTTCAGAGTTTCCGTTCCATCATCGGCAAGGATGTACATGATTACCGCAGATAGCAGTATATAGATCGTTAGGTGTGACAAGTACCTTGTTGTACTGTTTCGAAAGTTTTTTGAAATACAACTAACGGCAACATGCACGATAGCTGAAAGCACGAGATAAAACCAAGAATATAGGTTCACCCCACCTCTAGCGACCTCCAACAGCAAAAAGCTAAAAATAAAAATAATTGAAGAAAAGATCGTGGTTTTTGCCATAGTTTTAGTGATCTGAGTTGCAACTATCGTTTTTTTCGTCAAGCTAACGTTGCTCTAAGTTTTAATTTCAAACAACCTCCCCACCCAGCGAATTCCGAAAATTCTCCGTGATCTTCACGGGTGCAATCTGCCCCTTCATCTCTTGCGGAGCAATCGCATGGACGGGCAAAAGGTATTCTGAACGACCGGTCAGCTGACCATCCTCTCGCCCATCTTTTTCAAACAAAACATCCAAGGTCTTCCCAACCAAACCTTGTTGGAAGGCTTTCTGCTGCTCGGTCAAAAGCGCTTGCATACTGATTAGTATAGTGCCCGCCAATTGCTACTGAGCCACCTGGAGAAAGGTCTGTTAACAAAAGATCGACAAGATTCGTTTGGCCATCAATTTGGTTCTCGGTTCCTGTGTATGAAATAACCAGTCGGTTATCAGAACTCGAATAGTACGCTTGCCCGCCAAATGAACTGACATCGTCAAACTCCACTTGTATCAAAGTGTGATCGGAGGTCCCGGAATAAGAAAAAATGTCTCCGACGCTCACGGTTCTATCATAGGAGTCCGAAGCAATCGTCGCGTAAAACTCTAACTCTTGCGTGGTGTAATCACTCATTCAAAAAGTCTCCTATAATAGTATTATCTTCTGTTACGTGAAAAATAGTACGAGATGAATTTCCTGACTCATAGTACCACCAACGAACAAATTGGGAAGTAAAATGTGATCTAGGTCCCCAATAGACCATCCGGTAAATTTCAATTTCAGAACCGTCTGTTTGTTTCCGTCGAAACGCTTCACTACGGAAGCATGTTTTGAATTCGTATCCCCATCGAATGGTTGCAACCTCGCAAGCCTCGTAGAGAGGTCGCTTATCGAACGCTGAGAAGTCTACAGACCTAATTCTGTCAAAGAAATACTCACTATCTTGTTCTGCAAAATTAGCCGCAGCATTTCTGGCCAATTGATCAACAACCAAAAGCAAAAGAAAGAAGGTAAAAATGAGACTAAGAACAAGACGAAGTGATTTCCTTCGGCTCATTTCAGTTTACCAACAAGAGTTTCTGAAGCCAACTTCCCGCCCAGCGAATTACGATGGTTCACATCAATCTTAACAGGTGCGATCTGGCCTTTCATCTCTTGCGGCGCCATCGCGTGGACGGGCAGAAGGTATTCTGAACGACCGGTCAGCTGACCATCCTCGCGGCCATCTTTTTCAAACAAAACATCCAAGGTCTTACCAACCAAGCCTTGTTGGAAGGCTTTCTGCTGCTCGGTCAAAAGCGCTTGCAGCTCCATCAAGCGTGCGCCCTTCACGTCTTCGGGGACTTGCGCGCGATCCACGGCGGGCGTGCCCGGGCGTTCGGAATATTTGAATGAATAGGCCTGCGCATATTCCACGCGGCGCACCAAATCCATTGTGTCCTCAAAGTCCTGATCGCTCTCTTCGGGGAAGCCGACAATGAAATCACCGGATAGAGCGAGGTCGGGACGTGCCTCCCGCATTTGATCGATAATCCGGAAATAGTCGTCGCGCGTGTGCTTGCGCGCCATCCGTTTCAAAATCTTGTCTGACCCCGACTGCACCGGAAGATGCAGATAAGGCATCAGCTTTTCGATCTCACCATGCGCGCGGATCAAATCCTCATCCATATCGTTCGGATGCGACGTCGTGAAACGAATGCGATCGAGGCCGTCAATCTCCGCCAATTCGCGGATCAGACGTGCCAACCCCCACGTCCCGCTATCAGCTTCGCCGTGATAAGCGTTCACGTTCTGACCAAGTAATGTGACTTCCCGCACGCCTTTGGACACCAGCGCTTTCGTTTCTGCTAACACTTGTGCCACAGGGCGGCTAACCTCGGCCCCGCGTGTATAGGGTACGACGCAAAATGCGCAGAATTTATCGCAACCTTCTTGAACCGTTACAAAAGCCGTCGGAGTAACTTTGCGCCCGGTATGATCGGCCAGCTTTTCGAACTTATCCTCTATGGGGAAATCCGTATCGATGGATTTGCCGCCCTCGGCGACCCGTTCCAACATTCTCGGAAGGTTATGATAGCTTTGTGGACCGACAACCAAATCCACCATGGGTTGGCGGGCGATAATCTCCGCGCCTTCTGCCTGGGCCACACAGCCCACTACCCCAAACCGCAAATCTGGTTTATCGGCCTTCAGAGGTTTCAATCGCCCGAGTTCAGAATAGACCTTTTCGGCCGCCTTTTCGCGAATATGACACGTGTTCAAAAGGATCACATCCGCGTCTTCGGGTGAGGCCACCTCGGCATATCCCTGGGCCGCAAGGTTCGCCGCCATCCGCTCGGAATCATAGACGTTCATCTGGCAGCCATAGGTTTTGATATAGACTTTCTTGTCCTCTTCCATTCGGTGCACCAATGATCCATGTTTCGGGTTGAAGGCCTTATTTACAGCTTGAGGCCATGTGAGGCCATCCCTTATTCGCAATGAAGACAATACTGAGTGGTCATGGCAAACGTCGCAAAATCCATCAAGGCTCACCTCAGCGGCACGCCGGTTGCTGCGCTCGTTGTGGACGAAGATGGGTTCGCACTGCCAGAAACGGTGGCTCACATCCAATCAATGGATGTGACCGCGATATGCGTGCTGACGCGCCAAAGGACACCCCTTGATCTCGGAATGGTTCCTGTCGTGCAGTTACCAGAAGTGTCTCTTGACGATGCCCTCACACATATCGTCCAAATCCTCTCCGATCAGTGGCTGCATGTCTGCTTCAACGGGGAGTTCCTGGCATACCCTTTTGCGGAGACGCGGACGCTCGCGGATTTTTGTGGTTTCCTAAACGAAGAGCGTCGGCGGTTTGCCCATGTAACGGTCGTAGATCACTATCCCGCCGATCTCGCACGCGCGGCAGATGACTTTTCTCTGGAAGAAACCTATTTCGATGGCACCGGATACTATGCGGACTACCGAACGCTCGCATCCGATCCGAAAGAGCCAATCGCAGAAATCTATGGTGGACTGCGCTGGCGATACGATGAACACTTCCCCGAAGATCGGCGCATGTTAAATCGGGCGGCGTTGTTCCGGTGCGCTCCAGATTTAGAATTCACACCTCAAATGCGCTTTACCGATCCGCGCATGAACACATTGCAATGCCCCTGGCATCGCACGCCAACTGCTGCGCTTCGGTCATTCCGGGCTGCAAAATCCCTTATCAAAAATCTTGACCGAAAACAGCACCCAAAGGCACTTTTATGGCCCCAATCGGTCGCGTGCGATTGGTCGGCAACTCAATTAATGGAGTTGGGTTTTATGGAACCGGGACAGTGGTTCTAAGTGTGAGATAATTCCGCGAACATATCGCAAAAACCCTTTGGGCTTCATCTCAAACCAATTGATGGAAAATCTGACTTGCAAACTGGCCCTAGGCCCTAAGCGCCGAGGACATGGGCGCGACAGTCTCTATTCTTTGGAGCGCAACCGGATCAGGATATCCACTTTGGCAATTTCCATGCCCTCAGGTGCATCTTTCACATCTGCAATTTTCACTGCATCTACCGGTGCATCGCAAAGCGTCCCATCATCTTCGAAGAAGTAATGCGGGTGATCATCGAGGCGCGTATCGAAATAGGATTTCTGTCCATCAACGCGAACTTCGCGAAGAAGTCCCGCATCGCTGAAAGTTCGAAGAGTATTATAAACCGTCGCTAATGACACAGAGGCACCATCTGTATTCACCTGCGCATGCAGGTCTTCAGCACAGACATGGCGTTCCTGCCCATCTCCGACCAAAAGCTCAGCCAGTGCAACACGCTGCCGTGTTACACGCACCGATGCGCTATTCAACCAAGTCAGACTACGATCCGTCGCGGTCATATTTTCAACTTTCTTCAACCAACTCCATATATGGCGTGCTTTTGCACTTCTTTCAAACCAAAACATTGCAGAGCCCCAGGTCCCGATGCTAGGGACGGGCTTGCGAAAAATAAGGCAGACCTACATGAGCGTTTTCCCGACATCATTTTCTTACGACGACCTTCTAAAATGTGCCCGTGGAGAACTCTTCGGCCCGGGTAACGCCCAATTGCCAGAACCGCCGATGCTTATGATGGATCGGATCACCGACATTAGCGCCGACCGTGGTGAGCATGGCAAAGGCCATGTCGTGGCTGAATTCGACATCAAACCAGATCTCTGGTTCTTCAAATGCCACTTTCCAAACAATCCAATTATGCCGGGATGCCTCGGTCTGGACGGACTTTGGCAACTGACCGGTTTTAACCTCGGTTGGCGGGGTTGGCAGGGCCTTGGCATGGCAATTGGTGTCGGCGAGGTAAAACTCACAGGGATGGTAACGCCTGCACGGCAAATGCTCACATATGTTGTTGACTTTACGCGCGTGATTGACCGGAAGCTCAAAATGGGTGTCGCAGATGGCCAAGTCTTTGCAGATGGCGAATTGATTTACAAAGTGACGGGAATGAAGGTGGGCCTTTCCACAGAAGGAGCGTCTTAATGCGGCGAGTTGTTGTGACCGGAATGGGGATCGTTTCGTCCCTCGGGAATAATGTGGGGGAAGTCACGGAGGCCCTAAAATCTGGAAAATCTGGGATCGTTTTTGCGCCAGAATATGCGGAGCGCGGCTTCCGGAGCCAAGTTCACGGCATGCCGCAAATTACGCCCGAAGATCATATTGATAAACGCCAAATGCGGTTCATGGGAAATGGCGCGGCTTACAACTTCATCGCGATGGAAGAAGCGATCGCCGATTCTGGCCTAGAAGAGAGTGACATTTCCAACGAACGTACGGGGCTTGTGATGGGTTCGGGCGGACCGTCCACCATAAACCTTTTTGCCGCACATCAGACCGTGCTCGAAAAAGGTGCCCCCAAAAGGATGGGGCCATTCATGGTCACCCGGGGGATGAGCTCGACCAACTCAGCGTGTTTAGCGACACCGTTCAAAATCAAAGGTGTAAATTATTCCATCACCTCGGCTTGCACGACCTCGCTCCACTGCATCGGCAACGGCGTCGAGCAAATCCAATTCGGCAAACAGGACATCGTGTTTGCTGGCGGCGGAGAAGAGCTCGATTGGACGCTTTCCTGTCTCTTCGATGCGATGGGTGCAATGTCGTCAAAATATAATGACACACCAGAACAGGCATCCCGCGCGTTCGACGCAGACCGCGATGGTTTTGTGATTTCCGGCGGCGGCGGTGTGTTGGTTCTGGAAGAGCTTGAGCATGCGAAAGCACGAGGAGCAAAAATCTACGCCGAGGTCACAGGCTATGGCGCAACGTCCGATGGCCATGACATGGTTGCCCCGTCCGGCGAAGGTGGGGAACGGTCCATGCGGCTCGCGATGTCCACAGTCGGCGAACGCAAAGTAGACTACATTAATGCTCACGGCACGTCGACGCCGGCAGGCGATGTTACAGAAGTAGAGGCCGTCCGGCGCATTTTTGGCGAAGGAAGCGTGCCTCCGATCACGTCGACGAAGTCTGTCTCTGGGCACTGCCTGGGCGGCGCCGGTGTCCATGAGGCGATCTACTCCTTGATTATGCTTCGCGATGATTTCATCGCTGGCTCGCAAAATGTCTTTAAACTCGATCCCGGAATTAATGCAGATGAAATCCAAACCGAGACGAAGGAAAGCGCGGGGCTCGACACAGTCATGTCGAACAGCTTTGGCTTTGGCGGCACAAACGGCACCATTTGCATGAGTAAATACCATGACTAAGTTGCTCGAAGGGAAACGCGCCCTGATCATGGGTGTTGCGAACGAACGGTCGATTGCCTGGGGCGTGTCGCAGGAATTCGCGAAGCACGGCGCTGAATTGGCATTTACCTATCAAGGTGAAAATCTCGAACGGCGTGTCCGGCCGCTTGCAGAAAGCGTTGGATCTGAGGTGATCGTAGAGGCTGACGTGACCGATGATGAAAGCCTCGACAAGACCTTTGAGGCAATCGCATCCACTTGGGGAGGGCTCGATATCCTCGTCCATGCGATTGCCTATTCTGATAAAGACGAGCTGACAGGTCGGTTTGTCGACACAAGCCGCGCGAACTTCAAGAATTCACTCGATATCTCATGTTACTCCCTGATTGAGGTTGCACGACGCGCCGAACCGCTCATGAAAAATGGTGGTACGATCCTCACCATGACTTACCAAGGCTCCAACCGGGTCACACCTTATTACAACGTGATGGGCGTTGCGAAAGCGGCATTAGAATCTGCCACACGGTATCTCGCGAATGATCTCGGACCGTCCGGTATCCGCGTAAATGCCATCTCCCCAGGTCCAATGAAAACGCTGGCAGGTGCGGCAATCAAAGGCGCCCGAGCAACGTTCAAAACGGCAGAGGTAAACGCGCCGATGCGGGCCAATGCCACATTGGAATCTATCGGCGGCACAGCAGTTTATCTGGCAAGCGAGTATGGAGCTTTTACAACAGGTGAAGTGATCTGTGTTGATGGCGGCTACCATGTTCTGGGAATGGCGCAGCTGGACAACTTATAGGCCGTGCTCGGACCGATAAAAGAATGATCAGAAGTGAGTGGTTCGACGGAAACCGAAAGGGTACGCTGACGTCGAATGAGGGCTGAAATGATCCATCCGCGCAAACTGATGCTTCTCGCGATATTCACGTCACTAACGGCCTGCTTTGTAACGAGAGACCAAGATGAGCTTTCAGATCTCGATCCCATCGATCGCGAGTTTCTGGAAACGCTCCTCGGCGAAACGCCGGCGGATGATGATGTGCCCGAGATTGAACGGGGAGACGAAAATACAGCGATTTCTGACCCGGAGGCCACCGACATTGCAGATGAGGAATCTGCTAATTCAGAAGAGATCACAGACGCCGACGAAGAAGAAAATTCCGTCGAGACCGAGAGAGATGACCTTGCTGAGACGGGCACTCCGGACAATGTCGCGGATCAAACGACGGACGAAGCGGCGGATCCACAACCTGCGCCAGTGACCGCCTCGAATGCGGACCTCGCCCTTGCCGAACGCGCTGTCGCCATCTGCGCACAAAACTTTCCGAACAATGAAGCCGCGCGCCAAACCCTTCTTAACCGGGGGTTTACAATCGCTGGCGGGGACAGTCGCGTGTCGGTTCTTGTTAACAATCGTGAAACCGTGGCGGTCACCGTCTCCCGCGGCGAACCTCTTGAGAAAATTTGCGCGATTACAGTGGCCAATATGTCAAGCGATCAGGGGATTGCCCTGATCCAACCTTGGGTCAGGCTCACCAAAGGAAAACCGAGCAAACGTCTCTCCGAGAAGGCAGCGGCGGCCTGGACGGGGCGGCTCGCGGCAGATGTGGCCTATACTGGCGTCATTATAGAATCGATCTATCGTCCGATTTCAGGGGCTTGGGTGCGTTTGATCGTTGTCGACCGATAGCTGCGAATATCCAAACGGTGCATCCCGAGCGGCAGCGAACGCCCCAAAAGACATGTCTTATCGATGTTCGCGCTTGGGCTCACCTTCGAAAGTCCATAGGATGACGCTATGATAAAACCTGTTGTGTTTGACGCCTACGGCACGCTTTTGGATGTTGCCGCAGCAGCGCGAAACTTGGCCCATTCGGAAGCATTTCCGGAACTTGAACACATTTGGGCGATGCTCGCGGCAACCTGGCGGGACAAGCAACTGTCTTACACATGGCTCCACAATTCCATGGGCATTTACCGGAGTTTTTGGGATCTCACACAAGATGCTTTGGACTACGCACTTGAAAAGCACGGTCTACCCCTAACTCTCCGACAGCCCCTTCTTGATCTCTACTTTGCTCTTCCGACATTCCCGGAAGCCAAGCCGGTTCTGCGTTCGGTCAAGGCGGCCGGTCATCCGACCGCGATCCTCTCCAACGGCTCTCCGGACATGCTTGCGGCGGCGGCAGAGGCCGGAGACTTCACTGACCTATTAGATGCTATATTGACCGTTGAAAGCGTCAAAACATTCAAACCTAAACCCGCCACATATCAACTCGCATGCACGCACTTTAATGTGGATCCGGGCGACGTAACCTTCGTCTCATCTAATGGTTGGGATATTTCGGGCGCCGCGCAGTTTGGGTTTCAGACATACTGGGTGAATCGCGCAGACGATCCGGTTGACAGGCTTCCGGCAATACCGCAACGCATCGGACAAGACCTAACGGATCTTCTTGACCATCTAGGGGTAAAAGATGCCTGACATTGACGACATACGCGCGGCGGCAGGGCGTATACGTGGCCACGCACGGGTCACACCCTTCCTGAACAATCCATTGCTTGATGAACGGATTGGAAAGCGCATCTATGTCAAAGCTGAATGCCTGCAACGGACTGGCTCGTTCAAGTTCCGCGGCGCGTGGTCCGCGATATCCAACCTTGAGCCTGAGAGTCGCAAACAAGGCGTAATCGCATTTTCGTCAGGCAACCATGCACAAGGTATCGCCCATGCCGCGACGCTCCACGGAATACCATCTGTCATTGTGATGCCGAAAGACGCGCCGCAAATCAAAATCCGCAATACCCGCAATTTGGGGGCCGAGGTCGTTCTCTATGATCGTGACGATGAAAGCCGAGAAGCCTTTGCGGAAGAAATTATGAAGACACGTCCGCTCACGCTGATCAAGCCCTTCGACACTGCGGATGTTTTGGTAGGTCAAGGCACGACTGGTCTCGAGATCGCCGCGCAAGCCAAAGAGGTTGGCATCGACGAAGCTGACGTCAATGTGTGCTGCGGTGGCGGTGGATTGACGGCAGGCATTGCTCTAGCGCTGGAAGCTGACGCACCCAAGATGACGGTACGTCCGGCAGAGCCCGAGGGGTTCGATGATGTGTCTCGTTCGCAACAACTGGGGTCCATTCAACGAAACAATCGCGCGACAGGATCTATTCAGGATGCAATCCTGACGCCCGCAGTTGGAGATTTGCCCTGGCCCGTCATTCGACGCCTCTGCGGAGACGGCCATGTCATCAGTGACGATGAGACCCTTCATGCAATGGCTCTCGCGTTCCACTATCTGAAAATCGTTGTCGAGCCAGGTGGCGCCACGGGTTTGGCCGCAAGTTTCTTTCGTCCAACAGAGGCCGATACGATTATTGCTGTAGCCACTGGCGGAAATGTCGATCGCCACATTTTCCGGCAAGCCTTAGACACGCTAGACACATGACTAAGTTTACGATCGCCAGCTTCAACGTCAAAAACCTGATCGGGCCGGATCAGGAGTATTATACATTCGAATCCTACACGCCCGAGGAATATGCGTGGAAAGAAGATTGGATGGCCGACCAGCTGCTGACCATGAATGCGGATGTTGTTTGCTTTCAAGAAATTTTTGAACGCTCTCCGCTTTGGCAAATCGTTGAAGAAACCAACCGACGCGGTGCAGAGCTGAATGCAGATGTTATTCCGGACAAGTCAAAGCGGTATCATCGAAAGGCGATCTTTCAGAAGTTGCGCTACGATATGTACGGGCAAGACAGCTTGTTTTTCGCACCCAATGCGAATGACAAAGGTCTGCCAGGGCAAAGGCGGCCCGGCCTCGCCATTCTTTCGCGCACAGGGTTCGTTGACGAACCGAAGATCACACAAGTTCTCGACGAACCGCTCACGATCTCATTCCGGGATTTGGACGGCGCCAATGCGGGTTCTTATACAATCACCAGAATATCTAGGCCGATCATACGTGCACGCATTCCGATCGGTGATCACATCGTATCGGTCTTTAATTGCCACTTGAAATCAAAGCTCGGGGAATTTTCCCGGCAACCGGGTGCCGACTTTTCACGCGAAGCTAACCTTTTGGACTATGATCCATATGGGCGTGCGCTTGGCTCTATCCGCTCGACCATGCGCCGCATGGCCGAGGCCGCCGTTATGCGGAAGCTTATTTTGGACGAACTTGCGGCCGGATATCCTGTGATGTCTCTCGGTGATTATAACGATGGTGAACACTCTACATCCTCTGCCGTCATTGCAGGGGAACGTCCGTTTCGGAATTATGCCTGGATGCGACGACACGATGCGACAAACAGAAGTGACCGCTACTCCGACGCGGAAGATGCGCAAATCCGGCAATCTATTGAAGCCGTTCAAATGGTAAGTGCAGAGAAACTCTTCGTTCGGCGTTCGCTGCGCGATACGGTCTACACTTCGGCGTTTGGCGGCGTGCATGAGAGCATCGATCAGATTCTAATGAGTCGCCACTTCCACCCCGAAACTACGGATGCATTGGGTGAAATGGAGTATTTCTCAATTTTGAACGATCACATTACCGACGGGTCACATCCGGAGGCGCCCTATAACAAGCTTGCCTCTGATCACGGGCAGATCATTGCGCATATGAAACTCTACGACTGATCGGAGCCGGCACGTATTGCGGCCAAGGCGGCATCTAGTGTTTCGCCTTTCTCCATTCTGGCGATAACGTCACGCAGACCCGTGCGTCCGATTTCATCAACTAGGTCGAGGATCGCAGCGTATGCAGGCGTGTAGGTCAGGGCAAGTCCGTCTGGATGGCCGAAGTGAAGGGCTGTCCATGACATTGGCAGTATGAGCTCTTTCACATTTTCAATCGCGTCGTCCAAGACCTCCGGTCGTTTGTGCTCTCGCGACGAGAGATATACGGCGACCCCTTCATTGAACCAAATCGGAAGGCGTACCGTCCCTATGCGTTCGTGCAATTCTGCATGAACACGTTCATGTACAAAGATCGCCTCGTTAAGTCCCTTACTACTGATCAGAATTCCAAAACCTGGAGTGGCGCTTCCGCTGAAACGTACGCCGAAAATTTCATCGCAAATTGATGTTGTACAAATGACGTAGCGCGGATTCGAGTGAATGTCCCCGAAAAACGGGGTGATCCGCTCTTCAGACAATTGAACCAAGTTCAGCACGTCGGTTCTGCTCGGATCGTCGATAAATATGTTCTCAGAAATCTCCGTCTGGCCAAAATAGATCGGGAACAGCACGCGATGGGGAAGTGGATATGTGTTCGTGGCCCAAATTCCGAAACTTATGATCGGCAAGCAAATCGGGTAAAGGAGATGCCGATTTTGGCTGAGCAACCGTATCATTTGCATTTCTTATAACGTGCGTCTCTGCCTACAACTTCCGCATGATCGCTAGATACGCACCATAAAGGAGAAGTGGAAGAATGACGATTTTGAAGAAAAACACCGCCATGATATTGAAGAAGCTCTCGATTAAACGATCGGATTCGTTGAGAATAATACCCGCCGCAGATCCGTAGTTTGAAAGCACCTCAAAGGTCTCTCGCGTGCGTTCGAGCAACAATGTTCCCCAAGTGTCAGGGGACGCAGACCCGCCCCCATCTTTTAAAATTTCGGCCTGGGGGTCATTGGCCTGGATTTGAGACGAGATGGTTTCCACAACAATAGCGTGTTCTTCCCAAACCTTTTTCGTCATCCGATCACCAAGATATCCAGCGAAAACAAATATAACTGGTAATATGCATCCGAGCATCAGCCCATATCGCAAGAGAGGTCTCCACAAGTGTTCGGACCAGCTCGCCTTAGCTGCACACAGCAAAAACCCGAGGCCAAGCGCACCAAAGCCAAGGGAAGCAATTGGCGCAAAACTGACCGTTAGGATCGCCGCAAGTCCGGAAATTACAAAAACCACGCCAGCGACACGCTCTACGGTATCGTCGATCGGCTCAAGAACCTTCAAAGGTTTCGCAGTTCCTTGAACGACGAACGCCCCGCCCACTTCAATTTCTTGCGCAGTAGAAAGAAAGGAATTTAGCGTTCGCAAACTCACGTAAGTCACTGCACTCGCAGCCATAATTTCTCGGGTCGTATCGCTCGCAAATGTCGATAACGGATTATGCGATGAAAAAATCGAAACGATCAAACACACCGCGCCAGACAGAGCCAGAAGTATTCTTTGCTTTTGTCCTCTGAAAATCATCACAAGCCTCTCTGCCTGTTTTTGTGCCAAAAACCAACTGATGCCTAAATTCCACACGTCTATGTAATTTAGTTTCAGAGAATCCCTTTATCTTGCTTGGAATCGTCAACCGCGCTACGCGTCTAACGTGTTGTACAACCTTTGGAGAATACACAATGAAAAAGCTTGCGTATTTCGCAACAGCGGCGGTTGCAGCTTCTGCAGCTGTTGCTGGTGGTCTGGATGAGCCAGTTGTCGAGGCGGTTGAAGTTGTTGAAAACGATTCCGGCATCGCAGCATGGTTGATCCCTCTGGCAGCAATCGCTTTGGTTGCTCTGGCGGTATCCGGTAGCGATGACGACGACGACGACGATTCTTAATCGTAATCGTTCTGGTATTTGAAGGGGGTGCTTCGGCATCCCCTTTTTTTTGTGTTTACGAGCCTATGTCCGCCCGGATCGTCTCGTTCTTCGGATCATAGGGGCTGTCTTCAACAATCTCCGCATCATAGAGTTCGTTGAACATTTTCACCTTCAGCGTCTTCCCAACTTCAGCAACATCCGGGCTGACATATCCCATGCCGATGCTCTTCTCGAACGCAACCGAATACCCACCAGAGGTCAAACGGCCCACTTTTGTGTCGCCATCGTAAAGCGCCTCACGCCCCCATGGATCGGCATCCCCTGGGCCATCGATCAGCAAGGTAACGCATTTTGTGCGAACGCCAGTATCGTTCATCTTTGTCTTGCCGAAGAAGTCTTTCGATTGATCGACAAAGCGCGGAAGGTCTGCTTCCAAAGGTGTCGCATCCCGGCCAAGTTCTGTGCCGAAGGCGCGATATGACTTTTCCATTCTAAGCCAGTTTTGCGCGCGCGCACCAACCAGTTTCATGTCATGCTTCTCGCCGGCAGCGAGCAATTGCTCCCAGAGATAGCGTTGCATTTCGATCGGGTGATGCAATTCCCAGCCGAGTTCCCCGGTATACGCCACACGGATCGCATTTACGGGGCACATGCCAAGTTCGATCTGACGCGCCGACAGCCACGGGAAGCGCTTGTTCGACAGCGCTGTTTCTGGGTCGGCATCGCGGACAAGCTCTTTCAAAACATCCCGCGATTTCGGCCCTGCGATCGCGAACACACCCCATTGGGACGTACTGTCATGAATTTCCACGCGTCCAAATTCACTCTCCATGTCTTCTGCGGCCTTGCGAAGGTAGTCCGCATCATAGGCCGTCCAGGCACCCGCTGAGACAAGATAATACTCGTGCTCTGCAAACCGCACGATCGTGTATTCTGTGCGCACGGTCCCATGGGATGTGAGCGCATAGGTCAGGTTAATCCGGCCGATTTTCGGCAGCTTGTTACATGTAAACCAGTCGAGAAACGCAGTCGCACCTGGGCCCCGCACGACATGTTTCGTAAACGCTGTTGCGTCGATCAGACCGACACCGTCACGGACGGCTTTGGCCTCTTCTACGGCGTATTGCCACCAGCCCCCGCGCCGAAAACTCCGGGCTTTGTTATCAAAGTCTTGTGGCGCGTCCAGCGGGCCATAGTAGTTGGGACGCTCCCATCCATTGACTTGGCCAAACTGCGCGCCCATCGCCTTCTGGCGATCATAAACCGGCGCGGTGCGCAACGGACGACAGGCCTCCCGTTCCTCGTCGGGATGGTGGAGGATATAGACATGCGAATAACATTCCTCGTTCTTCCGCATCCCGTACTCGGTCGTGACCCAATTGCCGTAGCGCTTGGGGTCTAGGCTGGCCATATCAATCTCGGCTTCACCGTCCACCATCATCTGCGCCATGTAGTATCCGGTGCCCCCGGCCGCGGTGATCCCAAAGGAAAAGCCTTCAGCCAACCACATGTTGCGCAACCCGGGCGCTGGACCAACCAATGGGTTTCCATCGGGCGTGTAGCAGATAGGTCCGTTATAATCGTCTTTCAAACCTGCTGTTTCCGAGGACGGAATACGGTGGATCATGGACATGTACTCTTCCTCGATCCGCTCCAGATCAAGCGGGAAGAGATCAGCGCGGAAGCTGTCGGGGACCGCATATTCGAACCGGGCGGGCGCACCATATTCGTAGGGCCCAAGGATCCAACCGCCCCGCTCTTCGCGGACATACCATTTGGCATCTGCGTCACGCAGAACGGGATGCTCTGGATTGTTCAGACGCCACTCCACCAAGGCCGGATCAGGCTCGGTAACGATATACTGGTGCTCGACAGGGATCGCAGGAATTTTAATCCCCAAAAGCTGCGCCGTGCGCTGCGCATGGTTACCGGTTGCTGTGACCACGTGTTCCGCATGGATCACGATTTGTTCGTCGGAGGGGACCAGGTTGCCGCCCTTCTCGACCATTTTGGACATGGTGACATCCCAATGATCCCCGGTCCAATGATAGGCATCCACTTGCCATTTCCGCTCAATCGTCACGCCCCGCTGGCGCGCGCCCTTGGCCATCGCTTGGGTGACATCGGCCGGGTTAATGTAACCATCAGTCGGATGATAAATTGCGCCTTTAAGGTCTTCGGTGCGCACCAGGGGGTAGCGCTCTTTGATTTGTGCAGGCGACAGCCATTCATAAGGAATACCAACGCTCTCTGCCGTAGACGCGTAAAGCATATACTCGTCCATACGATCTTGGGTCTGCGCCATGCGCAAGTTCCCAACGATCGAAAAACCAGCATTCAAGCCCGTTTCTTCCTCCAAGGTCTTATAGAATTTCACCGAATAGTCATGGATATGGCTTGTCGCATAACCCATGTTGAAAAGCGGTAACAAACCTGCAGCATGCCACGTAGAACCAGACGTGAGTTCGTCCCGCTCCACAAGCACAACATCTTCCCATCCAAATTTAGCGAGATGATAGGCGATACCTGCGCCAACAGCGCCACCGCCAACAACAAGAGCTTTCACATGCGTTTTCATGGCCATTTCCCTATTTCGACGCCGTTCTAAAGGAGTTTTGAAGAAGCAATGTCGGTGACGCGGCTAAAATAAAGTGAAAACGACATGACCGACAAATCTGGTCCTGTCATTTTAGACAGTTAGGCGGTTCGAGCGGAGCCGGAACGCAGCCCGGGACACGACCTAAGCACCCTTGAAAACCACGGTTCTTATCTTATGACGTTTGTGCTTGCCCCCATCCAACACCGTTTCGACACGGCCGAAAGAACCGCAAACACGGTTCAATAAGTCAATTAGTCCATCCTCGCTAATGCCGAAACCATCTAACAAATCAACCTTGTCCGGCAAAAAGTTCCACCCGTGATCAAGAAGCATATAACCGCCTGGCGCCAAACAGCTGACCCAAGCCGAGAACGCCTTTTCGGGATCGTATGAATGATCCCACGAGTTTGAGTAAATTAAATCGATCCTGCCACGCCATTCGTCCTTCACCTCATGAAAGTCCCACTGGATGGTATTCTCAAAGTCAGTCGCAGTATCAGAAATCTCGGTTCCGATAACTTTGGAAGCACCCACAAGATGGTCCGCAAACCAGGCCTGTTCGCGCCCCCGACGCGTGCCATGGCATATGCCCTGCTCCACAACGTGGCCCGCGTCATTTAAATATCTGCACAGAAGAGCGATATGGTCTTCGTTCACCCACTGGTTATCGATTTTCATAACGTTTCCAAGCGTCTGAACATGCTTGTAGAGTTCGTAGTCGAACGCGCCATCCGTCTCATATTTGATAAGACGGCTTTCCTTAGCCAAATTGGTACGCTCAATTTCGAGCGCGCGTGCAATGCGTTTGAGCTGTCGGCGCGCCCGTATCTTTTTCTTTTCTGGATCCATCTCGTTAAATCTACGTCCCTAGAGTGGTGCTCTGCTCTTTATATCAGAGTTTTTGCCCCAGAACTCATTTAGAGGGTGTTACTCTCCCAAGATCTAAAATGAAGGCTTCCGCATCAGTCACGAATTTCATCGTCAGAGACGCCCCAAAGCGCCGACTTTGGCAGCCAACCTTTATGTCGACCGCTGGTCACTTGACACCAATTCAAATCACAGGACCCCAAGCGAAGGATCGCTCCCTGCTCTGCTTTGACGCGTGCGACCGCAGTCTCGTCCGGAACGCGGCGCATAAGAATCTCTTGTTCACGAACAATAACCGTTCGAAGCCCCGACAGCAGTGAATAGTGCATCCAACCGCCCTCGCCATCAATATCCTCTACCCGCCGCCAATGACCATATTCGGCAGTGATCATCAGGGGCATACCCTTATGCTTAAATATCCAATCGATCCGATGGGTTAAGGACGGCCCACGGCGAACATTGCCTTCCTCTGCCTTCATTGAGACATAACGAGGAATAGGAAGATTGGTCACGGGCCCGAGTGAATCCTTCGCAGGGGCCGACCCAGCAACCAAAAGAAAAGCCAGTATCGCAAGACCTGTACGCATCATACTCAACCTCTTGCCATCCACTTTCCGCGGATTTTGTATTTCTCTTTAGGTGATAATTTGACACATTCTGCTCATGAAATCCAGAAAAGAGAGCAGACTGTGAAAGTCGTAACAACTCGGAAACTACCGGACACTGTCGAAGCACGACTATCGGAGCTCTTTGATGTGGAATTGCATCATGATGCCCTCCCTATGGAGCGAGAAACGCTGATCGATGCAATGAAATCTGCGACGGTTCTTGTAGCAACGCTTGGGGACATGATCGGTGCAAGCGAACTCGAAGCAGCAGGTGCGCAGCTCAAGCTAATCACCAATTATGGATCTGGATATGACCATATCGACGTGGATGCCGCGCGATCACGCGGGATTTTGGTGACAAACACACCGGGTGCGACGGCCGATGATACAGCAGATATGACGCTGGCATTGATCCTCGCGACAATGCGCCGGTTCAAAGAAGGATCAGCAATGATGCAATCCGGTGATTGGGAGGGCTGGTCTCCATCCGCGTTCCTCGGCCAAGGTCTCAGTGGGAAGTCCCTTGGAATCATCGGCCTCGGTCGCGTCGGCCGGGCTGTAGCAACGCGGGCACGCGCCTTTGGAATGGACGTGCATTATCATAACCGCAACCAGCTCCATGCCGAAACCGAGGCCGAGTTCGCCGCGACCTATTGGCCAAACTTGGACGAAATTCTGCCCGAAATGGATGTCGTTTCTTTGAACTGCCCATATACACCCGGTACATATCATATGATCAATGCAGACCGGATTGCGCGCATGCGATCCACTGCGGTGGTTGTCAACACATCTCGAGGGGAACTTTTGGACGAAGCAGCCCTCGCAAATGCTTTAGACGCCGGCAAATTGGCAGGTGCAGGTCTGGATGTTTTTGAAAAAGACCCCGATACCGAACGCCGCCTCCGCAATATGCCAAATGTGATGATGCTTCCCCATATGGGATCCGCAACACTCGCGGCACGCACGGCAATGGGCGACCATGTAATCCGAAACATCAAGGTGTTCGAAGACGGGCATACCCCGCCGAATGTCATTCTACCAGGCGATTAGCCCCACACACCTCACAGTTGTCCCGACGCGCGATTTCGATGGTTCGCACGGTCACGGTCAGCGCATCATAGATAAGCATCCGACCATAAAGGGGGTCTCCCGCACCAGTAATCACTTTGACCACCTCCGCTGCCATAATCGATCCAATGATCCCAGGTAGAGCCCCAAGCACCCCACCTTCCGCACAGCTTGGCGCGGTACCCGGCGCAGGTTCTTTTGGGAAGAGGCAGGCCATACAGGGCGTGTTTCGGGTTTGATCCACTACGGTCACCTGGCCTTCCCATTGGGATATCGCACCTGAGATGAGTGGCATTTTAAGATCAACACAGGTCTTGTTCACAAGTGCCCGCGTCGCAAAACTGTCCGTTCCATCCACCACAATATCGTAATCCGCGAAAAGCTCGGCTGCGATCTCCTCTGTCAATGCTCGGTTATATGGCCTCAAATCCAAATGCGGGTTGAGCGCGCCCAGCCGCTTTTCAGCCGCGAAAACCTTTGGCAGATCCAGATCATCTTCGGTGAACAACACCTGTCGCTGAAGGTTCGACACGGAGACGACATCGTCATCAATAAACCCGAGCCTACCGACACCCGCCGCCGCCAAATATTGCAGGATCGGCGACCCAAGCCCTCCGGCTCCAACCACCAATACCCGAGCCGCTTTCAGCTTCTGCTGACCAAGTCCGCCAATCTCGCGAAGTACAATGTGGCGCGCATAGCGGTCGAGCTCCACGGTGCTAAAGGGCCCATCGTCCTGCTTCTCGGGCATCTTCTCAGCGCCCTTTTCCCGAATAAGGGCGAGGAGCTTTGCATAAAGCGCAACAACACCCACAAGGATGGCCAGAATACCCCAAGGTCGGAGCGAACCGCCCAACGCGGCGCGCAGTTGATGACCGTCCGGCAAGAAGAGGTGAACCGATAAAACCGCCAAACTTATGACGCCAACCAGTGCATAACCGTATGCATGGGGCGCACCGATCTTGCGCAGCACCCAAACCCAAAAGATAACCGAAAGAACGACAAGAACCATCAAGCGGTTCCTGTGCTGCCGAAGCCGCCTTCGCCGCGCGCCGTGGCGTCCAAAACAGAAACTTCGTTAACGGATACCGATTGGACAGGTGCAATCACCATTTGCGCGATCCGGCTCCCGTGCTCAATTTCGAACGGCTTTTCGCCAAGATTGATCAAGATCACACCAACCGGGCCACGGTAATCGGCATCAATCGTGCCAGGTGTGTTCAGAACAGTCACACCATGTTTCAGCGCAAGACCAGACCTCGGGCGCACTTGTGCCTCAAACCCTGGTGGGAGGGCCATTGCGAACCCAGTCGGGATCAGCGTCCGCTGCCCAGGCGCTAAGGTCACAGCCACCCGATCAGAAAAATTCGCACGGATATCAAGCCCGGCGGCCGCGTCACTCGCCTTCGCAGGAAGGGCCACTGTCGCATCGGCCCCCTCAAGGCGCAGAAACTGGAGATCAATCATGTCTGGAAATGCGCTGCGATTTCAGCGGTCAGGCGCTTTCCAACCTCCCGTTTTGTCATCCAGGGCCATGGGATTTGACCATCATGGGTGATAAAATGGATTTTGTTTGTGTCGCCTCCCATGATGCCGGTCTTCGGGGATACGTCATTGGCCAACAACCAATCACAGCCTTTACGTAGACGTTTGGCGGTCGCATGTTCGATCAGGTTCTCGGTCTCTGCCGCAAAACCAATCACGAGTGAGGGTCGAGATGCGTGGCTCGATACCTTTGCCAAGATATCCGGATTTTCGACAAATCGCAGCGCAGGCGCCGCCCCATCCGCCGTTTTCTTGATCTTCTCGTCGCTTGTCTCAACCGCCCAATCGGCGACGGCAGCTGCGAAAACGGCAATGTCTGCAGGCAGCGCATTCTCAACGGCTTTGGCCATCTCTATCGCAGTTTGTACGGCAACGATTGTGCACCCTGCCGGGGCGGCATGCTCTGCTGGCCCCGTTACAAAGGTCACTTCAGCGCCCGCATTGGAAAGTGCCTCTGCAATCGCAACACCTTGTGCGCCCGAAGATCGGTTGGCGATATAGCGCACAGGGTCAATCGGTTCATGCGTCGGGCCAGACGTGACGATCGCGGTTTTCCCAGACAAAGGCCCCTGTCCCAGACGCCCAATCACGGCTTCAACAATTTCTAGAACTTCGGCCATGCGCCCGGGTCCATATTCCCCGCAGGCCATCGCGCCTTCATTCGGGCCAACAATAGAAACCCCGTCCGCACTCAATTGTGCCAAATTGCGCTCGGTCGCCGGATGATCCCACATGCGCACATTCATGGAAGGGGCAATCAGGACGGGCGTATCAGTTGCAAGCAAAAGCGTCGTTGCTAAATCGCTCGCGTTTCCATGGGCCATTTGCGCCATGATCTGCGCCGTCGCTGGGGCGACAACAATCAAATCTGCTGATCTCGAAAGCTCTATATGCCCCATTTCGGCTTCATCAGTCAGGTCAAAGAGATCGCGATACACTTTGTTCGCCGCCAGGGCCGAGACCGACAACGGGGTCACAAACTCTTCCGCTGATTTGGTCAGGACGGGCGTGACAACCGCCCCATGATCCCGCAAACGCCGAATAAGATCGAGCGACTTATAGGCCGCGATCCCACCTGAAATGATCAGCAATATGCGTTTTCCACCCAACATAGGCCTGCTTTAACAGCCCCTGTGGCGCGCGCAAGTTACTCCGCAGCCGCCAAGAATTGTGCCGCTTTGCCAGTATTGCGCTCCAATCGCTTCCGCAATTTTGTCAACGCCGCGGCCTCCACTTGGCGGATCCGCTCTTTGGACAAGCCAAGCTCTTCGCCGATGCTTTCCAGCGTTCGCGTGTCGTCAATCAACTTCCGCTGGGCAATGATGTACTTTTCACGGTCAGACAGAACCGTCATCGCATCGGTCAGCCAATCACGAATTTGTTCGAGATCATGGTTGCGCTCTACAACCTCGGCGGAATGGGGACCATCATCTTCAAGCGTGTCTTGCCATTCTCGACCATCTTCATCCGAGCTCTGCAACGCATTCAACGAAAAATCAGAACCCGACAACCGGCCTTGCATCATCTCCACATCGCGCTCTGGCACGCCCACCTCTTCGGCGACCCGGCGGCGGAGCTCCACCCCGTCCAGCGTTTCCCCCTGCGCGGACGCCTCTCGTTCGATTTTCGCCTGAACACGCTTCAGGTTAAAGAAGAGCGATTTCTGCGAAGTGGTTGACCCGGTGCGCACCATTGACCAGTTCCGCATGACGTAATCTTGGATCGACGCTTTAATCCACCATTGCGCATATGTTGAGAATCTGACGCCCCGGTCAGGGTCAAATTTCTCTGCCGCTTTCATAAGGCCGACACCTGCCTCTTGGATCAGGTCCGGCATCGATGCGCCATAGCGTCGAAACTTGCCCGCCATGGACACGGCAAGGCGCATGTACGCGTTGATAATACGATGAAGGGCTTGTTCGTCTTTGTGGTCTCGCCAGGCGCGCGCCAGTTCAAGTTCGGTTTCTGCGTCCAGCATTTCAGCTTGCATCGCGCGTCGGGAAAGTCTGCTATCCACTGCGTCTAATGGCACGTCGGTTCCTCATTGACTAAAGCGTTAAGGTTCTATTGCTGAATATACGCGTCCAAGGTCACACTGGATCACAGGTAAAGGTCATGAAAACACATCGCCGTGAATTTACACTTGTCCTCGGCGGTGCTGCGTCAGGTAAATCGAGTTTTGCCGAAAGTCTGTTTCAGGATTTGGCCGACAGGAACTATATCGCAACGGCACAGGCCTTCGATGACGAGATGGCCGTGAAAATCGCCGCCCATCAGGCATCTCGTGGAGCAGACTGGACGACCCATGAAGCCCCAATCGCCCTTGCCTCAACGCTCAGGACACTCACCGGCTCCGCGGTTCTGATAGATTGCGCGACGATTTGGCTCTCGAACCTTCTTCTGGATGACCGTGACTGGTCCCACGATTTAGACGGGTTACTGGAAGTTATCGAAACTCATTCTGATCAACTCGTCATCGTATCGAATGAAGTCGGTACTGCGCCCGTGCCGACAACATCCTTGGGCCGCGCGTTCCAAAACGCACAAGGTGCGGTGAACCAACGGCTTGCGGCCCGAGCAGACCGGGTTTTTCTGGTCACAGCAGGACTACCGATGGCACTCAAATGAAACTGCACTTTCTGCGCCATGGCCCTACACATGCAAAAACCATGGTCGGTTGGACGGATCTACCCGCCGATCTTTCGAACACTGCGCGCTTGGACAAGATCGCCCTTGAAATACCCGTCAGCGCCATATGCATCTCCTCGACTTTAACACGTGCGTCCGCGACACTTGATGCGGTGTTGGGTCAGCGCCAAATCCTTCCAGCGGACCCGGACCTGCGGGAGATCCATTTTGGCGATTGGGAGGACAAGTCCTATTCCGAAGCGCTTAAAGAAAATGCTCAGCTTGCCGAAGACCTCTGGACGAGACCAGGCGACATCGCCCCCCCAAATGGGGAAAGTTGGAATGACCTTACGGCACGCGTGTCCTCTGCCATCGACAAGATCATCTTGGACACCGACGTCGAAGATGTCCTGATTGCCTGTCATTTCGGACCTATACTGACACAGCTTGCGCGGTTTACGGACGCTTCTGCGAAGACAGTTTTCGGATTTCAAATCGATCCGCTATCGCTCACAACCATCGAAACGCTTGGCGCGGGGGCCGCCAGGGTTTTGCGCGTCAATCACCTTTTGTGATCCAGAACGTGGCAAAGCCTGATTTGCATCCGCCGCAATCCGCAGGATAGCCTTGAAATATGACCTACGAACTTGCCATTGGCGACCGCCTTTTCTCCAGCTGGTCTTTGCGCGGCTGGCTTTTGTTTGAAAAATATCATCTTCCCGTGCGGGTGCGCCAGGCCGGACTATACAGCCCAGCGATCCCACAACTGCTGACAGAATTTGCGCCAAGTCGCACCGTACCAAGCGCAAAGTTGGACGGGGATTTGGTATGGGACTCGCTGGCGCTCGCCGAAACACTGGCCGAACGGCACCCTGACATTGGGCTATGGCCCAAAGACCGGGCGGCACGGGCCTTCGCGCGGTCAGTGACCGCAGAAATGCACTCGGGCTTCGCCGCACTTCGCAAGGCATGTGCGATGGACGTGCGGCGGACCTATCCGAACTTCAAGGCTTCTGATGACGTCCAGGCCGACGCTGCGCGCATCGAAGTTCTTTGGGACGCATGCCGTCGCTTTGCCGCGGACGGGCCTTGGCTCTTTGGTGATTACTCGATTGCGGACGCATTTTATGCCCCTGTCGCAATGCGGTTTGCTACATATGGCTTGGCAACATCTGAGTTGGCAAAAACCTATATCCAAACCCACATGCAGGACCCGGCTTTTCGCCGATGGCGCGCGATGGGCTTTGCCGAGAATTTTGAACTGTCGGTCTACGACCTTGACCAACCGATTGGGCCTTGGCCGGGTCCTGCGCCATTGCGTGCTAGAGCCGTCGAAGGACCGGCATCAGAAAACACAAAATGCCCCTATTCTGGAAAAGAGATCACGCACGCCCTTGAACTAAACGGGCGCCGTTGGGGTTTTTGCAACGCGTTTTGCCGGGACAAAACCGTCGCGGATCCAGAGGCCTGGCCGCAATTCATGGATATGGTTAACCAAACCTAAATCTTCCAAGGCGACTGTACCAAAATGGTCGCCCGTGTCTTCACAGTCGCCTTCGAAGGCGTTGATGCCCGCTTGGTAGAGGTGCAGTGTGCCGTCACACCTGGCATGCCCGGATTTCAGGTTGTCGGGCTACCTGACAAAGCGGTCACCGAAGCGAAGGAGCGCGTGCGCGCAACCATGTCAGAGCTTAACCTTGCTCTGCCTTCAAAGAAAATAACGGTGAACCTGTCGCCTGCCGACATCCCGAAGGAAGGATCGCATTTTGATCTTCCTGTTGCCCTCGCCGTTCTCGCTGCGCGCGATATCATTCCTCCGGACGAGGCCGGCAAAGTCATCGCGCTCGGCGAACTCTCGTTGGACGGTCGACTGGTGCCTGTGCTCGGGTCGCTCCCGGCCGCAGCCACTGCGGCCAGCGAAGGCCTTACTCTGATCTGTCCTGAAACCTGCGGCGCAGAAGCCGCCTGGGTCAGCGTGACTGAGGTCTATGCGCCCGCGACGATGCTGCAAGCGATCAAACACCTTACTGGTCAATTACCTTTGCCGCGTGCAAAACCAGGCGAAGTTCTGCGCTCTGATCGATCAAGCGATTTCCAAGACGTGAGAGGGCAGGAACGCGCAAAACGCGCCCTGGAAATCGCCGCTGCAGGCCGACACCACACCTTGTTCACCGGTCCACCAGGATGTGGAAAATCAATGATGGCCGCGCGCATGCCCACCATCTTGCCCGCTCTTTCCCCAAAAGAGGCGCTTGAGACATCCATGATCCATTCGATTGCCGGTTTGTTGGATCAGGGCGGGATCAGCATGCAGCGTCCCTTTCGCGACCCGCATCACACAGCCTCGATGGCGGCCATCGTCGGCGGTGGGCGCGGCGCAAAACCTGGGGAAATTTCTTTGGCGCATAACGGCGTCCTTTTCTTAGACGAGTTGCCCGAATTTACGAAGCCAGTGCTGGAAACGCTCCGCCAACCGATTGAAACTGGCAAGGTCATGGTGTCCCGTGCGAACGCCCATGTGGAATACCCCTGCAAGTTCTTGCTGCTCGCAGCCGCAAACCCCTGTCGCTGTGGGCATCTCGCAGACGCAAATCGCGCCTGTAACCGCGCACCACTTTGTTCAGAGGACTACCTCTCGCGCATTTCTGGACCTCTGCTGGATCGGTTTGATATTCGCCTCGATCTGGCGCCGATCTCGTTCGAGGATTTGTCCGACCTTCCAAAGGGAGATCAGTCTGCCGACATCGCTGACCGTGTTGCGACAGCCCGCGCCCGCCAATTGGCGCGGTTCGAAGAAAGCGACATCACAACCAACAGCGATGTCTCAGGCGGACAAATTCAATCCGTGGCAAACCCCACCAGCGAAGCGTTGGATCTTCTTGTCAAGGCGGCAGATCGGTTCGGATTAACCGCTCGTGGGTATCACCGCATCCTCCGCGTTGCGCTGACAATCGCAGATTTGGACGGCGCCGACCGCGTGGATGTCGGCCATGTGGCAGAGGCCTGCGGATATCGGGGGATTACAACGCTTCTGCGCAGCGCGGCTTAGCGCGCGTCGACTTTTGCCTCGATCACATCCCAAATAGCGCCAGCCACATCGATCCCATCAAAACGTTCAAGCTCTTGGATCCCCGTCGGAGACGTCACGTTGATCTCTGTCAGGAACCCGCCAATAACGTCGATCCCCACAAAAATCTGACCCTTCTCCCGCAAAAGCGGTCCGATGCGCGCGCAGATTTCCCGATCCCGGTCGTCCAATTCGATCTTCTCAGGACGGCCACCCACATGCATATTCGATCGTGTCTCTCCGGCGGCGGGCACCCGATTGATGGCGCCAATCGGGTGCCCATTCACAAGGATTACCCGCTTGTCACCCTTTGACACATCGGGCAAAAATTTCTGCGCGATCAAGGGTTCGCGGCTCATCCCCGTGAAAAGCTCGTGCAAGGAATTCAGATTCCGATCATTCGGATCCAATCGAAACACGCCTGCGCCGCCATTTCCATAAAGGGGTTTTAGAATGATATCGCCATGCTCCTCTTTGAACGCCTTCAAAATGGAGAGATCGCGGGCAATCGTCGTGGGTGGCGTCAAATCGGGAAACTGAAGAACAAGGAGCTTTTCCGGGTAATTGCGAACCCAAGTTGGATCATTGACAACAAGCGACTGCTCTTTCAGCAGATCCAAGATATGCGTCGTCGTGATGTATCCCATATCAAACGGCGGGTCTTGGCGAAGCCACACAACATCAAATTCAGCCAGGTTGACGTTCCGCATTTTGCCGAGATGGGCGTGATCGCCTTGAACGCGTTGCAGCGTCACATCCTGCCCAACGGCGGTCACCACGCCATTTTCGAAAGCCAGTTTATCCGGCGTGTACACAAAAAGGCTATGCCCGCGGGCCTGCGCCGCTTCGGCCAACCGAAACGTGCTGTCCGCAGAAATATCTACAGCGGTAATCGGGTCCATCTGAAATGCAACTGAGAGCGTCATTCACACCTCCTGATGTCAGGTGCTTTTCATGGGTGACTTGTCGACGCAAGAGCTGGCAGGCAACAGACCCTAATTGAGAGCACCAGGAAGCACCCGAACAGAGCCGAAGTAATCGACAAGCGCGGCATCAAAGCGCATGTCGGTCGTTGCCGCTAAATTCCGTGCGGCCAAATAGCGTTGCGCCATATCATGCATCCGCGCACGCTGGAACGAGGTGAGGTGCGATGCAGCCATTTCAAGCGTCGGCGCTGACTTGCATTCAACAAAGTAGTATCGTGAACCGGCACGTGCGATCAGATCAATCTCGCCCATTTTCGGCCAGCGGAAGTTTCGCTCCATAATGCGGAAACCCGATGCGACGTACTTCTGTTCGATCAGTATCTCCGCCGCCTGCCCGCGGGCGACGTTTCTCTTCAATCGATCAATGGTCACATATCGCTCCGTCGTTTCATCTTAAGGGCCAAAGAGTAGACCCGCGACTTCTTAACCCCCAAAGCACCTGCGACATGCGCTGCCGCGCCATTCACACCATGAACCTCCAGCACTTCGGTTAACATCTCTTCAATATCCGCATCGCTAAGCGCACGCAGCTTGGGTGGCCCGATCACAATCACCAGCTCCCCCTTTTCGGGGACGTAATCTGGATCCCTGACAAGATGATCGAGGACGTCTCCCATCTGGCCGCGAACCACCTGCTCGTGGCGCTTTGTAAGCTCTCTGCAAATGGCAATATCTCGTTCTGAGCCAAGCAGGTCAGCCATCGCGTTCAGCCCGGTCAGAAACCGTTTTGGGGTATCAAAAAGGACGACCGTTGCTTCGATCGTTGAGACCTCCTCAAGCCGTTTTTGGCGCGCTGCAGCCTTTACAGGAAGGAAACCGCCGAAAAAAAATCGATCTGTGGGCAAGCCGCTCAGAACCAATGCCGTTAAGATTGAAGAAGGCCCGGGTGCCGCGTGAACAGCAGCGCCTAATTCATGCGCCAAAGTGACAAGGCGCAGCCCTGGATCGCTTACCATGGGCGTACCGGCATCTGAAGCATAAGCGACAATCTTCCCATCCAATAAAGCGGCTTCAATGGTGGAAAAACCTCTTTGTTTTGAATGGTCATGGTGCGCAATTAATGTTCGGTCTCCGACCGCGATCCCATGAAGCGTCAGGAGCTTTCGTAGAACACGCGTGTCTTCGGCAACCAACACATCTGCCTGCCGCAGAACATCCAGCGCATGCAACGTGATGTCGCGGGCGCGCCCGATTGGCGTTGCAACCAAATGCAGACCCGTCGGAACAAGGTTTTGGAGTCTTTTATCCGCTGGTGTCTCTGAGTCCTGCATCATTGATTGCCTTGGGACATGGCGCCGTCTAAATCAAGCAAGACATCTTGGGGAGGGACTTCGATATGCGAACGGGTCTGATCAAACTGACGCTTGTAGTGGGCGCCATCGCCATCTTAACAGGTTGTACTTTATCAACCGGTCCCAGGCTTGGGGGTGGAACCGTAAATGTCGCCTTGTTGGTTCCAACAGAGTCGGCCGATGCACGTGTCAACAGCCTGGCCGCTACTCTCATAAGTGCAGCAAATCTTGCGGTTTCCGAAATGCCGGAAGGGCGGATACAGCTGACCGTTTATTCAACGAGAGGTACCGTTGAAGGCGCCCGTGCCGCCGCAACCGCCGCAAAAGCCGCCAAGGCAAGGATTATCGTCGGCCCGCTTTATGCAGATAACGCAGCCGTGGTGGGACAAGAATTGGCCGGTTCAGGCATCCCGGTCTTCAGTTTCTCGAACAACCCCGAGATCGCAGGCGGTAATGTGTACACTCTTGGCCAATCCTTTGAAGACACGGCCGCACGCCTTTTGGCATATGCGAGATCACAAGGTCGGTCTCGTGTACTGGCCATCGTTCCCGAAGGTGCTTCAGGAGACGTTGCCGCAAATGCCGTTTTGCGCGCGGCAAACGACACAGGCGTCGTCTATTCGGGCGTAAGCACATATCCGTTTTCCCAAGAAGGCGTGCAAACCTCTGCGTCGTCGATCGTAAGAGATATCAACCAAACGGGCTCAGACATTGCGATTATCTCAGCCAACCCTGCAGGCGCACTGCCCCTTCTGGCGCAGAGCTTGGGCGAGGAAAATCTTAACACGAGCAGAACTTTGGTCATGGGATTGGCGCGCTGGGACCTTCCAACAAGTACGCTGTCTCTGATTACCCTTCAAAACGGTCTTTTCGCGCTACCAAATATTCAAGCAGCGACCGATTTTTCAAACCGGTTTCAGGAATTTGCAGGGATTCCACCCCAGTTGGTCACGAGCGTCAGCTATGATGCAATGAAAGTTGTGACAACGCAGGTATTGTCCGGAACGAGCGATGCCTTTTCGCAGGCGCGTCTGACGTCAACCACATTCAAAGGCGCCAGCGGTGACTTCAGGCTCTCGGCATCAGGGCAAACACGTCGCTCACTCGCTATCGCCCAAGTTGAAGACGGATCATACTCCGTCGTATCTCGCACGCAGATAAACGACACAGGCTCTTAAACTGCGGATGCAGCCAAACTTCGATGCAATTGCGGAGAACGCGTTTGATGCGTTGGACCTCTCGACTGTTTCCAAAGGCGAGGCAGCAAGATTACTGAAGGCAGCCTATGTCACTGCGCAGGCAAAACTGGCGGAAGAGTATACGGCGGCTCCGCTCAAGACCCGCGCGTATATTCACGCGCTCTCAAAGCTAACGGATGGTGCGGTTCAAATTGTATTTGACTGTGCGGCGCGATCTGCAGGGTTTGAGGAAGATGCCTCTCTTGCGGTTCTTGCGGTTGGTGGCTGCGGACGCGCTGAAATGGCCCCATACTCGGATGTGGACCTTCTATTTCTCTGCGCCGACAATGCCCCGCCCACGTTAAATGCCGTAATTGAAGCATGTCTCTACATGTTTTGGGACATGAAATTGAAGGTCGGACATGCGACCCGAACGATCTCCGAAGCGCTTCAGATGGCGAAATCAGATATCACCATTCGCACGTCCGTTTTGGAAAACCGGCATCTGCTCGGAGATGTAAACCTTACCGAAACACTGAACCGAGAGCTTCGACACCAGCTTTTTTCGAGGACGGCACCCGAGTTCGTCGAGCAAAAATTGTTCGAGAGGGACGACCGGCATAAGCGCCACGGGGGCGCGCGCTACGTCCTAGAACCCAATGTGAAAGAAGGCAAAGGCGGCCTGCGCGATCTTCAAACGCTGTTCTGGATCACGAAATATGTATCCGGATCAGACGCGCCGCATGAGATGGTGGCAAAGGGTTACTTCACCCAAGAAGAAATGGCCGCCTTCATTGAGGCTGAAACGTTCCTTTGGACTGTGCGGTGCCATCTTCATCTAAATGCAAGACGTGCTCTCGAAAAACTGACATTCGATCATCAAATCGATCTGGCAAAACGACTGAACTATGCAGACAGTTCCGGCCAACGCGGGGTCGAGCGTTTCATGCAGGATTTTTTTCGCCATGCGACCACGGTAGGTGATCTGACGCGGATATTCTTGACGGCGCTTGAAGCAGAACATGTGAAACCCCGGCCGACCTTTAAACAGCGTGTTGTCAATTTGTTTGGCGTGCGATCGAACGAGCCCGCCCCCGAAGGATATCAGATTGAAAACGGTCGGCTTAATGTCTCTGATCCAGAACGTTTTTTGGACGATCCGATAAACATCCTGCGCATTTTCGAGGAAGCCCTGCATTCAGAGGTATTAATTCACCCTAACACGATGCGCGTTATCGCAGCGAACTTGAACCTCATCACGGATCAGGTGAGGTCAGATGAAACCGCCCAGACGTTATTTCTTGGGCTTCTACTGGATCATGGGAATCCCGAACGTGCACTACGGCGAATGAATGAGCTTGGCGTTCTCGGACAGTTCATCCCCGAATTCGAGCGCATCATCGCAATGATGCAGTTCAATTTCTACCATCACTTCACTGTGGATGAACACACAATTCAATGCGTTGCTTACCTTGCAAAGCTCGAAAGCGGCCAACTTTCAGACACCTTCCCGATTGTCAGTCGGATTTTGAAGAAAGGCCTTAACCGTCGCATCCTCTACGTTGCCCTCCTCGTCCACGACATCGGAAAAGGCCTTCCAACGGCACATGAAGTGATCGGTGAAGAGATGGCACGCGATATTGCGCCGCGCCTTTCGCTCGATGAAGAAGAAACAGAAACCGTTGCATGGTTGGTGCGGAACCATCTTGAGATGTCCGATATGGCCCAAAAGCGGGACATCTCCGATCCGAAAACGGTCCGCGATTTCGCCCGAAGTGTTCAGAGCATTCGGCGCCTGAACCTTCTGACCGCCCTGACGGTCTGTGATATTCTCGGCGTGGGTCCGGGAACTCTTACCCCATGGAAGGCTGAACTTCTGAGGCAACTCTACACAGCCACGCGTCACTTCCTGCGAGAGGGTTCGGTCGACGGCGCTGTGGAGGAAAGCGTAAGCGCGAAGCAAAGTGCTCTGGCAGCGCTTCTTGAAAACTGGGAACCCAAAGCGAAAGACCATGAACTTTCTCGTCACTACGCAGAATATTGGATGGGTTTGGATACGGCAACCCAATTTCAGATCGCCGAAGGTCTACGGCGGGTGACGCCCTCTGAGATTGAGGTGTCGACTGCAAAGGACGAACAACGAGAAGCCACGCGTATCTGCTTTGTCCTTCAGGATCATCCCGGCATCTTTTCTCGCCTCGCCGGCGCTTTGGGGCTCGCAGGAATGAACGTGATTGAGGCACGCACCTATACGACATCTGATGGCTACGCGACCGCGGTGTTCTGGATCCACAATCAAATCGGCCAAGTGATCGAAGATGAAGCGCGCTTGAACCGCCTAAAAGAAACCTTCAAGAAAACACTCTCAGGTGAAGTGATCGCCAGACGCGCGATTGTTGAGAAAGATAAAATCGCAAAGCGCGAACGCGATATGCTCGTCTCAACAGAAATCACGTTTGACAACGAGGGTTCCGATGTCTTCACGATTATTGAAGTCGACACACGCGATCGTCCTGGATTGCTCTACGATCTCACAAGGACTTTGGCCGATTCGAACATTCGCATATCAAGTGCAAGCGTGACGACCTATGGTGCGCAAGCCGTAGATACATTCTACGTGAAGGACATCTTCGGATTAAAGATCCAGTCTTCACAAAAGCAAGCCACCGTCGCGGCCAAACTCGAAGCAGCAATCCATGCAGGCGCCGAACGCGCTTTGGCGCAATGACACGCGCCCCGTCCCGGATGATCGCTGCGATGGGCAGCGTCGGAGGATGGACCCTTGTCAGCCGCATTGCGGGCTTCGTTCGGGAGATAATATTTGCGGCGCTCTTTGGCTCATCTGCCACAGCAGAGGCATTCCAGATTGCGTTCAGTCTTCCGAACATGTTTCGACGATTTTTCGCAGAGGGCGCGCTGAGCACGGCCTATGTTCCCATGTATTCAAAAAAACTGGCCCAAGCGGAAATGGCCGATGATTTCGCAAGTGATGCTTTCTCGGCTCTGGCTGGCTTCCTGATCGTATTCTCCGCCCTGGCAAGCCTCGCAATGCCGGCTCTTGTCTGGGCCATGGCATCGGGTTTCGTGGGCGATGGCCGCTTCGATCTCGCGGTTGATTTCGGGCGCGTCTGCTTTCCTTACATTCTCTTTATATCATTGGCGGCATTGATCAGTGGCACCCTGAACGCGCATGGTCGCTTTGCGGTCGCTGCCGCCGCGCCTGTTTTGTTGAACATTGTCTTGATCGCAGCCATGTGGTTCGGACCAAAATTCGGCTTTGCGGCGGAATGGGCGCTGACTTGGGGCGTGCCGATTGCCGGTATTTTACAGCTTGCACTCGTTTGGCATGCCCTGAAACGCGCTGGTATTCCTCTGCGCCTTGGATGGCCGCGTTGGACCGAAGACCTGAAGTCCCTCGCGATCATCGCAGCCCCTGCTGCGCTAGCGGGAGGGGTCGTTCAGATAAACCTCCTTGTTGGGCGTCAGGTCGCCAGTCAGTTTGAGGGGGCGATCCAGTGGCTTGCAGTGGCCGATCGTCTTTATCAGTTGCCGCTTGGTGTGGTTGGTATCGCAATTGGGATTGTCCTTCTGCCGACCCTGTCAAAGGCGCTTGCAGATGATGATAAAACCACTGGGTCGGCCGCCTTCAACGATGCGTTTATCCTCGCATTTCTCTTAACCGCGCCCGCGGCAATCGCCCTCATCTGTATCCCAACACCTATTGTGGAAGCCCTATTCGAACGTGGGGCCTTCACATCCGAAGATACGGCAAAGACCGCAACCGCACTTGCGATATACGGTCTGGGTCTCCCCGCATTTGTCATGCAGAAACTCTATCAACCGATCTTCTTTTCACGCGGCGACACGAAAACCCCATTTCGTTTTGCCTTGGTCGCAATGGTCGTCAATGCAGTTCTTGCCGTTGGGCTGATGTCCGCACTCGGCTATCTTGCCGCAGCCTGGGCAACCAGTATCTCAGCTTATGTAATGCTCGCCCTACTTATTTGGAAAGCACGACAGACTGGCAGCGAAAGCCGCTTTTCCCGAGATACGATCATGTCCATCTCAACAACGGTCGCGGGCTGCGGCGTTCTGGCGCTTCTGTTTTTACCGCTCTCCATCGCAGCGGAGCATTTCGAGCTGAACAAGTACGCGGAGCTTGGCCTCTATGTGTTGGCAGGGGGCGCGGTATTTGCTGTTCTCGCCGGCCTACCCTTCAACCGCCGTCTGCTGGGGCGTTAGGGACTCCTCGTCATCGACTTCGGCCCAGCGCTGATGAAACCAATACCACTGTTCCGGGTGGTCACGGATCCGACGCTCCAAGGATTCATGCACCTTGAGCGTCATCTCTTCGGGCGACGATGGTTCAATCGGTTCGTCAAATTGAACTTCTATGCCCCAAGGATGGCGGATCGAATAGACAGTAAAGAGCGGAACCCCCAGGCGGAGTGAAATACCCGCGGGCGCGGTACTGGTCCAAGCATTCTTTCCGAAAAACGGGATCAAATCACCCTTACGATAACGTTGATCCGCCAAGATCACGATAACACCACCCTCTTTCGCGTCTCGAACCATGTCTTTGACTTCGGGCGTTCCGCGGGCGTAGGCCTTTGCTCCGCCATAGGTGATGGCCCATTTGAACCGTCTTTCGTAATACGGATTGTTGTTCTTTCGATACACCGCCCCCGGTTCACACCCCATGTTTCGAAAACAGACACGAAGCGCTTCCCATTGGCCAAGATGGGCGGATGCCACAACGATACCGCTCTTTTTGGCAACATAGTCTTTGAAAACCTCCAACCCCGGTCCCGTCATCTCTATTCTCGGTGGTTTCTCGAAAAAGCTGTCTGGGTTCAGGACCTCAGTCACTGTTTTGCCAAAGTTGCGCCCCGCTGCGGCGATCAGATCAGATCTATCTGCGTCGTTCATGTCTGGAAAGGCCGTCAGAATGCTTGCTTCTGCGCGTTTTTTTATTGGCTTAAGCCACAATACCAGTTTCGAAAAAGCGGCGCCCACGATGTTGCCACGGCGTTCGAGGGGGATCGGCCGTGTCACATTTATAAGAAACCAGATCGGTGCATACTCGATCAAATAGTATAAACGCCCAACAAAAGACTTACGCACGACCGAGCCTCTTCTTCAGGACGGTCCAAGAAAACTCGCCCTTTCTATTCACCAAAAATCCCAACACGAAACCAGATGCAAGCGCACCCGCCCGGGCAACCCAAAAGTGAACGCCGCCAAAGACCAAGGTCAAAATAATATCGATCGACAACAGAAACAACGGAAGACGGAATGCAGGGAGCATCGAATTTCCATTGTATCGCGCTTTCTTTGCCTCCCAGAATGCAAAAAACCCAAGCAAACCGAAGGCGACAGAGAGCCCGCCGGTCAACACGGCGGTTTCCGACGTAAACAGGGTAAAGGCAAAGGCGCCAAACACTGTCGTGCACACGATCAGGGTGACAAACGGAAACACATTCATCCGTTCCGCTGCGTATTTACCGGCACCCACTGTGATCACAAATGTAATGAGCGCCTCACGCCATCCGGAACTCACAAACGGGTAGGAAAACGGCCGGATGATCTTATCCCAACTGAAATGTCCAAGAGAAATCATACGCTCAAGCACAGGTGACGAGTATCCGTAAGTTTGTGTTCCAATGCTGCGCCACGAGAGCGCATCCGGCCCACCCCAGAGCCCGAACTCGGCGCCCAAGAAGAGCACCTCACTTGCGCCAACAGCCATAGCCAACCAAAGCGCAATTGGAGGTATGGTGAGAAAGAGCGGAACACGCTCCGGCTCATTGCTTTGGTCTTCCGACGTCACATAAACCTCCCATTGACGGTCCTTTTTGCCCGTCGCAATAAGCGCCCTAAACTCTCTCAAAGGCTTTGACCATGTCAAACGGAACTTTCAAAGAACGGGTTTTTTCCGGAATACAGCCGTCCGGAAACCTTACCCTGGGAAATTACCTCGGTGCAGTGAAGCGTTTCGTGGATATGCAGAATTCCGGGATCGAAACGATCTACTGTATGGTCGATCTTCATGCGATCACCGTGTGGCAGGAACCCCAAGACCTCCGCAACAATACCAGAGAACTGGCTGCCGCCTACATTGCGTGCGGACTAAATCCTGAGAATTCCATTCTCTTCAACCAGTCCCAGGTACCGGAGCACGCCCAGTTGGGGTGGTTGTTTAACTGTGTTGCCCGTCTCGGTTGGATGAACCGTATGACACAGTTCAAAGACAAGGCAGGCAAAAACGCAGAGAAAATGTCGCTTGGTTTGTATGCATATCCTTCTCTGATGGCGGCTGACATTCTGGCGTATAAGGCAACGCATGTGCCAGTTGGCGAAGACCAGAAACAGCATGTCGAACTCACCCGCGACATTGCCGCGAAGTTCAATCACGACTTTGGCGTCGACTTCTTCCCAGAGCCGGAACCGATCATCGAAGGCACGGCAACCCGGGTTATGTCTCTCCGCGATGGCTCGAAGAAAATGTCAAAATCTGATCCCTCAGATATGAGCCGCATCAATCTGACAGACGACGCGGAGACGATCGAAAAGAAAATCAAAAAAGCAAAAACAGACCCCGACGGTTTGCCATCCGAATTGGACGGACTGACAGATCGACCCGAGGCGCGAAACCTTGTGAACATTTACGCGGCACTGTCTGATCGCAGGATAGAAGACGTGCTCCGCGAGGTGGGTGGTCAACAGTTTGGAACGTTCAAACCTGCGCTCGCCGCATTGGCCGTCGAAAGGCTTTCCCCGATCACCTCCGAGATTAACCGATTGATGGCCGATCCCGCAGGCATAGACGCCATACTTGGCGATGGTGCAGATCGCGCGGCGGCAATCGCCGAACCTGTTTTACAAGGCGCGTATGACATTGTGGGGATGATCCGATCCCGCAGCCCACAGCACTAAGGACACGCATATGACTTTGGACGATATCGTCGATTTACTCTCCCCGAAGATCACAGGAAAACTACAGGGTTCGGCATCTTTGGATGTGACCGATCTCGGATCGATCCGGCTGACAGAGGCCGGCGCGTCCGTCTCTTGCGAGGCTGCGGATGTGACCCTGAGCGCAGATAGTCAAACTCTTATGGCAATCGTGGACGGGTCACAAAACCCTATGATGGCTTACATGTCAGGAAAGCTAAAGGTCGATGGATCGATAGGTCGGGCACTCAAAATATCGGAACTGTTGACCGGTTAGTCGTTCGGGCCAGGCAACGTGACTTCGAACGTGGCGCCATTCTCGTCAGACTTAATTAATCGAATTTCACCACCTTGGTTGCGTACCAACTCTTGAGATATCGCAAGCCCCAGACCGGACCCGCCTGCCCGCACACCGCCTTCGAACGGCTTGAACAGCTTCTCCCGGGCTTTTTCGGGAAGACCCGGACCATTGTCCTTTATGGTGATTGCAATCCTGTCTGACACCACTTGAGCTATGACTTCGATCCGTCCCGGTTGCGATCGTGCGGTCAAAACCTGCCGCGCGTTCCGCACCAAATTTGAGATCACACGATAAAGCTGATCTGCATCAATGCGCGCCGTCAGCCCCGCAGTCGCGTCAACGATGATGTCGACGTCTTTGTCTCCAATCGCCAAACGCTCGGCCTCTGCCACGTCGTTGAGAAGAGGAAGAAGAACGGTATCGGACAATACCGGCTCCGGTTCTTCCGCTTTTCCGAAGGTCAACGTCCGTTCGCATAAATCGACCGCCCTAGAGACCGAGTTGATGATCCGCGGCGCGGAGCGTTTCACCCTTGGGTCCTTCGAGGCCTCTAAGCCATCGGCCAAGAGCTGCGCGGTTGTCAGCATATTCCGAAGATCGTGGCTGATTTTTGACACCGCTCCGCCGAGCAGCGCCAAACGTTCTTTCTGGCGAAGAGCTTGGTTCAAATCCGTTTGCATATTCGCAAGTGCCACTTCGGCTTCGTAAACCTCGGTGAGCATCGAACTCGGCACCAAGATTTGACGCGAGTCGTCCGGGGCCTCGTGAAAGCCCTTTACTTGCTCAATCAGGCGCCGGTTCGGGCGTACCAGCAAATACTGGGTCGCAAAGTAAAAAAGGACGGAGACCATTAGCGCGATGGTAATCGAAAGATACGTAATGTTCCGACCATAGATCCACATCTCGTCGCGCAGCGGCTTTTCGTAGAGCGAGATATCGATCAACTCCCCTCCCGCATTCACCGGCACACCAACCACACGGATCACGCGATCCTCTGTTCGGAAGAGCGCGTCGAACGCATCAAATATAAGGGTCACCGGGTGAGTATCCCTAAGATCAAAAGATTCCTCGACAGGGCCCGCCATGGGAGAACTTAGGACAAGCTGGCGAATTTCGTTGCGTCGGAGGACAACGTTTAAAACCTCGGCATTTCTCAGAAGCTCTTCCTCCAACTCAGGGTCAAGCATGTCTTGCGGTGAGGCCAGTACCGACAAGGAGGCAATTTGTGCCCTTTCTAACCGTGCTTCGAGATATTGGACGCGAAAGCGGGCCAGCGATGGCACAAAGATCAGCACTTCTGCCAACATCACAAAGATGATGGTCAACAGAATAAACCGGCCCGCGATCGATTTCAGAAACATTTCTGCTCTCAGTCTTTTTGACTATTCAAGCTATCAGAACCTTTGTACGAACCCCACGACTTTTTTGACCATCTTGGAATTGAACAGTTTTGGGCCGAAGTACGCACCCGCGGCCCGTTTGTTGATCTCCCCAATGGTCGGATATGGGGCGACCATGGCAGCCACGGCCGACATCTTTAGGTTATTGGCGATCGCCATGGCCCATAGATTGATCAGCTCACCCGCCTGATATCCCACGATGGAGACCCCGATTGGACGCCCCTTCAGAACCATCACTTTGATCAAACCTGTTGTCGCGAGCTCGGCCCGCGCACGGTCATTGTCCTTGTATTCAAAACGAACGACCTCGACCTTGTCGCCATGCATTTCCTTCGCCGCCGCTTCGGTCAACCCGACCTGTGCGATTTCAGGATCTGTATAGGTCGCCCAGGGAATGTGTCGATCCGTGGCTTTGGATGGCATCCCGAAAAGCGCCGACTTTATGATCACCCCGGCATGATATCCGGCAACATGGGTAAACTGGAGGCCACCTGCGGCGTCACCAATCGCATAGACCTTACGATTGCTCGTTTTAAGGGATGCATCGACCTTGACGCCCGTTTTGGTCGTCTCAATCCCCGCCGCCTCAAGGTTCAGCTTGTCAGTGTTGGTTTTCCGACCAACGGCCATCAAAAGGTGGGATCCCTTGTATTCTGCCCCATCCTTGGTTTTCACCGTGATATCGCCCGATTTACCGACGATTTCACTCGCCAAAGCGCCTTCAACAATCTCGACACCTTCAGCCCGAATCCGATCAAGCGCGATCGCAGCGATTTCTGGATCGTCTTTCCCAAGCGCCTTGAAGCCTTCAAGAACCGTGACCTTGGAGCCAAGACGACGATGCGCTTGGGCCATCTCTAGACCGATTGGCCCACCGCCGATGACGATCAGATGCTCTGGGCGCTCCATCATTTGGAAAATGGTTTCATTGGTTTCGTAGGGTACATTCTCCAGTCCGGGGATTGGCGGCACGAACGGCCGGGACCCTGTTGCAATCACAAACCGGCGCGCTTTGATGATTGTGTCACCCGCTTTCACTTCATTCGGAGAGATAAATTCCCCAAACTCTTGAATGACTTTGACGCCCAGGCCTTCGAACCGCTCGACGCTGTCATGGGGTTCGATCCCCTTGATGACGGATGCCACATGGGCCTTGGTTGCTGCAAAGTCGACCTGGGGCGCCGCAGGTGTGATTCCAAATTCCTGACCAGCTGTCATCCAGTGGGCGTGTTTCCCCGCCGCGAGCAGTGCTTTGGACGGAACACATCCGTAGTTCAGACAATCGCCGCCCATTTTGTGGCCTTCAAGAAGGACGACATCCGCCCCCATTTGCACCGCGCCCGCTGCGACCGACAATCCGCCGGATCCCCCGCCGATAATGCAGAGGTCTGTTTTGATTTCGTTTGCCATCGGTCTTACGCCTTTTTGATGAATTTTTTGTAGAGGATCGGGAGAAGAGCGAGCACAGCAAGGCCGATCAGTGGGCCAAGGATATAGGGCTCGAAAATGATCCCGAGGTTCGGGGCTTCGCCGCGGGCAAAGACCTCTGACAAGCCAGCACCGATCCAGGTGTAGACGATCCCCCCAGGGATAATGCCCACGAAGGTCGTCCAGATGAACCGCCACAAGGACACACCGACCAAGGCTGGGATCAAGTTTGCGACGAAAAACGGCACAGCTGGGATCAAGCGCATGATCAGAAGATACGACACTTCATCTTCTTTCAAGCCGTCCTTGAATTTCTTCACGACGCCTTCGGAGGCATCCATTTTGGCTGAAAGCGCATCACCAAATCCGAAGCGGGCCGCAAGGAAGATACACGTTGCCCCCAGCGTGGCTGCTACGATGTTAAATGCGGCCCCTGGGAACAACCCAAAGAGGAACCCGCCGGTGAGCGACGCAATCGCTGCGCCGGGCAAGGAAAACGCCACAATGGCCGTATAAATCCCGATGAAGGCAATCGCCGCGATCAGATAGTTGTTGTTCCGCCACGTCGTCAGCGCATCTTGGTTCGCTGCAAGCTGTTCAAAGCTCAGCACGTCGCGAAGAAAGATATATCCGGCGACAGCAGCTGCGATGATGACGAGAAAGGGCAGCATCCGCTTAACAGAGAACAGCGGCGGTAACGACTGCGCGTAGTTGTTGTTTTGATCAGACATGATCTTGGGTCCTAGTTTGATTTCAAGTTGGCGCTCTTATCCGCATGCAGACCCTAGCAAGATAGATGCCTCACGCTTGCTTGAACCGGGGTGACTGTTTCCGTGTGGTGACGCCCGATTTTGTAACAAAACTCACGTAAATCGCCTCGGAAAGGCGGAAAGATTGCAACAAATACCCCCTGATCCGTTGACTCCCCCCGTCCCCTTGGGTACGCGCAGGTCTCTGTTTTTGAATTTGGGGCAAGCAAAACGCCCCGCAATCAAAGGTCGACGCGTATGAAACGGACATATCAACCATCAAATCTTGTGCGGAAACGCCGCCACGGTTTCCGTTCGCGCATGGCAACTAAGAATGGCCGGAAGGTTCTGGCGCGGCGTCGCGCACAGGGCCGGAAACGCCTGTCAGCGTGATGTGAGCGCGATCCAATGCTTGGGTCGCTTCATATCCTAAAGCAACGGAAAGAATTCTTAGCCTGCAACTCGGGTGCGCGTAAGGCGACGCCAGGTTTCGTGCTGCAAGGTCGTGATCGCAGGGACCAAACCGAGATGATCCGCGTTGGGTTTACTTGTTCCAAAAAACTTGGAAATGCCGTGACGCGAAACCGCGCAAAGCGACGCTTGCGCGCACTTGCACAGTCGCTACTGCCTGAACTGGCAGAGCCAGGGTGGGATTACGTCCTGATCGGTCGGCCAGAGGCCACTGTGAACCGCCAGTTCGCCGAAATGGAGGCAGATCTCCGCCGTGCGCTTACGGGGTTACATCGATGACATTCTTTGCAAAGATCCTGGCACTGCCGATAAAGGGATACCGATTGTTTTTGTCGCCTCTGATTGGATCAAACTGTCGCTTTCATCCAACATGTTCGACCTATGCATTGCAGGCGTTGGAAAAACACGGGGCTATAAAGGGCGGTTGGTTGGCCATACGTCGCATCGCGCGGTGTCATCCCTGGGGCGGGTCTGGCGTTGATGAGGTACCCGACTAGATCTTCTCGAACCAGATTGTGACAACACCTACGCGAATACCGTAGCGCGATACGTAGGCTTTGTTCAAAACCCGCTTTTCGTCGAACCGCCACAGCCAATCATCAAATTGGACGGTCGTGCTTGTGCCATCCCCATTTGGCAGCGCAATCGTGTATTGAAAATTGAAGCGATCCTGATCCTCAACTCCTTTTGCCACGCCGAACACACCATCCGCCCGACCATCCCACGTGTAATCACCCGTTTTGGTCAAACGCCAAATCCGTTGCTCCTCACGGCCATCATCATAAACGAAATCCTCGACCAGTGTCAGAACTTCCCCATCAAAGCGTCCTTCCAGATCAACCGTAAATCGATCACGGACTTTCCCTGTGATATCCTGAAACTGCCCGTAAGCTCTAAGATCGCCCACAAAATACTGTTCCAGATCGAGCTTTGGTCCTCCTAGGCTAGGCTGTTCAAAATTTGGCACGGCCTTACAAGCGGTAAGGAAACAAGCCGTCACGATTAAAAATAAATGTCGCATACCCCGCTTACGTCAGGCTTTTCATTTTGGATCACCTGGCAATTCTCAATCGGAAACCGTATCTGACATCCATGCTCGACGAAACGCATGACAACATACATCCGCTTTTTACCGGGGCCCCAGGTAGCACCGACTTTAAGAAGTTGCGCAAACGGATAATTCGTGAGACGCGGAACGCGATTGCTGATTTCGGTATGATCGAGCGTGGGGCAAAATGGCTGGTCTGCCTTTCTGGGGGTAAGGACAGCTATACCCTACTCGCCGCATTGACCGAACTTCAATGGCGTGGGGTCCTTCCGGTGGAGCTTCTGGCCTGTAACCTAGATCAGGGCCAACCTGGCTTTCCATCGACGGTCCTTCCTGAATTTTTGGAGAAAATGGGTGTCCCGCACCGTATTGAATATCAAGACACCTACTCAATCGTGACAGATAAGGTCCCCGAGGGAAGAACCTATTGCGCAATGTGTTCCCGCCTCCGCCGTGGAAACCTGTACCGGATTGCCCGCGAAGAGGGGTGTTCGGCTGTCGTCCTCGGCCATCACCGTGATGACATTCTTGAGACGTTTTTTATGAATCTCTTTCATGGTGGTCGACTGGCAACCATGCCGCCAAAACTGGTGAATGAAGAAGGGGACTTGTTCGTCTACCGGCCGCTTGCCTACGTGGCCGAAGCGGATTGCGCGAAGTTTGCGAGGACCATGAACTATCCAATCATCCCCTGCGATCTCTGCGGCAGCCAAGACGGGTTGCAACGCCAGCAGGTCAAAGCCATTCTCGACGGCTGGGAGAAAAACAGCCCCGGTCGACGCCAAGTGATGTTTCGGAGCTTGATGAACGCGCGTCCATCGCATCTTCTTGACCCGAAGCTTTTTGACTTTGAGAGGCTGACACGTCAGACCGACGGTTGACCTCCACTCCCCTTTTCGATTGAACCCCGCAAACCGCGAGAGGACCCGATGAACCGACCCCAACCGCCCCAAATGGATGATCAGAATAAGAACCTGCTGATTGCGTCTGGCCTCAGCTTTTTGGTGATTCTGGTTTGGTTTATTCTATTCCCACCGGCCCCACCGCCAGAACAGACCGCAGAACCTTCCGCAGTGGTCGAACAGGGGGATACCGTAACTCCGCCGGCAGCGACGACCGCACCCTTGACCTTTGAGACCACAGAAGAAAGTCGTGACGAAGTTCTGTCTGAAACGTCACGCATCGATATCGATACAGATCGCCTTTCAGGATCGATCTCCCTCACTGGGGGACGGATCGATGATCTAAGCCTTTTAGACTACAACGTTGAATTGAATGACCCGAGCGAGAAGCTTCGGCTTCTCTCCCCCGCGGGTGGCCCTGCGGCTTACTACGCCTTACACGGCTGGATCCCATCGGGCAGTCTGACATATGAAGATGTCCCAACCGCGCTGACGGAATGGACACAGATCAGCGTTGGCGCCCTCTCGCCAACGAACGCGGTCGAAATGGAATGGGTGAACCCATCAGGCGTCAAATTCACGAAGACAATTTCGGTAGATGAGGATTTCCTTTTTACAATCGAACAGCGTGTCGAAAACACAACCTCCGAGCCACTTCGCCTCGCACCTTATGGGATTGTCGCCCAGCAGGGAGAGCCTGAGACGATTGGAATGTGGCTGCTTCATGAAGGGGTTGTGCGTGCCTCGGACGGAACCATTCAAGAAATCGACTATGATGACCTGCCTGATCAGGCGTTCGTCCAAGCTGAGGCTGGCAATGTAGAAAGCATTGATGTCGTCGAAAACGGCTGGATTGGCTTTACCTCAAAGTATTGGATGACCGCGCTTCTGCCGACACCCGGACAATCATTCACATCAGTTTCAAAATACGTGCCATCGAATGACACCTACCAGGTTGAGATGCGCATGCCACTGATCGAAATTGCGCCGGGCGCCGAGCAGTCCATCTCGACGAACCTCTTTGCTGGCGCCAAAGAATATGAGGCCATCCGCGCCTATGAACGCGTAGGCTTTCAACAGTTTATCGATTCTATCGATTGGGGTTGGTTGTTCTTTCTGACAAAGCCGATTTTTTGGGTTCTGCACGAACTGAATATCCTGATTGGGAATATGGGCTGGGCGATCATTGGCCTGACTTTGGTGATCAAAGCCCTTCTCTTCCCGCTTGCCTACAAATCCTACGTCTCGATGGCTCGGATGAAAGAACTTCAGCCGGAGATGGAGAAGCTAAAGGAAAAGCATGGAGAGGATCGCCAAGCCATGCAGATGGATATGATGCAGCTTTATAAGGATAAGAAGGTGAACCCGGCTGCCGGCTGTTTGCCGATCCTGTTGCAGATCCCAATCTTCTTCTCGCTCTATAAGGTGATCTTCGTGACGCTGGAGCTCCGCCACGCGCCATTTATAGGCTGGTTACAAGATTTGAGCGCGCCAGATCCCACAAGCTGGATCAACCTCTTTGGCTTACTGCCCTACGCGACACCGGGGCCCGAAAGCCTGTTCTACATCTTCTCGATCGGTGTTTGGCCAATCGCCTTTGGCGTCTCCATGTGGCTTCAGCAAAAACTGAACCCGGCCCCCCCCGATCCAACCCAGCAAATGATCTTTGCCTGGATGCCATGGGTCTTTATGTTCATGCTTGGCTCATTTGCGTCAGGTTTGATTGTCTACTGGGTCGCAAACAACGTTATCACGTTTATTCAACAGTATACGATCATGCGCAGCCAAGGCGTGAAACCCGATATCCTAGGGAATATTCGCGCGAGCTTCGATAAGAAAAAAGAAGAGAGTTAGCGATGACTGGTTCTGTTGCCCATATCTGGCGCCACCCGATAAAATCACATGGTCGGGAGTCGCTGGAACGGGTGACGATTGAGGCCGGCCACACCATGGCCTGGGATCGCGCCTGGGCCGTCACCCATGATCGCTCCAAAGCGGACGGAAGCGAATGGGCCCATTGCGCAAATTTCTCTCGCGCCGCAAAAACACCGACCTTGCAAGCGATCACGGCGCAATTGCATGAAACGTCCGAGACGATAACACTATCGCACCCGGATCTTCTGCCGATCACATTCCAACCCGACAGCGAAGAGGATCGGTTTCTCGCCTGGGTCGAACCATTGATGGACAACAACCGCAGTCAATCGACAGGGCTGGTGCGGGTGATTGGGCGTGGCATGACGGACAGTGATTTTGCCTCTGTGTCTTTGAACAACCTCGCCACGCACCGCACCATCAGCCAACATGTGGGCCAAAGCCTGTCGCCGCTGCGCTGGCGTGGGAACATCTGGTTCGCTGGGTTAGAGCCCTGGGTTGAACGGGATTGGGTTGGGCGCACCGTGCGAATTGGCGAGGCGGAATTTGACGTCCGAGAAGAAATTGGGCGCTGTAAGGCGACAACCGTGAACCCGGCCACAGGCAATGTGGATGTGGACACATTGAAGGCCCTGCGCGAATTGATTGATGATCAAAACTTTGGTGTCTACGCCTATCCCACAAAATCCGGTCGCATTGCATTGGGAGACCCCGTAGAGGTTCTCTGATGTTTACACGCGCGCCCGAACCCGATGACGCCACCGCAGAGGCGGGTCGCCTGCTCTTTGCGGGGCCTTGCGATTTCCTCAAAGGTGTCGTGGCAATGGACGGCATGCCGCCCGCCGATCGGATGGAGGTCTGTTTCGCAGGCCGATCCAACGTCGGAAAGTCGTCTTTGATCAATGCACTTACGGGTCGCAAAGCCTTAGCGCGGACATCAAATACGCCGGGCCGCACGCAGGAGATCAATTTCTTCACCCTCGGCATGCGACACTATCTGGTTGATGTCCCGGGCTATGGCTTTGCCAAGGCGCCGGTTCCGGTGGTCGAAAAATGGCAGCGCTTGTTGAAAAGCTATCTCTCTGGGCGCGCCTCGCTTCGCCGTGTGTTTTTGTTGATTGATGCGCGGCACGGGCCGAAACCAGTTGACGAGGAAATCATGGCCCTCCTTAAATCTTCGGCCGTGACCTTCCAGGCAGTGATGACGAAATGCGATAAGGTAAAGGCCGCGGACTTGGAACGTTCTTTTTCAAGCCTGCAGGCAACGCTTGCGAAATACCCCTCTGCCTACCCGGAAATCATCCAAACCAGCTCCGAAAAAGGCACCGGCATTGCGACCCTTCGGGCCGAAATCGCCTCGATGGAGTAATGGGTCCCTCCCGCCCCTTTCCGATTTTCTCCGAAAATCACAAAGCGTTGGGCCGGGCGCCCGCGGACCCCGACGGGCCCGCGGGCGCCACCGCCAAAGATCGATCAGCGGACCTGCCCGCGCCAGAGATCTGCGGCAGGGCTTGGAACCCTGAAATACTCGGGATAAAGCGCGGAGATGGAGAAATCACCGGCCATGACCCGCGATAGCATAACAACAGCCCGGCTTCTGTCCGAGGCCCTTCCCCACATTCAGCGCCATGATGGCGCGATCATTGTCATCAAGCTTGGGGGGCACGCAATGTCGAGCGCCGCAGCGATGGCCAGTTTTGCGCGCGATATCGTTATGTTGCAGCAATGCAATCTGAAACCTGTGATCGTCCATGGCGGCGGCCCGATGATCAATGCAATGTTGGACAAGCTGCAAATCAAGACCGAATTCGTCGATGGGAAACGGATCAGCACGCCCGAGACGGTTGAGGTCGTTGAAATGGTGCTCTCAGGCCGGGTGAATAAGAACATTGTCCAAGCTATCAACCGCCAAGGTGCCGATGCGGTTGGGATTTCAGGTAAAGATGCCAATCTCGTGATGTGCAAGAAGGCAGAGGGCGATCTCGGACTGGTCGGAGAACCCGTAGAGGTGAATGCCGGCGCGATCCATGCACTTCTCGATCGAGGGTTCATCCCGGTGATTGCGCCAGTCGGAGCCGGCCCGGATGGCGAAACGTTTAACATCAATGGCGATACCATGGCAGGTGCGATTGCCGGAGGGTTGCGCGCGGCACGCCTATTGCTGCTCACAGATGTGGATGGTGTGCGCGATGCAGAGGGCGACGTTTTGACCAACCTCAGCGCGTCACAAGTCCGCGACTTGATCTCGTCCAAGGTCATATCGGGTGGTATGATCCCAAAGGTAGAAACTGCGCTAGAGGCGTTGAATTCAGGCGTGCGGGCGGTTGTGATCATCGATGGGCGACAAGAGAATGCGTGCCTGTTGGAACTCTTTACGGATTACGGTGCGGGGAGCATGATCCGCACCTAAAGAAAAAGGTGTAATATGGAGAACGAAGGGATCATACGACTTGGTATTTTTCTTGGCCTGTTTGCGCTGCTCGCAGTCCTAGAATGGGTCGTGCCCAAACGCCAGCGGCGCGCCAAAAAGACAAATCGATGGTTCACAAACTGGGCCATCGTTGTTCTTGATACGATCAGTCTGCGCTTGGTCGCGATTATCCTTCCGCTTTTGGCCGTAGGAGCTGCGCTGAATGCGCAAAATTCTGGGATTGGACTTTTCAATACTCTTGACTGGCCGATCTGGCTTGAGTGGATTCTGGTGATCCTAATCTTAGATTTTTTGATATGGGGACAGCATGTGATCACACATAAGGTCCCCATCCTTTGGCGGTTGCACCAGGTCCATCACGCTGACACAGACATGGACGTGACCACGGCCATCCGCTTTCACCCGATCGAAATATTGTTCTCGATGGCGATTAAGATTGGCGCCGTCTACGCCCTTGGACCCGATCCTTGGGCCGTCATTGTGTTTGAAATACTTCTTAACGGTGCCGCTATGTTCAATCATTCAAATATCGCGCTACCGCGCTGGTTGGACCGGTTGTTGCGTTTGGTCATTGTCACCCCAGATATGCATTTGGTTCATCATTCCGACGATCGACGCGAACACGATACGAATTATGGCTTTGCGCTTTCTATTTGGGACCGCTTGTTTCGCACTTACACAGATGCACCTGCAAAAGGCACCGATGGTGTGACGATTGGATTGCAGTGGCAGGACGAGGCCCCTACACGTTTGGGATGGTCACTGGCCCTTCCATTTCGCAAATCTTAGACCTGTCGGGGACAGGCCTGACCGATGTGGGGCGCGTTGCCGAAAAGGGCTCGACGATTATACTTTTGGGACCAGATCGCGATTTTTGGGATATCCTCACACAAAGTCGCGAATGGAAAGATCAGCATAAAGACCCCGTCGATGCCTGGTCTGAACGTGTGATCACAGAGCTGGCCCGCGCACTCGACGCGGAGGCCCTATTTCCTTTCACGGGCCCACCCTATCACCCGTTTCTCAAATGGGCGGTAGACAGTGGAGAGGCTTGGCCGTCTCCTACGGGGCCCCTTGTGCACGCCCGCATGGGTTTGATGATCAGCTATCGAGGAGCCGTTCGAGTGCCCAAAATGCTTAAACAACGGACGGCGGAAAACCCGTGCGATACATGCACCAGTCGCGCCTGTGAACGCGCGTGCCCCGTTCAAGCACTCTCGGTTCAATCAGACTATGACGTACCAGCCTGCTATAACTTTCTGCGATCGGATACTGGTCAACGAAGCTGCTATGTCGAGGGATGTGCGGTGCGGTTGGCCTGCCCGATCAGCGATGGTGCGCATCGCAACCCTTCCCAATCGGCCTATCATATGACACGGTTTTTACCATGAAACGGTTGATCTTAATCCGGCACGCAAAATCCAGCTGGGAGTTTGGAGGGGTCTCCGACCACGAACGTCCCCTGAACCACCGTGGTCGAGATGCATGTATTCGTATCGGTCGCTGGCTGTCGGAGAATAATTTCGTTCCGGAAGAGGTACTCTGCTCGACGGCTGTCCGGTGTAAAGAAACGCATGCCGGGATTGCGGCGGAGATGGGGCTCTCTGCGCCCGTACATTATTATCAGAACCTGTATCACGCGAGCGCAGAAAGTCTTCTGGCCTGCCTGCGGAGCGCGGATAAAGACATCGTCATGATGCTCGCGCATAATCCAGGCATTGGCGACTTTGCTGCATTGGTGCATGCGCGTCCGCTTCCAGAAACCAAACAGTTCGCGCTCTATCCCACTGCAGCGACGACCGTCATGGATTTTGACATTCCATCTTGGGATCGCGCCGACTGGGACTCTGGTATCGGGCGTGGATTTGTCGTGCCACGCGAGCTGGAATCCGTCTAAGCCGCATCTCTTGTAAGTGGTCTTAGACAGGCAATTGTGTTTATGACAATACGTGTTGTATGCGCGCCTACGCTTTCAACCTCATCTTACTCGCCGCATGTGTATACGGCGTTGCGTATTTGACGCATCCGCATCTGTTCATAGAGGTCGAAACACAACAAACTGATTGTGGCGGTCCCGACACGCCCTGCTTCGTGGGCGATCGGCGCTATCATATCTTGCTTCCAGAAGGGGACGGGCCCTTCCCAATCTTTCTCTTTTTCCACGGGTCCGGAGGAAGCGGAGCGGATGCGGTTACACTTCAATCTCTATACAAGTCGGTCCTCTCGCGCGGATATGCGTTGCTCGCGCCCACGGCCGAGGACATTGAATATGAAAACGGGATCACGCGGGCAAATTGGGTCTGGGAAGGACGCCTCGGAACCCGCGATGATTATGCTTTTGTGACCAATGTGCTTCGTGATGCAGCGCAGCGGTTTCCCCTTGATCAGAGCAAAACTCTGGTAACCGGGCATTCCCGCGGAGCGACATTCATTTGGTACTATGCCTGCGCCAACACCGATTTTCGATTAACTGCATATGCGCCAAATGGGGGGACACCATTCGTAGGGTGGAACAACGCCTGCGCTGGCAAGGCACCACGGTACAATATCCTGCATACGCATGGTGAATATGACGAAGTGGTGGCGTTCACAGGTACGCCTGCGGGTGATTTTTACGAGCGCTTCGGGGCGGAAGCAGCTGTCAGCGATTTTGCGCAGCGCATGCGGTGTCGCCGTTCAACCGGCGGCTATAAAAGCATCTTTACCCTTACCACCTGGGACCGGTGCCTCGGACCAAGCACCGCGACATTAGCAACGTATAAAGGAGGACATGAGATCCGCCCACAATGGGCAGGTCTCGTCATCGCTTGGTTCGAAGACCTGCCGAAGTAATTAACCTAATGGCCAAGGATCTGGCTTAGGAACAGCTTCGTCCGATCTGATTGTGGGTTGTTGAAGAAGGCTTCCGGCTCGTTCTGTTCAACAATCTGACCTTGGTCCATGAAGATTACACGGTTCGCAACCTGGCGCGCAAAACCCATCTCATGCGTAACGCACAACATTGTCATACCTTCTTCCGCCAGGCTGATCATGGTATCCAAAACCTCTTTGATCATCTCGGGGTCAAGCGCCGACGTCGGCTCGTCGAACAGCATAATACGTGGTCGCATGCAAAGCGAGCGGGCAATCGCAACACGCTGTTGCTGACCGCCGGACAGCTGACCCGGATACTTGTCTGCTTGCTCTGGGATTTTCACCTTTTCGAGGAAATGCATTGCCGTTTCTTCAGCATCCTTCTTGGGAATTTTACGAACCCAAATGGGCGCAAGTGTACAGTTCTCAAGGATTGTGAGATGCGGGAAGAGGTTGAAGTGCTGAAACACCATACCAACTTCAGACCGGATCTTATCGATGTTTTTGATGTCGGACGACAATAAGGTTCCATCAACTTCGATCGAGCCTCTCTGATGCTCTTCCAAAGCGTTGATACAGCGGATCAACGTGGACTTACCGGAACCGGATGGACCACAAATAACGATACGCTCCCCCCGGTTCACCGTCAGGTCGATATCTTTGAGAACATGGAATGATCCATACCATTTGTTCATACTGTTGATGTTAATCGCGATCTCATCGCTAACTTCCATCTTTTTAGCTGCTGCTTTTTTTGCTGTAGCCATAATAATTCCCCTTATCGGTGGTCGGTGGCCAAGCGACGCTCGAGCCATTGTGAGTATTGAGAAATGCCGTAACAGACGACGAAGAATAGGACTGCTGCAAAACCGAGCAGTTCCCAATAAACACCGTTCCATTCCGTGGATGCTAGAATTGGTCCGCGGATCATTCCAACCAAATCAAACATCGAAATAATGGATACAAGTGTGGTGTCTTTAAAGAGACCAACGGCCACGTTCACGATGCCTGGGATCGAAATTTTCAGCGCCTGCGGAAGGATAATCATCTGCATCGCCTGGGCGTAGTCGAGCCCCAAACTGTCCGCCGCTTCATACTGCCCCCGCGGGAGGGCGGCCAAACCACCCCGGATCACCTCCGCGATGTAAGCGGCCGAGAAAAGCGTCATCATGATGATCACGCGGATCAGGATGTCGATATTTGCTTCAGGTGGGAAGAAATACGCCAAGACAACATTCGCTACAAAGAGAAGCGTGATCAGTGGAACACCCCGAATGAACTCGATGAATATCACACAAATCCACTTAATGATGGGCAAGCTGGACTGACGGCCCAAGGCCAGAGCAATCCCGAGCGGCAAGGAAAGAGAGACACAAACAGTTCCCAAAATCATGTTCAGCATAAAACCACCCATTTGTCGGGACGGTACTGCCCCCAACATGGGTTGTTCTGGTGCAAGTGCGGTGACCAAGTTGCTGCCAAGAACCCAGGTCGCAATCGCTGCTGCAAAGCCAACGATCAAACCCAGTGCAAAATTACGGGTCACTAACAATGTATAGACATAATAGCCGATGACACATCCCAACAAGCCGATGACGGGATACCCCAACGGTCCACCCCAGATCAGCCAGAATGCGATGAAGGGATAGAGGCCTGTGAAAATCAAAAGCTTTCGCGGTAGGTCGAAGAACAAAACAGGTGCCGCCGCGAAGAACAAAAGCCCAAATGCAATGGTAGGCCGCCAATAGAATTCGCTCGGATAGGCAAACCCAAATAACAGCTGATTCCAGCGTTCTGTAAGAACCGAAAAGCACCCACCTGTTACTCCCTGTAGGATTTCCCGGCATTCGGCCAAACTGGTGGTCGTCCAAACGCCATTCCAAATCCACGGCAAAATAAAGGCGCACAGGTAATAGATGGCAATAATCGAAATAACCGTGAGCACAGAACTTGAAATATTGGAGAAGAGGTTTTCCCGCAGCCACTTTGCCAAACCGCGATCCCTCGCAGGGGGCGGCATTGCTTCGAGAGGTTCCTTGCGAACAAACGCTATTGAGGACTGTTTGGCCATATCAGCGCTCCTTCAACTTAACAGAATTGTTGTAGACGTTCATCAAGGCCGAAATCGACAAAGAGATCGTCACGTAAAACAGCATCAACAGGAGGATAGATTCAATCGCCCGTCCTGTCTGATTAAGCGTTATGCCCCCCAAAGTCCCGGTCACGTCCATATAGCCAACCGCAATAGCCAAGGATGAGTTCTTTGTGATGTTCAGATATTGAGAAATCAAAGGTGGGATAATAACCCGCAGCGCTTGGGGAAGAACCACAAGGTTCATTATCCAGCTCGGTCGCATCCCCAAAGATGCAGCTGCTTCTGTTTGTCCTTTGCTCACCGCTTGAATGCCCGCACGCACGTTCTCCGCGATGAAGGCGCCCGTGTAGATTGCCAGAGCAAACCAAAGCGCAATCAACGACCCCCGGATTTGGATACCGTTCTGGAAATTAAACCCGCGAAGTTCGGGAAAGCTCCAGGACAGGCCCATAGCCGTCAACACGAAGGCGACCGGCACAAACCAGATCGCGAGAGTATAGTACCAAATAACAGGGCGATTACCCGTCGCATTTTGAACCTTGGTCGCCCATTTGGACAGGGCTTGTGCGCCGAAGAATGACCCAACGAGCACAGCAATCACCAGCAACCAACTCCAACCCTGCGCGCCAAACAGCGGCGCCATAAAATCGGGCTTGGGTGTATAAATACCCCGATTGGTAAAGGCGAACATATCAAATAACATGGTTCGATCTGGTGTTTCACCGCGATAAGCCGCAGGTCCCGGCAGACTGACCGTCATGATCGAGAAAATGATAATGATCCAAATCAGAACTGGAACGTTCCGGAAGGCCTCCACATAGACAGACATCAAACGGGCGACGATCCAGTTCTTTGAGAGCCGCAGAACCCCTGCAACAACCCCGAAGAAAGTCGCCGTTACACACGCCAAGAACGCTACAATCAGAGTATTCAAAACACCCACAATCGAAGCCCTAAGATGCGAGGACTGACTTGTGTACTCTATCGGGCGCTGATTGATGTCGTAGCCGGAGGGATCACCTAGGAAATCCCAACTGATGTTTAACCCTGCATTGGAGAGGTTTGTCAGGAGGTTTGACACCAAATAGGCGATCGAACCGATCAGCAATAAAAGCGCAATGAACTGGAAAGTGTAAGATCGGTACCGCGTATCAAACCAAAGCTGGCTTATTTCAAAGCCCGGCTTGGCAATCGGTGCATCAGGCGTCGCTGTCATCACATTCCCCTTCTCTGTTGTTAGGCACAACTCATCTAAGCACCCGAGCGGGCAACTAGAAAAGTAGCGTTCTTAGATGTGAAGAGGGCGCAGATTTCTCTGCGCCCTCGAAGACTTTAGCGGAATGGTGGGGAGTAAATTAGACCACCGTCTTTCCACTGCGCGTTTAGACCACGCGCAAGACCGATTGGAGTGGACTCACCGATGTGACGCTCAAAGATCTCACCGTAGTTACCACCTGACATCAGAGCTTTCTTTGCCCAGTCAGCGTCGAGGCCAAGCATCGCGCCGAGGTCACCTTCTGTGCCCAGAAGACGGTTGATTTCTGGGTTGTTTGTACCCGCAGAAAGCTCTTCGAGATTTGCAGATGTCACACCCAGCTCTTCAGCCGTGATCAGAGCGTTCAGCGTCCAACGAACAATGTCGCCCCACTGGTCGTCACCGTGACGCACAAGTGGACCGAGTGGCTCTTTGGATACGATCTCAGGCAGAACAACGTGATCGCCTGGTGCTTCGAAAGACGCACGTGTCGCCGCCAGACCGGAAGCATCAGTTGTGTAAACGTCACACGCACCTGCCAGGTACTGCTGCTGCGCTTCTGCGTTTGTTTCGATTGGAACAGGCTCATAAGAGATGTTGTTCACACGGAAGAAATCCGCGAGGTTCAGCTCTGTTGTTGTACCTGTTTGGATACAAACTGTCGCGCCATCCAGTTCCGTCGCAGAGGAAACACCCAATGCTTTTGGAACCATGAAGCCCTGACCGTCATAGTAGTTCACACCCAAGAAAGTGAACTTCAGGTCAACGTCACGTGAGAACGTCCAAGTTGTATTCCGAGCAAGCATATCGATCTCGCCAGAAGCGAGCGCCGTGAAGCGCGTCTTACCCGTTGTCGCCACGTAGTTGACCGCAGACGGATCACCCAGAACCGCCGCTGCAACCGCCTGACATACCGCAACATCGAAACCTTCGTAGTTACCGTTTGCGTCAGGTGCCGCAAAACCGACAAGACCCGTTGTCACACCGCAGTTCAAAGCACCACGCGCTTTGACATCATCCAGCGTTGCAGCAGATGCCGCACTCGCCGCGACGCCGACAGCCGCAAGAGCACCAAAAAATGCTGTTTTCTTCATTTTTACCTCTTCCTGATTTCCGCCCTAAGAGGGCTATACCCGAATGTTCGGGCGGACTTTAGTTACATTCGGGAATCCCAAACGTGGGCAGAAATGTGTAACGAGACGGTGAACGCGTCAAGCAAAAGCCTGTGGATAAGGCGGTATAAACACCCAATTTTTCAGCAAACGCCAAACGTTTAGGCTGTTTAAACCGCAAGTTTGCAGAATTTAGCGGCAGTCATAAATTCTGCTCGTTTTTGAGCCGTTCGAATGGCCTCTTCTTCATCTTCACCCCATTGGGAAATTTGCCAATCCGCATCAAGCCGGCTTGCAGCCCAAACAGCGTCTTCATCCATCTCACCATCATACCAAGAAAGACCTAGAAACATGCTTCCTGACAAGGTCACAATGTCATGGAAACCGGCGAGTTCGAAGGCCGACATGCCTTTCAGACGGGTTGCAACTCTGGGTTGCAGCTCCGGGTCTTGGGACACTGGCATCACGCCAGATGTTCGCTTTATTTCGACACCAAACTTGGACGATGCCGAAGACAAGCACGGCGCCCAATGCTCTTCCTGGGCCTTGACCAGCTCCGCCGGGCCGGAAGCCCAATAGGACAGCAAATCGGTATTGGCATAATGTGACAGCGTCAAAACAACGTCATCCGCCTTTTTCGAAATCGCATCAAAAGCGGTATTCGCGAGACGGGTGGCGGGCATGACACTTGGATCAATCTCCGCATCAATGCGAGACCATTCGTCAGCAACCCAATCAGCAAGCGCTCGCGTCGGCACATTTAGCGCGACACCCGCAGGTGTTTTGACCGCCCGGCCGTCCAAAGCGACACTAAAGCCGTTTCTTGCGGGAACGACTGTTACATCTGACCAAAACTTTTTTTTCGGGATCATCGCTCATCCTCAAATGGGTCCGAAGGCGCTGCCTCTTCACTCCACTGAAAGAAATCCCAGGTCTCGCGCATATGTCGCGGGAGAGCCGCTGTAATCGTCACGTCATGTCCCGAGATTGGGTGCCGAAACGCGATGCGCCGGGCATGAAGATGCAGTTTTCGGCTAACGTCGCCGCCCAATTGCGCACCCCAACCGTCGCCCAAGTTGTCTTGCGCATTCGTCCCATATTTTCCATCACCAACGATCGGATGACCGACGGCCGCCATGTGGGCGCGCAATTGATGGGTTCTTCCGGTAATGGGTTCCAGCGCCACCCAAGCCGCCCGCGCGGCGAGCCCTTCCAAGACAGAATAATCGGTGATTGCATGCTTCGCACCAGGGGTTGTCGACACCTCGTTCGGATGGAGCGCTACCATTTTTTCGCCTGCGCCGTGGGGGCCATGGCCCGCCTGTTTGACAAGACCCATTTCGATCCGCCCGTCTCTTGGTGTTGGTACGCCTGCCGTAGCCGCCCAATAGATCTTGCGCGTAGATTTCGATTGAAACGCACGCGCCAAGCCCGCCGCTGCATGACCGCTGCGTGCCAGAAGAAGAACACCAGAGGTATCCTTGTCCAAACGATGCACCAACTTTGGACGGTTTGCCGCGTCAAAACGCAAGGCGTCCAACAAACCATCAACATGCCTTGTCTGCTTACTGCCGCCCTGGGTCGACAATCCGGGCGGTTTGTTGATCGCAAGAATATCGGCGTCTTGGTAGATGACCGCGTCTCGCATCATATGCGCATCCGCATCCGATATTTGTGGCGCATCGCGCTTCTCTGCGGGGCTCTCCGGCATCGGAGGCACGCGGATCGATTGCCCCTGCTCAATCCGCGTGCTTGCTTTGACCCGTGCACCATCAATCCTAAGCTCGCCCTTCCGGCACATCTTTTCGATCCGACCCTGGGTGACGTTCGGAAAAATACGCTTCAACCAACGGTCAAGCCGCTGACCATCCGCATCGGCTGCGACTTCCAAGATTTGAACACCACTCATGACATAAATCCTTTGGCCATCCAAAGACCAAGCGCGGCAGCAGCCAAGGACAGCACCACCGAGCCAAGAGCGTACCCCATTGCGGCCACAACCCGATCCGCCTCGAGAAGTTTAAGAACATCAAGCGAAAACGCGCTAAACGTCGTGAAACCACCCAATACCCCGGCAATAACCAGAAGCTGCCATTTCGATGAAAAGCCACTCATGAGAACCACAGCCCAGCCGATCAAGAAAGAGCCAATAACGTTCACCGCAAACGTTCCAATCGGCGCAGATATGTGCTGGAGCACGCCCCACCGCAGCAAAGCGCCCAATGCTCCGCCCCCTGCCACATAAAGTCCTGTCCACATCGTCTTTCTTCTTTTCTCAAATATCCCCGCCGGAGGCCTAAAACGACTGGCGTATGCGCGCCTTAGCGCGCATTCCGTTCGCTCCGCAACTTCGCGAAGAACTCAAGTCTACGCTTCAATTCACGTTCTTCCCCACGCTCCACGGGAAGATAGTAAACACCCCGTTTCATCCCTTCAGGAAAGTAATTCTGGCCAGAAAATCCATCCTGCGCATCATGATCATATTGATAGCCACGGCCATACCCCTCTTCCTTCATGAGATGCGTCGGAGCATTGAGGATATGTTTCGGAGGTGGCTCGGACCCGGTGCGCTTCGCGGCCTGTGTTGCCTCTTGAAAAGCGCGGTAGGCCGCATTCGACTTCGGCGCGAGGGCAAGATACATGACAGCCTCCGCAAGCGCCAGTTCGCCCTCTGGCGATCCCAGCCGCTCAAACGTGTCCCATGCGTCAAGACAAAGCCTCTGGGCCGTGGGATCAGCTAAGCCAATATCTTCTACCGCCATACGCGTGATGCGGCGCGCCAAGTAGCGCGGGTCCTCTCCAGCTGTCAGCATACGAGCAAGCCAATAGAGCGCGGCATCTGGGTCGGAACCACGTACAGATTTGTGAAGCGCGGAAATCAGATTATAGTGTCCATCGCCCGATTTGTCGTATTTCGGCAACGTCTGAGACAATCGAGTTTCCAAACCTTCAATATCGATGGCTTGGTCCAAGCCCCATCCAAATACTTGCTCAACAAGTCCCAAGAGCGCCCGCCCATCTCCGTCGGCCTGCCGATGGAGCGCATCTCGCGCGCTCTGAGTGAGCCGTAACTTCTGAGAAAAGGCGGCCTCGGCGCGTTGGGTCAAGACCTCCAAATCGGACAAACCGAGCCGCCGCAGCGTTAGCACCTGGCAGCGCGACAGAAGCGCTGCGTTAAGCTCAAATGATGGGTTCTCTGTTGTCGCGCCAACCAAGGTGACGGCTCCAGATTCCATGTGAGGCAAAAACCCATCCTGCTGGGACTTATTGAACCTGTGAATCTCATCGACAAACAACACCGTTCGGCCACCATTGCCATGTCGTATGACAGCAGCCTCAAATATCTTTTTGAGATCGGAAACGCCTGAGAAGATCGCCGAGAGCTGCACAAACCGCGCATCCACCGCATCGGATAGAAGACGCGCAATCGTGGTTTTGCCCACACCGGGCGGCCCCCAGAATATCAAGGAAGACAGCTGCCCAGACGCAACCATGGTCGTCAGCGGTGCATCGTGACCCAGAATATGATCCTGACCGACAACGTCCTCTAAGGAATTTGGGCGTAAGCGCTCCGCCAGCGGAGTGGGTCCACCCGTACTCCGTTCAGATCGTCCGCGATCAAAGAGATCTGCCATATTCGGGAACGTATTGGTTTGGTCGGCGTCTGACCATTGCTATTTTGCCGGCGGACATGAGGTCATGTCCGCCGGAGCCAGCGCGTGGTTATTCTTCGGCGAGGTCGTCCTCTGCGTCAAGACGGGCCTTATCCGCAGCCCCCTTGGCATCCACGTCCCGATCAACGAATTCGATGATCGCCATTGGCGCCATATCTCCGTAGCGGAAGCCGGCCTTCATGATGCGAACATACCCACCCTGACGCTCTGCATAGCGGGGGCCCAAAATTTCGAAGAGCTTTGCCACATGCATATCTTGCTTCAAGCTCGCACGGGCTTGGCGACGGGCGTGCAGATCGCCGCGCTTGCCGAGCGTGACCAGTTTTTCAACGATCGGGCGCAGTTCTTTCGCTTTTGGCAATGTTGTCTTGATTTGCTCATGCTCGATCAAAGATCCAGCCATGTTTGCAAAGAGCGCCTTTCGGTGCTCGTGAGTCCGGTTTAGGCGGCGGTAACCGCGTGCGTGACGCATATTTTCAATCCTTCTTTATACTTTGTCCGGGGTTCAGATGCGTGTCTGACCCTCTCCTTGGGGCGTTTGCCCGATCATCCCCGGCAGTCCGGGCATTGCGCGGGGGCCTTTAGAGGCCCACCGCAGAACATGCAAATCTTAGAAGTTATCTTCGAACTTCTTCGCCAGCTCTTCGATATTGTCCGGCGGCCAATCCACGATATCCATACCAAGGTGCAGACCCATACCTGTCAGAACCTCTTTGATTTCATTCAAGGACTTCCGACCAAAATTTGGTGTCCGCAGCATCTCTGCTTCGGTCTTTTGGATCAGATCGCCGATATAAACGATATTGTCGTTTTTCAAACAGTTCGCAGACCGCACGGACAATTCCAGCTCGTCCACTTTCTTCAAGAGAAGCGGGTTGAACTCAAGCTCGTCCTCGTCATCCTGACGAATTGCCGCTTCTGGTTCATCGAAGTTCACAAAAACAGACAACTGATCTTGCAGAATGCGCGCACCATAGGCGATCGCATCTTCAGGCGAAATAGAACCGTCTGTTTCTACTTTCAATGTCAGTTTGTCGTAGTCCAGAACTTGACCTTCGCGTGTTGGCTGAACGTCATAGGCCACTTTAACCACTGGCGAATAAAGCGCGTCAATTGGGATCAAACCAATCGGTGCATCTTCAGGGCGGTTCTTGTCCGCCGAAACATACCCCTTACCCGTGGACACGGTCATTTCCATGTAAACGGACGCGCCTTCATCAAGGTGACAGATCACATGATCTTTGTTCAGGACTTCTACGCCCGCGATCTCAGACATATCACCTGCTGTCACGACACCAGGACCCTGCTTAGAGATCGAAATGCGTTTCGTCCCTTCCGCATCCATTTTGATCGCCACACCTTTGAGGTTCAGAACGATGTCCGTTACATCTTCGCGGACACCTGCCACAGACGAAAACTCATGGAGTACATTGTCGATCTGAACTGATGTAATCGCAGCGCCTTGAAGGGATGACAAAAGAACCCGGCGAAGCGCGTTTCCAAGTGTCAAACCAAAGCCCCGCTCAAGCGGTTCAGCAACAGCCACTGCATTCCGCATCGGGTCTGCTCCGGGCTTGATGTTGAGTTGTGTTGGCTTGATCAATTCTTGCCAATTCTTATGGATCATTAGGTCCTCCATTCCTGTCTGGGGTGGGATCCATCACTCCAAACGCTCGAGGGTTGTTCCAAACAAACAAAAACACGCGCAACCTCAAAGCCGCGCGCAAATCAGTACTCTTATACGCGGCGACGCTTAGGTGGGCGGCACCCGTTATGGGCGATCGGTGTCACATCCCGGATGGCCGTGACAGTGAAACCCAGTGCTGCGAAGGCTCGAAGGGCACTTTCACGGCCTGATCCAGGTCCCTGCACCTCAACTTCGAGTGTTTTCACACCATGCTCCTGAGCTTTCTTGCCCGCATCTTCCGCGGCGATCTGCGCCGCATAGGGCGTAGATTTCCGTGAGCCCTTGAAGCCCATCGTACCGGCGGAGGACCATGCAATTGCGTTGCCCTGGGCATCGGCGATCAAAATCTTTGTGTTGTTGAAGGAGGAATTCACGTGGGCAACACCCGCAGTGATATTTTTCCGATCCTTCTTCTTAACGGCTGCGCGCTTATCTCGTGCCATATCTCAGCCCCTTATTTCTTCTTACCAGCAATCGCGACCGCAGGACCTTTGCGTGTCCGTGCGTTTGTGGAGGTCCGCTGACCCCGCACAGGCAATCCGCGACGATGGCGCAGACCGCGATAGCAGCCAAGATCCATAAGACGCTTGATGTTCATCGACACTTCGCGGCGAAGATCCCCTTCAACCTCGAAGTTTGCGTCAATGTGTTCGCGGATCTTCAGGACGTCCGCATCGGACAGCTCATTCACACGCATTGTGTGGTCGATCCCAGTCGCCTCACAAATACTCATCGCAGATGTGCGGCCAATCCCATGTATGTAAGTAAGTGCGATCCCAACGTTTTTGTTTGTTGGAATGTTTACGCCAGCAATACGCGCCACGCTTTTTCCTTTTCGTTGCGGTTCCGTAGCACCAGAACCTTTTTTCACAACAAAGCCCCGCGGCCATGCGGGGCTTCCGACTCAAACACTGATTCTCAGCGAGATGTGGCGTTTAGACGCTCAATATCAAATGATCAAGATCAAAAATCGACTACGCCAGCGCTTCTGAAATACTTGATTGGACGTCATCAATGCTTGCCAAACCATCGACCGATTTCAACATACCTTTGGCATGGTAATACCCAATCAGCGGGGACGTTTTCTTATAATATTCCATCAGCCGGATGCGCATGCTGTCTTCATTGTCGTCGGAGCGGACCTTTTGCCCAGCTTCTGCCGCCTCTTTTGCCCGGTTGACGACGCGCTGGACCAAAGTTTCGTCATCGACCTGCATTTCTATGACAGCATCCAGCGTCTCACCCTTCTTCTCGAGAAGCTGTCCAAGCGCGTCCGCCTGGGCAAGGGTGCGTGGGAAACCATCAAAGATAAACCCCCCGCTTGCGCCTTCAGATAGCTTTTCTTCGATCAAACCAATCACGATCTCATCGGTGACCAATTCGCCACGATCCATAATGTCCGCAACACGTTTGCCCATTTCAGTTCCAGACGTACGTGCCGCACGCAGCATATCACCCGTGGAAAGTTGCACCATACCGCGTGTTTCTTCCAATATCCGGGCCTGGGTCCCCTTCCCCGCGCCTGGCGGGCCCAGCAGGATAATATTCATCGTCGTGCCTTTTTCCTTTGTCCACTCCGCGCCTTAGCACGGTCTTTGGTTCTCAATTTGGACTTCTCGATCAGACCCTCATATTGATGGGCGAGCAAGTGTGACTGGACCTGGTTAATCGTATCCATAGTAACAGAGACCACGATCAACAAAGATGTGCCCCCAAAGTAAAACGGAATCGCAAGCTCATTACGAAGTATCTCGGGCAACAAACACACGGCCGACAGATATGCGGATCCAAGGACCAATATGCGCGTCACAACATAATCGAGATACTCTTCTGTCCGTTTGCCCGGGCGTATGCCAGGGACAAAACCATTTTGCTTCTTCAGATTTTCGGCGACTTCTTCCGTTTTGAACGACACATTGGCCGTATAAAAATAACTGAAAAAGACAATCATAACCACGAAGAACAGAAGATAGAGCGGCTGACCCGGGCCAAAATACGCAAGCAGCGCATTCATAAATGGCGATGTCTGCGTGCCGGAAAACGTACTGACGGTTGTTGGCAACAGAAGAAGCGCAGATGCGAAGATCGGCGGGATCACGCCCGCTGGGTTCAGTTTGATGGGCAGGTTTGAATTCTCACCACCATACATCTTCATCCCGACCTGCCGTCGCGGATATTGAATTATGATCTTTCGAAGCGCGCGTTCCATGAACACAACGAACGCAATCACGACGACGACCATAATAATCACACCAACAATTATCGCAGCTGACAGGGTGCCGTTCCGTCCAAGCTCGAAGAACTGAGCCAACGCAGCGGGAAGTTCCGCAATAATGCCGACGAAGATAATCAAGGAAATACCGTTTCCGATCCCGCGGGCAGTGATCTGTTCACCCAACCACATCAGGAACATTGTCCCCCCCACAAGCGTAATAATCGCTGGCAGCTGGAAGCTGAGGAAACCGGGATTTAGGACGAGGTTGCCTTGCGCCTGCAACCCTTGGGTCATGCCCCAGGCCTGAAACAGCGCCAAAAGAACGGTCCCCATGCGGGTGTATTGGTTGATCTTTTTTCGACCCTGCTCGCCCTCTTTCTTCAGCTGTTCAAGCTGTGGGACCATGGCCGTCATCAGCTGAACGATAATCGACGCCGAAATATAGGGCATAATGCCAAGCCCAAAAATGGCCATACGGCTCAGCGCGCCTCCGGTAAACATCGACAAGATGCCGCCCACACCCTGTTGCAGATCGTTCATAAAGTTCTGCAACTCTAGGCCATTTATTCCCGGAACAGGGATAAAGGTACCAATCCGATAGACGATCAAGAGCGCAATAGCGAAGAGAATGCGCTGCTGAAGCTCTTTGGCTTTTCCAAATGCGCTCCAGCTGATGTTCTGGGCCATTTGTTCGGCGGCTGATGCCATGGGTCATCCTTTCGTGGAACCGCCACGCGGGCTCCTCCCCATGGATCGCGCGGCGTCTAACTAGAATGGCTGGAATGTAGGCAGGCCTGCGCCCGCCCACAAGTCGTTATTCAGAGACAGGGGCCTCTTTTGCCGGTGTTGTGACCGTCAGTGATCCGCCAGCCTTCTCTACCGTTGCGATTGCGGACTTTGACGCGCCTGTAACGGTCAGATCAACTTTTGCAGAAAACTCACCTTTGGCGAGAATGCGGACGCCATCGCGCACCCGACGCACCAGACCAGATTCGACCAGAACGGCCTCAGTAATTGGCTTTTTCGCATCGATTTTGCCGGCATCGATAAACTTCTGAAGGATGTTCAGGTTCACAACCGCATGGCGCTTAGCATTGATGTTGTTGAACCCGCGCTTTGGGAGGCGTTGGTAGAGCGGCATTTGCCCGCCTTCATACCCATTGATCGCCACACCTGAACGGGATTTTTGACCCTTGATACCACGGCCACCCATTTTACCGGTGCCAGATCCTGGGCCTCGGCCCACGCGTTTGCGTTTCTTTGTTGCGCCGGGATTATCGGCAAGCTCATTCAATCTCATGTCGCGTCTCCTTTCCGGAACCACCTGCCGAGGCGACAAAGACAGGTGAACACGGGGTTTCATATACCTGGCTAAACCAGAGACCGTGCCGATAAATCGAAAAACGGGAATTTGCAAGCACTCAGAGGCGCTTATCCCTCCTGTGGCAGTGATAAGGTTCCGAGCCTGCATGGCAACATTGATCTGGGGACGAAACCTTTCGGCAGCCGCCCTGATGGGCCAAGTCGGTTAACGCAACAGGCTGCAACAGCAGCAAGGCAAGACACAAACGAGCCATCAGAAACCCTCGCAAATGGATATCTAATGTCTAACCCAACAGGGTTACCAAACTCCTAAAGCGGACTTTTCCATGGCGTATTACAACGCACTTTAAGCTAGAGTTTTTGCTCCTTCAGGATAGAAGATGCCGCAAAACTGGGAGTTAAACATGTCTGAGAAAAAATCCGAAGACGAACTCGACGTCACACAAGCCTGGCGCGCAAGCGAAGGGCAAAAAGCCAAGGCCAAAAAATTCCGCATTTTTGCCTGGCTGTCTTGGATTGTTGCCCTTGGCGGCGAAGGCACCGGCATTTGGATGCTACTGCAAGGTTGGTTTGACGACGGGAACTTGTACCTTCTCATTGGCCTTTTGGTTGGCATCGCTGTGTTTGCGATCTTGGGCAACACTTTGTGGAAACGTGCAAACAAACAAGACCCGGCAAGCCGTTCCGAGCCGTTCAAATTCTTCGTCCAAAACCAGCTGGGCGCGATTATCACCATGATCGCCTTTTTGCCTTTGCTGGCCCTCATCCTGCTCGACAAAGACATGGATCCACAGAACAAGAAAATCGCAGGCGGCATTGGTGGCGCGCTGGCCATCTTGGCCATTGTCATTGGGATCGAGTTCGATCCCGCGTCGATCGAGCAATACACAGTCGACATGAACGAATGTGCCACCCAGATCAAAACGGGTCAGCCAACGACCTCTTGTTCGCCCGAGGTCGCGGAACAAGCGCAACAAATCGCTGAGGATACGGCCGCCGTCCAGGCCGCCAATCCCGATGGCGACGACATCGTCTATTGGATCACCCCGCCCGAGGGCGAGGACCGCCATGATAGCCCGCGTGTCTTCCACCTTTGCGCAGATGTGAGCCCAATGCGCGACAAGCCCGTGTCATCCGGCACCGTGACCGAGGCTTATGCCCAAAACGCAGCCCGCATCACGAAGCAGATCGAGATGGAACAACGCCAATGTGGGTTTGCTGAGTAAAACTAAGAGACGGCTTTCGCGATGATCGAAAATGTGAAGGCCGTCATCTTTGATCTCGACGGCACGCTTTTAGACAGCGCGCCGGATATTCATGCCTGCGTGAATGCGATGTTGGCCGACTACGGCCTGCCCCCATTGAGCTTGGACGAGGTGAAATCGTTCATTGGCAAGGGTGTTCCGACGCTGGTCGCGCAGGTGCTTGCGGCCCGTGATGCACCGCAGACCGTGACCCAAGACGAGGCACTCGCGCGCCTATTGGACAAGTATGCCCAAAGCAACCGGGCGCTGGTTCGCCCCTATCCGGGTGTGGAAACCCTGCTGGAGGGGTTGGCAGCGCGGGGCAAACACATGGGCATCTGCACCAATCGTCCCAAAGCCCTGACCGAAGAGTTGTTACGCGGGCTTGGACTGTCGGAGTATTTCTCCGCAATCGTGGGCGGCGACACCCTTCCCTTACCGAAACCGGATCCGGGCCCATTGAAGCTGTGCCTAGAGCAGCTCGGCGTAACGCCGCAAGAAACACTCTTTGTCGGCGACAGCGAAACGGATGAAAAGACCGCCGCTGCGCTGGGAATGCGCTTTGCGTTGTTTTCAGGCGGGTATCGGAAGAAGGACGTGGCGGAGTTCGAGGCTGAGTTTGTGTTTGATGGTTTTGAAGCGTTTCAAGACCGCCTTTTTTGATATCTCCAGAACCTGATCGCGTGAGCGCAGCGAACCTACGAGCGCGACGGCGCAATGTGGTGGTGGGCAGTGGTGGACGCAGTCGGCTAGCTGGCGACACGACACCCAATGGATGACTCCCAAAGGATACGCGACGACGAAGCGAAGCGAGCTTATCGCGCGTATCCGAGCGCCCATCCGTCGTCGCACCGAAGGTGCGCTTCCAGCGCAACGGGCGGGGCGCTTCGCGCTGTTAACCCGCCCACGGTCGGTCGCAATCCAACAGGAAATCAACCATCGCACCCAGATTAGTTAATTCGAACATTCTAGCAACAAAAACGGAACGATGTTCTTGACAACTGACATTGCTCAACTTACTTATTGCGTGCCCATTTCGGGACTGAGGAGATTTCATTATGAAAGCTTTGATATAGTCCCCTAGCTTAAAGTGGTTGAAGTGTCGTTCAACCTAGGCGTTGCGAATGGGGCTTTTTTGGGTTTAGACCTGAGAGTATCACTTGGAAGCGACACATTCTAAGTTTGCATTCGTCCTACTGCAAGATGCAGTAGTCCGGCCCGATGGAACTGCTCGGTGGAGGTTCATACCCGAAACCCTGCAATACTCCTAACGACCTCGGAGGAAGACGACCGGCATGAAAGGTTGAGGCGTGTTATTGCAGCGCCTGAGCTCGGAAGTTGGCCCGGCGGTGCCGGAATACCCAGCCAAGGGCTTCCAAATAGAATAGACGTCGTACCCAGCAAAAAGCCCCGCCAAAGCGGGGCTTCTTTGTAACTAAGTCAAGAAATTTAGGCCTTACCCTTTTTCCTCAACGATCTCCACCAGGTGCGGGATCTTACGGATCATGCCGCGCACGGACGGTGTATCTTCCAACTCGCGTGTGCGGTTCATCTTGTTCAAACCCAGACCGATCAATGTCGCGCGTTGATCTTGCGGACGGCGGATCGGGGAGCCGACCTGTTTTACAACGATAGTCTTCGCCATAACTTATGCCTCCGCCGGTGCGTCTGCCGCTTCAGCCGCAGGTGCCGCTTTCACTTCCGCGGCCTTTGGCAAAATATCCGCCACTTTCTTGCCGCGACGGTGGGCGACCATACGGGGCGACGCCTCTTTCTTGAGGCCGTCAATAGTCGCGCGGATCATGTTATAGGGGTTCTGTGTGCCGATCGATTTTGCAACGACATCCTGAACACCCAGCATCTCAAATACGGCCCGCATTGGACCACCTGCGATGATCCCGGTCCCTTGCGGAGCCGTGCGCATGATGATCTTGCCCGCGCCGTGATGCCCCTCGACATCATGGTGCAGCGTCCGACCTTCACGCAAAGGAACCCGGATCATAGAGCGTTTCGCGCTTTCAGTTGCCTTCCGGATCGCCTCGGGCACCTCTTTCGCTTTACCCTTACCAAAGCCAACGCGGCCCTTTTGGTCACCGACCACAACCAGTGCTGCAAAACCAAAGCGTTTACCGCCCTTTACAGTTTTGGACACGCGGTTGATCGCAACCAAACGATCCGCAAATTCAGGTGCCTCGTCGCGGTCGCGACGGTTTCCGCGGTTGTTATCACGTTCTGCCATTACGACCTCCTTAGAACTTCAGTCCAGCTTCGCGGGCAGCATCCGCGAGGGCTTTGACTTTGCCATGGAAGATAAAGCCGCCGCGGTCGAAGTAGCATTCTTCGACGCCCGCTTTTTTCGCGCGCTCGGCAATGGCCGTGCCCACTTTGGCGGATGCTTCCACATTGTTTTTGCCAATCACACCCAGATCCTTTTCCAAGGAAGATGCGGATGCCAGTGTCACGCCATTGATATCGTCGATCAGCTGCGCCGAGATGTTCTTGGACGAACGATGCACAGAAAGACGAATACGACCAACGTTTACTTTCTTCATTTTGTTCCGGTTGCGCAAACGGCGCTTGAGGAACAATTCTCTTCTGGAAGCAGCCATTATTTCTTCTTCCCTTCTTTGCGGAAGATGTATTCGCCCTTATAGCGGATACCTTTTCCTTTATACGGCTCTGGGGCGCGCCATTTCCGGATATTTGCCGCGACCTCGCCAACCTGCTGTTGGTCGATACCTTCGACGATGATTTCGGTCTGCTTCGGGGCTGTCACTGTGATCCCCTCTGGTACTTCGAACTCCACATCATGGGAGAGGCCAAGAGAGAGCTTCAGGTTCTTGCCCGCCATCTGGGCCCGGTAGCCAACACCTTCGATTTCAAGCTCTTTCTTAAAGCCTTCGGTGACGCCAACGACACAGTTTTGAACCTGTGTGCGGGACATGCCCCATTGCTGACGCGCGCGCTTCGACATGCCGCGCGGCGTGATCTTCACCACATCGCCTTCGACTTCGATGGTCACGTCATCCGTCGCGGTGAAGGTGCGCACGCCTTTCGGGCCTTTGACCTCAACCGTCTGACCGGACACGGCCGCGGTGACACCGCTTGGCAGTTCTACAGGTCTTTTACCAATTCGAGACATCTGCAGCCCCCTTAGAAGATCGTGCAGAGCACTTCGCCGCCAACATTGGCAGCGCGCGCCTGCGCGTCTGACATCACGCCCTTAGGTGTCGAGACGATGGCAACGCCAAGGCCCTGACGGACGGATGGGATTTCTTTTGACGCAGAATAAACGCGACGACCCGGCTTGGACACACGCTTCAATTCTTTGATGACAGGTTCACCATCAAAATACTTGAGCGAGATTTCCAAAGCAGGGTGACCATCTGTTCCTGTCGTCTTCTCGTAACCACGGATGTAACCTTCATTCTCGAGCACATCGAGAACCCAGCCCCGCAGTTTGGACGCTGGCGTCAACACGGTGGACTTGCGACGCATTTGTGCGTTGCGGATCCGTGTGAGCATATCGGCGATAGGATCGTTCATAAGTATCTACCTCCTTACCAGCTCGACTTGACCATGCCCGGGATCTGACCTTCGGAGGCCAGTTCGCGCAGCGCGATCCGAGACATTTTCAATTTACGGTAATACGCCTTTGGACGACCCGTGACCTGACACCGGTTGTGCAACCGTGTCGGAGAGGAGTTCCGAGGCAGTTTCGCCAATTTCAGACGCGCCTTAAAACGCTCTTCCATGGGCAGCTCTTCGTTATTTGCGATTTCTTTCAACGCGGCACGCTTTTTGGCGTATTTTTCCACCAGCTTCTGGCGCTTTACTTCGCGTTGGACCATTGCGACTTTAGCCATTGATCTATCCCTTCCGCGATCAGTTCATGAAAGGCATGTTGAAATGCTTCAGCATGCTCTTTGCTTCCGCGTCTGTTTTCGCGGTGGTTGAGATTGCAATATCCATGCCCCACATCTCGACGATTTTATCGTACTCGATTTCTGGGAACACGATGTGTTCTTTGAGGCCCATAGCGTAGTTGCCACGACCATCGAAGGATTTTCCCGACACGCCGCGGAAGTCCCGAATACGGGGCATCGCAACCGTGATCAGACGGTCCAGAAACTCGTACATCTGATCGCCGCGCAGCGTCACTTTCACACCAAGCGGCATGCCTTCACGAACGCGGAAACCGGCAATGGATTTCTTGGCGCGCGTGATAACGGGCTGTTGGCCTGCAATCGCGGCCATATCTTCAACTGCGGATTTGATCTTCTTAGAGTCATTCACCGCTTCGCCGACACCCATGTTCAAAACGATCTTCTCGATCTTTGGGATCTGCATGTCGTTCTTATATCCGAACTCTTCTTTGAGCTGGGCGCGAACCTTCTCGCGGTAATGCGTTTTAAGGCGTGGAGTATAATCAGCCATCGATCACTGCTCCTGATTTCTTGGCAAAGCGCACTTTCTTGTCGCCGTCCATTTTAAATCCAACCCGCGTTGGTCCGCCCTCTTTCGGGTCAACCAATGCAAGATTGGACAAATTCACTGGCATATCCACTGGAATGCGGCCGCCTTGGGATTGTTGGGATTGGCGGGTGTGGCGCACGGCTGTGTTAATGCCGGTCACGATCGCCTTGTTTGTTGTCGGCATGACCTGAGCGATCTCACCCTCGCGACCTTTGTCTTTGCCCGTCAGGACTACGACTTTGTCGCCTTTTTTCAGTTTCGCCGCCATCTTAGAGCACCTCCGGAGCCAAAGAAATGATCTTCATGAAGTTCTTGGCGCGAAGCTCACGAACAACTGGTCCAAAGATACGTGTGCCAACAGGCTCTCCAGCGTTGTTCAGGATCACGGCTGCGTTGCGATCAAAGCGGATCGCTGTGCCGTCTTCGCGGCGCACTTCCTTGGATGTGCGCACGACAACCGCCTTGCGGACATCGCCTTTTTTCACACGGCCACGTGGGATCGCTTCCTTTACGGATACGACGATAATGTCACCGACAGACGCGTATTTGCGTTTCGAGCCACCCAGTACCTTGATGCATTGCACGCGGCGGGCGCCAGAGTTGTCTGCGACATCCAGATTAGTCTGCATCTGGATCATTAAGTAGTCCTCCGACCTGCGGGGGTCCTACCCCCATGGTTTCGTTGAACTGAAAGGTTCTTAAGACGTGGCGTCCGTCAGAACCTCCCAGCGTTTCGTTTTCGAGATCGGCGCGCATTCCTGAATACGGACTGTATCACCTTTCTTGAATGTATTTTCCGGGTCATGGGCCCGGTATTTCTTCGACTTCCGGATTGTCTTTTTCAAAACCGGATGTGTGAAACGACGCTCAACAGAGACGGTCACTGTTTGCGCGTTTTTGTCAGAAGTGACGGTTCCTTGAAGAATTCGCTTTGGCATCGTCTACTCCTTATTCCGCAGCCGCTTCAGCGACTTTTTCATTCAGCACAGTCTTCACGCGCGCCGCATCACGACGCACGGTTTTCATACGTGCCGTGTTTTCGAGCTGGTTTGTCGCCTGCTGAAAGCGCAGGTTGAAGCTCTCTTTTTTCAGCTTCTCAAGCTCTGCCCGAAGTTCATCAGGCGTCTTATTACGTAATTCTGCTGCGTTCATCGCAGTCATATCCTTTCAACAATCACGAGACGGCCCAAGGCATGGCCCCGGTCACCGCGATTCCCGTGGAGATGGGTTAGAGATGGCGCGTATAGGTGCTCCCCCGCATCCATGCAACATTTTTATGATGTTACACTGATTGGTCGTTGCCAAACTGTTGCCCGCATCTTCAGAATAGTAAATGTAGAAAGAGTCAGGAGGGTGACATGAAAATTTTGTCCTTTTTGTTGATGCCGTTATGGCTTGGCTGTCTCGCCACAGCGGCTGCCGCGCAATCAAACGAGTCTCGTGGAGGCGACGGCACATTCACAAGTGGATGGCGTATTTGCAATCAGAGCGACTACGAAACAGTGTATGTCGCCTATTCGTTTTTCGAAGATGACCAATGGGTCACCCGGGGTTGGCGCAAAATTCCAAAGTCATCTTGTGAAGTGTTTCAAACGGAAATCACGAACAATACTGCCTATTATTATGCGGTCTCAGATGATGAAGATGCAGAATGGCTTGGAGAGGTGAACATCTGCGCCCATCCAACGGAGAAGTTCGAGTATTTTGGTGACGTAAAGGATTGTCCGAGCAATCACGAGACCTTTCCATTTTATGCATTGGATCTCGAAGGCCAAACAGTGGTTACTCGGAACCTAACATCCGAATGATGGACATTTCTCTAAGTATTGGTCGATCACGGCGTGTGCCCAAAATCTGTCCCGCGAAATGAGCTCCGTCAGTCACTACTTCGTTACGCCCATTTATCGCGCACCGCTTTCGTCAGAGGTTGATCCCTCGGAACTCAATCTCTCTTGCATCGCGATCGCCGAAGACGACGAAGCGGGTCAGGACTGGTGCGAAGAGAATGGGTATCCTGGATACACCTCTTACGCTTCTCTTACGGACCTGCCGTGGCGGTTTCCGATCTTTCAGCAGATCGTCGATGCATTGGACGTTCATGTGGCCGACTTTGCGAAGGCGTTGCACTTCGATCTTGGCGACAAGCCTCTCAAGCTGGAGGATATCTGGATCAATATCCTGCCCGAAGGCGGCATTCACACCGCCCATATCCATCCCCATTCGGTGATTTCGGGAACAACCTATGTAGCGTTACCGGACGGCACGAGCCCAATTAAATTTGAAGACCCGCGCCTGCAAATGATGATGGCCGCCCCGGGCCGCACCAAGGACGCTCCCGAAGCGTTGCAGCAGTTCGTCTATGTCACGCCAAAAGTGGGTGACGTCCTACTGTGGGAAAGCTGGCTCCGCCATGAGGTGCCGATGAACTTGGCCGAAGAAGAACGGATCAGCGTCAGCTTTAACTATAGCTGGGGCACGTAGCGGCCTTAAAGCGTGTTGCGCTGATCCTTCGCAGTGCTCAGTCGAAAATAAGATGTCACGCTCGCGACCATGGGCAGCGTTCCAAGAACATCGGCATGAAAGTTTTTGTAGGCATCAAGGTCTGACACTTCGACACGCAACAGATATTCCACATTCCCCGCAATGTTGTGACATTCTAAGACCTGCTTGGCCGCCTCCATTGCGCGTTCAAAACTCCGCGCGTCTTCTTTGAGCTGGTGCAACAAACCCACCATTACAAACACAGTGATGTTTGGCGAAATGGCGGCGCGATCAATAATGGCGCGATAGCCTTTGATAACACCCAAACGCTCCAACTCCTGCACACGCCTAAGGCAGGCAGAGGGCGACAATCCAACTTTCTCCGCCAGCTCGACGTTAGAGAGTCGCCCAAACCGCTCAAGTGCGGACAATATTTTTTCGCTTTGAAGGTCTATTTCGATCATTAGTTGCGATTTGTCCGGCAAACTCACGAATTTAGCAAGAAAATATAGGATATATCGGTATTTTCTTGTGGAAAGACTCACACTTTAAAGGACAGCCCCATGAAATCACTGGATCAATACGATATCTCGGCCGAGCGTGGATATCTCTGTCGGTTCAACGCCGATGATGTGATCTTAGAGGGCCCCATGGCGGAGGCACGGTCGGTGGCGATGCGGTTGCCGGAATACCTACCGTCGGGTCGCATTCGCACCCTACTGACATTGCGGCTACCGGAATTCGATGCGGGCGCAGAGGTCGCCGCGCTCTCCGATGCCCAAGCGCGTTTGGCGATGGTTCATTACTCTTTCATGGTCCAGGCCTATGTCTGGGGCGAAGAGGCACCGAGCGCGGTGCTTCCACGAAAGCTCGCCATGCCGATTGTCGCCTTGGCAGATCGTCTCGGCCAGCAGCCACTGCTTCCCTATAGCGGGTATGTGCTAGACAATTGGGGCCGCTTCGATCCAGATGGCGGGATAGACCTTGATAACATTTACATGATCCAGAACTTCCTCTCTGGTCAGGATGAAGCCTGGTTCGTATTGATCCATGTGGCGATTGAGGCGACGGCAGGCGCAGTTCTGGCAAAGATGCCCTGGGTTGTATCGAGCGTGGCGGCCGAAGATCTCGAGACGACACAGATCCAGTTGGAAGAGATGGCAACGATCTGGGAACGGATCAACGCAATCTTTGATCAGATGCCAGAGCGGTGCGACCCTTACATCTATTTCGAACGTGTCCGGCCCTACATTCATGGCTGGAAGGACAATCCCGCACTGCCCGACGGGATCATTTACGAAGGCGTGCCGCGCTACGGCACCGCCGGGCAGGCGTTTCGCGGCCAAACAGGATCGCAGTCTTCAATTGTACCGGCCATGGACGCGTTGATGGGTGTTGGCCATGCAGCAGACCCGATGAAAGCCTTCTTGGATCAGTTGCATATCTACCGACCGCCCGCGCATCGCGCCTTTATCGATGATTTGCGCGCCGAGAGCGGGCTGCGCGATTTCGTTATGAAGTCGGATCATGGGGGTCTCAAAAGCGCCTACAACGCCAACATTCAGGCGGTTGCCGATTTCCGCAGCCGTCACCTTGAATATGCGGCAAGCTATATCAACAAGCAGCATCGGATGGCGTCTGGCAATGATACCGATGTCGGCACAGGCGGGACGCCCTTTATGAAATATCTGAAAAAGCACCGAGATGAGACACAGGAGCGTTTGATCGCGTAAGGCAGATTAAGGTGATGTCTCGCCCAAGCTCATTCCAAATTCACGCATGGCGCGGATAATCGGCCGCGCTGCGAGGCCCATTTCGGTGAGCTCATAAACCGTCTTTGGCGGACGCGCGTCGACGACGCTACGCTTGATCAACCCAGCATCTTCAAGCCTTTTAAGGCGCGCTGAAAGGGTTGTAGGGCTGACCCCGGGCAGTGCTTTGCTAAAATCCTGAAACCGATGCGGCCCGTCGAGCGCGAGGTTACGCACAATCAATAGGCTCCATCTGTCGCCAATAACTTGCGATGTGCGATCAACTGGGCAGTTCGGGCGTGTATTCACTTCCATGTCCCAAAATATGAGCCGAATTTGAGAATTTACAACCAGAATGATATTAGCTACATTTTTTGTAGTTACTACGGAGATTTCTATGCTGGTTCCAAATTATGCAACTCTTTTGGTCGTGATGACCGCCTTGTTTTTAACTGCTGGGCTGAGCGTTCTGTTAAGCTATGGCATCCTAAAGTCGCCCCTGGTGGAAAAGCGCAGGCAGCGCATGGCATGGACGATCGGCATGTTTAGCGCCCTGTGGCTTTCAACTGTCTTACTCATCAGCCATTCCAACGCTCTTGTACCGGAAATGGAGGATGTGGTGCCCTGGCTTGGTGTCGCGATTGCAACGAGCACCCTGTTAATTGGGATGCTGGCATTGGTTCCGCCTGCCATGCGGGGGATACTTACTGCAGTGCCAATCGGCTGGTTCGCGGGTATTCAGATATACCGCGTGATCGGCGCCGTGTTTTTGTTGCTTGAGGCGGACGGGCTGTTGTCGAAATACTTCGCGCTGAGTACGGCTTGGGGCGACATTTTTGTCGGCGTGACCGCACCGATCATCGCAATCTTGCTGACCAGGGATGCACGCAGATTCCTCTGGCTTGGGGTCACTTGGTGCATCATCGGCATCGCGGATCTGGTTTTGGTGTTGTTCAAGGCCATCAATTCCGCACCGGGGCCGCGCCAAACAACGGCCTTTGACATCCCGACCGAGGTTGTGGGGTATTTCCCCTTCTCGATCCTCCCTTTGGTCATTGTACCCTTATCGATCGTCTTACATTTGGTGCTCATACAAAGGCTTCTCGCCCAGCGATCACGACCCGCAGTTGGCAAATTGTCGGAGACGATTTGATCTTTCTTGGCCGCAGTATCTGGGTCGGGGTCAGCTGCTTCAGCCGGCTTCGGTTGGTCCGCCTGCCTCCGCCCAGTCTTTAAAGCCGCCCACATTTACGACATCGGTGAAGCCCATGTCATGGAGTGTTTTGCCTGCAAGCGCCGCCTGTCCGCCCGCGCCGCAAACAAGCGCGATCTTTTGGTCTTTCTTCAGCTTTGGATTGTGCATGGGCATGGTGTCATCCGCCATGAATTCCATCATGCCGCGCGCTATGCGTTCTGCGCCTGCAATGGTCCCCGTTTGCGCGATCAACCCGCTATCGCGGACATCCACAAAGAGCGTATTGCCTTCGTTATAGAGCGCGATGCCCTCTTCGGCAGAGAGGCGCGGGACGACGGCATTGGCCTCATCCATAAAGTCTTTAGCGGTTTTCATGTGGGGTCTCCGGATGACTTCATCTACAACCTAGTGAAGATTCAGTAGAGTCCAAGTGTGTTCAGGCAAAATGCTTCCACATTCACATAGCACGCCCACTTCTTTTGTTTGGTTTTCAACTTCCAATTGGAACCCAGCCAAAGCCAAGGCTCAATGTACTCATCGGCTTTAAGATCACTTAGAGCGTTACCCTTTTTTACGCGAGCAGTTTGCCACTCAACATTAGTTGCGTGAATTATCTTGTTACATGTTTGGCGAATACCAAAGAGTTCAGGCTTATCTCCTCTTTTCTCTAATGCGTGGAAGAGGTGCTTCGGAGAGTTGGGGTAACCCAGCGCTTCAAGTTCCTCATCATCACCATCAAAGGTGTAACACAAAGAGCATAGCCGATCGCTTTCTGAGTCAATCGGGATTGCTTCGAAACCACTACGAACAACTATGGCCAAATTCATTAGTGTTCTGTTCGCGTCGGCTTCTTCACCTCGAAACAAATACAGTAACAAACCGGAATTTCTATCTTTAGCAGCTTTATCCTGATCTGATGCATCGTCATATGACTCAATAATTCGTTCTCGCATAACCTTTGAAGCATAGAGTAGTTGGAGAAGGCGTGCGCAATCCCGTTCAAGATCGGTCGATTCAAAATTAAATGGCCTGCGTTTCATTTCTTAACTTTGTAGCATTCTAGGAAATAGAAAAAGCCCCGCCAAATGGCAGGGCTTTTGTTTTTATCCGATAGGTGTGGTACCGCTCGTCCCTGCGGGACCGCTGACAAGTCCTAGGGCCGATGGGTGTGGCGCCCGGACGAAGCTACGCTTCGCCTACACGCCACCACGACATGACCACAACGCGGTCAGCCATTACCAGTCCTCTCTTTGGACCACCCGAGTCTTAACCGGCAGTTTCATCGCCGCGAGGCGAAGTGCCTCTTGAGCGACGGCATCAGACACACCATCGATCTCGAACATGATCCGGCCAGGTTTCACCTTGGCCGTCCAACGGTCGACAGACCCCTTACCTTTACCCATACGAACTTCGATTGGCTTGGCCGTCACTGGCACATCTGGGAAGATGCGGATCCACACACGGCCCTGACGTTTCATATGACGCGTCATGGCACGGCGAGCCGCCTCGATCTGGCGCGCTGTCACACGCTCTGGCGTTGTGGCCTTCAGACCATAAGACCCGAAATTCAGGTCTGATCCGCCCTTAGCTTCGCCGCGAATGCGGCCCTTAAACTGTTTGCGGAATTTTGTGCGCTTTGGTGAAAGCATTTGATTTCTCCTTCAGCTTAACCGCGTGGGCGGCCTTGTGGACGTGGTCCACCGCCTTCTTGAAGTTCTTGGTTCTTGCGGTCACGCGCGGCAGGATCATGTTCCATGATCTCGCCTTTGAAGATCCAAACCTTGATCCCGATGATCCCGTAGGCCGTCAGACCTTCGGCATGGGCGTAATCGATATCCGCGCGCAGCGTGTGCAACGGCACGCGGCCTTCACGGTACCATTCTGTGCGCGCGATCTCGGCACCGCCCAGACGACCTGCACAGTTGATCCGGATGCCCAGCGCGCCCATGCGCATGGCGTTTTGAACGGCACGCTTCATCGCACGACGGAACGACACACGACGCTCGAGCTGTTGGGCCACACTTTCGGCCACCAGTTGCGCGTCAAGCTCCGGCTTGCGAACCTCAACAATGTTCAGGTGCAACTCAGAGTCCGTCAGCGACGCAACCTTCTTGCGCAGGCTTTCGATATCGGCACCTTTTTTACCGATGATCACACCGGGGCGTGCAGAATGGATTGTCACGCGACATTTCTTATGCGGACGCTCGATGATGACTTTCGCCACACCCGCTGCTGACGCTTCCTTCTTGATGAACTCGCGGATCTTCAAATCCTCAAGCAGAAGGTCGCCATATTCTTTCTTATCCGCGTACCAGCGGCTGTCCCATGTGCGGTTGACCTGAAGACGCAGGCCGATTGGATTGATCTTCTGACCCATTAGGCTTGCTCCTCTTTCTGGCGCACTTTGACCGTGACTTGTGAAAACGGCTTCATGATACGGCCGTAGCGACCACGCGCCCGCGGACGACCCCGCTTCATGACCAAGTTCTTACCGACATAGGCTTCTGCAACGATCAGTTCGTCCACGTCCAAACCATGGTTGTTTTCTGCGTTCGCAATCGCCGATTGCAGCGTTTTCTTCACGTCTTCCGCGATCCGCTTGTTCGAAAACGTCAGATCTGTCAGCGCTTTTTCGACCGGCTTATTGCGGATCATTTGCGCAACCAAGTTCAGCTTTTGCGGGGATGTGCGCAGCATGCGAGAGACTGCATAAGCCTCGTTGTCTGCGACGCGACGGGGGTTTTTCTCTTTACTCATCTCTTATTTCCGCCGTGCTTTTTTATCCGCCGCGTGACCATAGTAAGTCCGCGTTGGGGAATATTCACCAAACTTCTGGCCGATCATTTCCTCGGACACATTCACGGGGATATGCTTTTGGCCGTTATACACACCAAAAGTCAGACCCACGAATTGTGGCAGGATGGTTGACCGACGCGACCAGATTTTGATCACTTCATTACGGCCGCTTTCGCGCGCTTTCTCTGCCTTCTTCAAGACATGCGCATCAACGAAAGGACCTTTCCATACTGAACGAGACATCGCTTAACGTCCTTTCTTCTTCGCGTGACGGGAGCGGATAATAAACTTATCCGTCGTCTTGTTGGAGCGTGTCCGCTTACCCTTGGTGGGAACACCCCAAGGCGTCACTGGGTGACGACCGCCAGAGGTCCGACCCTCACCACCACCATGGGGGTGATCGACCGGGTTCATAACAACACCGCGAACAGATGGACGGATGCCTTTATGGCGGTTCCGACCCGCTTTACCGAAGTTCTGGTTTGAATTGTCAGGGTTGGACACGGCACCAACAGTGGCCATGCATTCCTGACGGACCAAGCGAAGTTCACCTGAGGACAGGCGGATCTGCGCATAGCCACCGTCGCGACCAACGAATTGAGCGTACGTCCCAGCGGCGCGAGCGATCTGACCGCCTTTGCCCTGCTTCATCTCTACATTGTGGACGATTGTCCCGATGGGCATGCCGGAAAAAGGCATCGCATTACCGGGTTTGATATCTGCTTTGGCGCCGGACACGATTGTGTCGCCAACCGCCATACGCTGCGGCGCCAGGATATAGCGCTGCTCGCCATCTTCATATTTGACCAGGGCGATGAACGCTGTCCGGTTCGGGTCATATTCAATACGTTCGACCGTTGCTGGAACATCTACTTTGTTCCGCTTGAAATCCACGATCCGGTAGAGGCGTTTTGCCCCCCCACCTTTGCGACGCATCGTGATCCGTCCGGTGTTGTTCCGACCGCCATTCTTCGTCAATCCTTCGGTGAGGGATTTGACTGGGCGACCTTTCCAAAGGTCCGAACGGTCGATCAGAACCAGCCCGCGCTGGCCCGGCGTCGTCGGCTTGTACGACTTGAGTGCCATTCTTACTGTCTTCCGTTTTCTAAACGACAGGGTTTCGCCTGCCTATGTTACTCCCGCCTGTCTTTCGAGAAGCGAAAAAGATCAAAGGCCCCGGACGCGAATCCGAAGCCTGCGATGGGCGGCCTATATCGGGGTTGGGTGGGCGTGTCTATGACTTTAATGCTAACGATATTTGTCGCCAGCTTCTTCACAGTGCGCCCTTACGCGATCAATCCAATTGTCAAACCAAACCCATGAACTTTTGTAATCTCCTTGCTTCCCAAAAGGTGTTCCTTCTTTTCTCGCATCCAAACCCTTCCATAGGCGCGTATGGTCGCTCATCGTAAAGTTGGGGAACCCAGTAGCTTTCACAACATTGACTACTTGCATAGCCGTGTGCCGAGCTTTGTCCACTTCTTTCAAATGGATTTCATTGATAGCATTTGCCTCTTGGGAACCCGCCTTGAAAAAGTTTATTGCAACGTCTGCGGCGCTTTCTCTCTGCTTAGTAATGGGAACAAATGCCACTCTATAGCGGTATGCTGGATCGGAATACTGTTCCTCAGTCAGATCGCCTTCAAATGAATTTATTGATGACTCGATATTTGCTGGCAGGTCAGTTGCCTTTTTCAACAAAGATCGCTGGGCTAAATCAAACGTCGTAAACTGTAGAGCAATCGGAAGTCGCTTTTCCAAGGCGTATTGAGAGCCAAACCAACTCTTAATTGCTTGATTAAAGTTCAAACAGCTTGCTTGAAACTTTGCGCTCAATGCATCGTCGATTCTTGAAGTCGAACGATGTTCAATCTCGTGTCGTATATGGATTAAAAACTCTAAATTTCTCTTTACACCTTCACTTACCGGCGATTTTTCATGTCTTAGACAAGCACCAAGTTCCAAGTACTTTTCGGCTCCATCAGGAGTCTTTTGAACCTCATCGCCTTTAAAGTATCTATACTCAATCCCTTCTTTCCTAAACCAAGCATGAAGCAAATACGTCCACGCGATAACTGTTGTAACGATGAACAATTCGCTGCGAAACGTAAGCCCTGCACTGTTAAAGGTATGCACAGCTGCAATCATTGCCTCTCTGGCTTTGATGAGAAGCTCGTCTCCCTCCGATGATAGCCCAGTTTGTAGGTCCAAATTGGGCCAAGCAGTAAGAAACTCGTGCAATTCATCATTTGAGGCCGCTTGAATTGCGCGATGCCTAGTACCGTCACGTATTTCCGCAATCCGCGCGTGATTGATGGTCCGAGTGGGGCGGGTGAAATATGACTGGATATCTTGGTCTTTGTAGTCGCCGGTCGCTATCATCGCCTTGATTATACTGATTTCCCAGCGTTGCAGTTTATTGTTTGACCTAGCAGCAGGCATTGAAAGGCCCTCCCAATTAAATGATAGCTTTTTCAAATTCGTGCGCGGCACGTTTTAATAATTGCCAACGTAATAGAATTTACAAGTTAAAGTGGGGACCTCGGAGCGACCGCCCGTGGGCGGGTTAACAGCGCGAACGGAGTGAAGCGCCCCGCCCTAAAGTTCTGAATATGCAGTGTGTGGCAACGGGATGCGCTTGCATCCCTGCCTGCCACCACTTCGCGCTGGCGCGCTCGTATCCCCGAAACTGTTTTCGACAAATCGAATGGTCTCGAGCCAAAGTGGTAATTTGATCCAGAATGCTTACCTTGGTCTGAGATCAGGGGAGTGAGCCATGTACAAAAATATTCTGATACCCGTTTTGTTCGATGAAGGGCATGATCCAGGCCCCGCATACGAAGCCGCCCAAGCGCTGGCCGATGACACCGCAACCCTCACCGTGTTCCATGCTTTGGAACCCATTCCAAATTACGCGGGAATTACAATCACGAAGCAGATGTTGGACGACTCTCGTGCCGCGGCCAAAAACCTTCTTGCAGAGAAGGCAAAGGCCCTTCCCGGCGCGAAGGCCGCTTTGGTCGACGGATATGCTGGTCGGGCGATTGTGGATTACGCCAATGACCATGACATCGATTGCATCGTTGTGGCCTCCCATAGCGAGGGTCTGTCCGGTGCATTGCTTGGGTCAGTTTCGGCCAAAGTCGTACGTCATGCCAAATGCACGGTCCATGTGATCCGATAGCGATCGGCACCCCGAAAACTTCTGACGTGGGGTATATCTGACAGAGGAATCATGCATGATACCGTTGTCCCATGATGGCTTGGGAGGGGAACATGCGCCGCATTTTGAAACTCGTTGGATTGGCCTTTGTCATCTTGGTGGGCGTGATTGTCTTTAACACCATCCGCTACACGCCCCCCGAGTTGGAAGTTGCGGACGTTGACCTGCCCGAGGTCGACGGATTGGAGGTGGCACAAAAGCTGAGCCAAGCCATACAGTTCAAAACAATCTCGCATCCTTTGGGTGCACCCGGACGCCCTGCTGACTATCAAGACTTCTTGGACTGGTTGGACGTGGCGTTTCCAAACTTCATAAACGCGACCAGCGTCGAGTATGTCAGCGGCTTTACTCCGATCTTTAAATGGGAAGGCGCCGAGTCCGGCTTGGACGGCATCTTGATCAGCGGCCATTATGACGTTGTTCCCATCGAGAGCGAGTGGAGCGTGGACCCTTGGGCGGGCACCATTCAAGACGGGTTCGTTTGGGGCCGCGGCGCGCTCGATATGAAAGGTGTCGCCATTTCGTTCCTCGAAGCGCTCGATCGTCTGGCCGCCGACGGGTTTGAACCACAGCGCGACATCTACGTGACGCTGACCCAAGACGAGGAGATCGGCGGCCTTGGCGGGGCGCAAGCCGTGTTGGAGTATTTTCGCTCTAACGATATCCCGCTAGATTGGAGCCTCGACGAGGGGTCTTTCGTTTTGCGCAACGTCGTCTCAACCGTTCCAAAGGATATCGCCGCCATCAACGTCGCCGAGAAGGGCTATATGACCGTGGAGATCACGGCGACCTCGGAAGGCGGGCACAGCTCACTGCCGCAGCGTGAAACGGCCGTTTTTTCTTTGGCGGAGGCGTTGCATCAACTTCACGACGCACCAATCAATGGCGGCTTGACCGGCGTTTCGAAATCGTTCTTCGATGATCTCGGACGCCATATGGGGCTGGTCGAGCGGGTCCTGTTCGCCAATGCATGGCTGTTTAGACCGGTGATCGAAATGGTCCTGTCCGGCGCCAATACCACCGATGCCATGCTGCGCACGACGACAGCGCCGACGATGCTGGATGGCTCCAACGCCGAGAATGTGCTGCCCCAAGAGGCAACAGCGACCGTGAATTTCCGCCTTCATCCGCGCGACACCGAGCAGACGGTTCTGGATCACCTCAGCAAAACAATCGACGTCGAAGGGATTGAGTATAACGTTCTGACCTCCTCCCCTGCCAGTCCCGTAAGCGCCCATGACAATGAAGCATTTGATGTTTTGGCGCGCGCCACCGCCGCCGTGTTCGGGGATGTCGCCATCGTGCCGGGCCTGATGGTGGCGGGATCGGACTCCCGCTACTACAGCCAATACACGCAAAACAGCTACCGCTTTGCGCCTTTCGTGTTCTTGGACACTGATCTGCCCCGCGTGCATGGCAAAGACGAACGGGTGTCAGTCGAGAACCTGCGAAAAGCCGTACAATACTACATGCTTGTGTTTGCAGAACTCTGAACGGGAATTGAGCCCTTTGTCGAAACCGAGGACATAAACGGCGGAAACATCAGGCAGAGCCGCCAGAGACTGCTGTGTTTTGACGACATCTAGTTCAGGAAAGCGCAATGAGATCGGCGAACAATCCCAATTTGGTAACACGTGGTATGATCTTGATTATCGCGACCGCGCTTATGATTTCCTTGCAAGATTTGGTGTTCAAATTGTTCAAAGGGGATCTCACCCTTTGGCAAATCTTTGCCCTGCGCGGAGTGATGACGGTACCGCTCCTGGCACTGATCGGAGTGATACGTGCGCGGTCCTTAAAGACGGTGCGCCACGCCTGTGAGGTGTGGCCGCTGATCCGCGGGCTCTGCCTAACGATGACCTTTCTTGCTTTCTATGCTGCCATTCCCTTTCTAAGCCTGTCCACAGTCGGGGCGGCGAACTACATCGCACCCATTTTCGTGGCAATCCTTTCGGCCTTTGTCATCAAAGAGGCTGTCGGCGCATGGGGTTGGATCGGCGTTTTTCTAGGGTTTGTGGGAGTTGTTGTTTTGCTGCAGCCCGGTACGGATGCATTTTCACCTTTTGCACTCCTTCCGATCTTAGGCGCCGCGTTCTATTCGGTTGGGCTGATCATCACGCGTACCAAATGCCAGAGCTATTCGGTTGAAAGCCTGGCACTGTCCTTGAACGCGATGATGATGTTCGCCGGTTTTGCACTTACTTTTGTTTTGGTTCTGGCACCTCTATCCCAACCCTTGGTTGCGCAAAACCCATACCTGCTGGGCAACTGGAATACTGTCGCTCTTTCTGATTGGTTAGCGCTTGCCGCCCTGACCGGCTTTGCCATCCTCATCGGTGTGATGCATGCTGGCGCGTATCAGATCGCACCACCGGCGACGGTCGCGACTTTCGAATACAGTTACCTGGTGTTTGTCGCGGCTTGGGATATTCTGTTTTTTGAAACTTTGCCTACCGCGACCACAATCCTCGGGATGGTTTTGATTGTTGGAGCGGGCCTTCTCGTGATGCAAGGTAAGCCGAAATCAAGCTAGCAGCGATCGGAGTCCCAATGTCCGTCATTAGTCATATTACCCTTGGAACAAACGATGTAGAAAAAGCATCAGCCTTTTATGATGCCGTATTAGGCGTGCTGGGGTTTGAGCGTCTGGCGAAACCGCCTGGGTTTCCAGCGGCCTACCAAAAAGGAGGATGGCCAACTATTTTTATTTATACGCCAGAGGATGGAAACCCGGCTACATTCGGGAACGGGACGCATGTCGCCTTTGTGGCAGAGAGCCAAGAGCAGGTGCATGAATTTCATGAAGCTGCACTTTGTTTAGGCGGCAGCGATGCCGGCGGGCCCGGTCCCCGCCCGCATTATGGCAAGAATTACTACGCGGCTTATGTCCGCGATCCCGATGGGAATAAGCTGCAAGCGGTGTTTGGACGGGGGTGAGAAGCAACGTCTGGTTTGAGCCCTAAACCGACATTGATGAATAGACGTTGGGATCGCGTTCGCATCCCACCTTGCAAACATTCACTTCTTAGACCCTCAATCACGAGATTTCTGGGTTGCTGGCCTCATACCATTCTCTGATGGTTCTAATCAGTGTCGATAGCGCAAAGCCTCGACTTACTCGTATATCCAGTGAATCAAAGTCTTCTATAAACTTTGTCGTTTTTTCGTCAGAAGCCGTAAATTCATAGCGACCGCTAGAATATTCATCAGCAGGATCATATCCGACAACGCGCCAAATTCCGATAATCTCTCCATCGCGAGTAATGACGTGACCTTGCGACAGACGTGGGTCGTACCCGCTGTTCATCCACTCATCATGGCCGACGAAGTTTATTGCATAGCCCAATTCCATCACTGAAGTCCGCCTCCAATGATCCAGCGAAGCAAGTCGTCAAATACAGTTAACGGCATGCATCTTCGGCCGAAACCAGACTTTCACAGGCTAATTTCCACAGTTCGGTACAGCAACCAATAGCTATCATTCAAAATTTCGTCTGTGTCTTGGCCACTGTCTAACGGATGTTTGGTCTTCTCGTTTCCATGCTCTGTCGGGTACAGTTGTCCCCGGATATCGCCAAAATATGTTTGACCCGTTGTGTGAAGATTAAAGTAGAGCTCCCTTACGAAGGCGATGTGAGCCATCCCCGCCACGGTCACGACGCGATCAGTTGGGATCGTTGGGACGATGGGGCAACCAGCCGTAAAGGCAGAAACCAGGCCTTGGGCACGCTCGATCACAGCGACAATGTCTTCATTCGTGATCTCAACCAAGATTTCCCCGTCAGCGAATTCCTCACTCAAATCTAGCTCCATGCCAAGATCTACGATAATCGGCCCGAGTTGACCCGGGCGCCCGCAATGGATGTGGAACATGTTGATTTCATCCGGGTTTACATTCTCAATTCGCACATGAGCATATGCGCGGCTTAAATCGCGGCTAAAGGAAAGTGTGCCGTGGCCGCGTGAAGTGCGGTCATTCCGATCAACAGACGGCGTGGTGGATCGAAATGTCTGCGGAATAATCCCCGGCGTGTCTTGCTCTTCGCCACCCTCTTGCTGGGGGCTGAGCCACGCTTCGAAGACGGCGCCAATTTCTGCGCCGCGCGATGGGACAAGATCGATACCGCTGATGGCAGAGCCGTCTTGGGCAGCGGCAGATGTGGCAAGAAGGGTGAAAGCGAAAGCGAGATGACGCATGATGAAGTCCGATTTGATACCTAATTGAAGAGCTGGGCGCGATAGACCTGAAGCCCAAAGATCGCCGCCGCTAGGACCAAGGTGAAGCCGAGCGTAAACGTCATGCCGAACATTAAGATCAGCGAGCCTGACCAGAACAGTGCAGCCAGCCCGACGGCAGCTCTGAAGTCGACCCCCAGACCGACCAAAAGCAAGGTTCCAAACAGAAAACAGGTCTTGGACCAATAGACCTTGTTGGCGTCCACAATGACCTGCGCGGGATCAGTGGGCGTGCTGTAACTGGCGAAGATGTTGATCCCGTCACCAAACCAAAGACCATATGTCATCCGCAAGATGAGAGTGGCGTAGGCGAGGATGAAGAGGTAGATTGGCCAGTCGGTGCTAAGTGGATAACGGAGCATGGTAAATCCTTTGGTTAGGCAGAGCGGCGAGCGGCAGGTGCCACGCGCCCCATCCACGCATTAAACAGATTGTCGGGGTCGTATTTGGCGCGCAGCCCATCAAGCCTTGCAAGCTTTGCATCGGTTGTGAAACGATCGGCGCGCCGCCCCAGATTTTCATCGCCATAGCCAAGATGGTCCGGGCAGGTATTCCCCATCGTCAACGCCTACTTCTTCGTCAACTAAATCGTTCAACTGTCTGTTAAGCTGAAGTAAGAGCGCGTCGGGGGCCAAAGCAGCCATGTTCATCGTTTCACCGGGGTCTGCTTGCAGATCAAACAACTCGAGCTCGTTTTGGGAACGCAGTTCCTCAAGATCCTTGGGAAGATGATGGTCCCGAGCTGAAAAATATCGACCGAATTTATATCGGTCTGTGACTACGCCGCGCATGAAACTCTTTGACGACATATCCGGTACAAATCCTGCCCCAGCCATGTTCAGCACTTTAGAAAACGGTCCTTCTATAATTTGGTTCTCCAATGCGGCTGCTGCGAAATTCGGGTCGGCGTGATGCGTCACGCAATATGTCAACAAGGCACCTTTTTTATCTCGGGTTCGAGCCGTGCTGGCGTTCGTGATATCCTCTGAGATATCTATGCCTTTGATGTTTGTGTAACGATCCTTGGTCGCTTTCTTATCAGCGCCCACCAATCCAAGTATTGTGGGTGCAAAATCAAGGGTCGAAACGATGCCATTATTGGTTCGCCCCTTTCGGGCATCGGGATGCGATACAACGAACGGTACGGTAATGTTTTCCCGATACATCCAAGGACCCTTTTGCCTTAGTCCATGTACCCCACCCATTTCGCCGTGATCCGAAAGATAGACGACAATGGTGTTGTCAGCTTGGCCACTTTTTTCCAATGCGTCCAACACCGTTCCCAAATGTCGGTCTACGTCTCGAATGCAGTTGTAGTAGTAGTTGGAAAAACGCAGCCAGGCTTCTAGATCGGTATGGGGAAGCCTACCATAAAAGACATCCATATAGGCGTCATATTCAGCCTGGCTGCTAACCTGCCCCCCATACGATGGGCGGCGGAAATTTCGGGGTAGTTCTTCTGTATTGACCGTTTGGTATAGTGGATCGTCCGGAAGACCGAGCACAGGTCCCGGAAAGACATCTTGAATTCTAGATTTTGCTTGGTCGCCAGTGGCGTCAAAAAACATGATGTCATGAGGATTTACAAAACTGACAGTCAAGGCCCATGGCGCGTCAATGGTTGGCGATTTTTGAGTTAACCAAGTCGCTGCGTCGGCCGCAATTCGACCATCAAATTTCCAGCCGTCATGACTGTCGATGAGTTCCTGACCCCAGCCAGAGTCGGCATAGCCATATATTTCCAAGGCATTGGTCCGATCAGCGCTTCGTCCCCAATCTGGGTCTTTGGGCAAACCACTTAGATGCCATTTGCCTTTATAGGCAGTATAAAACCCCATCTCGCTCAACATATGACCCAGCGTTGGTATGGCTGGGTCGAGATGTCTTCCGAAGACCGGAACCTCAATATTATCGTAGACGCCGGTATGCTGCACATGTTGACCGGTCCAAATGACGGATCGGGATGGTGTGCAAAGCGGAGTGGTGCAATTCATGTTGATGAAAGAGCTTCCAGCGTCAGCGATACGCCGGTGATTGGGCATGTCCAGATCGTCCGGCAACGTGTCCCAAACGCGCTCTTGATCCACCATAATGATCAAGAGATTTAGATCGCGACGGGCCTTTGGCGGCGATGCGTCAAGGGACACACCCCTTGAACCAGGTTCTTCTTCGTGCGCTAATCTCGCCCCCCATCCAGCAGCACCCAGGGCCGTTGCGGCAACACCACCAATTAAAAGCTCTCGCCTTTTCCAATTGCTCATGTTCTGCCCTGTGTTTTGGGCCGTCCCATCCACGCATTAAACAGATTGTCGGGGTCGTATTTGGCGCGCACAGCATCAAGCCTTGCAAGCTTTGCATCGGTTGTGAAACGATCGGCGCGCCGCCCCAGATTTTCATCGGCAAGCTGGATGCCCTTGGAAAACTGCGCCATGTCGGTGATACGGTCTGTCGCCCAGCTCATATACTTGGCGTCGTCCTCAGGTTTCTTCCATTCACCGTAGACGGCAAAGTAATGTTTGGCTTCCAGTGAAAAAACCATATCGGGTCGGTTTTCAGGCGGGTGCCAATTCAACCAAAGCGCATGACTTGGGGCTGGCGGCATTGTATCGGCCACTTTTTGTAAGCCCGGCAAAAGATGGTCAATCGGTGCATCGGTCCACATATTGTCGGCGCACCAATGCATTCCGGCCGGAAAATGCGTGATCGTTGCGATACTCGACATCAGCCATGTCTGCGCGGGAATAAGCGGCGTCGTCAGACTTGCAAATTTGCGAATGGGGCTCTCTTTGAGAAACCGGACCGCCTCTCTGGCTTCCTTGCGCGAATTGGTCAAAACCGGAGCGACAATCTCCATGCCGGGGCTGAAAATGCCCAAGGCTTTGGGCGTCATCACAAATTGAAACTCAACCTGGCGCGAGACGCTTGGACCGATCTCTTCGGCCCAACGGAAAACCTTTTCCAGATGCCTCATGCGGAAGATCTGCATCATCATCCCCATAAACTTGAAGCGGGGATGCAGACGCAGATGATAGCGAGTCACCACAGCAAAAAACCCCGGGCCCGAGCCACGCGCCGCCCAGAAAATATCCGCGTTTTCAGTCTCGCTGGCGTGGATTTCCGACCCATCGGCCAGCACCAGATCAAGACCGATCAGGCTTTGTGCCGCCACCCCAAGCTCCCGGCTTCCCCAACCAAAACCGCCCTGCAGCATAAAGCCGCCCATGCAGACATCATTCACATGTGCGACCGGAAAAAACAGGTTCTTGCGCCCGGCTGCGCGATCCAGATCATAACTCCACGTGCCGGGACCAACCCGCGCGATTTCGGCGCTCGCGTCTATTTCAATGTCGTTGAAGCGCGCCATGCTCAACAGCACACTGTCATCGCGCAAATGGTTCTGCGCCCAAGAATGCCCACCGGAACAGATGCTTAGGTTCAGCCCGCGATCGCGCGCTTGTTGTAAAGCATATTTGACATCTTCAACTGTATTCGCATCTACAAATAGCTGCGGCCTGCGACCGGGATCGCGGCCATTGAAGCTGGTTGCAAGCACGGCTTTGTCAAACCCAGGTTCACCTTGCTCCCAAATGCGGCCTGTCCCAGATGGACGTTTCATGTTCCTTTTCCTTTTCTGTTGGGGCCGAATTCGGCGTAAAGATCGGGCAGAAACTGCGCGAGATGGTTCATCTCTTGCCCGCAATGGGCCAAGAGATCTCGCGCCTTCGGGGCCATCACCTTTGCCAAAGGACGGAAAGGCATCATTGCAGTTTTCATGAAACGCCCGTGATTGTTGCTTGGTGAAACCGTTTCCCCGCCGATCCAAAATCGGGAGCGCATTTCGCTTCCAGAGGACGTGGGCCGGATATAGTGGACAAGCCAGCCACCCTTTAGCGGGATCATCGGTTCGCCAAGTCGGGCACAAATTGCAACAGCACCGCTTTCCTGAAGAGCTTTCGGATCAAAGCCCAAAATCGCAGGGTCAACGAATGAAATTGTCGCCTTAAAACAAGACGCGCCGATAAATTCTGTCACGACAGATGTGCGGCCAAGATATACGATATCATCGCGACCATCGGACCAACGCGCATCCACATGTGCCAAGGGGTGCCAAAGCTTGTAGCGTCTTCCATCGCATCCATGCCAGCCAAACCACCACGCCCACATGTCGGGTGTGACCCCAGGCATGTCCGTCAAGCAATGTATGCGCGAACCGAAATCAGGGCTGAACGTGTAACCCGTTTCAATGGGGGCATAGCCGTCATCCATCAGTTCCCTGGCCAGAGAGATCGGGGGAAAAAGTGCTGACGCCAATGGCCCAGCCGTTAACGCCGCACGAACTTGGTCTTGTGGGGGCTTAACCTGAGGATTGTAAAACGCGGCAAAGGGAACGCCCTGAAGATCTTGGTCCGAAAGCCCAATTTGTGGATCTCGTGTCACGTTTCCCCCCGTTCCAATCCAATACCAACGCTGAGTTGGCCCATTCATATGCCCCGTCAAAAACGCAATTTATTGCATCAAAGAGTGCAATTATTTATTACATGACTGAATGTAATTAATATGTCAATCAGAGAGTCATGACAGACCAGAATTTGAAGAAGCGCAGCAGAGGTAGGCCACGGTTAGACGCCAGCGATGGCCGCGACGACATCAAGCGCGCGGCCTTGGCGGAATTTGCAAAACGTGGATTTAAAGGCGCGAGTGTGGATCACATTGCCAAGCGCGCAAAGGTCGCGAAACGGCTCATTCATTATCATTTTGGGTCAAAAGACGCGCTTTGGCACGAGGCCGTTTCAGACGCGTATAATGAGTTTCAAAAAGAAATATTGGATTTCATCTCTGAGCGTCAAAACCACCAAGACGCCAGCCTTTTGGATGCTGTTTCAAAACAGATTGTGTTCTTTGCGGCCTCCCGGATCTCATTAATCCATATATCCATCGATGAAACGCGCCAGGGAGGGGAGCGATCTGACTGGCTCAAATCAACATATCTTATTCCGTTTCAGAAGATAATGGCCCATCAGATTGGCCTCTATCTTGGGGACAACGCAAAGGGACAGGCAGTCGCCGCACATTTGGTGCCTGCAATTTTCGGAGCGATCGTCTTTCCATATGTCGATGCAGATGTCGTCTCTGAGGCGCATGAAAGAGATGTGTTTTCGCAGAACTATCAGACGGAGCACATTGCGCTGATTTCGGCTTTGATAAAGGCGAGTTTGCATGACGTTTGAGTTTGGGTTCGGCTCAAATTGGCGAATAGACAAATTACATGAACGGCAGCTTCGTCCCGCGAAGCAGACACATACAAAAAAAGCCCCGCCAAATGGCGGAGCTTTGAGCATCGAATACGCGTCCAGAGAACGCATCTACGGGTCGTTTAAAGACCGGTTGTCACGTCGATTGTATTGCCCTCTTCGAGGGTCACATAGGCCTTTTTTACGTCAGCGCGTTTTCCAAGGCGACCGCGGAACCGCTTTAGCTTACCCTTTGAAATCGTCGTGTTCACCGCTTTGACCTTCACACCAAAGAGTGTTTCGACCGCTTCTTTGATCTGAGGCTTGTTCGCATCGATTGACACTTCGAAGACAACCGCGCCATTTTCAGACGCCATTGTGGCTTTTTCCGTGATGATCGGCTTGCGGATCACATCATATAGTGCTGATTTCTCGGTCATTTCAGTCTCGCTTGCAGCGCTTCAGCGCCTGCTTTTGTGATGACCAGCGTGTGCGCCTTTAGGATGTCATAGACATTGGCCCCTTGGGACGGCAGCACGTTGAAGTCTTCCATGTTCTGCGCCGCACGAGAGAAGTTCTCGTTCAGTTCAGGACCATCGATGACGAGCGTCTTTTTCCAACCCAGTTCCTTCGCCGCTTTGGCCAGATCTTTGGTTTTTGCCGTTTTCAATTCTGCGGCATCCAAAACGACCAGCTCACCCGCTGTTGCCTTTGCGGACAATGCGTGACGCAGACCCAATTTACGGAACTTCTTCGTCAGATCATGCGCATGGCTGCGCGGTGTCGGGCCTTTGTAGACACCACCACCACGGAAGATCGGAGCATTCCGGTCACCGTGACGCGCGCCGCCAGACCCCTTCTGGCGCACAATTTTCTTGGTTGAATAAGATGTCTCGCGACGGGTCTTCACCTTGTGTGTGCCCGCCTGGCGTTTTGCCAGCTGGTAGCGCACAACACGATGAAGAATGTCTTTGCGAGGCTCCAGACCGAAGATCTCATCGGAGAGATCAATGGATCCGGCTTTCTTCGCGTCGAGTTTTACGACATCAGCCTTCATGACTCTTCTCCTTCAGATGCAGGTGCTTCCGCTGGTGCGTCCGCGACTGCTTCTTCTGTTTGATCTTCAACCGGCGCTTCTTCCACTGGGGACAGCTGGCTGCGTAGGGCCGCTGGCATTGGAAGATCCGCAGGTGCTTTCTTCTTCACAGCGTCTTTGATTGTGACCCAACCCCCTTTGGAGCCCGGTACAGCGCCTTTGATCATGATCAAGCCACGATCGACATCCGTACGAACGACTTCCAAATTCTGTGTTGTCACGCGAACGGCACCCATATGACCGGCCATCTTCTTACCTTTGAAGACGCGACCAGGTTCCTGACACTGACCTGTGGACCCGTGCGAACGGTGAGAGATTGATACACCGTGGGATGCCCGCAGACCACCAAAGTTGTGGCGCTTCATCGCACCGGCAAACCCTTTACCGATGGATGTCCCTGCCACATCCACTTTCTGACCTTCAACGAAGTGAGAGGCGACGATCTCTTCGCCGACACCGATCAGATTGTCTTCGGAGACACGGAATTCAGCCACCTTACGCTTTGGCTCCACTTTCGCTGTTGCGAAGTGACCACGCATGGCTTGAGACGTGCGCTTGGCTTTCGCCGCACCTGCACCCAGCTGAACAGCCGTGTAACCGTCTTTTTCAGATGTACGTTGCGCAACAACCTGCAGGTTTTCCATCTGCAGAACTGTCACGGGCACTTGGCGACCATCTTCCATAAAGAGGCGCGTCATGCCGATTTTTTTTGCAATAACTCCAGAACGCATTTCGGCCCCCTTAGAGTTTGATCTCGACGTCCACACCAGCCGCGAGGTCGAGCTTCATCAGCGCGTCCACGGTTTGTGGTGTCGGATCGACGATATCTAAGAGACGCTTATGCGTCCGGATTTCAAATTGTTCCCGAGATTTCTTGTTCACGTGTGGACCACGTAGAACAGTGTATTTCTCGATCTTGTTCGGCAGCGGAATAGGACCGCGAACCGTTGCACCGGTGCGTTTTGCCGTGTTCACGATCTCCTGCGTGGAGGCATCAAGAACGCGGTAGTCAAACGCTTTCAACCGAATGCGAATATTTTGACCGTTCATCTTTTTCATCCCAAATGGGTGAAGGTCGAAGAGGTGGAGCAAGGCTCATCCGAACCCCACATAAGACCCGTTTGTAAGACCCGGCAGGCGTGCCCGCCGAGTTAAATTCAATTCCGCGATTACTCGTGGATTTTGGAGACGACGCCGGAGCCGACGGTGCGGCCGCCTTCACGGATCGCGAAGCGCAGTTTTTCTTCCATCGCGATCGGCGCGATCAGCTCCACATCAAACTTCAGGTTGTCGCCCGGCATCACCATT